>NZ_JAQFWW010000026.1 GCF_027706145.1 Bacillus changyiensis | reverse complement strand
ATACCTATAAAAAACAGTTCTATATCACTATTTCACTCACTTCACTTCTTTTTTATGATTAAAGGTATGGAAAAAAATTCAGTGGTTAAATCTGTATAATTCCTTATATTGAGGTGAAACAAATGAGTCATGCAACGATTTTGAGTGGTATTCACAGTATGATTAAGCAAGGTATACATCATGCAGAACACCAAATTCAAAAATTAAAAGCAGTAAAGAAAAAAATACAGGGAGAACATGAAAAAGGAATTTCTCATATTAGAAAAATTTTAAAACCCCATCTAGATCAACACTGGGTCGGAGAATCTGCCACTGACTTTGACAAGGACCGCGATCAGGCACATACAGCCATGCACGATATTGTAAACGAAGGGTACTTAGATTATATCTCCAAAATTGAGGAAAAAATTAGATCTTTGGAGGCTGATAAAGCTTTCTTTGAAGGAGTAGGAAGATTAGCCGTAGCTGCAAATGATCTACTTCATCACGGAGAAAAAAAGAATGACGAACTGACCAAGACGATCAACTCAATTAATAAATTATTAGGGGCTCGATCTAAATGACTATTAA
>NZ_JAQFWW010000025.1 GCF_027706145.1 Bacillus changyiensis | reverse complement strand
AAGCTTGCTTACAGCTCCCCGAAGCATATCGGTGTTCGTCCCGTCCTTCATCGGCTCCTAGTGCCAAGGCATCCACCGTGCGCCCTTTCTAACTTAACCGTTAAAAAAAGAATCACTACAGTAATGATCGCCGATTAACATCACCACATCCTGTGGTAACATCGGCATGACTTGCATCCTGCAAGCCTTGTGATTGTTTACTTACGTTATCTAGTTTTCAAAGAACACGTTGGTGGAGCCTAGCGGGATCGAACCGCTGACCTCCTGCGTGCAAAGCAGGCGCTCTCCCAGCTGAGCTAAGGCCCCGTAAATAAAGATGGTGGGCCTGAGTGGACTCGAACCACCGACCTCACGCTTATCAGGCGTGCGCTCTAACCAGCTGAGCTACAGGCCCATCTTTTTTATGATAAAAGGAAAAAGAAGTTCCTTCAAAACTAAACAAGATCTTAAACGTACCTGTCTGATAAGACCGAAGGTCCTATCTTCCGTATATATCCTTAGAAAGGAGGTGATCCAGCCGCACCTTCCGATACGGCTACCTTGTTACGACTTCACCCCAATCATCTGTCCCACCTTCGGCGGCTGGCT
>NZ_JAQFWW010000024.1 GCF_027706145.1 Bacillus changyiensis | reverse complement strand
CATTGAAATGAAATGGTACAGCATCGGGCAATTGGAAGCAAGGGCAGCGGCTGAACTATCTCCGGTGTTTTCCGATGAATATGAACTAATCAGCCGGGATTTATACACCGGATTAAAGGACAAAAACTTTCATGAGATTTATGAGGGGGATATTCTTTCAACTGACTTAACCAGACCTTATTTAATTGTTGAATTTAGAAATGGCGCTTTTATGGTTCAATGTCACGATGGTGACGAAGACTACTATGATTATATTTTGCCTGTTTTGCGTAATTCAAGTGAGTCAATAAAATATCACGAAGTCATCGGTAATATCTATGAAAATCCTGATCTATTGGAGGATACAAAATGACACATCTTCACTATCGCGTATGGGACGGCGAGCAGATGCACTATTGGGATGATGAGGGGATAAGCCTGACCATCAAAAATGATAGGAGCTGGTTCTTATATCATGATGCAGGTGGCGGATGTGTGGTGTCTAGTGATGACAAAGATGCGGCGCTCATGTGGGGATCAGATCAAAGGGAACAATCGGTACTTGATATCCATACTGAATTTTATAAACTCGGAAAACGTATTTTTGCTGGTGACATCATACAACAAGAAGAGCAGATA
>NZ_JAQFWW010000023.1 GCF_027706145.1 Bacillus changyiensis | reverse complement strand
AAAAGAAAAAATTGTTTTCTTTGAAACCATCTCTTATGTGATTAAAAATAAAAAGTTGGAAGACTTATATGTAGAATTATCTTTTTTAAGTCAGGAGCTTGACAATGCCGATAAAACGGCCGATCAAGTTGTCTCTTCACTCAAATCGGAAATGGACGGCATTATCGACAGTATCAAAGATGTTATACACTTAGATAAGTGGACCGAAAAAAACTATCATGAGAATATGTCCAAGGCACAAAAAACACGGACGGACACAATCAATGATGTCAACGAACTTGATCATACTCTAACAACAAGTTACCAACATTCAGAAAGTATGGATGATGTTGTACAAGAAAAGTATAAAGGATTGATAGACGCAACAAGCAACGGAAAAAGCACTGAACCAATGAATTTTAGTTTGAAGAAATTTCATGCAAGTAAGATCTATCAAACGTCAAAAAAGTTGGAAGAATACTCAGCTGCATATATCCAGTTGAAAGAATACCAATTAGGAGTAGAGAAAGAGAAAGAAAGAATCGAAAAACTGCAGATAAAACTCAAAAGTGTTTCAGATGATGATAAGTTTCTTGAAATTGCAAAAGAGATTGGGTACGATAACCTTACATCTGTACAGCAAAAACGCTTTACATCCATAAAAGAAAAACAGAGAATTGAA
>NZ_JAQFWW010000022.1 GCF_027706145.1 Bacillus changyiensis | reverse complement strand
AATTAAATCCACCATCAGTAACAGAGGGGCACCATCTTGCTTATATGATTTACACGTCTGGATCAACTGGAGAGCCAAAAGGTGTATTAATTGAACAGCACAGTGTTTTGAATTTATGGCAATGGTTTGAGCGAACATACGATGTGTCCCCGGGAGATGCGATTCTTCATATGACAAACCCGTCTTTTGATGTGAGTGTTGAGGAAACATTGATTCCGCTCATGTCTGGAGCTATCGTTGTGATTGCGGAAAAACAGGTGATGTTCCAACCAGAAAAGCTGATCAATTTCTTGAATGAATATCAAGTGCGGATTGCCCAATTTGTACCGGCGACCTTGCGTGCGCTTTTAGCAGGACAAACGAAAAAAGCGGACAGTTTAGATGTGGTCATCTGCGGTGGTGAAAAGCTTGAACTCCAATTGGCACGGCAAATAACAGCGCAAGGTTACAAGCTATACAACAATTATGGTCCGACAGAAACGACGGTTGATGCCCTTGTCTGGCCTTGTCCGCCAAACAGTGAGGTGATCAAATTGGGGGCGCCAATTGATCATACACGTGTCTATGTCCTTGACCAAGATGGAAAGCAAGTGCCGCCAGGCATTCCTGGGGAACTGTATATTGGTGGTGCAGGTGTTGCCAGAGGTTACTACAACCGTCCAGATCAGACGAAGCGCGCCTTTGT
>NZ_JAQFWW010000021.1 GCF_027706145.1 Bacillus changyiensis | reverse complement strand
CGAAGGTTCGAGTCCTTCATGGCTCACCATGTTATATGCGGGTGTGGCGGAATTGGCAGACGCGCTAGACTTAGGATCTAGTGTCTTACGACGTGGGGGTTCGAGTCCCTTCACCCGCATTAAAAAACGCGGAAGTAGTTCAGTGGTAGAACACCACCTTGCCAAGGTGGGGGTCGCGGGTTCGAATCCCGTCTTCCGCTCCAACCATCCACGCCGGGGTGGTGGAATTGGCAGACACACAGGACTTAAAATCCTGCGGTAGGTGACTACCGTGCCGGTTCAAGTCCGGCCCTCGGCATTTGATATATGCGCCCGTAGCTCAATTGGATAGAGCGTTTGACTACGGATCAAAAGGTTAGGGGTTCGACTCCTCTCGGGCGCGCCATTATCGGGAAGTAGCTCAGCTTGGTAGAGCACATGGTTTGGGACCATGGGGTCGCAGGTTCGAATCCTGTCTTCCCGACCATTATTTGGGGCCTTAGCTCAGCTGGGAGAGCGCCTGCTTTGCACGCAGGAGGTCAGCGGTTCGATCCCGCTAGGCTCCACCATTTTTTAAAAAAGCACTTGACTATTTATTTCAATAGAGATATAATAATAGAGTTGCTTTAGAAATGATCTTTGAAAACTAAACAAGACAAGACGTACCTGTTAATTCAAGAAATACAAAGCACATTTAGTGCAAGTCAGGGCAGATGTCGTCACTTGTGACGAACTAATCTGCACTCCATTTTATGGAGAGTTTGATCCTGGCTCAGGACGA
>NZ_JAQFWW010000020.1 GCF_027706145.1 Bacillus changyiensis | reverse complement strand
ACTTATCGTGAGATAAGGGCTGAAAGAAGCGTGGAATAAAATCTTGGCTCGACGAACAGAAATCTGATACCAAGGCTCCACAAAGGGATAAGGCTCCATAACAAGTCAAAGTCCAAAAGATGTGCGTAACTTTGTAGGGTAAATCAGGCGAGTAAAAGAGGAAAGATAGTTGTCTTACCCTGGGAGGTCTTGCGAATGTACGGAAGTACAGTCGAAAAAGGTTAGTCGCAAGAAGTCAGCCGAAGCCATAGTAGTGAAATTGATTCATGAAGGGCTGAACAATTTATAGTGTTTCGACACCAGGAATGCGTAAGTGAAGTACTCCGAATGTGTTAATGGTGAAAGTATGAGCGTACCTCAAAGGATAGCCAAAATGGAGAAATCACTTACTACGTGAAAGGGAAGGAGAAACGAGTGTGAAACTTTTAGAACAAATTCTAAGTAATCGAAATAGAACGAAGCCTACTTACGTGTCTATAAAAACAAAGGTGCGAGTGGGGTCGATGGAGTAACAGTTGAAGAGCTAAAGCAATATCTGAGGGAGAACAAAAATGAACTATATCAGCGCATCAGAACAAGAAAATACCAACCACAAGCTGCCTTAAGAGTGGAAATCCCAAAAGAAAATGGCAAGATGCGCAAGTTGGGAATACCAACAGTAGTGGATAGAGTAGTTCAACAAGCCATTCATCAAGTACTCAGTCCGATATTTGAAAAGCAATTCAGTGAATTCAGTTATGGTTTTAGACCGAAAAAAAGTTGCGAGATGGCAATGATTAAAAGCTTGGAATTTCTGAATGACGGATATGATTGGGTTGTGGACATTGACCTCGAAAGATTTTTCGATACAGTCCACCACGATAAACTCATGCGAATCATTTCTAATAATATAGATGATGGTGATGTTATTTCTCTAATAAGAAAATTCCTTGTCAGTGGAGTTATGGTGAATGGAAAATATGAAGAAACACCAGTTGGAACTCCGCAAGGAGGAAACCTAAGCCCACTGTTGAGTAATATTATGTTGAACGAACTGGATAAGGAACTAGAAAGTAGAGGACTCCAATTCGTGAGATACGCTGATGATGCCCTCATCTTTGTGAAGAGTGAGAAAGCAGCCAATAGAGTGATTGAGTCAATCGTGAAATTTATAGAAAAGAAACTAGGATTGATTGTCAATGTGGAAAAGAGTAAAATCTCTCGCCCAAAAGACTTGAAATTCTTAGGATTTGGATATTATTACGATTTAAAAAATCAAAAATACCAAGTAAAACCCCATTCAATATCCGTACAAAAATTTCAAAGAAAGCTTCGGAAACTAACAAAGCGAAATGGGAGTGTACCGCTTGACTACCGAGTTTTAAA
>NZ_JAQFWW010000018.1 GCF_027706145.1 Bacillus changyiensis | reverse complement strand
TTTTAGGTTAAGTCCTCGATCGATTAGTATCTGTCAGCTCCATGTGTCACCACACTTCCACCTCAGACCTATCAACCTGATCATCTTTCAGGGATCTTACTTCCTTGCGGAATGGGAAATCTCATCTTGAGGGGGGCTTCATGCTTAGATGCTTTCAGCACTTATCCCGTCCGCACATAGCTACCCAGCGATGCCCTTGGCAGAACAACTGGTACACCAGCGGTGCGTCCATCCCGGTCCTCTCGTACTAAGGACAGCTCCTCTCAAATTTCCTGCGCCCGCGACGGATAGGGACCGAACTGTCTCACGACGTTCTGAACCCAGCTCGCGTACCGCTTTAATGGGCGAACAGCCCAACCCTTGGGACCGACTACAGCCCCAGGATGCGATGAGCCGACATCGAGGTGCCAAACCTCCCCGTCGATGTGGACTCTTGGGGGAGATAAGCCTGTTATCCCCGGGGTAGCTTTTATCCGTTGAGCGATGGCCCTTCCATGCGGAACCACCGGATCACTAAGCCCGACTTTCGTCCCTGCTCGACTTGTAGGTCTCGCAGTCAAGCTCCCTTGTGCCTTTACACTCTACGAATGATTTCCAACCATTCTGAGGGAACCTTTGGGCGCCTCCGTTACCTTTTAGGAGGCGACCGCCCCAGTCAAACTGCCCACCTGACACTGTCTCCCTGCCCGATAAGGGCAGCGGGTTAGAAGGTCAATACAGCCAGGGTAGTATCCCACCGATGCCTCCACCGAAGCTAGCGCTCCGGTTTCCAAGGCTCCTACCTATCCTGTACAAGCTGTACCAACATTCAATATCAGGCTGCAGTAAAGCTCCACGGGGTCTTTCCGTCCTGTCGCGGGTAACCTGCATCTTCACAGGTACTATAATTTCACCGAGTCTCTCGTTGAGACAGTGCCCAGATCGTTGCGCCTTTCGTGCGGGTCGGAACTTACCCGACAAGGAATTTCGCTACCTTAGGACCGTTATAGTTACGGCCGCCGTTTACTGGGGCTTCAATTCGCACCTTCGCTTACGCTAAGCGCTCCTCTTAACCTTCCAGCACCGGGCAGGCGTCAGCCCCTATACTTCGCCTTACGGCTTCGCAGAGACCTGTGTTTTTGCTAAACAGTCGCCTGGGCCTATTCACTGCGGCTCTCTCGGGCTTGCACCCTATCAGAGCACCCCTTCTCCCGAAGTTACGGGGTCATTTTGCCGAGTTCCTTAACGAGAGTTCTCTCGAACACCTTAGGATTCTCTCCTCGCCTACCTGTGTCGGTTTGCGGTACGGGCACCTCTCACCTCGCTAGAGGCTTTTCTTGGCAGTGTGGAATCAGGAACTCGCAACTCAATTGTCACTCGCCATCACAGCTCAGCCTTATGTGGGAAACGGATTTGCCTATTTCCCAGCCTAACTGCTTGGACGCGGATATCCAATACCGCGCTTACCCTATCCTCCTGCGTCCCCCCATTGCTCAAATGGTGAGGAGGTGGTACAGGAATATCAACCTGTTGTCCATCGCCTACGCCTTTCGGCCTCGGCTTAGGTCCCGACTAACCCTGAGCGGACGAGCCTTCCTCAGGAAACCTTAGGCATTCGGTGGAGGGGATTCTCACCCCTCTTTCGCTACTCATACCGGCATTCTCACTTCTAAGCGCTCCACGAGTCCTTCCGGTCTCGCTTCACAGCCCTTAGAACGCTCTCCTACCACTGTTCGTAAGAACAGTCCGCAGCTTCGGTGATACGTTTAGCCCCGGTACATTTTCGGCGCAGAGTCACTCGACCAGTGAGCTATTACGCACTCTTTAAATGGTGGCTGCTTCTAAGCCAACATCCTGGTTGTCTAAGCAACTCCACATCCTTTTCCACTTAACGTATACTTTGGGACCTTAGCTGGCGGTCTGGGCTGTTTCCCTTTCGACTACGGATCTTATCACTCGCAGTCTGACTCCCAAGGATAAGTCATTGGCATTCGGAGTTTGACTGAATTCGGTAACCCGGTAGGGGCCCCTAGTCCAATCAGTGCTCTACCTCCAAGACTCTTACCTTGAGGCTAGCCCTAAAGCTATTTCGGAGAGAACCAGCTATCTCCAGGTTCGATTGGCATTTCACCCCTACCCACACCTCATCCCCGCACTTTTCAACGTGCGTGGGTTCGGGCCTCCATTCAGTGTTACCTGAACTTCACCCTGGACATGGGTAGATCACCTGGTTTCGGGTCTACGACCACGTACTCATGCGCCCTATTCAGACTCGCTTTCGCTGCGGCTCCGTCTTTTCAAACTTAACCTTGCACGGGATCGTAACTCGCCGGTTCATTCTACAAAAGGCACGCCATCACCCATAAACGGGCTCTGACTACTTGTAGGCACACGGTTTCAGGATCTCTTTCACTCCCCTTCCGGGGTGCTTTTCACCTTTCCCTCACGGTACTGGTTCACTATCGGTCACTAGGGAGTATTTAGCCTTGGGAGATGGTCCTCCCGGATTCCGACGGAATTTCACGTGTTCCGCCGTACTCAGGATCCACTCAGGAGAGAACGAAGTTTTGACTACAGGGCTGTTACCTCCTATGGCGGGCCTTTCCAGACCTCTTCATCTACCTCGTTCTTTTGTAACTCCACATAGAGTGTCCTACAACCCCAAGAGGCAAGCCTCTTGGTTTGGGCTGTTCCCGTTTCGCTCGCCGCTACTCAGGGAATCGCATTTGCTTTCTCTTCCTCCGGGTACTTAGATGTTTCAGTTCCCCGGGTCTGCCTTCTCATATCCTATGAATTCAGATATGGATACTGCTCCATTACGAGCAGTGGGTTTCCCCATTCGGAAATCTCCGGATCAAAGCTTGCTTACAGCTCCCCGAAGCATATCGGTGTTCGTCCCGTCCTTCATCGGCTCCTAGTGCCAAGGCATCCACCGTGCGCCCTTTCTAACTTAACCGTTAAAAAAAGAATCACTACAG
>NZ_JAQFWW010000017.1 GCF_027706145.1 Bacillus changyiensis | reverse complement strand
GTCTTTCGTGTTCCCACTTTTTGCGATTCAATTATACTTTTCACTCGTTCATTAAAATCAATATCTTCTTTGTTCACTAAGTCATAATTTTCATGTGAACGCTCTTCATCAATATCCGGATTTGTATGACTTATCTTTTCTCGTTGATGATGAATCTGCATACCTTTCAATGCTGGCGCTTTTATTTTCTGCATATGAACTACCGCAAAACTCACAAAAACCAACTCCATTCGAGGGTGGACATGATCGGGACACTTCCATGTAAGTATATCACACTATACTTTACCTACGTAAAGGTGTGCTCTGCGAGGCTTGTCGGCGATCCGCCGAGCCATGCCTTGCATGGAAAAAAAGACCTCGGACTTTGTCCGAACCTACAAGGGGAACTCTTCCCCTTGACCCCCTTTATCGAACTCCCCAACCCCTCATTCTTTGAGGGGCTCCCTCGCCGGTTGGCAGGAACAAACGGTTGTTTGTTCAGTGCCAAGAGGGTTCGGGTGTAGTGAGTCTGTCAACTCCTTAAATTCCTTCCGCTTTCGCTTCAGTCAGACATTTACCGTTGACAGACATCTGAAAATGAACAAATGTTGATTTGTCGGGGTTTCTTGGGATGTTCGTTTTCCAGTCTTCAATTCGATCGTTGAACTCCATATTCCTAATAGCTGTAGCAATCCAAGACTCAAACATAAAACAAAAAAAGAGCCCTTACAGGCTCTTAATTTTACTACTTACTGCATTTTCTTATTCTTTATAATCATAGCTATTAATATTACCAACAGTAATCCCATCAAGGGAAATGTAATATGTCCAGTAGAATGAGATGAATCAAAAAATAATGTATAGAGACTAATTGAAATAACTACTAAAGAGGTTATAACTAGAGATATTTTTAACAGCTTCATAAACATCTCCCTTCATTTTAAAAATTACTGTGACGTTATCCAATAAGGGTATCTTTGGCCATTAAAAGGGTTTCTTAAAACTCTAATTTTAACGCCTTTTCCCTCAGCATTATTGTAACTTAAAATACTAGCCCCCAGACTATAAACTGCTACCGAAATTGCTCCAGCTGCAACTCCTCCAGGAATTAACCCAATAAGTGCTGATGCTCCTCCACCTCCGTTTAAAATAGTAACCATTTTATTAACCGTACAAGAATTAAGGTAGAGTGTACCTGATACCCAATTCCCTTCATAACGATTAGATCCTTTACATTTAGCTGAAACAGTAAATTGTGGTTGAGACTTTGCTAAAGAAGCATTTGCCCTATCGTAGATTTTTTTAGTTTCCATAACAAGTGTCGGCGACAAGCCATCTTTCAATGCTTTCTTGTGATCAAATTTGATAAAAGTACCACTAGCATCTACATATGGTTGTAGAGCAAGCCCTCTCTCAGCTTCTTTTTGAATCTCATCACTCTCTACAGTTTCTTTTATTCTCTCAATTTCATCTTTTGAAAATTTCATTTGTGATAAATCAAAGGACACATTATTACCAACAGCACTACTTTTCTTACTAGTAGCAGCGCTAGCCATTGAAGTTCCATTCATACAAGCAGATATTAACAAAGCTAACACCACAACTATTTGCCAAGTTCTTTTCATAAAAATTAATCCCTCCAATAATAAGTGATATGTGTAACATATCATACTAGGAGGTAATTTTATGCTTTTTTTAAATTTTATTCAAAAAAAGTTATTAAATTCTAATCAGGAGTGTATTTTTTTTGCAACCATTTTTTATTATTCTTTTGATCATAAAATCTTTTAAATAAATATAAAATAACTAAACGAATCAAATAAGAGAGTAGACCTAAGGCCTACTCTCTTTATTTAACTATAATTCTTAATACCAGGATACCAATACGCCATGACTTCAAAAGCTTCATTGGCTACCTCATCATTATATTCCTCGATCTTCACAAGATCTCCGTCCTCTGCATCACCAAGATTCAATTAATTTTTATTTAAAAATTAAAGAATTTATGTAAAATGTTAATAAAGATAAAAAATTATAGAGGAGAATGAAACAAATTGAAAAAGAACCTTTTAACACTATTACTTATAGCAATGGTTGTAAATCTATTTTTACCTTCAACTAGTTTCGCATTATCAGGTAATGAGCCTACATATACTTACTGGATGCAATCAGGAAAGCAGAAATACGTGAAAAAATCTTTTGGAAAATGGCAAAATAAAGGTTCTGTATTTCATGGTCCAGGTACTATGACAAAAAACTACACTACCAAAACATCGTTTAGTATAGGACCCGGAGTGCAAATTCCATATACAAAAATCAATCTCTCAGTTTCTCTCGGTTCAGAGAAATCAATATCAACAACTGCCAGAAGGTCTATTCCTAAAGGAAAAAAAGGACAGTTTCAAATAAGAAATGAATATAGATATTATAAAGTCAAAATGGTTCAATGGATTAGCATAGATGGTCGTAGAGTAAAGACAGGAAAAGAGAAAACAATAACAGTCACGAAAAAAGCAGCATTAGAATCAAGAATCACTTTAAAAGGTAAAAATAAATAAAAAATAGGGCTATATTTGCCCTATTTTTTATTTCTCCATTTCAAAGACCAAATCAGCAAAATGACAATAACAAATGGTAAACCAATAATCAAAAACACAAGTGGAATAATATAAACATGCCAGCTAAATATACCAAAAAAATCATTAATATCATTTTCTACTCCGAAAAGAAGAGCTTCTGAACTAAGCTTGGCTAAGAATAACATTATAAAACCTGATATTGTTAAGATAAATCCAAAATTAAACATTTTATGCATAAATAAAACCTCCCGCAATAAATTGGCTACTCAATTCTTTACTCTGATACTCTTTTACTTAATTATGTAATTCTTAATGCCAGGATGCCAATACGCCATGACTTCAAAAGCTTCATTAGCTACCTCATCATTATCTTCTTCGATCTTTACAAGATCACCATCCTCTGCATCATCAAGATTCAATTCCTTATGTATTTCCTTCAAAATGCCACCATATCCAATTAGACGGCGAAATGAAAGTGCATCATCCAGATAATAAACCGTATCCAGATTGTCTTCTGTCACTTTATGACCTCGAATCACATCCGTATCCTTTATCGGATATTTCGAAATCTCAAGTACAGCTTTTTGTTCTTCCATCGCTTCTCGTACTTCACTTTCGATCTGCTCTGCATCAATTGAAGCTTTACCTTTGACCCGCTGTATATGTACAATTGGCGTGTAATCCAGTTTCATCGCTTTCTTCCAGAGGCTTGTCCAATCCTTTTGACTGATGTAAGACTTACCAGTGAAATAACTTTTCTTAACTGGAAGCAACACATGAAAATGCGGATGGTATGTATGTTCTTTGTGGTTTTTTGTGATCTCTAAAGCACGAAAATAACCAAGCTTAGCTATATCAACCCGCTTGTATTTCATCAAGCGATTAAAACCCTTCATCATGTCGGTTATTGACGGGCTCAACTCTCTGCCCTCGACATTCCGAATCGTAAGGGTGAGAAAAAGCCAAGCACAATGATACTGCCGATTCGCTTCTTCCACGATCAACTTATTATGGTACGCAATTTTTAACGACCGCCGCCAGGCACACATCGGACATAACCTCACTTTACAAAAATGGGCTCTTTTCAGCTTTAATTTGCCCGTTTCCAGGTCTCTTACAAACCAAAGTTGCTCTGCACATTCAAACAATCGCTGAGCCCGTTTGCTGTAGTAGGGCGCACCAACCCGCTTATTTAACCCTTCGTAATGCTTGCCCATGAGGTTAGACCGGGATTTTTTCCCCTTCCAATCTCTCTTTTTCCCTGTTGCAGTCTCGTCCTCAAGGATGTTATAATTTGATTCAGATGAATATTGCAAAACAAAAACTCCTTTCTGGCGCTAGTTTTCTAGCAATCTATTATTGTGGTGTGGTAACTCAATAATACCAGAAGGAGTTTTGTACTGTCAAAAACACTATCAGACCTTGGCAGACAAGGGATAGGAGCACTTTTCAAAAATCTTGGTGTTTCTATATAGTATCAAGATAAGAAAAGACTCGATTTTGACTCTGTCAAAACCGCATAAAATCGGCTGTTCCAGCCAATTTTTCTAAAACCTAAAACCTCAAAAACCAAAAAAATAAAAAACTCCCCTTTTTGGGGAGATTTTTTTATATATTCGTTTCAGTATTTCTTCTTTCAACAAAGCAATTTTTCGTTTTCATAACTCTCTCTCACGATTACTCCCCCCCTGTTAGCATAAGGAGGGTTCATCGGCTGGTTCAATTGGTCGCTTTTCGCTGCCGCTAGCGACTGACGTCGCTGCGCTCCCTACTTTCACCAGCCATAATCATTCTGCAACTCTATTATATCATCTCTCTAAACCTTTATCTCTTTCACGAGCCTGTTCACGCTTATGTAATTTTTCAAATTCACTTCCAGTAACTTTGTTCTTCAATTCAACAACAAATTCCTTAAAAACGTTTTTAAAGGCTCTCACGTCCTTTGTACGGGCTTTTAAAAATTCTCTAGTGTTTTTATATATTGAACTAATTTCGTCCCTCAGATCGAATATATAGGCTCTTAAATCACGATTTTCATTTTTAAGGGTTTTATTTTCCCTTTCCAAAACTCCATTTCGCTCTTGAGCAAACAGGAGGGCTTCATGATTACTATCAAGCGCTTCATGCAAATCTTTATTTTCTTGAACAAGATCCGTACTTTGTAAACGGTCATAGTCCTTTTTAATTGTTGCTGCTGCATGAACAATTTCACTCATTTTTTTGTATTCATCACGCGTAACAACCAAATTCCCTGTTTCCTTTTCGATTGTTTTGGGTTTTCCAAAATGAACGAGTTTTTCCTCAATCACAGTCTTCTTTTCTTTTTTTGCTTTTATTTTCAGTTCGGTCGGAACAATCCCACTTAAACTTTTCAACTCATCTTTTTTGGCCGACAGGTTTTTTTCTAGTGAATCAATTTCCTTTTCAAGTGTTTGCTTTTTGAATTTACTCGATTCGATATGCTCACGAGCTGAACCTTTTTCACCACGTTCTAATTCAAAACCAAGCTTTTGCATTTGTTCAGGAAACTTATCTTGTATCCAAAGCAATTCCTGCCGATTGAATACGTTTTTCCCTTGCAACTTCCCATCACGCATTGGAACAACTCCCAAATGCATATGGGGCGTTTTCTCATCAAGATGAACCCTTGCATAAGCAATATTTTGTTTTCCGTATCGTTCAGAAAACAATTCATAACTTTCTTTAAAAAATCTATCACGTTCATTCGGACTTAAATCTTTAAAGAATTTTTCGTCTGATGTAACCAATAATTCATTAACGAGTACAGCGTCTTTTCTCGTCTTTCGTGTTCCCACTTTTTGCGATTCAATTATACTTTTCACTCGTTCATTAAAATCAATATCTTCTTTGTTCACTAAGTCATAATTTTCATGTGAACGCTCTTCATCAATATCCGGAT
>NZ_JAQFWW010000016.1 GCF_027706145.1 Bacillus changyiensis | reverse complement strand
GGCATGATGGCAGTGGCACATCCGTATCATTCATCTTGGCCACAAGTGCCTGTTCATCCTTAGAAATGAGTTCGAGTTCACCGAGTGTTTGCTCAGGATCAGCCAACACCGACTCAATCAGGTGTTCAAAATGCTTTGCCATTCGTTCGATCGTTTCTTTTTTAAATAAACTTGTGCTGTATTCAAAATAAATGTCTAGATTTGAGTGATGTTCAAAAACATCTAATGATAAATCAAATTGTACATGGGGATTGAAAATGTTTTGTATCTCCCACTGTGCTGGAAGTTCTGCTTGGTCATGATTGAACGAAAACATGGTTTGAATAAGATCCATTTTTATTCTAGATCTATTCATGATCCATTCTGCCGGGTCCACCTCACTTTCAAAAGCGGCAAGACAATGTTCTTTTACTGTTGAGAAAAATTCACCAATTGTCCATTGAGAATTGAGCTGAACCCTAATCGGAAGTGTTTTGACAAACATACCAACAGTTGATTCAAGACTTGCATGCTGTCTCCCGCT
Organism: Bacillus changyiensis; assembly: GCF_027706145.1. Lineage (GTDB taxonomy): Bacteria > Bacillota > Bacilli > Bacillales > Bacillaceae > Bacillus > Bacillus changyiensis. The sequence continues at coordinate 6,146 of NZ_JAQFWW010000016.1, read as the reverse complement.
CACAGGAGTACCAACCACAATATCTTTCTGTCCTGTATATTTAGCAAGCAATAGTTGATAAATTCCTAATAAAAACGAAAAGAGCGTTTGATTAGTTTGTAATACGTACTTTTTCACTTGATCTGTCATTTCCATATCAAGTGTTTTGATATGAAAGCTACCCTCAAGCTCGGTTCCAGTTCCCTTTTGTTCATCAACAGGCAATGTCAGAACTGGTATTTCGTCCTCAAACTGTTTTTTCCAATAAGAAACATCAACGTCAGTCTCCCTCTTCTTCTCCCAGACAGCATAATCCTTATATTGGAGCGCAAGAGGCGGTAGTGGCTGGCTTTGTTCGTACAGTTGAATCAATTCCTGCAAGAAAATATGAATGGAATGGCCATCTGATATGATGTGATGCATATCAAGAAACAGAAAATGCTCTTCGTCATCCTCAAGAATACCCGCTCTTAACAGGGGAGCCCGTTGCAGGTCAAAAGGTTTTATCCATGCAGAAACTTGCTTGTACAACCCATCTTTAGCCACTTTTGTTGTTATGACTTCGACATTGACAGAAGAATGAATGTTCTGTACCACTTCGCCTTCAACCATCTCAAAAGACGTTCTTAAGCTTTCATGACGTTCAACGAGCATGTTGATTGCTTTCTGAACACGGTCAATATCTAAAAGATGAGGGACCTTTAACAGCACTGGCATATTATAACTCTGCTCTCTCCCTTGCAAATGGCTGACAGCATAAATCCGCCTTTGAATTGCAGAAGCCGGATAGTAGTCTTGAGGAGGGGCAGGTAGCATGCCAAGTGATGCTTCCGTTTCTGCTTGATCAATGACCATTGCCATATCTTCTAAATAAGGATGATCAAAAATCTGTTTAATCGATAGTTTGACTGAAAACTCCCGCTCAATAGCCACCATCAGAGAAACGGCTTTAAGTGAATGTCCACCGATTTCAAAGAAATGAGTATTCACTCCAACCGGCTTAACACTTAAAATTTGCTCCCACAATTCCACTAATTTTTTTTCTACAGCTGTTCGAGGGGCTATATATTCCCTCTCACGGTCTAATATATATTCAGGAGCTGGAAGCTCTTTTTCACTGATTTTCCCATTTGGTGTCACTGGAAGTTCATTTAATGGCATGAAAAAAGATGGTAGCATATATTCTGGTAAACGTTCAGCCAATTCACGTCTGATTTCTTTTGATGGTTTGTTTACATCAGCGACATAATAAGCGCATAAATAAGCCTCACCATGCTCACTTCTTCTTTCCATCACATACGCCTTTTTAATATTGGATAAAAGCAACAACTCAGCGGCTACTTCTTCTGGTTCAATCCTGAAACCGCGAATTTTCACTTGTCGATCTAGTCTCCCCATAAATTCAATGCTTCCATCTGGAAGCCACCTTGCCAAATCACCGGTTTTATACATTCTCTCCTGCTCTTTTAAAGGATGTGTGACAAACTTTTCCTCTGACAAATCTGGTCGATTCAAATAGCCTTTGGCAAGCCCTTTTCCGGCTATACATAACTCCCCAGGCAATCCGATTGCTTGAATCTTTCCGTACTGGTTCAAGATGATCAACTCTGTATCATTCAACGGTTTTCCAATTGGGATCGTTCCAAGTCTTTTATCAATCGATTGAATCGGATAAAAACTGGCAAAAACCGTGCTTTCTGTCGGTCCATAAACATGGATGAATTTGGTCGCTCCTGCTTGCTCCAAGGCTTGTTCAACAAAAGCAACTGTAACTTTTTCACCGCCAAATAAGACTTTACGAAGTCCATTAAATGCAGTTGGATTTTCTGCAATGACTGCATTAAATAAAGCCGTTGTTAAGAACATAATCGAAATGTCTTGTTTGATTAAAAATCTGGACAGTTCTCTTGGTGAAAGGACTGTGTTTGACTCAGGGAGGATTAGTTCTGCTCCATTTAAAAGTGCAGCAAAAATATCAAATACCGATCCATCAAAAGATAGATTGGATAGTTGTAAGATGCGATCCTCTTCTGTTACTTTGAGGTCATTCGGATTGACAACAACCCTCATCACATTTTCATGTTTGGTGAGAATTCCTTTTGGCTTACCTGTCGATCCAGATGTGTAGATGACATAGGCAAGATCTTGAGCTGAAGAGACAGAAGGAAGATTTTCAGAAAAACTCCCAGTTTGCATATCATCTATAAACAGCGTCTCCCCTGTGTATTGGATAGAAGGAAACAGTTCAGCTTTCTGTTTTTGATCAGTGATCAGAATAGAGATGTTCGAATCTTGAATGATATAGTCGATTCGTTCAATCGGATAATGCGGGTCAATTGGTACATATGCTGCTCCTGCTTTTAAAATACCAAGAATACCTATCATAAATGAATGAGAACGTTCCAGCATAATACCCACTAAATGATTTGGTTGCACACCAAGGCTCCGAAGCTGTTTGGCAAGTTCATTGGCACGACTGTTTAGTGTTTCATAAGTCAGAGTTTCCCCATTGAATGTAACAGCTGGTTTATGAGGAAATAAACCGACCTGCTGCTCAAATCGCTCATGCAAAGTCAGGCTATCTTTACACATGTTGCAATCTGACATTTGGAATGTATCTATCAATCTTCTTTCATCTGCATCAATTAACTCTACTTGAGATAGCTTCATATCCGGTGTTTGAATCATCTGTCGTAATATAGAGAGAAAACGTCTGCATAAGACACCAATTTCATCGTTTTCATATATGTTTTGATTATAATGAATAATCATAAATTGTTCCCTTGGTGCAATCGTTAGAAGAAAATCATAATTCGTTTCTTCTGTATCATGCAACTCTTGAATATGAAAGCCAAAAAGCTCATTTTCCGCTTCTTCTGATGTCTCCTGAGGTGGATAGTTTTGAAAAACTAGAAAATGATGAAGTAGATTCCCCTTCAAAGTCGTCATGTTTTGAAGATCAGCCAAAGAACAATACGAATAATGCTCAGACTTTAAGTTCGATTGTTGGACATTCTCAAAAAGCTGTGTGAAAGACAGGTTTGGGTCAACTTTTATCCTGACTGGAATCGTATTAATAAACAATCCCACCGCTTCTTCAATACCTTCTAGTTCTGGTGTTCTTCCAGACACAACTGATCCGAATACAACGTCATTTGACTGATTGTAATGGCTAAGCAGCAACGCCCAAGCTGTTTGACATATCGTATGAACAGTGATTTTGTAACGCTTTGAGACGTTTTCAAGACCTTGAAACAAATCATCATCTATTTTTTGATAAAAGTCTTCTTTTTGAAAGCCTTCATTTTTCGCTTTTTTATAGAAACTTGGCACTTCTGTGTTTGTCTCAAGCCCTTTCAGGTATTCCTTCCAATAGGTATGGGCTTCATTTTTACTTTGATTTTCAATCCATTGAATATATTTACTAAAAGAAAAGGACTTCTTATTGCTAACAGGCCGATTATGGAACAGGTCAGAATATATATCGAAAAACTCATCTAAAACTGCTTTAGCGCACCAACCATCCAAAATGATGTGATGATTTGAAAAAACGAGAACATATTCGGATTCCCCTAATTTTAGTGCCTCTATCCGAAATAAAGGTCCAACAGCCAAATCAAAGCCTTTTTTGAAATCTGATCTCAAAAATTCCTCAATGTACTGATCATGATCAGCCTGCTTGAAATGAGAATAATCATGCATGTTAATGGTCATGTTTCTTTTCTTAAATACAATTTGACGAGGACGACTTAGTTGTTTAGAGTGAATAAAAACCGTTCTTAGCAGGTCATGACGGCCAACAAGAATGTTAAGGCTTTGTTCAGCGATATTGAGATGAAATTCACCGGAAATTTTCACAGCCGTTTGAACACAGTATGCTTGACTATCTTTATCACTTAAATGATGGAACAGCATACCTTCTTGCATAGGTGTCAGCGGGTAAATGTTTTGGATATTTTGTTGCTGCTTCATTTCTTCACTCCCTTTTATCAATGATAGAGAGAGGCTATCCTCTCTCTACATGTCTTTAAGCAACTCATAAATATGATCCAGTTCCTCATTTGTCAATTGCTGATCATCAAAATCACTTAACGTTTTTTCTCCATGATCTTCTTTCTCTACACAATGGTTGACCATGTTGACCAAGATATCTGTATAACAGTTTAAAAGTGCTTCAATTTCGCTTTGATCAAACTCTTTTTCATGGTAGTCCACATTGATTTCTAGCACTCCATTTATAACAGCAAGGTTGAGGTCGAGCATATGGGTTCTTTCGTTTGCTAGACTGTTGGAATCCCCCAAATGGAGTGGCTTGATTCCACTTTGCTGTACCTCAAACTGACCTAAATAGTTAAAGCTCACGACAGAAGATGGTGTTTCTTCAAGCATTTGACCATGAAGCAAGCCGTAGCCAATCCCCTTATGTGGAATGCAATGAAGCGTATCTTTCACTGTCTTTATCACAGTCCCTATCTCTGCTTCACTTCCTATCGAAAGCACAACCGGAAATACAGATGTAAACCACCCGATCGTTCTTGAAACATCGACATGTTCTGAAATAGCTTCCCGACCATGCCCTTCTAAATCAAGGGGCAGTTCGGCTATTCCAAACTGTTTTCTCATCGCCAAAGCAAACGCAGCTAACAAAATGTCATTTATTTCTGTACGGTATGCATGATGTACCTTTTTTAAAAGGAGATTTGTTATATCTTGATCAAGCTGTTGAACAAAATGTTGACTGTTCGAACGCTTTTGATCGCTCGACTGACGGACTGCTAAAGAAGGCGGAACTGCTATTCGACTCTCAATCTCGCGCCAAAATGTTTTTTCTTTGACTGCTTCCTGTTGAGCATATTTCCACAATTCGGTTGTCCATTCTTTAAAAGAAGTCGTCTTTTCAGGTAGTTGTATGTTTTCCCCTGATAGTGCTTGTTCGTAAGCTGTTTCCAAGTCCTCAAGGAAAATCCGCCAAGAGACACCATCAATGATGAGATGGTGGATCACGATAACAAGATGGTCTCCTGTATTTGTTTGACAGAGACAGACTTTCACAAGAGGTCCGTTTTCGATGTCAAGCTCTCCTTGCATGTTGTTTATATGATGTTCAGCAAGCTCGCGCCAATTGGTTTTGTCTCTAAGATTTAGCACTTTCATTTCATAAAAATCAGCTGCATACGCTTTTCGAATCTTTTGCACGATATTGTGCTGTTCCTTTATAAAAACAGCTCTAAACATATCATGATGCTCCATCAATTGATCTAACGCCAATTCGATTGCTGTAGGATCAAAGCCTTCTGCTCTGTAGAGCGTCTCAGCTTGGTTGTAGTGATGTGGGTTTGCAAATGCTTTTGAAAAGAACCAGGTTTGTATTGGTGAGAGCGTAACTTCCCCTGATACTTGACGTTGATCAATTTGTTTATTTAAAGGTTCCACGTACAAAGCAGCTTCTGCAATTGTTGCATGTGTGAACAAGTACTTTGTTTCTAGTTTTAATTGATGCTTTCTCAATTGAGAAGAGATTTGAATCGCTTTGATTGAGTCTCCTCCATAATCGAAAAAGCTTCCATTTCTGCTGATCTGATCTATATCAAGTACTTCTTCCCAAATCGCGGCAAGAATTTTTTCTGTTTCTGTTTGCGGCGGCTCATATGTTTCTTTCAGTTCTTTTTTCGGCATTGGAAGCAGTTGCTCATTGATTTTTCCGTTTGGTGTTAATGGCAGCTCATCTACTGTGATGAAATAAACAGGGATCATGTAGTCCGGCAAGCTCTTCGCTAGCTGTTTCCTAATGTTTTCCCGCTCTATTTCAGTCTCTGTCACGAGATACGCACATAAAGTGGCTTGACCATTTTCATCGTGGTGAGCCATCACATAACCATTTTTCACTTCGTCTAGCTCAAGTAGCTTCGCTGTGATTTCACCTGGCTCAATCCGGACACCGCGAATTTTCACTTGCTTATCCAACCTGCCAAGATATGTGATCGTTTGATCACTGTGCCATTTTACAAGGTCACCGGTTCGATAAAGCCGACCGTTTGGGTGTGATACAAAGGCGCGCTTCGTCTGATCTGGACGGTTGTAGTAACCTCTGGCAACACCTGCACCACCAATATACAGTTCCCCAGGAATGCCTGGCGGCACTTGCTTTCCATCTTGGTCAAGGACAT
>NZ_JAQFWW010000015.1 GCF_027706145.1 Bacillus changyiensis | reverse complement strand
ATCTTTTGGACTTTGACTTGTTATGGAGCCTTATCCCTTTGTGGAGCCTTGGTATCAGATTTCTGTTCGTCGAGCCAAGATTTTATTCCACGCTTCTTTCAGCCCTTATCTCACGATAAGTCCCTTGCGCTTCCTTAGTGGTTGGTCGATGTGTACCCCCACAGTGGACTTTCACCACCTAGATAGTTGCCATGCCTGGCACACATAAAAAAAGAGATCATTAACATGACCTCTCTTTGATTTCCTAGTTTTACATCTAAGCATCGTTGTGAGTCAGGTTTTCTTTATATATTTCATCATGAGTGTGGGTATCCTTTAGTAAACTTAATGATTACCCTAGCACCTTGAATAGCAGCAAAATAATGATAAATCACACATGGTCCCAAACGGAAATGATCCACATTGAGATTGCAATTTGTGTTAGGACACTTAATGAATTCTTCGCTTGCAAAAAATTCACGAACGCCTCAGACGGGAAACCTGGGAACACTAAGCCTGACCACCATTACGCTGTTTGTTTTTTGTCTGGTTTTTAATTCATTAAAGTTTTATTTAAATAGAAAGAATACCTGATAAAAATAAGTGCGATTACTACGAATAATCCAGCAATCCAGCTTAAATTTAATATATTCATATATTGAATAATGATTCCACCTAACGCAGACCCCAACATCATTCCAACATTCATTAAGGCAGTATTAAAGCTTAGTACCGTTTCAGACGATTGTGGTTTTAATGAAATTAAATAAAATTGCTTTGCCGGTGTTGTTGTCCAAGTCGCTGCTCCCCAAAAAGCCAGTGTGATCAATACCCCTTCTGTTGAGTACTGTGTAAATGTGAGTACAAACAAAGAAATGATATGCATACATAAACTAAGTGATATCGTTCGATTTGGTCCCCACTTGTCTACTGCATATCCCCCAAAACGTGAACCAATAAAAGCAAAAGTACCTAAAACAAACAAAGCAATACTCGTCATCTCTATGGAAAAACCGGCAGCATGACTTAACAATGGGGAGATATAAGCAAATACCATCGTGTAACCTAATATCCAAAAAATTGTAGTTGTTAATCCAGTCATGACTCGACTATCTTTGATCATTTGCAGCTGTTGCTTAAATGGGAGCGGCTGATTTCCTTTTATACAAGGTAATAATTTATAAAGTGCCACTAAAAGAGGCGCCGTACCGAAAGCAATGATAAGAAAAATATAATGCCAATCTAAATAACTTGCTAAAAATGTTCCGATCGGCACTCCAAGGACTAATGAGACGGTAAAGCCAGTAATAACGGTTGCCATGGCACTGCCTCTTTTTTCTGGCATTGCGATTCGAGCAGCGTAATTGGTTGCAACTACAATATATAATCCTCCACTCATGGCCATGATGACCCTAGATAACATGAGAAATACAAGATTACAACTAAAAAATGCAATCAGGTTACCTAGAATAAATGAAAAGATTGCATATAAAAGTACTTTTTTACGATCAAACTTAGAAGTTAACATAACCAATACTAAGGCCCCTATTGCATAAAATAAAGAATAAATTGTGATTAACTGACCAGCCAATGAAATGGAAACATCTAAATCAACAGAAATCAGTTCCAAAATTCCAGAAACAACAAACTCTGCTGTTCCTGTCACAAAAGCTCCTACAGCTAAAAGTATGATAGTTAGCTGATTTATATTGTTTTTCATTTTGTACATCTCCTTCATATTTGAAATGTTGTTATTATTTTAAGTCTCGTGTTAACATAAGTAAAATTGATATTTTTAATGAAAGGTATGAGTAATTACTCATGAGTATTGTTCGGTTCGAAATCATCGCAAAAGTAGTAGAGTTAGGAAGCTTTACAGAAACTGCCGAAAAATTAAATATGACACAATCAGCAGTGAGTCATGCTGTTGCTAGTCTAGAATCCGAAATGGGTGTTTCCCTATTAATCCGGGATCGTAAAAAGGGGATAACGCTTACAGAGATTGGGCAAAAAATCCTTCCACATATAAGAGAAGTGTTAAAAAGAATTGAAATAATAAACCAAGAAATTGCGTTAGCGACAAACTTAGAAACCGGGATCATTCGAGTTGGTACTTTTGCAAGTGCTTCTTCCTGCTTATTGCCTAGATTGCTTGCAAAATTTCAGAAAAAACATCCTAAAATAGAATTTAAGTTTTATGAAGGGACATATGAAGAGATTACAGAATGGTTAAAATCTAGAATAATAGACATTGGTTTTGTGGTAAAAGGAAAATCAAATCCATATTTTGATCTTGTTCCTCTCATAAAAGACAACATGGTGGTGGCTTTTCATCCAGAACACAGATTTCGCTCAAAAGAAACGGTGAAAATGGATGATTTAATAGAAGAGCCATTTATTATGCCAACAGGGATGTACCAATCACATGTAGAAGAAATATTCGAAGAAGCCCATATGAAGCCATCTACTCGTTTTGAAGTACACGACTGTACAACAATCGCTAATATGGTGCAAGAAGGGCTTGGCGTTACCATCGGACCAGAATTATTTTTAAAGACTCAACAACATATAAAGGTCAGCAAACTAAATATTAAAAACAGCCGTGAAGTTGCACTTGCCTGTCATTCTATTGCGAATGCCTCCCCTGCTGTAAAGGAATTTCTAAGTGTTGCAAAAGACGTTTTTGACTAAGGATCAAAATAAAGCCGATTCGCACGGAAAAGCTTAAAATACTTATCTGTTTCCTTTTAAATTTACAAAGAGAAGCAGTATTCTTTTCTGAGCATTGTCTTTTTGCTTTTGTCCGGGAAAAGACAAACCAAGTCAAATTGATCAGGCAAACGAAAATGAATAATCGATCTTTCCTACTAGGTATTTCTTTATAACGACCTACTTAGGACAGACTGTTTCATCAACTATCCAACACAAGTAACCACGGGCTTAATAGTCAATGCAGTTATGTAAATGACACGCATTCCTGCTTTTTCTACATAGTAACACAGTAGTTCTAGATGCTATACAAATAAGAGTTTGCCGTTTGTCGACAAACTCTTATTATTTCACAATCGTTTCTTGAAGAGAGATACTTTCTACATTTTTCACTTCATAACCAAGCCAATCGTTTGCAATTTTTTTAAAACGATCGCGATCTCCAGTGGTAAAAAATTGGTGTTCACTACAAAATGGGGATTGATTTAATAAACCCTTGTAAGACAATATCGTACTGACCTCTCTAGCAGTCTCATCTCCTGATGAAATGATGTTAACGCGTTCACCCATATAGCGCTGAATCGGATCTTTTAAAATCGGGTAATGCGTACATCCAAGAATCAGTGTATCAATTGAAGAATCTCTGAGTGGATACAAGGAAGATCTAACAATCTCATCAGCTGTTTCATCTAAAAATTTTCCGCTTTCAACAAACGGAACAAACATTGGACAAGCTAGATTTTCAACAGTTAGACTGCCATTTAGTGACAACAACGACTCTTCATATGCTCCACTTTTTATTGTATTTTCCGTTCCTATGACACCGATCCGCTGGTTTTCTGTTACTTTTATTGCTGTTCTAGCCCCTGGTTGAATCACGCCGACAACAGGAATATGAACTTCGGAAGTGATTTTTTCTAAAGCTATAGCGGTTGCCGTATTACAAGCAATCACAAGCATTTTAATATGATGATGCTTTAATAAGTAATGGGTTAGTTCCCTTGTATATTGGAGCACTTCCTCTTTTGGACGCGGTCCATAAGGACAACGTTTCGTGTCTCCGATGTAAATGATATGTTCTTTTGGCAGCTGTCTCATTATTTCTTTTGCAACAGTTAAGCCGCCAACTCCTGAATCAATAACTCCTATCGGTTGATCCAACAAAATCGCCTCATTTTCTATTCATTTCCTGCTGAAGTTTGATTAACATTTTTTCAAAAAGAATGATTTCTTCTTCAGAAAAAGTGGTTAACATGTTTTCCAAATAATCTTGCCTTTTTTGAATAACCTCTTGAATAATCCGTTCTCCCTCTGATAAAAGGTGAATCCGGACGACCCGTCTGTCAGTCGGATCTTTCACCCTCTCAACAAGGTTATTTTTCTCCATACGGTCAATTAAATCTGTTGTCGTACTGCATGCCAAATACATCTTCTGAGATAATTCACCGATTGTCATATCGCCGTATTCATAAAGCCATTGCAAACCGACGAACTGAGGTGGAGTAATTGTATATTGGGTAAGAATTTCTCTTCCTTTTTGTTTAATAATACCCGAAATATGTCGAAGTGATTTTTCAATATCCGCTATGTGGTTCAAAGAAGCTTTCGAATTCATTTTCACTACCTCGCTCAACCTCGTTGTTTTCAAAACACTTTAGTCTATTTTCCTTCTTTTCCACAGAAATTGCAAGACTTCAACATGAATATACACGTTCATTTCCAAAAATAAATAACCGGTTCCCTTCTTTGCAAAGAAGGAATACCGGTACAATTTAGAGCTCTAGCTCACCCATTCGAAGAAGTTCAACAACAGCTTGCGAACGGCCTTTCACACCCAATTTTTGCATAGCATTCCGTATGCATACCTGTGGCAAACCGAAGGGCTCATTTAAAGTTGTAGAAAAAGTCAACTGTTCCATCTCTATGTATAACCAATTTATCAATAAGTACTGTAAATACATTGTATAAGTCTTGCTCTGTATTTTTCAGCTGTTCAAATGCATTTTGTATATTTGAAATATCAATGCTCTTCTCTTCTTCTCGTTCAAGTAAGAATAGGTCATCGTTTAATTTTTCGATTTCGCCTTCAAGCTCTTTCCGCTTTGATTGGAATTCCTCTTTAGATATGAGCGCATCTTCAAGATATAATTCAATTAAACGCTTTTTCTTCTCTTCAGCATTTTGAATTTCATATGTCATCTGCTTGATCTTTTTCTTTTTACGCTCTCCAAAATCATTTTTAAAATTTAATTTGAATGTTTTCCCTTTGGCATTCAGTTTTTTGATGACCATGGCACGAAAATCCTTATATTGTATAGGAGCATGGTTGATACAGAGATCTTTCCCTCCGCGGCGATATGCGCTGCATTTCAAATAGTTAAACTCTGATTTTTCACCATTCTGCTTGTATTTATATGAAGGAAGAACAACCATCTTAGAACCGCACTCTCCACAGACCATTTTCCCTCGAAGCTCATTCCGAGGAGAAAAACTTCTTTTAGCTAATCGCCGTTTTCGATTATTAGCCTTTTCAAACTCTTCTTCTGATATAATCTTTGGACACCATTCTTTATAAATGGTCCATTTTTCTTTAGGATTCCTCATGAATTTTTTCCGTCCGCCACTTTTAACCGTTGTATATCGATTTGCAACGAAGATCCCGCAGTATATTGGATTTTTCAAAATCCGTTGAACAGTGGTTAATTGCCATTTATCAGATATTTGCGGCTTCACGATGTTACCAAGGCTCAACTCTTCATTTAATTTATATACAATTCTTTTATGTCCGTAGCCATGATGATTGTAAAGAGAAAAAATAAGACGGATGACATCTGCTTCTTCTTCATCAATGACAAGATGTTTACCTTCTTTTTTAAATCCAAAAGGAATCCTTCCTGAATGTTCTCCCCTTCTGGCTTTTGCTGCTAGGGACGCACTGGCTGCAACTGATACAGTTTGCGGATATTGAGCTGCAAACATTGAAAACATTTCAAATTTCCATGAATTCTTTCCTTCTGTTAAACTATCATATCCTTCTTCAAGTGTTACCACTCTTACACCATGAGCAAGAAGAACTTCACGTATTTCTAGGGCATCTTTCAAATCACGAGCCAGACGACTAACAGACTTAAATATCACCATTTTCAACTTATGATTTTTGGCTTTCTCTAAAATGAGCTGCATCGCTTTTCGATCAAGTAACACAGTTCCACTTATCCCGTCATCTAGCTGAATCGCTTCATCTTTCCATTCATAATTGTTTTGTTCAATCCAATGGTGACAAATATCAATCTGGTTTTCTTTCGATGAAATTTGCTCATCTTTATCTGTAGATACACGTACATAAACAGCGTAAGGATAGTCATCAAATTTAATAAGCTCCTGTGTGTCTTTCTCCTCGAAGATCATACGCTCGCCCCTTTTAGCAAATGGTACATGATAAGGAAATTATATCATATTGGTTAGTGGATTCCCAGCAATATACAAACAAGCGTTCTTGTTTAATTTGTTTAGGCTCTACACTCCTCTATTCCTAGATAAAGACTGCACCATCAGAAAAAGCAGATCTTTTAAAGACCTGCTTTTTGGTACTAATTTAGTTAATATTATTTTTTTCAGATTTGTCTTGTCTAAGAAAAAAACACATTATACTATCAACCCAGCCATTCAAAGAATTCCAGCCACTATATAAGCCCACATTGATATTTCACTGCTTTTCCTATAGATAACAAAGTAGATATGTAACTGACGATAGAATGAAAGCTTATGAAGTTCTGTTGATCATGGAGAATGGTGTGGTAAAATATTCATTGTATATAAAGTTCGGCTCCCTCAAGGGTGGTCTGGCTCACTCCCTATGAAAGGGGGTGAAGCAAATGATGTCGACCTTTCAAAGTATATCTTTGATGCTATTGTTCGGGATGTTTATCCTGGCATTGTTGACATACATTAAAAAGAAGTAGACCTCCCCTTGAGCCGTCATACTTTTAGGGAGGTCAGAAAATTTTCTTGATCTGGAGCCAGCCCCTTTAGGCCAGCTTTGTATACACTGACTCGACTGCTACCAACAGTCGGGTCTTTTTTATTTTATGCAATTTCTTTAGAATTTATCCTTATCTTTATGATAAGTCAAGAAATAATTTTTTGCAATGGGATAGCGTCAATATTGATTCTTGACACTAATCTTGGGACAAATAATTAAAAGCAGTTTCTTTAAAATCCGGAAGTTTCTTATCAATTCCTAATAAAGATAATATTTCTTGCACATAATTACGAATAGCAAGCATGTCAAAAGGAAAATCAAAATCGAACTCTTCCTTAACAAACAGAGTATCCGTAAAATGCGAACAATTGTGTTTCATTCCTAATAGATCATCAACAAAATATAACACGTCTTGATAAGTTGAATCAGGCAATTCAAAATTTGTTATTATATAAGCTTTAATCAAATTGCCTTTATCAAAATCACGCAATCCTTTATCTAATTCGGATAATCCTTTGTCATAAATCAACAAATTAAAACACCTATCATCGTCACTCAATTCCACTTGATAAAACTCAATGTCTCGCAACCTTAATAATCGTTTAAACATAGTATTTGAAAGACCCATTCCACTAATCTCCTTTTTATGGTTTGTTCATTCTAATATTCGACTCCATTGCCACATAGTAAATTGACTAATAGCCATACCAAGTGCTGCAACTAATGCAAAAATAGGCGATGGATCAAAAACCAACTCCCATACAGATTTTCCCTCAATCTTTTCTGTTTGGTCAGTCATTTGGTCAACTTAAAAATCTTATATAAACAAAAAGCCTTCTCATCAGCCAGAAACCTTGTCCTATCAACGTATTCATTTAAGCTTCCAAGAGAACTCGAACCGCTGACCTCTACACTGCCAGTGTAGTCGACATCTTCTGAACAAGTATATTCGATTCTCACCATCCCTTTTATTTCAAGGGCTATTGAATTGTATATCTGATGACTTCTGAATGAAAATGATGATTGTTGGCAGAGTTGGACAACAATTCGCCAACAATTTTTATTTATTTCATGGCAAGCAAAAAAGAGAAAGCTCTTGAGAAGTTATGAGGTTTTTCCATGGATGGGGGAACATTAAGCTGCAGATTCAGCCTATCAATTAGGCTTTTTTCTTTTCCTTTCGAATACTCCAAAAGAGTGGTTTGCTTACTTAATACAGAATTTCGAAATTTAACGTTTTATCTTGTTGTTGCAATTATTTGTTTTTATTTAAAGACTTCTGGAGGAATTAAGTTACAATAATAAAAAGCCTATTTTTTAGGCTTTTTATTATTGTACATATTTATGATATAGAGTTATTAACTCATCAGTGATTTCGCAATTTTGACCAGGTTTATAAACTCTTTCCCATGGTCCTCCCTTTTGATGTGTTTTGTCAACTAACCCGAATGCATCTAGATCACCATATTTCTCCAACGTTTCTATGATACATTCTAACGCTATTACTCCATATTCAGAAGTCCAAATTTTCATTAAGGAGGGTGTAAATGCTTGTTCATCTGTTTGCAACACGAAAGTCTCATCCTCTTTATAATCAATTTCCGAGCTACCGTGTATTCTATACTTCTGAAAAACATCTTCAACTACAGGTCCATACTTATACGCAACTATCCGATCTTTGAATAATTTTTCCCCAGTTCTGATCAGAAATTCAGAATAGATATAGTACAGCAACTTTTGCAATTTCAAATGTGATGTAGGGAGCGTAGCTAGTACGAATTTAGTAACATCATAAGCGGAAAGCTGTTGATCATTTGCAACAACCTCTATAAAATCGTCAATTCGATTTGTTATTATAACATCATCAAAGAATGAATCCATTCTTACTACTGAAGCCCAAGATGTATCCTCAGTAGTTAGTTTATGAATTCCAAATTGAATATGTCCACATTCTTGTTTAACTTTGGTCATAAAAGACTTAATATAATCTTTATCTAACCTATCTTCACTTGAATAATGCCAACCGTATCTTCTTCCACCAGAGAAGTCACTTACGATTGCAATAAAATGAAAAGCCATAACTAAACACCTTCCATTTCCAATTCTATTTCTGTTGAATTTTTGTAAATTGCAGCCCATTTCCTATGTTCTTGTTTATGCTGCTTATGCGATAAATCATTTTTTTCACGATCGCTTAAGCGCCATACTTGTATTTCCCAGGGGAAGTATTCCCAACTCTCTCCGTATAAATAAATATGATACGCTTTATAATTTCCTTTTGATGAATCCCTAAAATCAATTCGATTTTTATATAGTTGCTTTAACCTTTGACATGTTTCTTGAAAACATTCCTTATTATGGTCAAAAAAAGTTGGATGTATTCTAAATCCAAATAAATCATTTAAGCATTTGTTAAGCGGCAGTTTTCCTGCTTCATTTTTTCCAACAAGATAATATTTAAGCTTATTAATAATTGAAGTGGATTCCTTTGTTCTTGTCCTTATAATTAAATCTGTATATTGACTTTCAAAATCAACATCAGTTGCAGTATAATAAAGCAACTTCTCTCGATAATTAGAAATCAACTGCAAAAACAAATTATCAACAGAAAAAGTGTTCCCATTGTTTACTTGAGTAACATGATTAACTTGTTTTCTTTTTAAGTTAATTAGAGCATGTTTTTCAGAAGCGAACTCTTTTGAAAATTCACTATGCACTTCATTAATTTCAACTATTAAGTTATAAAAACTATAACAAAACGACTCTATTTCACACGTACAATTAATCACTTTAATTCCCCAATGAATTAGAATATTGTTAATTTCGTTTTTTTGTTACACTAATTGTACTCTTTTTAAGTAATATCCACAATGTTTTGATTGAAATTCTTTATTTTTTATTGTATAATACCACATCTTGTTTTTGAGATATTGAACATGTGCATATATTGTGTTTTTTTAAAAAGCATACTACATATTGTGTTTACCTCCTTTTTTATATAGGTGGCAACTTATGCCCCCTTCAAGCCCCCTATTTCACAAAAATTCCCACAATAAAAATCTGGTTTTATTCTTAATGCTATTCTATGTGTACAGCATCTTAGTTGATGTAATGAATCTTTTTGGCAATTCATATAAAAGCTCCACGGATTAACTGTTTAATACTGTTTCTGGCCAACATTAAATTTTTTTGATCCTTGATTCTGGAAAGTTTTGAAGTGGATTGTCAAGGAGATGAACAACATGAAAGATGACAGTTTGAAAAATTAGGGAACAAATAAAATGGACAGCTATGATGCTGCCAAAATATGTCGGTTTTTTAAAAACAGATGCTCCCCTACTCCTAAGAAACTCTCCAAACAACTTTTTTCTGATCCGCAGGAGAAACAGCGAGGATATTTTCAGTTGTAAACGTTTTTGTTTGTCGGCTCTTAAAACAATAAGCTCGTATATAACCCTCATTGATTTGATGAACAATGATTGACCTTTTTGAAATTCGACCGTCTCTTCTCATATAAATCATATCTAGAGCTGTTCTTTCTTCTAATGAGCGTTTTAACATCGAATCCATGTGTTTCCCCTCCTTTATTATTTCATTTTACCAGAACGTGTGTTCCTGATACAATCATAATACGAATGTTTGTTTGTTTTTTGTTTTATGATTTTCTTTAACCCCTATTATTCAAGGTGATCACCAGAAAAAATGGGACTATTTTAATAACCATGAATGCGGATACCTATAAAAAACAGTTCTATATCACTATTTCACTCTCTTCACTTCTTTTTTATGATTAAAGGTATGGAAAAAAATTCAGTGGATAAATCTGTATAATTCCTTATGTTGAGGTGAAACAAATGAGTCATGCAACGATTTTGAGTGGTATTCACAGTATGATTAAGCAAGGCATACATCATGCAGAACACCAAATTCAAAAATTAAAAGCAGCAAAGAAAAAAATAGAGGGAGAGCATGAGAAAGGAATTTCTCATATTAGAAAAATTTTAAAACCCCATCTAGATCAACACTGGGTCGGGGAATCTGCCACTGACTTTGACAAGGAACGCGATCAGGCACATACAGCCATGCACGATATTGTAAACGAAGGGTACTTAGATTATATCTCCAAAATTGAGGAAGAAATTAGATCTTTGGAGGCTGATAAAGCTTTCTTTGAAGGAGTAGGAAGATTAGCCGTAGCTGCAAATGATCTACTTCATCACGGGGAAAAAAAGCATGATGAACTGACCAAGACGATTAACTCAATTAATAAATTATTAGGGGCTCGATCTAAATGACTATTAAATTTTCACACGATACTTTCATAAGAGAACTGAAAACTGTTGAAAAAGCTTTAGCATTTGTATATCTGGCAGAACCATCAGATTCTTGTGACAAAAATGATTTATCCTTTACGGCTAATTTCCAAAGCCGAGAACAAAAGACTCAAAAAATGCTTAAAGAATACAAAAAAGCTGTTTATAAAAATATGAAGGATGTAGAAAGCAACGTCAAATTACTGAAAGAACAGGATCTCGAGCTTGCTAGAAAAGTCTTTGGGAGGATTATAGATGAGTTCAAATAAAAAATCCCAAAAAGACAGCTCAAATAAAGTATTTGAAGCAAACTCTTTAATTGAAGCTGCAGACAAGCGAAAAAAGGAATATGAAGTTTTTGAAAAACGGCTTTATACACTGAGAAAGGCTTTTCTTCGAATGACAAAATTAGATGATTTTCAAGGGAAAGCCGCAACGAATATTAAAAATTTCTTTAGTGGACAAGTTGAAGTTGTGGACAGTTGGTTACTACTTGTAAAAGAAAAAATTGTTTTCTTTGAAACCATCTCTTATGTGATTAAAAATAAAAAGTTGGAAGACTTATATGTAGAATTATCTTTTTTAAGTCAGGAGCTTGACAATGCCGATAAAACGGCC
>NZ_JAQFWW010000014.1 GCF_027706145.1 Bacillus changyiensis | reverse complement strand
AACCTTTCGGGAGCAAGCTCCCTATGGTCCGCTCGACTTGCATGTATTAGGCACGCCGCCAGCGTTCGTCCTGAGCCAGGATCAAACTCTCCATAAAATGGAGTGCAGATTAGTTCGTCACTTGTGACGACATCTGCCCTGACTTGCACTAAATGTGCTTTGTATTTCTTGAATTAACAGGTACGTTTTGTCTTGTTTAGTTTTCAAAGAACTTCATTGCCGCTCTTGAAGCGACTAGATTATAATAACACTTATTCAAATATTCGTCAACAACTTTTTTCAAAAAAATAATTCGTCATCAACGACGAATACTAATTTAACATTTTAAAAGATAACTGTCAACAATAAATTATATAATTATAAATTGTTTAATGACAACTAACGCCACTACTCCTGGAACACCTAGTAATCCGCTGACTCCTGTCGTCACTAGATTAATCGGTACATGGATACTTAAACTCTCCCCAAATAAATTTACACAAAACAGACATATTGTCCCGACAATTATTCTAGCAGCAATTGAGCCCAGCCATTTTAACGGTTTAAAAGAAGAACCCGAAAAAAACAACAGGGCAACTAATACCAAAATTGCCCCGATCACCAAAACAGAACCCATAAATTCGCTCACTCCTCATCATTTCTAGTACAAGCATATGATGAGAAACATAAAAATAGACCTGTTAATGCCAGCTACTAATTCTTAGCTTTCTTTTTTTGGCCTCCCGCAAATAAAATAGGTACTTTGCTTCAAGTATTTTCAACTCGTGAAGAACTTCAGGGGAAGGTTCAAAACTATTTTGAATGAGTCGTTTTTGTTTGTGCCACTCTTCCTTTTTTTGTACGAGTTGGTTAAACAGCTTTTCATCAAATTCTTTTCTCAGTTTTTTCTTCCGAAGAAAACCCATGGTAAATGCAATCTCCTTCCTTTACATTTCGCGTCTACCTTCAAGTGCTTTAGAAAGAGTGACTTCGTCCGCATACTCCAAATCTCCACCGACAGGCAGTCCATGGGCAATTCGCGACAGTTTGATACCAGTTGGCTTTAAAAGTCTTGAAATGTACATAGCTGTTGCTTCTCCTTCTATATTGGGGTTTGTTGCGAGAATCACTTCCACCACTTGATCATCCTGCAATCGTTTTAATAGCTCAGATATTTTAATGTCTTCTGGGCCAATGCCATCCATTGGAGAAATCGCACCATGTAAAACATGATACAGCCCTTGATATTCCTTCATTTTCTCCATGGCAATTACGTCTTTCGGATCCTGAACAACACATATGACCGATTGATCTCTTCTCTTATCTTCACATATATAACAAGGATCTTGATCCGTAATATGGCCGCAAATTTTACAGTAAGTCAAATTACGCTTGGCGTTTACCAATGCTTTAGCAAAATCGAGCACAACATCTTCTTTCATACTAAGAACAAAAAAAGCCAGACGGACCGCCGTTTTAGGTCCGATTCCTGGCAATTTCATAAAGCTGTCAATCAGCTTTGATATTGGTTCAGGATACTGCATTTTTATTTTCCTCCTAGAATAAACCCGGCATGTTCATTCCTTTTGTAAATTTCCCCATCGTTTCATTTGTTTCATCATCAACTTGTTTCAAAGCATCATTTGTTGCTGCAAGAACAAGATCTTGAAGCATTTCAACGTCCTCAGGATCGACGACTTCTTCCTTTATGACAACATCAATGACTTCCTTTTGTCCGTTCACTTTTACAGTGACCATTCCGCCGCCAGCTGTACCTTCAAATACTTTTTCTGCAAGTTCCTCCTGTGCCTTTTGCATATCCTTCTGCATCTTTTGCATTTGTTTCATCATTTTTTGCATGTTTCCCATTCCACCGCGCATAATGTAAACCACTCTCTTTCCTATTTAATCTTTAATTTCAATCAATTCCGCTCCAAATAATTTTTTCGCCTCTGCTATCAGCGGATCTTCCTCATCTTTTAATTCCTTTGCTTCTGAATCTTCCTGCTGGTATTCCTGCAAAAATTCTTCTCTTATTTTACCCCATTGGGCTTCAGGAACGCCAACTATATCCCTTCTTCCCCCGAGCATTCCTTCTAAAATATGCTCAAGATTTGTTCTGACACCATTATTGTCTTCAGCAACCATTTTACAATGAATTTCATATTTAAACGCGAGGACAAATGCCCGTGAAGAAGCTGCAACAGGTTCAGTATCGTTTAACAATGCTGCATGTGACACTTTATTTTGTTGTTTAAGCTGAGAAAGCAATCCTCCCCAACAGCCTTTTAACTTTTTTAACTCCGACCTCTCTGCACCTTTTAAAATTTCATGAATCCGGCCTACAGGAGCCTTATATCCACTTTTTGTACTTTTAGGTGAGCGAGATGTTTCTTTTGGCTGGTTTGAGGTTGCGGATATTGACACCCCTGCTGTTTTCAGCTTTTCAATCTCTTGCTCCAACTGGTGAACCTTATTCATGAGCGTGTCTACTTCAGATTGATTAGCTGAATGCGAATCAGTTTTCGCTCCTTGACAAAGCTTCACAACTGCAACTTCAAAAAAGACACGCGGATGATTTGTCCACTTCATTTCCTGATGACTTTTATTTAAAATATCAATCATTTCATAAAGAACAGGTGCGGGAATTTGCTGAGAAAGTTTTTTGAACTCCTCATCTACTTTCACCTTTTCGAGGACACCTTCTAAATCAGGTGCTGTTTGATAAAGAAGCATATCCCTAAAATAAAAAATCATATCTTCGATCAGTTTTGCCGGATCTTTCCCTTGTTGAAACAATTCATTTAGTGTTTCCAAAGCACTTGTTACATTTTGCTCATGAAGTGAAGAGGCCAGTTTACTTATATGTTGTTGAGAGACCGCTCCAGTGATCAGCAACGCATCATCAATCGTGAGCTCGTCACCGCTGAAGGATATTGCCTGATCAAGCAAACTCAACGCATCTCTCATTCCTCCATCTGCAGCCCCGGCAATGATCTCGAGTGCACCTTCTTGTACATGATAACGCTCGGTTTCTACAATTTTCCCCATTCGTCCGACGATCGCCTGTAAAGTGATTCTTTTAAAATCAAAACGTTGACATCTTGAAATAATTGTTAAAGGGATCTTGTGCGGCTCAGTTGTTGCAAGAATAAAAAGACAATGCTCAGGCGGCTCCTCAAGCGTTTTGAGAAGAGCGTTGAACGCACCAATAGAAAGCATATGAACTTCATCTATAATATATACTTTATAATTGACACTAGACGGGGCAAATTTTACTTTATCCCGAATATCACGTATTTCATCTACACCATTATTAGATGCTGCATCAATCTCAATCACATCTGAAATTGTACCGTTTGTAATACCTTTACATGCAGAACACTGGTTACAAGGTTCACTAACTGGAGCATGCTCACAGTTTACAGCCTTGGCAAAAAGCTTTGCTGCGGATGTTTTTCCTGTTCCCCTTGGACCAGAAAACAGATAAGCATGAGAAAATTTCTTTTGTATAAGGGCATTTTGTAACGTTTTCGTGATGTGCTCCTGACCGACTACATCTGCAAATATCTGCGGTCTGAACACTCTATATAAAGCCTGATAACTCACAAACGCGCCCTCCTCTTAATGTCTTCATCCTTATTATACATGAAGCAGCCGGCAATTCCAAAAGCTCTTTCTTAAGAAAAAAACACAAAAAACTCATCTATCCGAAGATAGATGAGTTGTCATTTGATGATTGATTTACCGTGCACCTTCTGTCGATTCGCTACCCTAAGCGTTACTTAAGCAGTTAGCTCAGCTCAGGCAACCCTGCGGCACATGGAAGATTCCACTTAATGCTGCTTCCTTCCGGACCTGACATGGTTCATGGATTTCCATTGCGCAGGACCCAAACGTCAACACCACTTGCATAAGGCAGACCTTAAAGTAAACGAACCTCGAGAAAGGGATTCGGCCTCGCTCGAGCGGATTGCGAGTACAGGGCACCGCTACCTCCCCGCTTAGCACGGCAAAATAAATATCAAATTTTTAGGTGCGCGTCTATTTGTGACACAATCAATATTATAGCTTGTTTCATCCTTAATTGCAAATTTTCGTCATTGGGAATGTTTCCCCTTCGCTTGCTTCTTTTTTGTCCGTAGTTTCCTGAAAAAGTCACTAAGTAGGCGTCCACATTCTTCTTCCATTACTCCACTCACTACTTCAGCTTGATGATTAAAACGTTTCTCCTGAAGAAGATTCATTAAAGTACCAGCACATCCACCTTTTGGGTCTGACGCTCCAAAAACAACTTTCCCTATCCTTGACAGCACAACTGCTCCGGCACACATTGGACAAGGCTCAAGCGTTACATAAAGAACTGCATTCTCAAGGCGCCATGTCCCTAACTTTTTGCATGCTCTGTCGATAACAAGCATTTCCGCATGTGCAATCGACCGTTGGTCTGTTTCCCGCAAATTATGAGCGCGGGCGATTATATCATGATCAAGAACGAGCACAGCACCAATCGGTACCTCCCCTTTTTCTTCCGCTCTTTTTGCTTCTTGAATAGCTTCATTCATATAAATTTCATCTCGTGTCATTCATACGCACACTTTCAATGTTTATTTAAACTGCCCTATGATCTAGATTACTGATCAAGATGGAATTTGGCAAGTTGTTATGACTCCCACTCAACTAAAAAAATAGCGCATGAAACAAAGTTCCCCTTCATATAGTGATAGCAATGAGGAAGGAGGTTATGTTCATGCAAATTTATGTTGTAAAAAGAGGCGATAGTTTATATACAATTGCTAATCGTTATAAAACAACAGTTAATGAAATAATCGAAACCAACGAAATTCCAAATCCAAATCGTCTTGTTGTCGGACAAACCATTGTGATTCCAATTGCCGGACAATTTTACGAGGTAAAACAAGGTGATACTCTGACAACAATCGGTCGCCGTTTTAACATATCTGCTGCTGAACTGGCGAGAATCAATCGAATTCAACAAACCGTTCCTTTACGTGTGGGATTATTATTGTACATCCCCCCACGACCTAAACGAAAAATTGAAACAAATGCTTATCTAGAACCACGGGGAACTAAAATATCTCCCTCTCTTTTAGGAGCAGCGAGAGAGGCAGCCCCATACTTAACCTATCTAGGTTCGTTCAGTTTCCAAGCAAACCGTGACGGTACACTTAAAAATCCGCCACTTAACGGTTTAAAAGAAATCGCCGACAGGCAGCGCGTCACATCAATGATGGTTGTAACGAACCTTGAAAATGAAGCTTTCAGCAGTGAGCTTGGCAGAATAATATTAACAAACGAGAATGTGAAAAACAGACTCCTCAATGAGATTGTTGCTACCGCAAGACGATACGGCTTCAGAGATATTCATTTTGACTTTGAATATTTAAGACCTCAAGATCGAGAGGCATATATTCGGTTTTTGCGTGAAGCAAGAAACCGCATTAAACAGGAAGGATGGTTCATTTCTGCAGCTCTTGCTCCTAAAACGAGAGCGGACCAACCGGGACAATGGTATGAGGCTCACGATTATCGGGCAATTGGCCAAATCGTCGATTTTGTTGTCTTAATGACATATGAATGGGGCTACAGTGGGGGACCGCCATTAGCTGTATCGCCGATTGGCCCAGTGCGAGAAGTAGTCGAGTATGCACTCACCGAAATGCCGGCAAATAAAATCATGTTGGGACAAAATTTATATGGTTATGATTGGACACTTCCATATACTCCAGGTGGAGAATACGCCAAAGCCGTTAGCCCTCAGCAGGCTATTGTCATCGCAAGTGAAAATAATGTCGCCATATCTTATGATGAAAAAGCCCAGGCACCATTCTTCCGCTATACAGACAAAGCCGGTAAACGACATGAGGTTTGGTTTGAGGATGCACGATCTATTCAGGCAAAATTCAATCTGATTAAAGAATTAAACTTGAGAGGAATCAGTTATTGGAAGCTTGGCTTATCATTCCCACAAAACTGGCTCTTAATTGCCGATCAATTTAATGTTGAGAAAAAAACGTTTCCAAGTTAATGGAGCGTTTTTTTCATAGCAATGGAAGGGGATATGATAAAATAAAATGATCAAGAATAAAATTGGAGGACAACTATGCATACAACCCCTTTCATCGCTGTTGAAGGACCAATCGGGGCGGGGAAAACAACATTAGCCTCCATGCTTTCAGAGCGACTCCATCTTTCTTTAGTCAAGGAAATTGTTGAAGAGAACCCTTTTCTAGATAAATTTTATGAAAATCAACATGAATGGAGCTTCCAACTGGAAATGTTTTTCCTCTGCAACCGTTATAAACAGCTTGAAGATTTAGAAAATAAATTTTTATATATGAATACCCCCGTAATTTCAGATTATCATATTTATAAAAATCTTATTTTTGCCGAACAAACATTAGCAGGCAGAAAACTTGAGAAATATAGAAAAATTTATACATTACTGACGGAGGACTTGCCTCTTCCAAATCTTATAATCTATATTCAGGCCAGCCTTCCCACATTATTAAAGCGGATCAAAAAGCGTGGTCGGCCGTTTGAACAGCAAATGGATAAGCAGTATTTAGAACAGTTAATTGCAAATTACCATACAGCTATTCAACAAATAAAAGTGAAAGACCCATTATTACCAATTATCGAAATAGACGGAGATCAGGACGATTTCGTCATGTCTGAAGCCATTTTCAATAGAATTGTCGATCAAGTAAAGGAGTATATACGATGACTGAACATGCTATTCCCAAAGATGCCATTATTACTGTTGCAGGTACGGTAGGAGTTGGGAAATCCACATTAACAAAAGAACTTGCAAAAAAACTCGATTTTAAAACTTCCCTTGAGAAAGTTGTCAACAATCCCTATTTAGACGCTTTTTACAAAGACTTCAAACGCTGGAGTTTTCATTTACAAATATTCTTTTTGGCAGAACGTTTTAAAGAACAGAAATATATATATGAATCTGGCGGAGGATTTGTACAAGATCGATCGATTTATGAAGATACAGGTATCTTTGCCCAAATGCATGCAGAAAAAGGAACCATGTCAAAAGTCGACTATAAAACCTATACAAGTCTTTTTGAAGCAATGGTCATGACACCATACTTCCCGCATCCTGATGTTTTGATTTACTTAGAAGGAGATTTGGATGCCATCTTAGCACGCATCCAACAACGTGGACGAGAAATGGAACTGCAAACAGATCAGTCTTATTGGGAGGAAATGTATGAAAGATATCAAAATTGGATCAGCGGTTTTAATGCCTGTCCAGTCGTAAGGATCAACATAGAAGAATATGACTTGTTCGACAATCCGTCTTCCCTCGACTCTATCATTGCGAAAATAAGCCAAACGATTGAAAGATCATCATAAAAAAATGCGCGGAACTCGCGCTTTTTTCTTGACATATAAAAAAACCGTCGCCATAATAAGGCAACGGGTTACAATCTCCAATTTATGCTTTTTCATTCATTTCAATGTAAATCAATAATGGCGGAGGAAGAGGGATTCGAACCCCCGCGGGCTTTGACACCCCTGTCGGTTTTCAAGACCGATCCCTTCAGCCGGACTTGGGTATTCCTCCGTATCGACAAGATTTAATATAACATGTCCTATCTATTTAAGTCAAGAGAAATTTCAAACTAAAATGATTTAATTGATGTTATTATTATATGCAAGAACCGATGAATATGCAAAGGTGGAGACGATGTGGAAAAAATTTATTAAAAATCTTTCAAATGAATATACTTTTAATCAACCAGTGAAGTCATCCCATAAAAGAAAAGTTTCATATAGAACTTTCACATGAGCATCAAGATGACAGCCGTACATGGGTTGCTCATGTGAAACAATTCATAAGTGGATGGATGACAGGAAAGATTTCTGTATAATGAACTTCTCTTTAATTCACTGTAAAACTTAGAAAGTATGCTATTTCAAAGGAGCAAGAACCATGAAAATCGTAATCGCATCTGATTCATTTAAAGAAAGCATGACATCTGTAGAGGTAGCAGATAGCATTGAAAAAGGGTTTAAAACTGTGCTTCCTCATGCAGAATATCTTAAAATTCCTGTTGCGGATGGTGGAGAGGGAACCGTTCATGCTTTAGTTAACGCCACAAATGGAAGATTGATTCAGAAAACAGTCACAGGACCATTGGGGTCTTCTATCCAAGCAACTTACGGGCTGCTTGGGGACGGAAAAACGGCGGTCATTGAAATGGCAGAAGCTTCAGGCTTGCATCTCATTCCTACCAGAAAGCGCAACCCACTCATTACGACAACAAGAGGGATAGGAGAACTGATTATTGATGCTGTTGAAAATGGCGTATCTAAAATCATCATTGGCCTTGGAGGAAGCGCTACGAATGATGGGGGAGCTGGCATGGCTAGTGCACTTGGCGTTAAATTTCTCGACTATGACGGGCACGAAATTTCAGATGGCGGCGGTGCCCTGGCGCAGATCGCCAAAATTGATATCAGTACCATGCATCCAAGATTAAGAGATATTACATTTGAAGTTGCCTGTGACGTCGATAACCCTCTAACCGGATCGTATGGTGCCTCGGTCATATTCGGACCGCAAAAAGGTGCAACAGATGAGATGATCACTGTATTGGATCAAAACTTAAAGCATTATAGTAATGTCATCAAACGGGAATTAAAATGTGAAGTTCAATTCCTTCCTGGTGCAGGGGCTGCTGGGGGTTTGGGCGCAGGGCTATTTGCCTTTTTAAAAGCGGAATTAAAATGTGGTGTTGAGATTGTACTAGATTCGCTAGCTTTTTCTGAACAGATCAAAGGGGCCGACCTTGTGATTACTGGAGAAGGAAGGATAGACAGGCAAACGATCCACGGAAAAACACCGATTGGAATTGCAAAACGCGCTCATCAGGTAGGTGTACCTGTCATTGCGATCGCAGGTTCTTTAGGAGTTGGGCACAAATTCGTATATGAACATGGAATCTCAGCTTTATTTTCCATTGTACCTGGGGTCACTTCTTTAGAAGATTCACTAACCAATGGCAAACTATATTTAGAGCAGTGTGCCCGAAATATTGCCTCTGTATATGCTCTTAAATAAATCTCGCCCTTTTAGCGTTTTATTGCACTCAGACTGCCGAGATCTTCTCGACAGTCTGAGTGCGCCTTTTTAAGGTTTAATGACTTCTCTATTTCCCATATAGGGTTGGAGAACTTTCGGAATCATGACACTGCCGTCTTCCTGCTGATAATTTTCTAATATTGCAGCAACTGTTCTACCAACTGCCAATCCGGAACCATTCAGGGTATGAACATGTTCTGGTTTGCCTTTTGCTTCTCTTCTAAATCTAATATTGGCACGTCTTGCCTGAAAAGCTTCAAAGTTACTGCATGAAGAGATTTCACGATATGTGTGTTGGCTTGGGATCCAAACTTCGATATCGTATTTTTTGGCCGCTGTAAAGCCAAGGTCACCCGTACACATGCTCAAGACTCGATAAGGAAGTTCTAAAAGTTGAAGCACCCTTTCGGCCTGATTCGTTAGTTTTTCAAGTTCTTCATATGAGTCTTCCGGTTTTACAAACTTAACAAGCTCAACTTTATTAAATTGATGTTGACGAATCAATCCCCTTGTATCACGTCCCGCTGAACCGGCTTCTGAACGAAAACAAGCACTAAATGCGGCATAATTAATCGGGAGCGTGTCAGCAGCTAAAATTTCATCACGATGCAAGTTTGTAACTGGTACTTCTGCCGTCGGAATCAGAAAATAGTCAGCTTCCCTAATTTTAAAGGCGTCCTCCTCAAACTTAGGAAGCTGCCCTGTTCCTGTCATGCTCGTCCGATTGACCATATAAGGCGGAAGTATTTCTGTATAGCCGTATTCATCTACATGCAAATCAAGCATAAAATTGAATAATGCGCGCTCAAGCCGCGCACCTAGTCCTTTATAAAAAACAAAGCGGCTACCTGTTACTTTTCCAGCTCGTTCAAAATCAAGAATGTCCAGCTCATCAGCAATGTCCCAATGAGGTTTTGCTTCAAATGAAAACTCCGGAAGTTTGCCCCATTTGCGGACCTCAACATTGTCGTCTTCAGTCTCTCCGACCGGAACAGACTCGTGTGGAATGTTCGGAATTGAGAGCATGATCTTGTCTAAAGAAGATTCTACCGTTCTCAAGCTTTCATCAAGCTGTTTAATTTGTTCGCCAACCTCGCGCATTTCTTTAATCAAATGGTCAGCTTCTTTTTTCTCGCGCTTTAAAGCTGCCACCTGTTGAGACACCTCATTACGCTTGCTTTTCAGTTCTTCAACTTCGACAATCAGTTCTCTTCTTTTCGCATCCAGTTCTTCAAATTGATCAAAATCTGTTAGGTCTTCTCCTCTGTGTGTTAGCTTTTCTTTAATCTCTTGTAAATTAGCCCGTAACAGTTTGATGTCAAGCATCAGCTTCACTCCTTTTTATTTGACCGAAAAAAAAACTCCCGTCCCCCAAAGTAAAGGGACGAGAGCTCTCGCGTTGCCACCCTGATTGAAAACAAGACAAACCCGTCTTGTATTTCCGCTCGCTTTGATAACGGGATTACCGTAAATGCCTACTTTATTTGTTCAGCATTTCGCTCAAGGATGGATTCAGACAGCATCTTTCACCGATTCACACCAACCATCGGCTCTCTTAGAAAGAGAGGCTTCTTACTGCTTCCTGTCAACGCTTTTCGATCTATGATTATTTTATAAATGTACTACAAGTTTTCTCAGCTTTCAACTGTTTTATACGTTGACTTCTTTCTTATACTTTTCCACCATATCAATAAATAGTTTCGTTATTCTGTGATCATCCGTCAGTTCAGGATGAAAAGAACATCCAAGAAGATTTCCTTGTTTTGCAGCAACAATTTTCCCATTATGCTCTGAAAGCACATCTACATTCTTGCCTACTTCCAGAATGTGAGGAGCTCGGATAAACACCCCTGTAAACGGTTCTTCCAATCCTTTAACAGCTAGGTCAGCTTCAAAGCTTTCCCTTTGCCTTCCAAAGGAATTTCGCTCTACTGTTACATCTAAAACTCCAAGATGACTGTCGGGAGAACCAACAACTTTTTTCGCCAACATGATCAAGCCTGCACAAGTTCCGAATAGCGGTTTACCAGATGCTACAAAATCACGAAGCGGCTTCATAAACTGATATGTATCAATCAGCCGTCTCATTGTCGTACTTTCACCGCCCGGTAAAATCAGACCGTCAATTTCATTAAGCTCCTCAGGCCATTTAATGACTTTTGCGGTCGCTCCGCATGCTTCAATTGAGCGAATATGTTCTCTTATAGCTCCTTGAAGTCCTAGCACACCAATTGTCAGCATGTCTTTTTGTCTCCTTGTATGTTTTACCAGCCGCGTTCTTGCATACGCTGTTCTGGCAGCAGATTAGAAATTTCAATACCTTTCATTGCAGTTCCTAGCTCTTTTGAAAGCTCAGCAATCAGCTTATAATCCGTATAATGAGTCGTTGCTTCAACAATTGCTTTCGCAAATTTTGCTGGATTATCAGATTTGAAAATACCAGATCCGACGAAAACACCGTCAGCACCAAGCTCCATCATTAAAGCAGCATCCGCAGGTGTCGCTACACCACCAGCGGCAAAATTCACAACCGGCAGGCGACCTTCTGCTTTAATTTGTTGTAATAATTCATAAGGGGCGCCAAGGTTTTTCGCCTCAGTCATAAGCTCATCATCACTCATACTGACAACTTTGCGCACTTGAGCATTCACCTTTCTCATGTGTCGAACCGCTTCAACGATATTGCCCGTTCCCGGCTCTCCCTTCGTCCGAAGCATTGATGCACCTTCTGCAATCCTACGTGTAGCTTCCCCAAGATCACGGCAACCACACACAAATGGAACAGTGTATTCCTTTTTATGTAAGTGAAATTCTTCATCTGCAGGAGTTAAAACTTCACTTTCATCAATATAGTCAACGCCAAGCGCTTCAAGAACACGCGCTTCAACGATATGTCCGATTCGTGCTTTTGCCATGACCGGAATAGAAACGGCATTCATGACTTCCTCGACAATTGTTGGATCGGCCATGCGAGCGACCCCGCCAGCTGCACGGATATCAGCTGGAACACGCTCCAGCGCCATAACAGCAACAGCACCAGCTTCTTCTGCAATTTTTGCTTGTTCAGCATTGACAACGTCCATAATGACGCCGCCTTTCTGCATTTCTGCCATACCGCGTTTTACTCGATCAGTTCCTGTTTGAGCCATTTCAAAGATCCTCCTCATCATAAATAGAATGTTCAGATTTAATCTTATTGTATCCTATAATTCAACAAAATCATATGAAAAAACACGAAGATTACTTAGATTTTAGAGCAAATCGTTAGGAGATAACAAAGAAGAGCCCTAATCAAGTAGGAGCTCTTCTTCATTAAAACCAACCTGTCACAATGTCAACAATGCTGTTCCAAAGGTTAGCAAAAAAGCTACCAATGCTCCGCATTGTTAAAACAAACCAGTTTGCTTCCTCAACTTCTTCTTTTGCCACTAGGTTTACATCTGATACATTATTTTCGAGGAAACCGTAATCCTTTTCTTCCCCTTTATAAGATACAGACAAGCGACCGACTTTTTCACCTTTTTTTACTGGTGCCGTCAATTCTTTATGATCTAGTATAGCTTTTGCTTTATAGTGCTTCTCTTCACCATTTTTAACAGGAATGTTTAAAGCTTTATCCGTGACAATGGTTACTTCTTGCTCTTTACCTTTATCGACTTCGACCGTTTTATTCCCTTTAATTGTTTCATTTTTATCATAAAGTTGTTTCATTGAGAAATGGTTAAAGGCATAATCCAACATTTTTTTTGTTTCTTTAAAACGTCCTGTATGCAAATCACCTTTTGCATCTAGGACAACAGAAATGACACGCATTCCATTTCTTTCAGCAGTAGCGGTGAAACATGATCCAGCTGAATCAGTCGATCCTGTTTTCAGTCCATCTACACCTTTGTATTCCTGAACAAGACCTTTGAGCATGAAGTTCCAGTTTGGCATATCCATTTCATCGTCTGTGCCTTTTCTGAACTTCATTTTGGAAATGCTTGCCGTATCCAAAATCTCAGGATATTTTTTTACTAAACGATCAGCAAGCAGCGCCATGTCTCTTGCAGATACTTTATTCTCATCATTAGGGTTTGTCCCACTTGGATGCTTCCCATGAAGTTCTTTATTTTCCAAACCTGTAGCATTTACAAATTTGTAATTTTTCATACCCAATTCTTTCGCTTTTTTATTCATTGATTCGACAAACTTTGATTCAGAACCGGCAATGATTTCTGACAGGGCTATTGCGGCTGCATTAGCAGAGTATATAGCAGTTGCCTCATAAAGCTCTTTGACAGTGTATGAGCCATCTTTACGCAAGGGAACATTGGATAGAGACTTATCCTGAGAAATTTCATAGACATAATCATCTGGCGTATATTTTTGATCCCATTTAACTTTACCTTCTTTAATTGCTTCTAAAAGAAGGTACTCCGTCATCATTTTTGCCATGCTGGCAATTGGAAGCCGCTTATCAGCATTTTTACTGTATAATATTTTGCCTGAGGATGCCTCTACAATAATCGCCGCTTTTGCATCTACATGAATTGGATCATTCGCAGCTTCTGCTTTTGATGTTGGAGAAAATGCTCCTATTGTCACGGCAAAAGCAACAAACACCATGACCAACTGTTTAATTTTCTTGCTTTTCAAAACTGATACCTCCGCTTTTCATTAGATTAAAATTTATATCAAAGCCATTAAAGACATTTTTTGAACACAGCATTTAAATTTTATCATAATGAAGCAAAAAAAAATAGACAGAGGCTACCCTCTGTCCAAAGTTTAATATTTGTCATAATTACATTAAGAAATCGTATAATTCGGCGACTCTTTCGTAATTTGTACGTCATGAGGATGGCTTTCTCGCAATCCCGCACCTGTCATACGAATGAACTGTGATTCTTCCCTTAAAGATTTCAAATCTTTAGCACCGCAATAACCCATTCCTGCCCTTAAACCTCCGACAAGCTGGTAAATGGAATCAGCAACAGGTCCTTTGTAAGGTGTCCGGCCTTCAATACCTTCAGGGACGAATTTCTTGTTTTCTTCTTGGAAATAGCGATCCTTGCTACCTTTTTCCATTGCAGCGACAGACCCCATACCACGGTACACTTTAAACCGTCTACCTTGGTAAATTTCCGTCTCTCCTGGACTTTCAGATGTACCGGCAAGAAGGCTTCCAAGCATAACAGCATGTCCACCAGTTGCCAAGGCTTTTACAATGTCACCAGAAAACTTGATTCCTCCATCAGCAATAATTGTTTTACCATGCTTTCTCGCTTCTGTAGCACAGTCATATATTGCCGTAATTTGCGGAACCCCAACACCAGCGACAACCCGAGTCGTGCAAATGGATCCTGGCCCAATGCCTACTTTTACAACATCAGCGCCAGCTTCAATTAGCGCTTTTGTTGCTTCAGCAGTTGCCACGTTTCCTGCGATGATATTTAAATCAGGATAAGTGTCACGAATATTTTTGACTGTCTCAATTACGCCTTTTGAGTGGCCATGTGCTGTATCAACGACAATAACATCGACATTAGCTTCAACTAGCTTGTTAACACGTGTCATTGAATCGCCTGTGATTCCGACCGCAGCACCGACCAATAAACGTCCGTGAACATCTTTTGCTGAATTTGGAAACTCAATGACCTTTTCAATATCTTTAATTGTGATAAGGCCTTTTAAAACACCTTGATCATCTAAAAGAGGGAGTTTTTCAATTTTATATTTCTGAAGAATTTTTTCCGCTTCATCTAAAGTTGTGCCGACAGAAGCCGTGACAAGTTCTTCTTTTGTCATGACATCACTAATTTTCATTGAATAATCAGCGATAAATCGCAGATCACGATTCGTAATAATTCCAACCAACTTTTGGTCTTCTTCATTATCGACAATTGGAACACCTGAGATTTTGTATTTACCCATTAAGTGCTCTGCATCAAAAACCTGATGTTCTGGTGTTAAAAAAAACGGATTCGTTATTACACCGCGCTCTGAGCGTTTCACTTTATCAACTTGTTCAGCTTGCTGTTCGATAGACATGTTTTTATGGATCACACCCATTCCACCTTGTCTAGCTATAGCAATCGCCATTTCGGACTCTGTAACTGTATCCATACCTGCACTGATGATTGGAACGTTTAGCTTAATAGATGATGTAAGCTGCACGGATAAATCAACATCACGCGGAAGAACCTCTGATTTAGCCGGTATAAGTAAAACATCATCAAATGTTAAGCCTTCTTTCGAAAATTTACTTTCCCACATAGTAAATCCCCCTCTTTTCGGCAAAATATTATATGTAGATTATCAACTTGAATACCAACTGTCAAGAAAGTGAAAAACAGTTGTAATATTCCGAAAATAAAATAAGAGGGAAGTGGAGTTTATGAAAAGTAAGGGATGGACGGAATTAAGGCTTTTTTATTCCCTTGAAACTGTCCAATATTTTCTTGAAATGGTATACAAAAAAAACAATATTGAAGATCCTAAAAAGAATTCATTTAAAAACGGGGAACGGTTTATTTTCTTTCTCAAACATGCGGAAGCTTTTTATAAACAATCGATTACTTCTCCAATTGAGATAAAACCAATTTTGCTATTTTACGGCATGGCACAGCTTTTGAAGGCTTGCTTATTAACATCAGATCCTTCTTATCCAAGCCATACCTCAGTACTAGCACACGGTGTAACGACTAGGAAACGAAAAAAACAAAATTACTGTTTTTACGATGATGAAGTGAAAATTCAAAGAAATGGATTATGTATGCATGTGACTCAATCGCTTTTTCAAATAGAAGGATTGAATGATGAACGCTTCAGTATGAAACAGCTTTTAGGTAGAATTCCTGAAATGAATAAAGTCTTATTATTCCAAAGAAGGAATAACCCCCTGGTAGAAGCAGTCATCCATAACGATTACATCTGTTTACCAAAACATATCGCTGAACTATACAATATGTCTGCAAAACGGTTTATCGAGTATATCGAATACCATCTAAACTGGAAATTCTGCCGAGAAGAAGACGGTTTCTTTGCATTTGACTCAGATAAAAAAGAGCATCTACCTAGTACTTCGACAAATTTACTTTTTGATTTAGAGAGAGAAATGCGCTTTTTTCCGGCAGAGCGTGACTGTTTTTTTAAAATCCCTGAAATTCTTGCTCACTTTTTAATCTCTTATAATTTAAGCATGATTGCCAGATATGAAACTGAATGGTGGTATGATCTACTGCTACAATGTTCTAGTGACGACTATGTCATCATTCAGCATTTTTTATCTATAGCAGAAGAGAAATTCCCATACTATATCGCCAAACTGCTATCACAAATGAATAACTAAAAAGCCCAGCTTAAATAAGCTGGGCTTGATACCATAAGTTGCTTGGCGGCGTCCTACTCTCACAGGGGGAAACCCCCAACTACCATCGGCGCTGAAGAGCTTAACTTCCGTGTTCGGTATGGGAACGGGTGTGACCTCTTCGCTATCGCCACCAAACTATGCCTACAGGACGTAGGTACTGGGCGTTCCTCACAGGACGTGAGGGCCTTTAGCCGAGTTTTTTTTCGGCTTCACTAAGGAGTTTTTCAAACCCTTAGCCGAGTATCCTTGCCTTTGGCTTCTTGAGAAGTATTCTCTCAAAACTAGATAACGTGTTGTAAACTACACATTTTAATTTTTAGGTTAAGTCCTCGATCGATTAGTATCTGTCAGCTCCATGTGTCACCACACTTCCACCTCAGACCTATCAACCTGATCATCTTTCAGGGATCTTACTTCCTTGCGGAATGGGAAATC
>NZ_JAQFWW010000013.1 GCF_027706145.1 Bacillus changyiensis | reverse complement strand
ATGTCCTTGACCAAGATGGAAAGCAAGTGCCGCCAGGCATTCCTGGGGAACTGTATATTGGTGGTGCAGGTGTTGCCAGAGGTTACTACAACCGTCCAGATCAGACGAAGCGCGCCTTTGTGTCACACCCAAACGGTCGGCTTTATCGAACCGGTGACCTTGTGAAATGGCACAGTGATCAAACGATCACATATCTTGGCAGGTTGGATAAGCAAGTAAAAATTCGCGGTGTCCGAATTGAACCAGGTGAAATCACAGCGAAGCTACTTGAGCTAGACGAAGTGAAAAATGGTTATGTGATGGCTCATCACGATGAAAATGGTCAAGTCATTTTATGTGCGTATCTCGTGACAGAGACTGAAATAGAGCGGGAAAACATTAGGAAACAGCTAGCGAAGAGCTTGCCGGACTACATGATCCCTGTTTATTTCATCATAGTAGATGAGCTGCCATTAACACCAAACGGAAAAATCAATGAGCAACTGCTTCCAATGCCGAAAAAAGAACTGAAAGAAACATATGAGCCGCCGCAAACAGAAACGGAAAAAATTCTTGCCGCGATTTGGGAAGAAGTGTTGGAGACAAGTCCAATCGGGCTAAACAGCCATTTTATTAGAGCTGGTGGACACTCTTTAAAAGCGATCGATTTGATGAGCAGAATTAGAAAACGACTGTCTACAAAAATTTCATTACAGGATATTTTTGAATA
This sequence comes from Bacillus changyiensis, assembly GCF_027706145.1. Lineage (GTDB taxonomy): Bacteria > Bacillota > Bacilli > Bacillales > Bacillaceae > Bacillus > Bacillus changyiensis. Next base: position 16,537 of record NZ_JAQFWW010000013.1, on the reverse strand, counting down.
TCCGCTCTTAAAAAAACTTGCTGAAAAAATTGATAAAACCGGTAAGTCAAAAAAAGACATCATCCCAGCAGTTGGAAATACCAAAATGTATCAAATGACATCTCTGCAAAAGCGAATTTATGCGGCTAGTCATTTATTAGGTGTTGATAAAACATACAATATGCCAATTGTATTAAAAGCTCCGTTTCAACTAGATAAACTAAAAACAGAGAGAGTCATCAATAGAATCATAGAACGTCATGAAAGCTTGCGAACTTCTTTCCAAGTGATAAACGGTGAAACAGTTCAGGTCATCCATGACGATATCAATTTTCAAATAGAAGAAGAGTGGCTAAAAGTAAATGAAGTATCTGCACGTATTTCTGACTGGCCTAAGCGTTTTGATTTGGAAAAAGCACCATTAATAAGAGGTAAAATAGCAAAAGTAGACACTGGAGATCATTTGTTGTTTTTGGATATCCATCATATCATTTGTGATGGTATATCAATCGATATTTTCTTACAGGAGTTCTCATCATTGTATGAAGATGAACAAGCTAAACTGCCTCATGTACAGGTGCAGTATAAAGACTATGCGGCATGGAAGCAAAAACAAGATCAAAGTAAGTCAAATGAATATTGGGACTCTGTCCTAGACGGTCAACTACCGGTGCTTGACATACCAACTGACTTTAGCAGGCCAAAGTTTCAACAGTTTGAAGGAGATTGTGTATCACTTTCAATTGATCGAGAAATGGGTTGCAGCATTTTGGAAAAATTACATGACGAGGAAATGACACCTTATGTCATGTTTTTAGGTTTGTACCACATCCTACTCCATCGGTATTCAGGCCAACATGATGTGATATCAGGAACACCGGTATCAGGAAGAGACCATAAAGAATTAGAAAATACAATCGGTTTGTTTATGAATATATTGCCTATGAGGACGAAGACAGCATCAACGATGACGATCACCAGCTTCTTAGAACAAGTAAAAAAACAAGTGTATGACATGTTAAAATATGCTGATTACCCGCTTGATGAATGGATTGAACGAAAACGAATGAAACGAATAATAGACAGAAATCTATTATTTGATACTGTCTTCTCATTTCATACAGAAGAGAGAGTTTCCAAATGGACCTTGAAGAAAACAGATCAAAAGACAGCAAAGTTTGATTTGACATTTGAGGTCACACAATCTCATGATATGTTTCACATCAATGTCGAATATAGCACAAGTCTATTCCAAGCAAAAACGATAGAGCGAATGGCAAGGCACTATATCGAGCTAGTGAAGCAATATGTAACAAAACCAGATCAACTGTTAAATAAAATTGATTTCCGTTTAGATGAAGAAAAGCGTTTAATTGAACAGGTCAATTCTACAACCGTACCTTTGCCGGCTCATGAGACGGTGTGTACAAAGATGAGATTATCCGCTGAGCAACATCCTGAGGCAATAGCAGCTGTATATCAAGGAAAGTCTCTCAGCTATAAAGAATTAAAGGAAAAAGCTGATGGAATCGCTGATTGGCTCATGCAACAAGGAATTAAAAAAGGCGAAATCGTTGGTATCATGACAAACCCATCATTTAATATGCTCATCGGTATATTCGGCATTTTGCAGGCTGGAGCTGCATATGTGCCAATTGATCCAGCATATCCAAGAAAGAGAATCGAATATATATTGCAAGATAGCGAGGTCAATTTCTTACTGACTGAATCAGAGCATCAAAGTATGTTAAAAGGAATTCCTCAGAAAGTTGTTGATCTGAGTACTCATCATTTTGAAAGAAATGGCATGTCTTCTTCTGTATCAATCAAGGGGAATGATCTAGCATATCTGATTTACACATCTGGTTCAACAGGAAATCCAAAAGGTGTCATGATTGAACATCGTTCCTTAATGAATTTGGTTCAGTGGCATCAGAGATCCTTTCACTTAACAGACAAGGATCGTTGTTTGAAATTTGCTGGCGTTGGATTTGACGCTTCTGTCTGGGAGATATTCCCTTGCTTGTCTTCTGGTGCGTCTCTTTACATCGTTGACACTTATATGAGACAAGATATGTATCAACTAAATCAATTCATTGAAGATCACCAAGTGACAATTGCGTTTATTCCTACTGCCTATTACGAACCATTTTCTCATTTGAAAAACAACTCGCTCCGCATCCTTTTGACTGGTGGTGAAGCGCTAAAAACTTGGAAACCTCACTCATATAAGCTTGTCAATAATTATGGACCAACGGAAAATACGGTGATTGCTACAAGCGGTGTGATTGAAAATGATACTGACATAACGATTGGAACACCAATTGATAACTGCCGAGTATTGATTGTCAACAATCAATTTCAGGAACAACCAATCGGGGTAACAGGAGAAATTTGTCTTGCAGGAGTAGGATTGGCAAGAGGATACTGGAATCGTTCTGAAGAGATGAAAGAGCGTTTTGTCCAGCATCCAGTCACAAAAGAACGTTTATATCGAACAGGTGATCATGGCCGATGGACAGCAGATGGAACGATTGAATACATCGGAAGAGAGGATGAACAAATCAATATTCGCGGACACCGAGTTGAATTGCAAGAAATTATTCAAGTGATGAAATTAACGCCAGGTATAATGGATGTCTATTTGCTGCCTGTGGCTATGAATACATCAGCTGCTAGATTAATTGCCTACATCGTATGTGATCAGTCCGATAGCATTGACGACATCAAAAAACAGCTTGCTGAAAGACTTCCAGATTATATGGTTCCTTCTCAATTTATAGAACTTGACCATTTGCCACTAACTGAAAACGGAAAAGTGGATAAAAAAGCACTGCCAAAACCGCTACAAGCAAAAAGTCATGCAGAGCAACAAATAGAACCAAGAACAAAACGTGAAAAGAAAATGAGAGAGATTTGGGGAGAAGTATTAAATATACCTCCTACCTCTATCGGCATTTATGATCATTTCTTTGAACTTGGCGGAAATTCCATCAATATATTAAAAATTCTTGCTTTAACAATGGATCAAGATTGGGATATTTCGATTCAAGATTTTTTTGATAAAAAAACAATTGCTGAGATCTGCAAGCAAACAAAAAGACAAGAAAATCAAACAGATGAACATGTATATATCCGCCCAGCTAGTTGTTCTTTAAGCTGTGATACCAAGTGGCATAACAAAAGCAATGTTTTCTTAACAGGGGCAACAGGATTTTTAGGGATTCATTTATTAGAACAGTTGCTACGTACAACAAACGGAGTTATTTTCTGCTTAGTAAGAGGGAATCAAACATATACAGCGGAAGAGCGGCTTAAACAAGTCTTTTCACAGTACTTTCCGAACAATATGGATTTGCTAGAACAAACAGCAGACCGACTTATAGTGATTGACGGAGATTTAACAAAAGAACGATTTGGCATGAACCCTGACATATACGAAAATGTAAGAAACCGGACAGAGCATATTTTTCATGTTGCAGCTAAAACGGATCATTTTGGAGAATTTGAAGAATTCAAGGCGTTCAATATTGATGGAACAAAAAGAATCTTGGCATTTGCCGGGGCCAACAAAAAGCTTCATTATATTTCAACGATGAGTGTCGCAGGTCATGTGGCAAAAGGAGAAGGTGAGAGAGCTTTTACTGAAGAAGAGTTTTTCATTGAGCAAGAAATAGATGACAATGTTTATGTAAAGAGTAAATTTTTAGCTGAACATGAGGTGCTTAAGGCCATTGCCCGTAAAGAAGTACAAGCAACCATTTATCGAATGGGATTGATTACAGGACGTCTTGCAGATGGATGTGTGCAATTGGATTTGGAGAAAAATGCGTTCTCCAACACACTTGAAACCATCTATCATTTAGGAGCTGTTTCAGACGAGATCATACACCAACCATTAGATATTTCGCCAGTGGATTTGTGCAGTGAAGCCATTTTAACACTTGCCGCCTCCACTGAAAGTAAACCGGTTTTTCATATTTATAATCCACATAAAATTCATATCAAAAAGCTGTTTGATTTAGGAGGGATTGAAATAAAGCAACTGTCAGATCACGATTACCAGGAGTTAGTTGCATCACATGCAAATAAAGAAAACTATCATAAAATTTTAGGATTTACTTATTATATGGGAGAAGAGAATGAGACATATCGAGCCATAGTAGAGACTAGCTGTGATGAAACAGTTCAGCTTTTAACACAGTGTGGTTTCCAATGGCCAGAACCTTCAGCTGGATATATGAAGAAATTATTCTCAATGATGAGGAAAAAAGGATATTTCTTGAAAGAACATGTCGAAAGCATTTAATATGATAAGTATCACCCTCACTTTTCTAATGGAAGGTGGGGGTATTGTTTTAAGGGGGAAGGTCACGTGCTCATACTAAAAGCAGAAGGGTGTAAAGCGACGCGAGATGAAAAGGTCATTTTTGAACACGTTCATTTAGATATAGAGGAAAAGCAGCGAGTCGCCATCATTGGCAGAAATGGTGTTGGCAAAACGACATTACTCAAAGCACTAATAGGTAAGGAGAAATTAGAAAAAGGTAGAATCATGAGACGGTATCCTGTGGACACTTGGGGATGGGTTGAACAAATGGAGGATCCAGTAGATGTCACACTTTATGAATATGTTAGTTTAATTCGCCCTGAGTTGGCAGATTGTCAAAAGAAAATTGATCAGTTGCAAAAAAAAATGTCAATTGTAGCCAAAGAAGAACTGGATGACTTAATGGAGGAATATACGGCGTATTATGATCGTTTTATGACAATGGACGGCTTTCAGTTTCAAACGGAAATTGAAAAACATCTTAGTCAATTGCAGTTACCTTCATCAAACTGGCACTTACCATATCATCAGCTTAGCGGTGGAGAAAAAACGAGGGCACAGTTAGCGAGAGTGATGCTCAAAAATCCAAAGTTTTTAATTTTAGATGAACCTACCAATCATTTGGACAAAGATGCAATCGAGTGGCTCACAAATTGGATCAAAATGATTGATATCCCTGTCTTGTTTGTTTCTCATGATCGACATTTTATTGATCAGGTAGCTGATGTCACATATGAGTTAACAGCAGAAGGAACCAAAAGGTATAAAGGTGGGTATTCAGTTTATAAAAAGCAAAAGGATCATGAAATCCTAACCCATCAAAAACTTTATGCCAAACAGGAACAAAAAAAGAAAGCGCTCTTAGAATCGATTAACCGTTACAAACAGTGGTTTCAGCATGCCCAAAAATCTGACAAGAATGATTCTGGGGCACAAAAAACCAATTTCTCATCAAGAGCAACGAAAAGTGCCTCACGATTTAAAGCACTTGAAAAAGCATTGGAGCGTCTTGAAAAAAATAAAGTTGACAAGTACAAAGATGCAGATCGAGTAAAATTCAGTTTTCATGACACAACATTTGAAGCTTCCCGTCTTTTACAAATACGCCATATGACATTTGGGTATCATGATACACCTCTCTTTAAGGCGTTCAACTTAGATGTGAAGCGTTCTGATAGACTAGCTGTGATCGGTCCAAACGGCTCTGGGAAAACAACCTTGCTTCAGCTCATTTTAGGATTCAAAGAGCCGGATCATGGCACCATACAGCTGCACCCCAGATGTAATGTCGGGTATTTTTCACAAGAACTGAGTGATTTGGAAGAAAGCGAAACGATATTGGACCATATTATGAACATTCCTCATATGACCCAGACAGAGGCAAGAACAATCCTTGGCTGTTTTCTTTTTAAAAGAGATGATGTCTTTAAAAGAATAGCTCATTTAAGTATGGGAGAAAAATGCAGAGTAGCCTTCGTGAAACTATATTTCTCAGGGGCCGATCTCCTCATTCTTGATGAACCAAATAATTATTTAGATATTGAGACGAGAGAGACGATTGAAGAGGCCCTTCAAGAGTTCCCGGGGGCGATCATTGCCGTTTCACATGACGAATACTTCTTGAGAATCATTGCAAACCGCATTCTAGATCTAGGAAGTACAACCCAAAGAGTATTTGAAGGTGCTTATGTTGATTATTTGAAGGCGAAAAAGGACAGAGAACTAAAATTAACTGTTGAGATGCAAAACGAACTTTACTATTTGGAAAGCAAAAAACAGGATTACTTAGCTGATCGTCCTGAGGATGAAGAGGAACAAAAGAAGTTACTAACAAAAATACGTGATATCAATCAAAAAATCGACAACATTAAAAATCAAGCTAAGGATAAGAAATAGAAACAGCGATGATGTAGACGGGCTATCGCATTGCAGGCGGAAGCGGAAGACCGATTGTTGTAAAGTGATATTTAAAGGGGAAAGCAATGATGAATATCCGTGGCAGTACGACCGAGATAGATTTTAAAAATGATGCACCGATTGAAGTCATTGACGAAAGCTAAACAGAGCTGAGTTAAAAGCCAGCTCTATTTTTGTGGTATTATCATTTTCTTTAAGGCTGAAAAGCTTGACAAATTCCTCCGCTAACGGATATTGTAGATATAAGATATCTTTAATGGTGGGGTAGAAGATGAAATATTCAAAAGCAACGAATTATGCATTGCATACCATGTTATATTTGGCAATCCATACGCCAGAAAAGCATATAGGTGTTCATCAACTTGCTGAGTATCAAAAAGTATCGACTACATATTTATCGAAAATATTGACGAAACTCGTTAAAGCTGGGATGGTCGAATCGATCTCTGGAGCAAATGGTGGTTATAAGCTGAAGCATAATTGGGAGACTGTTTCTTTTTTAGACATTATTCAGGCAATTGAAGGTCCGACCTCGATTTTTGATTATTGCATTCATCATGATCCTAAATGCTTGATTCAACAGGTGATAACTCATGCGGAAGAAAAGATGTTGAGTGAGCTGAGAGATCAAAAAATTGCTGATATCGCCAAGAAAATGAAAGTGGCTCATTAAAGCCGCTTTTATTTACTCCTCATTAAAGACATTCAAGAGTTTTATTATCTATAATACGTTGGTAAAGGGTGGATAAAAAATGAATATGTTTGATTGTGTGATTGTTGGTGGGGGATCCGCAGGTTTAAGTGCAAGTTTAACTTTAGGAAGAGCGAGACGAAAGATTGCATTATTTGATGATGGAACGAATCGAAATAGAGTGACTCAGCAGTCGCACGGATATCTAACGCGAGATGGAACAACACCTCAAGCATTTAAAGAAACTGGATTAAATGAATTGAAGAAATATCCATCTACATCCTATTTTCATTCGACAATTACAGAAATTGTGAATGAATGTAGGGGAGAGTATTTTATTGTTAAAACAAGTGACGGTCAGGAATGTTATGCAGAAAAACTAATGTTGGCAACGGGAATTCAAGAGGAATTTTCGATTCCGAGTGTAAGAGAGTTTTATGGAAAAAGCCTATTTAGTTGCCCGTATTGTGATGGTTGGGAGCTAAGGGATCAACCGATCATTATTATAGCAGAGAAAGATGAGCATGTTATGCATATGGTCAAATTAGTTTATAATTGGACGAATGATGTGGCTGTTTTAACAAACGGAGTGGAACTTTCTAAAGAATATGTTCAAAAGCTTCAAAAACGAAACATCATCATAAAATCTGAGTACATAAAAAATCTGATCGGTCAGAATGGTGATTTACAAAAAATCGAATTTCAGTCAGGAGAAATCATGATAAGATCAGGTGGGTTTGTTGTTCCCTCTTATTATCGTCCACATCAATTTGTAGAGCAACTCGCCTGTCAAGTTGACAAAGATGGCACAGTTGTAACAGACGGTGCAGGCCGAACAACAACGAGAAACGTCTATATCGCAGGAGAAACTCAAAAATTGGGTGCTACTTCACTGATAATCGCGGCTGCTGACGGCCAAAAGGCTGCCTTTTCCGTCAATCATGATCTGGTGATGGAACGATTTTAGTTAAGGTAGAGAAAAAGGGCTGTCCAATTAGCTATTGGACGCCCTTTTCTCATTTAACAAACGCTAGTATATCAGCAATCTTAAACCATAACTTTAGCTCATTTCGGACAAGCTCTTAGAAATGATAGATTTAACGAACGTTATATTCTAAAAATCCTTTATTGATTATGATTCTACCGGAATTCGCAGCACTTACAAGTTTAAAGGAATATGAAGCGTCTTTTTTTCTAAGAAGCTTCCAATCAAAAGAAACCCAGCCTGAGGCATTTTTGAAAACAGCTTTACCAATATATCTTTTGTTATTAGATGCATACATTCTTACTTCAAACTGTTTTGTTTTTTTATTTAATTGAAGTTTCATCTTACCGGGTTTTTTAAATGCAGACCCTTTTTTTATCCAAATATAGTTATTAAAATAAGTTTTTCCAAATTGATAAGTTAATTTTTTAGTTGGTGTTGCAACTTTAGAAGTTTTAACAGCGATCAGTTTATTCTTTGCATTATAATATTCAACTCGTGCCGCACTATTTACTTTTGAAGATTTAGCGCTAACAGGAATTGAGGTTAAAGATGATAGACATAAAATGCTTAGTAATAGGAAAGCTAAAATTTTTCTCATAAAGAGTCCTCCGTATGTATTTTTTTAACAAAGTCATTATACGCCACTTCTTGTATGATTTCAATTTGTTTTTCGTGTGTAGCGTTTAATCGAAGTTTCAAGTCAATGCCGGTATGTAAATTCCCTTTTATTGTATTCAGAGATTTTTAAATGGTTTGAATGGAAAGTGTGACTTTTGACTCAGAAAAAATTAAGCTGGTTTTAATCCAACACTTGCTATTGAAATGCTAAACTAGAGAAATGCAGGAGGGAATTATGGAAATGAAATCTAATATTGAAACAAAAAAACCTTCTTTATTGGGCTTAATCGTAAATCCGGTAAAACAGTTTAATAGGATGAAAGAAAGGCCAACTGTATGGCTACCAATGTTAAGTGTTATGCTTTTATTAGGAGCGACAACTTATCTGACGTTTTCACCGAGTTCAAAGGATAAAGTATCAATTTATTTTGAATTGCTGGTATTGTTAAGTGGTATTTTATATTATGGATTGATAGTCTTTATAAGTGCGTTGATTTTTTGGCTCATCACATCTATTGGAGGTAGGAAAACCAAGTTTGTCAGCATGTTTTCCTTATCAATTTTTGTCACATTTATCATCATAATTGAATCCGCTCTTATCTCTTTCATTTCTCATTTTACTGATCTTCATGTTTCTATCACATCTTTACAAAGTGTTTTTTCGGTAAAAGAACCTTATAAGAGTATGATAGGTGCATTTGATATTTTTATTATTTGGTCACTTGTTCTGCTTGCTATCGGTCTCCAAAAAGTCGGCGGAGTCACAAAGCGGACTGCATGGATCAGTGTTGCGATTTTGTTTTTGTTGTTTTTTCTGATTCATTTTCTTGGTGGCTTGTTTATAGCATCGTTTCAATTTTAAAGCAATTACAAATAAAGCGAATGAAAGGGGCAGTCAAAAACCTGCTCCTTTCGTTATATGATTGGTATTTTTCACATCGTCTTCACGCTTTTGTGACATAAAGATGATCATCAACAAAATGAGCAAGGCTCCTAACCCTTGATACCAGCCAAAAGAAACCTCCAACCAAATAATAGACGATAAAACAGCAGCAACAGGCTCTGTACATCCTAATAAACTTGTTTCCTTTGGGGAGATGTACCGCAAGCTTTCTATATAAAGATAAAAGGCAAGTAATGTTCCAAATACAATGACAAAAATGGTCTGTGTGATGGTTGATAAGGTCCAGTTACCCACATCGACTTTCCAGGGTGGGGTGAAAAAACTGATGCCAATTCCTCCAATGATCATTCCCCAGCCTACCACAATTTTTGAACCGAGCACTTTTATTAAAGGTGCTGAGTATAAGATATAAAACGCTAGTGATAATCCAGAAAGCACTCCCCAGAAGATGGATGAACCTGAAACTGTTAACCCATCAATTTTTCCGTTAGTTAATAAAAGAAAAGTTCCTGTTAAAGCTAAAAGAATACTAATCAAGTCAATGAATGTCGGGAGACTTTTATATCGAAGTAATCCGTAGAAAACAATAAAGGCTGGGGCTAAATATTGCAATAAAGTTGCAATTGCAGCGTTCCCTTCATCTATTGAAGCAAAATATGTATACTGTACCCCAAGCATGCCTAAAACTCCAAAGACAATCAATTTTATTCGATATTTTTTATGCTTCCACACTGTGAAAATCTTAGTTTTTTCTGATCCAAAAAAACCTAAAGTAATTAATAGAATACCGGAAACCAACAGCCTAACTGTGACAAGCCATGCCATAGACATATTGTTTTCTTGGAATAAGTTTTGAGCAACTGTACCTGATAACCCCCAGAAAGCTGCTCCGATCGTAACCATTAATAAACCTTTACTGCGATTGCTAATAGCCAAAACCAACCTCTCCCCTGTGTGCCGTATATCACAACTTATTATATAATATGATTAACAGTTAAACCATAATTTTCTTTATAAGGCTTTTTAAAGGGGGATTTAAGAGTGAGACAAATGACCTGCAATGAACAAGCGGGAGACATCTGAATTTTAAAGTAAATGATTGACCATAGTGAAAACAAAAAAAGACTTTTAAATGGTGTTGAAGGATTAAATTGCTACAATTCATGATTTACCGCTATGTCTTTGCATGAGATAATGGTTTCTTCATGTGAGTAAGAATTGACAGATAAAGAATAATAGATCGGTTTGTGAGTAGATACAAGACTACTTAATAGAAAGCTATTTGTGTACAAAGTATTTAAATGGATGTATGTCACTAAGGTATTCAATTTATCAATAGTGGACAATACATATAGATGTTATATTTCTTGGGAAGTCCATAGATAAAAAAGTTTTTTCTTTAAAAAATAGCCTAAATATCATATTGTTGACAATTTTATCAGAGATTGATGTGGCCAATATTTAATTAAATTAAAAAATAGTAGCTAAGTTTTTGAAAAAAAGGAGAGAAATGAACTTTGTTGGCAGCGGTCATGAATGGAATGGTATTAGCCTTTGGATTAATATTCCGCTAGGTGCTCAAAACGTTTTTGTTTTTAATCAAGGAGCTTCACAACCAAAGTTTAAAAGAGCAATTCCGGTCGTTATTACAGCGTCGCTTTGTGATACTTTGCTTATTTTGTTAGCGGTATTAGGGGTTTCTTTCATTGTTTTAACACTTCCAGTTTTGAAAACGATTATGTTTACGATTGGTCTTATTTTTTTAATCTATTGGGTTGGTCGATTTGGAAAAGTTATTCAGGGTATTTAAGAGAACATGGGGCGGCTATGCCAATCAAGAAGCAGATCATGTTTGCTTTATCGGTTTCTTTACTGAATCCACATGCAATCATAGGTGTCATAGGAACAAATTCTCTTCATTATGAAGGGATGGAAAAAACGGTGTTTACTGTGACTTGTATCATTGTGTCATGGGTGTGGTTTTTGGGATTTTCGTTAGTTGGACGTCTTATAGGTCATATTGATTCTGATGGAAAGTTTCTAAGAGTCGTTAATAAGATATCTGCCCTTATTATTTGGGGTGTTGCTGTGTATATTTCAATACAACTCATCCATTCATTTTAGTTTAAGCAAAAAATGATAGATTTCTTTCCAGTATGTCCAGATTTTGCACCGAAAAATGACTTTATATGCTATTATAAGTAAGAAGTTCGTTCTCGGTATTAAGGCAAATTGTTTAGTTCAGCTTTTTTAGAAATCAAACTGAGCAAACAATTAAACATAGCTTTACATACCCTAACACTCTCACGACCGAGAGTGTTGTTTTATATTTTTATATAAAAGAATCAAAAAATGGATTGATCAACTGGGGCATGATCAGGATCATAATGATGGTTGGATTTAAGAACGGCACATTCTAAATCATTTTAATTTTATATTTTTGTAACAAAAAGCCTTCCTCCTTGCGTCTATTTACTGAAGAGTTAGTGAGAGGGAGCATGAGCACCTGCAAACGAGAATATCTGCGAAGTATTACTGGAGGAATACCATGTTACATGAAACACAACACCATCGCTACATACCGGGATTAGACGGGATTCGGGGTTTTGCCGTTTTGGCGGTTATAGCTTACCATCTTAACTTTAGTTGGGCTACTGGAGGCTTTATTGGGGTAGATATCTTTTTTGTGTTATCAGGTTATCTGATTACATCTATTATACTTCCGGCATATGGGAACGACATTCAAATAGATTTTCGCGATTTTTGGCTGCGACGAATTCGACGGTTACTGCCAGCAGTCTTTTTGATGATGATTACGACCGTTATATGGGTCGTGTTATGGAACCGTGAACTCCTGTTTATGGTGCGCGGTGATGCACTTTCTGCTCTTTTATATTTTAGTAATTGGCGATTTATTTTTCATAACTTATCATATTTCGATAGTTTTGGCACACCATCACCTTTAAAAAATCTTTGGTCTTTGTCTATTGAAGAACAATTCTACGTGGTGTGGCCCATCATGCTGTTAGCAGGAATGTACATATTTAAAAAAAGAACTCGACTCGCTTTGGCGGTCTTGTTATTGGCGATGTTCTCAGCTATTTTAATGAGTGTGCTGTATATCCCTGGCGAAGATCCGAGCCGTGTCTATTACGGAACAGATACTCGTTCTTTTGAATTGTTAATTGGGTGTGCTTTAGCTCTTGTATGGCCGATGAAAAGACTTTCTTCCGAGAATTTAACAGATGGATTGAAGTATGCATTGCGTGGAACAGAATTTGGCGCTTTTATATTATTACTACTTGCTATTTATTTTATTGATGAGTTTGATCCATTCCTTTATTATGGTGGAATGCTTTTAATCAGCCTTTTTGCTGCTGTTTTTATCGCCTGTGTATGTCATCCGAGCAGCTTGTTGGGACAACTGCTTTCTTGGAAACCTATCCATTGGGTCGGTACAAGATCGTACGGAATTTACCTTTGGCATTACCCTGTTATCGTGTTGGGTACACCTGTTCATGAAATTGGAAATCCTGTTTATTGGCATGATCTGCTTAAGGTAGCAGTAACTCTGATTTTGGCCGAGCTTTCCTATCGCTTTGTTGAAAAACCCATTCGAGAGGACGGATTTAAACCATTTTTCCAGAAAGTTTTTCTGAACAACATTGTAGAATGGAAAACGTCTTCTCTCATTAATCGAATGTCAATTGGACTGACTTTTGCTGCAATTATCATTTTTGCCGGCGGAATGTCCGGAATAGCTGATGAAAAAAGAAAGCCTCATGTCATGTACACTGAGTCGGTACAAGAGGCAAATAAAACGTCTGACCAGCCGGCCGATCAAAGTAAAGAAAAGAAAAAGAAATCAGACGAGGAAACTAAAAAACAAGCTTCAAACCATACTAAGAAAGAAGTATTAGCTATCGGAGATTCAGTTATGATTGATATTTCTCCAACTCTTCGTAAACACTTTTCTAATATCACGATCGACGGAAAAGTCGGGAGGCAATTATCCCAGGCTCTTCAATTAACATCTCAATATGAATCGTTTAATCAACCTGGCAAATATATTGTTATTGAACTGGGAACCAATGGATATTTTACAAACAATCAAATGGACACTTTGCTTAACTCATTCTCAAAAGCCAATATTTATCTTGTCAACACACGTGTGCCGCGGCAGTGGGAAAGTAAAGTAAACGAATTGTTACGCCAACAAGCCGACAGTCGCCCAAATGTGACGTTGATTGACTGGCATAGTGAAGCTCTGCATCATCCTGAATATTTCACTTCTGATGGGGTGCACTTAGTTCCTGAAGGAGCAGAGGCGTTAACGACACTAATTGTGAAAACCATAAAATAATGATTTTTAAGACGGGGTAGCCCATTAAGTCGATCTTTGACTGTTGGCTACCTTTTTTTTGTTTACACATTTACTCTTTTCGGACAGCTCCTTATGGTTTAAGACAGTTTAATTAAAGGCAAACTTGACTTTCTTACCACTTAATATCATTACAATAAAGTAATAAGAAAATAACCAAGATGTCACAAAAAAGCTAGTTACACTATATTGATAATTAGTATGATTTTATAAAATTATGTTGACGTAAAAGGATTTTAAAACTATGATAAAATCAGACATCACAAAAACTTAACAAACAAATACCAATCATATAATAAAAAGGTATCAAACAAATTCTATTTTGAAAGCGTTTTCTACATATTTGTGATGTTTGTACAGCTATTCTTTTTTGTGGCTTGGAAAATTGTAAGAAGGGGGATTTTAAAGTGAAATGATGTTTTTCCTAAATGAATTATCTTCTACTGATGTTTCGAGACACACCGATTTAAAGTGAAGGCGGGGGAGAATAATATGAATGAACAGGGAAAACAAAAGTCATTTTTAGGTACTATTATTTTAGTGTCGACTTTTGGGGGACTTCTTTTTGGTTATGATACTGGGGTGATTAACGGTGCACTACCTTATATGGCAGAAAGGGATCAGCTTAATCTCAACGCATTTACAGAAGGACTTGTCACAAGCATACTTCTGTTAGGAGCGGCCTTGGGAGCGGTGTTAGGGGGGAGGCTATCAGACTATATTGGTCGCCGCAAAAACATTATCATTCTTGCTGTACTATTCTTTTTTGCTACACTTGGATGTTCTTTTGCTCCTAATGTCATTGTCATGATCATTTCTCGTTTTTTACTGGGGTTTGCTGTAGGAGGCGCATCTGTAACGGTACCAACTTACTTGGCGGAAATGTCTCCATCAGAAAGCAGAGGGCGAATTGTTACCCAAAATGAATTGATGATTGTATCCGGACAGCTACTGGCGTTCACTTTCAATGCCATCCTCGGCACAACAATGGGTGACATTTCTCATGTTTGGCGGTACATGCTGGTAATCGCTGCAGTTCCAGCTTTATTTTTATTCTTCGGTATGTTAAGAGTACCTGAAAGTCCACGTTGGCTTGTTTCAAAAGATAAAAATGAAGATGCATTAAGTGTCCTTAAAAAAATCCGCGAAGAAAAACATGCCGACTTAGAATTCGAGGAGATAAAAGATGCTGTTTTGAAAGAGTCGAGAATGAAACAAGCGACATATAGGGAACTTACTGTACCCTGGGTGCGCCGAATTGTATTTCTTGGGATTGGAATTGCGGTTGTGCAACAGATTACCGGTGTAAATTCCATTATGTATTATGGTACAGAAATTCTTAAAAACGCAGGTTTTGAGACAAAAGCTGCGTTAATTGGCAATATTGCCAACGGTGTTATTTCAGTATTGGCGACATTCGTAGGAATTTGGCTACTTGGTAAGGTTGGACGGCGTCCTATGCTATTGACTGGTTTGATTGGAACGACAACAGCCTTGTTTTTAATAGGAGTCTTTTCAACAATACTACAAGGTTCGGTAGCTCTTCCGTATGTGGTGCTTTCCTTAACCGTAACATTTTTAACATTCCAACAAGGGGCGATTTCGCCGGTTACATGGCTGATGCTATCAGAAATATTTCCACTACGTCTGCGTGGTCTTGGTATGGGGGTCACTGTATTTTGTTTGTGGATTGCCAATTTCTTTGTTGGTCTCACGTTCCCAATACTGCTTGAGAAAATTGGGTTGTCTTCGACATTCTACATTTTTGTTGGTCTGGGACTTGCTTCGATTACATTTGTAAAAATCTTTCTTCCGGAAACGAAGGGGCTTACTCTTGAACAACTCGAACATAATTTCCGCAATTATAAGAGAAAACATTTAGAGAATGATCCAAGTGCAAAAATTAGTGGA
This sequence comes from Bacillus changyiensis, assembly GCF_027706145.1. Taxonomy (GTDB): domain Bacteria; phylum Bacillota; class Bacilli; order Bacillales; family Bacillaceae; genus Bacillus; species Bacillus changyiensis. The sequence continues at coordinate 818 of NZ_JAQFWW010000013.1, read as the reverse complement.
TAAACAACTTCCTTCTATATAAAGAAGCAGTGGGAGGTGATAGCTTAGTCTGCCAAAGGTAATTGCACTGGCAGTCTAAGTGCTTCCTGCCTTTCTTTTATCATTTATAAATGATAAAATTTCAATAGGCTCTATTCTTTCTATAAAATAAACTGTTTCATTTATTTCTAAATGGAGGTTATGAAAAGGGAGAGAAGGGTTAACAATAAAAGTAGACAAGTGGAATGCAAGTTGCTGAAAAGAATCGGTAGTAAAATTATATTTTTTTAAAAAACTGTTGACTATTGAATTCACGACATGGTATATTATTATTCGTCGCTGCTGATAATAACAGCGGGGACATGAAAGATGAACAAATGCTTTGAAAAGTGTATAATGTAACGAAGTCAAATGTGCTGAAAAAAACTTTTAAAAAACTGTTGACTTTAAATATTTTTCATAGTATTATAGTTAAGTCGCCTGATGATAAAGCGCCCGTAGCTCAATTGGATAGAGCGTTTGACTACGGATCAAAAGGTTAGGGGTTCGACTCCTCTCGGGCGCGCCATTATATTGATTAAGCGGGTGTAGTTTAGTGGTAAAACCTCAGCCTTCCAAGCTGATGTCGTGAGTTCGATTCTCATCACCCGCTCCAATTTAAACAAATGATCTTTGAAAACTAAACAAGACAAAACGTACCTGTTAATTCAAGAAATACAAAGCACATTTAGTGCAAGTCAGGGCAGATGTCGTCACTTGTGACGAACTAATCTGCACTCCATTTTATGGAGAGTTTGATCCTGGCTCAGGACGAACGCTGGCGGCGTGCCTAATACATG
>NZ_JAQFWW010000012.1 GCF_027706145.1 Bacillus changyiensis | reverse complement strand
TACATGGTGTATCAATAACGAGAAAAGAAAAGAAGCGCGCAACCTGTTTTCAGAAACAGCAACAAATACGATTTTAGGTGATATATATCGAAATCCTGATCTATTGGAGGCGGCGGAATGATCAAATTAACGATCAAAACTAGCGACAAGGTAGAAGTCACGCAAGCGCAGGCGCGAGCTATTGAGGAAGGAATGGAGTTTTATTTAAAAATCGCTCATAGTGCACCTAGCGAAGAAGTGAAACAGCGTAATGGCCCGACAGAGTATGCAAGAATAATGTTCGTATTACAGCATTTATTTATCAAATCAGGCGACGCTGAACCGTGGGAGGATTTATTCGAACCGTTGAATAGTTTATCGGTGTATGACTTGAATCAAACGATTTTAAAGGGTTATGTCATTAAGGAGGCGGCAAAATGATTACCCTAAACATACCCGTTACACCAATGGGGGCCGTTCGGATGACCGGACGTGGCAAATTCGTAAATAAAAACGCTCATCGGTACTTGGCTTATAAAGATTTCATCAAGTGGGAAGCAAAGAAGCAGGTGAAAAGCGAACCTTTCGAATCGGGAGCACTCCATGTTGATATCACTTTCTTTATGTCAATTCCTAAAAGTTGGTCAAAGAACAAACAGCAACAATCCATCAGGACGTTGCATACTAAAAAGCCGGACATCGACAATCTTGTAAAAGGCGTGTTTGATGCACTAAATAAAATTGCTTGGAAGGATGACAACCAAGTTTCAAAAGTAACAGCTTGTAAAAAGTACGGTGAAAAGCCAGGAATTGAAGTTCAAATTACAAGGGCGTCAGAAGAATGGGAAAATTTAAGCGTCTGATTATACGCTATAAAAACGATTACGGGCGCACTGTGGGGCATAACACCCTATGGATGAAATTGATTAGTCTAATAGAGTTAAAACGTCGCTACGGCTTTTTAAACAAAGATTTGGAGTATATAGAAATTGGTGGTATTGAATACGATCTCGACAAGGTAAGGGCAGCACTCAAAAGAAAAGGTTATCAGTGACAATTAACTTTCCGTGAAAATGAAAGTAAACAGCGGAGAGACACATAAAATCTAGGTTCTAAATGTCGATTTTTGACGAATATGACGAAAAGAAAATGCTTCTTAAGGAGGATTAAGCATGACGAGGCGTGTTGTTCAGTGGATGGCAACAAACTATGATTCTGAGACTCTACAGGTGATTACCGTTTTTGAAGAGGGTTTAAATAAACAAGCTGCTAAATGTCAAACACCGTTCTGTAGCCGGCATGGTGTGCTTTACAAAAACAGAGGGGGAAACAATTATGAGTTCAAGTAGAAACTGGAGATTACCGGGTGAAGTCAAAGTTTGGAGGATGACAGAGAGAGAACGTGAAGCATACATCAAAAAGCATCCAATCATCTACAGAGAGGATCTAAAACCATCACCAGCTTTCACGATGGAAAAATGGGACTATAGACTCTATTAAAAATGAAAAAGCACCGAAGCAGTTGCCTCCGTGCTCATGATACGAACTGGTACTTCTATCATAGCACAGGGGGACTGTCAGGTGAACAAACCTAAAGAAATTTCTATCAATGATGATCTCACATTCTCAGGGAAGATTGAGCCGAACAAACTCATCGTACTTATCGTGGACGGCTCAACAGGGACAGTTAAAACAACCGATGTCCCATTCCATGGACTATTAACTATTGAAACAGTCAACGGAAAATTCAAACGTTTAGATCATAAAATCGGATTCAAATTATAACAGGGGATTTCCCCTGTATGGGGAGGAACAAAATGAGAACGATCAAGTCAATCACTTTTCATTCAGATACTTATGTTGTAGGCGAAGCATACAAGCCACCAAGTTTCACAGACGGGGCAACCGTAACAAGCATTACAGATAATCGAAACGCTTTTCGACATAACGACGGAGGTTTTGAGGTTCGTTTTGATACAGGGGATATATTAAGGATTCACTCAAATGATGTAGTTGTTCATTTGGAGGTGGCGAAATGAGTATCAAATTAGATAAAAATATCATATGGCAAGCGTTGATAGGGAAAGTCCCCTCCGAATTAAAGGGTGCCGAGGAAGAAATAAAAGAGTTAAAGAGTCTGTGTTTATGGTCTATTAGAAGGCTTCATCAAACATACAAAGATTTTGCTTATGATGAATACGAAAAAATCGACATAAGAAAGGGCGGTTTAAAAATGGAAAACGAACGTCAGAAACTGATCAAAAAAGCATCTACGTTCTATGTTACAGGGCATGATCCAGATTTTGAAAAAATGACGAACGAGCAGATCGAGAATCATATATTCATGATTGAAGAAACATTCAGGATGGCCTTTGACGAAGATGACGAGGAGGAAGAAATATGAAATACTATGAAATCCATGAACCTTATTACGCTTTGATTGTAGCAGAAGATGAGAAGAAGGCAGCTGAGGTGTATGTTGATTTCGTTGCCGATGATGATGGAAATTTAAAGGACGAAGTTAAAGAGGTTTGTGCAAGATATGCGCTTGGAACTTTTGTTGGTTCTGTTGCAAAGACAAATCTACTTTACATTAGGCAAGGTTGCAACAGATTTTGTAGATAGAAAAAATGATTACTTGTTAATTGATAGTAGTCTGGTGTGATCACTTGAAAAGTATAGGTTAATAGATACGGAGTGATGGCAATCAAAGAATTAAAGGTTATAAAAGGGGTATTGATTGTTCTTGGTGGTGGCTTCTTCACAGGCTATCTGTGGGTGTATAAACCCGAAATCGGAGAATATTCGCTGATCATAGGCATTACAATGTTCGCTGTGATCATGACAGCTATTGATAACTGGTTCTTTAAAACAATTTTCTTTCTCTTGTGTGGAAGCTGCCTTGTTCTTTATGTTGATCGATTTATGGATGATTTTAAGCAGTTCATTACGATGTTGTTGATTATGGTTCCTATGGCTTCTGCAATGTTTCTTCACATAGCGGAGCAAGAGGTAGAATAGAGAGATTTCAAGAATATGATATTAGAGAAAAAGAAAGCAAAAGCAGAATTACTCCTGCTCTTGCTTTCTTTTATATCTTTTCCACAATCCATCAAGCGTCCACAAAACAGCAACACAAGCAGCTAAAATTATCGTTGCCATTGTAACAGAAGTATGTTCTTTAATGTCATACATTATTACTCCAACAAAACCACATGTTATAAAAAGCAAGATATTTTTTCTCATTAATAATTCAAACCCTTCAAAATTTTCTATAAACTTTAATGAAAATTATACCAAACAATTACAAAAAAGTGTATACTTATATGCGTGCCCATAAAATTACAAGAGAGGATGTTTTCGGTTGAAAAAAAGTATGAAAGTTTTATTGACAGTCGTAATGAGTCTTGTTTTACTAGCTCCCACAAGTAGCATTTTTGCTGCTGAACAAAGAAGTACTACAAACAACATCGCTACACCTAACTTGATTTATCAAAATAATAATTCCTGTACTTCAAACCAAGTTGAAGGTTCAGGTAAGGCCACAATTAATATGCTCCCAGGAGACTATACTAGAGGATGTAAAATTGTAAAAACAGAAAAACGAGATAATGTAAGATATACAAACTGGGAAAATAAACTTATACCGTTTATTCTCAGTGGAGCCCTTGGGACTATAGGGAACTATATCGCGCCTGGTCCTCTAAAAGCTTTTGTTTGGAGTGGGGTAACAGGAATCTATGTAAGTTATCCTAAAAACAAACCACTCTATGTAACTATTCAACACAGAGAGTGTAAAGATATGTTGGGATATCATCAATATCTAATCATAAAATATTACAAAGACAAAAAGAGAAATAAATTCATAACAATAGAAATGAAGAAACTAAGTTGAATTAAGAGCATGCCATGTGGTCTGCTTCCCTATCTAATTAGAGTATGATGGCTTCAAATTACTAAGAACCCTAAAATTATTGTATCATAAAAGAAGAGAAACAATATAATTGTCCAAGACGGAAAGCCTGCGGACACTGAACTTACAGCAATTACGCTGTTCGTTTGGTGTCCGTTTTTTATTTCTCTTGGTTAAAGAAGGAGGAACAACATGAGACAAAACAAACACAAGCTTCAGAAAAAGTTAGAGAAGCTGACTGATCGTGATTTAAATTACTTGATGGATACAAGCAAGCCCATCTACAAAAGAGCCAAAGGCGGGGCATTCAGACAACGATAAGGGGGATTAATCATGAATAAAAAAGAGATTGAGAATTTAATCCATCACTATCATTGGATGGCGAAAGAAGTTCATAGATTGCAAAGAGTGCTTTACGGTTCTGAGATTCCGATGAGAAGTTGGGGAGTCGCTAAGTATGGATTGGATGCTGCTATGCCAAAGGGAAGCTCTGGGAAGAGTCAGGCTGAACTGAGAGAAATGGATTTGAGAGAAGAAAGACTTTTCAAACGTCTACGACATTTCGAGGAGCGTGTTTATGCAATAGAAGCAGCAGCCAGAATGATCCAAGGAGAGCAGCACAAAGTAATATATGATTGCATGATGGAAGGGCTGAGTTATCGAGCTATTGGATTTCACCTTGGTATATCAAGGGAAACTGTACGAAGAATGAAAGACGAAATCATCTGCCAATTGTGCCAAAATTGCCGGTTTGTGCAATTGTTGAATCCTGAAAAATCTATAGTGTAAAATGGAAGGCAGGACGGGGAGGCAGGTTCCCCAGTTAACCACAATACCAAATATCGTGAGAATGGTTTTCGTTCGACAAATTTTGCGAATTGTTAATCATATCATTTCATTCCCGATATTAAAAATGGGAGTGAATTGTAAAATGAATAAAAAGAAAATTAATAAAAAGAAGAATAATGAGGACTTAGAAGAACTGGAAAATGCTATCTATACTTATCACAAAAAGGAGCTACTCGCTTTCTTTTTTGAAAAAACTCGAATTGGTCATGATAAGAAAGAATACAAAAGGTTCCAATCTCTTCTTTATAAGTTGGATATTGAATGTTTAGAATTTGCTATATCGAGATTTTCTCATATAGATATTATCCATGATCATTCAAAATATGTTCCTGCCTTTATCCCTTTATTTGCAGCATATCTCACCATGTTCTTTAATTTTTATGAAAAACATGGGGGGGCTTTAGCTTTTGCTGCTGGTACAATTGCTGCTATTGTTTGGATAATTGCAGTAGAAAGAAAACATAGAAATCAAGCAATTTCTATTATGAAAATATTTGAACAAATCAAAGTGAGAAAAGAGAAAGACAGATCTAAAGGCTGAAAGGAGGAAATATGAATAAGGATAAATTAAGGTATGCAATCTTAAAAGAAATTTTTGAAGGTAATATCCCTTTGTCAGAAAACGACATTGGAGTTAATGAAGATCAATTTGATGATGCTGTGAACTTTTTAAAACGCGAAGGGTATATAATTGGGGTCCATTATTCAGATGATAGACCTCATTTATACAAATTAGGACCTGAACTGACAGAGAAAGGCGAAAACTACTTGAAAGAGAATGGAACATGGTCTAAGGCGTATAAGACTATCAAAGAGATTAAAGATTGGATTAAATAACAAGAGCATCCTTCAGGGATGCTTTTTTATATTCCCTGTAAACCGCATCCAGTGAATCTCAGATAATACAATTGGTGGCAGTGAAGGCCTCTGAGTGTGGGTACGGTTTAGAGCTAATATTAATCAAAACAACACAAATCAGAAGGAGGCGGCGGGTGAATGTAGATGACCGAAAAGCATATACAAGCACAGAAAGATTACGTCAAAGGAATGAAATACAAGGACCTTGCCGAAAAGTACGGGGTGTCAGTGAACACCATCAAGTCTTGGAAAAGGCGACATGGTTGGGAAAGGAAAAAGAGTGCACCCTCTGAAAAAAGTGTGCACACAAAGAAAGTGGGTGCGCCATTTGGCAATATAAATGCATTTGGGAACAAGGGTGGCGCACCAAAAGGAAACCAAAACGCAAAGACACACGGTTTTTTCTCGAAGTATCTTCCACAAGAAACACGTGAGATCATGGAAGAGATTCAGGAGCGTTCTCCGGCTGATATGATGTGGGATCAAATTCAGATTCAATACGCAGCCATAATCCGAGCGCAGCGTATCATGTTTGTTGCTGATAAGGAAGATCACGGACGAGAGGTTAAGAGTGAAAGTCGTGACTATACAGAATATGAAGTACAATTCGCCTGGGATCGTCATGCAACCTTCCTGAACGCTCAATCAAGGGCAATGGGTGAGCTTAGGAGCTTGATCAAGCAATTTGACCAACTAGCCCATGAAGAAGACGAACGACGACTTAAACTCGAACAAATGCGCCTAAACATTGAAAAAACAAATCGTGATCTAAATGATGAAGAAACCACTGAAAGTAAAATATCTGAGTACATTTATGCTTTAGAAGAGGCTATGACCAATGGCGATTAAAGACCTTTACCATGAAAAGCAGCTGAAAGTCCTCAAATTTGCAATGAACAACGATTATTTTATGCTCATCAACAGCGGCGCCAAACGAACTGGTAAAACCCTATTAAATAACGATCTATTTCTTTACGAGTTAAAGCGAGTGAAGAAGCTAGCCAAGAAAGACGGTGTAAACAAACCACAATACATCTTGGCGGGTGCGACTCTTGGCTCGATCTGGCGAAATGTTTTAAATGAATTATCGAATAAGTACAATATTGAATTCAAATTCGATAAGCAAAACCGTTTTGAACTGTTCGGGGTGTTGGTCTGTTGCTTTGGACATTCCAAGATTAATGACATGGGTCGGATTCGTGGTATGACATCATATGGAGCTTACATCAATGAGGGTTCAATGGCTCATGAAGAGGTATTCAACGAGATTAAGTCAAGATGTAGTGGAACTGGAGCCCGTATTTTGGTTGATACCAACCCAGATCATCCGGAACATTGGTTAAAAGTGAATTATATCGACAAGCCGGATGCAGCTACTGTCACTTTTCATTATGAACTGGATGATAACACCTTCTTATCTGACCGATACCGTGAAAACATCAAGAAATCAACACCGACTGGCATGTTCTACGATCGAGATATTAAAGGATTATGGGTAAGCGCTGAAGGTGTTGTCTACAAGGATTTCAACAAAGATATTCATTATGTCAATTCAGAAAAGCTGTTAGAAAGAAAATTTGTGAAATACTTTGCTGGTGTTGACTGGGGATATGAACATCCTGGATCTATTGTCGTGATTGGACAAGATGATCAAGGGTGTTTTTATTTGCTTGAAGAACATGCCAAGCAACATGAAGAGATTGATTACTGGGTGAGTGTTGCAAAAGACATCAAAGAACGATACGGCAACATTAATTTCTATTGTGATTCAGCCCGTCCAGAACACGTTAAACGGTTCAGAAGAGAAAGGATTCACGCTTTGAATGCTGATAAAGCTGTTTTATCAGGGATTGAAGAAGTCGGACGGCTCTTGAAGAAAGAAAAGTTAAAAATCGTCTATGACAAGGTGGAGAGGTTCAGAAAAGAGATTTTCATGTATGTCTGGAATCCGAATACCGGTGAGCCAGTGAAACTCTGGGATGACACACTGGACGCCCTCAGATATGCGATATATACACAATTAAAGCCAATGAGAAGAAAGGGGTGAGAGGATGATTCAGTTTCTTGACCAAATCAAAGAAAACGGAATAACACCGGAATTGATTTCAAAGGTTATTGATGAACATAAGGCAGATCATGACCGAATGAAAAACTTATATGATCGATACAAAGCAGAAATAAACGGTGTACCGATTTTACAAAGAAAAGCAATTGACTACGAAGACTTTGAAACAGGTCGGATGAAGCGAATTGATCATAAGGTTAATAACAAACTGAACAATTCATTTGATTCAGATATTGTTGATACAAAGGTAGGTTATCTCTTTGGGCATCCAATTGCATATGAGTTTGATAATAAAACAGAACCCGGAACTGACTCACCAGTTAAACAACAGATTGAAGATTTTAACTTAAGGAATCATGTATCTGATGAGGACAGCGAATGGGGCAAAATGGCCACGATCTGCGGTTATGGTGCACGCCTTGCCTATGTGGATACAGAAGGAAATGAACGAATTAAAAATATCGATCCTTGGGAAGTTGTTTTTCTAACGGATGACAATATTCATGAACCGAATTATGCTTTGCGGTATTACGAGACTTACAACGGGCAGATGAAAGCCGAGTTTTATGATCATACAACGATTCATTATTTCAGCACGAAAGACAGTTCTGCTTTTACTTTAGACCATACACAACCACATATGTTTGAGGGTTGCCCACTGTTTGGGTTAGCCAACAATAAAGAACTAAAAGGCGATGCTGAGAAGGTATTGTCTTTGATTGATGCCTATGATCGCACCCTTTCCGATGCAAGTAATGAAATTGAACAGTATCGTTTAGCCTATCTCATTTTAAAAGGCTTAGGGGCAGATGATGAAACACTTGAACGGTTAAAGGAAACAGGCATTCTTGAACTGTTTGATGAGAAGGATGATGTTAGTTATCTCACTAAGGATATCAATGACGCGATCATTGAAAACCATTTAGATCGTTTAGAAGAAAACATTCTCCGTTTCGCTAAGTCCGTCAATTTCTCAGATGAATCATTCGGCGGTAATATCACAGGTGTCGCCATGAAATACAAATTGATGGCACTCGAAAATAAATGTATCACAATGGAACGGAAGATGACGGCAGCCCTCCGGTATCAATACAAAATCATCTTTTCTGCATGGGGCAAAAAGGGCATAGCTAAGCCGGATGAATATTTAAAAGTATGGTTTGGCTTTAAGCGTAATCTACCAGCCAATATCCTTGAGGAAGCCCAAACAACAGCCAGCTTGAAAGGGCTTGTCAGTGAAGAAACAAGGCTTTCTTTACTATCGTTTGTAGATGATGTTCAGTATGAACTAGAGAAAATGAAAGAGGAACAGGACGAATATACACAGCACTTAAGCACGTTAGATGATGACTCAGAAGATCAGCCACATCAGGGCGGTGAACCTGATGAAGAATCAAAACGATCTTGATCAATACCTTGACCAAATGATTGAAGAGGCAGAACGAAAGATCGATCAGCTTTTCGCGAATCGTCTGAAAAAGATTAAGAGTCAAATTGCTTTAATGTATGAGAAATACAGCAAGGATGGCGAACTTTCATACACCGAAATAAACAAGTACAACCGTTTCAGAAAAGAAATGGAGGTCATGGCGTCAGAGATCCACCAGGATTATCGCGAACTATTGAAACTGATCAATAACTTAATGGAAAAACAGTTCGTTGAAAATTATCTAAGGTCAGCCTACCTATATGAATTTGAAGCACAAGTGAAGATGGGTTTTACGATTCCTACTGCTGTTGTGATTATGGCAGCTTTGGAAAACCCGATTGAAAAGTTAAAGCTACCCAATATTTTAGAGTCAGCAAGAAATAAAATTGTAAATGATATCAGCATCGAAATTGCTCAAGGTCTACTTGCTGGTGAAGGTTATGCAAAGATGGCAAAGAGGATTGAAAACCGTGTCCATTTTAGCCGTGCAAAAGCCCGTAGAGTAGCCCGAACCGAAGCCCATAGAGTTCAAGTCGAAGGGAGGCTCAGGAGTGCTGAGAAAGCCTCAAAAAAGGCTGATTTAAAGAAAATGTGGGTAAGTACGCTGGATACCAAGACACGTATCGGTCATAAGAAGCTAGACGGTAAGGTCGTTGAACGTGATGGCGTATTCAAGTCCATTTATGGGGGCGTTGGCAAGGCTCCAGGTCATATGCACAATGCGAAAGACGATATAAACTGCCGTTGCTCAATCATTTTCCTAGTAAACGGTAAGGTTCCTGAAGTTAGACGAGCCAGAGTCGAAGGGAAAAACGTTGTGATTCCATACCAAACCTATGAAGAGTGGTACAAATCTATGAAGAAGAGAGGGTAATGACATGTATGAAAATCAATTTATAAAATACCTGATAGAAATGCAAAAAAATGCTGTCATGTTTGGTGATCAAAAAGGGTACAACGAAATTTACCAAGCGTTAAAACAGTTAATTTTTGATTTCGAAAGTGAGAATGATCAATGACAGTCGCCAAACAGCGGCTTTTTATTTTGTCCTAAGCAAGACGTAAAAAGGCTTATTTTTCATGCACTCAAACAGGCTTGAACTGTAGAGGGCGAAGGAGGAAGAAAATATGACTTTAGAAGAAATTAAAAAGTTTTTTGCTGAAAATAAAGATCGAGACGATGTCAAAGCCTATCTTGGAGAACTTTCTGCCGTATCAGCTGATAAGGTGAAAGGTTTCTTGGATACGGATGATGGAAAACAACTGATTCAACCGAAGCTGGATCAGTACTTTTCAAAGAGCCTTGAAACATGGAAAGCGAACAACCTTGATTCTTTGGTTGATGCCAAGGTGAAAGAGCTATACCCAGAAGAGACCGAAGAACAAAAGCGAATTCGTAAACTGGAACAGGAGTTAGAAAATCAGCGCAAAGAGTCACAGCGTGAAAAACTAATGAACAAGGCGGTGTCTTATGCTTCTGAAAAAGGATTACCGACTGATCTTGTCGCCTACTTCCTTGGAGATGATGAAGATACCACCTTGAACAATCTAGGAACACTTGAAGAAAAATATAACGTTGCTGTACAAAAAGCGATTGATGAAAAGTTTAAAGAAAATGGTCGTGAAGTAGAAAAAGGCGGCAACTCTGGACAAAGTGAGAATTTAGATATTAGCAAACTTGCGGCAGATGCAAGTATTAGAAATTAAGGGGGAAAAATTGATGCCTACATTTAATCCGAATAACGTGTTAATGCAAGATGCAGTTAATGGAAAGGTTCCTAGCGAACAAGGGACATTAGTTTTGAAGGAGTTTATGACACAATCAGCGATTACAAAACTAGCAAAATATGAAGAAATGAAAAAACCTGAGAAAAAATTTACTTATCTTGCTTCTGGTCCTGGGGCTTACTGGGTTGGAGAAGGTGAAAAGATTCAAACATCTAAAGCCACATGGTTAGAAGCGAAGATGGTTTCCAAAAAACTTGGGGTCATTATTCCAGTGACAAAAGAATTTTTACGCTATACAGTAACGGACTTCTTTACGCAAATGCGACCAGCTATATCTGAAGCGTTCGCCATTAAATTTGATCAGGCTGCACTGTTTGGGATTGATTCGCCATTCGGTGCTGGTGTTTCCATTTATGAAAAAGTGAAAGCGTCTAAACATACGGTTGCTTTGGATTCTATCGGCAATCTGTATGATGAGTTAAATGCCGTCATGGCGTTAGTGGAAGACGCTGACAAGGATGTAGATGGATTTACGACCACTCGTCGATTCCGTCAAAAATTACGCGGAACAAAAGACGGAAACGGTCTTCCGATCTTCAATGATGCAAAAGGTGGCGCAACCCAGCAGGCTCTAGGTCTGCCAATTAGCTATGTGGATTCTAAGTCTTGGGATTACACAAAAGCCGCAATGCTCGCAGCTGATTGGAATTATACACGTTACGGAATTCCTCAAGGAATGGAATATAAAATTTCAGAAGATGCCACTTTATCAACAGTTGTAGATGAAGATGGTAAGCCAATCAACTTGTATGAGCGCGATATGGTCGCCCTACGTGTAACCCAACAAGTCGGTTTTATGACATTAACAGATGATGCGTTTGCGGCTCTTACACCGGCACAGACAAAGCCACAACCACCTAAAGCGTAACATGTAGGGGGTTTTTTCTATGGATATCCAGACAATAAAAACGATGTTAAGGATCACCACAAATAAGTATGATGATTATTTTAAAGAGGGGATCCCGATGTTTATTGATTACGCCAAAGCGTACTGCAATAACACTTTTACCGTTGATGGTCAGGAAGTTCTTCCAGCAGGAGTTAAGTTATTTGTAGCCAAAGCAATTGAATTCAATATGAATCCAGTAAACTTAAGCAGCCGAAATATGGGAGACCTGTCCTATTCTTATGTGACAGAACTGCCAGAAACCATCATGAGGTATTTAAAACCCTACAAGAAATTGAGGGTTGTTTAATGGTATATGATGAATTTCCACATGAAATCAGTTTTCAAAAGTCAAAGGAGATACCAACAGGCGGAGGCGGCAGTAAAAAGGAATGGGTTGATGTGATTTCTAGCTGTGAAGCTTTTGTCGATCCGTTGACAGGTAGTGAATACTATCAAGCCCAGCAACTCGAAAACCCGATTGAATACAATGTTTATTTCCCATATCGGGATGATGTTGCAAATGACATGCGGATCATCTGGAAGGATCAGAATGACAAGGTTTTAGTCATCAAATCGCATCCAATAGATCAAGGCGGGCAAGGGGAAATCCTTTGCTTTAAATGTCAGTCAGGGGTGTAGCAAATGAATCATGGATCAAGAAGCTGGCAACAGTTTGATCGGGCTGTCAGAACCTTTAGTGACAGGGTGATTGACCGAGTGAAGCAGATTGTTACTGAAACTGCAGAAATTATCTATGGCCAAGCTGTTGCCTTGGCACCTGTAGATGAGGGTAATCTTAAAAACTCAATAGAAATCAACTATTACGATGGTGGTCTCAAGGCAAAAATCACTGTTGGAGCTTCATATGGAATTTATGTTGAATTTGGAACCGGAATTTATAGTGTTTCAGGAAAGGGTCGTAAAACGCCTTGGGTATATTTTGATGAGAAGCTAGGGCGCTATGTCTTCACCCGTGGTATGCATGCCCAACCGTTCTTTTTCCCTGCTGTAGAGTCAGGAGGGCAGCACTTCACAAGGGAGCTGAACAGATGAAACTAGCGCTATGGGAATTACAAAAAGCGATATATAAGAGGCTTGAGGCTGATGAAACTTTAAACCATGTGATCACAGGTGTTTTTGATAACCCGAATAAGAACACGCCTTACCCGTATGTAACGATTGGAGAGGATACGACAACACCGTTTGAAACAAAGACGTCTTTCGGGGAGAACATCACAACTGTGTTGCATTGCTGGAGCCGAGCAGAGGACGGCAAACGAGAAGCGAAGCAAATTCTTTCGCTTATGCTGCAAGCATTAACAAGACCAGCACTTGAGATTGATGGATTTACAGTTTTAAAGGTTGAATTACAACAGGCTCAGGTGATCACAGATATTGACGGCTTTACACAACACGGAATTTTAAGACTGCGGCTTTATATAAACAATTAGGGGGAGAGATAATGCCTAACACAGGTAAAAAAATTGTATATCTTGTACAGGCTTCAAGTGCTCCGGTCGGATCTAAAGGCTTACTTGTAGCCCATCAAACAGAAGGCACTTGGACCCGTGAGCAAGAAATGGTCGACGAGCAAACAAAAACAGGTCGAATTGTAGGTTATGGTTCCAAAAGTGAGACGTTTGAACTTACTTTTTATGAGGAAGATGGGGACGATGGTCAAAAGGCTTTGGAATGGACATATGACAATGAATCTGAGCTTAAAGTATGGCGCGTTAATTTAAATCAAAAAAATGCAAATGGAAAGTATAATGCACGCTTTGGTTATACCATTATTGAAAATCTTGAATCAAGTGAGCCAGCAGACGGATTCGTTGAAATCAATACATCACTTCCTGTTCTTGTGCGGACAGTACCTGGAGAACTTGAATTACCAGATAATTTTGTTGAAACTGCTCTCAACATTCTTTGGGAAAACCCAGGAGATACAACGGGTGGATTTAATAACCGGAAGAAAGAAAAGAAAACAACTTAATACGGCCTAGGCTGACAATATTGTGTAACGAATATAAAAGAAAATCAATAAAAACAAGGGCGCCTTTACGGGTGCCTTTCTTTATTTAAGGGGGAATTGATAATGGCATGTTTAGAAATTGACGGTAAACAATTTGAGGCACGTTGTGATTTTAAATTCGAAAGAACTGCAGAAGCAAAATACAACGAGCCAGACGCAGACGGAAACAAACAAGGAGGTTTGCGGACAATTTATTTAAACCTTCTTGAACAAAGAAAACTACTTTATCTGGTGGGTTTTTGGGATTGTGCTTTATCCCATTTAAAAGACAAAAAGCCTTCAGTTGAAAAGATTGAGGAAGCACTTGAAAAAGTGATCAATGAAGAAGGTGCAAAAGGAACGGAAAGACTGTATAAAGAAGCGTTCCAGGCAGTGGATCAATCGGGTTTTTTTATTGTACAAGTCAAGAACATTTGGAAAGAGTTCAACTATCTAAAGAAACCTATTTCCAAGAGGAATGGGGAAACGGACGAAGAGTTCAGAGATCGATCACTGAAGAGGGAAGAGATTCAGGAGATGGTCGAACGACTCGAGAACCAAAGGAAAGAGATGAACAAATAAATTTTGATGATGTGTTTGTGAATGCTGCCCGTTATTTAAATATACATGATCCCGAGCTTATCCTTTCATGGACTCCTCATGAGTATAAGCTTTTTTTGCGGGGGGCGCAGTATAGACAAATCGATGAAATTGAAATGATGACGCAAAATGCGATGTTTCATCGATACGCCTTGAATAAAAAGGGACAAGTCAGTCCTAAAAAGATGTTTAACGCAGACAAAGCCCGGCGGATGGTGGATCAAGAGAAAGACGGCTGGAGAGAAGCTCGTGATATTGGACCTGATTTAGAGGCATTAAGAAGAATGAAAAAATCTCTTGCTGGATTTCAATTGAATTTCACACAGAAGGGGGGCTAAAGTGACATGGTCGAACGCCTTACGGCAATAGTAAACGCGGAGATCGGTAAATTTAATCGAGCTATGACGCGTGTAAGAGCAACCGTCCGAACAGTTCCGGACAGAATTGTTGTGAATGTAAAAGCCAATATTAAAGAATTTGAACGCCGAATGGCTGTGTTTGAAGGCAGAATGAACCGTTTGAGCAGAGTGATCAGTTCATTTCAAACTGTATTTGGCAATGCTTTTGGAGGATTAAAAATATCGCTCTTTCCTGCTCTTGTTCCCGTTATCGCATCACTAACGGCGGCAATAGGTTCTTTAGGTCCTGTCGTTGGCGTTGCTTCTGGTGGACTGATGGGGCTTGCAAGTGCTTTTGGAACAGCTGCAACAGGTGCGGGAGCATTTGGGGCTTTAGCTGTTTCAAATATAAAAGGCGTTTTCGAAGCATCTTCAGACTTAGAGAAGCTACAAAAAAAGCTGGACGAGACCACAAATCTCAAAGAACGCGCCAAAATCATGCAACAAATCAAAACGATCCAGCAGTCTTTGGGTGCAGAAGAAAGAAAAGCATTGTCGACATTGGAGAGTTTTAAAGCAAACTGGAAAGAAATTGCGAAGTCTACCAAAAAGCCGATCATGCAGACGTTCATTAACTCTCTGAATAGCTTGAAATCGATTCTTAATTCACTTCGACCGATGTTTAAATCTGTCGCAAACGCAGGTCTAGAGCTGTCAGAAAGCTTTAAGAAGTCTTTGAATGCTCCAGATGTAAAGAAATTCTTTGACTACTTGAATAAAAATGCTGGTCCTCAATTTCTAACAATGACGAAAACGATGGGCAATTATTTGCGTGGCTTTTTAAATCTAATGGTTGCTTTCGGTCCTTTGGGTGAACAGATGTCTAAAAGTATATTAAAATCTTCTGAGGCTTTTGTAAAATGGACGGCAAGCTTATCAGGGTCTGACAAATTCAAGGCTTTTATTCAGTATACGAAAGAAAACGGTCCGAAGTTGTTGACGATATTCAAAAATATCGGATCTGGCTTAATCGGTATTTTTACAGCGTTTGCTCCCATGAGTAGTGACATGTTAACGGGTCTTGTCAAACTGACAGAACGCTTTAAAGAATGGGGGAATAGTTTAAGCCAGTCACAAGCATTCCAAGAATTCATCAATTATGTTAGGCAGAACACACCAAAAGTATTATCACTAGTTGGTGAACTTGCTAACTTAATTGTGAATCTTGGGGTTGGTATGGCTCCATTAGGTTCTCAAATCCTTGAGTTAGTGAATTCGTTTTTAAAATGGACAAATTCTATGATGGAGTCGAACCCGGTAATTGGTCAGGTAATCGGCTATTTAATCACGATCGGTGGACTATTTAGAGCTGTTACGCCTTTAGCTATCGCTTTTTCCTCAGCGTTCAAATGGGCAGATATCATAAGTATGGCGAAAAAAGTCGGAAAAGCGATCAAGTGGGTTGGATCTGTGATCGGTATTGTTGGAAAAGCTTTTCTTTCAAATCCAATTTTAATGGTCGTTGCGGCTATAGCTGCAGCGGCTTTTTTAATCATCAAAAATTGGGATGCTGTCTCTGCCTTTTTTATTGACCTGTGGAACGGTATTAAAGAAAATTCAATTTCTATTTGGAACTCAATCACCAATTTTTTGTCTGGAATCTGGTCTAAAGTAGTAGATGTAGCCTCAACTACATGGGGTGGTGTAACTCAATTTTTCTTAAATTTATGGACGGGTATCACGACAACAGCACAGATGGCATGGACAAACTTTATGAATATCATTCAGCCGATATGGTTGGGAATTGTAGCTGTATTCGGCCCTACATTTAATGTGATCGTAACTACTCTATCAAGTATCTGGAACACGATTTCAAGCACTGTATCTTCAGTGTGGGGCGCGATCAAAAACACCCTTATTGGCGTGGTTACAAGTATTGTAGATGGAGTGAAAAATCACTTCTCTATCTTATCTAGTACACTGTCTGGTATTTGGAATGGAATATCGAGTATTGCAAAAGGTGTATGGGATCTTATCAAAAATGCAATCCTCGGTCCTGTGCTTCTTGTTATTGATCTGGTACAGGGAGACTTTAAAGGGTTTGCCAGCCATCTTAAACAAATTTGGCAAAACATTAGCAAAGCTGGAAAACAGATCTGGAACGGAATCAAAACAGTAATTTCATCCCTTGTAACAGGTCTTGTCGATGTGATTAAAAACTCTTGGAATACAGCCAAGAGATTGACAAGTTCTGTCTTTAATGGAATTAGTTCAATAGTGAAATCTATCTGGAATGGGATCAAATCACTCGTAAGTACAGTTGTGAGAGGCGTCTTAAATGTTGTCAAAACGTCATGGAACACGATCAAGTCTGTGACGAGTTATGTATTTAACACGGTAAGATCTGTTATTTCTAGCGTTTGGAATAGAATTCGATCAATCGTTGGGAGTGTAACGCGAACCGTATGGACAACTGTTAAAAACAACTTTAACAATATGAAAGAGGCTGTGTCTACGATCATGACAAAAGTTAAAGACACGATCAAAAGACTTTGGAACAATGCTGTTAAATTCCTTAAAGGAATCAATTTATTTAACATCGGAGAAGACATTATCCAAGGATTGATCGACGGTATTGGAAATATGGCAACGGCTGTATGGAGAAAAGTAGGGGAAATTACAGATGGCATCAAGAGTAAAATTCAATGGTTACTTGGCATCCATTCACCTTCCCGATGGATGCGTGATAACGTCGGTAAGATGATTCCGGCAGGTGTTGCAGTCGGTATTGAAAAGGCAGGATCGCTTGTTTCTAAAGCAACGCAAAAGGTCGCAGATCTGGCTATGTTTTCTCCTGAACAAACACAATTCGCATATGATGCAGCCATCAGCAGCGGAGATTTGAGACGGGTACAACATACGTTTGGGGCAGAAGTTGAAAACTTCGAAATACCAGATCAACCAATTATTATTGAGATGGATGGAAAAGAGGTTGGACGTGGCACGTATAAGCATGTCAAGACCTTCCAAAACCGAGAAGATGGAAGGAGGGTCAGTATAAGACGGTGATCGATTATAAAAAGATCCTAACTACAGCAACAAAAGATACTTTTGGTCAAACGCTCCAACCTGTGGAATTCACCATCACTTTTAATAGCATCATTTTGACTGATTACTTTTTTGTGATTGATGTCAGGGGACGTGGCATTTTGGGGCGGGAAATTAATCTCGTATCCCTGTCGGGCATCGATGGTGCCAAATTAAAGAATGTAAGGTATCCGGAACGAGTTATCGAGATTGACACCTTATTTATGGCTGGCAGCGCGGAAGAATTAAGAAAAATCTTAGAGGAAATCAACTATATTCTTGCTACAGAAAAGGAAAAGCCTTTGGTTTTTTCTGATGAACTGGATCGAACGTATTATGCTATTTTCAGTACAGCTCAAGAAAATGAAGAAAAAAATGGGATGTACAAAGTAACGCTAACGTTTGTCTGTCCGGATCCGGAAAAAGAAGGTGGCGAAACGATTGTCACGACTGAAACCAATAGCCCCACAGTGATTAAAAACGACGGGAAGAGAGTAGCGACACCGACAGTAACATGCGTTTTCGAGTCAGAAGCATCCACGTATGAAATCCAGCTGTTGAAAGAGGACGGCACAATTAATAAGCGCATTAAGGTTAAATTTAATTTTGTTCAGGGAGACACTCTTGTTATCGATTTTGATAAGAGAAAAGTAATTATCAGCGACAAAGTCAACATGAATGCGTTACTTATGCTGTCGAGATGGTTTGATATACCTGTAGGGGAATGTACTGTAAACACAACACATAAAAGCAATATAGCGTTTCGCAAGGCGTATATATAAGGAGGTGCGATTATGGCCGATATGTGGATTTTCGACAATAGAGATCGTAAATTAACAATGCTATCAAGCGATGCGAAAGAAGCATGTCGTTTCTATGATGCGCCTTTTCGAGAGGAGCTAAATATCGGCTCTTCTTTTTCTTTTGTCGTGGATGCAGATCATGAAGATAGTCAATATATGAAAGAAGAAAATCAAGTCGTGTTCGAAGACTTCAAAGGAAGAAAACGACTTTTTGTTATAAAGGAACTTGAAGAGGTTGATCGTGATGGAATACCAAGCATTCGTGCCATTTGTGAACCAGGCATAGCAGAACTATATGAAGAGTTTGTCACGGATATCAGACCGCATGATAAAACGGCTCAATATGCTATAGATAGAGTCCTAGAAGGTACGAGATGGAGAGGGAATGTCATAGCCGAAACAGGGCTAAACTCTACTCACTTTTATCGTATTAGTGCGATGGAAGCTTTAAACAAAATATTACAAGTATGGGGCGGCGAATTTTATGATGAGGTTGTGTTCAGTGAGGAAGACGACCGTATCATTGATCGAGTGATTCATATACTGCCACGACGGGGAGAAGACACTGGGAAACGGGCTGAAATCGATAAAGATATTCAGGAAATCACAAGGACTGTTCTAAGCTACCCAGTAACAGCTCTTTATGGTTATGGGGCTAGTCTTGAAACAGAAGCAGGCGGAAATTCGAGATATATTGACTTCTCAGAGATAGAGTGGAGTGTGGCCAAAGGTGATCCAGTCGATAAACCTGAAGGTCAAGAGTGGGTTGGAGATCCTAAGCTATTAGAGACATTCGGAAGGCTCAAGACTGACGGGACTTTACGGCATAGATTTAAAAAATGGCAGGATGACACGATAGAAGATCCAGCAGTTCTTCTTCAAAAAACTTATGAGACCCTTATCAATTCTGAGTCCATTCAAGTTAATTACTCTCTTAAACTTGAACTTCTTGAGTATATAGCAGGATATGAACACGAAGCAGTTGACCTTGGAGATACGATGATCGCAATAGACGACAATTTCCAGCGGCCTATCGAGATTCAAACCCGAGTGATTGCGCTTGAATATGACATATCAGATCCGAAAAATACGGCTCAAGTTGAAATGGGACAGTTTTTAGACATCCATGGGCCTGAAAAAAGGCTTGAAGAGATCGAAGAAAAAGTAAGAGATATTGAGCAGGAGAAAGGCAACACGATTGTTACGGACGACAACTTTCCAGACAAAAAGCCACCAATGCCCCAACAAGTCGAGGTGAAAGGGCTATTTTCTAAAGTTTATGTTTCATGGCTTTATGACTCTTACACATACATTGCAGCATACGAGGTCTACGGCTCTCAAGTGAAAGGATTTACACCAGACACTACGAATTTTTCTAATCGGTTATGGAGAGGGAAAGTGGGCGGTTTCGCTCATGAAGTTGATGTCAACCAAGTTTGGTATTATCGTATTCGAGCAGTCAATACACACGGAACAGCAAGTGATTTTACGGCAGAATATTCGGCAGCCACTATCCGAATAAGTTCAAATCACATTGAAGATGCTTCAATCACAAACGCCAAAATTAAAGATCTTTCAGCTGATAAACTCACAGCGGGAACGATTAATGGAATTACAATCAAAGGTTCGCTTATCCAAGGCGGGAGATTTGAACCTTTGTCAAATACGAAAGACCTTTATGCTTATATTGAAGCAAATACGATTTACCAGAAGAAAAACCATTTATATTTTACGTTTGATGTGATGGAACTAACAGCATCTTCTTTTGTGCAAAAAAGACAGCATGAGGATCAGAACGGCGTTGTTTTATATGACGAGAACCGTGTTCTAATTGAAAATGGAACGATCACAGTAGATGGTGGAAAAACCTATGATGACTCAAAGTATACATCATCCTTAAAGATTTATAGCCAAAACCAAATTGATACAGAGGATGCAGCAGGGACATATCTTGATTTCTATTTAAATAACCAAAAGACGTTTAGTATTAAGAATACATCTTCATATTATGGGAAGGAAGGACGGAAATATGAAACAAAGCTCGAAGGAATCAAAAGTCGAGTTCTAATAAAAAACCAAGATAACGGCTGGAAGTCATTGCAATTGATGGCTCCGTTCGTTAACAAGTACGGGCCTTTTGGAAGTGCTCAATATAGAATAGATGAATCAGGAACCATTCAACTCAGAGGGTTTATAAAGAAATTGGGAACAAACAAAAGCTCTACCCTTAACGTAGCTGCAATCCCTAGAGGATTGGAGCCGGAGTATCAAGAAATTTTTCCAGCCTATGTATGGAGTGGTACAGGAAAAGAACGAATTGAAGTCAGACCTGATACTGGATTTGTGTTGATTCGATATGCTCCATCAGATGGAAATGAATATGAAGTTAGTCTTTCAAATATCAGTTGGCGATCAAAAAACCCAACATAAGGAGGGTGTTGTTTTGAAACATCGTGAGTTTTCTCTTGTTGATGAAGAGGGTTATGTTATTGGTGCTTTCTATCAAAAAATACTCGATGACGAAGGCCATTATATACCAGAAGAACAAAGGGAATCCCCACCTAAGAATGCTTTTGAGCCTTCTAGAGAAGAATTCTATCAACCTCGCATCAATTGGAAGACTCAGCAATGGGAAGAAGGTCTTTCAGCAGAAGAAATTGAGAAAGTCAAAGAAAGCAATGAAAAAGTACCAGCACCCATTGATGAAGCTGACACCCTAAGGCGACAGGTGATGAGTTTGCAGCGTGTGTGCAATATTCTCATGAAAAATCAGGCTGAAAAGGGAATGTGACAACGATATGACCACACAGCAAAGTGTCTGCTACTTTTATTTTAATGATTGTTGGAAAAATGGAACGATCACAACAAGTGAAATGGCGGCGGCTGTAGAAATGGGTTTAATTACAGAATATGAACGATTGGAGATGGTGGCCAAACCACGCGGGGACGCTTTTCCTGACGATGGATAAGGGAGGGGTAATGTTGAGCCAAAAACAACCGAGTTATGAAGAACTGGTAGAACAACATCAATTAAATCTATGGCAAATTCAAGCATTGAATGAGGAAGTAGGACGGGCACATTATGAATTATCAAAATACAAAGCTCTTTATACATTAGAGGCAAAGAAAAACGAAGATTTGACCATTAAAAATGCAGAATTAGAGAGTAAACTCACACAAAGTAAACCACAAGCGGCGAAATAGGCGGCTTTTTTATTTTGCCTCGAAAGGGGTGAAAGCGATGTAGAACAGGAGGATAGGGGATGTCACAAACAAATGAAATAGATGTGTTTCAAAAAGAGATCACAGAGATAAAGGGTAATCATAAAGCCTTGGAGCAGCGTGTCAGCACTTTGGAGAGAACAACAGAACGACACGATCAACAGATTATATCTATCAATGAAAAACTCAACAAAATCGAAGAAAACACAACTTGGATTAAGCGTAGCATCACAGGCGCAATCATTACGGCGATCAGTACCGGTGTGATCGGTGGAACGATTGCATTATTTTATAATCTCTTGCAGAAATAAGAAGGAGGAAAATATAATATGAAAAACGTTGACAAAGGCACAGTCGTTCGGACGGTGCTTCTTTTTATTGCATTGGTGAACCAGACTTTGATGATGTTCGGAAAGGGTGCTTTGCCGATAAGTGAAGACCAAGTCAATACGCTAGCAGATGCTTTATATTTGGTAGGTTCTACAGTGTTTACGATCGTTACGGCAGTTGTGGCTTGGTATAAAAACAATTATGTCACAGAGAAAGGTAAGCAGCAAAAAGAAGTTTTAAAACAAAACGAATTAACAAAATGAGAGGGCTGCCAGTTGGCAGTCTCTTTTAATTGTAAAAAATAAAAAAATAGAGGTGTTTTACAATGGCGGTATCATTACAAGCATTGATTGATCGTTCTGTTCGAAATATGGGATCTGGAATCCATCCGGTAGTAAAAGAAACAGCAATCGAAATCATCAAAAGGGCATATAAAGAAGGTATTTATGTACAGATGACATCTGGCTATCGTTCTTTTGCGGAACAAAATAAGCTGTATGCGAAAGGACGAACTGCACCAGGGAAGATTGTGACTAACGCTAAAGTCGGACAGTCTAACCATAATTACGGTTTAGCAGTAGATTATGTTTTATTATCCTCAGATGGCAAAACAGCGATCTGGACTGTTAATTCGAAATGGAAAAGAGTCGCTCAAATTGCAAAGGCTTTAGGATTTGCATGGGGAGGGGACTGGAGGAGCTTTAAAGATTACCCACATTTAGAGATGATGGAGGGTTTAACTTTGAGCCAATTACAAGCTGGTAAGCGTCCAGTCCTCGTATCGAAAGTAAACAATGCAACACCTGCAGTTCCAAAACCAACTAAAAAGAAGTCATCAACAAAGAAATCATTTTCCAGTGGTGATCGTGCGATTGTTAGAACCATTCAAAATACGTTAAATAAACGATATAAGCTCACTATTAAAGTAGATGGTTATCAAGGGCCTGAAACATACAAAGCCTTGCTTAAGGGCTTACAGACCGAGTTAAATAAACAATTTGGTGCAGGCCTTGTCGTAGATGGGGAATGGGGACCTAAAACTCGTGCGGCTGTCGTAAATGTCCGGAAGGGAGCAAAAGGAAATATCACTTGGATTCTACAAGCGTTGTTGATCTGTAAGGGATATGATGTGAATGGTCTTGATTCTATCTTTGGTCATGGACTTGAGAAAGCTGTAAGAGCTTTTCAAAAGGCAAGTGGTCTGGCTGTGGATGGGATTGCTGGGAGAGCTACTTGGACAAAGCTTTGTTAGATAATTGAAAAGCCTCTGTTGAAGGCTCATGTAAAATCTTTAGCCATTTACGTATTTTCACAAATCAAATATTAAAACGTAATACCTTGATGTATAACTATTATGCTTTTTGTCCCTTTCACAAATTCTTTATTTTTAACAATTAAAAGGGCTGCCCAGTAAGTCGGTTTTAGACTATTGGACGCCCTTTCGTTTTTAACAAACTCTGATATGCCAGTAAACTTGAATGCTTAGCTTAATATTCGACTATAGTCAAATAATATTACCGTTATCTAACAAAAGAGAATACTCTCCCTCATAAGTAGATAATTTTAATGTCTTACTATCAAGTTCAAAATCTGTGATTACATCGCTAGTATGCTCCCACTGTTTTTCTCCTTTATAATTAAGACTAACAACACCTAACTCACATATGACAAGAAAAGTTAAATCTGATGCTTTCATCACTTCATAGACAACAGAATCAAACTCTTTCACCCATTTCATTCCACAGTCTTTCAAATCTACACAATAAATTTTTTCATCGATATTTATAAGAATGCAATTTTCCATTCTGTCTATCCGTGCTGATGGCTCAATTCCATGTAATCCACCAAAAATACCAATAATAGTAGAGTCTAATGTTTTGATTTTTATCGCATAAAATTTCTTTTTGTCCACACAATTAGTGTTGATTAGAATACTTTGGTTAACTTCAACATATTCTTCAAGTTCTGATTTTGACTCAAATTCATAGAGTTCATATTCATTAAATTTATTAACTAATCTCATTATTTTCCTCCAAAGAGTTTAACTGTTATCAATTTTTCTCCGTCCCATACAGATTCAACTTTTAATACTCCATTTGGACCTGTAAGTAAGGACTCTCTGACAATTCGGCCATTATCTTGGGTCTTTAATATACTTGATGCATCATTGAACGTATCTGTTAATTTATCAAGAACAAGCTTCCTGCCTGTTTTATTATCAAAAATCCCAATACTATTCAGTTGCCTTTCCATAGCAATTGAACGATCGATATTGTGCTTATTACCAGTTGCATTACCAAAAACATACTCCATCTTCCTACCAAATTCAGGTGGAGTTTTTATTTTACTTCCATTGTCAACATCTTTCCCTGGCTCATGCTTCTTCGGCTTAGAAGACTCATGAGGATGCTTACCAGAAACGGTTTCAGCACCTTTAGTAGACTCGTGATTCTTTTCCACCTTGTGAACATGATCGTGTTTTTTTGATTTTGGTTGATGTGGAGTTTTGGCATCTCCATCACCATGCTTGCCTTCGTTTTTTTTTTTTGTCTGGCTGTGGATGGGGGCGCTGGAAAAGCTAGTTGGACAAGGTTGTTTGCATGAAAAAAGGCCCCTTTAATGGGCCTTTTTATTAGGGATTATTCCTCTTCATCCTCATATAAACTATCAAGAAATTCATTGAAATTGTTTGATAAAAAATACATATTTTCCATTCCGTTCTGTTCTTCATCATGTGCCCAATGATAAATTTGTCCAAAATACTCTTTGCTTATTCCGATACATATTTGATTTCCGCTTGGGTCATCTGCTATTGGAATAAAGCCAATTTCTAATATTTCATCAAAAATATCAAATTTTTTCTCTAAATTGTCATACATACTTCCAATTCCATAAAAAATATTTAATATACTTTCACCTAATTCATCAGAAATCTTGTAAGTACCTGGAGTTGGATAACCTCCATTATACGCAAGTAAAAATTCTCTATAATCTATAGGAAATGTAATATTATGATTTTGCTCAAAACTCTCTAAATCACCGGTAGTTAAACGCTCATGTATCATTTCAATTTTCATCTTAGTCCCACTCCTTATTTGCTATTTTTCCCATTCGTTTTTGATTGTCCACCTATGTGCTTAAATTCATCATGAATATCTTTTTCTACAAGCTGCATTGTTTTCCCATCTTGGTGATGATGCCAAGTATATCCTATAGGAGGTCTCCTTTTATCGAAAATTGGCGGGTCAGTATCTTTACTTAGTTTAGCTGCTTTATTAGCATTTTCAAAATCTTTCGGATTATTTTTAGGCGAACGAACCTCTATTTGTACAGGCTTAACATTTGGATGCATATAAGGTGTAAAATCCGGATAACCATTAGGATAACTTACTGATACTCCAGACTTGTTAGTATAAGTCCAAGTTCCATCACTATCAATAGAAATTTTTCCACCCTTATCATACCACTTCTTAGGTATCCGCGAGTTCATCGGTTTTGTTTCCAAAATTTCTTTAGTGAAATCTTCTAATTTTAATGGGGTGCTATTATTAGCCCCTTTAGTCCCTTTTTCAAAATCTTTCCCTGATTCATGCTTCTTCGGCTTAGAAGACTCATGAGGATGCTTCCCAGAAACGGTTCCAGCATCTTTATTAGACTCGTGAGGCTTATCCACCTTGTGAACAGGCTCGTGTGGTTTTGATTTTGGTTGATGCGGAGTTTTGGGATCTCCGGCACCATGCTTGCCTTTTTGAACCTTTTTGCCTTCGTGTTTTTCGTTAACTTTTCCAGTGCTTTTCGTTGCTTCTTTTTTCCTCTTAACCTTAAGAAACGGCTCGTTTGACTTTGGTTGTGAAGATCCATTAGGACGCTTAACAGAAACATTGCCAACGCCTTTTTTCTTTTCTGCAAAGAATTGTAAATCTAACTTTAGAGTCCCTTTATTAGGGAAAAACTTCTTCTTGATAAATTGAATAAAATCATGTCCAAGTTTTTTTAAATTAAGAGCATTTATTGGGAGACGCCCTAAAGCTCCTAATCTAAGTTTTTCGGCTAAAGGATTTGGCGATCCTTTTTTCAAAG
>NZ_JAQFWW010000011.1 GCF_027706145.1 Bacillus changyiensis | reverse complement strand
CTTTGAAAAAAGGATCGCCAAATCCTTTAGCCGAAAAACTTAGATTAGGAGCTTTAGGGCGTCTCCCAATAAATGCTCTTAATTTAAAAAAACTTGGACATGATTTTATTCAATTTATCAAAAAGAAGTTTTTCCCTAATAAAGGGACTTTAAAGTTAGATTTACAATTCTTTGCAGGAAGTATATCTGAAAAAAGTATCAAGCATTCAGATGTAGGTGATTTCACAATAAACCCTAAAACTGGACAGATTTCAAAGATGAAGGGTGGAGGACATGGACAAAGCAACATTGAATTTTTGGAAAAAAATAATATAGATTATAACATAAATAAAGTATACGAAAACGGTGTTAGGGTAGGTAATATACCTGGACACAAGACAAAAACAAAAAGAACAGGTTCTAATCAATCGTGGTTTCCAGAGAACTGGACAGAGTCAGATATTGCAGCAGCAGGCGCTAAAATTTCTAAATTACCGGAATTTTCCGAAGCAGAAAATGGTGTGGCTATTTTCGGAGAGTATAAGGGAGTAAGGGTAGGAGTTATAAAAACAAATGGAGATATAGGAACTATTTTTCCAGATGCTACTAAACAACCTTAAATTGAGTTAGGAGGATTTATATGAATATAGAAAATAAAATGGGGATTATATTAAATAAAAGAAAGAAACTACATTTAAATGATGATTATGGGATAGAAAAAAGTTGGAATGAAATAATAGAAGTTCTCTCAGAACATGAAGAAAAAACTATAAGATATTTAGAGAATTGTTGTAAAGAGGATTTATATTATATAAGTGAGGTTTTTGAAGATATAGTGGAAATTACACAAAGTAAAAAACTAATTGATTGCCTAAGAAAGTTAGATGAAAAATACCCGGAATTAGAAATGACAAACGATATCGATATAGCAGAAGGTTATATAGAAAATCCTTAAATTAAAAAATAGTTGAGTTTATTAAGCATAGAGACAATGGAATACTATGAAGATATAACACGACATAGATGATAAATTGTACAAGCTCATGGCCATAAAAAATGGATAAGGTAAAAGGATTCTTATTCTGCCTTAGCCCTCTGTGAAAAGAGGGCTAAGGCTTTTTTGATTACTTCAATAATGCTTCAATTTTCGCCTTCTTCTTACTGTCGGGGTATAAAATACAACTTAAAAAATATACAATTACTTAAACCTTTCTCTGAAGGTACTATTTGCAAAAGCTCTTTTGTATAAGCCAAAACTCCTCATCAACCAAAACCAAAAACTCACGAGCCTGTTCACAAAGTGGAAAAGCATCACGAGTCTACTAAAAGCGATGGAACCGTTTCTGGTAAGCATCCTCATGAGTCTTCTAAACCGAAGAAGCATGAGTCAGGGAAAGATATTAGCAAGGGGACTAAGGGTACGGATAAAGTTGCTGATGCATTTAGGAAAAATCCTGCTGACCCCTTAAAAGAAATTTTTGGTGCTGGAAGACAATCTCACCCGGAAAAATGGAATAGTATTATTAATGATATGAAATCTCAAGGAGTTGAGGTGGTTTATAAAGATGGTGTCATGGCATATTCCCCAAGTAGTGGAAAGCCAGGGCAGTTGGTAATAGATGAAAACTCTTCTATTGGTGCATTAATACATGAATATACTCATTATTTAGATGATAGGAATCAGGGTTTTCCTGGCATGAGTTATCATTTTCAAACAAAAAATAGAGTTAAAATGGAATTAAATGCATATATGAGAGAAGTAGAATTTGCTGAAAGTATAGGGCGTAGAGATATAGCGAATATGCTATTTGAGAATTATATTGAAGAAAGAAACCTTTTATCAAGCCATTTAAAATAAGAATTGAGAGGATACGTTATGAATATTGTTAAAAAAATCGAAGAAGAAAAATGTTCGATTGATGAATTAAAAAACTTTCTTGATGATAAAAACCCTATAGTGTTATATCATACAATGACTTACATCGGTAAAAAAGGTTATAACACAGTAGATATTAAAGCAAAATTAAATCAATTATCTTCCAAAAGACAAACTGAAGATAAATTGTTAGGTATTTATAAAATTGGTGACTTAGCAATGGCAACACTGAAAAAAATTGGAGTACAAGAACCAGAGATTTCTGAATATCAAAATTTAGATGATTTTGATAAAGAAACTGTTAAGAGATTATTTGAAGAAATTGATTGGTAAGAAAAGTTAGCCCTCCGTAAAGAGGGCTTTTTTCATGCAAACAACCTTGTCCAAGTAACTCTCCCTGCAACCCCATCCACAGTCAGACCTTTTGCCTTTTGATAAGCTCTCACAGCCTTCTCAAGGCCATTCCCAAAGATAGAATCAAGCCCATTCACATCATATCCCTTACAGATCAACAACGCTTGAAGAATCCAAGTGATATTTCCTTTTGCTCCTTTACGAACATTTACGACAGCTGCACGAGTTTTCGGTCCCCATTCCCCATCTATGACAAGGCCTGCATGAAATTGCTTATTTAATTCGGTTTGGAAACCCATAAATAAGGCTTTGTATGTTTCAGGCCCTTGATAACCGTCTACTTTAATATTGAGCTTATATCGTTTATTTAACGTACTCTGAATCGTTCTAACAATCGCACGACCACCACTGGAAGATGATTTCTTTGATGACTGCTTTTTAGTTGGTTTAGGAATGGCAGGTGTTGTGCTGTTTACTTTCGATACGAGGACTGGACGTTTACCAGCCTGTAGCT
Organism: Bacillus changyiensis; assembly: GCF_027706145.1. Taxonomy (GTDB): domain Bacteria; phylum Bacillota; class Bacilli; order Bacillales; family Bacillaceae; genus Bacillus; species Bacillus changyiensis. The sequence goes on along the minus strand of NZ_JAQFWW010000011.1, from coordinate 34,549 downwards.
GCACCAAAGTTAAACCGCCCATCATTTCTAAATGTGGATAATCTTTAAAGCTGTACCAATCCCCTCCCCATGCAAATCCTAGAGCCTTTGCGATTTAAGCAACTCTTTTCCATTTGGAATTAACCGTCCAGATCGCTGTTTTGCCATCTGAGGATAATAAAACATAATCTACTGCTAAACCGTAATTGTGGTTGGATTGTCCGGCTTTAGCGTTAGTCACAATCTTCCCTGATGCAGTTCGTCCTTTCGCATATAGCTTATTTTGTTCCGCAAAAGAACGATAGCCAGATGTCATCTGCACATAAATACCCTCTTTATAAGATCTTTTAATCACTTCGATTGCTGTTTCTTTTACTACCGGATGGATTCCCGAACCCATATTTCGAATAGAACGATCAATCAATGTCTGTAATGAAACTGCCATTGTAAAACACCTCTATTTTTTACAATGAAAAGAGACTGCCAACCAGCAGCCCTCTCATTTTGTTAATCCGTTTTGTTTTAATATTTCTTTTTGTTGCTTACCTTTCTCTGTGACATCGTTGTTTTTGGACCAAGCTGCCACTGAAGTGAAGATAGTGTTGGGAAAATTCCCGCTTTTCGGGAAAACAAACAGAAATCGTTTATAGGAACTGTCTTTGTAGAATCTATTGGTGGGTGGATGAAATCGTGCTATAAATGAAATGTAAACGCTATAATGAGGAGGATTTATTGATGAAACAATCATATTCAATCGTAATTGCAGGCGGAGGAAGCACGTTTACCCCAGGGATAGTTTTAATGCTTTTAGACAATCTCAATGATTTTCCGATCAGACAGCTGAAGTTTTATGATAATGATGAAGAGCGACAAAATAAGATCGCAGGTGCTTGTGAAATCTTTATTAAAGAAAAAGCACCACATATTCAATTTCTAGCGACAACCGATCCGAAAGAGGCATTTTCAGATGTTGACTTTGTCATGGCTCACATTAGGGTTGGAAAATATGCAATGAGAGAACTTGATGAAAAAATTCCGCTCAAATATGGGGTAGTCGGCCAGGAGACATGTGGTCCCGGAGGTTTGGCTTATGGCATGAGGTCAATTGGCGGTGTTATTGAACTGATTGATTTTATGGAAAAGTATTCACCTGATGCTTGGATGTTGAATTATTCCAATCCAGCTGCTATTGTTGCTGAGGCAACACGGAGACTGCGTCCAAACTCAAAAGTATTAAACATTTGTGACATGCCAATTGGTATTGAAGATCGAATGTCACAAATTCTTGGATTATCTTCACGAAAAGAAATGACTGTCAGATATTACGGACTCAATCATTTTGGCTGGTGGACATCAATTCGTGATAAAGATGGCAATGATTTAATGCCGGCGATTCAGAAACATGTTCGTGAGTTTGGGTATGTACCGAAAGCAGAACATGAGCAAGCTGAAGCAAGTTGGAGCGCCACTTTTGAAAAAGCGCGTGATGTTTATCAGCTTGATCCAGAGACATTACCTAATACGTATCTGCAATATTATTTTTATCCAGATGATATGGTGAAAAAATCAAATCCTGAGTATACCCGTGCCAATGAAGTGATGGATGGGCGGGAAAAATTCATCTTTGGAGAATGTGAAAAAATTGTGAGAGCGCAAACAAGCGCTGATAGCGAAATTAAAATTGATGACCATGCATCATACATTGTTGACCTTGCTCGTGCACTTGCATTTAATACAGGGGAACGGATGCTTTTAATCGTTGAAAACAATGGAACGATCGAAAACTTTGACCCAACGGCAATGGTGGAAGTCCCTTGTCTAGTTGGCAAAAATGGTCCGGAACCGATCACTGTCGGAAAAATTCCACAATTTCAAAAAGGCTTAATGGAACAGCAAGTATCTGTTGAAAAACTTGTAGTGGAAGCGTGGATCGAAAAATCCTACCAAAAGCTGTGGCAGGCTATTATTTTATCAAAAACAGTTCCAAATGCAAGAACGGCGAAACTGATTCTAGATGATTTAATTGAAGTCAATCGTGATTATTGGCCAACACTTTCTTAAAATAGTCAGCTCCTTTTATTGACTGCATATCACCCCATCTATTCTCGTATTTTATATAATAGAGGTAGAGAATAAATGGGGTGAACAATATGCAATTGGAAGAACTAATGAATAAGTATTACAAAAAGTTGAATGAAAATGATTTTCATATTTTAAAGTACATTTTGAATCATAAGGATAGCTGTTATAAGTTAGGGATTCATGATTTAGCCCAAAAATGTAATGTGTCCCGGACCTCTATTTTAAGACTTTCGCAAAAGCTTGAGTTTAGTGGATATAGTGAATTTCGAGTCTTTTTAAAATGGGAGGCTGAAAAAAGTGGAGAGCAACAAAAAGTTTCCAACTCTTTCACAGGGCTAATGAGAGATATGGAAGCAAGTCTGAAATATTTGAAAAATACAGATATGCAAAGCATGTGTAAACTTATTGATGAGGCTGACCGTATATTTGTATATGGTTCAGGAACAGCTCAAACGTCGTGTGCTAATGAACTGCAGCGAATGTTCGTTGCTAGACACCGCTATTTAACAGTGATCAAAGACAAAATTGAATTCGACTTAATGGTACCTGATTTCAAAAACACTGATCTTATTATTATTATTTCGCTTTCCGGGGAAACGCCATCACTGATTCCACAAGCGCAAACACTGTCTGCAAAGGGAATTCAATTTATTTCATTAACCAATTTGAAAAATAATTTTCTTGCCCAATTAACACCTTACAATCTCTATGCTACAAGCCGGGCAGTGACTGTTTATCAAGGAGTAGAATTGACTGCTTTTGCGCCTTTTTTCCTCGTTGGGGAAGCGTTGTTCCGCAGTTATATCGATTATGTTGAGCAAAAAAAATCACAGTAATGGGGGGTTTTCATATTGATGCAAAAAGTCCAACGATTTGGAAGCGCGATGTTTGTACCGGTGTTACTCTTTGCTTTTGCCGGAATTGTTGTAGGGCTCAGTACATTATTTAAAAATGAGTTGCTGATGGGGGAAATAGCTCAAAAGGATACGTTATGGTACCAGTTTTGGTACATCATTGAAGAAGGAGGCTGGACTGTTTTTAGGCAGATGCCTTTATTATTCGCAGTTGGAATTCCAATTGCATTGGCAAAAAAAGCTCAAGCGCGCGCATGTCTGGAAGCGCTTACGACATATTTGACCTTTAACTATTTTGTCGGTGCTATTTTAACTGTCTGGGGCGATTTTTTCGGTGTGGACATGAGTCAAGAAGTCGGCGGAACAAGTGGATTGGCAGAAATTGCGGGTATCAAAACGCTTGATACGAACATCATTGGTGCGATTTTGATTTCTTCACTTGTTGTCTATCTCCACAATCGTTATTTTGAAAAGAAATTACCCGACTTTTTGGGAATTTTTCAAGGCTCATCATATGTTGTCATCATTTCATTTTTTGTCATGCTTCCAGTTGCTTTGGCAACAGCGTATATTTGGCCTATGGTTCAGGGAGGCATCGCTTCTTTACAAACTTTTTTAGTCGCATCAGGCGCATTCGGTGTTTGGGTTTATACGTTTTTGGAGCGGATCTTAATTCCAACGGGATTGCACCATTTTATTTATACTCCTTTCCTTTTCGGGCCGGCTGTTGTGGAAGGTGGAATTGTGACCCATTGGGCACAACATTTAAGCGAATATGCTGCAAGTTCACAGCCATTAAAGGAACTGTTTCCGCAAGGTGGTTTTGCACTTCATGGAAACTCCAAGATCTTTGGCGTTTTAGGAATTGCCCTAGCCATTTATGTAACAGCTAAAAAAGAAAAGAAGAAAATCGTCGCAGGTTTGTTAATTCCGATTACACTGACAGCGATGGTTGCAGGTATCACTGAACCGATTGAGTTCACTTTCTTATTCATCTCACCTTTGCTGTTTTTTGTCCATAGTTTGTTAGCAGCTACAATGGCGACACTCATGTATATGGCGGGAGTTGTCGGCAATATGGGTGGCGGCTTAATCGAGATTTTAACACTGAACTGGATTCCACTTTTTCATCAACATGGTAGCACTTATCTTTTTCAAATATTAATCGGTTTCTCCTTCACAGCTATTTACTTCTTTGTTTTCAGATTTTTAATTATGAAAATGAATATTGCAACTCCAGGTCGTGAAAAAGATGAACAACAAGAAACAAAGTTTTATACAAAAAAAGATTTCAAGGCGAAGAAGGAATCAGAAAAAGAAGTGTCTGCAGGAAGAGAAGTGGAAGAGGATCAGGCAGTCCTTTGCATCCGTGCGCTTGGCGGAAAAGAAAATATCGCAGAAGTAACCAATTGTGCAACACGACTTCGGGTCAGTGTTTATGACGAATCAAAAGTGGCACCAGACAGTACCTTTAAATCTTTTGGTGTCCATGGTGTAGTCAGGAATGGAAAAGCTCTTCAGATCATTATCGGTCTGTCGGTTCCGCAAGTGCGAGAAAGAGTTGAAAATCTTCTAGACAGTTAGACCGTTTCAGTCAATCAAAAATGAAAGCTGCCTTTTCATCTGAATGAAGGCAGCTATTTTTATTAATTTGAGTTTTTGCTTGATGTGAAAACATTAAATTTCATTGTCAAACTTCCAAATGTGCTCATCTATTCGATGTATTCTGATGAGATTGTCCTCAAGGATAATGGGGTATTTTTAGTAACTTTATTCTTATTTATTTTGTACTTAGGTGTACATGTGTTTTATGCCGCGACTAAAAAGGTATATGAAGCAACAATAAAAAACAGACAGAAGAATCATCCAAATTCTAAACCGCTCTCTTTTCAATGAACATGATAGATCCATGCTATATTCATGTCACGAACTGAGCAGAAATGAATATATTGCCATTATTCAGTAGTTCTAAAAAGGAGAGCAAAAGCATGAACAAAAAATATGAAGTTGGTGCACTCATTTTACGGTTCATAACCGGTCTTACTTTTTTACTACATGGGATTCATAAGCTTCAAGGCGGTATTGACAACACCGTGGAGTTTTTTAACAGCTTTGGAATTCCCGGCTTTCTTGCCTATGTCGTCGTATTTATTGAATTAGTTGGCGGAGCTTTGATGATACTTGGGATTGGTACACGAATTGTTGGGTTCCTTTTTGCTGTTGTGGTAGTTGGAGCGATCTTCACTGTCAAGTTATCAGCCGGATTTATTGGAACTGACGGAAATATGGGCTACGAATTTGATTTAGCACTGCTTGCAATTGCCATCCATCTTATGCTAAACGGAAGTCAGATGTTGTCACTTGACAGTTTGTTACGACAAAAGCGGAAGGCAAAAACCGTCCCAGAGAGTTAAAATGAAAAGACATAAAGCCCTTTCCTTCGCGATGATGGAAAGGGTTTGTTATGTGATGATGATTTGTCCGAGTCTAATTACTTTAAAATTTGTGAAATAAGCCATATAATTTCGTAAAGCCATACATATAAAGGGGGAACGTTCTTGCAGGTAGCTATCCTATACGCACATCCAAATCCAAACAGTTTTAATGGAGCCATTTTACAACAGGTGACAAAGGCCCTTGAGGATAAACAACATTCTTATACTGTGATTGATTTATACAAAGACCAGTTTAACCCTGTCCTTGTATTTAACGAGAAGAAAAGGCGGTCAGACCTAAAAAATGATCCGGAAACGGCTGAATACAGAGAGATTATTAAAAACGCAGACCATCTTATTTTCATTTATCCTTTGTGGTGGGGAGGAGTGCCAGCGATTTTAAAAGGTTTCATTGACCGTGTATTTGTCGCTGGAGAAGCCTATACATATGAAGGAAAGCTGCCAAAGGGATTGTTAAAGGCACGTTCTGCTTCAGTTTATTATACAGCAGATGCCCCTGGTTGGTATTTGCGATTCTGGCGGCGTAATGCAGATTGGATCACTGTTAAAGATAACATATTGAAATTTTGCGGAGTAACGAATGTCAGACGATTCTTATTTCCGAAAGTAAAAGACACTACAGTGGAAAAACGTGAAAAGTGGCTAGATCGAGTGTACCAGTCTGTACTCTACATAGGGGATTAATGGCTCAATATTATGAAGATCAGCTTCATAGTATGTTGAACTAAAAACGCGCATCTGCGCGTTTTTTTTAATGACTTTAGTCCCTGTGTATAACAATTCGTTTGAATTTCTTAATATCAGTTTAAATTAATGAATAATTACTTTTTTTGAACGGTCATTTAGAGTAAGATAATGAAGTGTCATCTTTTTACACAAACTATGTTTAATTATCTATTTCGTAATGTATTGGAAGTGATATCATGAAAAAAAATGTGCTGTCCATTTTAAGGGTTATTTTTCCGGTAGCCGTTATTCTGTTAGTTATTTTTCAAGCAAAAAAAGAACTTGCTGGAATGTCTTTAAAGGAAGCCGTTCTAGTGATAAACAATATTGAAAGAACCAATCTTTTCACATTGGTTTTTCTTGGTCTTGTCGCCATTGCGGTGATGTCTTTATACGATTATGTTCTCGTTCGTTCGTTAGGACTTCAAATTTCTAAGCGAAAAACGTTTAAAATATCGTGGATTTCAAATTCATTTAATAATGTACTCGGATTTGGCGGCTTATCAGGTGCTGGCTTAAGAACGATCTTTTATAAGGAATATGTTCATGATGTGAAACAGTTGATCAAGGGGATTGCTTGGCTTGCGTCTTCCATTCTCCTTGGTCTATCTTTTCTAAGTATTTTTGTTCTTGCCAGGCTGTTACCTTCCGGAAATTTATTGATGGAAAAAGTTTGGCTTTTACCAGCTATTATCGCGGTGGCGCTAATTGTTCCCGCTGGATTCGTGGCTTTGATCATCAAAAAGAAAAGAAATCATGATGGTGAAAAGGGGTTACGTCTTTCGGTCTTTGCTTCGTATTTAGGTGCGTCAGTCATTGAATGGCTTGCTGCAGGAGTCGTGATGTACTATGCACTTTTGACAATGGGAATAGAATTAGATGTCAGACTCCTTCTTGGTGTGTTTACCATTGCCTCAGTCGCAGGGATGATTAGTCTTGTACCTGGTGGATTTGGTTCGTTTGACTTGCTTTTTTTAATTGGCATGAGTGAAATGGGAGTTAATCAAGAAATTACACTAACTGCTATTGTTCTCTATCGAATCGCTTATTCATTTATTCCTTTTATCATCGGTCTGATTTTGGCTGCAATTGCCTTAACAGGTAATACATTAAAAAAGCTGGAGGAAAGACCAATTTTTGCTCCAGCAATTGAGACGACTAATGTTTTGCTGACTATACACAGAGCTTTATTGCTCCGTCTGCTCAATGGATCACTAGCTGTGATCGCATTTTGTTGTGGGATGGTGACCCTTGCTTCAGTTGCATTACCAATTGACAAATTCACACTGATGTTGGATTTGCCTGAAAACATCCTGACATTATTTAATGCTTTGTCTCTCAGCTTTGGTTTACTTTTGCTCATATTACCGTTGGAACTTTATAAGCGTACAAAACGTTCTTATTATATGACGCTCACTGCTTTAACATTTGCTTTTGTTTTTACAGTATTTAAAGGATTTAATCTTAGCGGAATCTTCATGATTCCACTCGTTTTCTTATTATTTGTGTTATTGAGAGGACAATTTTTGAGGGATCGAGCTGCTTATACTTTCACACAGATGACATGGGCTCTTATCATCTATCTTTTTGCCCTTTTTAACTACAATTACCTTGCTTCAACAATTTGGGAGAATTTTGGTCGTTTACTGGCAAAAGATTATTTGATCTATAGTGAAATTCATGTCAATTATGTAACGGTTTTCGCAGCAATTTTTGTGCCGCTGTTTTTAAGTTTATTTATTTGGCTTTTTAACAAAAAAACAGAGCAAATTGGCGCAGAACCGAATATGGAGAAACTAGAGACCTTTTTAAATGAAGAAGGCGGAAATGCTCTTAGTCATTTGGGTTTTTTAGGGGATAAACGGTTTTTTTACTCCAGTGATGGAAAGGCGCTTATTCAGTTTGCCAAAATCGGCCAACGTCTTGTTGTACTTGGTGATCCTTCAGGACAAAAAGAGTCTTTTCCATTGATCTTGAAAGAATTCCTACATTTAGCAGATCAAAAAGGCTATCTCGTCATTTTTTATCAGATTGAACAAGAGGATATGGGACTTTATCATGATTTCGGATATCGTTTTTTCAAGCTTGGTGAAGAAGCGATAGTTGATCTGACAACATTTACAATTTCCGGGAAAAAACGGGCTGGTTTAAGAGCGATTCACAATCGTTTTAATCGGGAAGGCTATACTTTTCATGTTGAACAACCTCCGTTTTCTAAAGAATTCCTTAATGAACTGCGCGGGATATCTGATGAGTGGCTTGGCCGAAAAAGAGAAAAAAGCTTTTCGCTCGGCTATTTTAATGAAGAGTATTTGCAAAGAGCACCGATCGCTGTCTTAAAAGATGCGAACGGAAAAATCATTGCCTTTATGAATCTGATGTTTATGTACCAGAAAGGTGAAATATCGGTCGATATGATGCGTTATGGAGAGGATGCACCGAGCGGTATTATGGATGCATTATTTATTCATCTGTTTCAATGGGGGAAAGAACAAGGCTATACGACGTTTAATATGGGGATGGCTCCGTTATCAAATGTAGGGACAAGCATTCAGTCGTTTTGGACGGAGCGGCTTGCAGCCATCATTTTCAACAATGTCCGCTACATGTATAGCTTCAGCGGTTTACGGAGTTTTAAAGAGAAATATAAACCGGTTTGGCGTGGGAAATATTTGGCCTACCGAAAAAACAGATCACTTCCGGTGACCATGATTCTTGTCACAAGATTGATTGGCCGGCGGGCAAAATAATGTTGTAAAGAAAAGCTGATGGACCATTCAACATGGTTGATCAGCTTTTTACTTTGAGATTTAAACAGAATTTAAACTACAGGTGAGCTGTTTTTAACCTTTGAGCTCTATAGTTAAATGAAAGTGACCCCAAAAATCTCGAATGTAATGGAGGAGGATAACATGAATCCTATTTTTTTGATCATATCAATACTTGGGCTAGGAACGTTTTTTTTAAGTTTTATTTACATGATTTTTAATTCTGAATGGAAAGGTATGTTTAAATTTTCGAGAACACCAGTGAAAGTAATGAGTGGGGCATTTTTAGTTTATCTTGTTTTTTTTATCTTGTTTATCGTCACACAATCATAATATTTGAGTGATGCGTTTAAAAATCCCTCTTGCAGTACTGGTGTTATTACATTGAAAATATTTGCAAACATCAACATAACGTTTTATAATCTGTAATGATAATCATTTTCATTTAAGGGGGATGGCTAATGAATGACACTTTATCCAGTATTCAGGAGTGTATTAGAGATAGAAGAACGATTCGAAAATTTAGAGAGGAACCAGTGCCTAAGGAACTGATTCTAGAGTTGCTGGAAGATGCGGTTTATGCTCCAAATCATCGATTGACAGAACCGTGGCGGTTTATTTACATTGGAACAGAAAGCGGAAAAAAGAAGTTTGTAGAAAGTATGACTGTATTGTATAACGATATTAAGCCTGATATGAAAGAAGAACAGCTACAAAAATATAAGGAATATTTCATGAAGATTCCAGCATTTCTGTTTGTTGTTTTAAAAGAAGATGAAAATAAACGGGTTAGAAATGACGACTTTGCCGCAGTAAGCTGTTTGATCCAAAACCTTCAGCTCCTAGCGTGGGATAAAGGTATTGGCATGGTATGGAAAAGCGGCGAACTTCTTTATAATCGGGGATTCGCACAATCTTTTGGCTTGAAAGATCACGAACGATTCGCAGCTGTTTTGCAACTAGGCTACCCTGCAGAAATACCTAAAGCGGAAACAAGAACACCTGCTGAACAGCTTTTTATAGAAATTTCTTAAAACTGTGGCTTGTAGAAACATGATGTTTTTACAAGCTTTCTGCTTTTTATACTCATGCATGATCACCATTGCTCAAAGCAGAAAGAAACACTGAACAAAGGCAGCCAAATAGCCGCCTTTATTCTGCCTATCCATTACTCAGTCATCCGCTGTTTTGCACGGCTGTCAGCCGCCTGTGCACGCGCCTGTGCTTCGCGGTCATCTTGATCTGCAAGTTCTGCTGCATATTCCTCATAAACACCATCAGTCTCTTTTTTATACTGGTCAGGTACTTGAGGAAGCTTCTGTTTGTTTTTATCGCGGTTTTTGTGGATTGAATTTCTACCCATCTTATCACTCCTTAACATAAAAGCTTTCGCAAACCTTATCATTCACTAAACTGATGATGACTATGCATCCTCAATCTTCTCTAGCAGCCCTTTCCGCTCTTTTAAATTCCCGTCCGTATCGGACCTGCTGTGTTTTGTTAAGTGGAGAATAAAGACGTTCCCGTTTTTTCTTCTTGTCAGCCATTTTGAAGCCTCCTTTAGACTCAGATTATTCCCATCTTGTCCGTTTCAGAGAGAATTATACAAAGTGTATATTGCTCGATTTTTGACAGATTCTTGATAAAATAGATGAAGATCGTTTCCTTTGAAAGAAAGGAGTCTTTTATGCCTTATATCACAAAAATAACCACCCAGAAAAACAATGAAAAACGAGTCAATATTTTTCTTGATGAAAAGTATGCGTTTAGCGTTGATCTTGATGTGCTCGTCAAATTCAACTTAAAAAAAGGAAATCAGCTTGATGAACTGGATATCATTGAAATTCAATATGGAGACGAGATAAAAAAAGGCTTCAATAAAGCTCTTGATTATTTGTCTTACAGAATACGCTCAACAAAGGAAGTCAGAGATCATTTAAAGAAAAAAGGATGTTCAGACTCATCGATTACAGAAATTATTCACATGTTGAAGGATCATAAATATATCGACGATCATGAGTTTGCAGTTGCATATGTCAACACTTATCGCAAAACAAAAGGTCCTGATGTCCTTCAGAGAGAACTACAATTAAAAGGAATTGATCAAGAGCTAATTGAGGAAGCATTAAACTCATTTACGTTTGAAGAACAGGTTAATGCGGCTGTGAAACATGTTGAAAAGTGGTTAAAGAAAGAAAAGAAAGTTTCGGCAAAAGCAACAAAACAGGCCATTGAACAGCAATTGATTCGCAAGGGGTTTTCATTTGATGTCATTGCGCAAGCAGTATTGGAAAGCGATTATGAACATGATGAAAATGCGGAATGGGAAGCATTGAAGAAGCAAGCAGATAAAGCGATGCAACGCTATCATTACAATGGTTCATATGAAACAAAAATGAAAGTAAAACAATTTTTGTTTAGAAAAGGATTTTCGCTCGATATGATTGAGCAATACTTAAATGAAGAGGGATGATGGGATGCAAACACGATATAGCGAAATGACAGAACACGAACTTAACAATGAAATCAGAGAACTGACGGAAAAGGCAAGAAAAGCAGAGCAACTGGGGATTGTCAATGAACTTGCTGTTCACGAACGTAAAATTGCGGTTGCCAAGGCATATCTTCTTGATCCAGCTGATTTTAAAACTGGAGTTATGTATGAAATTGCCGATACGGAAGAACAGTTTCAAATTCGTTATTTAAACGGGGTTTTCGCTTGGGGATATCGTCTTTCGTCACCTGAACATGAAGAGGCTTTACCCATTTCTTTATTAAAAGAAAAGGATTAAGACAAAAGCTTAATCCTTTTCAGAGGAACTACCTGGTACGAATTCGTGTATTGCGCTGGAGAATAATGAGGTCCTGTGTCTGCTGTGTCTCACCGTTTACCTGCGCGCGAGCGTGTTTCGTGTTTGCCCATGGCTGTGGAAAGTTTTCCGTTTTCATCTGATTAAAATCGTTCATATACGGTTTGCGGTTTGCACACAAAACAATCACTCCATTTTAGAAAAATTAGCGCTTTCCAGAAGCTCTCATTCTTTCTTGTGGATGAGTATTGATACTTCCGTCTGGGCGCTTTGAAGCGAAATCGTCTTTGGCACGGGGCTCACCTTCAAATTTGTTGTTGTTCATATTTGGAAAGCCCCTTGATTTATTCCGCATATACAGGCTCCTCCAATCAAGTCCAAAATGTTTGCGTCTTCTTGAGAGAAGACGTAAGGTTATTATATGAAATCGCTGTTGTTTTCATTAAGAAAGTTTTTTCCTAATGAAAGGAGGGAGAATCAAGGTGGACATACATTTTGAAAAACTCGCCAATGCGCTCCTTGCAAAAAACCATATGCTCAGTTATCACCAAGCCAGAACATGGGTTGAGCATTTGTGGGAGGATTTTGAAGCAACTTTTGCCAAAGCGGGTTACTCTTATCAAGGAAAAGAACTGACAGAGCGTGTGGTATTAGAATGGATAGAGGATAATGGCAGCCATTTGCATTTATTTCAGAGTGACAAAGCATCTTTTAAAGAGCTATTCACCACAAGTGATAGGTTGTTGCATTAATAAAAGAGTAATTATTAGGTGAATAACCATATTCTTCATCATTAGGTTATATCATATTTTGCCACTTTATTATAGATGTCTGATATAATGACAAAATAAATAGTACCGCATGCCCAAAGACTTCCTTTTGCTGAGAATCGGTATGCACATAAACGTATCCGTCCTATCGGATGCCATTTTATTATGTCCAAAAAGAGGTGCCTTAAGTGAAGAATGGATTCATTTCAATTATTATTCCTTCCTATAATGAAGCAAGTAATATTAAACTGATTTATGAATCAATAACAAATGAATTTAGGTCCATTAATTATGAGTATGAAATTTACTACATAAATGATGGAAGTACAGATCATACTTTAGATGAAATTAAAGATCTGTCAAACAAAAGTCAACAGGTGAAATATATTTCATTCTCAAGAAATTTCGGCAAAGAAGCGGCGATTCTTGCGGGGTTTCAACATGCTAGGGGTGATGCTGTCGTTGTCATGGATGCAGATTTACAGCACCCGACCTATCTTCTCCATGATTTTATCAAAGGATTTGAAGAAGGCTATGACCAAGTGATCGCTCAGAGGAACCGAAAAGGAGACAATCCGATTCGCTCCTACCTGTCTTCACTTTATTACCGATTTATTAACAATGCAGTGGAAGTTGATTTGCGGGATGGTGTCGGTGATTTTCGACTTTTAAGCAGAAAAGCTGTCAATGCATTGCTGAAGCTCAGTGAGGGAAATCGTTTTTCAAAAGGGCTGTTTTGTTGGATCGGTTTTGATCAAAAAGTCATTTATTACGAAAATGTCGAAAGAAAAAATGGCAAATCAAAATGGTCATTCCGTCATTTGCTCAATTATGGAATTGATGGTGTTGTTTCATTTAACAATAAACCGCTACGTATATGCTTTTATGCTGGATTATTTATCCTTTTCTTGTCACTGCTCTATATTATTGCTACTTTTATTCGCATTTTAAAATATGGTGTTATTGTTCCAGGTTATTTTACAATCATCTCAGCAGTTTTGTTTCTTGGCGGAGTTCAACTGCTCAGTCTCGGGATCATTGGAGAATACATTGGGAGAATCTACTATGAAACGAAAAAGCGTCCTCATTATTTAATTCAGGAGGCAAAAATCGATCATGGAGAAACTCATGAGAAAAATCAACTTTGAATTTATACGCTTTGCAATTGTTGGGGTCATGAACACATTAAACTATTATGTCGTTTATTTGTTGTTACATTTTTTATTACATATCAATTATATGGTCTCACATATTGTTGGGTTTCTTGTTAGTCTAGTGATTTCATTTTTCTTAAATTGTTACTTTACATTTAAAATTAAACCAACATTGGCAAAGTTTTTACAATTTCCTTTAACGCAATTGTTTAATTTGAGTGCTTCCTCTTTGTTTGTTTATTGTTTTGTAAACTTTTTAGAAATGAACAGTGCGTCTGCTCCATTAGCATCTATGTTTTTAACTGTTCCCCTGACATTTTTACTGACAGGGAAGATTTTAAAACGAGACAGGGGAAACGTATGAAAAAAACAGTATTTTTAGTTGTCATTTCTAGTTTTGCACTCTCTATTGCCGCCCATTCCTTCTTTTTGTCTGAATGGGCAAATGGTCGTTATATGACGGGAAATGGTGATGGAATTGCGCAAATGGTTATCTTTAAATCATTTCTTTATGAACAGTATCAAAACGGTCATTTGTTTTATTCATATTCGTTTGGTCTAGGGGGCGGGATTTACAGTCAGCTTGGCTATTATTTTACGACATCATTTGTGTTTATCGCTTCTATCATTGTTGTCTTTTTCATGCAATTATTGTCTTTAGTGGGCCCTGCTGATACGCTGTTTTGGGCGCAAGCTGCTGTTATTATTAGCGTCATCAAACTTGCGCTGATCATCTTGATTACTACATTTGTTTTTCTGTATATGACCAAAAACAAACTGGCCGCGTTTACAGGTGCTGCTATATACGGTATGTCCATTATTTATTTTCGGCATACCGTGTTTTGGGAGTTTTTTAGTGATGCCATGTTATGGCTCCCTCTTTTAGTAGGAGGCGCGGAAAAAATCATCAGAGAAAAACGTCCTGGGTTGTTTATCACCGCTTGTACAATAACGCTTTTTAATAATTTTTATTTTGCATATATCAATTTACTTTTTATTGTGATCTATGTGTTATTCCGCTGGTTGATTCGTCTTGGCCAAGAGGAGACAAGGTGGATCCAATTTCGAATATTTGCTATCTCATGCCTGATTTCGTTTGGGATTAGTGCTGTTTCATTTGTACCTGCAGTGTATGGCTTCTTAAACAATTTGCGGCCAGCTTATGATCAACCGATCGAACTATACGATTTTACTGACAACATTTTGTTCTCAAGCCGTACGGTTTTGCTTCCAGCCATCTTTTTGTTATTTCTCTTTGTTTTGTCGTTTTATAAAAACAAGACGTTTTGTCTGTTTGCTGCAATCAGCGGTTTGCTTGTCCTGCTTCACTTCAGTCCGCTTGCGGCCAGCGCATTTAACGGCTTTTCTGCACCTCAAAATCGTTTTGAATATTTACTAAGTTTTACGACTGGGGGTGCTGTGGCAGCAGGTCTTAGCCACTTTAAATATATTAAGCGAAAAGAAATTTTGTTTTCAAGTTTGCTCGTTCTTTTGTTATACTTCGTGAACATCCACGATAAAGAAGTTGATTTATCTGTGGTGATGAACTGGAGGATATTGATCTTACTATTTGTAACGATGATCATCTTTATCATTGTTAGGATAAATGACGAGAAAACACACCTTCTATTACACGGGTGTATTTTAGTCACGGCTATTTTAGTTGCCAATATGTATCAACAATATGTTCTGTCAGAGGGAAGCGATATTCAGTCTGTTTCCAAACAATATCTGACAAGCAATGAATATGATGGTGAAGAACAGCGTGCACTCCTTCAAAAAATCAAAAAAGATGATCGCGATGATCCTTACACAAGGATCGACTGGATGAATGGCGTTCGCAACAATACACCACTGATCCAAAATTTTAACGGCTTTAGTGTGTATTCGAGTATTTTAAATCAAAATCTATTGTTGTTTTATTGGAATGACCTTGAAATTGATATGGGACGAGAAAGTGTCAGCCGCTATGCGACAATGGGTGACCGTGCCAATCTTTATAGCTTGTTGTATGGGAAATATTATATGACAGAAAAAAAGAATGAAGATGATGTTCCATATGGATTTCAGAAAATGGCGGAGTCACAACATTATGCCGTCTACAAAAACAAGCACATACTGCCGTTTGTTCGCACAGCAAAGACCGTTTTTTCTGAAAAGGACTTAAATAAGGAACCTGTTTTGGCTAGAGAGCATGCTATGCTTGAAGGAATTGTGTTAGAAAACCCTGCTGAAAAAGGGAAACCTCCGCAAGTTTCTGATCTGCTTAAAGAGACAAAGGTTAAAACAAAGGGAGCTAGCTATAAAAACGATGTGCTCAATGTTTCCGCAGAAAAAGGCGGAATCGATTTGATCCCTGATAAAACGATTGTGGCTGAGGGTGATTATTATGTTCATTTTTATTTAAAAAGCCTTGCCAAAGACCAGTTTTTCAATTTGCAAGTGAATGATTATGTCACTTCAAGAAAATCCAATCAGTCTATTTATAAAACAGGAATCTATGATTTAACAATTAGAGTGCCAAAAGCAGAAAAGATTTCGATCAGACTTCCAAAAGGAGAATATGCCCTAAAAAACGTAAAGCTTTATCAAGAAGATTATCAAACTTTAAAAAAAGCGACCCGTTCAACTGCATCAACTGCGAAGATGAATTGGGAGCGAAATAAATTGTCGATCAGTCTTGATAATAAAAACGGAGACCGTTATATGGTACTACCAATCCCATATGAAAAAGGATGGGAAGTGACTGTGAATGGACAAAAGCAAGCCATTCAAAAGGCGAATTATTCATTTATTGGCTTTAACCTTGAAAAAGGGGAAAACGACATTCAGCTCGTTTATTACCCCCCATATTTTAAAGAAACTTTCATTGTTACAATCATCAGTCTTGCTGTTGGAATATGGTACAGCATGAGAAGAAAAAAGCTTGGCTTTTAAACAGAGCCAAGCTTTAATTTCTTCTGTAGTTTTTCTTCACTGAAAATCCATCCTGTATAGGATGAGATTAATGCTAAAGAATCCCGGTCAATACGGGCAATGGCTACAAACGGATAATGCCCTTTGCTACGGTATCTTAAGTCAATAAAGCGGACTTGGTAATGATCTTGATAAGTATCAATTTCCCATTTGTAGACTGGTGAAAAAGATAAAAAGGCAGAAATATTCTTATCTTGTTTCGCTGCCCTCATGACAGATGAATCTGGAACAGGGACTCTGTTGAACGTATCGATGATCACAACATCTCCGTCAATACTTCTTCCGACATAAAAGGCTGATTTTGCTTGAACAGCAATTCGCCACTGTCTAAATTTCATTGTAGGTGATATGATGATTTCTTCAATATCATTGATCCTTTCATAAAGCTCTTTTTTGATTCTCTTTTGCATGATGAATCTAAGTAAGTAATAGCCGGTGAGAACCATGTAAAGAGTCATAAAAGTATATCCTTGATGGAATCCAGCTAGCCAGACAGCGATTCCGACAAGATGGCTTATGAAGATGAACGGATCAAATGTATTGATCAAACCGAGTGCTACCCACTTTCTTGAAAAAGGTCTGAGTGCCTGAGTGCCATATGCGTTAAAAATATCGACAAACACATGAAATGCTACTGCAGCTAACGTCCATAGCCACAAATGAAACAGGTTTGCTTCAGGATAAAACAAAAATAAAATACTTGGAATCATCAATGACCAAAAAAGGACAGCGGGGATAGAGTGTGTAATGCCCCTGTGATGCCTTATATAAACAGCGTTATTTTTAAGTTTTAATATCGTATCGATGTCAGGAGCCTGAGAGCCAGCGATTGTCGCAATCATAACCGCTTGAGTCATTGAAGAATCCAGTCCGACCGCGGGGTCTAAAGTTGCGATTCCACCAAGCGCGATGCCCATGACAACGTGTGTACCAGTATCCATTGGTGACCTCCCCTAATGGTGTTCAACATTTTGGAAACTCAGCTAAAAACTCTCACGTCGTGTGAGAAGCTTGAGTACCTACGTCGAGGCAAGGAAACTCAGCTAAAGGCTCTCACGTCGTGTGAGAAGCTTGAGTACCTACGTCGAGGCAAGGAAACTCAGCTAAAAACTCTCACGTCGTGTGAGAAGCTTGAGTACCAAGGAAACTCAGCTAAAGGCTCTCACGTCGTGTGAGAAGCTTGAGTACCTACGTCGAGGCAAGGAAACTCAGCTAAAGGCTCTCACGTCGTGTGAGAAGCTTGAGTACCTACGTCGAGGCAAGGAAACTCAGCTAAAAACTCTCACGTCCTGTGAGAAACGCTGAGTACCTACGTCCTGTAGGCAGAGATGAGTTTAATACTTTTTCTTTCCTCACTTTTAATGTAACATGTTAACGTATATGCATTTAGTTTACAACAAAAAGTCGAAATAACAAACGTATACATGTAAATGTCAAGGAGACGTTTTATGATTGATATAGAAATGAAATTAGAGCAAAAAAATATAAAAAAGTTTCAAAAAGATTTAATATCTTGGTATGAAAAAGAAAAACGAGACCTCCCTTGGCGTGCCAACAATGATCCTTATAAAGTCTGGGTTTCAGAAGTGATGCTACAACAGACAAGAGTGGATACGGTCATCCCATATTTTGAGAACTTCATTGAAAAATTTCCGTCCATTAAGGAACTTGCTGAAGCTGACGAAGAAAAAGTACTGAAAGCATGGGAAGGACTTGGATACTATTCAAGGGTTCGAAATTTGCAGAGTGCAGTCAAGGAAGTCCATGAACGCTATGGAGGAGTTGTGCCTTCTTCAAAAGAGGAATTTGGCAGTTTAAAAGGTGTCGGTCCTTACACAAAGGGAGCTGTCTTGAGCATTGCTTACAATCAGCCGGTACCTGCTGTAGATGGTAATGTGATGCGGGTCATGGCAAGAATTCTTTCGATTTGGGATGATATTGCAAAACCGAAAACAAAAACCATTTTTGAAAAAGTTGTGGAAGCATTTATGGCACCAGAAAAACCGTCTGAATTCAATCAGGGACTGATGGAGCTCGGTGCGATCATCTGTACTCCAAAATCACCGTCCTGCCTGCTTTGCCCAGTTCGTGAGCATTGTTCAGCTTTTCAAGAAGGTTGTGAACAAGAACTCCCTATCAAAAGTAAAAAGAAAAAACCGACATTGAAAAGTCTTGCCGCTGTTGTTTTAACAGACGAAGAAGGATATGTTTATATCCATAAAAGGCCTGATTCCGGTCTTCTTGCTAACCTTTGGGAGTTTCCTAATACAGAAACGCAAAAAGGTTTGAAACATGAGCGGGAACAGCTTGCCGCTTTCTTAAAGGAAAAAGCCGGAATCGCTGTCGAAATTGGCCCACTCCAAGGGGTTGTCGAACATGTCTTTACACACCTTGTCTGGAACATCTCTGTATTTTTCGGGAAAGTGGTGAATAAACCCGATCACTCCTATTTAAAAAAGGTAACGAAAGAAGAACTTGAACAGTATGCTTTCCCGGTTTCTCATCAAAAAATATGGAATATGTATATGAAATAGGCAGTCAGGCTGTGCATCCTGCCCATTAGTCATACTGGATTTGGGTACCGTGAGTATAGTCTGCTTCCTGGCGGTGCAAACCGCCTCTAGCTTCGATTTCTTCAATAACTTCACGGTATTCAGCATGTCCTTCTTGATTTAAAAAAGGCATTAGTTGCTGAAAAGCATGGTGAAAAAAAAGAAGTTCTGTATTTTTCCATTCATGTTTAGGCGTGTGGTCAAGTTCACTTATGTCTCGTCCGACATACATAGGTTGAAGCCTCCTTTTCATAATCGATGATGTTTATTGTTTAACAAACTTAAAATTACTATACAAATCAGTAGGAGTTGAATGATCATGGAACAAAGAAAATGTGCACTTATTACAGGAAGTAGCCGTGGAGTTGGAAAAGCCGTTGCTCTTCGGCTTGCTGAAAATGGTTATAATATCGTGATTAACTATGCAAGAAGCAAAAAAGCCGCTTTGGAAACAGCTGAAGAAATTGAAAAACGAGGTGTAAAAGTACTTGTTGTCAAAGCAAATGTTGGACAACCGGCAAAAATAAAAGAAATGTTTAAACAAATTGAGGAATCTTTTGGAAGACTTGACGTGTTTATTAATAATGCTGCATCAGGTGTATTGCGGCCTGTTATGGAGCTTGAAGAAAGCCATTGGGACTGGACAATGAATATCAATGCTAAAGCTTTGTTATTTTGTGGACAAGAAGCTGCGAAATTGATGGAAAAAACGGGCGGAGGCTATATTGTCAGTCTCAGTTCACTCGGTTCTATCCGTTATTTGGAAAACTACACAACAGTCGGTGTTTCCAAGGCAGCACTTGAGTCTTTAACAAGGTATTTAGCGGTTGAGCTTGCTGGCAAAAATATTGTCGTCAATGCTGTATCTGGTGGAGCGATTGATACAGACGCATTGAAACATTTTCCAAATCGGGAAACTCTTCTTGAGGATGCCCGACAAAACACTCCAGCTGGCCGTATGGTTGAGATTGAAGATATGGTCAATGCAATCGAATTTTTAGTATCAGAAAAAGCGGATATGATACGTGGACAAACGGTTATTATTGATGGGGGCCGTTCCCTACTTGTTTAATTTTTTTGGATGAATGAATAAATATCACCTGCTTGCACAAATTAATGGTCGTGGAGGTGATATACAATGGCTAACCAACAATCCAAAACAAACGTCCAAAAAGTAAGACAGCAAAACAATGCTTCTGCACATCAAGGTCAATTCGGCACTGAATTTGCCAGTGAGACAAATGTGCAGAAAGTAAGACAACAAAACCAGCAAGCTGAGCAAAACAAACAACAAAACAGCTAATCACCGTAATACAAAAGGGCTTTCCAAAAAGTTAGTGTTCTGACTTTTTGGAGGCCTTTTTTCTTTTTAAACGACAAAATTTCTCTTGCTTAGGCATAATCAGTCAAAGGACTTTTGAAATGTATAGGGAATTGATACTTAGGAAATAAATGGAGTAGAGCAAAGAATGGGAGGATATGAATGCCGAAATTTGAGAATTTGGTAAAGGGTCAGATGCAAATCATGGATCAACTGTTATTTCTCCAAGAGGAAATTGAAAGGTGCCAAGAAATCGAAAAAGAACTGCTCAGTCTTGAAAAAAAGGCTCAGCTTGTATCCATTCAAGAAACCATTGCCGAAAAGCGGAAAGACCTTGCTGTTATTCAGGATTTGTTTCAAAAGCAAACAGAGCAGGTCATCCAAGCTTATCAACAAATTGAAACCGCGTCTTCCCCATGATACTTTTTTAAAAGGGGCCATTCCTGATGGGAGTGGCTGTTTTATTTTCATTTTTCAATTTCAGACGTTATAATATATAAAAGAATGTCGGACAGGCGAAGTGACACACTGACTTGTTAGGCTTTTGTAAAGAAAGTAGGGGAGAAACATGGGCTTTCCCAAGGAAGGAGACACCATTCAAATTCATAGTTACAAGCACAATGGGCAACTTCATCGGATATGGAATGAAACAACGATTTTAAGAGCAACAAAATTGTCCATTATTGGCGCTAATGACCGGACAACGGTCACTGAATCAGATGGCCGGACATGGGTGACACGAGAGCCTGCAATTTGTTATTTCCATGCTAATCAGTGGTTTAACGTCATTGGTATGCTTCGAGATGACGGTGTCTATTATTATTGTAATATCAGTTCTCCGTTTGCATTAGATGATGAGGCTATTAAGTACATCGACTATGATCTAGATGTGAAAGTATTTCCAGATATGACTTACAATATTCTTGATGAAGATGAATATGCGGATCATAAAGTGGCCATGAATTATCCAAAGGTAATAGACGGCATTTTAAAAGCTCACCTCAACACATTACTGCATTGGATTCATCAAAGAAAAGGCCCATTTGCTCCGGAGTTTATTGATATGTGGTATGAGCGGTATCTTCATTATACAAAATAAAACCTGTTGAGCTTCAACAGGTTTTTTGTAGTGTACCCGCACTAAATAATAAGGGGGGATGATGTGTGGGTGTTATTAGACGTTATATGGAATTTGTAAAACCTTATAGATGGAAAATCGTGTTGACAGTTTTGATTGGTATGGTGAAATTTTCTATTCCGCTTATCATCCCGCTTCTTCTGAAATATGTGGTAGATGACATCATTCAGGGAAATGGAACGGCACAGGAAAAAACATCATCTTTATTTATCATAATGGCGGTCATGTTCGCCATTTTTTTGCTGCTTCGTCCACCTGTAGAATATTATCGTCAGTATTTCGCCCAATGGACGGCAAGCAAAGTGCTGTTTGATATTAGAGATCAGCTTTTTTCCCATCTTCAAAAATTAAGCCTTAAGTTTTACGCAAATAATCGGGCTGGGGAAATTATTTCAAGGGTGATCAATGATGTTGAGCAAACAAAAGAGTTTGTCATTATTGGGCTGATGAATGTATGGCTTGATGTGATGACCATTTTTATTGCCATCATCATCATGATCATGATGGATGTCAAATTGACTTTGATATCTATTATCTTGTTCCCACTTTACGGTTTGGCTGTTAAATATTTTTATACGAGACTCAGAACTTTAACACGTGAGCGTTCTCAGGCTCTAGCTCAAGTGCAAGGGCACCTTCATGAGCGGGTTCAGGGAATGCCAGTGATTAGAAGTTTTGCAATTGAAGATTATGAACAAAAACAATTTAATCAAGAGAATGG
This sequence comes from Bacillus changyiensis, assembly GCF_027706145.1. Lineage (GTDB taxonomy): Bacteria > Bacillota > Bacilli > Bacillales > Bacillaceae > Bacillus > Bacillus changyiensis. The sequence continues at coordinate 12,242 of NZ_JAQFWW010000011.1, read as the reverse complement.
AAATTTCCTTGGAAAAGCGATCAGTCATACGACTTGGAATGCCAAAACATTTGCAGTTGTGAATACGATCACAGATCTTGCTCCGCTAATCATCATTACTGTTGCCGGATATGAAGTTATTCACGGGTCCCTTTCAGTAGGCACGATGGTTGCATTTGTCGGCTATATCGAACGACTCTACAATCCGCTTAGGCGTCTCATTAATTCGTCTACAACATTGACCCAATCAATTGCTTCTATGGACAGACTATTTGAATTTATTGATGAACCTTATGAATTAAAAGATAAACCGAATGCCATAAAAGCTAAACAGTTACAAGGAAATGTCGAGTTTAAAAACGTCTCATTTCAATATGAAAAAACAAACGAAAACATTTTGCAACAGCTTTCCTTAAGAGCAGAACAAGGGGAAACGATTGCACTTGTTGGGATGAGTGGAGGCGGAAAATCTACACTTGTCAGCCTGATTCCGAGGTTTTATGATGTCACTGGGGGAAACATATATATTGATGGGATCGATGTCCGTGATTACCAGGCACGAAGCTTAAGAAATCAAATCGGCATGGTGTTACAGGATACTTTTTTGTTCAGTGAATCGATCCGTGACAACATTTCAATTGGCGATCCAGAGGCATCGATGGAACAAATTGTTGAAGCGGCTAAAGCGGCATATGCACATGACTTTATCATGCAGCTTCCTGATGGATATGATACAAAAGTTGGGGAGCGGGGTGTCAAGCTTTCAGGTGGTCAAAAACAGCGGATCTCAATTGCGAGGGTTTTCTTAAAAAATCCGCCGTTGTTAATTTTGGATGAAGCTACTTCAGCACTCGATTTAGAGAGTGAGCACTATATTCAGGATGCGATGGAAAAGTTAGCAAAAGATCGAACGACCTTTATTGTTGCTCATCGATTGTCTACGATTACGCATGCAGACAAAATTGTCTTAATTGAAAATGGCCAGATTGCTGAAATCGGAACACATCAGGAGTTAATGAGCGAAGATAGCCATTATAAACAGTTATTCACCATTCAAAAACTAAGCTAACCAGATAGCCTGACTTTCGTTTAGGATACAGTCAACGAAAGTTGGGTTTTTTTTGTTTATGTCACATTTCGTACATATTTCCTAGGTTGTCTAAATACAATTTAAAAAATACGTGCTAGGGGGTGGATAAGTGAAATTACTAGATGTTAAAGATTTATCTATTTCATTTTCACAAAAAACATCAGATATTCCGATTGTGGAAGGTGTGACGTTTACGCTTGAACAAGGGGAAATTATGGGGGTCGTTGGGGAATCGGGCTGTGGCAAAAGCGTTACCTCATTAGCGCTGATGGGGCTGAATGCTAATACGAACACGACAGGACGAATTCTCTTTTGTGAAAAGGATCTTCTCACCCAATCAGAAAAAGAATGGCGAAATATGCGTGGCAAAGATGTAGCCATGATTTTTCAAGAGCCGATGACCTCTCTTAACCCTCTTTTCACCATTGGTGATCAACTGACAGAAGCACTCTCCAGCCATATGAGAATTCCTAAAAAATCTGCAAATCAACAAGCCGTTCAGATGCTGGAAACTGTCGGCCTTCCGAGACCTGTTCAGTTGATGAAGCAATATCCCCATGAGCTATCCGGTGGAATGAGACAGCGGGTCATGATTGCGATGGCATTGATTTGTGAACCGAAACTGCTCATTGCCGATGAACCGACAACAGCACTTGATGTCACCATCCAAGCCCAAATCCTTTCTCTTTTGAAAAAAGTAAATCGTAAATTTAAGACGACGATTCTCCTCATTACCCACGACCTTGGAGTTGTCTACAATACATGTGAACGGGTGATGATCATGTATGCTGGCCGTATTGTTGAAAAAGGCAGTGTTACAACTATTTTTAAAAATCCAAAACATCCATATACAAAAGGATTATTTGCCTCAATTCCCGCATTCACTGACAAATCAAAGAGATTAGCTGCAATTGAAGGGCAAGTACCTCAACCAGGAACAATAAAAAAAGGCTGCATGTTTGCTCCGCGATGTCCCCATCAATTCGAACGTTGTACACAAGAAGAACCATGTTTAAGTAGACTGACAGATGGTCATTCTGTGAGGTGCTTTCTTTTTGAAGAGGAAGGAGGACACCATGGATCATGAATTGTTAAAAATCAGTCAGCTAAAAAAGTATTATCATGTATCACGAAAAAAGATGATAAAAGCTGTCGATGATGTCTCATTTTCCGTTAAAAAGGGAGAGGTACTTGGGATTGTTGGAGAATCTGGCTGTGGTAAATCAACTTTGGGGAAGTCGATTTTACAGCTGACCAAACCGACATCAGGAAATGTGACATTTCTAAATCAAGAGCTCACAAAGCAGAGCACAAAGGAAGTAAGGAGAATGCGTCGTCAGTTTCAGATGATTTTTCAAGATCCATATGCATCTATTCACCCGCGCATGAAAATGAAAGCCGTTTTAGAAGAGCCATTGATAGTCCATAAACTAGGAACAAAGGCAGAAAGAAAAGAAGTTGTCCGCTCTATGTTGCAATTAGTCGGTCTGGATGTTTCTTACGGTGAGCGCTATGCACATCAGTTTAGCGGTGGCCAGAGGCAAAGGATTGGAATTGCTAGAGCACTCATTACAAAGCCTAAATTGATTATCGCTGATGAACCTGTTTCGGCACTTGATGTCTCTGTTCAAGCACAAATCTTGAATCTCTTAGCCGATTTAAAAGAAGCATTTGAACTCACTTTCTTGTTTATTTCTCATGACCTTAGTGTTGTTCGCTATATAAGTGATAGGGTAGCTGTGATGTATTTAGGAAAAATTGTTGAAATGGCTGATACACACAGTTTATTTCATGAGGCAAAGCATCCATATACAGAAATACTTCTTGCTGCTGTACCGGTTATTGGAAAAGGAGAAGCGGCTGAACTGTTATTTAATAACGAAGATTCTAGTACAAGTGAAAAGGGATGTCCCTTTTATGGACGGTGCCACAAGCGGGAAGCGATCTGCAAGGATGAAAAGCCTTTGCTCGAAGAAGTGTCGAAAAGTCATTATGTTGCATGTCATTTCGTTAACAGGGAGGAGAACAGATGAAGAGAAGGCATTGGTTAAAAAGTTTGAGCTTGTTATTGTTTATCGCTATTTTCTTGATCGGCTGTTCTGGAAAAGACGAAGCATCAAAACGTGAAAGAGATACGCTTATTTTTGGAAGAGGTGGTGACTCGACTTCACTTGATCCAATTACAGCAACCGAAGGGGAAGCATTTAAAGTAACGATCAATTTATTTGAAACATTGCTGAATTACGGTGAGCAGGATACAACCCTTAAAAAGGGCCTTGCTGTGAAGTGGGATGCTTCAGATGACGGCCTCACATACACACTGGAACTGAGAAAAGGCGTGAAATTCCATGATGGAACCGATTTTAATGCAGAAGCAGTCAAATACAATTTTGAACGGTGGATGAATGGTGATGAAGAAAAATTTCCTTACTATGGAATGTTTGGAGGCTATAAAAAAGATAAGGGACATGTTATTAAAGAAATCAAAGTACTTGATGACCATAAAATTCAGTTTATTTTAAAACGTCCACAGGCGCCATTTTTAAAAAATCTTGCCATGACTGCATTTGGAATCGCTAGTCCAGCTGCACTAAAAAAATATGGGGAAACCTTTAGAAAACATCCTGTTGGCACAGGTCCATATCAATTTGTTCAATGGAAGGCTAACGATAGAATCGTGATTAAGAAAAACGAAAGCTACTGGGATCGAGAAAAACCAAAATTGAAAAGAATTATTTTCCGAGTCATTCCAGAAAATTCAGCACGGCTCAACGCCTTAAAAACTGGGGAAATCGATTTGATGGATGGTGTGAATCCATCAGATATTGAAAGGATAAAAGAAGATAAACAGTTAAAGATTTTCAAAAGACCATCAATGAATGTTGGTTACCTTGGATTAACGACAAACAGAAAGCCATTTGACAATAAGGTGGTCCGTCAGGCATTACATCATGCTGTTGACAAACAGGCCATTATTGACTCATTTTATGGCGGTCTAGCTGATCCAGCGAAAAATCCGCTTCCACCGTCGCTTGAAGGCTATCATGACAAAATCGAGCCTTATCCATATGATCTAGAAAAGGCAAAACAGCTTTTGAAAAAAGTGGGCTACCCGAACGGGTTTAAAATGAAACTTTGGGCCATGCCTGTGCCACGACCATATATGCCAGATGGAATGAAAATCGCTGAGGTGATTCAATCAAGCTTTGAGAAAATTGGTGTTCAAGCACAAATTGTCACGTATGATTGGGCCACTTATCTAGATAAAGTAAGCAAAGGTGAAGCAGATGCATTTTTAATGGGGTGGACAGGGGATAATGGAGACCCTGATAACTTTATCTATACTTTGCTTGATAAGGATAATATCGGCGGCAATAACTATACGTATTTCAGTCATGATGAACTTCACGATATATTGATAAAAGCTCAGACAATCCCGGATCAGAAGAAAAGAAACAAGCTTTATCAAAGAGCGCAGGAGCTTATTCATGATGAATCTCCATGGATACCGCTCGCTCATTCAACACCGATCTTGGCAGGCGCAAGTAATATAAAAGGTTATGTCCCCCATCCGACAGGAAATGAAGTTTTATCAAGTGTCGAGTTTCAATAGTTTCATAAGGTGGTGACAGTTATTGCTTGTATACTGTTTCAAACGAATCTGTATGTTGATACCCGTTTTAATTGGCATGAGTTTGGTTGTTTTCTCAATCATACGTTTAATTCCTGGAAACCCAGCTCAGGTCATTCTCGGGCAAAGGGCGACAAAGGAAGCAGTTGAACAGCTGACCATTCAGCTCGGATTAGATCAACCTTGGTATAGCCAATATGGAAAGTATATTGGAGACTTGTTAAAAGGAGATTTGGGCACTTCGATTCGCACAGGAGCGGCGATCACAAAAGAAATTCAGCCTTACTTATTTGCGACTCTCGAGCTAGCTGCTTTTGCTATGGTGATCGCTGTGCTCATCGGGGTAAACGCGGGAATCATCAGCGCTTGGTTTAAAAATTCGGTATTTGATTATCTTGCAATGCTAATTGCATTAGTTGGTGTGTCAATGCCAATCTTTTGGCTTGGATTAATGGGGCAATGGTTTTTCTCGATTGAACTTGGCTGGCTACCGACAACCGGAAGAGAAAATGTTAGAAATCCGGTAGAATCCATCACCCACATCCATACGATTGATACATTATTTCAAGGGAGATTTGATCAATTTGTTGAAACAATTCGTCATTTAATTTTACCTGGCTGCGCCCTTGCTACCATTCCAGCTGCTATCATTGCGAGGATTACCAGAACAAGTATGATTGATGTTCTCAAGTCAGATTATATTCGTACAGCAAAAGCAAAAGGGATTCATACGTATTTGATTATTTACAAACATGCCTTAAAAAATGCTTTTATCCCGATCCTGACGGTCATTGGTTTGCAAACAGGACTTTTACTTGGCGGGGCCATTTTGACGGAAACGATTTTTGCATGGCCTGGTATTGGACGTTATATTTACGATGGCATAAGTTATCGGGACTATCCCGTTATCCAGTCAGGCATTCTTGTCATCGCTGTCATTTTTGTGCTGATTAATTTTATTGTTGACCTTCTATACGCTGTGATTGATCCGAGAATTAAATATTAGGAGGTGGAGAATCTGGCTGTACTCCGAAAGCAGAATGAAGCTGTCACCCGCTCAAGCGTAAAGCGCTTTTTTGAACATCACTTGGCAGCAGCAGGTGCTATTTTAGTCGCCTTGTTCGTGCTGTTGGCGCTCTTTGCTCCATTGCTGGCTCCTTACGGGTTAAATGATCAATCATTAGCAGATCGACTTACCGGACCATCAACTGAGCACTTATTTGGAACAGATGATTTTGGTCGAGATATTTTTTCCAGAGTGCTTTATGGTGCGAGGCTATCTCTTTGGGTTGGTTTTTTCTCTTGTTTAGGTTCAGCTATTGCAGGAACACTTTTAGGTCTGATTGCCGGTTTTTATGGTAAATGGGTAGACGGACTGATTTCAAGGATTTTTGATATTGTGCTTGCCTTTCCAAGTATTTTGTTGGCGATCGCCATTGTCGCCATTCTCGGTCCATCACTTGAAAATGCGCTGATTGCAATTGCAATCATTAATGTCCCAACATTTGGGAGACTTGTTCGTTCACGGGTGCTTAGCATTAAAGAAGAAGAATATATGTTGGCAGCAAAAGCACTCGGGATGTCCAATTCAAGAATGATGCTCAAACATATTCTTCCAAACAGTATGGCGCCAATTATTGTTCAAGCTACACTTAATATCGGAACTGCGATTATTGAAGCAGCAGCGCTCGGATTTTTAGGATTGGGGGCGCAAGCGCCAAATCCTGAATGGGGCAAAATGCTTGCTGACGCCAGACCTTATTTGGCACAGGCTCCATGGACTTTGTTTTTTCCGGGAATATCGATTATGTTGACGGTGCTTGGTTTTAATTTATTAGGTGATGGAGTGCGGGACACACTTGATCCAAGAATGAAAGAGGGCAAATAAAACAGCCCGGTTAACGTATCATGTTAACCGGGCTGTTGATCTAATTAATCATCGTCAACCTCCAATTCGCTGTCTTTACGATGATAGGTTTGAAAGCTTGAGATCAATGTTTCTAAATGCTCAAGTTGTTCACGGTACTCCACAGCACTCGCCATAATCATTAACATATTGTAGTCTAATAAATCTTCTGTTAATGTGGGCTGACTTTTTAGGAATGATTCTGTTAAATGCTGTCTATAAATCATTCCTTCTTCATGATGCTCGGGTGCATCATGTGTTTTAACCTTACCGACGAATCTCATCAGGATTCGCTCATGCCAATGCAGGAGAAAATCAAGTTCTTCGATCAGTGTTTCTTGGAATTCCGTTGGCATATGATAAAAGTCATTTTCAAGACGATGCAGTTTTTTCAGTGTATCAAGCGCACGATTGGAGACGATGATTGCCTGTCTGAAAAGAACAAGCTTTCTTGACTTTACATACGATGATTTTTTAAAATAGCTTCTTTCTTCTTTGTACAACAAATAAAGGTAATCGATTTTCGTCATTTTCTCTTTCAGTTTTTCGATATCTTCTTTTAGCATAGAATGTTCTGTTGTTTTTCGTGTCAAAAGCCGAATCCATTTCATCACCTCATCAGTGTTTTCAACGATGAGATTGACAAGTTTTGTTTCATATTTAGGTGGCAGAAAAACCAGATTGACCAAAAATGAACATAGAACACCTAAAATGACTGTTCCAGTTCTGATCAAAGAAAAAATCAAAAAATTATCTCCTGAACTTTCCAATATGGCAACGACGGTAACGAGCGCAATTGAAATCGTATTTTCCATCTTTAATTTCAAATTGATTGTGATGACGATAATCGCCGTTAATCCGATAATAATTGGGCTAGGTCCGAAAACAAGCCCGAAGATAATCGCAATTGTTGCCCCAATAATATTTGCTTGAACTTGATCAACAATCGTTAAAAATGAACGGTAAATCGACGGTTGTATTGCAAAGATAGCTGCGATTCCGGCAAAAACCGGAGCTGGCAGACCGATCCATGAGGCCAAATAAAGTGCAAGTGTAATTGCAATGCCTGTTTTAAAAATACGGGCACCAAGTTTCATTAGGTTGTAATAGCATTCCTTTCTATTGTTAAATTCATTCTTTACAGAAAATGCTCACTCGAGATTTTGCCAAACAATAAAGTAATATACAGTGATATCGGCAAATATTCAACTATTTTTTATAAAAAACAAACCATTGTCAAAAATGCTCTCGGACCTAAAGGTGCCTTATACTTCGTGTTGATAAAAAAGGGAGCTGTGCCGCCCCCTTTATCATACCCGATGTTTCAGTTGTTTAAATGATTCATCCACAGCTTTTAATGTATCTTTTATGTCTTTTTCAGTATGAGCAATTGTGATAAACCATGCTTCATATTTAGAAGGTGCAAGATTGATGCCGCGTTCTAACATCAATTTGAAAAATGCGGCAAACATCTGGCCGTCTGAACGTTCAGCTTGCTCATAGTTTTCCACCTTTTCAACGGTAAAGTAGACTGTCAAGGCGCCTTTCAAACGATTGATCGTTATGTTAATGCCATGCGTACTTGCATGTGTTAAAATTCCTCGCTCAAGCATTGCCCCAAGATGATCTAGTTTGTCATATATTCCTGTTTCTTTCAATACTTCTAAACAAGCGATGCCTGATAAAATAGAGGCGGGGTTTCCAGCCATAGTGCCGGCCTGATATGCAGGTCCAAGTGGTGCGACCTGCTCCATAATGTCTTTTCTTCCTCCATATGCACCGATCGGCAGTCCGCCGCCGATAATTTTGCCAAGTGCCGTTAAATCAGGCTTAACGTTTAATAGATCTTGGGCTCCGCCATACATGAACCGGAAAGCGGTGATGACTTCATCATATATAACCAAAGCTCCTGCTTGGTGAGTCAGTTCATTTACCTGTTCAAGGAACCCCTTTTTCGGTTCAACAATTCCGAAGTTTCCTACGATTGGTTCGACAAGCACTGCTGCTACCTCATCTCCCCATTTTTCAAGTGCTTCTTTATAGCTCTCAATATTGTTAAACGGCACAGTGATCACTTCATGAGCAATGCTTTTAGGAACACCGGCTGAATCTGGAGTTCCTAAAGTTGAAGGACCTGAGCCCGCTGCAACTAGCACAAGATCGGAATGACCGTGGTAACATCCAGCAAATTTAATAATCTTCGTTCGACCGGTATAAGCACGAGCAACACGAATTGTGGTCATGACAGCTTCTGTACCTGAATTCACAAATCGAACTTTATCTAATGAAGGAATGGCTTCCTTGAGCATTTTCGCAAATGTCACTTCATGTCTTGTCGGCGTCCCATAAAGTACTCCATGTTCTGCCGCTCTTTGAATGGCTTTTGTAATATGGGGATGTGCGTGCCCAGTTATGATCGGACCGTAAGCTGCTAAATAATCTATGTATTTGTTGCCATCTACATCCCAAAAGTAAGCACCGCTTGCTTTTTCCATTGCAACAGGTGATCCCCCACCAACCGCTTTGTATGATCTGGATGGGCTGTTGACGCCTCCGACTATATGATGAAGAGCTTCTTCATGAAGTTTCTCAGATTGTGTGTATTGCATAATATCCCTCTCTTTTTTCATCTGTCTATTGTTATATTGTACCATGATGTCAAAAGAGAAGCATGTAACGTGAATTCAGCAGTTTTATTGAATGGAAAGAAATTGTTATTTATAATGAAAGAAAGCAAGTAAACAAACAGGAGGCAAAACAATGGCTGTTGAAATTGGACAAAACATACGTGATATTGAATTATTCGGTGACGATGGAGAAAAAATAAAACTGTCAGATTTTCAAGGAAAGTATGTCATCCTTTACTTTTATCCAAAAGATATGACACCAGGATGTACGACTGAAGCCTGTGATTTCAGAGATCATCATGAAAATTTTGCAGAACTTGATGCCGTCATTATCGGAGTCAGCCCTGATGATCAAGCAAAACATGAGAAATTCAAGAAAAAGCACAATCTGCCGTTTCTGTTGCTTGTCGATGATGAACACAACCTCGCTAAACAATTTGATGTATGGAAACTCAAAAAGAATTTCGGCAAAGAATACATGGGTATTGAACGATCCACTTTTTTAATTGATAAAAAAGGTCGTCTTATCAAAGAGTGGCGTAAAGTAAAGGTAAAAGATCATGTGAAAGAGGCTCTTCAAACATTAAAAGAAATATGTGGTGAATAAAGAAGAAGAGACCGAACTAAGAAAGGTTCGGTCTTCATTTATGGTCAGCCATCTATTGGAAAATGGGATTTGAATTGACAAAATTTCTTTTTAGGAGTTACACTAATTATAAATATTATAATGTAAGATTTCTTTTAGAAGAGAGGTGCATGACGATGGCTGAACATAACCTAAAAGAAGCTTTGGAAGCGTTGAAGGAAACCGGGGTCCGCATTACTCCTCAACGTCATGCCATTCTTGAATTCCTTGTGAATTCGATGTCACATCCAACTGCAGATGAAATATATAAGGCATTGGAAGGGAAATTTCCAAATATGAGTGTTGCTACAGTTTATAATAATTTGCGGGTTTTCAAAGAATCAGGGCTCGTAAAAGAATTAACATATGGTGATTCCTCAAGCCGCTTCGATTTCGTTACTACAGAGCACTATCATGCAATTTGTGAGTCTTGTGGAAAGATTGTTGACTTTCATTATCCAGGTCTTGACGAAGTTGAGCAGCTAGCGTCCCATGTAACGGGATTTAAAGTCAGCCACCATAGGCTGGAAATTTACGGGCTGTGCAAGGAATGTGACAAAACAGAAAGCCATTAAAAAGAGCTGGCCGCTTTTTAACGGTCAGCTTTTTGTTGGGCTTTAGTTGTATTGACAGCTTTTCGGTTATATAACTCATTGAATTCTTTTCCTTCCAGATCTTTGTCCAATGTCAGAGGTTCTCTACAGTGCATGCACATATCGACCCGACCCAAAATTTTGGTTGGCTGTTCGCAATTTGGACAAATCACCTTAACAGCTTTTGTTGAAAGCATACCAATCCAAACATAGACAGCTGTACTTAACATAATTGATAAAACTCCCAAGATCATAAACACCGACATCAACAACATCGAAGACCTAAAAAATATTCCGATGTACATCGTGATGAAACCAAGAAACACAAGACTAAGCGCAAATGTTCTGATTTTGTTAATTTTACTAGAATATTTCGCCATAACCATCCCCCTGTCTCTAATATAGCATAACCAAGATGTGATATTCTTTAATAAAGAAGTGTGAAATGAGAAGAATTTTATAGAGAGTTTTGCGGAAATTGATTATAATAATTCAATGTATTTTTGTAAAAAAGGAGTTTTTACTGGTTCGTAGAAATAGAAACACCAATGAGGAGCATTTTTTGAAGTAACGTATTTTACATTTGTATTGGAGGAATGGTGATGGAAAATCTTCTCCGTCCGATTTACCAAGAAAAAGCAAGCTGCCCTGATACTTTAGCTGTTATGATCATTGAGAGGAGAAACCAAACCTCATCTGCAACAGAAAATTTTGATGCGGCATTATTGGTCATCGTCAGTAAAGCTGAAGAGCCTGTATTTGTGAAACATTATGAGTTTAATAGTCAAATAGCTTCTCTTCATATTATTACTGTTGAACAGCTTCAAGGATGGATCTTGCTTGGTACAAACAGAAGAATCGTCGATTGGATTCTTAATGGGAAAGTTTTGTTTGATCGAAATGAATACATTGCAAAGCTGATTGAGCAACTCAATACTTTTCCGTTTCCTGAACGAAAATTAAAAATTGGCCTTGAGTATGGAAAGTTAATTAGAAGATATATAGAAGGAAAGTCATTTTTTGAAGATGATCAATTCCTAGATGCGTATAATTCTATCGCTCATGCTCTTCATCATTTAGCTAGAATTGAAGTGATAGATAAAGGGTTCCATCCAGAGGTAACGGTTTGGAATCAGGTTCACCATATGGAGCCACAGATCTATAAATTATATAAGGAACTAATTGAGAGCAATGAGAGTTTGCAAAAAAGGCTAGAATTATTATTTCTTGCTAGTGATTTTCTTATTCATTCAAAAACAGAAATTGGAGCTGCTCATCTTCTTGGTGTTATGAATGAAAAACCGGTTTGGCAGTTTGCTGAACTACTTCAACATCCTGAACTTAAATATTTCAGTACTGATCTTGGGGTTATTCTAGAGTTTTTAACAGAAAAGAACATTGTAGGCGTAAAGGCGATTGAAACAAAGGGACAAAAAATATTTCATCGAGGATATTTTGTTAAAAAAGATGTTGACTCTTAATTATAATAGTGATATATTATTATACGTCGCTGTTACAGTATCAGTTTTTACTGAAAACAACAGCGGCGAAAAAAACATTTGACACTTCAGTTTGAAAATGTTATATTAATAAAGTCGCCTCTTTGAGAGGTGGAAATGATCTTTGAAAACTAAACAAGACAAAACGTACCTGTTAATTCAAGTAATAAAAAAGCACATTTAGTGCAAGTCAGGGCAGATGTCGTCACAAGTGACGAATTAATCTGCACTCCATTTTATGGAGAGTTTGATCCTGGCTCAGGACGAACGCTGGCGGCGTGCCTAATACATG
>NZ_JAQFWW010000010.1 GCF_027706145.1 Bacillus changyiensis | reverse complement strand
TGCGGCGCTCATGTGGGGATCAGATCAAAGGGAACAATCGGTACTTGATATCCATACTGAATTTTATAAACTCGGAAAACGTATTTTTGCTGGTGACATCATACAACAAGAAGAGCAGATATCTGGACTGCACGACGAATTAGAACCGTTTATAGGCGAAGTTAAAATGATTGATGGTACATGGTGTATCAATAACGAGAAAAGAAAAGAAGCGCGCAACCTGTTTTCAGAAACAGCAACAAATACGATTTTAGGTGATATATATCGAAATCCTGATCTATTGGAGGCGGCGGAATGAATGACCTTCAAAGAAGAAAACAATTTTTAGAGAAATACTATCAGGAATTTAAAACATTGCAACAGATTAACGATACTGCGTCTTTGGACGAAACCTTGTCATTGTTCTGCGTTGCCTTTCCAGAAGCAGAGCCACACAGAAATTATTTCTATCAAAGGTATTTGAAGGAGGCGGCCGAATGATAACCCTGAACATACCAGTCGAACCAATGGGGGCCGTTCGGATGACTGGGCGTGGCAAGTTCGTAAATAAAAACGCTCAACGGTACTTAGCTTATAAAGACTTTATCAAGTGGGAAGTAAAGAAGCAGATGAAAAAAGAGCCTTTTGAGTCGGGAGCACTCCATGTAGATATAACTTTCGTTATGCCGATTCCTAAAAGTTGGTCAAAGAAAAAACAGCAGCAATCCATCAATACGCTGCATACCAAAAAGCCAGACATCGACAATCTAGTAAAAGGCGTGTTTGATGCTCTAAATAAAATTGCTTGGAATGATGATAACCAAGTTTCAGAAGTGACTGCTTGTAAAAAATACGGTGAAAAGCCAGGAATTGAAGTTCAAATTACAAGGGCGTCAGAAGAATGGGAACAGCTAAGCGTCTAATTATACGCTATAAAAACGATTGCGGGCGTACTGTGGGGCATAACACCCTATGGATGAAATTGATAGTCTAATAGAGTTAAAACGTCGCTACGGCTTTTTAAACGATGATTTAGAGTATATCGAAATTGATGGTATTGAATACGATCTCGACAAGGTAAAATCAGCACTCGAAAAGCATGGTTATTCATGAGATTGAAACAACTTTCCGTATAAATGGGATTTCACAACGGAGAGTTAGATAAATAACGGCTTTATTTGTCGAAATTTGTCGAAAAAATGAGAGGGAGAATTTAAACATGTTAAATAGATCAATTATTGTTGGACGCTTAACAAAAGATCCAGAGTTAAGATATACCGGCTCAGGCGTGGCAGTTGCAGGATTAACGCTTGCAGTTAACAGACCATTCAAAAATCAAAATGGAGATTCGGAGGCAGACTTTATTAACTGCGTAGCTTGGAGGAAGCAGGCTGAAAGTGTCGCGAACTTTCTCAAAAAAGGATCGCTAGCAGGTGTAGACGGACGGTTACAGACACGCAGCTATGAAAATCAGCATGGTGGTCGGGTGTTCATTACAGAATTAGTGGCTGAATCTGTTCAATTTCTGGATACAAAGGGCAGCAAACAGAATCAAGGACAGAATCAGAGACAGCAACAAGAAAATAGATTTCAAGATGACCCATTTGCCAATAATGGCAAACCAATTGATATAACAGATTCAGATTTGCCGTTTTAAGGGGGATAAACATGACAAGGCGTGTTGTTCAGTGGATGGCAACAAACTATGATTCTGAGAATCTACAGGTCATTACTGTTTTTGAAGAAGGCATAAATAAACAAGCTGTTAAAAGTCAAACGCCGTTTTGTAGGCAGCACAGGGTGCTTTACAAAAGCAAAGGGAGAAATAAATATGAGTTCAAATAAAAATTGGAGATTGCCGGGGGAAGTGAAAGTTTGGAAGATGACAGAGAAAGAACGTCAGGCTTATATCAAAAAGTACCCTATTATCTACCGAGAGTATTTAAAACCTTCACGTAATTTTATATTTGAAAAACAGAATCGTTGGGAGGCGGGGAAATGACAGACTTACTAATGGAATTACCAACTCTATACAAGGCAAAGTTGAATACCGGTAAAAAAACATCAGAACAGATTAAAAACGGATTTACTGGGATAGAACCAAGTGAACAAGAAATTCAAAATTGTCTTAAAGCGTATGGGTTAATTGACGGAATGGAGGTTATTGTCACAAAAAGTTGGAGTGGAGATGGGTATTATCTCATATCCTGGCAAGAAAATGATAGTGGAACAATAAAAGAGTTTTTCTACCAATTAGAACAAGATCCAATGTTCGGCAGCTATTTTGATGAACGTGAAGAGTTTGAGAATGATTGGGAATCGGGAGAGTATTGCCCAGCCGGTTCAATTGCATTCAGTAATGAAGATGTTGAAATAATGAAGAAAATTGGTCAGTCGTAGTTGAAAGAAAAAGTAACATAAGACGGGAAGGAGAATCATGATCTATCTAATTATAGGAATCATCATTATTGCAGCACCGTTGATATGGATAGAACTTACCGAAAGACGTATTGAAAAATGGGAAAAAGAAAAGTAGAAGAATAGGAGGGATAGGATGTCCAAACAATTATCTTTTCTCGCTGATGTGGATGAGAAAGCCGTCCGCAAAATCGTAATCAAAGAACTGAAAAATTACCGTGCGCTTAAAGTCCAATTAGAGAACAAAAAGGAATGTTCATCTGCTGGCATAAATACTTTCCCTTCCCTCCGAGATTCATTAAATCTCAATGAACTCAAGGTCAAGCAGATGGAACGCGCCTTACAAAACAGCCTAGATGAGGAAGAACGATTAATCATTGAAAAGAAATATTTAACTGCTGCAAGGGTAAAGGATATTCATATCTATATAGAGCTCGGAATGAAAAAGGATACGTATTATGAAATCAAACAACGCGCTATAAACCGTATAGCCACAGCACTCGGAATAATCTGAGTGCTTTTTTTATCGACAAAATCTCGACAAAAAACCGAGAAAATCCCGACATTTTCCCGATAAAATGGGGGACAAAAAGGGGGACTATTTATGTCTGTATTAGCGATAACATTTACTTATCAAGAATATACGGGAAACGCGCCTTTCCCTTATCAACGGCGTATCCGGATACGGAACAAAGGTGTTGAGGAATGAAGCCGAACGGGAGGAACATTCTGAGCCTGGATAGCGCTAGTCTTGCGGCAGCCGTATCGGGGGAATAGTATTTTCATTGTACCCATGATCTTACTATGCTTGGCTTCCTCCCGGGGTATGTGTAAGGTTAAATTTTAATAAGCGTTTAGCATAAGGAGGTATATAAAAAAGAGCAACTGGCTGGCACAATTATTCAACAGAAATAGAATTGGAAATGGGAGGTGTTTAGTTATGGCTTTTCATTTTATTGCAATCATAAGTGACTTCTCTGGTGGGAGAAGATACGGTTGGCATTATTCAAGTGAAGATAGGTTAGATAAAGATTATATTAAGTCTTTTATGACCAAAGTTAAACAAGAATGTGGGCATATTCAATTTGGAATTCATAAACTAACTACTGAGGATACATCTTGGGCTTCAGTAGTAAGAATGGATTCATTCTTTGATGATGTTATAATAACAAATCGAATTGACGATTGTTGCAAATGATCAACAGCTTTCCGCTTATGATGTTACTAAATTGCGAAATCACTGATGAGTTAATTCCTTCAGAAGTATGTGTAAGGTTAAATTTTAATGAGCGTTTAGCATAAGGAGTGATAAAAAAAGATAGAATTTATATTGACGGTGGTAAATATAAATGGTATAATTAATGTATAGAAAGGAGGGAGTTAAGAGCATGGAAATAGTTGAGTTTATCCTTCGGGACTTGGCTTGGCTGGTTGCGATTCTCGCAGGAATAACGACCATGATCAAGAATATCAAGGACTTGAAGGGTAACAAAAAACGACGTTCTCCCGGCAAGAAGAAACGTCGTACATAGGCTGTAGGGGGAGAAATCCCCTTCCCTTATTATAACACTTTATATCTATGCTCAAAACAATGAGAAAAAAATTATTTGACAGGTCAACGATACTATTTTCTATTCTATTCATTATCGTGTTTGTTGATAAGGATTATGGTAACCTGGATACCTTGGATATCATCACGATGGTATTGGCTTTAATTTGGCTGGTTATGACTATAATTAATATTGTCCTTAGATGGAGGAACACGCGTGATGAATAGGCTTGTTTTTGAAAGTATTGATGAATTGAGAGAATTCATGGACAAGGAAGTTATAACAACTTCTGAAGCAATTGAAATAATCGGCTGTAGCCGTCAAAACTTGAAACAGTTGGTTGACTATGGAACATTGAAACCGTTAAAGACCACTAATAGAGATCGCTTGTTTTTGAAAGCTGATATACTTTCATACAAAAGAAAGCGATAAAGGCACCCGAATATGGTGGGTGCTTTTTTTTATGAATCGTTCGACAAATTCCGCAGTTTATTCAATTGTTACTTGCTCTCAACGATAATAATATGGAGGTGAGTAAATGAATTTTGAAACTAAATACTTAATAAGATGGGGCATACCTGGATGGATGTTTATTTTTTGGATAGCAGTCTACTTTGTACTAACTAAATTTGATTTCATATCCACTCATATAAAGTTTTCAGAGATTGGTACACTGATAGGTCTTTTTATTTCATTAAGTGCATTTGGTGTTGTTTTAGGCTACATAATTCATCATTTATACTTTGTGATAAATTGGATAGTTAGTAAAAACAGGATTTTTGATAATGCAATCAAGAGAGTTACTAACTTCCCTTATCCAAATGATTGGAAAGAAAATAACAATAATGATTATTTTTATTTTGAGTGTTTATGGCACAAAAATTTATTAGACATTAATGAAGAAGAGAAAAGGACTTATATTGTAGAAAGATATAGATATCTTTTGTCTACTATTCATACTTTAGGAACTGTTTTAATAAGTCATCTTTTATCTGCAGTATTTACAATTTTCGCAACCATATGGATATACGGTTTTTCGTCATATCCACTTAGAATAGATGTTATGTTTGCAATACAAGTCATAATAATTTTGGTAGTTCTTTCAAGCTTTAAATACTATTCATCAAACCTAAATTACTTCCAAGGAAGTTTTTTAGACAAAATGTTAAAAAAAGAACTTTAGCATCCTTCAGGGGTGCTTTTTTTATATTCTCTGTAAACTGTGTCCAGTGAATCTTAGATAATACAATTCATGGCAAAGGGAGCCTCTGAGTGTGGGCATGGTTTAGAAAGAATATATAAAGATACTTATATTGAAAAATCATAAGAGCAATTTGTATTTATTAGTTGAATTGTAGAATTTTTCTACTATAATATAGTAGGGTGAAAAATTAATGAATGAGAATGAAAAAATAATTATGGCATTGGGATTTAGCATTATAATTTTAGGAATCTTATCTCTATTTGGAGTCAGGATTGGAGATAGCTATTCTTTTGGGATCACAGTTTTTGCTGGTTTTTTTACACTTGCAGAATTTGCCGATGATGTTGATGGTAACAAGAAACGATTAAAGACAACCTTATATCTTGTTGCGATGTTTGGACTAATTGTGGCACCACATTTGAGATTAGATCTAGTTTATAATAATCTAAGTGATTATACGAATTATCTTACTTTGATAGTATTAGGACTTGTAGTATTGGCTTTTCCACAGAAACGGAAAGAAATCAAACAAAAAGATAAAAAAATTAGAGAGTTAGAGGATATTATAGAAAAAATGAAGTGAAGTAAATACATAAAAACACATTGCGCTTTCCCAAACGGGAGGGCGTTTTTTATTTGAGGGAGGGGACAATATGAAGGCGTTGGGTGAATTAGTAATTAGTATTATCCTAGAACATGAAGACGGTGAGAAACGTACAACTTCAACTCGTATGAGTAGTCGGGATGTTGTGATAGTCAATTGTCAAGACTTAAAAGACGAATTGGCTCACTTATGAAAGTATTGATTGGCCAAACAAATATGGAAATAAATCAATGAATGTTTGTGTTTGAGGAGGATCAACAATGCCACCTAAGCCGTTAAGGGAGTGTAAGGCCTATGGATGTAAGGCTCTAACTAGAGAAGCCTATTGCCATGAGCATAAGCACATCAAGCAAGAGGAAATAAAACATTACAACAAACATTCAAGAGACAAAACATTAACAAGTTTTTATAAATCAACAGATTGGAAACGAACAAGACAACTTGTTTTGCTAAGAGACAATTATCTTTGTCAGAGATGTTTGAGGGAACATCGCTTCACACCTGCTGACATGGTTCATCACATTGTGGAAGTTAAAGAGGACTGGTCCAAGCGTTTAGACCTTTCAAACCTTGAAAGCCTCTGTAATGCTTGTCATAATAAGGTACATGGTGACCGAAGTAAGCAAGGGCAGTAGGACACCCCCCTACCAAAATCCTTGGAAAACAACCGTCTGGGGAACGGCGCGCCCTCTTCTGCAAACAAACACCGCTTTTCAAAGTTCCCGAAAAACAAAAAATACCCTCTCAGCAGAATGCTAAGAAGGCTTGAGTTAAATGATTTAGTTGCAATTTCATCATAGCACGTTTGCCGGAAAAAACAAGCGAAAAAAGAGATTTTTTTGAGGAAATGAGGTGAAAAACATGCCGAGACCCGCAAAATCCGCAGCTCTCCAGTTAATACAGGGTAATCCAAATAAAAAGAATACGGAAGAACTAGCTGCTAGGGCTAAATATGAGGAAAAAATGAAAATGCGTGCTGAAAATATCAAACCACCTTCATGGTTAGATAAGGTGGCTAAAAAAGAATTTAAACGGGTTGCTGCTTTATTATCTGAAGTGGATATTATCACAGAGGCGGATATCAGCATGTTGGCCGCCTATTGTAACGCCTATTCTCAGTACATCTCTATTACAAAAACGATAGAAGAAGACGGCATTATGATTAATACAGAAGGGCATGATGAAAACGGTCAGCCGATCAAGTTGGTTGGTGAAGAACACCCTTTACTAAAACGTCAGAAAAACTTTTATGATCAAATGAAATCAGCTGCCAATGATTTTGGTCTTACTCCGTCTGCACGCGCAAAACTTGCCATCACCAAAACTCAGGAAGAACGGGAAAAAACGGCAGCTGAAAAGGAGTTTGGTAATGTATGAATACAATTAAACAGTTTATGATTGACTACTCACACGGTATCATATCGGGTGAGATTGTGGCATGTCAAAAACATATTTGGGCTTGTCAGCGCTTTTTAAATGACATCAAGAGAGAAGGAACAAGGGAGTTTCCTTTTATATTTGATGACGAGAAAGCTAGGCGTTTTCTTTATTGGATGACTCAGTTTAAGCATACAAAAGGACCTCTCGCAGGAGAAAATATTGTCCCTGAGCCAATCCAAATTTTTATTTTTGGCAATGTGTATGGTTGGGTTCACAAAGAAACAGGGTATCGTAGATTCACAAAAGTATATTGGCAAGTTGGACGTAAGAATGCAAAAACACAAAGTTTAGCTTGTGTTGCTTCTTATGAGGCTATGGCAAACGATGAAAATATGTCAGAGGTCTACATTGGGGCAACGAAAACTGAGCAAGCAAAAATATGCTGGAATGAGATCAAAGCACAAATTCTTCAGTGTGAGCTATTAAATAAACCCGAGCAAAAATATAGAATTGCCTACGGGAAAATTGAACATCCAAAAACACAATCTAAAATTGAGGCACTTTCTAAAGATGCAGGGAAAACAGGAGATGGGTTCAATCCTCAGTGCGGAATTATTGACGAATATCACGCACATAAAACATCTGAAATATATGATGTACTTGTTTCAGGTATGGCTGCACGAAATCAGCCGTTAATGATCATTATTACGACTGCCGGTTTTGAATTAAATAACCCTGCCTACCGCGTTGAATATGATTACGTGTCACGCATTTTAGATCCAAATAAAGTAGAAACAAATGAGCAGTATTTTGTGATGGTTAATGAATTAGACAAAGGCGATGACATTAAGGATGAGCAGAACTGGGTCAAAGCCAATCCTATTGTTGCTAAAAATGAACATGGACTTAATTATCTGCGTGGAGAGTTGGAAGTTGCCTTGGCTGTTCCAGAGAAAATGAGGAACTTTCTGACTAAGAATATGAATATCTGGGTTAACATGCGTGAAAATGGCTACATGGACATGCAAGCTTGGAAAGATTGTGGATCTGATCATTTTCCTGATCTATCCGGCCGGGAGTGCTATGTTGGAATTGACTTATCAAAACGAATTGACCTGACAGCTGTATCATTTATTTTTCCGTTAGATGATGGGAGCTTTGCTGTAGAAAGTCATGGTTTTATGCCTGAAGATACATTCTATGAACGTATGAAGACAGATCATGTCCCTTATGACTTGTGGAGGGAAAAGAACTGGCTTACCGTTACTGATGGTGCTGTAGTCGATTATGACTATATCAGAGCTTATATCAAGAAAATGGAGCAAGAGAAAGGCTGGCGGATTAAAGAAATCGGTTACGATCCATATAATGCGACACAGTTTGCTCAACAGATGGAGGCTGACGGATATGTAATGATAGAAATTAGGCAGGGCGTTGCCACACTTTCAGAGCCTACGAAAGACTTTCGCGAAAAAGTCAAGGCGAAAAACATCATCCATAATAAAAATGATCTGCTAACATGGGCGATGGGTAATGCTGTTACAAAAGTAGATGCTCAAGAAAATATCATGCTGGACAAGTCAAAGTCAACACAACGGATCGACCCTGCTGCAGCTCTTATCAATGCACATGTCAGAGCTTCTCAAATTGATATGACAATTGACTTAAATGCGTATATCAAGTCAGGATCTTTCAGCCTGTAGGAGGTGGGAATATGAAATTTATAAAAAGTATGCAGCCGTTTATAGATGATATCTTACTTATTATAGGGATGATATTCATTTCTACTGCCATATATCGAATAAATATCAACGCGGGTTTGATTGCAACCGGTGTTTTTTTATTTTCTCTTGCTGGCTTGTTAGGTGTAGATCGGCAGACTAAGGAGAAAGGCGGGGATTAGATGCTATTAAGCCGTTTAAAGGGCGGGGTCAAAAATGAAATCGCAGAAGAGGATAGCGGCTCCCTTCTTCACCCAGCCAATTGGTTTAGAAATATTTTTGCTGGTACTGAAACCTCATCAGGTGAAAGAGTATCATCAAAAACGGCTGTTCTTCATCCAGATGTTTATGCATGTGTCATAGTTTTGGCGGATGATATCGCGAAACTACCAATCAAACTTTTTCAGAATAAAAACGGTAATATCAAACAAGTTCAAAATGGTATTAGTGATATGATTCTGAACAAAGTTAATGATTATATGACAAGTTTTATTTGGAAAAGGCTTTTGGTCACAAGGCTCTGTACTTGGGGGAACAGTTACAATCTTTTGCTTTTTGATAAAGACGGAAATGTGACTGGAATCAGACCTTTAAACCCTGAGGCAACAAATACAAATATTGACCCTAATAACGGTCGGGTTTGGTATTCAACCACGATTGACAGCAAATATCGTGAGTTTTTTTATGAAGAAGTTCTGCATTTTAAAAACCTTTCTCTTGATGGAATTGTGGGACAAACTCCAATTTCAGTTATTCGTGACAATATAGGATCAAATCGAGCTGCTACAAAATTCAATGCAAAATTTTATAAAAATGGTGGTGCTCCGTTTGGCGTTGTCAAAGCACCAACTCTATTGGACAGAGAAAGCAAAAAAATTGTGAGAGAAGACTGGGAGCGTGTGAATGCGGGTCAGTCTATTGCAGTCCTAGACGCGGGTCTCGACTATTCACAAGTAACCATGCCAATGAAGGATGCTCAATTTATTGAGTCCATGAAATGGAACCGTCAGCAGATCGCATCTATTTATAAGGTACCACCACATAAAATAGGTGAACTTGATCGAGCCACTTTCTCTAATATCGAACAACAATCTTTAGATTATGTCAAAACTACATTGCAACCTTTAGTGACAAACATAGAACAAGAATTGAACGATAAAATTTTGACAGAAAACCAGTTAAAAAGTGGTTATTACTTTAAATTTAACCTAGAATCAGAACTTCGTGGAGATAGTAAATCTCGTGCTGAATTTTATAAAACGATGCAAAGTGTTGGCGCTTTTAGCGTAAATAATATCCTTCAAAAAGAGGATATGACTGGAATTGGGGAAATTGGCGATGAGCATTATGGGAATTTAAATCTTGTTCCTCTTTCAATTATGAAAGAATATCAACTGAACAAGGTAAAAGGGGCATCTGATGAACAGAAGGGGGGTGATGGCAACGAAGAAGAAAAACAAGTATTGGAACATGAAGATTCTGAATGATTCTACTGCTGAAATTACACTTTATGGCTCAATAACGGGTGAAGGATGGTTTAGTGAAAGCTCTTCTAAAGCTTTTCAGTCAGAATTGAAAAGTTTAGGGGATGTAAGTTCTATTGATTTGTACATTAACTCACCTGGAGGAGATGTCTTTGAGGGACAAGCGATTCATTCAATGCTTAAGCGTCATAAGGCTAAAATAAATGTATATGTGGATGCTCTTGCAGGAAGTATTGCCTCAGTTATTGCAATGGCGGGGGATAACATTACGATGCCAAGTAACGCCATGATGATGATTCATAATCCTTATATGGGAATGGTCGGGAATGCAACAGAATTTCGAAAGGCTGCCGATGATCTTGACAAGATCACAGAAAGTATCGTTTCGACATACCTTGAGAAAGCGGGTGACAAGCTGGATGATGGCACCTTACATCAATTACTTGATGAAGAAACGTGGCTGACAGCTGATGAAGCATTAAATTATGGTTTGATTGATGAGGTCTCAGAATCAAAGGATGTAGCAGCCTGTATTGATCATCGAATCTTGGCACACTTTAAGCATGTGCCAGGAAAGATAGTTGCTAAAACAGTAGCTGAAAATTCGGCTGAAGAAGCAGGATTGGATGAATTACAAAAACAAAAAATTGACATGAAACTTGAACTCTTAAATCTTTAAGGGTTCTTTTTTAATGCCACTTTTAAGGAGGACAAGAATTTGAAACCGAAACTATTAAAACAAAACAATTTATTGAAACTAGATATTCAATTTTTTGCTGGAGGTGGAATGTCTAAAAAAGAACGGGAGTTACGCCAAACGCTAGCAGAGAAGCGTACAGAAATTGAAGCATTGACAGACGAAGGGAAAATTGATGAAGCTAAAAAACTACTTGCTGAAGCTCAACAAATAAAAGAGCAGATCCAGACATATGAAGAAGTCCGAAATATGCAAGTCCCATATGAACAGCAGCAGACATCACAAGATTCGGTAGTAACTGGTCAACAACCAACAGATGATATCGCCAAAACGGAAGTAAAGAATCATGTTCAGCTTTTTGCGTCAGCTCTTAAATCCGGAACAGTACCAAAACCTCTTGCTGCAATGAAAGAAGGTGTGGATGAAGATGGCGGTCTTGTTGTTCCACAAGATATTTCAACGAAGATCAACGAAAAACGTAGACAATTTGATACATTGGCGAATCTCGTTGATGTCATTCCGGTATCTACAAACAAAGGTTCACGAGTGCTTGAAAAACTAGCAGATATCACTCCATTAGCAGACCTTGAAGAATTAGCAGATATCACAGAATTAGAGAATCCTAAATTTGAAAACATTAAATATAACATTAAAGATTATGCAGGAATTTTGGTTCTTTCTAATGATTTGCTTTCAGATACACAAGAAGCGCTTCTTCAATATTTGACCAATTGGCTAGCTAAGAAATCAGCTGTTACGCGTAATACGTTGATTATTAAGCAATTAGGAACACTCACAAAAGCTGCAGTTTCAAAGCAAGACGATATTAAAGATATTTTGAACGTCAAACTTGATCCAGCTATCAACGCCACAACCTCTTTTATTACAAATCAATCAGGATTTAATGTTTTGGATAAATTGAAGGATGCTTTTGGCCGTTACTTACTACAGCCTAATCCAACAGATCCGACTAAAAAACTTTTATTTGGAAAGCCTGTGTCCGTTATATCTGATAAATATTTGCCAAACGGTGGTACAAAAGCAGCGCCAAAATATCCGTTGATTATTGGTGATCTTAAAGAAGCTGTCAAACTGTTTGATCGTCAACAATATTCTATTTTAACAACAAATGTTGGTGGTAAGGCATTCTATCGTAATTCTACAGATATGCGAATTATTGAACGCGAAGATGTTGTACTTTGGGATACTGATGCTGTTGTATTTGCAGAGTTTTCATCAATCAAAGATGCAACTCCAGACAATGGGGTTCCGAATCCCGGTCCTGGTGAGAACAAATAACAGGTGAATGAAAGCTAGGTGATGCCCAATGACAGAAATTGAGCAAAAGGAACTTAAAGAAGCGAAAAAATTCCTCAGGGTTGATGGCGATTTGGAAGATGATTTAATCCTTGGATTTATCGCTTCGGCGAAGGAATATATTACAGCTGCAACTGGTTTAAAATTCCCTAATCATTCAGCACGAGCTGATATGTGTGTCAAAGCATTTGTAACGCATTGGTATGAAAATAGGGAAGTAGCTGGCACAACTTCAAACCTTGATGGGGTGCTAACAATGATGATCAATCAATTAAAATATACGGTTTCGGAGACTGGTTCCAATGTTGAATGACATGCGTTATCGGATTCAATTTCAAAAGAAAAAAGAGGGTGGCCGTCTCCCTGTTGAAGGTAAGTATGAAACTGTCGTGGAATGCTGGGCAAAAGCTGAGGGTTTAAAAGGCCGAGAGTATTATGCAGCGGCTGCTGTTCAGAAAGAAAAAACTATAAAATTTACAATTCGTCACCGTGAAGATCTTAACGAACATATGCGAATTCTTTTTCAAGATCAACCATACGAGATTGAATCAATGTTACCGAACTATTCTCGGAAAAATTTCACCACAATAAGGGCAAAGGCGGTGGAATAATGGAATTTGAAATGGAGATGCAGGGCTTTAAAGAATTAGATTCATATTTAACTGACCTTGCAAGAAAAGATGAGTCAATAAATAAAGCAGCCGTAAAAGCCGGGGGTGCTATTCTTGCTAAAGAAATAGATAAAAACGCACCTCGGTCTGATATTGGGGGCAGTCATCCCCATATTGATGAGGATATTATTGTTGGAAATCGTACTCGAAAGGATTCGGATGGTGAAATCTATGCTGTTGTTGGACCTACCAAAGATACAAAATTCCGTGTTCACTTACCTGAATTCGGAACCATTCATCAGCCAGCAAATCCATTTATTCAGCGAAGTATGAGAAGTGCAAATGAAAGAATGTTACAAGCGATGGCAAGCGTAATTAAAAGAGGGTACAAGCTATGAATGTAGTAGAAAGGTCTTTACTATTGAAAAACAAAGTATTTGAAGCGTTGGAGAATGATCCAGCGCTTTTATCATTGGTTAAACCAGCAAATATTTTTGAACTGGCTGTACCAATTGGGGTCAAAAGTAAGCCAGCCTATATTGTTGTTCAGGAACTAGAGTATAGGACTATTCAGTGGGCTGATGGCAAACCAATAAAGGATAGTGCTGTCTATCAAATTGATGTATATAACAGTTCGTCCTGTGATGAGATTCTTGTTGCCATCGTTAATGTGATGAGTCAATTAGATTTTCAAACGACTGTTTTAATCAATGGTTTTTTAAAAAATGAAGGCCTCATGCGGAAAGGATATAGGTTTGAGGCCAATATTTTAATATAATTGGAGGTTTAAAAATGCCTGAATTTAGTTCAGTTACCGGGTTGGAAGGTGTGAAATTCGCACCA
The DNA here is from genome assembly GCF_027706145.1 of Bacillus changyiensis. Classification (GTDB taxonomy): domain Bacteria; phylum Bacillota; class Bacilli; order Bacillales; family Bacillaceae; genus Bacillus; species Bacillus changyiensis. Next base: position 33,563 of record NZ_JAQFWW010000010.1, on the reverse strand, counting down.
CTAAAAAAGGAAAACGGGGTTTATGTAGCCTCAAAAATTATAGATTACCCTTACGCGATTAATGCAAAAGTTAATACTGATACATCAACAGAAAAGCAGTATGCAGATAATAAGTTAGTTGATATGGCTGTTACAACGGGTTCAACAAAGTTGGATCTGGAAATGCGTGATTTGCCAATGGAAATATTAGCTGAGTTGTTAGGAATTGAAGCGACAGATGGACTGTATATGTTTAAAAAGAATATTATCCCACCATGGGTTGCTATGTCATTTTTTGGGCCGAAAGCAAACGGTAATCACCGTCATGTGGGATTAGTGAAAGGTCGTTTCTCGTTACCAGATGATGAATGGAAAACAAAAGAAGAAAAAACGAATTTCCAAACAATTAAACTTTCAGCTGAGTTTATGGAGCGTGAGCAGGATAATGTTTTTAAAGTATTAGCTGATGAAGATGCGCCAAGCTTCAGTTTGGATAAGTTCTATACGAAGGTATTTGGTGATGCTTACAAGTCTCCTAATCCTGGTGGAGGAGATAACCCTAACGTCAATCTAGGAAAATAAACATAAAGGGAAGCCTTAGTGCTTCTCTTTTTTCGTACTCAATATATTTAAAGGAGGAGTCAGCATGGCTCAAAAGCAAATTGCAATTAAATTATGGTTTGAAAAGGATAAAAAATATAAAACGTTTATTGCCCCTCGTACTGATACAAAAACATTATATGAAGCCTTGGAATTAGATGAAGATGCAGCAAAAAAAACAAAAAACATTAAAGAAGTCCTTAAAAGTCTAGATGATCGCATGAAATTTATTGTCCGAGTGTTTCATAATCAGTTTAACTTGGAGGAATTTCAAGAAGGTTTACAGTCCTTTGAGGTATCAAATGAAGTCAGACGAATTATGGGTGAAATCATGGGATATGAAGAAGTTAAAGAGGGCGATGATTTTTTGCAGACGGCGGAAACAGAAACCTTACAGCAAAAAGTGGAATAGAACAACTCAATGATATTTACTCGGCCCTTTTAAAACAGGGATGGACGATGACAGAAATAGACAAGATGGATATTTATCACTATTTAGAAGTTTTGGCACATGAAAACAAACCTAAAATAGTCCCCATCGATCAAGTATTTTTCTAAGAATGATTTTTTAGTTGAGTTTAAGCCAGGAAAGCGGGGTGGTTACATATGGCGCAACCTATTGGAAACATGATTGTAAAAGTGGGTCTTGATGATACTGGCTTTAACCGTGGTATCGAAGGTTTGAAAAGACAAATGCGTTTGGCAAATTCAGAGATGAAGGCATCCGGAGCGATTTATAAAGCAGCGGGCAATCAGTCTAGGTTTCTTCAATCCCAAATAGAAGGTCTCAATAATAAATATAGGATTCAAGGTCGTTTAGTTGATGAACATCGTACCAAGTATAATAAACTAGTAAGGGAAAAGGGACTAGACAACCGTGAAACACAGGTACAAGCCCGACGGCTGAATGATGCAATTGCTGTCCACCAAGGTCTTGGGAATGAACTGAAACGAGTAACAAGAGAATTTGAGAATACGACAAACAGCACCCGACGAGCAGCGGGTGTTTTTTCTGTATTCAAACGTAATTCAGGTGAAGTATCTAAAGAATTAAATGCAGTTTACCACTCTGCTACTACAGCAGGGAAAGCACTTTCTGCTATTGGTGCAGCTGGAACGGTTGGAATTGGACTCACTGTAAAAGCAGCAGCAGACTTTGAGAAAGCAATGAGTCGTGTAGGTGCTTTGGCAAACGCAACGAATGAACAAATGGGAGAGTTAACAGAAACAGCCCGTCATTTAGGTGCAACAACTCAATTCACAGATGGGCAAGTTGCGGAAGGTATGCAATATCTAGCGATGGCCGGGTATAAAACAAATCAAATTGTTGGAGCTATGCCGGGACTTCTAGCGACTGCCGCAGCTGGTCAAACAGAACTCGGTGTTACAGCAGATATTGTTTCAGACATTTTGACTGAATTTCATATTAAAGCTGAGGATACAAACCGTGTTGCAGATGCGATGACCTATACGTTTACCAATTCAAATGCCACACTACAAGAAATCGGACAGACAATGAAATATGCGGCACCTGCCGCAAAAACAGCCGGACTTAGTATGGAAGAGTTAGCAGCAGCAACCGGAATCATGGCAAACAGTGGAATTAAGGCGGATATGGCAGGTACAGCCTTACGGTCAACACTTACTCGCTTGGCAGCACCTCCTAAACAAACAGGTAATGCGATAGATGAATTGGGATTAAAGGTCACGGATTCAACGGGAAAATTACGACCACTTGCAGATATCATTGGACAAATCAATGAAAAAACAAAAAACTATACAGAAACTGAGAAAATTCGTATTGCCAAACAAATAGCAGGGCAACATGCACTTTCGGGTTTTATTACCTTAATGCATGCTGGAAAAGACAAGCTTCAAGAATTCACAAAAGAAGTAGAAAACAGTGGTGGAACTGCCGAAAAAGTGGCTAAAAAGCAAATGGATAATTTGTCTGGATCACTTGAATATCTAAAGTCGGCTACAAATAACGCAGTTATCACTTTGGGAAATCAGTTCTTACCTGTTATTAGAGCTACAGCCGATGGATTGACTAAGATGGTATCCTGGTTTGACTCGTTACCTCCTTCTGTGTCTCGTACGATTGCCATTACAGGTGGAGCCGTTACTGTGTTTTCACTTTTAGGTGGGGCGTTTTTGCTGTTATTAGGGTCACTGCCAAAAGTAGCAACAGGATGGAATATGCTTCGTACTGCTGGTGGGTATTTAACTCGTAATGTAAACCGTGCTTCAACCACTCTTGGCGTTTACTCTACAGAAGCGATTGCCGCAGGTAGAGCATCCAGAACAGCAGCCACAGGGATGAGCACAACATCAACAGCGGCAACTTTAGCATCAACAAGAATGAATAGATTTCACCAAACAACCAACTTAGCAACAACAAGAGTTGGTAGACTTGAACAGTCAGCTAGTAGAAGTACTAAGGTCATGAGAGGATTGGGCGGTGCCTCTCGTATAGCTGGTTTAGGTCTAGGTATGTTTGGTGGTCCAGTTGGTGTAATTGGAGGACTTCTGCTTTCTTTTGCTCCAGAACTCTTAAAATTTGGTTCAGGTATTTTAAAAGTTGGGGTCAATGCAGTAAAAGGCGCTGGTGGTTTTATGAGACTAGCAAAAAGTGGCTTCGGACTGTTTAACATTATCAAAAAAGGTGTAGGGATAGTTGGTTTATTACGTGGTGGATTGAGCCTGTTGGGTGGTCCTGTTGGTCTTGCTATAACAGGAGTTACGCTTTTAGCGGAAGGCGGATTCAAGCTGTATAATCATTTAAAACAAGAGCAAATTCCGGCACTCGATAGCTTTGGGAACAAGGTTTCTGAATCTACAATGAAAGCTGTTTTAGGCTACAAAAAATTAAATGATCAAGCAACAGTTCAGCTTAATAAATTGCAATGGTCCGGTAAAACTATATCAAAAAAAGCGGCAGACAGTATTGTAAAAAACTTTAATCAGATGGGTAGCAAAATTAAAACAAGTATTGAAACAAAAGGAAACCAAAGTTACAAGGTGCTTACTAATTTTTTTGCATCTAGTAAAAAATTAAGTCAGAAAGAGCAAAATGATATTTTAAACAACGTGAAAAAGAAGCAAAAGGAACAAACAAAGGCTGTAGACGAAGCACAGAAGAAAATCAAAAAGATATTAACCAAAGCCAGCTCAGAAAAACGCAAACTTACTGAAAAAGAGAGAAGACAAATCAACAGCATCCAAAAGAAAATGATGAATACGGCTGTTAAAACTATGAGTAAAGGCGAAGTTGAGCAAAAAGCTATTATGAGTAAACTCAAGAATGAGTCCAAAAATATTACGGCTCGGCAGGCTGCCGATACAATTAAAAACAGCATTAAAGCACGTAATGGAGCTGTAAAAGAAGCAAATAAAAAATATGATCAAACAGTGGCTGCAATCGTTCGCGAACGGGATGAGACAGGATCTATCAGTAAGAAACAAGCTGATAAATTAATCAAAGAGGCAAAACGGCAGCGTGATGGCGCTGTTAAAAAAGCAGAGGAAATGCATGAAAATGTTGTAAAACAAGCAGAAAAACAAGCTGGTGGGCATATCAAACAAGTTGATAAAGAAACAGGTGATATTCTTACCAAATGGAATTCGTTTGTTATTGACTTAGCTGGCTTTGTCAATAGTGTCACTGGTGGAATTAATAAGGTTCTTGAGTTTTTGCATATCCCAACCATTCCGGAATGGACACCAAAAGGTTACAATAGCAAAAATGGTAAAAAGCTGAATGGTAAATATGCAAAAGGGACAAATTTTCACCCAGGAGGTCAAGCGCTTGTTGGTGAAGAGGGTTGGGAACTGGCTCATTCACCAGGTATCGGAACTTATGTGATAGGGGTAGGCGGCCCACAAATCTTGGATCTTCCACGAGGGACTTCTGTACTTCCACATGCTGAGTCTAAAGTGTTAACAGGATCAGGTTTACCTGGATATGCGGGTGGAGTCGGAAGTTTTTTCAAAGGAGTGATTTCAGCAGGGAAAAAAGTTGTAGATAAAACGATTGATGTTAGCTCAAAGGCAGTAGAGTTGATTAAGAAAGGACCAGGAGAATTCATTAAAAAGCTGTTTAAGGGATTAATACCATTCAAATCTGGAAAAGGCATTGATTCTATAGGAACTGGCATAATGAAGAACATAAAAAATGGAGCATTTCAGTTTTTAAAAGGGATTATACCAGAAAATACAGCCACGGATTCGAGTTCATTTAAAGGAACAGGTGGGACAAAAGCTGTTAACCAATGGGTTAGTGAAGCAGCCCACATAGCTGGTGTTCCTCCTACATGGATACCTGGTCTTGTTACAATTGCCATGAAAGAAAGCGGTGGAAATCCAAATGCCATCAACTTGTGGGATTCTAATGCAAAGGCTGGACATCCTTCACAAGGGCTAATGCAAACTATTCCATCTACATTCAACGCCAACAAGTTTCCTGGACATCATAACATTTTGGATCCTGTAGATAATACTTTAGCGGCTATTAACTATATTAAACGCAGATACGGTGATATACGCAACCATCCAGGTTTAAGATCGATGGCTCTCGGTGGTGGATATGTTGGGTATGCAAAGGGCGGGATCTCTCCCGGTCGTGGTGGTTCAAAATGGGCAATTTTAAACGAAAGAGGTTTTGATGAAACTACGATTACAGAAGATCCTTCATATCGTGAACGCAATATAGGATTATGGGCACGCATTGGAAGTAAACTTGGAGTACTCCCATCTTTACAAGAAGGGATGATTTCAAAAGCTCTTGTATTGCTGCAAAAAGTATCGATGAAACCCGAAAAAGAACACGGTCCTTCTAATTTCAAATCTGTGGACATTAGTAGCATCGTGCAGAACCAAGAAAAACAAATCAACATGATGGCAAAACAAATCGATTTTCTAAATAAAAACATGCAACTATTACAACAGATTTTATTAAAAGAGAGTGACACTTATCTTGACGGAAGAAAAATTGATCAATCTACTGGTGATCGGTTTACCCGAACTTCATTTATGAATGGGGTGAGATAATGAATTTGTTTATTGATTATGATAATGGATTAGGGGAGCAAAGTTTGAATAGCTTGCTCCCTTTTTTCGAGGTTCTAAGCTTTACACCTGAGGCTCCGGGGATAAGTCGTGAAACAATCAATATCCCGAGAATAAATGGAGTTATTTTGCCGCAGCACCCACGTGAAATCGCGTATACAGAAAGAAAAATAACAGTCGAAATCTATATGAATTCAGTCATTGCAGAAAATTTTTATCAGTATAGACGTGAACTGTATGCGTTACTGGTTAAGCCTTTCCCATATTATATTTCAACGGATTTATTGCCAAATCTCCGTTTTAAAGTAACTTGTGATGGGAATTTCAGCATTCCAAAACAGAAAGAAAAAAATCACGTAGTTTTCACTGTTGATTTTAACAACTTCACAGGGCTGGCTGAATCTCAGTTCACTTCTCTGACAAAACAAAATTTTAATGGTGAACACTGGAGCCCAGGGATGAATATTCAAATGCGTGATGATCTAAAATACACGTTCAAAAATCAAAAAAGATTTCAGGTTTATAACACTGGCGATGCCTATATTAATCCTATGCAGCATGATTATCATGTAACCTTACGAGCAAAGGGAAAAAACGTCACGATCATCAATCATACAAATGGTGAAAAATTAAAAATAGAACACGAATTAAAAAAGTCTGACCTTGTTACTTTTGTTAAACAATATACGGTGATCAATAAAAAGCCTGTCAAAACATCTGGGAGGCTTCCGGGGCTTGATATCGGAATGAATGATTTTGAAGTGCAGAATACCAATGATTTTGACATCACATTTGATACACGTTTCTACTATGCGTAAGGGGCAAGTGATATGGCAAATTTAGATTTTATTAAACAGATTGCACCAGGCGCACAGATGGTTTATAAAAAGCATGATATTCTTGCTTCTCTGATTATTGCTCAAGCCTGTTTAGAAAGTGGATGGGGTACAAGTGAGCTAGCCCAGCAGGGAAAGAATCTATTTGGAATGAAAGGCACTTATAAAGGTCAATATGTCCTCATGTGGACGACTGAATATGACAAGAACGGAAAACCAACTTCCGTGCAAGCCAGGTTTCGCAAGTACCCATCTTGGTCTGAATCGATTCAAGACTTAGCCAAGTTATATGTCAACGGGACAAGCTGGGATCCTCATCACTATCAAGCTGTAGTAGGTGAGAAAGATTACAAGAAAGCAACAGCTGCACTTGTTGAAGCTGGTTACGCTACTGATCCGAATTACGCTATTAAATTAAATAGTTTAATCTTTACTTACAAACTCACACAATATGACACTGTGGAAGGTGTCCCTGATGGACCAGATGTACCTGATACACCGACACCAGATCCCGAATTTCCTAGTAAAGAGTATGACGGGAAAGACATCACACTCAATCAGAATTTACCTTCTGACGTTACCTTTCCACAACTTCATGTCTCAACAAAGGACGGGAAAAGTGTTGTTGAAATAACGGGCGTTTCAGTCGATCTGACGGACGATAAGACAGGGAAGAAGAGTTTTACCTTTACGATCACAAAAACGCAGGAGAACGCCATAGAATTTGATTTATTGGTAAATGATAATATTCTGTATTTGGATGAGAAGAAATTCAATCATCAAAAGTATTACATTACAGATGTTGACATTCATCAAGAGAAAAATGTTCTAAGGAAAACTGTATCAGCGAGCCACATTTTCACTGTGCTTCTGATTAACAATCGCATTCATGAAACTGTCTCAAAAAAGCTAAAGTTAAGAGAGGCGCTTGATATCGCTTTGAAGGATACGAATTTCAAATATATTTTTAAAACACCTGAAAGCGAATTTGATGAAGCAGAACAAGAGAATTTTGGGGATAAGAATTCCACAGAGTTGATGGATGAAACTATCCAAGATTACAAGCTTGAGATCGATGTTGATAACTATAAAATTTATGTTTATAAAAAAATGGGAAAACGGATTAATTTCACCTTAGATTCACGCTATAACATGCCTGGTATCTCAATTAAAATTAACTCACAAAACAGCACAACTAGAGCTTGGGGCTATGGTGCTTTGAAAAAAGGTAGTAGTGCAGATAATAAGAAACCAAAATATGAATTTGAGCCGATTTTGTACATTCATCCAGATGAAAAAAAGTTCTTACTCGAAGGAAAGCCACGTTGGGCCGAACCGATCAGGGATGAAAGATATAAAAAACCAAGCCTTATGGTTTCAGCGCTTAAAAAACATGTCAATCCATATCCTGAAATGACCATTGAGGCAGACTTTCAAAATATCTATGAACCAAAACTATTAGAGATTGAACAGGACTTCTGGAAAGGTGATACGATTCATGTCTTAGCTGATACGGCAGATGGTATCACGTTTGAAGATGATGTAAGATTAATTTCAATTCAGTACAATCCTTTAGATCCTTACAGCAGTCCAAAATTGATATTCGCGAATTTCCGAAAGGATATTCAAGATATTGCGGTTAGCCAGGCCAAACAGTTAAGAGATCAAAAACGATATATCAACCAACTTTTTCAAACGCTCAGATAGCGTTTTTTATTTTGTCAAAAAGGAGTGAGGCAAATGGTGCAGCTCATCAAAAATTATGATCAAACGCGAAACTCCCGTCATCAAGCACAATTAAAATCGGATATGCAAAGTATTGAAAATACCTTAAACGATCAAGAGTACCATTTGAAAAGTCATGAATTATCTAAAACGGCCCATACATCAGAACAAGTCGATCACGGCGGTTTTTCTGTGTCTTCGGTTTTAGAAGGATTAAAGAACAGAATACGCAATTTAATATTAAATACCGACGGAACTAATGTTAAAGAGGTAGTCGATTCGAGAGTTACAGCGGATGGAGAGGTATTTCCCTTACTTAAAGAGCGATTAGATACGGAGTATGGTAAGCTACTCCGAAAAATCAAGCGAACCGTAAACGTTGACGACTTCGGTGCAGATCCGACCGGTGTAAAAGATAGTACAGAAGCGTTTCAAAAAGCGATTGGTGCCGGTAAAGTACGCCTGAATCTATCAGCCGGAATCTATATTGTAAAAGGCGTCAAACTCCCGTCTTGGACGTACATGGTCGGTCAAGGTATCGGCGTCACTACACTTAAACTGCACGAAGATACGCCAGCTAGTGAGTGGGTTGTCACGAACGCGGATCATTTAAAGGGAAACCGAAATATCGTTGTAGAAGGAATGTCGCTTGATTGGAACCCAGATCGCCAGGGCGGTGTAGGTGCAACCGGTGGAATACATTCGAGCTGTCTCACCTTCGCCAATGTTACATTCGGGATTGCGCGAGAAGTAGAAGGTATTAATCCAGGGCTGCATTGTTTTGATGCCTCTGCACCAACCTACAATATTTCCGAGGCTAACTATACGAAAAGTGGCTGCCGGTATATCTGGTTTGATCGATGCGTCGGTTCAGGATATGGAGATGACGGAGTAACAACGCACTATAGTGAGTATGTTTTTATCACGCAATGTGTGATGACCAATCCTAGTGGAAAGGCCCATCCAGTCGGGAAGGCAAATTCGAACGGTGTCGAGGTAGATGACGGGTCTAAAAACGTTTGGGTTATCGATTGTTATACGTCAGGGAATGTCCGTGGTGTTGAAGTGAAAGCACATGCGGAATGGCCAGCGCCTTCTAACGTCCACATTACGGGTTGTGAATCATTTCGAGATGTTCGTGCATTTGATCTTCGACATATCGGTCACCACTTTGCAAACGAACCTTGGAGTGAAACAGCCCGAGATGTTACCTTAGTCAATTGTACAGCGCGTGAGCCGGTATTTAATGATCTATGTGTGGGATTAGATCCACGAGCGCTTGTCGTTTCGGCTTATCAACATGTCATGATTTCAAACTTCCGTGCGATTGGCGATCCTACGTATAACTATAAAGGGACTACTATCATCGCATTTCAATATAAGAGTCGAAAAATTAATGTTAACGGATTACAAATGCATGGTTTCGCAAAAGCCGGTACAGATATTCATGTGATCGGAGGCGATCAACGAACAGATGACGTTCATATCTCAAACTTTGCGATCCATGATTCGGCAAAAGTCGGTATTAGCTTAGGCGGTGGGGTATATTACGTTAATCTAATGAATGGGATCACACATACAAAAGGTGGGATAGCCGGTGTAACAGCGCCAAACAACCAAGCAAATATTGTTTCGGTGCGTGCTGTTGGATATACTGATGCAGCAGTGATTGCGGGTGAACGTTACTCCTTTGTTCCAAACAATATCAAGGGCGGATTTAGAGCCGCATCAAGTTCTGGTTCTCCTTTGTCAGATACTAGCGCCATTATCGGTTCTACAGGTGGTGGCAAGGCTAAAGGTGACGCTAATGTATTGATCGGAACACGAGGAGGTTCCACAACAGAAGGCTCTCGTTCCGTTGTCATGGGTTCAAATAACTCCCATGTGAAAGGCAAAGACTTAGTTTCGGCTATGGTTCTTGGTTCTGTCAATGTCATAAACGACAAGAGTTATACAACAGTGTGGGGTTTCGGAAGTGAGCCATCAACAGCTAATAAACGCGTCGAAGTGAATGCAGAAACTGGATCGGTACGCGGTACGGGAGCCGTTCAGAGTGTGTCAGACCTAAAAGACCTTGCGGAATACTTCGAATCTAAAGACGGAAATAAAATAGAGTCCAGCTACCTGGTGACATTGGACGGTGATAAAATTCGAAAAGCGCAAAAAGGTGATAAAATTCTCGGTGTTATTTCTGAAACTGCCGGTATTATCATGGGTGGCGCAGCGTTTTATTGGAATGACCGTTATCTTAGAAATGAGTTCGGTGGCTTGATCTATGAAACAATTATTGAGGATGGCCGTGAATATAAGATTCCAAAAGAAAACCCAGATTATGATCCTAAGATTGAATACACACCAAGAGAAGAACGCGATGAATGGCATGTAGTCGGTTTAATCGGTCAGGTTTTCGTTAGAATTGATGAAACAGTAAAAAACGGTGATTTCATTGTACCTAACGACGGAATAGGTACAAAGTCTTTCGATGGAACAGGGCTTTATGTCATGCGAATCCACAAAGACTTTAATAAAGATCAGGGTTACGGTTTGGCAAAAGTCTTTATTTATCCAGGAATATAACGGAGGTGGTCAAATGATATATAAAGACTCCGGCATTCAGTTCGATGTAAACGCACAAAGCAAACAAAGTATATCTACCCATATTCAATACAGCACACAAGACATTGGAACGGCAAAAATAACCTTTAAACTAACTAAAGACGGTGTACCGTTGCCTATATCAAACGCAACTCACGGAAAACTGTTTATGAAGTTCGCGGATGGCAGTCAGTTCTATGTTCATACGGAAGTCGGGGACGCTCTTGCAGGCGTTATTTTTTATGTCTTGACTCCGGAACAAATGAAACATTTCGGGACAGTACAGGCTGAACTTTATGTCAATTATGATAACGGTCAGAAAATGAGTATTCACAAGTTTTCATTTGAGATTGATCAAGCCCTTGTGGATGCGAATATTGTCCCGATGGCTGAATATTATATCGAAGATTTTGAGACGCTTAAAACGCTTGTTCAAGAAAAGGCAGCACATGCAGACAACATATTGGATGAACTTCAAAAGAAATTTGCAGAGCTGAATAATGTTGAAACAAAGGACGGAGCACAAGCAAAAGCAGACAAGGCAGAAGCAAACGCAAAAAATTATACGGATCAGCATGTAGCGAATAAGGAAAATCCACACTCGGTTACAAAAGAACAGATCGGATTATCTAATGTCGCAAATATGAAGCAAGCGTCAAAAACTGAGTTTGATACGCACAATCAAGATTCTACTCGTCATATTTCATCTGCGGATCGTATGAAGTGGAACAATGGTCAATTAACGAAAATATCTAATGACACAGGAGGCGTGTTGGTATCTATAGGAGATACAGACGACTTCTATTCTAAAATCATTGAGTTAGGCAAACGGTTCGGTACTTTTTATTGTTCAGGGAAAGCCAAAAACGCGCCAGGTCCTCACTCGTCAAGAGGGATTTTTCATATGACAGGAACGGATGAAAAGGGATTAGGTACTTACGGTTATGTCATAGCGCTTGATTGGAAAAACAATCTTTACACCAATTATATCGATCAAACGGAAGGCTGGCAGGGATGGCAACGGTCTTTATCATCGTCAGACTTATCGCCGGAATGGAATACGGCCTCACTGATCAATGGAGCAAAGCAAGATTCGACGTTTCCGTTACAATTCTCCGTCAATAATAATGTCTTATGGTTACGTGGCTCTTTCAGTTCCTTACCGGCTATCGGAACTATTGTTGCGAAGTTCACAAATAAGCCTATACGGATCGTTGATTTTGTTGTACCTACAATCGGGTCTTATGGAATCGCTCGTTTTTCTTTCACCACTGATGGGGAGCTGAGATATGACGGCATCATGGCGAATGATAATGCAAGTGTTACGAGAGTCTCTTTTAATATCGGAATTCCATTATGGTAAGGGGAGGGAAAAATATGCACGTTCTTTATTATGATGCAAGCTTTAAATATGCTGGTGAAGATGATGTTGAGATAAATGGTGATACATTACCGCCTAATAGTACGACAGTGCTAATCCCTGAAGGGATATACGTTCCTAAATACCAGCTAGAGAAGGGTGTGTGGGTTGAAACGGCTACACAAGAGTATATTGATAGTGTGAAGCCGTCTCCACCTGAACCTAGTGAAACCGAGATTTTGAGGAAACAGGTTGCTCATCTATACTATATGATCTCAATAGAAGGATCGGAAAAGACGGCAGATTGGTTCACGTATATGAAAGGTTTTTATAAAAACGGTCTTTGGACGAAAAAACAAATTCATGATGGAGTAGGTGCCGGAAGGATCACACCGAAGCAATATGAAGAAATCACTGGAGAACCTTACGATCCCAATAAGCCTCCTAGCGACAAGACAGAATAACAGAACGGATTTAAAAGAGCCGATCGGGCTTTTTTATTTTGCCTTAAAGGAGGTGAAGCCTTTGGAGATGGATCTCACTCAATATCTGATGACTCAAGGGCCGTTTGCGGTTCTTTTTTGTTGGATATTGTTTTATGTATTAAATACAACAAAAGAAAGAGAAAACAAGCTTAATTCACAGATTGATGCACAAAATGAAGTGCTAGCCAAATTCAGTGAGAAATATGATGTTGTGATTGATAAGTTGGATCAAATTGAAAAAAATCTAAAATAGGAGTGAAGAAAAATGAAAAACTTTGATAAAGGTACAGTCATTCGAACGGTGCTTCTTTTTATTGCACTTGTTAATCAGACTTTGATGATGTTTGGAAAGGGTGCTTTGCCGATTAGTGAAGACCAAGTCAACACGGTGGCAGATGCTTTATATATGGTCGGTTCTACAGTGTTTACGATCGTTACGGCAGTTATGGCTTGGTATAAAAACAACTATGTGACTGAGAAAGGTAAGAAACAAAAAGAAGTGTTAAAACAAAACGGATTAACAAAATGATGGGCTGCCAAGAGGTAGTCTTTTTTTATTCAAACATAAATGAGGAGTGGTTTACATGGTGAAAATCGTGAAAAATTTTGTGAAAGTTAATCGTTATACTCGTCCAGGTGCTAAATTATCAGGTGTGAAAGGAATTGTTATGCACTATACAGCGACGCCTGGGGCATCTTCATTAAATGAGCGTAACTATTTCAATGGGACATGTGTTGCAGCTAAGCGTTACGCCTCAGCTCATTACTTCGTGGATCGCAAAGAAGCACAGTACATCATCCCTGAAAACGAAATGGCCTATCATGCCCATGATGGCAACCGTTGTTATGTCAGCTTCTTAAAGCCGAATGCCAACCAAACAGCAATTAGTGTGGAAATGTGTGTTGAAAAAGACGGAAACATCCACAGTGAAACTATTGAAAATGCGGCTGAACTCGTTGCAAAACTATGTAAGCGATACGGACTATCAACGAGCAGAATCGTTCGTCATTATGATGTCACACGTAAAAACTGTCCGGCTCCTTGGGTGAGTGATTCAAGTCAACTATCAGCATTCAGAAAAAAAGTTGATAGCTTACTAGGAAATAAAACTGGATCTAAAACAGACTCATCTTCAAGTCATAACAAGAAATCAAGATATCCATTGCCTTCCGGTATTTATAAACTAAAAAGCCCTATGATGAAAGGTACAGCAGTACGACAGATTCAAGAAGCACTTGCAGCGCTTTATTTCTATCCAGACAAAGGCGCGAAAAATAATGGGATTGATGGTTATTATGGTTCAAAAACAAAAGATGCGGTTAGACGGTTCCAATTGATGCATGGACTAGCTGCGGATGGTATTTACGGGCCGAAGACGAAGAAGAAACTTGAGGCGTTATTGAAGTAATTAAAAAGGCCCTCTTTCAACAGAGGGCCTAATTTCAAGATATTACTTTGTCAATAATAAAGAGTTTATCATTTCTTCTTTTTAGAAGATCTGTATTCTATTTCAATAATTGCTTCTTGTGCTGCTTCTTTAATTTCCACATTTTGATGGTTTAAATAAGATTTTATAATAGAGAGGTATTTTGGGTTTCCTGAAAAACCAAGAAAAGACAATATATATGATATTTCTTCTACTTCAAACAAAGTAGAAGAAGGCAATAAGGCATCCAATGATAGATCTGCAGCAATATCTTTATAGACTATGGCATTATTGACTGCGTGAAGCATACTCTCTCTAACAGAGCTGTTTTTTTCATGTACTATATGAGATAGCAATAGATTTGCTCCTTCTATCATCTCATTTTTTTCCAAATTTCCATATTCAAAAAGGTCTCCTATTTTTTCAATAACACTTTCCTTCTCTGCTTCGTCAGTTAATAAAATTACATTCGTTATTTCTTCTATTAAATTCATTTTTTATCTACTCCTAATATTATTTTGGATTTTTTATAGGGATATGTGTCCTGTTTGCTAAATCCTCGCTATAATTTGGACTATTTTTATTGGTTATGCCGGGAGGTTGAAACTTTCCTGTATCTGGGTCTAAATATTTTTTTCCTTGTTGAACCCTTATTACCCAATTTCTTTTAGCATTACTTCCAGCAGGAGCCGATGCATCAGGTCCATGTATTCTAACCCTCATTGTTTTTCCATTTTCGCTCCACTTATATTCAAAACCTTCTGTTACCTTCCCTCTAACAGGAGTCAATTCTCTCCTAGTAGCATCCTTCGGTATTCTGGATAAAATTTCATCTATTTCTTCGCCTTCCAACTTAGTGAAGTCCCCAACTTTACCGGTACCAAGTTTAGATACATCTTCACCATATTTACCCTTAATAGCTTTACTGACATCCTTACCTGACTCAATCTCTTTCTCAACTTTCCCAACTTCTCCAGCTTTTTTGGAACCTTTTTCCTCAACTTTCCCCAATTCTTTAATCGCTTTCTCTAGTTTTTTCTTGGCCTTAAGTATTTCCTCAGCTTTCACGCCTTTAAATACCCATTTTACCCCCATACCAACACCTTTAAAAAGTCTATTCATGGGTAGTGCCAAAGCTCCAGAAACACCTCGTTCCGTTGGCGAAACTTTCTCAAGTGTTTTAGGATCTATGCCTAAAGTTGCTCGAATAATATCATTATATCCTGTAATCTCATCTAAAAATTCTGATATCCCCACTAAGTTCTTATTAGGTTTTGGAATTTCAACTTCCTCAATCTTTACGACTTTACCATCATCAATGTAGCCACGCCACCATCTATCTTGAAAATATTGATATTTAGTTTCAAGCTCTGCTAATTCTTCGTCAGTATATTCTTTTTTAACATTCTTAACTTTTTTATAGGTCTCAGTATCTTTCAGCAGAAGACCCATCAAAGGATTATCCTTTTCGTGAATCTTTTGATAAATTCTCACATCATCCTTGTCCCTCAATACGGTATTAAAACTTAAAGGATCTGTCTTCTCCAATTTTTTCAGCATCGTTACAATAGCCGATGTCGCATCCGTATCCACCTTTTTTTCTGGATCAAGCTGGCTCATGAGTGTGAGGTTTGAAATTTTTTCCTCGGATTCTAAAATTGATCCTTTTTTATAAGTATTAATCTCAATTCTTGGGCCTGATGACGTATACATCTTCCCAAGTTTTTTCATGTAAGTTTTCATCGTCTGGAGATCGTTAGAAGCTGTCTTCAACTCGTTTGTTTGCTCTCTGTCGAATGTGTTTAGCTTTTCAAGTGTGTCGTTGATCTCTTTCAACGCTTGTTTCTGATGCTTATCAAACTCACTATCGTCCAAATCGGGTAAATCGACAATATGTTTGACTCTTTTGATGACTTCATTTGTTGAGGAAACCATACTTTTTGTTTCTCTGTCGGCTTTGTTTAAACCGTCTTCAAGGTCGTTCTCAAGAAATTGTTGTGAGATAAATCCATCATCATGAGATTCTAGTGATTCTAACGATTTTTTGATTTTCTTGAGTGCTGATGTGTATTCTTTGATAAACAATTCATAGAAACGCAAAAAAGGGGTGTGACACTCCTCGTAAAAATTCCGAATCGCCTCACCGCCTTTTCCCTTTAAAGCGTCATCTAGGGCTACGATACCATCAACGCTTTTTTTGATTTTGGCAATTTTTTTAGATTGAACTTTTAATTCGTCAAGCGTTTTATCGATTCCTTCACGCAACGCTTTAACATCAAGAGTTTTCATTCCATTCTCCTCATTTTTAAAGTAAGTAACCAATACAAAAGTTTACCATTCTTTTTATAAATGTTGTGGAATGAAAAGACATATCTAAGAAAATGAATCTTTAGGACTAGGTTATTATTTCTGATCAATAAAAAAATTTTAATAAAATAATTGTAGACTTATGTCTATAGATATGTTATAATAAATACATAAGGAGGTGAAGAAATGCTAGACAATATGATAAAAGTCCTTCAAATTATCTTCTATATTGCTTCTATCGGATGGATTGCCCAACAATCATCAGAAGCAAAGAAGAATAATAAGAAGGACTAACAAGCAGGGAGGCGAGTGATCGACTCGCTTCCTAATATAATTATAATCAGTCTAGCATACAATATGAAGAGAAAACAAACATTTATTTTTTCGTTGATCTTATTAAGTGTGGCAACTATAGGGATGCGTACAATGTGGACAAACCTTTTTACGACTTCCACAATGGTCATTGTACTGGCCGTAACTGTATTTACGATTATTAAAGACATGTTAAGGAGAAAGTAAAGATGGAATTTCATTTAAAAAGCCGCCAGGACGTTGAGGACTTTATAGAAAATGAAGTCCTCGGCGCATCAGAGGCACAGGAAATATTGAACGTAAATAAGCAACGCTTGAGCAAATTAATTAAGGATGGACGAATTAAACCAATCAAAAAAATAGGACAGTTAAACTTGCTTTTCCGAAGTGATGTTATTCAGTTAAAGCAGGAGCTTGAAGCCGGTCGAAAAAAATACCGGCCATATGAATGAGGCCCAACTCTAATGAGAAGGGCTTTTTTCGTATCCTATTTGAATAGTTTACCTAACAATTTTCCTGTCGTTTTTCCGGCAGCACGACGGACGATGCGTTTCCCTACTTTCCCTTTTTTAACCGCATTGACATCTCCTAAAATTTTAGCCGACTTGTACATTGCTGATCTAATTTTGTTGATGCTCATTTTTCCACGTCCCTTTTGTGTTGTTGGTTTTATTATATCGTAAAGAAAGTATGTGGGTACCCACACAAACACCCACAAAAGTAAATAAAGTTAAAAAACATTACGGTATGTGTTTTTCATAAATGTTGATTTGTTGGGCTTTGAATATTGCTAAGAAACTTTAAATAAACCACTGATGAAAGAACGTAAAAAATACGGTCTTAAAGGCGCTCGTCGTGCACCTCAGTTCTCAAAACGTTAATTTTTCTACGTTTCAAAGGCTCTTTTCACTTATGTGGAAAGGGTCTTTCTTATGCTCAATAACCATGAACACCTACAAAACACCCACATTTTTTTGTGAATTGATATGGAAAAGGTCTGCTGTCTTTTCTTTAACATTAATTGAACTTCTCGCAGGTCTTGGAATTTTAATGTTCACAAAGCTTGCAAAGGCTCGGGAATCAGATCTTATCAAGGAAAAAAAGGCAAGCGCCGAAATGTAGTTCCCCGACGTCTTATTGGAAAAAGCCCTTTTAGCTCTTAGTATACTTTGATTATAAAATTTAATTAGCAGTCAGTTTATGATGGAGCTTAATACATCAAAAATCCACACTGCTCTTTTTTCACAAACAAATAGGCAGAATAACAGAATGACCTATGGGTAAAATAATGAAATAAATATACATTTAATATTTGTTAAAGACTTAAAAAGGAGAAAACTAAATGGGGCTAGTTTTAGAAATAGTATACATAAACCTTTTGTCTCCGTTAATTTTGTTCTTTATCCTGGGTATAATCGCAACATTGGTGAATTCTGACCTTAAAGTTCCAGAGGCTTTTTATACGGGTTACACGATGATCATTCTATTTACCATTGGTATTAAAGGTGGAACCAAACTTAAACACGCTTCAATAGAAGATATGTTTGTAGTGATTTTAAGCGCTTTGTTTTTAAGTTTTCTCATGTTAACCATTTCTTATCTTCTTATAAAAAAAGTGTTCAAATTTGATACTCCGAACTCTCTAGCTTTGGCTGCTCATTATGGTTCAGTGAGTGCTGTAACATTTGTTGCAGGACTATCTTTTTTAGATAAAATGGAAGTCCCATATGAGGACTATATGCCAGCTATTCTTGTTATTATGGAAGGGCCAGCCATCATCACTGCAATTATACTGTATAAAATTTTTACACAAAAAAAAGAAGGATATTTAACATCAGGTTTGACTGAAGTTGTAAAGGAAGCTTTTTTTGGAAAAAGTATCTTCCTTTTAATTGGGGGTATCTTCATTGGTTTGATAGCTCATGAGGATGGACTCCTTATGATTAAGCCGCTTTTTGGTGATTTGTTCTATGGTGTTCTCAGTATTTTTTTACTTCATATGGGAATGATAGCGACACAACGAATTAGAGATTTAAAAGGTATAAAATGGTATTCTTTTGCTTATGTATTCATTCTTCCTATCATTGGTGGGCTTATTGGTATTCTTGTTGGTGATTTTATTGGTTTATCCCATGGAGGAACTTTTATTTTGGGTGTACTAACTGCAAGTTCGTCCTACATTGCAGCACCAGCAGCTATCGAACATTCTATAATTGAAGCAAACTCTGGAGTTTATGTTGGTTCTTCTTTAGGCCTAACACTACCCTTTAATCTTATTTTCGGTATTCCATTTTACTTTTGGTTATCTAGCCTAATGGTATGATAAATTAAGGGGTTAAAAACAAAGAGAGGGTTTCATCACAACAATACAGTTGGGTGAAGCCCTCTCTTTGGTTGGTTATATTTTAAAAGGACCTAATGTCATTAAATATTGAGTAAGATCGATCTCTTAATGACCGTGCTTGTTGTTGTACTAAAGACACAAGTTAGTTTAATATAAAAATTGGTAGTATAGCTAATGTTATAAAAAACAAATCAAAGTGATGTAGTTGAAAGGAACTTAACTCTATGACTTATTTTTCTGGTTGTAATTTTGATAATTTTTGGGATGACAGTGAGTATGCAAAAAAGAATTATGTTTCTGATCCTCCTTCAAATGAAATGATAACTAAAATTGAAAGAGATTTAGGATATAGGCTGCCAAAATCTTATGTATGGTTAATGAAAAGACATAATGGGGGGATTCCTATAAATACTTGTTTTCCTACCACCACAGCAACATCTTGGGCAGAAGACCATATAGCTATATCCGGTATATTTGGTATTGGTTATGAGAGTAGTTGCTCATTAGGCGGGGAATTTGGGAGTGAATTTTGGATTGATGAGTGGGACTATCCAAATATCGGAGTAGCTATATCAGATTGCCCTTCAGCAGGACATGATATGATTTTTTTGGATTATAGAGAATGTGGCCCTAATGGTGAACCTTGTGTGGTGCACATTGACCAAGAAAACGACTATGAAATTACATGGTTAGCTAATAATTTTGAAAGCTTCATTAAAGGGTTAGTAAATGATAATGTCTATGATTGTAGTGAAGAGTAAAAATATACAGACTTACAGAGGGTTAAAAACCAACATAATTTTTTAAAATTAGCAGAACCTTTATGGAAAAAAATATCCCTTACAAAATAACATCGTACAAGTTATATTCCTCTTCTTACTTACGGACATTGACACAACCGTTATTTTACTTCCATAATCTCATCTACAAACAAGGGACCACAAAAGCTCCAAGGACAAGATGAAAGATAGAAATCATTAGAAAACGTTGTCCATACTCACAAAAATCCTACAGGTGCAAAAGGTATGGTTAAATTGCAATATAATCAACGATAAAAGAAAGCGATTTAGAAAACCATTAAACACTATCCGTTAGACTTCATTTGTTTCATCAGGAAAAGCAACAGAGAAGATATAAGCATCTAACTCTCTAAGAATTTAGTCAAATCATGATTTAAGGACTTTATTTTCATTTTTTTAAAAGAAAGCGTTGACACAAACTAAATACCCATGGTAAATTATGAGCAAATAGAACTTCATAAATTCCTTGAAGGAATGTTACCTTAAGTGGGCATAACCTGGACTGACTAGATCACGCTTTTTTAGCTGTGAATAATTCTGGTCGGCTCAGGTTTTTTATTTGCAAAAAATTCAAGAAGGAAGGGTCAAAA
Source organism: Bacillus changyiensis (assembly GCF_027706145.1). Classification (GTDB taxonomy): domain Bacteria; phylum Bacillota; class Bacilli; order Bacillales; family Bacillaceae; genus Bacillus; species Bacillus changyiensis. The sequence continues at coordinate 13,136 of NZ_JAQFWW010000010.1, read as the reverse complement.
GTGAAATATCAACAGTTAGCTAAAGATATTATTGCAAATGTCGGTGGAATTGAAAACGTTTCCAATGTTGTTCACTGTATTACCCGTCTCCGATTTAAGCTGAAGAATGAAAGTAAAGCGAAAACAGAAGTATTAAAGAATATGGATGGTGTTGTGACCGTAATGAAAAGCGGTGGTCAATATCAAGTTGTGATTGGAAATCATGTTCCAGATGTCTATAAAGCAGTGGTTGCAGTAGGAGGATTCCAAGATATAGGTTCTGTGGAAGAAGAGAATTTAAACGGATCGCTGTTTAGTCGCTTTATTGATATGATTTCAAGTATTTTTACACCAGTTCTTGGTATATTAGCAGCGACAGGGATGATCAAAGGTTTTAATGCGTTATTTGTAGCACTTGGCTGGTTAGAAAATACATCAGGTACATATCAAATTTTAAATGCTACTGGTGATTCACTGTTTTACTTTCTACCAATTTTCTTAGGGTATACAGCAATTAAGAAATTTGGCGGCACTCCATTTATTGGGATGGCCATCGGGGCAGCATTAGTTTACCCAACACTTTCAACATTAACAACTGGTAAACCTCTTTATACTGTTTTTGCAGGAACAATGTTTGAATCACCAATCTATGTGACTTTTTTAGGTATTCCAGTTATTTTAATGACGTATTCTTCATCTGTTATTCCGATTATCATCTCTTCGTATTTTGCAGCTAAAGTGGAAAAATGGCTCAAGACCATTATTCCAAATGTAGTGAAAACATTTGTTGTACCATTATTAACATTAGTCATTGTTGTACCACTTACATTTATGATAATCGGTCCTATCGCCACATGGGCAGGAAGTTTACTAGGTCAAGGAACATTAGCCATCTATAACATAAGTCCTATTGTTGCAGGTTTCATTTTAGGTGGTTTTTGGCAAGTATTTGTCATCTTCGGCCTTCATTGGGGATTAGTGCCAATTGGTTTTAACAATATTGCAACTTTAGGTTATGATGCGACCATCTTCGCCCCTATATTTGCTGCATCATTTGCCCAAATTGGAGCGGTATTAGCGATCATGATCAGAACAAAGAACAAAAAGTTAAAATCATTAAGTATTCCAGCCTTTATTTCCGGTATCTTTGGTGTTACAGAGCCAGCGATTTACGGGGTTACACTTCCATTAAAAAAACCATTTATCATTAGCTGTATTGGTGCAGCAGTAGGTGGAGCAATTGCTGGTTCTTTAAGTATAAAGTGTTACATTGCTGGCGGTCTCGGTATCTTTGGAATTCCGTCTTACATCAATCCTGCAGGAATTGATTTTGGCTTCTATGGGACCATCATCTCAATAGTTGTTGGGTTTGTTCTAGCATTTGTTCTAACATTATTATTCGGTGGAATTAACAAACAAAAACAAACGTCAAATACAACTTCAACAACAAATGAAAACGTTGCCACTAATGAAGTTGTCAGTCCATTAAACGGAAAAGTCGTAGCATTATCTGAAGTTCAAGATGCTGCATTTTCATCTGGTGCATTAGGACATGGTATTGCAATTGAACCAAGTGAAGGTCAATTGTTTGCCCCAGTATCAGGCAAAGTGTCAGCTTTATTCTCAACCAATCATGCAATTGGTATTACAATGGACTCAGGAGCAGATATTTTGATTCACATTGGTATGGACACAGTTCAGCTTGATGGACAGTTTTTCACTGCTCATGTTACTCAAGGGGATCATGTTGAAAAGGGCCAATTACTGATCAAGTTTGATATTGAGGAAATTAAAAATGCTGGTAAATCGTTAACAACACCAATCCTTGTGACAAACCAAAAAGAATACAACATAGAGTTAACAAAGCAAAACCAAGTGAAAACTGGTGAACTATTATATACACTAGTTACAAAATAATTAAAATATTCAGGAGAAAGGGTGGGTATGATGACTTTTCCAATAGGATTTTTATGGGGTGGCGCAATAGCCGCTAACCAAGCAGAGGGTGCATATTTAGCAGATGGCAAAGGCTTAACAACAGTTGATGTATTACCTACAGGTAAAAAGCGGTGGGAGATCATGCAAGGCTATCTTCCTTCCTATGAACCGCTAGAAGGAGAATTTTATCCTTCACACGAAGCGATTGATTTTTATCATCATTATAAAGAGGACATCGCTTTATTTGCTGAAATGGGTTTCAAAGCGTTGCGATTATCAATTTCTTGGACAAGAATTTTCCCAAATGGGGATGATGTAGAACCAAACGAAGCCGGTTTGCAATTTTACGACAATGTATTTGATGAGCTGCAAAAGTATGATATTGAACCAGTTGTTACTATTGCACACTTTGATGTTCCTGTTCAGCTAGTTAAAAAATATGGTAGTTGGAAAAATCGTAAGCTTGTGACTTTCTTTGAACACTATGCGACAACTCTTTTCAAAAGATATAAGGGCAAAGTCAAGTATTGGATGACATTTAACGAAATCAATATGCTTCTCCACTTACCATTTGTTGGAGCAGGCCTTGTTTTTGAAGAAGGAGAAGATCAAAAGCAAGCCAAGTACCAAGCAGCTCACCATCAATTGGTTGCTAGTGCACTAGCAGTTAAAGCTGGTCATGAAGTCAATCCAAATATGAAAATCGGTTGTATGTTAGCGGCTGGTCAGACATACCCATACTCTTGTAACCCTGATGATGTGTTTGCTGCAATGGAAAAAGACCGTGAATCATTCTTCTTTATCGATGTACAAGCTCGCGGTGAGTATCCAGGTTATGCGAAAAGATTTTTTAAAGAGAATCACTTAAATATTGTGATGGAAGAACAAGATCAAGAACTTCTAAAACAACATACGGTTGATTATATAGGATTTAGTTATTATGCAAGCCGTACAACGAGCGGTGATTTAGATAAGCATAAAACAACCAGCGGGAATGTGTTTGGGTCAGTTGAAAATCCATACTTAGAAAAGTCTGAATGGGGTTGGACGATTGACCCTAAGGGTTTCCGTATCACGGCAAATCAGTTATATGATCGTTATCAAAAACCACTTTTTGTAGTGGAAAATGGCCTAGGTGCTGTTGATATTCCGACAGAAGACGGAAAAGTGAACGATGATTACCGGATCGATTACTTGCGAAAACATGTGGTGGAAATGTCTGAGGCGATAAAAGACGGAGTAGAAATTCTCGGATATACAAGTTGGGGTCCGATTGATCTTGTAAGTGCATCAACAGGAGAAATGAAAAAACGCTATGGATATATTTACGTTGAAAAAGATAATGAAGGTAATGGAACATTGAAGCGTTCGAAGAAAAAAAGTTTTGACTGGTATAAACAAGTTATTGCATCAAACGGAGAAAAACTATAAGTTGTTGAATCATTTTCTATTATCATGAGAAAAGAATCATAATAAAACTTATAGGTGGTCAAATGAAAATAGCCAAAGTATACAACAACAACGTAATCAGTGCGTTTGATGAAAAAAACGAAGAGTTAGTTGTCATGGGCAGAGGTTTGGCGTTTCAGAAAAAATCAGGAGATCTTGTCGAAGAAGCTAAAATTGAGAAAGTCTTTGAACTGAAAAATAATGATATATCTGAAAAATTTAAAACACTTTTATATGAAGTTCCGATTGAATATATGGAAGTGACAGAGGAAATTATGAAGGTTCAAAAAAGCAGGCTCGGAAGAAATCTTAATGATAGCATTTATCTCTCATTAACAGATCATATTCACTTTGCTATAGAACGAAATAAAAAGGGATACGATATCAAAAATGCATTACTGTGGGAAATTAAAAGGTTTTACGATCAAGAGTTTGCTATTGGCATGGAAGCTTTGCAAATCATACAAGAAAAACTAGGTGTGCTTTTGCCAGAGGATGAAGCAAGCTTTATCGCTATGCATATTGTCAATGCTGAACTTAGTCAGGAAATGCCAAACGTCGCCAATATTACAAACGTGATGCAGGACATTTTGAATATAGTAAAATACCATTTTAAAATCGATTTTGACGAGGAATCACTAAATTACTTTCGATTTGTTACCCATTTAAAGTTTTTTGCCCAAAGACTATATAACAAAACGTATATTGATGATGATGATCCACTTTTGTTTGAGACTGTTCGCAAGAAGCATCAAGCAGCATTCGAATGTACAGAGAAGATTAATCAATACATCCAAAATCAATTTGATTACAATCTCACAAATAATGAAAAATTCTACTTGGCTATTCATATTCAAAGAGTTGTCAACCGTTAACTCAAACGCTGACAGACCACATTCGAATGATGATAAAGAGGGGAGAGATAGGCTGAACCGAGGTCAATCTCTTCTGTTACTTTTATCAGAATATAAGTAATCAAGCTGAAGTTTATGCCGAAACTCTAATAAAGAATAATAGACAAGGACATTCTGATTTTCTTAATATTGATGAGTAATTCTCTGACTTCCTTTTTTGTCTCCTTGGTTTTATGTATCCAGTTGTTTCTTAATGAGTTGTACCAAAAATTCATTTTCGTGCCAGACCGTTGATCTAAAGCTTGGAGTCCAAGAAAGAATGTAAGACATATAAAGTCATCAATAAAAACAAGGCTCCATCTTTTATAGGGTGGGGTTCTTGTCTTAGTCGTGCACCAATTCTGATGACGTTATTTTGTACGAACTATTAGCGGGATTTATAAGGGGGTAAATGACTCAAAGCAAGTATAAAGTTTGCAAAGAGATGGACAAACTAGTGTTTTTGTTGCTACAATAAAAGCTAGATCACAATATATAACCAGTAAACGTTTTTTTCAAATTCTCAAACATATAGAGCGATATGAATATTATTTATTCTAAAGAGTATACTGTGAATACAAAAAGATCGAAGATGCTCGCAACATCTCCGATCGGCAATAGAATAGCTCCTGTAAGGGAGTCGGCTTTTATTTCCAATTAACTGTAGGAACGCCTAGATGTAGGAGTCGGGGCGTTCTTACTTTTTTTTGTTTGAGAAACTATGGGCAAGCGACAGAATCCCTACGATCAGGATTCCAAAAGAAATCATCAATTGAATAGCGCTTTCCACAGCCATGTTCTCACCTCCCCTCTTTCTAAACTGGAGGTGAGCCGAACGCCCCTACAAAAAGCCGATCTATTGCTAATTTTTACTTTATAGGAAGTTTATGAAAAAGACAAGACCCCAACTAAATAGGTAGGAGTCAGCTTACTAAGGCTCTTTCATTAACACAGTTCCTTTTTGGAAGACATGCCGTCGGTTTTTCGCTTCTTTATCCAGCCAGACTTTTTTGTTGTAAACCATCCTGATATCCATTGCAAGCGACATACAGATGATTGATGACTGGGTCATGAGAAGCGCCTCCTTAACCAATCAAAAAACTTCTCGACTTTGTTAAGATATGCAGAGTATATCGTTAATCAGTTCCGGTAACATTCCATCGACATAGTTGTATGTTTTTGTTAGAATCTCCTTTCTTCTCCGCTTGTTTTAGTAAAAGATCATTCCGACTTTACCCTATTCCGTTCCATTTTCACAAACATCAAACTGGTATGATATTTAAAAAAAGGCTCTTTTTATGGGGAATACTACCGTTTTACTTTCGGGTTGATGTTCTGATGTGAAAGAAGAGTTTAGATGGAGGAAGTTGAAACGGAAGAGAACACAGACAACGAAAAAGTTTAAGGTATTGTTGCATGTGTATTCAAAAGGCTCAGCTAGTAAATTTCAACGGCATGTCCATAATTTTTTTATTTTTGCAACGGTTATCGGGTTAATCACATATCGTTTTTCCCGTATTAGAAGATGGTTGTGACATTTAGTTTTGTGGCCGCCACTTTCGATGCAATTAAGACAATGCTTGAAAAAATCAAAACTGGCCAATTTGGATACTCTTCGTTACAATCGCCGTTCCCTGTCTAGGGTTTATCCTGTAGTGTTAGGCGTTTTTCTCTTCAACTGTTTTATCAATAAGCGTGCCCTGAAAATGCAGCCATTGTTCTTTGAGAAAAAACCAATATATACTGGAAATCTATCAGCCTCTCAAAGCTTCGGGAAACAGATAACTATCAAATCAAAAGTTAAGCACAGAAGAGCAATAGAAATATGTCCCGAGCTTCAGTTTTAATGAACTAGAAAAAAGTGCATTAGATTTTAAAGGTAAAGAAAAGAATTATATGAAGTAACTGAGGTGACATGATGAAAAGTATCATTCCAAATGTGAGTCTAGGTTCATATGGATATGAAGGAACCGTCAAAATCGAAGCTTGGAATAAGCATTCCGCAGATAGATTTAGATTAACCATCAATATTGAAACGATAAACAAAGTGCATAAAACAACATATCAGTGGCTGATCGATCATCAAAATGAAATGAAAAAGTTAATCCTTAAACAATTATTTGATCTGTATCCTGAGATTCAGGATGACTATGGTTGGGATTTAAATGGGAAGAAAGAGCGACATATTTGCCCGATGTAGACAGTTCTGACCAATTATTTGATTTGATTGAATTGTGCAATATTCACATTCATGATGTTAGCAATGATGGTATGGCATATATCGGCTATGAATTTACCTGTGCATGGGAAGAAGAACACGGGATTGGCGTGATGACGCATAAAAATAGAATTGTTGCCATTGACGGAGCTGATACATCGATTTTAAGTTGGATTGCAGAAAATGATAAAGTGGAACAAATTTAAAATAACGAGGAGAGCTAAACATGATCTTATCTGTTATAAAACATTTAAAAGAAGAACTACATCAACATTTTCAGCCGTTTTTAAACCCCCCTGCAACTGTGAATGAAATTGAAGAAGTTGAAAAAGAAATGAATATTACATTTCCGGAAGATCTCCGAACATTATATCTTACCCATAATGGTGAGAAAGAAATGGGGCCTGGGTTGTTTTTTGGACTTTCTTTTCTCTCTTTGGAAGAAATGGTTAGAGAGTGGAGAACGTGGAAAGAAATTGCCGATGATGATTGGCAAGATGAGGTTGATGCATACTCTGTTCCGCCAGTTTGGATTAAAGAAAAATATGCAAATCCTAATTGGATTCCGATTAGCAGCGATGGTGGTGGAAACCATATTGGTATAGATCTTGATCCTGATAAAGAAGGTAAAGTTGGACAAGTCATTAATTTTGGCGCTGATGAAGAAGTAAAATATGTCATCGCCTATCATTTAAAAGATTTCCTTATACATATGACAAATACCCTTAAAGAAGGACCTTATACAATTGATGAATATGAAGAAGATTTTATCAGTTGGAGTTATGGAGAGGAAGAGGAGCTTCACTTTTTAGACGCTATTCGCTCCATGGCACTGCCAGTTCTAAAGTCGCAATCACCAGGACATGATCAAGAACATACTGATTCATGGTTTAGTCAATTGGATGCCCATTGGACTTCGATTGTTGGGGAGATCGCTGAAAATCCGCAAAAATTTAGCCGAATGAAGCGGCTTCTTTTAATCAATGAAGATCTAAGAGACATTAAACCATTGGAGATTTGTTCTAATGTTCGGGAGTTGATTTTAAGCGCTAATCATATTGAAGATTTAACACCGTTACAACAGATGGTGTCTTTGAAAAAGCTTTATCTTGGCGGTAGTCCAATCCAAGACTTAAAACCAATTGCCCAATTGGACAATTTGCAAAACTTACATTTGGCGAACACAAAAGTGATCGACTTACAGCCAATTGCAGATTTATCAGCCCTAAAAGAATTGGATATCATCGATATTCCGGCTGTTGACTATCATCCATTGCAGGACTGCAAAAATCTTGAAATTTTGAAAATGACAATTTCTAATGCAGACCAATTAAAAGAAGTTTCTAACATTGGTTCCTTGAAGAAATTGCATCTTCAAGGAATGAAAAACATAAAGGAAGAAGATCTACAACCATTAGCAAATTTAAAAAAATTAAAGTCGTTGACAATTGAAAATATCTGTTTAGAAAACCTTGATTTTTTGCGTGCGCAAAATAAGCTTCAAACGCTTATTTTTGAAGACTCTGTTATTCAAGATGGTTCGGCACTTGTTCAATTAAAACGTTTAACGGCATTAGAATTGAGAGGAACCTCAATGACCAACTTAGAAGTAATCGCACGTTCTGCTTCCTTAAAAAAATTTGCCGGTTCTTTTGCACAATTTAACTTGTTAAAAGATTTATGTAAGGGGAAAGTGGATTTTTCCAAAATGGTTGGGGAAATGTCTGATGAAGAGGGTGAGATATGGAGTGATTATCTAGACGAACAGCGGGAGATTTCCTAATTTTTTCGGCTTCTTCCTCTGTTTCCCTATACTGCTTTTAGCATGATTTCCGGCTCCTCATTACACAATACAGGGTAAAAAGGAGGCGGAGTCATGGGGACAGTGGTATCGTTCATCAGTGAAAAACAAAAAAAACAGGTAATTCTTGAGAAGAAACTGCTTCGAGAGCTTTCTCTTGAAAAAATTATTCGGACAGCAGAGGTTTGTTTTTCTCCGCTTTTTTATTTTGTTCCAAAGCAGACGGACATTTTATATGATGGGTGTATCGATTTTGCGATCGAAGCATATTTGTTAGGTGCTCAATTTGGTAAGTTCGGTTTTTATGGAGAGCCCATCCAAAAAGCAAGGGGACGGTCTGAAAAAGAAGAGAACCAGCTTTTGTTTGAACTTTATGATTATGCTGTCAGCTGGTCGGATGCCTTCAATCTAACAATTGCTTCTGAACCGCTATTTCATGCTTGTGAACACTATATTCACAGCTGGTGGAAGGAAGGTTTTAGCCAACGAATCAAGCGTTTTAAGCTGCGCCTTCAATAATCAGTTCATATTTCCCTTTCTTGTCCCATATCTTTGTAGTAAGGACAAGCGGGAGGGAAAGGGATGAAGAAAAAAATAAAATGGATTGGGTTGTTACTCGGTTTTATCGTTTTATTATGTTTGTTTCAGTACCAATTCAATAATGACGATTCTTGGAAATCGTGGAATTTACCGCTTAGTGGAAAAATCATTTATATTGATCCAGGGCACGGTGGTGTTGATGGAGGTGCCTCAAGTGGAGATCTGCTTGAAAAAGATGTCGCCTTAGATGTTTCATTAAGAATACGGGATTATCTTCAGGAACAAGGCGCTCTCGTGATGATGACACGGGAGGATGATCATGATCTTGCAGCTAAAGAGACAAAAGGTCTTAGCAGAAGAAAAGCTGAAGATTTACGAAAAAGAGTGGAAATGATTAATCATTCCGAAGCGGATTTTTACCTTAGCATTCACTTGAATGCGATACCTTCAGCAAGGTGGAGCGGTGCGCAAAGTTTTTTCTACGGTCAGTATGAAGAAAATGAGAGGGCGGCAAAATTTATTCAAGATGAACTAAAACGTAACCTTGAGAATACAACGCGAAAAGCAAAACGGGTCCACGGTATTTATTTAATTCAAAATATAAAAAAGCCAGGAGCTCTTGTTGAACTCGGTTTCTTATCTAACCCTGAGGAGGCAGAACAGCTTGGCAAGCCGAAATACCAAGACAAAATCGCAGCTTCTATTTATAAAGGGGTTTTGCGATACTTTACAGAAGATAAAGATCCTCCTGAATAAGGGGGATTTTTACATGATCTATGATATACTTAGTTTGCAAACGAATACAACAGGGGTGAGATTCAATCATGTTGGGAGAAGATGATGTAAAAAAAATAGTTGGTGATTTGGACGAGCCGTTTTTACATAAACCACTTCGAGAGCTGAATGCGATCAAAGACATTAAAGTGAAACATGAAAAACAGCACGTTAGTGTAAAAGTAGCGCTCGCCAAAACGGGATCTGCCGAACAAATTCAGCTTCAACAGGAGATTGTAAAGCTACTTAAAGAGGCTGGGGCCGAAACAGTTGGTTTGCGATTTGAAGAGTTGCCTCAAGAAGTTATCGCAAAATATCAAGATCCTGCTACTCAAGGGGAAGAGAAAACACTTTTAAACAGCAACAAACAGCCTGTTTTTTTAGCGGTTGCCAGTGGTAAAGGTGGAGTCGGTAAATCGACTGTTTCTGTTAATTTGGCAGTTTCTCTTGCTCGACTTGGAAAAAAAGTCGGTCTTATTGATGCTGATATTTATGGCTTTAGTGTGCCCGATATGATGGGGATTACCGTCAGACCCAAAATAGCAGGGGACAGAGTCATCCCTGTCGAGAGGTTTGGTGTGAAGGTGATTTCGATGGGTTTTTTCGTTGAAGACAATGCACCAGTAATTTGGAGAGGACCGATGCTTGGTAAAATGCTCAATAATTTTTTCAATGAAGTTGAGTGGGGCGATGTTGAATATATTATTTTAGATCTCCCACCAGGGACTGGTGATGTGGCACTTGATGTCCATACAATGCTTCCAAGCTGTAAGGAGGTTATTGTCTCGACACCGCATCCAACAGCTGCTTTTGTTGCTGCCAGAGCAGGAGCAATGGCTTTAAAAACCGATCATGAAATCATCGGTATCGTAGAAAATATGGCTTATTACGAAAGTGTCAAAACAGGTGAAAAAGAATATGTTTTTGGAAAAGGTGGGGGCGAAAAACTTGCAGAAGAACTCGGTGTCCCTCTATTGGGAAAGATTCCATTAAAACAGCCTGATTGGGATGATCATGAGTTTGCGCCATCAGTTTATAAAGAAGACCACCCGACAGGTCTCATTTATTTGGATATTGCAAAAAAAATCGCTGAATGATAAAAAGCTCCTTCTCAGGGAAGAAGCTGGATGTTAACTTTGTTTGCCGTCTTTCATTTCTTCTTTTATAGTCTCGGTTGCTGCTTTTTTAAGCTCATCTTCAAATTGTTTTTTATAAAGTGGGCTTGTCAGAGTGTCAGTAATAACCTCTTGAAGATGGGTGCGAAATTCCTGGCTCTTGACGAGCTCGCCATATTTTTTAGCCATTTCTGGATCTTGCATGACCTGAATGAGCATTTTTTGATATTGGGGATCTTTCATTAGCTTTTTCAGCACTTTTTCGTGCTCAGTTTGAAGAGTTTTGGCAAAACTCTCAGAAAACTTCGGGTCTTCAAAGACTTTTTTCCAAAACTCAGTTCCTTGTTTGGAAGTCATTGTTTTTTCAACGGTTTCTTTAACAGTTTTTTTATCCATTACAAGTGTTTGAGTCAATTTGTCATCGTTTAGAATTTCTTGAATCGCTTTTTTTCCATCATCGGTTTTTAATATATCGACAACCATTTTTTTTGTTTCCTCATAGTCCATTTCAGCTGCTTGGTCCGTGGGAGCACAAGCTGTTACAGATAGGAACAAAACACAGCTTATCCATAGCATTGTGGTTTTTAACATGCTTAAGCTCCTTTCGTAAACTCTTCATACTTTTAATATGAATGTCTTTAGGGAATTTATACATAACAAAAAATCGCTATTTCTAGCGAAAAATTAGGGGTTGGAAAGTCTGAAATGAAAAGCCGTGATCTTGTCCGATTCTTTTTTTCTGTACTAGGTATTGGTGCTATAACTACAAGTATTGTCGGTTTTGCTGTTGAGTGGGGAAGATACAAGGAGCTGTTTCTTTCATTTGAGGTTTTGGAAATTCTTTCAGTCCTCATATGGTTTATTGGGGTAGGCATGATTTTTAGTGTCATTGCTCAAATGGGATTTGTTATATTTTTAACGATTCACCGATTTGCACTCGAAATATTCCGGTCTCATTCTTTATGGAATTCAATTCAGTTATTTCTTATTCTCTTTGTCACTTTCGATCTTGTTTATTTACGTTTCTTATTTTTTGAAACAGAAGACGGATCGTTAATTCCATATCTTTGGTTCCCACTATTTATATTAGTTGTTGGTGTGGTTGTAGCCTTTTTAAAACAAAAACAGTCCTCCAAAAAAACGTTCATTTCTGCACTGTTTTTAATGGTTGTATATACCATTATGGAGTGGTTTCCAGCGTTAAGAGTAAATGAAGAGGACTGGCTCTACTTTATGCTGTTTCCTCTATTAAGCTGTAATGCTTTTCAGTTGTTGATGCTGCCGAGGTTTCAAAGCCATGTTCAATGAACTTCAGAAGATTTACTTTCCGTATTTGCGATTAACTCGCTAGCAGGAACAGTTTTGAGTCCCTTGCTTCGCAGATGTTGAATAATCTCAGGCAGGGCTCTTTTTGTTTGTTTTGCGGAATCAGAAGCATGAAACAGAATAATGTCTCCAGCATTCACAGATTGATTCACTTTTTGAACGATTTGTGCTACACCGGGATTTGTCCAATCATCAGAATTAATACTATAATGAACAAATGTGTAATTAAATTTCTTGGCAATTGCGAGGACATCTTTATTAAATTGGCCAGTTGGCGCTCTAAGCAGTGTAAGATCCTCAATACCTAATTTCTGAAAGGAATTTTGCGCTTTGACAAGGTCCTTTTTAATTTCACTTTTTTTCATCTGAGAATAGTTTTTATAAGCATAACCCATACTGCCAATTTCATGACCGTCTTTTCGGATCCTTTCCACAATATCGGGATGACGTTCAGCCCAAGAAGCTGATAAAAAAAAGGTTGCATCTTTTATTCCGTTTGTTTTTAATGTATTTAAAATAGGTATTGCCTTTTCATCTCCCCAGCTAATATTAAATGTAAGGGCAACTTCATTAGAATCCGCATCTCCTCTATATATTGCTTTTAAACTGTCATCTTTCAAAAACACTGGAAGAGGAAGCAGGTTTTGCATATAAAAAAAACTTGCTGTAGCAAAAGCGGCAATCACAATCACAACCAGTTGTTTCATTCGTTTGATGTGCCACACATAAAAATGATTCACAAGAAAACTCCTCCTTGTCCATGCTGCTTTGTTTTACATCCTATGCTTGTATAAAATAGAACATGTTAAAAATTTTTTAAAAAAGTAATTGACTTGTTATTTATATACGTGGTATATTTGTATTCGTCGCTGATGAACAGCTGACATGAAAAAACTCTAACGAATAACATTTTAAAAAAGTGTTGACAATAATACGAGCTTAATGTTATATTATTAAAGCCGCTGAACGAGGCGGGACATGATCTTTGAAAACTAAACAAGACAAAACGTACCTGTTAATTCAAGTAATAAAAAAGCACATTTAGTGCAAGTCAGGGCAGATGTCGTCACTTGTGACGAACTAATCTGCACTCCATTTTATGG
>NZ_JAQFWW010000009.1 GCF_027706145.1 Bacillus changyiensis | reverse complement strand
TTTAGTTTGGTGGCGATAGCGAAGAGGTCACACCCGTTCCCATACCGAACACGGAAGTTAAGCTCTTCAGCGCCGATGGTAGTTGGGGGTTTCCCCCTGTGAGAGTAGGACGTCGCCAAGCAACTTATGGTATCAAGCCCAGCTTAAATAAGCTGGGCTTTTAGATTGTTGAAAAAAATTGAAAGGCTGGCGGTTGAAGATTGTTAGAGTCTGATTCCGCCGGCTTTTTAGATTCATAAGGCGAAAACAAACATGGTCTATGTTTATCCAGTGCTGGTGATAGTGAATTATAGACCCTGATTTTTTAAATGGATTTAACAACTGTCACCTGAAACAAACACTTTATGATGTCAGCCTACATATACTAATCTAACCTTCAAAAACATTCTTAATTTTGTATACAAGTATCAATAGTTGGAAATAATGAAATTTATGGAGGTGGAATGATGAAAAAGCGTGATTCTGGGGAAGCATGTATGATTTGTGAAGAAAAAAAAATGAAAGGTATTCACCTTTATACGAAATTTATATGTGAAGAATGTGAAAAAAAGATAATATCAACATCAACAACTGATCCTCAATACTCTGAATATGTTAAAAAGTTAAAAGGTATTCGTACACCACCTTTATATTCTTAGACCGATTTTTAGGTCTTTTTTTGTATTCAAAGGAGGCAGGTCTTTAAGTTCTTGATGAGGCAAGGTATAATAAAATAGCACAATATAGATTTACAAAGCAGTTAGGACATCCAGATATAGATGTCTTTTTCTTATATCTATACTTGTTGTATCTTTTAAAAGGAGTAGATGATGTATGAAACGTTTTTTCTTATTTTTGCTTCTTCTATTAGCCGCTAATTCCATATCTGTGCTCCTTTGGTTGACCTGCTTTTTTGTCTTTGATCAAACGTTTCTGTTGTCTTCCGTTTATGCAGTGGCAACTTGGATTTCAGTTTATTTTGGAGGAAAATGGTATAGAACTTTCTTGTTAAGAAAAGAAAACAAACTGACGAGGCGGGATTATCGTTATATTAAGCAAAATTTAAAAGAAGCAAAAGTGAAAATTGCCCGTCTAAGAAAATTAATTTTTTCAGTTAAAAGTCTTCAAACATTAAAGCAAAACGTGGAAATCTATCGAATGGTCAGAAAAATTTATTGGCTAACAAAAGAAGAACCTAGTCGATTTTATCAAGTAGAACGTTTCTATTATCAAAATTTAGATCTGGTTGTGGAACTAACCGAAAAATATGCCTTATTAGCATCACAACCGAAACGAAATACGAATGTGGAAATGGTTTTGAGTGAAACCCGGTTAACAATTGCTGAATTAACCAAACAATTAGAAAATGACCTGTACGATTTACTAAAAACAGACATTGACCACTTGCAATACGAACTTGATGTTGCAAAACATTCATTTAAGAACGTAGGAGAAAAGATAAAATGAATGGATTTGCTGATTGGCTTTCTAACGATGTAAGTTCTTCAGATAGAATGGGAAAACGGGTTCATATATTGTCGGAGGAAAAGCAATTGCAAGTATTTCAGCTGGCTGAACAGATTGATCCAACACAACAGTTAACAATTGATTGCTACGGAATCAATGTACAAGATAACTTAGCACATTTCACAGATATCATGCTTGAGTATGTTCGAAAAAACGATGTCGCCGGTATAGGGCTGATCGTAAATGATTTTGTTAAGATGCTCGAGGCAGTTGACCCTGATATGTTATATCCGAAAAAAAACAAGATGTTTTTCCGATTGATCAGAAAAACATCTTGCTCTGTCCAAGAAACCATCTCTAGATATCAAAAGACAGGCGTTCAACTGAACAGAGTCAGTGTTAAACTAGAGCATTCAAAAAAAGCGTTGATCAAAGATCTTGAGATACTTGAACAGCTTTTAGAAGAAAATAAAAAATACAATGAAAAGCTAAATCTATATATTGTAGCTGGACAATTGAAACTGGAGGAATTGTCTGCAAATAAGGCTGATCGTTTAAGAAGACGGCTACATGATTTAATCATCAGTAGAGAAATCACCAAACAAAGTGCAATGCAAATTCAAATGATTCAAAATACGAACCAAGTGCTGATCGAAAAGATTCAGTCAGCGCTTATGACAGCAATTCCTCTTTGGAAGAACCAAGTAGCGATCGCTTTAACTCTTCTGAGACAACAACATGCTACAATAGCTCAACAGCAAGTTTCTGAGGTAGTGGTAAAAAATTCTGAAATTATGAAAAACAGTACAGCCGAAACAGTTAAAGGAAAAGATGTTGAGATTGAAACGTTGAAAAATTTGCAGGATCATTTAATTCGTGTACTTAAAGAGACTTTAAACTTTGAAGAAGCTGGCCGGGCAAAACGCCTTCAGACAGAAGGAAAGGACGCTTGAGAATAAAGATTTGCCAAAAGATCTTCCTTGTTCTCCATCTTGAAGGTTATAATAAAAAAAAGAAAATGCCGGAAGCCATGCTCTAGGCATATTAAAGGGAATCGATTAAGATGAAAACACCTTTATATACAGCATTGGTCAACCATGCCGATGAACATACACAATCATTTCACGTTCCGGGACATCACAATGGAGATGTCTTTTTTGATGAAGCAAGAGCCTTTTTCCAATCCATCCTAAAAATAGATGTGACTGAATTAACAGGACTTGATGATCTGCATGATCCTTCAGGGGTTATAAAAAAAGCCCAAGATTTAACCGCATCACTCTATGGAGCTAAAGAAACATTCTTTCTAGTTAATGGATCAACAGTTGGAAACCTTGCGATGATTCTGTCTGTTTGCCAGCCGGGAGATGTTTTACTTGTTCAGCGAAACTGTCACAAATCGGTTTTTCATGCAATAGAACTAAGTGGGGCACATCCGGTGTTTTTGACACCAGAAATCGATGAGAAAATGGCAGTAGCTACACATCTTTTACATCAGACTGTCAAAGACGCTATATTAAGATATCCTTCGGCCAAAGCGTTAATGATCACATCCCCTAATTACTATGGACATGCAGTTGATTTAACGCCAATAATTACAGAAGCACACCAACATCATATACCTGTTCTCGTAGATGAGGCACATGGTGCGCATTTTGTCTTAGGGGGGTCTTTTCCTCAGTCATCCCTACAAGCTGGAGCTGATGCAGTTGTCCAATCTGCTCACAAGACACTTCCAGCAATGACAATGGGATCATACTTGCATTTAAACAGTGGAAGAATCGACAGGGACAAATTGGCGCACTATTTGACTGTCTTACAAAGTAGCAGTCCATCATATCCAATCATGGCTTCACTAGACTTAGCAAGGGCCTATCTTGAAAAAATAATGAAAGCGAACAAAATTGAGCAGATTGAAAAAGAGATACAGGACATGAAACAATCGTTATTGCAGATGAAAGGGATAGAGATCATTGTTCCAACAGACCCTCTTATTCAGCAAGATCCATTAAAATTATCGATCAGATCAAAATATGGCCACTCTGGTTATGAATTGAAAAATATTTTCGAGACAAATGGTTGGCATCCTGAATTGGCAGATGAAAGGCAAGTATTGTTTGTTTTACCGCCAGGAGGTAAAAGTAAGCTAACAAAAGAGCTGATCAGAAAGATTGAAAAGGAAATGAAACAAACATCAGCTGAACCTTCAAATGAGACGTGCAGCATGCAGCCGCTTGAAAAAGTGACAACCCTACCTTATTCAAGCAAGAAACAATCCGCTTTTAAAACAGAATCAGTCTCATTCAGAGATGCAGTCGGCAGGGTAAGTGCGGAACAAGTCATCCCATATCCACCAGGGATTCCCCTCATCATGGCAGGAGAAAGGGTGACCAAAGGTGTTATTCACCAGTTAGCAAAGCTGATTGATTTAAATGCCTATATTCAAGGAAGCAGCCTGCTGAAAAACAAACAATTAATGGTATATATAGAAGAGGAGAAATTATGAGCGGTTTATTTATTACATTGGAAGGTCCTGAAGGAGCTGGAAAGACAACGATCCTTCAGGCAGTGACACAACAATTAACGAAAAACGGATATCCTGTACTTGCAACCAGAGAGCCAGGTGGGATTGAAATAGCTGAACAAATCCGTGAGGTTATTTTAAATCCTAATAATACAGACATGGATCCTAAAACAGAAGCACTTCTGTATGCAGCAGCAAGAAGACAGCATTTAGTTGAAAAGGTGCAACCAGCACTTAAAAAAGGAAAAATCGTCTTGTGTGACCGATTTATTGATAGTTCTCTCGCTTATCAGGGATATGCTAGAGGACTTGGGATTGATGAAGTACTGTCCATTAATCAATTTGCAATTGGAGAGATGATGCCTCATATTACAATCTATTTTGCTATTGATCCAGAAGAAGGAATGAAACGGATTCATGTCAATGATTCACGCGAGAAAAACCGTCTTGACCTTGAACAAATCGACTTCCATCATCGTGTTTTGCAAGGTTATCAAGAGGTTATGGGCCGGTTCCCGAGGCGTTTTCGGACCGTGGATGCCAGCCAGCCTATTGATCATGTAGTCAAAGACGTTTATGAAATGATTGAACAGGAACTTCATTCATTTCTGTAATCTTCTCGGTTCTTGAGAAGGATCTTAAATTTTGCTCGGCAATTGATTGAGAATACGTTATGATACACAGCATATACTATGCTGAAAACCCCCCAATGATTTTAAGCTTTTTACAATTGTTGCTTACAAATCAATGTTAATCGCTGTTATAATGATTATAAGAACATCCTAAGTTGTTTTAAACAAATAGGGGGGTTTCAAATGAAATTAATTATAGCTGTTGTCCAAGATCAAGATAGTAATCGGCTGTTAAAGGCTTTAACTGATCATCATTTTCGTGTAACAAAGCTTGCAACAACTGGCGGTTTCCTTAGGTCTGGCAACACAACCTTTATGTTGGGTGTTGATGATATTCGAGTTGATAAAGCACTCAATCTGATTAAAGAAAACGGAAGTAAACGTGATCAATTGATTGCACCTGTTTCTCCAATGGGAGGAAATGCCGATTCTTATGTCCCTTACCCTGTTGAAGTTGAGGTAGGCGGAGCAACCGTTTTTGTATTGCCGATTGAACAATTCCATCAATTTTAAGGATTGAAAATATGAAAATAAGTCAAGAATTACGCACAATTATAGAAAAACAGCAGACTCAGCCTGTTAGAGGGGAAAATACGACCTCTTCATTTAAAGAAAAAATTAGTATACAGGGCGAAAAGCTTAGGTTTGAACAGTTAACAATGCTTTTGACCGATATTGAAACGTTTGGGAAACGGCTGACGAAGTCGAGAAATTTTAAAGATTTGGCTAGATTTAAAGGGATGATCAAACGTTTTGTAAAAGAAGCCGTTGAGAATGGTTTAACCGTAGAAAATTCGAGAAGTTTTGATTTATATGGAAACAGCAGGACGCTGAACATTGTAAAAGAACTTGATGAAAAGCTCGTCCAATTGACAGAGGAATTAATGGATCGAGAAAAACCTTCTATTGAATTATTGGAACGGATTGGGCAAATAAAGGGTTTGTTAATTAACCTTTACACATAGAGAGTGATGTTATGGCTATAACTTGGAAAGAAATGCAGGCACTTCAACCAAAAGTGATGCGGCTTTTGCAAAATAGTATAAAAAGAAATCGGCTGGCACATGCTTATTTGTTTGAAGGGCGTAAAGGGACAGGTAAATTAGATGCAGCTTTTTTGTTGGCGAAAAGTTTTTTTTGTCTTGAACAAAAAGGCGAACCTTGTGAATCTTGTCGAAATTGTCAGCGAATTACTTCCGGCAACCATCCTGATGTCCATGCCGTCTTTCCTGATGGATTGTCGATTAAAAAAGGGCAAATTCAGTCATTGCAGGAAGAATTCGCAAAAACAGGTTTGGAGTCGCAAAAGAAGCTATATATCATTTCCCATGCAGATAAAATGACAACAAATGCCGCCAATAGTCTGTTAAAATTTTTAGAAGAGCCAAGCAATGAAACAATTGCCATCCTGTTAACAGAACAACCCCATAAATTGTTGGACACCATTAGATCAAGATGTCAGGTTCTATCATTTCAATCATTATTACCAGAATCAATTGAAAAAGAATTAATTAAACAAGAGATCTCTCCGAACCTAGCACCCATTTTGTCGAATATGACTAGCAGTTTATCAGAAGCGCTCGAATTAAGTCGAAATGAACAGTTTGCAGAGACTAGAGCGAAAGTGATAAAATTGTATGAAGTCTTACACCAGAGAAAAGGACATGCTTTTTTTTATATTCAAGATCAATGGATGCCCTTTTTTAAGGAGAAAGACCATCAACAAATGGGTCTTGATATGCTTTTATTCATATATCGTGATGTGTTGTCCATTCAGATAGGACATGAAGATAAAATTATTTTTCAGGACTTATTCCAAATATTAAAACAGCATGCATTACAATCCACACAACAACGATTGACAAACCAAATACTTGCTGTTTTAGAAGCAAAAAAACGGCTTTATTCCAATGTTAATGCTCATAGTTTAATGGAGCACTTGGTTTTAATGCTGCAGGAGGGATAAGCTTGTATCATGTGATTGGCGTTCGCTTTAAAAAAGCGGGCAAAATATATTATTTTGATCCAAACGGATATCAGATAGATAAAGACAGCTGTGTAATCGTTGAAACAGTACGAGGGGTTGAGTATGGCCAGGTTGTTGTCGCCAATAAGCAAGTAGATGAGCACGATGTCGTCTTGCCCTTAAGAAAAGTGATCAGGGTGGCTGATGAACGTGATCGTCTAATTGTTGAAGAAAACAAAGAAGCGGCTCTGTCAGCTTTTGAAATATGTCAGAAAAAAGTATATGAACATGGTCTTGAGATGAAACTGGTTGATGTCGAATTCACATTTGATCGAAACAAAGTGATTTTTTATTTTACGGCTGATGGAAGAGTCGATTTTAGAGAGCTTGTCAAAGATTTGGCAGCTATATTTAAAACTAGAATTGAACTTAGACAGATCGGTGTAAGGGATGAAGCCAAAATGCTTGGCGGTATCGGACCGTGTGGAAGAATGCTTTGCTGCTCAACGTTTCTTGGCGATTTCGAACCTGTTTCTATCAAAATGGCCAAAGATCAAAATCTCTCACTTAATCCGACGAAAATTTCCGGTCTATGCGGACGGCTTATGTGCTGTTTAAAGTATGAAAATGATGAATATGAAACGGCTAAAGAACAGCTTCCTGATATTGGAGAAGTCATTGCAACATCCAACGGTCCAGCGAAAGTCGTTGGACTGAATATTCTTGAACGCATCCTTCAAGTCGAATTGACAAATAATGAAAGAGTTGTGGAATACACGTGGGATGAACTGTTACAAGAAGGTGTCGTATCTGCCCAAACCACAGATTAACGAGGTGTGAAACCTTGGATAAAAAAGAATTGTTTGATACAGTCATAAATTTAGAAGAACAGATCGGTTCATTGTACCGTCAGCTTGGAGATCTTAAACAGCATATTGGGGAAATGATCGAAGAGAATAACCATCTGCACTTGGAAAATGAACATTTGCGCAAGCGCTTAGAAGAGACAGATCAAAGGCTGAAAGTAGCAAAATCGGGTACAAAAGAGTCAAAAACCGAGAAGACAGGACTTATTGATATTGGAGAAGGCCATGATAATTTGGCGCGCCTTTATCAGGAAGGTTTCCACATTTGTAACATCCATTATGGAAGTGTCCGTAAAGAGGGAGATTGTTTGTTTTGTCTGTCATTTTTAAATAAAAAATAAAAGGAGGGCTTCCGGTCAAACGGAAGCCCTTTTAACGGGTAGTCACCAAGAATAGATTATAGTGGGAAAGGACAAAATGATGATTCAATTACGAGATGATGAACGACTTGATGATGTACTTGCCGAGGATTTAAAAATTGTACAGAGCCCGACAGTCTTTGCATTTTCATTAGATGCGGTATTGCTGTCAAAATTTACATATGTCCCTATTCAAAAAGGTAACATTATTGATCTGTGTACGGGAAATGGCATTGTTCCACTGCTTCTCAGTACCCGTTCTAAAGCAACGATCACTGGGGTTGAAATTCAAGAGAGGTTGTATGATATGGCACAGCGGAGTGTAGTATACAATTGTCTTGAACAACAAATTCAGTTTATTAAAGATGATCTGAATCATATGCCAAAGGTGCTAGGATATAATAAAGCCGATGTTGTAACATGTAATCCTCCTTATTTTAAAACACCTCAAAAAACGGAGCAAAATCTTAATGAACATCTTGCTATAGCTCGACATGAAATTTATTGCACATTGGAAGATGTGGTTCGGGTCAGTAGCCAACTTTTAAAGCAGGGTGGAAAAATGGCGCTTGTCCATAGACCGGGAAGGCTCCTTGAAATTTTTGAGTTGATGAGGGAATATAAGATTGAGCCGAAACGTGTACAATTTGTTTATCCAAAACATGATAAAGAGGCAAATACCATTTTAGTTGAAGGAATAAAAAATGGCCGGCCTGATCTGAAAATCTTACCACCGCTGTTTGTATATGATAAAAACAATCAATATACAAAAGAGATAAGGAAGATATTATATGGAGACAGGTGATAACCATTATTTTTATGTACTGTTATGCCGGGACGGCAGTTTATATGCAGGGTATACGAATAACCTTGAAAAACGGTTAAAGACCCACAATGATGGCAAAGGAGCTAAATATACAAGGGCAAGACTGCCAGTCACACTCCATTATTCCGAACGGTTTTCAACGAAAAGAGAAGCTATGCAGGCAGAGTATCGTTTCAAAAAATTATCGCGAAAAAATAAAGAACATTATCTAAAAATAAAAACGGCGGAGAAAAGAGGGTGTTGATCATCAATCGTCAGAAGAGCTTTGATCAAAAATCGGATATGGGAATCTTATATCTTGTTCCGACACCAATCGGTAATTTAGAGGATATGACATTCAGATCTATTCATGTATTAAAAGAGGCTGATGTAATCGCTGCAGAGGATACGAGACAGACAAAAAAACTATGCCATGTTTACCAAATTGAGACACAGCTAGTTAGCTATCATGAACATAATAAGGAAAGTAGCGGTCATAAAATATTAGAATGGTTAAAGGAAGGAAAAACGATCGCGTTAGTCAGTGATGCCGGCATGCCAACGATCTCTGATCCAGGAGCGGAAATTGTTCGAGATTTCACCGATATTGGTGGTTATGTTGTACCTTTGCCTGGTGCAAATGCAGCTTTAACAGCATTGATTGCCTCAGGTCTTGTACCACAGCCGTTTTTCTTTTTCGGCTTTTTAGACCGAAACAAGCGCGAAAGAAAAAAACAACTGAACACACTAAAAAACAGACAAGAAACAATGATTTTTTATGAAGCGCCACATCGTTTGAAAGAGACACTAACAGCAATGCATGACATATTTGGGAATCGAAAAATTGCAGTGACAAGAGAATTAACAAAAAAATTTGAAGAATTTATAAGAGGAACGATTGAAGAAGTGTTAGCTTTATTCGAGAAAGAACAGGTGAGGGGCGAGTTTTGTCTCGTGGTTGAAGGATGTGAAGAAGAAAATCATTTTGAAGAAGCGAGTTGGTGGGAAAATCTTTCGGAAAAAGAACATGTTGAATATTATATTAATCAAGGACTTCATACAAAGGAAGCCATAAAAAAAACAGCCATTGATCGTAACGTCCAAAAACGTAAAATTTATGAAGCATATCATATTAATCATGAAAAATAAAAAACTGTTTGTCATAAAAGCGGTTGAGATAAGGGCAAACGGATACCCACGGGCACTTGGTTTTTAGAAAAAACCGATCATCCAGCTTAATAAATAATGGCTGTCAAGAAAGACTTGACAGCCATTGATAAAGCAATTTTTATATATTTAAAATAATTATTTTTGAGATTGAAGTTGTGCTTGAATTTCTTTAATGATTTGTTCAGCACCTTCAGGGCTAAGTACTAATTTACCGTTAGCAAGTTTAAGGTTGTCATCAGAAACCTCACCTGTTACTTGGCAAGTCATGTTTGGTTTATATTTTTTCAAAATGATTTTTTCATCATCAACATAAATTTCAAGAGCGTCTTTTTCAGCAATTCCTAGCGTACGGCGAAGTTCAATCGGAATCACCACGCGTCCTAGTTCGTCAACTTTACGTACAATACCTGTAGATTTCATATTTGTTCTCCTCCCTAAAAATAGTTATTTAATTGGTGTTATTATCTTCGTCATTATTCGACAAAATCCTTACAGTCCTAGCATATCAAGGTTTCCAATATACGTCAATCTTTTTCTTTCTATTGTTTGTAAAAATTAGCGCATATAGTTAAATAATCTTGAATTGAACTGATGTAAAAGGAATTGAAGATGATAAAACCAGTGTATATGTCTTTAAATCAAGACTTTTGAACTAAGGTTTTTCCTCATATTGATTATATACGACATTATTCGACAATGGAAGCTTTTTTTGTCGAAGTATTATATTTCCTCGATATGAACAAAATGACAATACGAATAATCATTTGTTATTGATATGTATATTTTCTTGAACTTAAAGGTTAAGATGGTATCATATAAAGAGGATCATAAATAAGGCTATGACTGAATGAAGACACCGCTCTCGTCCTTTTTGGCGGGAGTTTTTTGACATTTTAATTGGGAGGTTCCATCATGTCGGAAGAAAAGAATACGTTTTATATTACAACACCGATTTATTACCCGAGTGGAAAACTACATATTGGACATGCTTATACAACCGTTGCAGGTGATGCCATGGCTCGGTATAAAAGACTAAGAGGCTATGATGTGAGATATTTAACGGGTACTGACGAACATGGCCAAAAAATTCAACAAAAAGCAGACCAAGCCAATATAACGCCACAAGAATTGGTAGATCAAGCTGCAAAAGACATTCAACAACTCTGGAGAAAACTTGATATCTCTAATGATGATTTTATTCGGACAACAGAAGTTCGTCATAAAACCGTCATTGAAAAGGTTTTTCAAAAGCTTCTTGATCAAGGCGATATTTATCTTGATGAATATGAAGGTTGGTACAGTATTCCTGATGAAACGTTCTATACAGAAACACAACTCGTTGATGTAGAGCGTAATGAAAAAGGGGAAGTTATTGGCGGAAAAAGTCCGGATAGCGGTCACCCTGTTGAATTGATTAAAGAAGAGTCTTACTTCTTCCGGATGGGAAAATATGCAGACCGTCTCCTTGCATTTTATGAGGATAACCCTGAATTCATTCAGCCTGAATCACGTAAAAACGAAATGATTAATAATTTTATAAAACCAGGGCTAGAGGATTTAGCGGTCTCCCGGACAACATTTGACTGGGGGATAAAAGTTCCGGGTAATCCTAAGCATGTCGTATATGTATGGATAGACGCATTATTTAACTATGTAACGGCACTTGGATTTGCTACTGATCATGATGAGCATTATAAAAAATACTGGCCTGCCGATGTTCACCTCGTTGGAAAAGAAATTGTCCGTTTCCATACCATTTATTGGCCTATTATGTTGATGGCTTTAGATATGCCTTTACCAAAAAAGGTATTTGCTCATGGCTGGTTATTGATGAAAGACGGGAAAATGTCTAAATCAAAAGGAAATGTGGTAGATCCGGTAACATTAATCGACAGGTATGGCCTTGATGCTTTACGATACTATTTGCTTCGTGAAGTGCCATTTGGTTCTGACGGTGTATTCACACCAGAAGGATTTGTAGAGCGGATTAATTATGATTTGGCAAATGATTTAGGAAACCTTTTAAACAGAACAATTGCCATGATCAACAAATATTTTGATGGAAACATTCAATCTTATCAAGGTCAGATAACACCTTTTGATGAACCTTTATCATCGTTCGCTAAAGAAACCATTCAAGCTTATGAACAGGCCATTGAAAATATGGAATTCTCTGTTGTGCTAACATCGCTTTGGCAATTTGTTAGCCGGACAAATAAATATATTGATGAAACAGCACCTTGGGTCCTGGCGAAAGATCAGGAAAAAGAACAGGAACTTCAGTCTGTGATGTATCATCTGGCAGAATCACTGCGAATTACTGCAGTCTTGTTGCAACCATTTTTAACACAAACACCTGAAAAAATCTTCTCCCAGCTCGGTATAACAGACCCATCTTACAAAACATGGGGAAGTATTGCCTCCTTTGGGCAGCTGAAATCGGTTCAGGTTCAAAAAGGAGATCCGTTATTCCCAAGGCTTGAAGTTGAAGAAGAGGTCGCATATATTAAAGAAAAAATGCAAGGCACGGTATTAAAAAAGGAGCCGGCAAAAGAAGAAGTCTCAGAAATCACATTTGATGAATTTATGAACACAGATCTTCGGGTTGCTGAAATCATTCAGGCTGAGCCGATAAAAAAAGCAGATCGGCTGTTAAAATTACAACTTGATTTAGGTTTTGAAAAAAGACAAGTTGTCTCAGGAATTGCTGAGCATTACAAACCGGAAGAATTAGTCGGACGTAAAGTCATTTGTGTCGCTAATTTAAAACCAGTTAAGTTAAGAGGAGAATGGTCACAAGGAATGATTTTAGCAGGTGGAGATCAAGGTAACTTTTCACTGGCTTCAGTAGACAGTTCTTTGGCTAATGGAACACGAATTAAATAAATAGACAAAAGGTGTTTCACGTGTAACATTTCGTCGAACACCTTTTGTTTTTATTGACAATATATGATAAAAAGGGTGAACATTTGATGTTATTTGATACACATGCACATTTAAATGCGGAACAGTATCATGAAGATTTAAAAGAAGTGATTGCTAGGGCGAGGGAAGAAAA
This sequence comes from Bacillus changyiensis, assembly GCF_027706145.1. GTDB lineage: Bacteria > Bacillota > Bacilli > Bacillales > Bacillaceae > Bacillus > Bacillus changyiensis. The sequence goes on along the minus strand of NZ_JAQFWW010000009.1, from coordinate 42,100 downwards.
AGTTGAACATATCGTGGTTGTCGGTTTTGACCGTCCAACGATAAACCGTGCGATGGAACTCATTGAGGAATATGAGTTTATCTATGCTGCAATCGGTTGGCATCCAGTTGATGCCATTGATTTGACAGATGAAGATTTATCATGGATAAAAGAACTTTCTTCTCATGAGAAAGTCGTGGCGCTTGGGGAAATGGGTCTGGACTATCACTGGGATAAATCACCGAAAGATGTTCAAAAAGAAGTATTTAGAAAACAAATTGCCTTAGCAAAACAAGTCAACCTTCCAATTGTCATTCATAACCGTGATGCAACAGAGGATGTGATCACCATTTTACGTGAAGAAGGGGCTGAACAAGTTGGAGGTATTATGCATTGTTTTACTGGAAGTGCAGAAATTGCTAAGGAATGCATAGATATGAACTTTTATATATCCTTCGGTGGCCCCATCACCTTTAAAAATGCAAAAAAACCAAAAGAAGTTGCCAAGCAAATTCCTATAGACAGGGTTTTAATTGAGACAGACTGTCCTTATTTAACACCTCATCCTTTTCGAGGAAAACGAAATGAACCGAGCTATGTAAAATTTGTCGCTGAACAAATAGCAGAGCTTAAGGGGTTAACTTATGAGGAAGTAGCGGCCAAAACGACCGAAAATGCAAAAAAACTTTTTAACATGAAGTGACAATATGTGATATCGAGTATTGGATAAGCTTGTCTTTTCGGGAGATTGTTCTCAAAAGTTCTACATGTCTGTTTACACTCATAGGATAGATGTCGACTAGTCTTTCTTCCTTTTGGGCAGTCAATTTTTCATAATAAAAGAGAAGGCTGGCTAGTGATGGAAATGAAAGGAGGGTTGACAGGCTTGAAGATACTCTATATAATCTCTCCGAGGAGAAGGAGGCGTTTTTCATCATACAAAAAATGAGAAGGCTGTTTTCCGTAAAGCTTAGTAAAGGCAGATGGATTCTGCTTGCTGGTGGCTTGCTAGTAGCAGGAAGCGGAACTGCTTATGGAGCGCATGAGCTTACTAAAAAATCAATCTCGGTATCTATTAACGGAAAAAAACAAAGCGTTCGCACACATGCAAAAACAGTGGGTGAGCTTTTAAAAAGTCTAGATGTAGAGACGAGAAAAGAGGATCATATCTCTCCAGCGGAAGATACAAAAATTACTAGCGATATGAAGGTCAAGTATGTCGCTTCAAAACGTGTTCAATTCACAATAGATGGGCAAGAAAAAGCGATCTGGACAACAACAGGGACAGTCGGTCAGCTTCTTGAAAAACTAGATATAAAGTTGGGGAAACATGATCAAATTGAACCTTCAGTTGATCAAGAGATAAAGAAAGATATGAGGCTGACTTTACAAAGAGCTTTTAAGGTCACTGTAAAAGATGCCGGTAAAAATAAAGACCTTTGGACAACTTCGACTACGGTCGCTGACTTTTTAAAACACCATAAAATCAGCGTAAATGGCGATGATGAAATCAAACCTGCGCTTGATAAAAAACTGACAAAAGATCAGGCAGACATTTACATTACTCGCATCAAAAAAGTCACCGATGTAGTGGAAGAGAAGATACCGTATGACGTAAAGAAAAAAGCGGATGCATCTCTTGACAAAGGCAAAGAAAAAGTAATTCAAAATGGTAAACATGGTAAGCTTAAAAAACATTACGCTGTTGTTATGAAAAACGGCAAAGAGCTTTCTAGAAAATTAATTAAAAAGGAAACGGCAACCGAAAGCAAGCCAAAAGTAATTGCTATTGGCACAAAAAACAAAACGTTTACTAAAACACGCGCCAATGTATCACGCAGCAATGAACCCTCAAAAAAAGAATTTTATGTTTCTTCCACAGCCTATACGGCTAGTTGTAATGGATGCTCAGGCAACACAGCTACAGGTTTTAATTTAAAATCCAACCCTGGTTCTAAGGTGATCGCAGTGGATCCAAGTGTTATTCCATTGGGTTCTAGAGTGCATGTAGAAGGTTATGGTTATGCAATTGCAGCTGATACAGGATCAGCGATTAAAGGTCGCAAAATAGATGTATTTTTCCCTAATAAACCATCTGCATATCGATGGGGAAACAAACGAGTTAAAATTAAGGTTTTGAACTAAATATACCATTTTATTTTTATGGAAGCAGAGGGATTTTGACCCCTCTGTTTTTTTCGTTATAATAGATTCATCTTGTCATCAATATTATAGACGGTTTTATTACAAAAAGGTTTCAGTTATTTCGAAAATGTAATAAAGCTTTTTTATCATTCGGAGGAAAACATGAAAATTAAAGAAATTATCGTTGTTGAAGGACGTGACGATACAGCAAAAGTTAAGTCAGCTGTTGATGCTGATACGATAGAAACAAATGGGTCTGCGATCGGAGAAGATGTGATAAAGCAAATCCAACTCGCACAAAAAACACGAGGAGTTATTATTTTCACCGACCCTGACTATCCAGGGGAGAAGATTCGTAAAACAATAGCTGAAAAAGTACCAGGCTGTAAACATGCATTTTTACCTAAACATTTGGCTAAACCTAAAAACAACCGAGGAATCGGTGTCGAACATGCATCACTTGAAAGTATCCGGACATGTTTAAAAACGGTTCAGGAAGAAATGGAAGTAGTAGAAGCCGAAATTGGAACCCGTGATTTGATCGAGGCCGGCTTGATCGGTGGCCCCTTAGCAAAAAAAAGACGAGAACGGCTGGGCGACATCTTAAATATTGGTTATACAAACGGTAAACAGTTGGAAAAACGATTGCAAATGTTTCAAATTAAAAAGAGTGATTATTTAAGCGCACTAGAGACTGTGCTGCGGGAGGAAGAGAATGAATAAAGATATCGCCACCCCTATAAGAACAAGAGAAGTCCTTGAAAAATACGGATTTTCATTTAAAAAAAGCTTGGGGCAAAATTTTTTAATCGATACAAATATATTGGACAGAATCGTTGATCATGCTGAAGTAACGAAGAAAACAGGTGTCATTGAAGTTGGGCCAGGAATCGGCGCTTTGACTGAACAGCTTGCTAAACGTGCTAAAAAAGTAGTCGCTTTTGAAATTGATCAAAGGCTACTGCCGATATTAAAAGATACACTGTCTCCTTATGATAATGTAACTGTTCTTCATCAGGATGTTTTGAAAGCAGATATTCAAACAGTGATGGTTGACCAGTTTCAAGATTGTGATGAGGTGATGGTGGTGGCCAACCTGCCATACTATGTGACCACGCCAATCATTATGAAACTTTTAGAGGAAAACCTTCCATTAAAAGGAATTGTTGTGATGTTACAAAAAGAAGTGGCGGACCGTATGGCTGCAAAACCCTCTTCAAAGGAATATGGTTCATTATCGATAGCAGTTCAATTTTATACTGATCCGAAAACGGTGATGACTGTTCCGAAGACCGTGTTCATTCCACAGCCAAATGTTGATTCAGCAGTCATACGGTTGCTGTTAAGAGATACCCCGGCTGTGACCGTGCGCAATGAGGTGTTTTTCTTTCAAATTGTCAAAGCAAGTTTTGCTCAGCGTCGAAAAACGCTTTTAAACAACCTTGTTAACAATTTACCAAACGGAAAAGAAAAGAAATCATTGATTGAAAAAGCGCTCCAAGAATCAGAAATCGATGGAAAGAGACGAGGGGAGTCACTTAGTATTGAAGAATTCGCCGTTCTTTCTGATCACTTATCAAAGGCCTTTCTGTAAATAAGAAGGGCTTTTTTGCTGAATGTCACCACTTGAGCATGAGGCACATAGGCTACAGAAGTACCTTTAATTTTTTCGACGCTGTTTGATTTATAAATGATGAGGGTCTTAGTTTATGTGTGGAGTGAAAAGCATGCAATTTCAAATAGGCGACATGGTAGTCAGAAAATCGTATCAAAGAGATATTGTATTTCGAATTATTTCTATTGAACAATCGGCAAAAGGCGAGCCAATTGCTGTTTTGCACGGAGATGAAGTCAGGTTAATTGCTGATGCGTATTTAGCGGATCTAGAGATTGTTCGCGAAGCTGAACGGCTGGAAAGAAAACAGGAAGAAGAATCGAAAATGAAGGAATCTCTGGAGATGCTCCGGCATGATTATAGACTTCTTCGTGAGAAACACGAATACCGAGCTACAAACCAGTATAATAATGAACAACAATATTTTCACATGCCTGGAAGAGTTCTTCACTTAGATGGGGATTCGACATATTTAAAAAAGTGTTTGACATTGTATGAAAAGATCGGTGTTCCGGTGTATGGTATTCATTGCCATGAAAAGAAAATGGCTTCTGTTATTGAGGAGTTGCTCGACGAATATCGACCAGATCTTCTCGTAATTACTGGCCATGACGCTTATTCCAAGCACAAAGGGAATATTAACAACATAAATGCTTATAGACATTCAAAAGATTTTATTGAAACTGTTCAAAAAGCAAGAAAAAAAGTTCCCCATCTTGATCAACTTGTGATTTTTGCTGGTGCTTGCCAATCCCATTTTGAATCATTAATTAAAGCTGGTGCCAATTTTGCGAGTTCCCCTTCAAGAGTGAACATCCATGCGCTTGATCCAGTCTATATCGTCGCGAAACTCAGCTTTACTCCATTTATGGACAGAATTAACGTCTGGGAAGTGCTCAGGAATACCTTAACAAGGGAAAAAGGACTGGGGGGGATTGAAACACGAGGACTGCTGAGAATAGGAATGCCATATAAGACAACAAATTAATCCCGCTTATGGCGGGTTTTTTTGTTGAAAACACAACTTTATTTAAAAATTATACATAAAAACACGTAAAACGAGGAAAATAAGGGAAAGTTAAAGTAAAATTTGTCACAAATATTTTATTGACAATAGCTCACTAACGTTGATATAATTTAAATTTTATTTGACAAAAATGGGCTGTTGTTGTATAATGAATTTAGTGAGGTGGATGCAATGGCCAAAACGTTGTCCGATATAAAAAGATCGCTTGACGGGCATTTGGGAAAAAGACTTACGTTAAAAGCAAACGGAGGTCGCCGAAAAACGATTGAGCGTTCGGGCATTTTAGCTGAGACGTACCCTTCTGTTTTTGTGATACAATTAGATCAAGACGAGAATTCGTTCGAAAGAGTTTCATACAGTTATGCAGATATTCTTACTGAGACGGTTGAATTGAGATTTTCTGATGATACGACAAGCTCAGTAGCTCTTTAATTAGCAGTGGACAACATGTTTGCTGCTTTTTATTTTATCCAATATTTCTCGGGGAAGATTTGATTGACCTAGAGAAAAGCTATAAATGTCACTTGTTTTATGAAAGGGGCTGTTTCGTTTGGGCAGACGCAGGAGCATCATGTCAGAAGAATTGAAATATGAACTGGCAAAAGATCTTGGGTTTTACGATACAGTTAAAAATGAAGGCTGGGGAGCAATTCGTGCCAGAGATGCCGGGAATATGGTAAAAAGAGCAATCGAATTAGCAGAACAGCATATGGCTCAGGAATCAAAAAAACAATAAAACAGTGACAAACGGAGGGCCTTAGATGTCCTCCGTTTTTTGATAACTACATAATATCTACTCTGCTGCTAACCGGGTTCGGTCAGCGTGCTAGAAACGCGGCGTCCAGCCTGATGCGCATGCATTTGTACTTACGAATAAGGATCGCATGCTAAAGACGCGGCGTCCTGCCGCGACGCATGCATTTGTACGTCCTGTACTTCAAAATATGTTACAATGTGGATACTTATGTTTAGATGGAGAAGTAGGTGAATGGATTGCGTATTTTAGAGAAAGCGCCGGCTAAGATTAATTTATCGCTGGATGTTCACCATAAGCGTTTGGACGGATATCATGAAGTTGAGATGGTGATGACGACAATCGATCTGGCTGATCGGGTTGAGTTGTCAGAGTTGGCAGAGGATAAAGTCGTCGTTTCTTCACATAACCGGTTTGTTCCTGATGACCAGAGAAATCTTGCTTATCAGGCAGCAGCGCTTATGAAAAAGCGATTTGGAATAAAAAAAGGTGTTTCTATATCGATTACGAAAGTGATTCCTGTTGCAGCAGGACTGGCGGGAGGAAGCAGTGATGCTGCAGCCGTTTTTAGAGGGCTGAACCGTCTGTGGAAATTGAATCTTTCCTTAAAAGAACTAGCCGAGCTTGGTGCAGAGATCGGATCTGATGTTTCATTTTGTGTATATGGAGGAACAGCTATTGCAACAGGCAGAGGAGAAAAAATTTCTCTAATTGAGGCCCCGCCCCACTGCTGGGTTGTGCTTGCAAAACCGACTCTTGGTATTTCAACAGCAGAAGTATATAAGCAGTTAAAACTTGACCAAGTTGAACATCCTGATGTTAAAGGGATGGTTTCTGCTATTAAAGAGAAAAATTTTCAAAACATGTGCAATAAACTTGGTAATGTCCTTGAATCAGTTACACTCAAACATCACCCTGAAGTTGCAATGATTAAAAATCAGATGAAACGTTTTGGTGCAGATGCGGTTTTAATGAGTGGAAGCGGTCCGACAGTGTTTGGGCTCGTACAATATGAGTCAAAAGTACAAAGGATTTACAATGGGTTAAGAGGTTTTTGTGATCAGGTTTATGCTGTCCGAATGGTCGGTGAACAAAACAAACTTGTATAAAACCGTATGATAAGTTATAGTAATTTTAAAAATATTCGGATTTTGGAGGTAAGTGCATGAAGTTTCGTCGAAGCGGCAGATTGGTGGATTTAACAAACTATTTGTTGACCCATCCGCATGTCTTAGTGCCATTAACCTTCTTTTCAGAACGGTATCAATCTGCTAAATCATCAATCAGTGAGGATTTAACTATTATTAAGCAAACCTTTGAGCAGCAAGGAATAGGTACACTACAGACAGTTCCAGGAGCAGCAGGCGGTGTGAAATACATACCAAAGGTAAAACTTGATGAAGCAGAGGACTTTGTTCGTACACTTAGGCAGTCATTAAATGATTCCGAACGGATTTTGCCAGGTGGCTATTTATATTTAACAGATATTCTGGGAAAACCATCGATTTTATCAAAAGCAGGTAAACTATTTGCTTCCGTTTTTGCTGAAAGAGAGATTGATGTCGTTATGACAGTGGCGACAAAAGGTATCCCTCTTGCTTACGCTGTAGCCAGCTATATGGATGTACCGACAGTGGTCGTTAGAAAAGATAATAAGGTTACGGAAGGGTCAACAGTTAGTATCAACTACGTTTCTGGATCGTCCAACCGTATTCAAACGATGTCACTTGCAAAGCGTAATTTAGAAGCGGGTTCAAATGTTTTAATCATTGATGATTTTATGAAGGCAGGCGGAACCATCAATGGGATGATCAATTTATTGGATGAGTTTAATGCTCGTGTAGCAGGTATCGGAGTTCTTGTCGAGGCACAGGGAGTGAAAGAACGGCTAGTAGATGAGTATATGTCACTTCTTACTCTTTCAGAAATTGATATGAAGGATAAAACTGTTGAAATAGAAAATGGAAATTTCCAGCGTTTCTTTCAAAAAAATGATTGAAGTTGGTCATACCTATACAAAAGAAAATGTGCAATTTTACAATGCAGACCATACTGGCACGTCAGCCTAAGAACTTATCAAAGAGGGAAGTACTGGGGAAACAGACATGGTGTTTTCAAATTTATAATAAGAGGAGAGTTTGAAATGACAAAGGTTGTACGGACAAAGGATGCGCCTCAAGCAATTGGACCTTATTCACAAGGGATTATCGTCAATAACATGTTTTATAGCTCAGGACAAATTCCGTTAACACCATCAGGTGAAATGATACAAGGTGATATAAAGGAACAGACACATCAGGTTTTCCGCAACTTAAAAGCCGTTCTAAAGGCGGCTGGAGCTTCGCTTGAAACGGTTGTGAAAACGACTGTGTTTTTAGCTGACATGAGCCAATTTACAGATGTGAATGAAGTGTATGGACAATATTTTGATCACTATCAACCAGCGAGGTCATGTGTTGAGGTTGCAAGGCTACCAAAAGATGCTATGGTTGAAATTGAAGTGATTGCGCTTGTAAAATAGCTGACTATGTATAAAAAAGGTGATTTTCATGATGAAATCACTTTTTTTATTGGAATTTTTGACAATTGAGTGTTTTTTAATCCCAATATTACAAAAATATTTTTAATTATGCAGGAAAATAAAAAAAACCGTTGAATTAGTAATTTAATGTTTTTATATTGGGAAAAGGTGGTGAACTACTGTGGAAGTTACCGACGTAAGATTACGCCGCGTGAATACCGATGGTCGCATGAGAGCGATTGCATCCATCACGCTGGATCACGAATTTGTCGTTCATGACATTCGTGTAATTGATGGAAACAATGGTCTTTTCGTTGCGATGCCAAGTAAGCGTACACCTGATGGAGAGTTTCGTGATATTGCTCATCCGATTAACTCAAGTACCCGAGGGAAAATTCAGGATGCGGTGCTAAATGAATACCATCGTTTGGGTGATGTTGAGGAAATAGAATATGAAGAAGCTGGTGCTTCTTAAAAAGGGCTTAATCAAAAAGCCCTTTTTTCATGTGATAAAATAACAATTTATGGTTTTGTCTGATGAGTAAAGCTGACAATTGAATACAGCGAAATCGTTAATAGGATTATAATTTAAAAAAGTTTTAAAAAACGAGGACACTACAGTAACCTTAAAATTATTAGTTTATATGAGAATTTCTATTCTGAGCTTGCTTGAAATCAACTCATATTTAGGATATATTTTTTTATGGATAATAGGGATAATGGAGGCCAATAAATGGATAAGCGGTTTGCAGTTGTATTAGCAGCTGGTCAAGGAACAAGAATGAAATCAAAGCTATATAAAGTTCTTCATCCTGTCTGCGGAAAGTCGATGGTTGAGCATGTTGTTGATGAAGTTCTTAAACTATCATTGGCTAAACTTGTCACAATTGTCGGACACGGTGCAGATGACGTTAAAAACCAGCTGGGAAGCAAAAGTGAGTATGCTCTTCAAGCAGAACAATTAGGTACTGCCCACGCTGTTAAGCAGGCAAAATCAATTCTTGCAAATGAAACAGGTACGACAATTGTCGTTTGCGGTGATACACCATTATTAACTGCTGAGACAATGGAAGCCATGCTCAAAGAGCATCGAGAACAAAAGGCAAAGGTTACAATTTTAACCGCAATGGCAAAGAATCCAACAGGTTATGGACGAATCATTCGCAATGAGACGGGCATTGTAGAGAAAATTGTCGAACATAAGGATGCGACAAAAGCAGAGCGGCTTGTAAAAGAAATTAATACAGGAACATATTGTTTTGATAATGAAATGCTTTTTGAGGCGATAGAGCAAGTGTCTAATGATAATGTTCAAGGAGAATATTATCTGCCCGATGTGATTGAGATTTTGAAACAAAAAGGTGAAACTGTTGCCGCTTATCAAGCGGATAACTTTCAAGAAACACTCGGAGTTAATGACAGAGTTGCTCTTTCTCAAGCAGAAACCTACATGAAACAGCGCATTAATAACCGTCACATGGTAAACGGGGTCAGCTTAATTGATCCAAACAACACGTATATCTCAGCGGAAGCTGTTATTGGCAGAGACACTGTTATTTACCCTGGAACTATGATCAAAGGTCGGGTTGAAATCGGTGAGGATTCAGTTATCGGACAAAACAGTGAGCTGGAAAATAGTAAAATTGGTAACAGAACAGTGATTAAACAGTCTGTGATTATGAATAGTGAGATCGGTGATGATGTTATGATTGGTCCGTTTGCTCATATCAGACCTGACTCAAAGATCGGCAATGAAGTAAGGATCGGCAATTTCGTAGAAGTGAAGAAAACGGAATTTGGGAATCGTAGCAAAGCTTCTCATCTCAGTTACATTGGTGATGCGGAAATTGGTGAAGATGTGAATCTCGGATGTGGTTCGATCACCGTGAATTATGACGGTAAACATAAATATTTAACAAAAGTTGAAGATGGTGCTTTTGTCGGCTGCAATTCAAATTTAATCGCACCTATAACAATTGGAAAGGGTGCTTATGTTGCCGCGGGATCTACAGTGACGGACGATGTACCTGGTGCGGCTTTGTCTATTGCGAGAGCAAAACAAGTCAACAAAGAAGACTACACGAAAAAGCTACACAAAAAATAATCCTAAATCGGAGGTTTAACATGTCTAATCATTATGAAGACGACAATTTGAAGATTTTTTCTTTAAACTCGAACCCGGATCTTGCAAAGGAAATTGCAGAAGTGGTTGGAGTTGAGCTAGGTCAGTGTTCCGTTAAGCGCTTTAGTGATGGTGAGGTTCAAATTAATATCGAAGAAAGCATCCGCGGCTGTGACTGCTATGTCATTCAATCGACTAGTGCTCCGGTTAACGAACACATTATGGAACTTTTAATTATGGTTGATGCATTAAAGCGGGCTTCAGCTAGAACGATCAATATCGTTATGCCATACTATGGCTATGCTCGTCAAGACAGAAAAGCTCGTGCTCGTGAACCGATCACTGCCAAACTTGTGGCTAACTTGCTTGAAACAGCTGGAGCTACCCGCGTGATTGCACTTGATTTGCATGCACCACAAATTCAAGGATTCTTTGATATACCGATTGATCACTTAATGGGTGTTCCGATTTTAGCGAATTATTTTGAAGAGAAGGGTTTGGACGATATTGTGATTGTATCACCTGACCATGGTGGGGTCACACGCGCTCGCAAGATGGCGGATCGTTTAAAAGCACCAATTGCCATTATTGATAAACGTCGTCCGAAACCAAATGTAGCTGAAGTGATGAATATAATTGGTCATATAGAAGGCAAAACAGCAATATTAATCGATGATATTATCGATACAGCAGGAACGATCACACTGGCAGCAAATGCGCTTGTCGAAAGTGGCGCATCTGAAGTTTATGCATGTTGTACACACCCTGTTCTTTCAGGACCGGCAATTGAAAGAATCGAGCATTCTAAAATTAAAGAACTTGTTGTAACAAACAGTATTGAGCTTCCAGAAGATAAAAAAATTGATAAATTTAAACAACTTTCCGTTGCACCGCTAATGGCAGAAGCGATTATTCGCGTTCATGAAAGACAATCGGTCAGCTTATTGTTTGATTAATTTTCCCATTCAGGTTTAAAGATTTGTCGTTATGGGTATGGTTTTAAGAAAACCAATCTAACGATAGGATGGTGCTTTAAATGGCAATATTAAAAGCGGAAGAAAGAATGGACCATAAACATTCCTCCTTGAGAAAAATCCGGTCATTCGGACATGTACCGGGTATCATATACGGGAAGAACATGGAGAACATGTCCGTTTCACTCGATAGTATTGAGCTTTTTAAAATATTGCGTGCTGAAGGGAAAAACACGATTATTCATTTAGATGTAAATGGTAAACAACATGCCGTTATGGTTACTGAACTTCAAACAGATCCATTAAAAGATACAATTGTTCATGCTGATTTCAAAGTGGTTGATATGGAAACGGAGATGGAAGCAGCAGTCCCTGTTCATTTGACAGGAGAAGCTGAGGGAGTCAAGCAAGGTGGTGTTATTCAGCAACCGCTTTATGAGCTATCTATCACATCGAAGCCAAATAACATTCCTCAAACGATTGACTTAGATATTTCTCGGCTTCAGGTCAATGATGTTTTAACGGTTGGAGATATTCAACCAGAGGGTGATTTTACATTCAATCATGAACGAGATGAAGTCATCGCTTCTATTTTACCTCCACAAAAACAAGTGGAAACTGAAGCTGAGTCAGCTGCTCAAAACGTAAAAGAACCAGAAGAGAGCAATGGAGAGGAAAAAGATGAATAAAGACTTAAGACGTAACCCTCCCGAGGTTACGTCTTTTGTGCTAGAATGAGGAGAATTAAGATTCTTCCCCTCAACACTAGAGAAGCACGGGGTCCATTAAGGGAGGAGAAAAATCATGCTTGTGTTTGCAGGTTTAGGAAACCCAGGGAAAACATATGAAAAAACGAGACATAATGTAGGGTTTATGCTTATTGATGAACTTTCGAAGGAATGGAATATAACACTTAATAAAGCAAAGTTCAATGGACAATATGGGGTTGGAGTTGTTTCCGGGGAAAAGGTTCTACTTGTTAAACCACTTACATATATGAATTTATCGGGTGAATGTTTAAGACCGCTTCTAGACTATTATGAAGTCCCAACTGACAATCTGAAAGTGATCTATGATGATCTGGATCTCCCTACTGGAAAAATTCGTTTAAGAACAAGGGGGAGCGCAGGCGGGCACAACGGAATTAAATCCATTATTCAGCATCTTGGAACATCTGAATTTAACCGCTTCAGAATCGGGATTGGTCGTCCGATAAATGGTATGAAAATAACGGACTATGTTCTTGGTGGTTTTTCTGCTGAAGAAGCGCCCGCCATTGAGAAAGCTATTCAAAAAACGATTGAAGCCTGTTCATCCTCGTTGGAAAAATCTTTTTTAGAAGTGATGAACGAATTTAATGTAAAGGTATAAGATGATTAAGACCGGTTCATACTAGTCTTAAAAAGACTGGCTATTGGAGGTTCCCTTATGGCTTTACATTATTACTGTCGTCACTGTGGTGTTAAAGTGGGCAGTCTAGACCATATTTATGCAAATAGTGAACAATTAGGTTTTCACCATTTAACAGCTGAGGAAAGAAATGATATGATTTCTTATAAGGATAATGGGGATTTACATGTAATGACGATATGTGAAGATTGTCAGGAAGCACTAGAACGAAACCCGGATTTTCATCAATATCAGTCATTTATTCAATAAAAGCTTTGGTGTAGGGACTAGACCAAAGCATTTTTCTATTTGAGGAAGAGAGGAGGGGCACATTTGAAAAATATTCAATTCTATGTTGCGGAAAGCGATGACTTTAAATCCATTGTTAGTGGTTTGAATGAAGGACTGAAAGAACAATTATTGGCGGGACTTTCTGGATCTGCCCGATCAGTATTCACTTCGGCTTTATCAATGGAAACGAATCGACCATTATTAATAATTACGCATAACCTTTATCAAGCTCAAAAGATAACAGACGATTTAACAGGACTGATAAAAGATAAGTCTGTTCTTTTATATCCGGTTAACGAATTGATTTCGTCCGAAATCGCGGTTGCAAGCCCTGAACTGCGTTCACAAAGGCTAGACGTTTTGAATCGGCTTGCAAGTGGTGAAACTCCGGTAGTAGTTGCTCCGGCAGCAGCCGTCAGAAGAATGCTACCTCCTATGGAGTTATGGAAAAACAGTCAGATATCTATTGATATTGGCCATGAAATTGATCAGCAAAAACTGATTGAAACCCTTGTTCAAATAGGCTATGAACGAACCGATATGGTTGCCGCTCCAGGTGACTTTAGTATTCGCGGTGGGATTATTGATATCTATTCATTAACTGAAGAGAATCCGGTCAGAATCGAACTATTTGATACTGAAATTGATTCAATCCGCATATTTAATACGGATGATCAACGCTCCTTAGAAACCCGCCAACGAGTGGTAATCGGTCCTGCCAAGGAATTGATTGTCCGCGAAGAAAACAGGAAAAGAGTGCTTGAACAAATTGATCAAGGCCTTGCCAACAGTCTTAAAAAACTGAAAGAAGATAAGCGAAAAGAGATTCTTCAGCAAAATATAGCTGAAGACAGAGAGAGGCTTACTGAAGGAAACGTTAGTCAAGAAATGGTGAAGTATCTCTCCTATTTTTACGAGAAACCTGCTAGTTTACTAGACTACTTTCCAAACGATACATTGCTAATTTTAGATGAAATTAGCCGTATACATGAAATGGAAGACCAGCTACAAAAAGAAGAAGCGGAATGGATGGTAAGTCTTCTTGAAGAAGGCAAAATTCTTCAAGACATATCCATGTCATTTCCGTTTCACGAACTGATGTCAAAACAGTCGCGGCCGATTTTATATTATTCCTTGTTTTTAAGACATGTTCAGCATACGAGTCCGCAAAATATCGTAAATGTTTCCAGTAAGCAAATGCAAAGTTTTCACGGTCAAATGAATGTGCTGAAAAGCGAGCTTGAGCGATTTAAAAAGTCAAAATATACAACTGTATTTCTTGGAGATCGAAAAGAGCGTGTCGAAAAACTAGCATCTGTTTTGTCAGACTATGAAATAGAGGCAGCCCAGGCTAGCCCAGACGCGGTGCTTGCCCAAGGTCAGACATACATTATGGAGGGTAATCTTCAAACAGGCTTTGAACTTCCATTATTAAAATTGGCTGTTATTACAGAAGAAGAACTCTTTAAAAAACGAGTGAAAAAGCAACCTAGAAAGCAAAAATTGACAAATGCAGAAAGAATTAAAAGCTACTCCGAACTCCAGGTTGGTGATTATGTTGTACACGTCAACCATGGGATTGGAAAGTATTTAGGGATTGAAACCCTTGAAATAAATGGAATTCACAAAGATTACCTTAATATTCATTACCAAGGTAGTGATAAGCTTTATGTTCCTGTTGATCAAATTGACCAAGTTCAAAAGTATGTAGGCTCTGAGGGAAAAGAACCTAAACTGTACAAACTAGGAGGAAGCGAATGGAAGAGGGTCAAGAAAAAGGTTGAATCCTCTGTCCAAGATATCGCTGATGATTTGATCAAGCTATATGCGGAAAGGGAAGCGAGCAAGGGATATGCGTTTTCACCAGACCATGAAATGCAACGTGAATTTGAAGCCGCTTTTCCATACCAAGAAACAGAAGATCAACTGAGGTCTATACAGGAAATTAAAAAGGACATGGAGAAAGAGCGGCCGATGGACCGATTGCTTTGTGGTGATGTCGGCTATGGCAAGACAGAGGTAGCCATTCGTGCAGCCTTCAAAGCAATTGCAGATGGTAAACAAGTTGCGATCCTTGTCCCCACAACAATATTGGCACAGCAGCATTATGAAACGATTTTGGAGCGTTTTCAGGACTATCCGGTTACTATTGGGTTACTAAGTCGTTTTCGTACAAGAAAAGAAGCTACAGAGACGATTAAAGGTTTGAAAAATGGTACGGTTGATATTGTGATTGGAACACATCGGTTACTATCAAAAGATGTCGTCTATAAAGATCTAGGTTTATTAATTATTGATGAGGAACAAAGGTTCGGTGTTACGCACAAGGAAAAGATTAAAAGAATTAAGGCAAATGTAGATGTTCTAACTTTAACAGCAACACCAATTCCGAGAACTCTTCATATGTCCATGCTTGGCGTTCGAGATTTATCAGTTATTGAAACCCCACCGGAAAACCGTTTTCCGGTTCAGACGTATGTTGTTGAATATAACGGTGCACTCGTGAGAGAAGCAATTGAACGGGAACTTGCCAGAGGCGGTCAGGTCTACTTCCTGTACAACAGAGTGGAAGATATTGAAAGAAAGACTGAAGAAATATCAATGCTTGTACCTGATGCGAAAGTTGCATATGCTCATGGGAAAATGACAGAAAATGAACTCGAATCAGTTATGCTGAATTTTTTAGAGGGTGAATCAGATGTACTTGTGAGTACGACCATCATTGAAACAGGTGTTGATATTCCGAATGTCAATACATTAATCGTATATGACGGTGATAAGATGGGACTCTCTCAGCTTTATCAGTTAAGGGGTCGTGTCGGACGTTCAAATCGGGTCGCATATGCATATTTCACTTATCGGAAAGACAAGGTCTTAACAGAAGTTGCAGAAAAAAGACTTCAAGCAATTAAAGAGTTTACTGAACTAGGCTCCGGCTTTAAAATTGCGATGCGTGATTTGACAATTCGGGGAGCGGGAAATCTTCTCGGCGCACAACAGCATGGTTTTATAGATTCTGTCGGTTTTGACTTGTATTCACAGATGCTCAAGGAAGCTATTGAAGCCCGCAAAGGAGATACACAGCAAATTGAACGGTTTGAATCGGAAATTGATTTAGAACTTGATGCATATATTCCGCAAACCTATGTAACAGATGGCAAACAAAAAATAGATATGTATAAACGATTTAGATCGATTGTCACACTAGAAGAAAAAAGTGAGCTTCAGGATGAGATGATTGATCGCTTTGGCGAATATCCGAAAGAAGTCGAATATTTATTTGCCATTGCCGAAATGAAAGTGTACGCCATTAAAGAGCGTGTCAAACTTATTAAACAGGACAAAGAAGCTGTAAGACTGACAATTGATGAAAAGGCCAGCTCAGAAATTGACGGGCAGAAATTGTTTGAATTGGGTAGTAAGTATGGCAGGCAGATCGGTCTTGGGATGGATGGCAACAAATTAAAAATATCAATTCAAATTAAAAATCGTAAACCAGAAGACTGGCTTGAAACATTGCTGTATATCCTAAAAGGTTTACAAAATGTTAAAAAGCAAACGATTGCATCATCATAAAATTTTCTTGTTTCTCATGTATATTACATCTGATGTGACGGATACTAAAATCAAATCAACGAGAGCGGAGGGAGAGTGTTAATTGTAAGGACACTGCGCTATTATTATCCTCCAGATATATATCATCAAAAGAAAGAGAGGCAGCACAGATGAAAGCAACTGGTATCGTACGTCGGATTGATGATTTAGGACGGGTCGTGATCCCTAAAGAAATACGAAGAACATTACGTATTCGAGAGGGAGATCCTTTAGAAATATTTGTTGACCGGGATGGGGAGGTCATTTTAAAAAAGTACTCTCCAATCAGTGAACTTGGTGACTTTGCAAGGGAATATGCAGACGCCCTTTATGATAGTATGGGACATTCTGTTTTGATTTGTGACCGGGATGTGTTTATCGCGGTATCTGGAAGCTCAAAAAAAGATTATATGAACAAATCGATTGGTGATATCGTAGAAAAAACGATGGAACAGCGTAACTCTGTATTAGAGGAAAACAAAACAATTCAGCTAATAGATGGGATTGAAGAAGAAGTGAATTCCTATACGATTGGCCCAATTGTTGCCAATGGAGATCCAATTGGAGCTGTCGTGATTTTCTCAAAAGATCAAACAATTGGTGAAGTTGAACATAAAGCAGTCGAAACAGCTGCCGGTTTTCTGGCACGACAAATGGAACAATAGGTCTTATACCGTTTTTTGGCAATCCCTTTATAAAAGGAGATTGCCAAATCTTTTTTATGAACAGCAGAATCAGGCTGTTCTTTTTTTATTGTCGTAGGGCCCGTATGGTATAATAAGCACGGTTCATGTGTGTTTTTGCGCATAGGAAGGAGCTTACGATATGCGTACTTTGAGTGAACAAAAACGCCAACTTTGGCAAGGTGCTTTTGTGTTATCACTAGCGGGAATTTTTTCAAAGGTATTAAGCGCAGGGTACAGAGTGCCTTTTCAAAATATAGTAGGAGATGTCGGTTTTTACATATATCAGCAAGTATATCCGTTGTTAGGAATATCAGTCGTGTTAGTGACTGTCGGGTTTCCTGTGACAATCTCAAAAATCATGAATGATTATGAAGTTGAAAACCGAGCAAAGATTCTTCGCATCTCGATGATGTTTTTGTCTGGTATTGGTTTAAGTTGTTTTTTGATTCTTTTCGCTGGAGCAAAAGGTATAGCTTGGCTAATGGGTGACCCAGATCTTGAGCAGGTGATTCGCGCTGTTTCGTTCTCTTATTTACTGCTTCCGTTTATATCCTTTTTCAGAGGTTATTTTCAAGGTAGACAGTGGATGGTGCCAACTGCTTTTTCACAAATGGGGGAGCAGCTTGTTCGAGTCACTGTTATTCTCTTGTTAACATGGTGGTTGGTTAAACAAGGTTTTTCTTTATACGATACTGGAGCGGGGGCAGCCTTTGCTTCGTTTGTCGGAGGTCTTACAGCATTTATTATATTGGCTAAGTTTTGGGTAACGAGGGACAGGAGACACCGATCAGAGGTGTCTAATCTGAATACGAAAACAGTTATTAAACAGCTATCATTTTATACGCTGACAATCTGTGTCAGCAGTCTCATGCTCATTCTCATTCAGCTTGTTGATGCATTCAATTTATATTCACTACTGCTCGATCATGGTTTGGACAAACTAGAGGCAAAACATATAAAAGGTGTTTATGACAGAGGCCAGCCACTACTTCAACTTGGAACCGTTTTTGCAGTGAGTGTGGCGACGGCCCTTGTCCCAACGCTTACAAAGGCACGGAAGCAGCAAGAAACCAATTTGCAGTTAAAAGTGCAATATGCAATGAAAACGAGTTTGACGCTTGGAATCGGGGCAGCAGTCGGTCTTATTTGCATTTTGGACCCTGTAAATATGATGCTGTTTAAAAATAGTGAAGGAACGGCAGCGCTGCAGATTTTCAGTTTATCGATCTTTTTTGCGTCACTTGCCATGACAATAACTGCTGTTTTACAAGGATTTGGACATCCATTTTTTCCAGCTGTCTCCGTTTTATTAGGAACAGTGATAAAAACGATTTTGAATGTTATGTTGATTCCATCGTTCGGAATAGAAGGAGCGGCATTAGCAACAGCATTATCATTCGCTTTTGTTGCCTTGCTAAACTTTTTAAAACTGAAAAGGCAAAGTTTGACTAAGCTTTCTGACTACAATATGAGCGGGCTATTGATTTCAGCTTTCATGATGTTAATGGTTTTAGTGGCTTGGCTTTATATATTTGAAATGGTGATAGATACAGAAAGCAGGTGGATAGCCGCATTTGAAAGTCTTACTGGCGTAGTGCTCGGTGGCGCTACCTATTTGTATAGTATCATCAAATTAAAGGTGTATTCAGATGAGGAACTCGAACTTTTGCCTTTTGCAATCCATTTGTTTACATTTAAACGAGAAAGGGGCGAATAGTATGGCTGGTAAAATTACTGTCGTCGGTCTTGGTGCAGGCGATATCAATCAATTAACACTAGGTATATATAAATGTCTTACACAGGCTGAGGCTGTCTATTGCAGAACACAAGACCATCCTTTAGTGAAGGAACTAACAAAAGAAATTCCTAATATGTATTTTTTCGATGATATTTATGAGAAACATGATCAATTTGAAGCGGTCTACGAAGAGATCGTTGAAAAGCTTTTTCAGAAAGCCATGCATCAAGATATTCTTTATGCAGTGCCTGGGCATCCGAGTGTTGCTGAAAAAACAGTTCAGCTATTGCTTGAAAGACATAAAGACCATCAAGTGACCGTGAGAGTGGAAGGAGGTCAAAGCTTTCTAGATGCGACATTTAACGCTCTAAACATCGATCCGATCGAAGGTTTCCAGTTAGTTGATGCTATCCGGTTTTCAGAAGACGAAATTGAGCTTCGTCACCATGTGATCATTTGTCAAGTATATGACCAAATGACAGCTTCAGAAGTGAAATTGACGTTGATGGAAAAGCTTCCAGATGATTACGAAATTGTCATTGTAACGGCAGCCGGAAGCAGTGAAGAGGAGATCAGGAAAGTACCTCTTTACGAATTGGACAGAAGTGTCAATATCAGTAATTTAACGAGTGTTTATGTACCTCCAGTTAAAGATGAAACCTTGCTTTACCATGAGTTTTCGATGTTCCGTCGTGTTATTCAAAAATTGCGTGGACCTGAGGGGTGTCCTTGGGATCAAAAGCAAACCCATCAGTCATTGAAAAAATACTTAATTGAAGAATGCTATGAAGTGCTAGAAGCGATTGATGAAGAAGAGCCGGACCATATTGTAGAAGAGCTAGGGGATGTTCTGTTGCAAGTCTTATTGCATGCACAAATCGGTGATGACGAAGGTTTGTTTACCATTCATGATGTTATTCGCGAAATTACTGCGAAAATGATTAGAAGGCATCCGCATGTTTTTGGCAATGTCACAGTTCATGATGAGGCTGACGTCATGGTAAACTGGGAAGAGATTAAAAGCTCAGAAAAGCAAACAATTGAAAAATCTCTGCTTGATGATGTCCCAAAACCGTTGCCATCTCTCTCAAAAGCGAACCAATTGCAGAAAAAGGCAGCCAAAGTCGGTTTTGACTGGTCTGATGTAAATGACATTTGGAACAAAGTCAATGAAGAAATGAAAGAATTCTCCTTAGAACTTTCTAATTCTCAAGCCCAAAGCAAAAAAATAAAAGAAGAATTTGGTGATATTTTATTTGCTTTAGTTAATATTGGTCGTTTTTATAAAATTGACCCTGAAGAAGCGCTCACCATGACGAATGCTAAGTTTTACAGGCGATTCAACTATATTGAGCAAGCAGCGAACCATTCAGGGAAAGACATAGTCAGCATGACACTAGAGGAAATGGATGAGCTATGGAATGAAGCTAAAAAAATGGAAAGGAGCTAACAGACGATGAGGTTAGATAAGTTTCTGAAAGTTTCAAGATTGATTAAAAGACGAACACTCGCTAAGGAGGTAGCTGACCAAGGGAGAATCTTAGTTAATGGCCAAAAGGCGAAGGCGAGTTCTGATGTGAAAGCAGGAGACGAACTGGTCGTGCGTTTCGGACAAAAACTTGTCACTGTTACAGTCAATGAGTTAAAAGATACGACAAAAAAAGACGAAGCAGCCAGTATGTATACGATTCTCAAGGAAGAAAAGCTCAACGAAGAATAGGCTTGTTCTAAAAAAATACCCTAACTCATACAATGCAGTATCAATAGTATGAGAATATGGGGGATGAGTCGATGAGTGCATATTTTGATCAGCCCAACTCTTCTAGCGGTTCTTCTGCTCCTGAACATGATGTCATGATGAAGGGGCGCAAGTTGTTGGATATTTCCGGCGTCAAACAGGTAGAGAGTTTTGATAATGAGGAATTTTTACTGGAAACAGTGATGGGTATGTTGTCAGTCAGAGGCGAAAACTTACAAATGAAAAATTTGGATTTAGAGAAAGGTGTTGTCTCCATTAAGGGTAGAGTGCTCGATCTCATCTATTTGGATGAGCAGCAGGGGGAGAAAGCTAAAGGTTTTTTTAGCAAGTTGTTTAAATGACACTGACCACACAGTTCTATACAATGCTGGCCATGACCGGAATGGGGGCGTGGCTAGGTGCCTCCCTTGATACCTATACATGCTTTGTGATTCGTTCTAAGACAACGAGATGGATCTTATTTATTCATGACCTTTTGTTTTGGGCGGTACAAGGCCTTCTTTTTTTCTATGTGTTACTTTGTGTGAATGAAGGTGAATTCAGGCTTTATATTTTCTTGGCGGTTTTGTTGGGGGTTGCTGTCTACCAGAGTCTTTTTAAACAAATTTATTTGACGGCTTTGGATTTGATGATTTCTTTTTTTGTATTTATATTTCAGATCTTAGCAAAAATGACGAAACTAATAGTATTACGTCCGTTTTTATGGACATTTCACGTCATTTTGCTCGTCATCTGGACTACAATAAGAAATATCTATGGTCTTTTTTGCTTTTTTGGGGTATGTTTATATAAAATCGTTAAAATAGCAACATACCCAATCTATTCCATTGTATATAAATGTTTCAAACTTCTCCCTGCAGTTATTCAGCTAAAGGTGAAACATTTTTTTGAAAAAGGAGCAGGATTTTTAACAAAAGTACAGAAACTATTCATCATCTTAATTAATAAAATTTTAAAAAGATGAAGGGAGGCCGTCTGGTGTTGAACAATTCTAGGAAATATAATATTTCACAAATTGAAAATGAGTATAAAGATCAAATAGAGCGGAAGCAGCAGCATTTGAAAAGAAAAAAACGCGGTCTGTACAGACGGTTAATGGTATTTGGGGCAGTAGCATTGCTCTTTACAATTGTACTGGGTGGCACAATCTGGTCACAAGCTTCAACTATTGATAGTCAGGAAGCAAAAAAAGCAGAACTTTTGAAGAAACTTCATAAAGTGGAAGCGAAAAAAACAGACTTGAAGGAAGAGATCACAAAACTTAAAGATAAAGACTATGTCGCAGAGCTTGCCAGAAAGGAGTATTACTTGTCAAAAAAAGGCGAAATTATCTTCAAGTTTAACGAGAAGAGTAAATAGCCTTATTGAACTTCATTTTTTCTTTATGTATAATTAAAGAAATGATTTTTTTTAAGTCTAAGGAGGAGCACTTTTTTTATGTCGATTGAAGTTGGCAGCAAGTTGCAAGGGAAAGTAACAGGTATTACAAATTTTGGAGCGTTTGTTGAGTTGCCTGGGGGATCAACAGGTCTTGTTCATATCAGTGAAGTCGCAGATAATTATGTGAAGGATATCAATGATCATCTAAAAGTTGGAGATCAAGTTGAAGTCAAAGTCATTAATGTTGAAAAAGATGGCAAGATCGGCTTGTCCATCAAAAAGGCTGTAGACCGTCCACAACCAAGACCAAGAAATGATTTCCGCTCTAAAGAAACGTTTGAACAAAAAATGAATAAGTTTTTGAAAGATAGTGAAGATCGCTTATCGTCTCTAAAACGCAACACGGAGTCAAAACGTGGAGGGCGCGGAGCAAGAAGAGGTTAACTTGCTGCTTTCTATATAATACAAACGAAGGGCATTCGTCTTATCCCAACGGATGCCTTTTTATTTTAGAAAAAAATTTAATAATTTCTATTGACGGACTGGATAAATCTTTGTATTATAGAACTTGTGCGTTAAAAGAAAAACATGGCGGTGTAGCTCAGCTGGCTAGAGCGTACGGTTCATACCCGTGAGGTCGGGGGTTCGATCCCCTCCGCCGCTACTTTATTTTATAAGGCCCGTTGGTCAAGCGGTTAAGACACCGCCCTTTCACGGCGGTAACACGGGTTCGAATCCCGTACGGGTCATTTAAAAAACCGATTTCTATATGAAATCGGTTTTTTGTGTCTCGCAAAATAACAAGAATAAACTCGACATACCAAGAGAGATTGGAACATACTGCATAAACCGTCGAGAATTTCTTTGAAATCGTTACCTTCTTTTGACAAAATCCTATTTCATCTTTCGTTATAATGGTAAGCAATGAATAAATGAGTGGGAGATGAAAGCATGGAAAAAGCGGAAAGAAGAATTAATAACCCCTTTATAGGACCTGTCATTCAAAAAATGAATTCCTGGTTCAACAAAATAACGATGTCTATCATACAACGGTTGTATTCGCTCTTTTTGTATAAAGGGCTCATTTACATGGTGATCGGTTTTTTATTGGGACGAGCTTTCATTCTGTCAGAAGTGATCCCTTTTGCTTTGCCATTTTTCGGAGTCATGCTTTTCATTAAGAAGGATAAAGCGTTCTTAGCGTGTTTGGCTCTGCTTGCAGGGGCTTTAAGTATCTCTGTACAGCACTCTCTGTTCGTTCTGTTAGCTCTTGTGTCGTTTACAATATGCTCAAAAATGACCTCACTGATTATAAAAGATGGATTCAGAACATTACCGGTTGTGATCTTTTTATCTATGGCATTGGCAAGATGCACATTTGTCTATGCACAATATGGGAAAGTCACAAGTTATTATTATGTAATGGCATTTGTCGAAGCTGGCTTAGCTTTTATCTTAACACTAATATTTTTGCAAAGTTTACCGATTGTAACATCAAAACGAGCAAAACAATCCTTAAAAATTGAGGAAATTATTTGTTTTATGATTTTAATTGCTTCTGTTTTGACTGGATTAACAGGAGTTTCCTTTCAAGGTTTGCAGGCTGAACTCATATTAGCTCGATATACGGTTCTTGTGTTTGCATTTATCGGTGGTGCTAGTATCGGGTGTACAGTTGGAGTTGTCACTGGCTTGATTTTAAGTCTTGCAAATATTGGTAATCTTTACCAGATGAGCCTGTTGGCTTTCTCCGGTCTGCTTGGTGGGTTGTTGAAAGAAGGAAAAAAAGTTGGAGCTGCGGTTGGTCTGCTAATTGGATCATTGCTCATTTCTTTATATGGAGAGGGTTCAGCAGAGCTGATACCGACACTTTATGAATCCTTGATCGCAATTGGTCTCTTTTTATTAACACCACAGTCAATCACAAAGAAGGTGGCCAAGTATATTCCTGGAACGATTGAACACTCCCAAGAACAGCAGCAATATGCAAGAAAAATTCGCGATGTTACAGCTCAAAAAGTAGATCAGTTTTCAAATATTTTTTATGCTTTATCCGAAAGTTTTGCCACCTTTTATCATTCTGTTTCGAACAAAGAGAGCAAAGAAAAAGAAATCGACTTGTTATTAAGTTCTGTTACCGAATACTCCTGTCAATCTTGTTATAAAAAAAACAAGTGCTGGGTAGAGAACTTTGATAAAACATATGAGATCATGAAACAGGTTATGCAGGAAACAGAAGAAAAAAATTACTACAAAAACCGCAAGCTAAAGAAAGAGTTTCAACAGCATTGTTCAAAATCGAAGCAGGTTGAAGCATTGATAGAAGACGAACTCTCACACTTTAGAGCCAATCAAACATTGAAACAAAAAATTCATGACAGTAGGCGGCTTGTTGCTGAACAACTTCTCGGTGTTTCTCAGGTCATGGCCGATTTTTCTCGGGAAATCAAAAGGGAGCGAGAACAGCACTTTGTTCAAGAAGAACAGGTTACAGAGGCACTTCAGCATTTTGGTATTGAAATCCAACAGGTTGAAATCTATAGTCTTGATCAAGGTAATATTGACATTGAAATGAGTATTCCATATTGCAATGGTCATGGTGAATGTGAAAAACTAATTGCTCCAATGCTTTCCGATATTTTAGAAGAACAAATTATTGTAAAGGCTGAGCAGTGTGCCGGCCATCCGAACGGCTATTGTCATGTGGCTTTTGGTTCAGCAAAATCTTATCGGGTGAAAACAGGAGTGGCGCATGCGGCCAAAGGAGGGGGGCTTGTCTCAGGGGACAGCTATAATATGATGGAACTTGGTCTGGGGAAATATGCTGCTGCTATCAGTGATGGAATGGGAAATGGAGCAAGGGCACACCTTGAAAGTAATGAAACGATAAAGCTGCTTGAGAAAATTCTTCAGTCAGGAATTGATGAAAAAGTAGCGATTAAAACAATTAATAGTATCCTTTCGTTAAGAACAACAGATGAGATTTACTCCACACTTGATTTAGCCATTCTCGATTTGCAAAATGCAAACTGCAAGTTTTTAAAAATTGGGTCAACACCGAGTTTTATTAAAAGAAGTGAGCAGATCATTAAAGTGCAGGCCAGCAACTTACCAATTGGTATTATAACTGAATTTGATGTTGATGTTGTCAGTGAACAATTAAAAGCAGGGGATATTCTGATCATGATGAGTGATGGTATTTTTGAAGGGCCACGTCATGTGGAAAATTATGATTTATGGATGAAGAGAAAATTAAAGTCGCTTAAAACCGAAAATCCGCAAGAAATCGCCGATTTGATTATGGAAGAGGTGATTCGGACAAGATCGGGACGAATAGATGATGATATGACAGTACTAGTCATCAAAATAGATCATAATACACCGAAATGGGCATCTATTCCAACAACGGGTCTTTTTAGAAAGAATCAAGAGATTTCTTAGCATTCGTATAAATCAATTTTCTTCTGGCGAAGATGGAATTGAAAAAAGATATCTTTGTTCAGGAGGAATAAATATGAAAAATGGGCATTTAAATCAAATTTTGCTTATTACGGACGGCTGTTCAAACCGCGGTGAAGACCCTCAGGCAATAGCAGCTTTTGCAAAGGAACAGGGAATAACTGTTAATGTGATTGGGATTATGGAAGAAGGTTCCATGGATCAATCTGCAATGAGTGAAGTTGAAGGAATCGCTCTTGCTGGAGGTGGTGTTCATCAGGTTGTTTACGCTTCACAGCTGTCACAAACTGTTCAGATGGTGACGAAAAAAGCGATGACACAAACTCTTCAGGGTGTAGTTAATCAAGAACTTAAACAAATTCTCGGTAAACAGACAGAAATGGATGAACTACCTCCTGATCAACGCGGGGAAGTGATGGATGTAGTTGATGAACTTGGAGAAACTGTTCATTTACATGTCCTAGTGCTTGTTGATACGAGCGCAAGCATGAATCCCAAACTTCCAACTGTGAAAGAAGCATTAATTGATTTGTCCATTAGCCTTAATTCAAGAATAGGTGATAATGAATTTGCGATGTTTATATTTCCCGGGAAAAAACAAGAAGTGGAACTTGTGCAGGGTTGGACACCAAAGTTTGAATCTCTTTCCTCTCTATTTTCTAGACTTGCTGCGGGAGGCATTACACCAACAGGACCAGCAATCCGAGCAGCGATTAACTATTTTAATAATAATCGCTCAAGAAGGAGTATGTTAGAAGATGATGAAAAACGCTTCGACAAGTTTAGCGGCTAGCTTAAAGCCTGGTTCAACAGTTGTTGGAAAGTGGAACAATCACTCATATAAGATTATCAAACAGCTTGGGAAAGGGGCTAATGGTGTTGTTTACTTGGCAAACTCAAAACAAAGCCAGGTGGCATTAAAAGTAAGTGATGATAGTTTATCCATTACCTCAGAAGTGAATGTGCTTAAATCTTTTTCAAGGGCCCAAGCAAGTGCAATGGGGCCTTGTTTTTTTGATGTGGATGATATGTCACTTTCAGGAACTCATCAAAAACTATCATTTTATGTCATGGAATATATTGAAGGACCACTTCTTTTGCAATATATAGAAGACAAAGGAGAGGAATGGATACCGGTTTTAATCAGCCAACTACTGTCAAATTTATCAATTATTCATCGAGAAGGGTGGATATTTGGAGATTTAAAGCCTGACAATTTGATTGTGACAGAGTCTCCTGCAAGAATTCGCTGTATTGATGTTGGAGGAACGACAAAAGAAGGTCGCGCGATTAAGGAGTATACAGAATTTTTTGATAGGGGGTACTGGGAATGTGGAACTAGACGAGCAGAACCATCATATGATCTGTTTTCGGTTGCTATGATCATGGTGAACTGTGTAACAAAGAAGGAATTTAAGAAGACTGAGAATCCAAGGACCCAGCTTTTATCAGTCATTAACAACCATCCATTTTTAACAACATATCAAACAGTTTTAGCGGCTGCTTTAAAGGGAAATTACAAAACGGCTGATGAAATGAAATTCGATTTACTTGAGACAGGCCGTTCAGCTATTAAACAAAGAAGTGTTCGTCATTCCCAATCCTCTCCCTCACGGCTTGCAAAACATAGGCGAAAGACAGTATCGTTGCAACGGTCGAAAAAACATCAAAAATCAGGCGGAGTATTTGAAACAGTCATCATTGTAGTCAGTGTACTTGCTCTTTATTTTGCCTATATTGTTTTGTTTTTTATTTAACAATTTGTTGTGAGCGGATAGCTCTTCTTTGCAGGGACTGAGGGAAAGTGTTAGGATATTTATATCTTTTGAAATAAGCCTGCGATTAGGTGGAGGACCATTGTGAAGAGTATAGAAGATTTTATGAAAAGAAATAATCTGTCATTTAATGGAACAACGGTCATGGTTGGTGTTTCCGGAGGGCCTGACTCCATGGCTCTGCTCCATATTCTCAAGAGCATGATGCCAAGCACTGCAACATTGATTGCTGTGCATGTGGATCATATGTTCAGAGGTAGGGAATCTGAGGAAGATATGCGCTTTGTTCAAACATATTGCGATCAAAAGGGAGTGCTTTGTGAAACACGGCGAATCAATGTTCAAAAGTATGCTGATGAGAAAAAACTGAATAAACAGGTAGCTGCAAGAGAATGCCGCTTTCAGTTTTTTAAAGAGCAAATGGAAAAACATCAAGCACAATATTTGGCATTGGCCCACCATGGCGATGATCAAATCGAGACGATGTTGATGAGGTTGATAAAAGGAACGATCGGTTTAGGGCTTGCCGGCATTCAACCAAAACGCCAATTTGGAGGTGGGTGGCTAATAAGGCCGTTTTTGGGACTTGAAAAAAAAGACCTTTTACAATATTGCAAAGTGAATCAAATCCCATTTAGGATAGATCCGAGTAACAACAAAGATGACTATACACGAAACAGATTGAGACACCATGTACTCCCTCTATTGAAAAAAGAGTCAGAAGATGTACATAAACGCTTTCAGTCCGTCAGTGAAGCGTTGGCCGAAGATGAATTGTTCTTACAGGTATTAACGAAAGAGAAGATGAATACAGTCATCACAAAAAAGTCGAGTTCTACTGTTGAAATCAAAATTGAAAACCTTCTAAGCCTTCCAATGCCTTTACAAAGGAGAGGAGTTCAACTAATATTAAACTATCTTTATGAAAACGTTCCATCCGTGTTTTCTGCCCATCATATTGAAGTGTTTCTGGAATGGGTTTCAAAAAAAGAACCATCCGGTTCACTTGACTTTCCAGATGGGTTAAAGATAGTCAAATCTTATCATACATGTTTGTTTACATTTCTTCCAATACAAAGCGAAAATATCTCCTATCATTATGAAATAAATGGAACGGATGAAACAGAGCTGCTGCTTCCTAACGGCTTTTCAATTCATGTGCGTAGGCAAGATCCAGAGGATGTATCAAAAGGGAATGATATGTTTGCAACTAGTCCAATGCAGGTTCAATTCCCCCTTTATGTACGAACAAGGAAAAAAGGGGACAGAATGAAACTTAAAGGGATGAATGGTTCAAAAAAGGTAAAAGATATATTTATTAATGAAAAAGTGCCTCTCGAAAAAAGAGACAGTTGGCCTATTGTGACAGACGCGGTTGGAATGATTATTTGGATACCCGGTCTGAAAAAAACCATTTTTGAAGAACATGATGATACAAACAATGAGCGCATTGTATTACAATATAGACAGCATGAAAAAGTGTAGGGGGCAAACAGAGAATGAAACATGATATTGAGAAGGTTTTGATTTCTGAAGAAGAGATCAAAAATAAAGTCAAAGAACTTGGCGCGACTTTGACAGAAGAATACAGCAATAAGTTTCCGTTGGCCATTGGTGTTTTAAAAGGAGCAATGCCGTTTATGGCAGATCTCCTAAAGCATATTGATACATATTTAGAAATGGATTTCATGGATGTATCAAGCTATGGAAATTCTACAGTTTCCTCTGGTGAAGTAAAAATCCTTAAAGATTTGGATACATCTGTAGAGGGGCGAGATATTTTAATTATCGAAGATATTATTGACAGTGGGCTAACGCTGAGTTACCTCGTAGAGCTTTTCCGATATCGCAAAGCAAAGTCCATCAAGATTGTCACTCTTCTCGATAAACCGAGCGGACGGAAGGCAGACATTAAAGCAGATTATGTCGGTTTTGAAGTACCAAATGCATTTGTTGTTGGATATGGTCTTGATTTTGCGGAACGCTATCGCAATCTTCCGTATATCGGAGTACTCAAACCGTCGGTTTATGAGAGCTAATATGCGAGTTGTGTATAAAAAGGATAACTGTTGTATTGGAATGATTTTCTATGATACTATTGAACATAGTTGTGCTTACTGTGGGAGGAGGTAAGGAATGAATCGGGTCTTCCGTAATACCATTTTTTATTTACTTATTTTATTAGTTGTGATCGGAGTTGTGAGCTTCTTCCAAAACGCAAATCCGAAAACCGAAAATATGTCGTATAGTGATTTTGTTTCAAACCTTAATAAAGGGAAGGTTGAAAGTGTATCCATTCAACCTGTTAGAGGTGTTTATGAGGTCAGGGGACAGCTAACTAATTATAGCAAAGACGAGTATTTCTTAACCCATGTTCCTGAAGGAAGAGGATCAGATCAAATTCTGCAAAAGGTTAAGGAAACGAAGATTGAAGTTGAACCCGCACCAGAAACAAGCGGATGGATGACCTTCTTTACTACCATAATCCCTTTTGTTATTATCCTCATTCTTTTCTTCTTCCTGCTTAATCAAGCTCAAGGCGGCGGAAGTCGTGTCATGAACTTTGGTAAAAGCAAAGCGAAGCTTTATACAGAAGAGAAGAAACGCGTCAAGTTTAAAGATGTTGCTGGAGCAGATGAGGAAAAGCAAGAACTGGTCGAGGTCGTTGACTTCCTTAAAGATCCACGGAAGTTTGTTGAACTCGGTGCTAGAATTCCGAAAGGTGTACTTTTAGTTGGCCCACCTGGTACAGGTAAAACATTGCTAGCGAAGGCTTGTGCTGGTGAAGCGGGCGTACCTTTCTTCAGTATTAGTGGATCAGACTTCGTTGAAATGTTTGTCGGAGTCGGTGCATCACGTGTTCGTGATTTATTTGAAAATGCTAAGAAAAACGCGCCATGTCTCATTTTTATCGATGAAATCGATGCTGTTGGACGTCAACGTGGTGCTGGTCTTGGCGGAGGCCATGATGAACGCGAACAAACGTTGAACCAGTTGCTTGTTGAAATGGACGGATTCAGTGCCAATGAAGGGATCATCATTATTGCAGCAACAAACCGTGCTGATATATTAGACCCTGCATTATTGCGTCCGGGACGTTTTGACCGTCAAATTACTGTTGATCGCCCTGATGTTAAAGGACGTGAAGAAGTACTAAAAGTACATGCTAGAAATAAACCGTTAGATGAAACCGTTAATTTAAACGCAATTGCAATGCGTACACCAGGATTTTCTGGAGCGGATCTTGAGAATCTTTTAAATGAGGCGGCACTTGTAGCAGCACGTCAAGATAAAAAGAAAATCGATATGCGTGATATCGATGAGGCGACAGACCGTGTCATTGCAGGGCCAGCTAAGAAAAGCAGGGTCATTTCCAAAAAAGAACGCAATATTGTGGCCTATCATGAAGCCGGACATACAGTGATTGGACTTGTGTTGGATGAGGCGGATATGGTGCATAAAGTTACAATTGTTCCTCGTGGGCAAGCAGGTGGTTATGCGGTAATGCTTCCAAAGGAAGACCGTTATTTCCAAACGAAACCGGAACTTCTCGACAAAATTGTTGGGTTGTTAGGGGGTCGTGTGGCTGAAGAGATTATCTTCGGTGAAGTCAGCACAGGAGCGCATAATGACTTTCAGCGTGCAACAGGGATTGCGAGACGGATGGTCACAGAGTTTGGTATGTCTGAAAAACTCGGGCCTCTACAATTCGGACAGTCCCAAGGAGGGCAGGTCTTCTTGGGTCGCGACTTTAACAATGATCAAAATTACAGCGATGCGATTGCGTATGAAATTGATAAAGAAATGCAGCATTTCATTAAGCAATGTTATGAACGTGCTAAAACAATTCTTACTGAAAACCGCGATAAACTTGAACTGATCGCACAAACATTGCTAAAAGTCGAAACGCTTGATGCTGAGCAAATTAAGCATCTGATGGAACATGGAAAACTTCCTGAACGTAATTTCTCAGATGACGAACAACAAACAGATGACATGAAAGTCAACATTAATAAAAGAGATACAGAAATAAAAAACGATGAAAAAGAGTAATTTTTTTAAGAAAAACTGCCAAGCTTTTTGGCAGTTTTTCTTATTGATAAGGTTTTAAAGCCACACGCGCCTACCCATGAACAGTGTTATGAGTTGTGTTCATCTATTGAAGACTTGTTGGTGTAAATCCCGCAAAAATGACTGTATGACACATTTAAAGGATGGATGCTTCGCAAAAACGGAAAGGGTGTACATTGATCCTTTCAATCCTTTTTATGAAAATGCCGGATACTTCTAAATGGCCAATTTCTTTAGCGGTTTGATTCGTTTACAAATCAAATCTTAATCGTGTATTGTATGAGGGTAGAATGTTTTATCTTAAAGTAAGAGAAACTAATCAAAGTGGTGATCAGATTGTTACTTGTGATAGACGTGGGAAATACGAATACCGTCATCGGTGTGTATCATAATGGAGAGCTTGAATATCATTGGCGAATTGAGACAAGCCGTCATAAAACGGAGGATGAGTTTGGTATGCTCCTTCGTTCCTTATTTGATTATGTAGGTTTGATGTTTGATCAGATTGAAGGAATTATTATTTCATCAGTTGTGCCGCCAATTATGTTTTCTTTAGAAAGAATGTGTACAAAGTATTTTCAAATTGAACCATTAGTTGTTGGTCCCGGAATGAAAACAGGATTAAACATAAAATACGATAATCCTAAAGAAGTCGGAGCAGACCGGATTGTAAACGCGGTAGCGGCTATTCATCTTTATGGGAGTCCGCTGATTGTCGTTGATTTTGGAACCGCTACAACATATTGTTGTATTAACGAGGATAAACAATATTTGGGTGGAGCGATAGCGCCAGGAATTACAATCTCCACAGAAGCACTTTATTCTAGAGCTGCAAAGCTTCCAAGAATTGAAATCGCCAGACCGGACAACATTATTGGCAAAAATACGATTAGTGCTATGCAATCGGGAATTCTATACGGCTATGTTGGACAGGTTGAAGGAATTGTCAAACGTATGAAACGACAGTTAAGAGAAAACCCAAAAGTAATTGCAACCGGTGGACTAGCGTCATTGATTGCAGAGGAGTCTGATTGTATTGATATTGTTGATCCGTTTCTTACGTTAAAAGGGCTTGAATTAATTTATGAGCGGAACCGTGTGGGGAGTATTTAGGAGGATAACAAATGGATTATTTAGTGAAAGCGATGGCATATGAAGGTAAAATCCGTGCGTATGCCGCTAGAACAACTGAAACTATTTCGGAAGCACAAAGCCGTCATCAGACATGGGCAACAGCTTCAGCAGCTTTAGGTAGAACGATGACAGCAACCGTCATGATGGGAGCTATGCTGAAAGGTGATGATAAACTGACGGTTAAAATTGAAGGAGGCGGACCAGTCGGAGCCATTATTGCTGATGGAAATGCAAAAGGAGAAGTTAGAGGGTATGTATCAAACCCGCAAATTCACTTTGAATTAAATGAGCAAGGAAAACTTGACGTTAGAAGAGCTGTTGGAACTTCTGGCACATTAAGTGTTGTTAAAGATCTCGGTTTGCGCGATTTATTTACGGGACAGGTCGAGATCGTTTCAGGTGAGATTGGGGAAGACTTTACATACTATCTTGTTGCTTCTGAGCAAGTCCCTTCTTCAGTAGGAGTAGGTGTACTTGTCAATCCTGATCATACCATTTTGGCTGCTGGTGGGTTTATCTTTCAGTTAATGCCAGGGACTGATGAGAAAACGATTAAAAAGCTTGAAATGAATCTTTCTCAGATGGAACCTATTTCTAAATTGATTCAAAAGGGGCTTACACCGGAAGAAGTGCTAAGTGTCGTCTTAGGGGAAGAACCTGAAGTGCTTGAGACCATTCCTGTCAAATTCACATGCAATTGTTCAAAAGAACGATTCGCAAGTGGGATTATTGGATTAGGTAAACAAGAAATTCAAGCAATGATTGATGAAGATGGAAAAGCGGAAGCGCAGTGCCATTTTTGCAATGAAACATATATATTTACTAAGGAAGAGCTTGAAGCCCTTCGAGATGAATGATCAAGTCTGCTAATCACTTAGCGGACTTTTACTATTTCTTAAAACGATTGACAAAATTTTTTGATATTAGGTATAATACCAATAAAAATACTCGGAAATTGAGGTGCTCAGGATGGTTCGTGTTGCTAACTCTGTTTATGATTTAATCGGAAATACACCTGTTGTTAAATTGAATCGCCTTGTTGAGACAGATAGTGCTGATGTATATGTAAAGCTTGAGTATATGAATCCAGGAAGCAGTGTAAAAGATCGGATTTCGCTAGCAATGATTGAAGATGCAGAAGAAAAAGGTTTATTGAAAGAGGGAGATACTTTAATTGAACCGACAAGTGGTAACACTGGAATTGGGCTAGCGATGGTTGCTGCTGCAAAAGGGATTAAAGCAATTCTTGTTATGCCTGACACAATGAGCTCTGAACGTCGCAACCTTCTTCGTGCATATGGAGCCGAACTTGTGTTGACTCCTGGAGTTGAAGGGATGAAAGGGGCAATAAAAAAGGCTGAAGAACTCGCGAAAGAGCATGGCTACTTTATGCCTCAACAATTCAGTAACCCTGCGAACGCCGAAGTCCACCGTCGTACAACAGGAAAAGAAATTGTTGAACAGTTTGATCAACTTGATGCATTTGTAGCAGGTATTGGAACTGGAGGAACAATTACTGGAGTAGGAGAAGTGTTGAAAGAGAATTATCCATCTATTCAAGTGGTTGCCGTTGAACCGACTGATTCCCCCGTTCTATCGGGAGGAAAACCAGGTTCTCATAAAATTCAAGGAATTGGAGCAGGCTTCGTTCCTAAGGTTTTAAATACGGATATTTATGATGACATTATCACAGTAAAAAATGAAGAAGCATTTGAATTCGCTCGGAAAGCTGCAAGAGAAGAAGGAATTCTTGGTGGAATCTCATCAGGAGCGGCTATCTTTGCCGCACTCCAAGTTGCCAAAAAGCTTGGAAAAGGTAAAAAGGTGCTGGCTGTGACTCCGAGCAATGGTGAGAGATATTTAAGCACTCCGTTATATCAGTTTGATTAATAGTTAAAAAAAAATTCCCCTGAGTGACCATACTTAGGGGGATTTTTCAGATTGGAAATTAAATCTTGTTTTCCTCAAAAAAAGATTTGCTACAATAAGAACAGTAGATTATTGGCAGAGGAATGATAAGATGACAGTAAGAAGGCCAGTAGCCAGAACAATACCTTACTCCTATGAACAATTTTTGAAACAGTATGAATGCCTTGCAGTAGGCAAAGATCACCACATTCTTCTGGAAAGCGCTAGAGGTGGAGAATACAGTATAGCTGGTCTTGATCCAGTCGCTATAGCAGAGGGGAAAGATGGTATTACCAAAATTCGTTATCAAGGAGAAACATTATACAGGGAAGGAGACCCATTCGTACAGTTTACTGAATGGTTTCAAAGACTGAAAACGGAAACGATTGCTGACTTCCCCGATTTTCAGGGCGGGGCAGTCGGTTTTTTAAGTTATGATTATGCTCGCTATATTGAAAAGTTTAAACTTTTGGCGATCGATGACTTGCAAACACCAGATTTATTTTTTCTAGTATTTGATGATGTAGCCGTTTATGATCATGTGAAGGAAATGCTTTGGTTGATTACTCACTGTGGTGAAGATCAAACGAAAGCAGAAGTGAAACTAGGTATACTTGAAACGATGTGGATGTCAGACCTTCGGGAACATACAAAACGAGTAAGCCAAGATGAAAGTGATGGAGTAACGTTTGCTCCATCATTTACGGAGGCTGGTTTTGTTGAAGCGGTGGAAAAAATAAAACAATACATTGCGAGCGGAGATGTATTTCAGGTCAATCTTTCTATGCGACAATCACAGAGGCTGACTGTACCGCCTTTTGAAGTCTACAAAATGTTAAGGAAAGTCAATCCTTCACCTTATATGGCATATTTAGAAACACCTGATTTTCAAGTGATTTGCGGGTCTCCCGAACTACTCATTAAAAAGAAAGGTTCCCTGCTCGAGACGAGACCCATCGCCGGAACAAGATCCCGTGGAGCTGATGATACCGAAGATCTGGTGCTTGCCGCTGAACTAATCATGAATGAGAAAGAGCGTGCCGAACATGTGATGCTTGTTGATTTAGAGCGAAACGATCTTGGTAAAGTGGCAAAGTACGGTTCTGTCCAAGTCAACGAATTTATGGTCATTGAAAAGTACTCCCATGTCATGCACATCGTTTCAAATGTTTGTGGAGAAATAAGAGAAGAATGTGATCCAGTAGATGTGATTCATGCTGTATTTCCGGGTGGTACAATTACAGGAGCGCCAAAGGTTAGAACAATGGAAATTATCGAGGAACTTGAGCCAACGAGGCGAGGGCTTTATACTGGTTCTATAGGATGGATTGGATATAATCAAGATATGCACTTTAATATCGTCATCCGAACGATTGTTGTTAAAGCAGGTCAGGCTTTTATGCA
Organism: Bacillus changyiensis; assembly: GCF_027706145.1. GTDB lineage: Bacteria > Bacillota > Bacilli > Bacillales > Bacillaceae > Bacillus > Bacillus changyiensis. The sequence continues at coordinate 6,375 of NZ_JAQFWW010000009.1, read as the reverse complement.
GTCAGGTGCAGGGATTGTCATTGATTCCAATCCTAAGCATGAGTATCAAGAATCATTTAAAAAAGCAGTTGCGATGGTAACGGCGTTAAAGTTGAGTGAAGAAGAGAAAAAAGAGCAGAGGAGAGTTGAGCTATGATATTGATGATTGATAATTATGACTCATTTACTTACAATTTGGTTCAGTATTTAGGTGAGCTTGGTGAAGAATTGATTGTGAAGAGAAATGACGAAATCACCGTAGCGGAAATAGAGGATATGTCACCTAACTTTTTGATGATTTCCCCTGGACCATGCAGCCCAGATGAAGCAGGGATTAGTCTTGAAGCGATCCGCTTTTTTGCAGGGAAAATTCCGATTTTCGGAGTGTGTCTTGGACATCAGTCAATTGCCCAAGCATTTGGCGGTCATGTAATTAGAGCAGAGCGGTTAATGCATGGGAAAACTTCAGAGGTCTTCCATGATGGATTAACGATTTTTCAAAATCTTGAAAACCCGTTGATTGCTACTAGGTATCATTCCTTAATTGTAAAGGATGACACATTACCTGACTGTTTTATCAAGTCTGCATGGACAAAAGAAGGGGAAATCATGGCGATCAGGCATAAGGAACTGCCACTTGAGGGTGTTCAGTTTCATCCAGAGTCAATTATGACACCATTTGGAAAAGAAATGCTGAAAAACTTTATTAAGATTTACCGAAAGAAAGTGAACGCATGATCGTCTATCTAAACGGTGAATATGTGAAGGAGGAGGAAGCAAGACTTTCTCCTCTTGATCATGGTTTTTTATATGGCATTGGTGTGTTTGAAACATTTCGTCTTTATCAAGGTCAGCCGTTTCTTTTAAAATGGCATATGGAACGACTTAAAAAAGCATTAGACGACCTGAAAATCGAAGTATCCTTGACTGAAGATGATGTGCTGAAAATATTGGGAAAGCTTTTAGAGATCAATCAGCTAACAAATGGAGATGCAAGGGTTCGAGTAAATCTATCTGCTGGTATAGCTGGTTCAGGTCTTTCTGCTGAACCTTACAAAAATCCCGTCCTTATGGTGCTGATCAACCCTTTTCAACCGGAATCCGTTCCTGCTGAAAAGGAAGGAGTTGTACTACAAGTTCGTAGAAATACCCCTGAGGGCTTATTTCGCTTAAAATCTCATCATTTTTTAAACAACTTGTACGGAAAAAGGGAGTTGGGGAATGATCCGGGAAAAGAAGGGATTTTTCTTACGGATGATGGGGCTGTAGCAGAAGGGATCATTTCTAATATTTTCTGGAAAATAAACGACAGTGTGTTTACACCTTCCCTTAAAACTGGAATTTTGGATGGTGTAACAAGGCGTTATGTCATCGAGCTTCTGGAGAAATTGAATATAAAAGTCATGCAAGGGGAATATTCATTGGAACATTTACTACGTGCAGATGAGGCTTGGATGACCAATTCTGTGCAAGAAATTGTGCCGTTTTACAAAATTGGTCATGTTGTCTATCCAGGAAAGAATGGAAACATGGCAAAATGTCTACAACAGCTATATGCTAAAGATAGAACTACAATAAACGACTATAAATGATTTAGAGGGTGAAGGATATGACACCGCAAACATTGATTCGTTCAAAACGGCTTACTGCAAAACATCACACATTGTCATATGAAGATCAAACTTTAATTATGGGAATTTTAAATGTAACACCTGATTCGTTTTCAGACGGCGGAAAATACAACAGTATCGATCGGGCTGTGATCCATGCGAACCAAATGGTGAAAGACGGGGCTCATATTCTTGATATCGGCGGGGAATCAACAAGGCCTGGTGCAGATAAGGTTTCACTTGATGAAGAACTGACAAGAGTTATTCCTGTCATTGAAAAGCTCGTTCAGGAAATCGATGCACCGATTTCAATTGACACTTATAAAGCGAAAGTTGCGGATGAAGCCATTAAAGCAGGTGCCGTCATCATCAATGATGTTTGGGGAGCTAAAGCAGATCCTCAAATGGCATCTATCGCAGCTACACATAATGTACCGATTGTTTTAATGCATAATCGAAAAGAGCGAAATTATACAAATTTAATACCTGATATGATATCAGATCTGATGGAAAGTGTGAGTATTGCAAAAACTGCTGGAGTCCAAGATCACCATATTGTGATTGACCCTGGGATCGGATTTGCTAAAACCTATTCCGACAATCTTGCTGTCATGAAACAGTTAGAGACATTTTGTCAGCTAGGATATCCAGTCCTATTGGGGACTTCACGCAAAACATTTATTGGACGAGTCTTGGATCTTCCGCCTGAGGAGCGGGCAGAAGGCACGGGGGCTACCGTTTGCCTCGGCATTCAAAAAGGATGTGACATCGTTAGAGTGCATGATGTCAAACAAATCTCGAGAATGGCTAAAATGATGGATGCTATGATGGATAAAGGGGGCGTTTATCATCGATAAAGTCTATATCGAAGGCATGGAGTTTTATGGTTATCATGGTGTATACAAAGAGGAGAATGTGCTTGGACAGCGATTTCGTGTCGATTTAACTGCATTTTTAGATCTAAGTGAGGCGGGAAAAACGGATTGTCTTGAAGCAACAATTAATTATGCAGAGCTTTATGAGTTGTGCAAAGAGGTTGTCGAAGGAAAGCCGGTAAAGCTTGTTGAATCGATTACGGAAACGATTGCTGAGAAGGTATTCAAGCGTTTTGAAAGAGTGCAGAAATGTACGGTTAAAGTGATAAAACCTGATCCGCCGATACCTGGTCATTATCGATCTGTAGCTATAGAAATGACGAGAACACGCCCATGAAACACACCACATATATCGCGCTTGGCTCGAATATCGCTCCGCGGGAAGTCTATTTAAAAAAAGCAATTCAACTCCTCCATCAACACCCATGTGTGACGGTTTTTGATATTTCTTCAATCTATGAAACCGACCCTGTCGGGTATACTGAACAGGACCCCTTTTTAAATATGGTTGTGGGAGTTAAGACGTCCCTCTCTCCGTTCAAATTGCTTCAGTTGATGCAAAGTATTGAAAGTGAGTTGGGTCGAACGCGAGAAATAAGGTGGGGGCCGAGGACTGTAGATCTTGACATTTTACTGTATAATCGTGAAAATATTGAGACAGAACAACTCATCATTCCCCATCCGAGAATGAATGAACGCTTGTTTGTACTCATCCCATTGCTAGAGATTTTTCCTGATTTTAAGGGGTCTATAGATGATGTAAAAAATCGAGAAGGTGTAAGGGTATGGAAGCAGAAATCTGGGGTAGAAGAATTCGTGCGTATAGAAAATTAAAAGGCTATACCCAAGAAGGGCTCGCTAAGACATTGGGTGTATCCGTTTCTGTTCTTGGAGAAGTTGAACGGGGAAATCGTATACCATCTGATCGTATGGTCAGAGATATAGCTAGAACTTTAAATTTAACAATGGAGGAATTATCCCCTCCAAAGGAATAAGAAAGGAGGACAAAAAATGTTTAAGATCGGTGATATAGAATTAAAAAACAGGGTTGTGTTGGCACCGATGGCAGGAGTGTGTAACTCTGCATTCAGATTAACGGTGAAAGAATTCGGAGCTGGATTAGTGTGCGCTGAAATGGTAAGTGATAAAGCGATCCTTTATAACAATGCAAAAACGATGGGGATGCTTTATATTGATGAGCGAGAAAAACCATTGAGCTTACAAATTTTTGGTGGCGAAAAAGAAACACTTGTTGAAGCAGCGAAATTTGTTGACCAAAACACAACAGCTGATATTATTGATATTAATATGGGATGTCCAGTGCCGAAGATTACGAAGTGTGATGCGGGTGCTAAATGGCTGCTTGACCCTAATAAAATTTATGAAATGGTTTCTGCAGTTGTTGAAGCTGTTGATAAGCCTGTAACTGTTAAGATGAGAATGGGCTGGGATGAAAATCATATTTATGCAGTTGAAAATGCTAGAGCTGTTGAACGGGCAGGCGGAAAAGCTGTGGCTCTTCATGGGCGGACCCGTGTGCAAATGTATGAAGGAACGGCAAACTGGGATATCATCAAAGAGGTGAAACAGGCTGTTTCGATACCTGTTATTGGAAATGGGGACGTGAACACCCCTCAAGATGCCAAACGTATGCTTGATGAAACAGGAGTAGACGGTGTAATGATCGGTCGGGCCGCTTTGGGAAATCCTTGGATGATTTACCGTACGGTTCATTACCTTGAAACAGGTGAATTAAAGGATGAACCTAAGGTGCGTGAAAAAATTTCTGTTTGCAAGCTTCACCTTGATCGTTTAATTGAATTAAAAGGAGAAAATGTGGCAGTTCGCGAGATGAGAAAGCATGCAGCCTGGTATTTAAAAGGCATAAGAGGAAACGCGAAGGTCCGGAATGAAATCAATCATTGTGAAACAAAAGCTGAACTTGTCCAGCTTTTGGATGCGTTTACGATTGAAGTAGAGGCAAAAGAGCTTCAGGATGAAAAAGCAGGATAAAGCCTTCCTCTGCTCACTGCCAGTTTTAACTGGCAGTTTTTCTGCTTTTTTCAAAAAATAAAAGTAACGGAGTGATACTGATGAATCATGGAGAACAAAACCATGAAGAGTTAAACGACCAATTGCAAGTCAGACGGGACAAAATGAATCAATTAAGAGAAAGCGGTAGGGATCCGTTTGGTCAGCGTTTTGAACGCAGCCATCAATCAGCTGAACTTCATGATCTATACAGTGAGTTCACAAAAGAAGAACTAGAAGAAAAAGCCATTAAAGTAACGGTTGCTGGCCGGATGATGACGAAACGTGGAAAAGGTAAAGCTGGTTTCGCTCATATTCAAGATTTAAAAGGACAAATACAGATTTATATAAGAAAAGACAGTGTCGGAGATGAAGAGTATGAATTATTTACAAGCTCTGATTTAGGTGATCTCGTCGGTATCACGGGTGTGATGTTTAAAACAAAAGTAGGCGAGTTATCTGTTAAAGCGACATCCTTTGAACTATTGGCAAAAGCACTTCGCCCACTTCCTGATAAATATCACGGACTAAAGGATATAGAACAACGCTACCGTCAACGATACTTAGATTTAATTATGAATCCTGATAGCAAAAAAACATTTATCGCGCGCAGTAAAATCATTCAATCAATGAGAAGATACTTGGATAGCCATGGATATCTAGAGGTTGAAACACCTATGATGCACGATATTCCAGGAGGCGCTTCTGCTCGTCCGTTCATGACACACCATAATGCACTTGATATGGAGCTCTATATGAGAATTGCGATTGAGCTTCATTTGAAAAGGCTGATTGTTGGTGGGTTAGAAAAAGTTTATGAAATTGGACGTGTATTTCGTAATGAAGGAGTCTCCACTCGGCATAATCCTGAGTTTACAATGATTGAACTTTATGAAGCTTATGCTGACTATAAAGATATTATGAGTTTGACTGAGAACCTCATTGCCCACATTGCAGAAGAAGTTTATGGTACTACAACAATTCAATACGGTGAACATGAGATTGACCTTAAACCTGAGTGGAAGAGACTTCATATGGTAGATGCTGTTAAAGAAGTGACTGGTGTTGATTTTTGGAAAGAAGTATCTTTAGATGAAGCAAAAACATACGCTAAGGAACATGGGATTGAAATCAATGAAAATATGACTGTTGGGCATATCATTAATGAGTTCTTCGAGCAAAAAATTGAAGAAACTCTTATTCAACCAACCTTTATTTACGGTCATCCTGTGGAAATTTCACCACTTGCTAAAAAGAATCCAGATGACCCTCGTTTTACAGATCGGTTTGAACTATTTATTGTCGGTCGTGAGCATGCCAATGCATTTACTGAATTAAATGATCCGATAGATCAAAAAGAACGGTTTGAGGACCAGCTTAAAGAACGTGAAGCAGGAAATGATGAAGCTCATATGATGGACGAGGATTATATTGAAGCATTGGAATATGGAATGCCACCTACAGGTGGTTTGGGAATCGGTATTGATCGGTTAATTATGCTTTTGACAAATTCACCTTCTATTAGAGATGTTTTATTATTCCCGCAAATGAGACATCGCTAATCATCCTAGAAACAACAGCTGTATATTGGCTGTTGTTTCTTTTATTATATTTTTTTAAAAAAAGTATTGCACTATTATTAATATGGTGGTATATTATTATTCGTTGCCACAAAAACGGGCAATGAGAGAAAAAAAGAAATTAAAAAAAGTTGTTGACTTTATATTAAGATTTAGATATAATATAAAGGTCGCTTAACAAATGATCTTTGAAAACTAAACAAGACAAAACGTACCTGTTAATTCAAGAAATACAAAGCACATTTAGTGCAAGTCAGGGCAGATGTCGTCACAAGTGACGAATTAATCTGCACTCCATTT
>NZ_JAQFWW010000008.1 GCF_027706145.1 Bacillus changyiensis | reverse complement strand
ATTTGTTTGGTGGCGATAGCGAAGAGGTCACACCCGTTCCCATACCGAACACGGAAGTTAAGCTCTTCAGCGCCGATGGTAGTTGGGGGTTTCCCCCTGTGAGAGTAGGACGCCGCCAAGCGATTAAGAAGATCAGCAGAAAAAGCTGATCTTTTTTTGTTTTCTTTTTATTTTAGGTTTTATGAAGTCAAAAGTGGAAATAATAAAGAATAAGAGTAATTAGTTGAAAAAAGTTTAAAAAGCACTTATAGTAAATTTAAAGTCAAATATAGTCAAAGTCAAGTGAAGGAGGAGGTTGAGTGGGAAAGAATATTTCCGATATTATTGAACAGTATTTGAAACAAGTTCTAGAAAAAAATGGAAAGGAAATTTTGGAGATTAAACGAAGTGAAGTCGCCAACAAATTTCAGTGTGTTCCTTCCCAAATCAATTATGTCATTAATACGCGATTTACAAGTGAGCGTGGATATATTGTAGAGAGCAAGCGGGGCGGCGGTGGATATATTCGAATTATTAAAATTAAAATGAACGATAAGATCGATTTGATTAACAATATTATAGATCAAATTTACACTAGACTTCCCCAAGCTGCCTCAGATGACATTATCTTGCGTTTGTTAGAAAGTGGAGTTGTGACGGAAAGTGAGGCTAAGTTGATGGTCAGTGTAATGGATCGTTCAGTTCTATATATTGATTTGCCTGAGCGTGATGAGTTAAGGGCAAGAATGATGAAGGCCATGCTGACCTCTCTTAAATTTAAATAAAGCGGGTGAAAAGCATGATTTGTCAAGAATGTAAAGAAAGACCGGCTACTTTTCACTTTACAAAAGTCATTAACGGTGAAAAAAGAGAAATGCATATATGTGAACAATGTGCGAAAGAGAACAGTGAATCATATTCTATGAATGAAAATAACGGATTTTCTATTCATAACTTATTATCTGGACTTTTAAACATTGATTCAGCTTTTACAAACAGTGAAGCTAAAATTTTTAAACAGCCTGAACAAATTTTACGCTGTAAAAAGTGTAATATGACCTTTCCTGAGTTTCGTCAAACAGGACGTTTTGGCTGTTCGGAGTGTTATAAAACATTTCACTCATACATTACTCCGATTTTAAGAAAAGTTCACAGCGGCAATACTGTTCATGCAGGAAAAATTCCAAAACGAATTGGTGGTAACCTTCATGTTAGAAGACAAGTTGATACATTGAAAAAAGAATTAAAAGAATTAATTCAGCAGGAAGAGTTTGAAAAAGCCGCCAATATTAGAGACGAAATTCGTGCGCTTGAGCAAAGTCTAAGTGAAAACAAGAAGGAGGGGGAAGACTGATGTCGCTACAGCATTTTATACAGAATGCTTTAAGTAGTTGGATGCGGCAAGAAGGTCCTGAAAGTGACATCGTGCTGAGCAGCCGGATTCGTCTTGCCCGTAATTTAGAGAAAGTGCGTTTCCCTTCACGATTTTCTAATGAAGAAGCATCAGCGATTATTGCTTTATTTGAAGAACAGTTTACCGGATATGAACCCCATAAAATAGGGAAATTTGAAATGGTAAAAATGAGTCAAATACAACCACTAGAAAAAAGGGTTTTAGTTGAAAAACATTTGATCAGTCCCCATTTGACGGAAGCTCCTTTTGGTGCATGTCTCCTTTCTGAAAACGAAGAAGTAAGCATCATGTTAAATGAAGAAGATCATGTGAGAATTCAATGTCTTTTCCCTGGTTTTCAGCTATCTGAAGCTTTAAAAGTAGCAAATCGAGTTGATGATTGGATGGAAGATAAAATCGATTATGCTTTTACAGAACAAAGGGGCTATTTAACAAGTTGTCCTACAAATGTAGGGACAGGGATGCGAGCTTCCGTTATGATGCACCTTCCTGCTTTAGTGTTGACTAGGCAAATTAATCGAATTATTCCAGCAATTAATCAATTAGGTCTAGTTGTAAGAGGAATTTACGGTGAAGGTAGCGAAGCATTAGGAAATATCTTTCAAATTTCTAATCAAATTACTCTTGGGAAATCAGAAATTGACATTGTTGAAGATTTAAACAGTGTTGTCGTCCAGTTGATTGAACAAGAGCGTTCAGCAAGAAAGGCGCTTTATCAAACTTCGCAAGTTGGGTTGGAAGATCGTGTCTATAGGTCATACGGTGTATTATCCAACTGTCGGATGATTGAATCCAAAGAGACGGCCAAATGTCTCTCAGATGTACGGCTTGGGATTGATCTGGGCATAATAAAAGGTCTTTCCAGCAATATTTTAAATGAGCTTATGATTTTAACTCAGCCCGGTTTTCTTCAACAATATTCTGGAAGTGAACTAAGTGCTGACGAAAGGGATGTTAGAAGAGCAACTCTTATTAGAGAACGGCTTAAATTAGAGGATAATGGTGAATGATAGGAGGATGAAACGGTATGATGTTTGGGAGATTTACTGAAAGAGCGCAAAAAGTGCTTGCGCTTGCTCAAGAAGAAGCTTTGCGTCTTGGTCACAATAATATTGGAACTGAACATATTTTGCTTGGGCTTGTCAGAGAAGGCGAAGGAATTGCTGCAAAAGCATTGCAAGCCTCAGGTCTAAGTCCTGAGAAAATTCAAAAAGAGGTTGAAAGCCTGATCGGTCGCGGTCAAGAGATGACCCACAATGCCCCTTATACACCAAGGGCTAAAAAAGTGACTGAACTGGCATTCGATGAAGCAAGAAAGCTTGGTCATTCATATGTGGGAACAGAACATATCCTCCTTGGTCTTATTCGGGAAGGAGAAGGAGTAGCTGCACGAGTGTTGAACAACCTAGGTGTCAGCCTAAATAAAGCGAGGCAACAGGTGTTGCAGCTTTTGGGTAGTAATGAGAGCGGTGGTACAGCATCTGGAGCGAATAGTAATGCCAATACACCAACACTGGACAGTTTAGCTCGAGATCTGACCACAATTGCTAAAGAAGGCAGTCTTGACCCTGTTATCGGTCGTAGCAAAGAGATTCAACGTGTGATTGAAGTGCTGAGCCGCAGAACAAAGAATAACCCTGTTTTAATTGGTGAACCGGGTGTAGGTAAAACAGCGATAGCTGAAGGATTAGCACAACAGATTATTAACAATGAAGTTCCAGAAATTTTGCGTGACAAACGGGTCATGACGCTTGATATGGGAACTGTAGTTGCAGGAACGAAATACCGTGGAGAATTTGAAGATCGTCTTAAAAAAGTGATGGATGAAATTCGTCAAGCAGGTAATATCATTCTATTTATTGATGAACTTCATACACTAATTGGAGCAGGAGGAGCAGAAGGCGCTATCGATGCTTCAAATATCCTGAAACCTTCTTTGGCCCGCGGTGAGCTACAGTGTATCGGGGCGACAACACTTGATGAATACCGTAAATATATTGAAAAAGATGCTGCATTAGAACGACGTTTTCAGCCAATTCAGGTCGATCAACCATCACCTGAGGAGAGTATTCAAATTTTAAAAGGTCTTAGGGACCGCTATGAAGCTCATCATCGTGTCTCAATTACAGATGAAGCAATCGAAGCGGCTGTCAAGCTGTCTGATCGTTACATCTCTGATCGCTTCTTACCTGATAAAGCGATTGATTTAATCGATGAGGCTGGTTCAAAAGTTCGTTTACGTTCCTTTACAACGCCACCAAAATTAAAAGAGCTTGAACAAAAGCTTGACGAGGTTCGTAAAGAAAAAGATGCCGCTGTTCAAAGTCAAGAATTTGAAAAAGCAGCTTCATTGCGTGACACAGAACAGCGTCTGCGGGAAAAAGTTGAAGAAACAAAGAAAACATGGAAAGAAAAGCAAGGACAAGAAAACTCCGAAGTGACAGTTGATGATATTGCGATGGTGGTATCAAGCTGGACTGGAGTGCCGGTTTCAAAGATTGCTCAAACTGAAACAGATAAACTGTTAAATATGGAAAACATTTTGCATTCTAGAGTAATCGGACAGGATGAAGCAGTGGTTGCTGTAGCGAAAGCTGTCAGACGTGCTCGGGCTGGATTAAAAGATCCAAAACGTCCGATTGGTTCATTTATTTTCCTTGGTCCGACAGGTGTAGGTAAGACTGAGCTTGCCCGTGCGCTTGCAGAATCTATTTTTGGTGATGAAGAAGCGATGATTCGCATCGATATGTCAGAGTACATGGAGAAGCATTCAACATCAAGACTCGTTGGCTCACCTCCAGGTTATGTTGGTTATGATGAAGGCGGACAGCTAACTGAAAAAGTGAGAAGAAAACCATATTCAGTTGTCCTGCTGGATGAGATTGAAAAAGCTCATCCAGACGTATTCAATATTTTGTTGCAAGTTCTTGAAGACGGCCGTTTGACAGACTCAAAAGGACGTACAGTCGATTTCAGAAACACCATCTTAATTATGACTTCAAATGTAGGGGCTAGTGAACTGAGACGCAATAAATATGTTGGGTTTAATGTTCAGGATGAAACCCAGACCTATAAAGATATGAAAGATAAAGTGATGGGTGAGTTAAAGCGTGCCTTTAGACCTGAATTCATCAATCGTATTGATGAGATTATTGTTTTCCACTCTCTTGAGAAAAAACATTTGAAAGACATTGTTTCGCTCATGTCAGAACAGTTGACAAAGCGCTTGAAAGAACAGGATCTTTCAATTGAACTATCTGAAGCAGCGATAGAAAAAATTGCTGAAGAAGGTGTCGATCTTGAATACGGTGCTCGTCCGCTCAGAAGAGCTATTCAAAAACATGTTGAAGATCGGCTTTCAGAAGAACTTCTAAAAGGTCAAATTAAAAAAGGACAGCATATTTTGCTAGATGTGGAAAACGGAGACTTTGTCGTAAAAACAGAAGTTAAAACGAACTAATATAGAGACAAAAGAAAGAGGCATACAATTTGATTCGTATGCCTCACTTTCATATAAAGAGGAGCGTCAAAATGAGCTATGGCTAAAACAAAAACTAAATTTATTTGCCAATCATGCGGCTATGAATCTCCCAAGTGGATGGGGAAGTGTCCGGGATGTGGCACGTGGAACATGATGGTAGAAGAAATGATAAAAAAACCTACCGCCAACAGAAGAACAGCTTTTTCTCATTCGGTTGAAAAAGTACAGAAGCCTTCTCCTATCTCATCGATTGAAACAACAGAAGAACCGCGAATTAAAACGCAATTAGGCGAATTTAACCGTGTATTAGGAAACGGTATCGTCAAAGGTTCACTTGTCTTAATTGGTGGTGATCCAGGGATCGGAAAGTCGACTTTACTGTTGCAAGTATCAGCTCAGCTTGCAGAATCGAATGCAACGGTCTTATATATTTCAGGAGAAGAATCTGTCAAACAAACGAAGTTAAGAGCGGATCGATTAGGTATCAATAGTCCGGCTCTACACGTTTTATCTGAAACCGATATGGAGTATATTACGTCTTCTATAGAAGAGATGAATCCTTCATTTGTTGTGGTTGATTCGATTCAAACTGTCTATCAAAGTGATATTACCTCTGCACCAGGCAGTGTGTCACAAGTAAGAGAGTGCACAGCTGAACTAATGAGAATAGCAAAAACAAAAGGAATCCCAATATTTATTGTTGGGCATGTAACAAAAGAAGGTTCGATTGCCGGACCAAGACTGCTGGAACATATGGTCGATACAGTCCTTTATTTTGAAGGTGAGCGACACCATACATTTCGGATTTTAAGAGCTGTTAAAAATCGATTTGGATCAACTAATGAGATGGGCATTTTTGAAATGAGGGAAGAAGGCCTTACAGAGGTATTAAACCCCTCTGAAATATTTCTTGAAGAACGCTCTGCAGGTGCTGCTGGCTCAAGTGTAGTCGCTTCAATGGAAGGAACTAGACCAGTTCTTGTTGAAATACAAGCACTCATATCTCCTACAAGTTTTGGTAATCCACGCAGAATGGCAACTGGAATTGACCATAACCGAGTGTCGCTATTAATGGCCGTCCTGGAAAAAAGAGTGGGGCTACTTTTGCAAAATCAAGACGCCTATTTAAAGGTAGCTGGTGGAGTGAAGCTAGATGAACCGGCAATTGATTTAGCTGTAGCCGTAAGCATCGCTTCAAGCTTTAAAGATGCCCCGCCACATCCGACAGATTGTTTTATCGGGGAGGTTGGTTTAACAGGAGAAGTTCGAAGAGTGTCTAGGATTGAACAGCGAGTTCAGGAGGCGGCAAAGCTTGGGTTTAAGAGAATGATCATCCCATCAGCAAATTTGGAAGGATGGACCAGACCGAAAGGAATTGAGGTTATCGGTGTGGAAAATGTAGCTGAGGCTCTTCGAACTTCACTAGGAGGATCATAATAGATGGAAAAAGATAAAAAAGGGGCGAAACAAGACCTTTCAGAAATATTGCAGTTTGTTGCTCCAGGTACACCTATACGCGAGGGGATTGAAAATGTACTTCGAGCGAAAACTGGTGGATTAATTGTTGTTGGTTTTAATGACAAAGTAAAAGTAGTGGTTGATGGCGGATTCCATATTAATTCTTCTTTTTCTCCGGCTCATTTATATGAGTTGGCGAAAATGGATGGCGCTATTATCCTTAGTGATTCAGGACAAAAGATTTTATATGCAAATACACAACTTATGCCTGAGGCGACGATCGCTTCTTCAGAAACAGGAATGCGGCACAGGACAGCTGAGCGAGTTGCTAAACAGACTGGATGTCTGGTGATCGCCATATCTGAGAGACGAAATGTCATCACACTCTATCAAAAAAGTATGAAGTATATTCTTAAAGATATTGGCTTTATCTTAACAAAAGCCAATCAAGCGATTCAGACGCTAGAAAAGTACAAGCTGATTTTGGATCATGCGATTTCCACATTGAATGCCCTGGAGTTTGAAGAGCTCGTGTCATTTAGTGATGTCATATCTGTTCTCCATCGATATGAAATGGTGCTTAGAATTAAAAATGAGATTAATATGTATATTACAGAGCTTGGAACTGAAGGACATTTAATAAGACTGCAAGTAAGCGAACTCATAACCGATATGGAACAAGAAGCGGCTCTTTTTGTAAAAGACTATGTCAAAGAAAAAGTTAAAGATCCATTTGTTCTTTTAAAGCAACTTCAAGATATGTCCAGCTTTGAATTGTTGGATGATAGCATTTTATTAAAACTTCTTGGGTACTCAGCTTCAACGAATATGGAGGACTATGTTTTTCCACGTGGTTACAGACTTCTTCACAAAATTCCAAGGTTGCCGATGCCGATTGTCGAAAATGTTGTTGAAGCATTTGGTCATCTTAAGCTAATCATAGAAGCGGATATGAAAGAATTAGACGAAGTAGACGGAATCGGTACAGTTCGCGCCCAAAAAATCAAGAATGGCCTTAAAGGGCTACAAGAAAAACATTATATCGATCGACCATAGTAGTCTTTTTTGAATGAATGATTAAAACATGAAATATCTGGGTATAATATTTTTAATTTTATTTTACTGACAGTTCTATTTATGAACTATTGAACATTAAAAAAGGAGGTGAAGGTATGTTAAAACGAATAGTTCAGGCGTTCTTTGCGATTTTGGGTGGCGTTATCGGTGTTTTTCTCGTACCGGAATTGTTTGTACTGTTGAACGTGAAGGACATACCTTTAGTAACAAATCCGTATGTATCTGCTTGTTTGGGGGCTATTATCTTTTTTCTTATTGGCATCTGGTGTGCGGATTATGTGATCAATTGGTTGAAAAGAATTGAGGACTCTTTAATAAAAGCCCCTGTTTCAGACTTGTTGTTTGGATCATTAGGACTGGTTTTCGGGCTTTTACTGGCATATCTTATTGTTAATCTTATCCCGTTGAAATATTTCCCATATCAGTTAATCGGCACTGTCATTCCCCTTGTATTAGCTGCACTTCTTGGTTATTTGGGATTCAGGGTAGGTTTTAAGAAAAAAGATGAGATTCTCACTCTTTTCACATCTCGAAAGAAAAAAGGTACTGTTGAAGAGGAGCATACTAGAGAAGATAAAAGGCTGAAAATATTAGACACAAGTGTTATTATAGACGGAAGAATCGCTGATATTTGTCAAACAGGTTTTCTTGAAGGTGTTATCGTGATTCCTCAATTCGTTCTTGGTGAACTTCAGCATATCGCTGACTCATCTGACGTTCTTAAACGGAACAGAGGTCGAAGAGGTCTTGATATTTTAAATAGAATTCAAAAAGAATTAAATATCAAGGTTGAAATTTATGAAGGCGATTTTGAAGATATTCAAGAAGTTGACAGTAAACTAGTCAAACTTGCAAAGTTAACTTCAGGTGTTGTTGTCACAAATGACTTTAATTTAAATAAAGTGTGTGAACTTCAAAAGGTGGCTGTTCTTAATATTAATGATTTGGCCAATGCTGTTAAGCCTGTCGTGCTTCCTGGTGAAGAGATGAAGGTACAGGTGATAAAAGACGGTAAAGAACATAATCAAGGTGTCGGTTATTTGGATGATGGCACAATGATCGTTGTTGAAGAAGGTCGAAACTATATTGGTAAACATATCGATGTGCTCGTGACCAGTGTACTGCAGACAGCTGCGGGAAGAATGATATTCGCGAAACCGAAACTGCTGGAGAAGGCGCTGTAAAAAGGGAGAAAGAAAGATGGATTATCAAGTCATTATTCCTGCTGCCGGACAAGGCAAACGAATGAAGGCCGGAAAAAATAAACTGTTTATTAAGGCAAAAGGAACATCTGTTATTATTCATACATTAAAGGTGTTTGAACACCACAATGCATGTAAAAGAATCATTCTTGTGATCAATGAGAACGAATACGATGAATTTAACAGTCTTTTAAATGAGTATCATTTTATCACACCTATCAAAATTGTAACTGGTGGAAGCGAACGCCAGCACAGTGTTATGCAAGGAATTCAAGCAGTCGGAAAAGAAGGAATAGTCCTTGTCCATGATGGGGCTAGACCGTTTATCAAACAGGAACATATCGAACAGCTTGTTAAAAAAGCAAATGAAACAGGTGCTGCAATTGTTGCTGTACCAGTCAAAGATACCATCAAACGCGTTCAAGACGATGAGATAACTGGAACAATTGAACGTTCAAGCTTGTGGGCCGCTCAAACCCCGCAAGCTTTTCGTCTTTCTATTTTGATGAACGCCCATCTTAAAGCTGAAGCAACAGGGTTTTTTGGAACAGATGATGCCAGTCTGGTTGAAGAAGCGGGTGGAAAGGTCGCTATCATTCAGGGAGATTATCAAAACATTAAGTTGACAACACCTGATGACCTGCTTGTTGCAGAGGCGATATTAGAAGCGGAAAGAAGGAATGAACATGTTTAGAATTGGACAAGGGTTTGACGTTCATCAGCTTGTAAAAGGAAGACCGCTTATTATTGGAGGAGTTACGATTCCATCTGAACAAGGTCTTTTAGGGCATTCTGATGCTGATGTGCTTTTGCACACCATTGCTGATGCTTGTCTTGGAGCGATTGGAGAAGGTGATATTGGCAAGCATTTTCCGGATACTGATCCAGAATTCAAAGATGCCGATTCCTTTAAACTTCTCCAGCATGTGTGGCAGTTAGTCAAGGGGAAAGGGTATACGCTTGGGAACCTTGATTGTACGATCATTGCCCAAAAACCAAAAATGGCTCCTTATATTGAAGACATGCGGGTCAGAATTGCGGAAGGGTTGGACGCTGATATTTCGCAAATTAATGTAAAGGCGACGACAACCGAAAAGCTTGGGTTTACAGGAAGAGCTGAAGGAATAGCGGCTCAGGCTGTCGTACTCATCCAAAAAAGTTGATTCACTTTGTAGGTCATTTCATTTAATGATAAAATAGAACTAAATGTGAACTATGACCTGATACGAAAGGAAGTTAGACAGATGGGAAATGAAGTTCGGGTTCGATATGCACCGAGTCCTACCGGGCATTTACATATTGGAAATGCAAGAACTGCCCTTTTTAATTATTTATTTGCTCGAAGCCAAGGTGGGAAATTCATCGTTCGGATAGAAGATACAGATCAAAAACGAAATATTGCGGGCGGAGAGCAAAGCCAGCTCAACTATTTAAAATGGCTGGGCATGGATTGGGATGAAAGTGTAGATGTCGGTGGTGAATATGGACCATACCGTCAATCTGAAAGAAATGAAATTTACAAAACATATTATGAAGAACTGCTTGAAAAAGGTCTGGCATATCATTGTTATTGCACAGAGGAAGAGCTTGAGAAAGAGCGAGAAGACCAATCAGCCCGCGGAGAAATGCCGCGTTATTCTGGAAAGTGTTGTAGCTTAACAAAAGAAGAAAAAGAAAAACTTCGCGCTGAAGGAAGGCAACCAAGCATCCGTTTTAAGGTTCCTAAGGGAGACGTCATTACTTTTCAAGACATTGTCAAAGACGAAATTTCTTTTGAAACAGATGGAATCGGTGATTTTGTCATCGTCAAAAAAGACGGAACACCAACATATAACTTTGCTGTCGCAGTCGATGATTATTTAATGAAAATGACACATGTTTTACGTGGAGAAGACCATATTTCTAATACACCGAAGCAAATCATGATCTATAATGCGTTTGGTTGGGACATTCCGGATTTTGGACATATGACGCTGATTGTCAATGAAAATCGTAAAAAACTAAGTAAACGCGATGAATCAATCATTCAATTTATTGAACAATATGAAGAACTTGGCTATTTACCAGAAGCGCTGTTTAACTTCATTGCTCTGCTTGGCTGGTCACCGGTCGGTGAAGAAGAACTGTTTACAAAAGAACAGTTTATTGAGATCTTTGATGTGAAGCGTTTATCAAAATCACCAGCTGTGTTTGATACGCATAAACTGAAATGGGTTAATAACCAATATGTGAAAAAACTTGATCTTGATCAGGTTATTCAATTGACGGTTCCACATTTGCAGAAAGCAGGGAAACTTTCACAAGAACTTTCTGAGAATGAACAAGAATGGGTTCGTAAGCTCGTCTCTCTTTATCAAGAACAGTTAAGTTATGGTGCAGAAATTGTCGAGCTAGCGGAGTTGTTCTTTAAAGACGAAATCCAGTATAATCATGAAGCAAGAACTGTTTTAGAGGAAGAACAGGTTCCGGAAGTGCTTCAAGTATTTGCTGAGAAACTCGAACAGTTGGAAGAGTTTACAGCGGAAAACATCAAAGCATCCATCAAAGCTGTTCAAAAGGAAACAGGACATAAAGGAAAAAAACTGTTTATGCCAATCCGTGTGGCAACAACAGGTCAGACTCATGGACCTGAATTGCCTCAGTCGATTGAGTTGATCGGAAAAGACACTGTTTTAAAACGGTTGAAAAGTAAATAAGCAAAAATCGTTGACAGAGAAAAGTATAAAGTAGATGGCCTTTAAAGAGAGAGTCTTCAGCGGCTGAGAGAGACTTAAGTGCCTTGCTTTAGAAATGCATCTCTTGAGACCTTTAAAGAACGTTTTTAAACTAGTATTTAAAGGCGGTGTCCACCGTTATGGATGAAAGTTGGGAAAACAGATGGGCTGTTTTCTAAACAGAGTGGAACCGCGTTTAATAAAACGTCTCTGTCATTATGGCAGAGGCGTTTTTTGTATGGTTTGGTTTAATGTCCGTTAAAAAAAGAGAAGCGGGAAAAGGGGGGAATCATGTGTTTTTGAAAATGCTTAAAGAAGATGTGGAAGTCGTATTTGATCAAGATCCGGCTGCCAGAAGTTATTTTGAAGTCATCCTAACTTATTCAGGTTTGCATGCGATATGGGCCCATCGAATTGCGCATGCTTTATATAAAAGAAAAAGATTTTTCATTGCCAGAGTCATCTCACAAATTTCTCGCTTCTTCACAGGAATCGAAATTCATCCAGGTGCGAAGATTGGCAGAAGGTTTTTTATAGATCATGGAATGGGCGTTGTTATTGGAGAGACATGTGAGATCGGCCATAATGTAACCGTTTTTCAAGGAGTGACTCTTGGAGGAACAGGAAAAGAAAAAGGCAAGCGGCATCCGACAATTGAAGATGATGCATTGATATCAACAGGGGCCAAGGTACTTGGTTCTATCACGATAGGGAGAGGTTCAAAAATCGGAGCGGGCTCTGTTGTCCTACATGATGTTCCAGAGTGCTCAACTGTCGTCGGAATCCCAGGACGTGTTGTTGTCCAAAATGGAAAGAAAATTAAACGGGATCTTAATCATCAAGATTTACCAGATCCAGTCGCTGACCGTTTCCGAGAATTAGAGCATGAAATCCAACGTCTTAAACAAGAACTAAAGGGAAAAGAAGGGAAGATGAGTCATGACGATTGTACTTTATAATACACTGACAAGAAAAAAAGAACAGTTTATCCCTCTTGAAGAGGGCAAAGTGAAAATGTATGTTTGCGGACCGACTGTTTATAACTACATTCACATTGGAAATGCAAGACCGGCTATCGTCTACGATACCGTTAGAAAATACTTGGAGTACAGAGGGTATGATGTTCACTATATCTCTAACTTTACAGATGTTGATGACAAATTGATTAAAGCAGCAGAGGAGCTCGGTGAAGAGGTGCCCGTGATCGCCGAACGGTTTATCAAGGCGTACTTCGAAGATGTTGGTTCACTTGGCTGCTCAAAAGCCGATTGCCATCCACGCGTGACTGAAAATATGGACGATATTATTGATTTTATTAAGACTTTGATTGAAAAGGGATACGCTTATGAAGCTGATGGAGATGTTTATTATAAAACAAGATCATTTGCTGGCTATGGAAAGCTTTCTCACCAATCGATTGATGAGTTAAGATCAGGTGCACGAATTCAGATCGGTGAGAAAAAAGAGGATGCTCTTGACTTTGCTTTATGGAAAGCGGCTAAAGAAAATGAAATCTCTTGGGATAGTCCATGGGGAAAAGGGCGACCAGGCTGGCATATTGAGTGCTCGGCAATGGCTAGAAAATACTTAGGAGATTCGATCGATATTCATGCAGGGGGACAGGATTTGACATTTCCTCACCATGAAAACGAAATTGCCCAATCTGAAGCTTTGACAGGAAAGACTTTTGCGAAATATTGGCTTCATAACGGTTATATTAATATTGATAATGAAAAAATGTCCAAATCTCTAGGGAATTTTGTTCTTGTTCACGAGATTATTAAAGAATATGATCCGAAAGTACTGAGATTTTTTATGTTGTCTGTTCATTACAGGCATCCAATTAACTATTCAGTTGATTTGTTGGAGAATACAAAAAATGCTTTTGATCGGTTAAAAACCGCTTATGGCAATTTGCAATATCGGCTAAAAAGCAGTACAAATTTAACAGAAGAGGATTCCAAGTGGCTTGAAAAAATTGCTGAGCAGCGAACCGCTTTTGAAACTGCAATGGATGATGACTTCAATACAGCGAATGCGATTTCTGTCCTGTTCGATCTAGCTAAGCATGCAAACTACTATTTACAAGAAAAAACCACTGCTGAACATGTCATTAAGGCCTTCCTTCATTTGTTTGATGAGATTTGTTCGGTTCTGGGGTTTTCACTTCAGGAACAAGAGCTTTTGAATCAAGACATTGAAGAGTTAATTGAAAAGAGAAACGAAGCCCGCAGAAATCGAGATTTTGCAACATCTGATAACATCCGTGATCAATTAAAAAGCATGAACATCATTTTAGAGGATACTCCTCAAGGGACACGCTGGAAAAGAGGAGAATCATAAACATGAAGTTAGAAACCATTAAACATGCTAAACAAATGAATGGGCTAGCACTTGCTTACATGGGTGATGCCGTTTTAGACATTTATGTCAGGCATCACCTGTTAAAGCAAGGAGTGTCAAAACCTCATGACTTACACAAACGGTCAAGTCGTTATGTTTCTGCAAAATCACAGGCATGCATGCTATTTGAACTGGAAAAGCAAGGTTTTTTCACTGATGAAGAACAAGCTGTGCTCAGAAGAGGACGAAATGCAAAGTCAGGAACGGTACCTAAAAATACTGATGTTCAAACGTATCGCTACAGTACAGCTTTTGAAGCGGTTATAGGGTATCTTTTTTTGGAAAACAGGGAAGAAAGGCTTGATGAATTGATTCAAAAAGCATTGGAAAAACGGGATGGAAGGGAGGAAATAAAATGACACAGCAACACGATTATGTTATTGGGAAAAACGCGGTAATTGAAACTTTAAAATCAGACCGAGAACTGTATAAATTGTGGATGGCGGAAAACACGGTAAAGGGACAAGCTCAGCAAGTCGTTGAACTCGCAGCTAAAAGAGGGATTACAATTCAGTATGTTCCGAGAAAAAAACTTGATCAGATGGTTTCTGGACAGCATCAGGGCGTGGTCGCCCAAGTTGCAGCATATGAGTATGCACAATTAGACGACCTTTTTCAAAAGGCAGAAGCGAAAAATGAACAGCTGTTTATCCTTGTATTAGATGAAATCGAAGATCCGCATAATTTAGGCTCAATCATGAGGACAGCTGATGCAGCTGGTGCCCACGGTATTATTATTCCAAAACGGCGTGCGGTCGGCCTTACCACTACTGTTGCAAAGGCTTCAACAGGTGCAATTGAACATATTCCGGTCGTTAGAGTAACCAATCTTTCACGAACATTAGAAGAACTGAAAGAACAGGGCGTCTGGGTTGTCGGTACCGATGCATCAGCGAATCAAGATTACAGGTCAATGGATGGAAACATGCCGCTGGCATTGGTGATCGGGAGTGAAGGAAAAGGAATGGGGAGACTTGTCAAAGAAAAATGCGATTTTCTCTATTCTCTGCCGATGGTAGGAAAAGTCACTTCTTTAAATGCGTCTGTTGCAGCCGGCTTGCTTATGTATGAAGTTCTTCGGAAGCGAAGCCCTTTAGGAGATTAAAGAGGGAATGGACATCCTTTTAGTAGACGGCTATAACATGATTGGATCCTGGCCTATGTTAAAGGATCTAAAAAAGAACAGCTTTGAAGAAGCAAGGGACCTGTTGATTCAAAAAATGGCGGAATATCAATCTTACACAGGTTTTCGTGTGATTGTTGTGTTTGATGCACACCTCGTCAAAGGAATTGAAAAGAAAAAAATTAATCATCGTGTAGAGGTGATTTTCACAAGAGAAAATGAAACAGCTGATGAACGAATTGAGAAACTAGCTTCAGATTTAAATGATATTCAAACGCAAATTCATGTTGCTACATCAGACTATACTGAGCAGTGGGCGATCTTTGGGCAGGGAGCGTTACGCAAGTCTGCCCGAGAATTGCTACGGGAAGTTGAAGCGATTGAGAGAAAAATTGAAAAAAGGGTAAAAAAAATTACTTCAGAACGCCCAATCAGCAAGATACCAATCTCAGAAGAAGTCCTAAAAAAATTTGAAAAATGGCGGCGGGGCGATTTGGAGTAGGTTGACGCATTTTTAGCTATTACTGTATAATATTTCTATCTACGTGCGGTCGGGGGGATCGGAGTGAACTTAAAAAACAACCAGGGAAAATTCAGCAAGGAGCAGTTCAACAAAGAACGGTTTTGCCAGTTGGAAGATGAGCAGGTTATTGAAATGGTTCATGTCGGAGACAGTGATGCGTTAGATTATTTAATTACAAAGTACCGTAACTTTGTGAGGGCAAAAGCAAGATCCTATTTTTTAATTGGAGCTGATCGAGAGGATATTGTTCAGGAAGGGATGATTGGTCTCTATAAATCTATCCGTGATTTTAAAGAGGACAAGCTGACTTCTTTTAAAGCTTTTGCAGAATTATGCATTACCCGCCAAATTATTACCGCGATTAAGACAGCAACTCGCCAAAAACATATTCCGTTAAATTCTTATGTGTCGCTGGACAAGCCGATTTATGATGAAGATTCAGACCGAACGCTTCTGGATGTTATTTCGGGAGCTAAAGTAATGAATCCTGAAGAGTTGATAATCAATCAGGAAGAGTTTGATGATATTGAACTTAAGATGGGAGAATTACTTAGCGATTTAGAAAGAAAAGTACTTGCACTTTATCTTGATGGAAGATCCTATCAGGAGATTTCTGAAGAGTTGAATCGTCATGTCAAATCAATCGATAACGCGCTTCAACGTGTCAAACGCAAATTGGAGAAATATTTGGAACTTCGTGAAATCAGTTTGTAACTGATGCTTCCGGCATATTGACAGTGATTTTAGTACTGTGGTATTTTACTAAAAGAAATGATTGTCCAGAAAAAAGGTGTAAACAAACATGAAGAAAAAAATAACATTAGCTTGTAAAAATTGTGGGAATCGCAATTATACGACAATGAAAAGCTCCGCAGCATTAGCTGAGCGGCTTGAAGTAAAGAAATACTGCAATAACTGCAACTCACATACAGTACATCTTGAAACAAAATAGTTTTTTGTTTTTAGATTGTGGAGGCGTAATATGAAATTTTTAAAAAATGTCGCAAAAGAAATGAAGAAAGTCAGTTGGCCAAAAGGCAAAGAATTAACGCGCTATACGATTACTGTTATTATTACTGTTGTTTTTTTCGCGGTCTTTTTTGCCTTAGTCGATTCGGGTTTTACACAATTAATTCGTTTAATAGTTGAATAATGATCAGAAAAACGTGTTATAATAGATCTAAATATGACTCGCAAAAAAACCCGTTCAACGGGTTTTTTCATTGTTTTAAAATATGAGGCTCGTATAAAAGAAGTGTCGGTTTCTCATTACGGCCTAAAATATTATGGTGTGGGGAGGGAAGGACTAGAGAGGTCCTGAATGAGAATGGAAAAGAAATGGTATGTTGTACACACGTACTCCGGCTATGAAAATAAGGTCAAAGCAAACTTAGAAAAACGGGTTGAATCGATGGGGATGCAGGATAAAATTTTCCGTGTCGTTGTACCTGAAGAAGAAGAAACGGATATCAAAAATGGGAAGAAAAAAGTAGTTAAGAAGAAAGTATTCCCTGGTTATGTTTTAGTTGAACTTGTGATGACAGATGACTCTTGGTATGTTGTCAGAAATACGCCTGGTGTGACAGGCTTTGTCGGTTCTGCTGGTTCAGGTTCTAAACCGACCGCTTTACTACCAGGTGAAGCAGAAAGAATTTTGAAACGGATGGGCCTTGAAGAACGAAAAACAGAAATTGATTTTGAACTGAAGGAAACTGTTAAAGTGATCGATGGTCCGTTTGCCGATTTTACAGGGACAATTGAAGAGATCGACCATGACAAAAACAAGGTGAAAGTGTTTGTTAATATGTTTGGAAGAGAAACCCCTGTTGAACTTGAATTTACTCAAGTTGACAAATTGTAATAGAATAAGCGCTTGAAATCACTATATAAAAGTGGTAATATACAAAGGTGCGTCTTGGCAGAAATGGCAAGGCAGCTAGCTTGATATTTTCATCATTCATATAAAGAATGAGACCTTGAGTGGGAGGGTTCACCCTATTACCACATCACGGACTTAAGGAGGTGTGTCTCGTGGCTAAAAAAGTAGTAAAAGTAGTAAAATTGCAAATTCCTGCTGGGAAAGCGAATCCAGCTCCACCAGTTGGTCCTGCGTTAGGTCAAGCCGGTGTTAACATCATGGGATTCTGTAAGGAGTTTAACGCTCGTACATCTGACCAAGCTGGTCTTATCATTCCTGTAGAAATTTCGGTTTACGAAGACCGTTCATTTACATTTATTACAAAAACTCCGCCAGCTGCTGTGTTACTTAAAAAAGCGGCTGGAATTGAGTCAGGTTCTGGTGAACCTAACCGTAATAAAGTAGCAACCGTCAAGCGCGATAAAGTACGTGAAATCGCTGAAACGAAAATGCCTGACTTGAATGCAGCAAGTGTTGAAGCGGCTATGCGCATGGTTGAAGGAACTGCCCGCAGTATGGGTATTGTGATTGAAGACTAATTTTTTGTTTCTTTGTTGGGTTGCGAGTTTGGATTAGACAAGTTCGCAACCCTTATTCGTGGGAGGTTATTCCGCTAAAACCACTAAGGAGGAAATTTTTAAATGGCAAAAAAAGGAAAGAAGTACGTAGAAGCGGCGAAGCTTGTTGAACGTACAAAAGCTTATGATGTAAATGAAGCAATTGAGCTTGTGAAAAAAACAAACACTGCTAAATTTGATGCTACTGTTGAAGCTGCATTTCGTTTAGGTGTTGACCCTCGTAAAAATGATCAGCAGATCCGCGGTGCGGTTGTTCTTCCAAATGGAACAGGTAAAACACAACGCGTCCTTGTTTTCGCTAAAGGAGAAAAAGCGAAAGAAGCAGAAGCTGCTGGTGCAGATTATGTAGGGGATACTGATTACATCAACAAAATTCAGCAAGGTTGGTTTGAGTTTGATGTGATCGTGGCGACTCCTGATATGATGGGTGAAGTCGGTAAAATCGGACGCGTGCTTGGACCAAAAGGTCTTATGCCAAACCCTAAAACAGGTACAGTTACGTTCGAAGTTGAAAAAGCAGTAAACGAAATCAAAGCTGGTAAAGTTGAATATCGTGTCGATAAAGCTGGAAACATTCATGTGCCAATCGGTAAAGTTTCTTTTGATGATGTGAAGCTTGCTGAAAACTTTGCAACAATTTACGACACAATTATGAAAGCGAAACCTGCAGCTGCTAAAGGTGTCTATGTGAAGAATGTATCTGTCACATCTACAATGGGACCTGGGATTAAAGTAGATCCTTCAACTTTTAACGTAAAATAGTATTGACTCATATCATTCGTTTTGATATAATTCAAAACGTTGTAAAATAAAATATGTCCATTTATACCGTAGACAGTAGGTGCCTGTGGCTTAATTCCCTACCGAGGTGTATATATATCACAGCTTTACGCAACGTATGCTTGTATATACAGCCTCCATGTCAAATGGAGGCTTTTTATATGGAATTCGTCGTTAAAGAACGTGACACCGAGCGGTATAAGTGTTACACGATTAAATCTATAGGAGGTGTAACCATGAGCAGTGTAATTGAAACAAAAAAAGCTGTTGTTCAAGAAATTACTTCTAAACTGAAAGAAAGTAAATCAACAATTATTGTTGATTATCGCGGTCTTAATGTTTCTGAAGTTACTGAACTTCGTAAGCAACTGCGCGAAGCGAACATTGAGTTCAAAGTTTACAAAAACACAATGACTCGTCGTGCGGTTGAACAAGCTGAACTTGATGGTTTGAATGATGTCTTAACGGGACCGAATGCGATTGCATTCAGTACTGAAGATGTTGTCGCTCCAGCAAAAGTAATTAACGAGTTTGCTAAAAAACACGAAGCTCTTGAAATCAAAGCTGGTGTTATCGAAGGTAAAGTTTCTACTGTTGAAGAAGTGAAAGCTCTTGCTGAACTTCCATCTCGCGAAGGCTTACTTTCTATGTTGCTTAGTGTACTTCAAGCTCCAGTTCGCAACCTTGCTCTTGCTACAAAAGCTGTGGCAGAACAAAAGGAAGAACAAGGCGCTTAATGTAGTCGGTTTATAAAAAATGAAAACAAATGGAGGAATTACAAATGGCTTTAAACATTGAAGAAATCATTGCTTCCGTTAAAGAAGCAACTGTGCTTGAATTAAACGAGTTAGTAAAAGCAATTGAAGAAGAATTTGGTGTAACTGCAGCTGCTCCTGTAGCTGTAGCTGGTGGAGCTGCTGCTGGCGGAGCTGCTGAAGAGCAAACTGAATTTGATCTTATTCTTGCTGGTGCAGGAGATCAAAAGATCAAAGTTATCAAAGTTGTGCGTGAAATCACTGGTCTTGGCTTGAAAGATGCTAAAGAACTTGTTGACAACACTCCAAAACCTCTTAAAGAAGGTATTGCCAAAGAAGAAGCTGAAGAGCTTAAAGCTAAACTTGAAGAAGTTGGCGCTTCTGTAGAAGTTAAGTAATCTTCGCCTAATCTTTAGGGGAAAGCTCGCTTTTAAAAGCGAGCTTTTTCTTTGCTGATTAACTATTTTTCTTCCGTATAATAAAAGCCATCTTGCTTCAAGATAGTGAAAAGGGTTCACAACTTTAGGAGGTTCTATCATGACTGACCATTATTATTCTGAAAAACCTTCAGTGAAGAGCAACAAAATAAAGTGGACATTTCTATTAAGGAACC
Organism: Bacillus changyiensis; assembly: GCF_027706145.1. Classification (GTDB taxonomy): domain Bacteria; phylum Bacillota; class Bacilli; order Bacillales; family Bacillaceae; genus Bacillus; species Bacillus changyiensis. Next base: position 41,065 of record NZ_JAQFWW010000008.1, on the reverse strand, counting down.
GGACATTTACATTTGTAAGTGACAGTGGCGTATTTTCAAAAAAAGAGGTCGACTTTGGTTCTAGACTGTTGATTGAGGCTTTCCAAGAACCTGAGGTAGAAGGTGATTTTTTAGATGTAGGCTGTGGATACGGTCCTATCGGTCTTTCTCTTGCTGCAGATTTCAAAAATCGACTCGTTCACATGGTTGATGTCAATGAAAGGGCAGTTGAACTTTCAAAAGAAAATGCGTTACATAATCAGATCGAAAACATTGATATATACCAGAGTGATCTGTTTTCCAATGTCGATCCTGCTCAAACATTTGCTTCTATTATCACGAATCCCCCTATACGAGCTGGGAAAAAAATAGTGCATGCTATCTTTGAAAAAAGTGCTGAATATTTACGGTCTTCAGGTGACTTATGGGTCGTCATTCAAAAAAAACAAGGCGGGCCTTCTGCTATTGATAAATTAAAAGAGCTTTTTGCGGATGTTGAAATCGTCCAAAAAAAGAAAGGATACTATATTATCAGAGCAAAAAAAGTTTGACTCGGATTTTCAGCTATGTTAGTATTATAAAATGCCAATGTATATATTTTGCTTACCGTTTTTTTTTCTGAAACATATTGGTTTGTATAAAATATATATTTATGGGAAAACTAATAAAATCGGTATTTTGTTTTTGGATGTGGTTTTCTAATTAGAAACCCTTTTTTCTTTTGTCTTGTAAAGGTATTTCTTACATATATGAGAAAGAAATGCTTGTTACACATATATTACGCATGATTTGAGGGGTGAATCAGTTGACAGGTCAACTAGTTCAGTATGGACGACACCGCCAGCGCAGAAGCTATGCACGCATTAGCGAAGTGTTAGAATTACCAAATCTCATTGAAATTCAGACCTCTTCTTATCAGTGGTTTCTTGATGAGGGTCTTAGAGAGATGTTTCAAGACATATCACCAATTGAGGATTTCACTGGTAACCTCTCTCTGGAATTTATTGATTACAGCTTAGGTGATCCAAAGTATCCAGTAGAAGAATCAAAAGAACGTGATGTAACCTATTCAGCTCCGTTGCGGGTCAAAGTTCGCTTAATCAACAAAGAAACTGGCGAGGTAAAAGACCAGGATGTTTTCATGGGGGATTTCCCGATCATGACAGACACCGGAACCTTTATTATTAACGGTGCGGAACGCGTCATTGTATCTCAGCTTGTTCGTTCTCCAAGTGTATATTTCAGTGGTAAAGTTGACAAAAACGGTAAAAAAGGTTTTACCGCAACTGTCATTCCAAACCGTGGCGCATGGTTAGAATACGAGACAGATGCGAAAGATGTTGTTTATGTCCGCATTGATCGCACACGTAAGTTGCCGGTTACGGTTCTTTTGCGTGCTCTTGGCTTTGGATCTGATCAGGAGATTACTGATCTTGTCGGTGAAAACGAGTATTTGCGCAATACTCTTGATAAAGATAATACAGAAAACACTGATAAGGCACTTCTTGAAATTTACGAACGCCTCCGTCCTGGAGAGCCGCCAACAGTAGAAAATGCAAAGAGTTTGCTTGACTCAAGGTTCTTTGATCCAAAAAGATATGACCTTGCAAGTGTAGGACGTTATAAAATTAATAAAAAGCTTCACATTAAAAATCGTCTTTTCAATCAACGACTTGCGGAAACGCTTATCGATCCTGAAACAGGAGAGATTCTTGCGGAAAAAGGTACGATTTTGGACAGAAGAACACTTGATAAAGTACTGCCGTACTTGGAAAATGGGATTGGCTTTAAAAAGCTATATCCAAATGGCGGTGTAGTTGAAGATGAAGTGATCCTTCAATCTATTAAAATCTACGCTCCAACTGACCAAGAAGGGGAGCAAACGATCAATGTGATCGGAAATGCTTTTATTGAGGAAGGTGTTAAAAATATTACACCAGCCGATATTATCTCTTCAATCAGCTATTTCTTCAACTTGCTTCATGGAGTTGGAGACACTGATGATATTGACCATTTAGGAAACCGCAGACTCCGTTCTGTAGGTGAACTGTTACAAAACCAGTTCCGGATTGGTCTAAGCAGGATGGAACGTGTTGTTCGGGAAAGAATGTCCATTCAGGACACAAATACAATTACGCCTCAGCAACTGATTAATATACGTCCTGTTATTGCTTCAATTAAAGAATTTTTCGGAAGTTCACAGCTTTCTCAGTTCATGGATCAAACAAATCCTCTTGCTGAGTTAACGCATAAACGGCGCCTATCAGCGCTCGGACCTGGTGGTTTGACACGTGAACGCGCCGGAATGGAAGTGCGTGACGTTCACTATTCACACTATGGTCGGATGTGTCCGATTGAAACACCTGAGGGTCCGAACATCGGATTGATTAACTCTCTTTCTTCGTTTGCTAAAGTTAATCGTTTTGGCTTTATTGAAACACCGTATCGCAGGGTTGATCCTGAGACAGGAAAAGTCACGCCAAGGATCGATTATTTAACGGCTGATGAAGAAGATAACTATGTTGTGGCACAGGCAAACGCTCGACTTGCTGAAGACGGATCATTTATTGACGACCAAATTATTGCCCGCTTTAGAGGTGAGAACACAGTTGTTCCAAAAGACCGTGTTGATTACATGGACGTTTCACCAAAACAAGTTGTCTCTGCAGCCACTGCGTGTATTCCTTTCTTAGAAAACGATGACTCAAACCGTGCTTTGATGGGTGCGAACATGCAACGTCAAGCAGTTCCGCTTATGCAGCCTGAATCACCAGTTGTCGGAACGGGAATGGAGTATGTATCAGCGAAAGACTCTGGTGCTGCTGTCATCTGTCGCTATCCGGGAATCGTTGAACGGGTAGAAGCTAAAAATGTTTGGGTTCGCAGATATGAAGAAGTAGATGGTCAAAAGGTAAAAGGAAATCTTGATAAATACAGTATGCTGAAATTTGTTCGTTCCAACCAGGGAACTTGCTATAATCAGCGTCCAATTGTAAGCGTCGGAGATGAGGTTGTAAAAGGTGAAATTTTAGCTGATGGTCCGTCTATGGAAAAGGGTGAACTTGCCCTTGGACGCAATGTGATGGTCGGCTTCATGACATGGGACGGCTATAACTATGAGGATGCCATCATCATGAGTGAACGCCTTGTGAAAGACGACGTATATACATCGATTCATATTGAAGAATATGAATCAGAAGCAAGAGATACAAAACTTGGACCTGAAGAAATCACACGTGATATTCCAAACGTTGGAGAAGATGCTCTTCGTAACTTGGATGAGCGCGGCATTATTCGTGTCGGTGCTGAAGTAAAAGACGGAGATCTTCTTGTTGGAAAAGTAACGCCAAAAGGGGTTACTGAGCTTACTGCAGAAGAGCGCTTGCTTCATGCTATTTTCGGAGAAAAAGCACGTGAAGTTCGCGATACATCTCTCCGTGTTCCGCACGGCGGAGGCGGGATTATCCTTGATGTCAAAGTTTTCAATCGTGAAGATGGCGATGAACTGCCTCCTGGCGTCAATCAGCTTGTCCGTGTGTACATTGTTCAGAAACGTAAAATTTCTGAAGGAGACAAAATGGCAGGCCGACATGGTAATAAAGGGGTTATCTCGAAGATTTTGCCTGAAGAAGATATGCCTTATCTACCTGATGGAACACCAATTGATATTATGTTAAACCCACTCGGTGTTCCATCACGGATGAACATCGGGCAAGTATTGGAGCTCCACCTCGGTATGGCTGCACGCCGTCTTGGTCTTCATTTCGCATCACCGGTATTTGACGGTGCTCGTGAAGAAGATGTATGGGAAACGCTTGAAGAAGCTGGGATGTCAAGAGATGCAAAAACCGTACTATACGATGGTCGTACGGGAGAACCGTTTGATAACCGGGTTTCTGTTGGAATCATGTATATGATCAAACTTGCCCACATGGTTGATGACAAACTCCATGCTCGGTCAACAGGACCTTATTCACTCGTTACTCAACAACCTCTCGGAGGTAAAGCGCAGTTCGGTGGACAGCGTTTTGGTGAGATGGAGGTGTGGGCACTTGAAGCATATGGTGCTGCATACACACTTCAAGAAATTCTGACCGTTAAATCCGATGATGTCGTTGGTCGTGTGAAAACTTATGAAGCGATTGTAAAAGGTGACAACGTTCCAGAACCAGGTGTTCCAGAATCGTTCAAAGTATTAATTAAAGAACTTCAAAGTTTAGGTATGGACGTTAAAATTCTCTCAAGTGATGAAGAAGAAATTGAAATGAGAGATTTGGAAGATGATGAGGATGCAAAACAAAATGAAGGTCTTACTTTATCAAATGATGAAGATGAAGAAACAGCATCCCCTGATATAGAACATGATACCGTCACAAAGGAATAAACGAATTTTTTGTGCAAGTGACAGGGTATAACCCGAAGAAAAAAGGGAGGTAGGCCCCTTGCTAGATGTGAACAATTTTGAGTACATGAACATCGGTCTCGCTTCACCTGATAAAATCCGTTCATGGTCTTATGGAGAAGTGAAAAAGCCTGAAACAATCAACTATCGTACTTTGAAACCTGAAAAAGATGGTCTGTTCTGTGAGCGCATTTTCGGTCCTCAAAAGGACTGGGAATGCCATTGCGGAAAGTACAAGCGAGTTCGTTATAAAGGCGTAGTTTGTGACCGTTGTGGAGTTGAAGTAACGCGGGCTAAAGTCCGACGAGAAAGAATGGGACATATTGAGTTGGCGGCTCCAGTTTCTCATATTTGGTATTTTAAAGGAATACCAAGCCGTATGGGTCTTGTGCTAGATATGTCTCCTCGTGCTTTAGAAGAAGTGATCTATTTTGCTTCCTATGTGGTAACAGACCCGGCAAACACGCCGCTTGAAAAGAAGCAGCTGTTGTCTGAAAAGGAATACCGGGCATATCTTGATAAATACGGAAGCAAGTTTCAAGCTTCTATGGGTGCAGAAGCGATTCATAAACTTCTTCAAGATATCGATCTTGTAAAAGAAGTAGATGCACTTAAAGAAGAGCTTAAAACGTCTCAAGGACAGCGACGGACACGGGCGATCAAACGACTTGAAGTGTTGGAGGCTTTCCGTAATTCCGGAAACAAACCATCTTGGATGATCCTTGATGTTCTTCCGGTTATTCCTCCTGAACTGAGACCGATGGTACAGCTTGACGGTGGTCGTTTTGCAACATCTGATTTAAACGATCTTTACCGCCGTGTCATTAACCGTAACAATCGCTTAAAACGTCTTCTTGATCTTGGAGCTCCAAGTATCATTGTGCAAAACGAAAAACGTATGCTTCAAGAAGCAGTCGATGCATTAATTGATAATGGGCGCAGAGGTCGTCCTGTTACGGGACCAGGTAATAGACCGTTGAAATCACTTTCACATATGTTGAAAGGTAAACAAGGTCGTTTCCGTCAAAATCTACTCGGGAAACGTGTTGACTACTCAGGTCGTTCTGTTATCGTTGTTGGTCCGAACCTGAAAATGTACCAGTGTGGACTACCGAAAGAGATGGCTTTGGAACTTTTCAAGCCTTTCGTCATGAAAGAGTTGGTTGAAAAAGGTCTTGCCCATAACATAAAGAGCGCGAAGCGTAAAATCGAACGTGTTCAACCAGAGGTTTGGGATGTTCTTGAATCGGTTATTAAAGAGCATCCGGTACTTCTAAACCGTGCCCCTACGCTTCACAGATTGGGAATTCAGGCATTTGAGCCAACACTTGTTGAAGGCCGTGCCATCCGTCTTCACCCGCTTGTTTGTACAGCATACAATGCAGACTTTGACGGTGACCAAATGGCGGTACACGTTCCTTTATCAGCCGAAGCACAAGCGGAAGCGCGTATTCTTATGCTTGCTGCACAAAATATTCTCAATCCTAAAGATGGAAAACCGGTTGTTACGCCATCACAGGATATGGTACTTGGAAATTATTACTTAACATTAGAGCGCCCTGGTGCAGTCGGGGAAGGTATGATTTTCAAAGATACAGATGAAGCGTTGTTGGCCTATCAAAACGGGTATGTGCATTTGCATACGAGAGTCGCTGTTGCAGTTAATTCTTTGAAGAATGAAACATTCACTGAAGAACAGCGTTCTAAGTTGCTCATTACAACTGTAGGAAAGTTGATCTTCAATGAAATTCTTCCGCCATCATTCCCGTATATGAATGAGCCGACAAAGAGTAATATTGAGGAAAAAACACCTGATCGTTTCTTCGTAGACTATGGTGTAGATGTGAGAGCTGCAATTCAAGCACAAGAAGTTAATGCCCCATTTAAAAAAGGCATTTTAGGTAAAATTATTGCGGAGATATTCAAAAGATTCCACATCACTGAAACATCAAAAATGCTTGACCGCATGAAGAATCTTGGTTTTAAATTCTCTACAAAAGCTGGAATTACCGTCGGCGTTTCTGACATCGTGGTTCTGGATGATAAACAGAGAATTCTTGAAGAAGCCCAAGGGAAAGTTGATAACGTTCTGAAACAATTCAGACGTGGTCTGATTACAGAAGAAGAACGTTATGAACGTGTCATTTCCATTTGGAGTGCGGCGAAAGATACGATCCAAGGTAAGTTGATGAAATCGTTGGATGAAGTGAACCCGATCTACATGATGAGTGACTCTGGAGCACGGGGTAATGCATCAAACTTTACACAACTTGCAGGTATGCGTGGTCTAATGGCCAACCCGGCAGGTCGGATTATCGAACTTCCAATTAAATCGAGTTTCCGAGAAGGTTTAACAGTGCTAGAATACTTTATTTCAACGCACGGAGCTCGTAAAGGTCTTGCCGATACAGCGTTGAAGACTGCTGACTCAGGTTACTTGACTCGCCGTCTTGTTGACGTAGCTCAAGATGTTATTATCCGTGAGACAGATTGTGGTACGGATAGAGGTATTTTGGCAAAGGCTATTACAGAAGGCACAGAAGTGATCGAACGCCTTGAAGAGCGACTGATTGGTCGTTTTGCAAGAAAACCTATTAAACATCCTGAAACAGGGGAAATTCTTGTTAAAGAGAATGAACTGATTGATGAAGACAAAGCGCTGGAAATTGTTGAGGCAGGCATAGAAGAGGTCTGGATTCGCTCCGCATTTACATGTAATACATCACATGGTGTATGTAAACGATGCTATGGCCGCAATCTAGCGACTGGTACAGATGTTGAAGTTGGTGAAGCAGTCGGAATCATTGCAGCCCAATCAATTGGTGAACCTGGTACACAGTTAACGATGCGGACCTTCCATACAGGCGGGGTTGCTGGAGACGATATTACCCAAGGTTTACCGCGTATTCAGGAACTATTTGAAGCCCGTAATCCGAAAGGTCAGGCGACAATTTCTGAAATTGACGGTGTTATAGCTGAAATTAACGAAGTCCGTGACAAACAGCAGGAAGTCGTCGTTCAAGGGGAAGTAGAAAGTCGTTCATATACGGCTCCTTACAATTCCCGTCTTAAAGTATCTGAAGGTGACAAAATTTCCCGCGGACAGGTGCTAACTGAAGGTTCAGTTGATCCGAAAGAACTTTTGAAAGTAACGGATATCACCACAGTTCAAGAATATCTGCTACATGAAGTGCAAAAGGTTTACCGGATGCAAGGTGTTGAAATTGGTGATAAACACGTCGAGGTAATGGTTCGTCAGATGCTCCGCAAAGTACGGGTTATCGATGCCGGTGACACAGACGTGTTACCTGGAACACTCCTGGACATTCACCAGTTTACACAAGCAAACAAAAAAGTGTTGCTTGAAGGAAAAAGACCTGCGACAGGCCGTCCTGTAATACTTGGTATTACAAAAGCATCGCTTGAAACAGACTCCTTCTTGTCTGCTGCTTCATTCCAAGAGACAACGCGTGTCTTGACAGATGCAGCGATTAAAGGAAAACGCGATGAACTACTCGGTCTGAAAGAGAATGTTATTATCGGGAAACTTGTTCCAGCGGGAACGGGTATGCTGAATTACCGCAAAGTAAAGCCGATCAAACAAGCAAACCCTTCCGAGGAAATGGTTCCTACAGAATAAAAATTAAAATCTCCTAAAGAAGGATGTCTAAAAATGGTCACACTGTGTTGACATCCTTCTTTTAGGATGATAATATAATCAAGGTGCTCAAGTTAACCTGTTACTTTGGAGGATATCTGATGTCTTATGATAAAGTATCACAGGCACAATCTGTTATTATCGGTACGAAGCAGACAGTTAAAGCGCTCAAACGCGATTCAGTAAAGGAAGTTGTCGTAGCAAAAGATGCGGACCCTAGTCTGACAACTCAGGTCATTACTCTGGCAAATGAACATGGTGTTCCGGTTGCAATGGCAGAGTCTATGAAAAAGCTCGGCAAGGCCTGCGGAATTGAGGTAGGAGCAGCAACTGTTGCCATTATTCAATAACGTACTTGTTGTTTTTGCTTGTTTGCAAAGACATTGTTTTTTGCATTAAAATGAACCACCTGGGTATGTGGATTATAAAACGTAATGAAAGGAGGAGATTCAACATGCCTACAATTAATCAGTTAATACGCAAGGGACGCGTGAACAAAGTGGAAACTTCTAAGTCTCCTGCACTTAACAAAGGATACAACAGTTTCAAGAAAGAGCACACTAATGTATCTTCACCACAAAAACGCGGGGTATGTACACGTGTTGGTACAATGACACCTAAGAAGCCAAACTCAGCGCTTCGTAAATATGCCCGTGTGCGCCTAACAAATGGAATTGAGGTTACTGCCTACATTCCGGGTATCGGACACAACCTGCAAGAGCACAGTGTTGTACTAATCCGTGGCGGACGTGTTAAAGACTTACCAGGTGTACGCTACCACATTGTACGTGGTGCACTTGATACTGCCGGTGTTGAAAACCGTGCACAAGGTCGTTCTAAGTATGGTACAAAACGTCCTAAGAAAAAATAATGATTAAGCTTAAATAAAACCAAAAAGGGTTTTTAAAGCAAGAAATTCTGGCAAAGCTGTTTAAAGGCATCGGACTTCCGCGTCTTGCGGTTGTTCACCCTTTTGGCGGTTATAAGAGCGAGAAACTCATCTGCTTAAAGCCCGTATACAAAAGAAGGGAGGATAATCAGATGCCTCGTAAAGGTCCTGTAGCAAAAAGAGACGTTTTACCTGATCCACTTTATAATTCTAAGCTTGTAACTCGTTTGATCAACAAAATGATGATCGACGGTAAAAAAGGTAAAGCTCAAACAATCCTATACAAGTCATTCGATATCATTAAAGAACGTACCGGCAACGATGCAATGGAGGTTTTCGAACAAGCATTGAAAAACATCATGCCAGTACTTGAAGTTAAAGCACGTCGTGTAGGTGGTGCGAACTACCAAGTGCCTGTAGAAGTACGTCCTGATCGTCGTACGACTCTTGGACTTCGCTGGTTAGTGAATTACGCTCGTCTTCGTGGAGAAAAGACAATGGAAGAGCGTCTAGCTAACGAAATTCTTGATGCAGCTAACAATACTGGTGCTGCTGTTAAGAAACGTGAAGATACGCATAAGATGGCAGAAGCTAACAAAGCATTCGCTCACTATCGTTGGTAATCTTACGCGAAAAAAAATTATTCCCTAAGAAGGAAGGAGAAAAGACCCAATGGCAAGAGAGTTCTCCTTAGAAAAAACACGTAATATCGGAATCATGGCTCATATCGATGCCGGTAAAACGACTACAACCGAACGTATCTTGTTCTATACTGGCCGTATCCACAAAATTGGTGAAACTCATGAAGGGGCTTCCCAAATGGACTGGATGGAACAGGAGCAAGAACGTGGTATCACGATTACATCTGCTGCGACAACTGCACAATGGAAAGGATACCGAGTAAACATTATCGACACACCAGGACACGTAGACTTCACTGTTGAAGTTGAACGTTCACTTCGTGTGCTTGACGGTGCTGTTGCTGTCCTTGACGCACAGTCCGGTGTTGAACCGCAAACGGAAACCGTTTGGCGTCAGGCAACAACTTATGGAGTACCTCGTATCGTATTTGTCAACAAAATGGACAAAATCGGTGCTGATTTCCTTTACTCTGTAAGTACTTTAAGAGATCGCCTTCAAGCGAATGCACATGCAATCCAATTGCCGATTGGTGCTGAAGACCATTTTGAAGGGGTTATTGACCTTGTAGAAAATGTCGCTTATTTCTATGAAGATGATCTTGGTACTCGTTCAGAAGCGAAAGAAATTCCTGATGAGTATAAAGAAAAAGCTGAAGAGCTACGTAGCAGCTTAATTGAAGCCGTTGCTGAGCTTGATGAAGAGCTGATGGAAAAATATCTTGAAGGTGAAGAAATCACTGTTGATGAGCTGAAAGCTGGTATTCGTAAAGGTACATTGAATGTAGAGTTCTATCCAGTTCTTGCTGGTTCTGCATTCAAAAACAAAGGTGTTCAGCTGGTACTTGACGCAGTTCTTGATTACTTACCTGCGCCAACTGATGTACCTGCAATCAAAGGTATTGTTCCTGACTCTGATGAAGAACTCGTACGCGAATCTTCTGATGATGAGCCATTCTCAGCACTTGCATTTAAAGTAATGACAGACCCTTACGTTGGTAAGTTGACGTTCTTCCGTGTGTATTCTGGGACACTTGAGTCAGGTTCATATGTGAAAAACTCTTCTAAAGGCAAACGTGAGCGTGTCGGTCGTATTCTACAAATGCATGCCAACAGCCGACAAGAAATCTCTACAGTTTACGCTGGGGATATCGCGGCAGCTGTTGGTCTGAAGGATACATCTACTGGGGATACTCTTTGTGACGAAAAGAATCTTGTGATTCTTGAATCAATGGAATTCCCTGAACCGGTTATCGACGTTGCAATCGAACCAAAATCAAAAGCTGACCAAGATAAGATGGGTGTTGCTTTAGCTAAACTTGCTGAAGAAGATCCAACTTTCCGTGCCCAAACTGATCCAGAAACGGGTCAGACGATCATTTCTGGTATGGGTGAACTTCACCTTGATATCATTGTTGACCGGATGAAGCGCGAATTTAAGGTTGAAGCAAATGTTGGTGCACCTCAAGTTGCGTACCGTGAAACATTCCGTTCCGGTGCAAAAGTTGAAGGTAAATTTGTACGTCAATCAGGTGGACGCGGTCAGTTCGGACACGTTTGGATCGAATTTGAACCAAATGAAGAAGGCGCTGGCTTTGAATTTGAAAATGCGATTGTCGGAGGGGTTGTTCCACGCGAATACATTCCGGCTGTTCAAGCGGGTCTTGAAGACTCACTTCAAAACGGTGTTTTAGCTGGATTCCCGCTGATCGATATTAAAGCGAAACTTTTTGATGGATCTTACCATGATGTTGACTCTAACGAAATGGCGTTTAAAGTCGCTGCTTCTATGGCATTGAAAAATGCAGTCAGCAAATGTAATCCTGTTCTTCTTGAACCAATCATGAAAGTTGAAGTGGTTATTCCAGAAGAATATATGGGAGATATCATGGGTGACATCACATCTCGACGCGGCCGTGTCGAAGGTATGGAAGCTCGCGGTAATGCCCAAGTCGTTCGCGCGATGGTTCCTCTTTCTGAAATGTTTGGTTACGCTACTGCTCTTCGTTCTAACACACAAGGACGCGGTACGTTCACAATGCACATGGATCATTATGAAGAAGTGCCGAAGAGTATTTCAGAAGAAATCATCAAAAAAAATAAAGGCGAATAATTGATTTTGCCGCTGCATTAAAGTATAACTACTATTGTAAGATCAGAAAGTGGAATTACGATTTCACTTTCTATCACTCTATATTATAAAATAACCTTTTTAAGGAGGATTTTCAGAATGGCTAAAGAAAAATTTGACCGTTCCAAATCACATGCCAATATTGGTACAATTGGACACGTTGACCATGGTAAAACTACATTAACAGCTGCTATTACAACTGTTCTTTCTAAAACAGGTAAAGCAGAAGCTCGTGCATATGATCAAATCGATGGTGCACCAGAAGAACGTGAGCGCGGAATCACAATCTCAACTGCACACGTTGAATATGAAACTGACACTCGTCACTATGCACACGTTGACTGCCCAGGACACGCTGACTATGTTAAAAACATGATCACAGGTGCTGCGCAAATGGACGGAGCTATTCTTGTAGTTTCTGCTGCTGATGGCCCAATGCCACAAACTCGTGAGCACATTCTTCTTTCTCGTAACGTAGGTGTACCTTACATCGTTGTATTCTTAAACAAATGCGACATGGTAGACGATGAAGAGCTTCTTGAATTAGTAGAAATGGAAGTTCGCGATCTTCTTTCTGAGTATGAGTTCCCTGGTGATGATGTACCAGTTATCAAAGGTTCTGCTCTTAAAGCTCTTGAAGGTGACGCTCAATACGAAGAGAAAATTCTTGAATTGATGGCTGCAGTTGACGATTACATCCCAACTCCAGAACGCGAAACTGACAAACCATTCATGATGCCAGTTGAGGACGTATTCTCAATCACTGGTCGTGGAACAGTTGCTACAGGACGTGTAGAACGTGGCCAAGTTAAAGTCGGTGATGAAGTAGAAATCATCGGTCTTCAAGAAGAAAACAAGAAAACAACTGTTACAGGTGTTGAAATGTTCCGTAAGCTTCTTGATTATGCTGAAGCTGGAGACAACATCGGTGCACTTCTTCGCGGTGTAGCTCGTGAAGATATCCAACGTGGTCAAGTACTTGCTCAACCTGGTACAATCACTCCACACCAAAAATTCAAAGCTGAAGTTTATGTTCTTTCAAAAGAAGAAGGTGGACGTCATACTCCATTCTTCTCAAACTACCGTCCTCAGTTCTACTTCCGTACAACTGATGTAACTGGTATCATTCAGCTTCCTGAAGGTGTAGAAATGGTTATGCCTGGAGACAATATCGAAATGACTGTTGAATTGATCTCTACAATCGCGATCGAAGATGGTACTCGCTTCTCTATCCGTGAAGGCGGACGTACTGTTGGATCAGGCGTTGTTACGACTATCACTGAATAATACTTAATAAAAAACGAGATCCACTGGGTCTCGTTTTTTTAGTGATTTTTGTTTTTTTTGATATGGGTAGATTAATCCTTGATTAACTTCGTTTGAATCTGTATAATAAAAAAAGTGTGCAAATGACGTAATCTTTTATATTACCTTGCAACATGCCTAGAATTTTTGTATAATAGTGCATGTTGGTCTTTGACTGCGATGAAGTGAGAGGTTGCTGACACACCCGGCCGCTTTGCCATGGCAAGGTGATTCAGGTTTTTCTCACGGAGAATTGTCTAATGTAAGTAGGCGAAAAGGAGGGAAAATAATGGCAAAACAAAAAATTCGTATTCGTTTAAAAGCTTATGATCATAGAATCCTTGATCAATCTGCTGAGAAGATTGTTGAAACTGCAAAGCGTTCAGGTGCCAGTGTATCTGGTCCGATTCCATTGCCGACTGAAAAGTCTGTATACACGATTCTTCGTGCAGTTCATAAATACAAAGATTCTCGTGAGCAATTTGAAATGCGTACACATAAACGTTTAATCGACATTGTAAACCCAACACCGCAAACTGTCGATGCATTAATGCGTTTAGACTTACCATCTGGTGTCGATATCGAAATTAAACTTTAATGAAAAAAATATAGAGTGATCTTAATAGGAGGTGTGACGAATGACCAAAGGAATCTTAGGAAGAAAAATTGGTATGACGCAAGTTTTTGCAGAAAACGGTGATCTTATTCCGGTAACTGTTATTGAAGCTGCAGCTAACGTTGTACTTCAAAAGAAATCAGCTGAAAACGAAGGTTATGAAGCAATTCAGATCGGTTTTGACGACAAGCGTGAGAAGCTTGCCAATAAACCGGAAAAAGGCCACGTTGCTAAAGCGGAAACTGCACCTAAGCGCTTCGTTAAAGAAATACGCGGAGTGGATATGGCTGCGTATGAAGTTGGTCAGGAAGTCAAAGTTGATATTTTCTCAAATGGAGAAATTGTTGATGTAACAGGAACATCGAAAGGTAAAGGTTTCCAAGGTGCGATTAAACGCCACGGACAATCACGCGGACCTATGTCCCACGGTTCTCGCTACCATCGTCGTCCTGGTTCAATGGGTCCGGTAGATCCTAACCGTGTATTTAAAGGTAAACTACTTCCTGGACGTATGGGCGGAGAGCAAATCACTGTTCAAAACCTTGAAATTGTAAAAGTAGATGCTGAACGCAATCTTCTTTTAATTAAAGGAAACGTTCCTGGTGCAAGAAAATCACTAGTCACTATTAAAAGTGCTGTTAAATCTAAATAACTCTCTTAGGAAAGGAGGAAATGGATTATGCCAAAAGTAGCATTATATAACCAAAACGGTTCTACTACTGGTGACATCGAATTAAACGACTCTGTATTTGGAATTGAGCCAAATGAGAGTGTTGTATTCGACGCTATTCTAATGCAAAGAGCTTCCTTGCGACAAGGAACTCACAAGGTTAAAAATCGTTCTGAAGTTCGTGGCGGAGGTCGCAAACCTTGGCGTCAGAAGGGTACTGGACGTGCTCGTCAAGGATCAATCCGTTCACCGCAATGGCGCGGAGGTGGTATCGTATTCGGTCCTACACCACGCAGCTATTCTTATAAATTACCGAAAAAAGTTCGCCGCTTGGCAATCAAATCTGCATTGTCTTCTAAAGTAACTGAAAACAACTTGATCGTTCTAGAGGATTTAACTTTTGATGCAGTTAAAACAAAAGAAATGGTAGCTATCCTTAAAGGACTGTCTATCGAGAAAAAAGCTTTAATCGTAACTGCAGATGAAAATGAAACAGTTGCATTGTCAGCTCGTAACATTCCTGGAGTGACAGTTGTTGAAGCTAACGGAGTCAATGTGCTTGATGTTGTCGCTCACGATAAACTTGTGATGACAAAAGCAGCGGTTGAAAAAGTAGAGGAGGTGCTTGCATAATGAAAGATCCTCGTGATGTTCTTAAGCGCCCCGTCATTACTGAACGTTCTGCTGAGTTAATGACTGAAAAAAAGTATACGTTTGATGTAGACGTAAGAGCTAATAAAACAGAAGTGAAAGATGCAGTTGAACAGATCTTTGGAGTGAAGGTTGAAAAAGTCAACATTATGAACTACAAAGGAAAATTCAAACGTGTCGGCCGCTACTCTGGTATGACAAACAAACGCAGAAAAGCGATTGTTAAACTTACTGCAGACAGCAAAGAAATCGAAATTTTTGAAGCTTAATGATTTGTAACAAAAAGGAGGGAAATTACAATGGCGATTAAAAAGTACAAACCGACCTCTAACGGACGTCGAGGCATGACATCTTCTGATTTCGCTGAAATCACGACAGATCAGCCGGAAAAGTCACTGCTTGCCCCGCTTCATAAAAAAGGCGGACGCAACAACCAAGGTAAATTGACTGTACGTCATCAAGGCGGCGGACATAAACGCCAATACCGTATTATCGACTTCAAACGCGATAAAGATGGTATACCTGGACGCGTTGCTACAGTTGAGTACGATCCAAACCGTTCAGCTAACATTGCTTTAATTAACTATGTAGATGGAGAAAAACGCTACATCTTAGCTCCAAAAGAGCTTCAAGTAGGCACTGAAATTATGTCAGGACCAGAAGCTGACATTAAAGTAGGTAACGCACTTCCACTTATCAACATTCCAGTTGGTACAGTTGTGCACAACATTGAGTTGAAACCTGGAAAAGGTGGCCAGCTTGTACGTTCAGCTGGAACATCTGCGCAAGTTCTTGGTAAGGAAGGTAAATACGTTCTTGTGCGTCTTAACTCTGGTGAAGTTCGGATGATTCTTTCTGCTTGTCGCGCTACAATCGGTCAAGTAGGTAATGAACAACATGAACTGATCAATATTGGTAAAGCAGGACGCTCTCGCTGGAAAGGTATTCGCCCTACAGTTCGCGGTTCTGTTATGAACCCTAATGATCACCCTCACGGTGGTGGTGAAGGTCGCGCTCCAATCGGACGTAAATCACCGATGTCTCCATGGGGTAAACCAACTCTTGGATTCAAAACGCGTAAGAAAAACAACAAATCTGATAAATTCATTGTACGTCGTCGTAAAAATAAATAACGAGGTTGTCTACGGTTCAAATAGGACCGTAGTGCAATCGCGAAGGGAGGTTCCAAAATGGCTCGCAGCTTAAAAAAAGGACCATTTGTCGATGATCACTTGATGGTAAAAATCGAGAAATTAAATGAAACGGACAAAAAACAAGTTGTGAAAACTTGGTCACGCCGTTCTACTATTTTCCCACAATTTGTTGGACACACAATTGCGGTTTATGATGGACGCAAACATGTGCCGGTTTACATTTCTGAAGATATGGTAGGTCATAAGTTGGGTGAGTTTGCACCAACTCGTACTTACAAAGGTCATGCTAGTGATGACAAAAAAACAAGACGCTAATGAGAGGAGGCTTTTAAATGCAACAAGCTAAAGCTGTCGCAAGAACAGTCCGGATTGCTCCTCGTAAGGCACGTCTAGTAATGGACCTGATTCGAGGCAAGCAAGTAGGTGAAGCAGTTTCAATCTTAAACCACACGCCAAAAGCTGCTTCCCCGATTATTGAAAAAGTTTTAAAATCTGCTATCGCTAACGCTGAGCATAACTATGAAATGGATGCTAACAGCCTAGTGGTTACTCAAGCTTATGTGAACGAAGGCCCTACGTTAAAAAGATTCCGTCCGCGTGCTATGGGGCGTGCAAGCCAAATCAACAAACGTACGAGCCACATTACAATCGTTGTATCAGAAAAGAAGGAGGGATAACTCTTGGGTCAAAAGGTAAATCCAGTCGGTCTTCGTATTGGGATTATACGTGATTGGGAATCTAAGTGGTATGCTGGCAAAGACTACGCTAAATTCCTTCACGAAGATCTAAAAATTCGTGAATTCATTAATCAACGCCTGTCAGACGCTTCTGTTTCTAAAGTGGAAATTGAACGTGCGGCAAACCGTGTAAATATTACGGTCCATACAGCTAAGCCTGGTATGGTTATCGGAAAAGGCGGTTCTGAAGTAGAAGCGCTTCGTAAAGCTCTTAACAGCCTAACTGGCAAGCGTGTACACATTAACATTCTTGAAATTAAAAAAGCTGATCTTGACGCTCAGCTAGTTGCAGATAATATCGCTCGTCAATTGGAAAACCGTATTTCATTCCGTCGTGCGCAAAAACAACAAATTCAACGCACAATGCGCGCTGGAGCACAAGGTGTGAAAACAATGGTATCCGGTCGTCTTGGTGGAGCTGATATTGCTCGTTCTGAATACTACAGTGAAGGAACTGTTCCATTGCACACATTGCGTGCTGACATCGATTACGCTACATCTGAAGCTGATACGACTTACGGTAAGCTTGGCGTAAAAGTTTGGATCTATCGTGGAGAGGTTCTTCCTGCTAAGAAGAAAACTGAGGAAGGAGGAAAATAATATGTTATTGCCAAAACGCGTTAAATATCGCAGAGAGCATCGTGGTAAGATGCGTGGTCGTGCAAAGGGCGGCACTGAAGTACATTTTGGTGAATACGGTATCCAAGCACTAGAAGCTTCTTGGATTACAAACCGCCAAATTGAAGCAGCTCGTATTGCGATGACTCGTTACATGAAACGTGGCGGTAAAGTTTGGATTAAAATTTTCCCTTCTAAGCCATACACAGCTAAACCTTTGGAGGTACGGATGGGATCCGGTAAAGGTGCTCCAGAAGGATGGGTAGCTGTTGTCAAACCGGGCAAAGTTTTATTTGAAATTTCTGGTGTGTCTGAGGAAGTTGCTCGTGAAGCTCTTCGTCTTGCATCTCACAAATTACCAATTAAAACAAAGTTCGTAAAACGTGAAGAAATTGGTGGTGAATCAAATGAAAGCTAATGAAATTCGTGACCTTACCACTGCTGAAATTGAACAAAAAGTAAAGTCTCTTAAAGAAGAACTTTTCAATCTTCGCTTTCAATTAGCGACAGGACAACTTGAAAATACTGCTCGCATTCGTGAAGTGCGCAAGTCTATCGCGCGCATGAAAACTGTGATTCGGGAA
Organism: Bacillus changyiensis; assembly: GCF_027706145.1. Classification (GTDB taxonomy): domain Bacteria; phylum Bacillota; class Bacilli; order Bacillales; family Bacillaceae; genus Bacillus; species Bacillus changyiensis. The sequence continues at coordinate 23,033 of NZ_JAQFWW010000008.1, read as the reverse complement.
AGAGAAATTGCTGCCAACAAATAATTCTGGAGGGAGGTTCTAGAAGAATATGAGCGAACGCAATCAGCGCAAAGTTTACCAAGGGCGTGTTGTTTCTGATAAAATGGATAAAACCATCACTGTTGTTGTTGAAACTTACAAAAAACACTCTCTTTACGGTAAACGCGTAAAGTATTCCAAAAAATTTAAAGCACATGATGAAAATAATCAAGCTAAAATCGGAGACATCGTAAAGATCATGGAGACTCGTCCATTATCTGCGACTAAACGTTTTCGTCTAGTTGAAGTTGTCGAAGAAGCTGTTATTATCTAATAAAGTTCGGAAACTTCTTTTCCGAAGGGAGGTAACAAATAATGATTCAACAAGAGACTCGTTTAAAAGTAGCTGACAACTCTGGAGCACGTGAAGTATTAACAATCAAAGTGCTTGGTGGTTCCGGACGTAAAACAGCTAACATTGGTGATGTCATTGTTTGCACGGTTAAACAAGCAACACCAGGAGGCGTTGTCAAAAAAGGTGAGGTCGTGAAGGCTGTCATCGTTCGTACAAAAAGCGGAGCGCGCAGAAGTGACGGATCTTATATCAGCTTCGATGAGAATGCATGTGTGATCATCCGTGATGATAAAAGTCCACGTGGAACTCGTATCTTCGGACCTGTAGCTCGTGAACTTCGCGATAACAACTTTATGAAAATTGTTTCTCTAGCTCCAGAAGTACTTTAATGATATCAATGCCGGACTTAAGGAGGTGCGATCAGGATGCATGTAAAAAAAGGCGATAAAGTAATGGTTATCTCTGGTAAAGATAAAGGGAAACAAGGAGTTATCCTTGCTGCTTTCCCTAAAAAAGACCGTGTCCTTGTTGAGGGTGTCAACATGGTTAAAAAACATGCTAAGCCAACACAAACGAATCCACAAGGTGGAATCTTAAACCAAGAGGCGCCAATTCATGTGTCAAACGTAATGCCGCTCGATCCTAAAACAGGTGAAGTGACTCGCGTAGGATACAAAGTAGAAAATGGAAAGAAAGTTCGTATTGCAAAAAAATCTGGGCAAGTTCTAGATAAATAGTATTAAAGGAAGGGAGGTCTATATCTCATGAACCGCCTTAAAGATAAGTACAATAAAGAAATTACACCTGCATTAATGTCTAAGTTTAACTACAAATCTGTAATGCAAGTGCCTAAAATTGAAAAAATCGTAATCAACATGGGTGTTGGTGACGCTGTTCAAAATGCTAAAGCGATTGATAGCGCTGTTGAAGAATTAACGTTTATCGCAGGTCAGAAACCTGTCGTTACTCGTGCGAAGAAGTCTATTGCTGGATTCCGTCTTCGTGAAGGAATGCCGATCGGTGCGAAAGTAACACTTCGTGGAGAACGCATGTATGATTTCCTTGATAAACTGATCTCTGTTTCTTTACCGCGTGTCCGTGACTTCCGCGGAATTTCTAAGAAGTCTTTTGATGGACGTGGAAACTACACACTAGGTATTAAAGAACAGCTCATCTTCCCTGAAATTGACTATGATAAAGTAAGTAAAGTTCGCGGTATGGATATCGTTATTGTTACGACTGCCAATACGGATGAAGAAGCTCGTGAACTACTGACTCAATTAGGTATGCCATTCCAGAAATAATCAATGAAAGGGAGGCGAAATCGTGGCTAAAAAGTCTATGATTGCGAAACAAAAACGCACACCGAAGTTTAAAGTACAAGAGTACACTCGTTGCGAACGCTGTGGACGTCCGCACTCTGTTATTCGTAAGTTTAAACTTTGCCGTATTTGTTTCCGTGAACTTGCATATAAAGGACAAATTCCTGGCGTTAAAAAAGCCAGCTGGTAATCCCCGTTAATGGGAAGGAGGTTAATAAATAATGGTTATGACAGATCCGATTGCAGATATGCTGACTCGTATTCGTAATGCAAATATGGTACGTCATGAGAAGCTTGAAATCCCTGCTTCTAAATTGAAAAGAGAAATTGCTGAAATCTTGAAACGTGAAGGTTTCATCCGTGACGTAGAATTCGTTGAAGATAACAAACAAGGCATCATCCGTGTTTTCTTGAAATACGGTCAAAACAACGAGCGTGTCATCACTGGCCTTAAAAGAATCAGCAAGCCTGGTCTGCGCGTTTATGCTAAGTCAAATGAAGTACCTCGCGTACTAAATGGACTTGGAATTGCAATTCTTTCTACATCACAAGGTGTGTTAACTGATAAAGAAGCTCGCGCTAAACAAGCTGGCGGAGAAGTATTAGCATACGTTTGGTAAGAAGTTTAACATGAATGGAGGTGTTTGGTATGTCTCGTGTAGGTAAGAAGCTACTTGAGATTCCTTCAGGTGTTACAGTCACATTGAATGACAGTACTGTAACCGTGAAAGGACCAAAAGGAGAATTAACTCGTACGTTTCATCCTGATATGAACATTAAAATTGAGGACAATGTACTAACTGTAGAACGTCCTTCTGATAATAAAGAACATCGTGCTCTACATGGCACAACTCGCAGTATCATCGGAAACATGGTTGAAGGTGTATCTAAAGGTTTTGAAAGAGGTTTGGAATTAGTTGGTGTCGGTTACCGTGCTTCTAAATCCGGAAACAAACTCGTTCTAAACGTTGGATACTCACATCCAGTAGAAATCGTTCCTGAACAAGGAATCGAAATCGAAGTTCCATCTCAAACAAAAGTGGTTGTGAAAGGTACAGATAAAGAACGTGTTGGAGCTACTGCTGCAAACATTCGCGCTGTACGTTCTCCAGAGCCTTATAAAGGTAAAGGAATCCGCTATGAAGGAGAAATGGTTCGTCGTAAAGAAGGTAAATCTGCTAAGTAAAACCGCTTAAAGTGAGAAAGGAGTGACCCAGATGATTACGAAAACAAGCAAGAATGCCGCTCGTCTTAAAAGACACGCTCGTGTTCGTGCGAAGCTTTCAGGAACCGCTGAAAGACCTCGTCTAAATGTTTTTCGTTCAAACAAACATATTTACGCACAAGTAATCGATGACGCAAACGGTGTTACACTTGTGAGTGCATCTACTCTTGATAAAGACTTTAACGCCGAGAACAGTGGCGATACGTCTGCGGCTGCAAAAGTTGGAGAACTTGTTGCAAAACGCGCTTCTGAAAAAGGTATTACAAATGTTGTTTTTGACCGCGGAGGATACCTTTACCATGGACGTGTAAAAGCATTAGCTGATGCAGCACGTGAGGCAGGATTAGAATTTTAATAAAAAAAGGAGGGACATATGAATATGCGTCGTATTGACCCAAGCAAATTAGAGTTAGAAGAACGCTTAGTTACCGTTAACCGCGTAGCGAAAGTTGTTAAAGGTGGTCGTCGTTTCCGTTTCGCAGCTCTTGTTGTTGTCGGTGACAAAAACGGTCACGTCGGATTTGGGACTGGTAAAGCTCAAGAAGTACCAGAAGCGATCCGTAAAGCTGTTGAAGATGCGAAAAAGAATTTGATTGAAGTACCAATGGTTGGAACTACAATTCCACATGAAATTATCGGACGTTTCGGTGCAGGTAACATCTTGTTAAAACCGGCTTCTGAAGGTACGGGAGTTATCGCCGGAGGCCCTGTACGTGCGGTACTTGAGCTTGCAGGTGTTTCTGATATCCTTTCTAAATCTTTAGGTTCTAACACACCGATCAACATGATCCGTGCAACAATTCAAGGATTAACCGAGCTTAAACGCGCTGAGGATGTTGCGAAGCTTCGTGGAAAATCTGTAGAAGAACTGTTAGGATAAGGAGGGAACATAATGGCTAAATTAGAAATTACCCTCAAGCGCAGTGTAATCGGTCGTCCGGAAGATCAGCGTATCACAGTGAGAACACTTGGTTTAAAGAAAACAAACCAAACTGTTGTCCATGAAGATAATGCTGCAATCCGTGGTATGATTAACAAAGTATCTCATTTAGTTTCTGTTAAAGAACAATAAAATAAACGATAGGCTAAGGAGGTGTCCTAATGAAACTTCATGAATTAAAGCCTGCAGAAGGTTCACGTAAAACGCGCAACCGCGTAGGTCGTGGTATTGGTTCTGGTAACGGCAAAACAGCTGGAAGAGGTCATAAAGGTCAAAACGCTCGTTCTGGTGGCGGCGTACGTCCTGGATTCGAGGGTGGACAAATGCCTTTATTCCAACGTCTTCCTAAACGCGGTTTTACAAACATTAACCGTAAGGATTTTGCTGTAGTCAACGTAGATAAACTCAACAGCTTTGCAGAGGGAACAGAAGTTACTCCTGAACTTCTATTAGAAACAGGTGTAATTAGCAAGTTGAAATCTGGAGTAAAAATTCTTGGCGATGGAAAGTTAGAAACAAAGTTAACTGTTAAAGCCAACAAATTCTCCGCTTCTGCTAAACAAGCAATTGAGGCTGCTGGCGGTACAGCTGAGGTGATCTAATTTTGTTTAAGACAATCTCCAATTTTATGCGTGTGAAGGATATTCGGAATAAGATTATCTTCACACTTCTAATGCTTATCGTCTTTCGTCTCGGTTCATTCATTCCTGTGCCCGGTGTAAATACAGATGTTTTAAAGGCACAGGATCAAATGAGTGTGTTTGGAGTTCTTAATACGTTTGGCGGCGGAGCATTATTTAACTTCTCAATTCTCGCAATGGGAATTATGCCTTACATTACGGCTTCAATCATTATCCAACTTTTACAGATGGATGTTGTGCCGAAGTTTACGGAATGGTCAAAGCAAGGGGAAGTTGGTCGTCGAAAACTGGCTCAGTTTACAAGGTACTTCACAATTGTACTTGGATTTATCCAAGCGTTAGCAATGTCATACGGTTTTAACAACATGGCTGGTGGCTCGTTAATCGAAGACACGGGGCTAGGGACTTACTTGACAATTGCAATTGTATTAACTGCTGGAACTGCTTTTCTAATGTGGCTTGGCGAACAAATTACCTCTCATGGAGTTGGCAACGGAATCTCCATCATCATTTTTGCTGGGATTGTTGCCGGCATTCCACAGACGGTTAACCAAATGTACGCGCAGCAGTTTGAAAATGTTGGAGACCAGCTGTTCCTACAAATCGTAAAAGTTATCATCATATTGGTTGTGATTTTGGCAATTGTCGTTGGAGTTATTTTTATCCAAGAAGCAGTAAGAAAAATTGCAATTCAATATGCAAAAGGCAATGCCCGTTCACCTGTTCCTGGTGCTCAATCAACACATTTACCACTCAAAGTTAATCCAGCGGGTGTTATTCCAGTTATCTTTGCTGTTGCATTTATTATGACCCCTCGGACAGTTGCAACGTTCTTTGGTCAAAATGATGTAACAAACTGGATTCAAAAAACGTTTGATTATACGCATCCAATCGGAATGTGCGTTTATGCGGCATTAATTATTGCCTTTACCTACTTCTATGCATTTGTCCAGGTAAACCCTGAACAAATGGCCGATAATCTTAAAAAACAAGGTGGCTATATTCCGGGAGTTCGTCCAGGGAAAATGACTCAAGAAAAAATTACGAGCATTTTGTATCGACTTACGTTTGTCGGCTCCATTTTCTTGGCTGTAATCGCCATTCTTCCTGTATTGTTCGTTAATTTTGCCGGACTGCCTGCTTCTGCAAAAATTGGAGGAACAAGTTTGCTAATCGTTGTCGGTGTTGCACTTGAAACGATGAAGCAGCTTGAAAGCCAGCTGGTGAAACGAAACTATCGTGGATTTATGAAGCATTAGGGGAACTGGGATGTGCCCATTCCCTCTAAAATAGAGAGGACGGGGAATCCGAAATGAACTTAGTCTTAATGGGACTGCCTGGAGCCGGTAAAGGAACACAGGCTGAACGGATTGTTGATGATTTTGAGATACCTCATATTTCAACAGGCGATATGTTCCGCACTGCGATGAAAGAAGAAACGGATTTGGGGCTTGAAGCGAAGTCATACATTGATAAAGGTGAGCTCGTTCCTGATAAAGTAACGATTGGTATTGTCAGGGAGAGACTTGGCAAGAATGATTGTGAACGAGGTTTTCTTCTGGACGGATTTCCGAGAACAGTTGCTCAAGCAGAAGCACTTGAGGAAATTCTGAAAGACCTAGGAAAGTCGATTGATCATGTTATTCACATTCAAGTCGATAAAGATGCATTGATGGAACGTTTGACTGGACGCAGAATTTGTAAAAATTGCGGTGCAACTTATCATTTGGTCTTCAATCCGCCTACAAAAGACAATGTATGCGATAAATGTGGAGGAGAACTTTATCAGCGTGAAGATGATAATGAGGCTACTGTATCCACAAGACTTGAGGTCAACATGAAGCAAACCCAACCTTTACTCGATTTTTACACTGATAAAGGCTATCTTGTAAATATTGATGGGCAAAAGCATATCAATGATGTTTACAGTGATATTAAGGAGCTTCTTGGAGGCCTGAACAAATGATTATTTGTAAAACTCCCAGAGAAATCGAAATTATGCGGGAAGCAGGTCGTATTGTTGCTTTAACTCATCGAGAGCTTAAAAAACATATTAAACCTGGTATCTCAACAAAAGAATTGGATCAAATTGCCGAACGCTTTATTAAAAAGCAAGGTGCAATCCCATCTTTTAAAGGATATAATGGTTTTCGTGGGAGCATTTGTGTCTCAGTCAATGAAGAGCTGGTTCATGGTATTCCAGGGAGCCGAAAGCTACTTGACGGAGACATCATCAGCATTGATATTGGTGCGAAGCTAAACGGTTATCATGGCGACTCTGCATGGACTTATCCGGTAGGGAAGATCAGTGATGATGATCAAAAACTGCTGGAAGTGACAGAAGAGTCTTTATATAGAGGCTTGCAGGAAGCAAAACCAGGAGAGCGTTTGTCGAATATTTCTCACGCTGTGCAAACGTATGTTGAAAGCCAGCATTTTTCAATTGTAAGGGAATATGTTGGTCATGGAGTCGGGCAAGATCTGCATGAAGATCCACAGATTCCTCATTATGGGCCCCCAAACAAAGGTCCCCGGTTAAAGCCTGGTATGGTTTTGGCCATTGAACCAATGGTTAACGCTGGTAGCCGCTATGTGAAAACATTGGCTGATAACTGGACGGTTGTCACAGTGGACGGGAAAAAGTGTGCTCATTTTGAACATACAATTGCGATAACGGAGACAGGTTTTGATATACTGACAAAAATCTAGGTGAATCAGATGAATCGAGACACTCCTCAAATTGGTCAGTTTGTACGTATCTTAAAAGGTCGTGAAATGGCTCAATATGCAGTTGTCATTGGAATATTCGATCATCATCATGTGCTGCTAGCAGACGGAGAAAAGCGAAAATTTCATTCTCCTAAGAAAAAGAATATCAATCATTTAACCTTTTATGATTGCGTTTCTCCGGAAGTTCAGAACAGTATAAACGAAACAGGGCGTGTGACAAACGGAAAATTGAGATTTTCTCTTTTGAAATTTGTCAGAGAGCAAGTTACTGATTTGAAGAAGGGAGAACACTTGAATGGCGAAAGACGATGTAATTGAAGTGGAAGGTACTGTAGTCGAAACACTGCCAAACGCAATGTTCAAAGTAGAACTTGAAAATGGTCATACCGTTTTGGCTCATGTATCTGGTAAAATCCGCATGCACTTCATTCGCATTTTACCTGGAGACAAGGTTACGGTAGAATTATCTCCATATGACTTAACTCGTGGTAGAATTACGTACCGTTACAAATAAAGCACTCCGGAATTGAAGGAGGTTGGAAACACATGAAAGTGAGACCATCAGTTAAACCGATCTGTGAAAAATGTAAAGTTATTCGCAGAAAAGGAAAAGTAATGGTGATCTGTGAAAATCCAAAGCATAAACAAAAACAAGGATAACATTTTAAGGAGGTGCGAGAAAGAATGGCTCGTATTGCTGGTGTAGATATTCCACGTGATAAGCGTGTTGTTATTTCATTAACATACATCTTTGGAATCGGTCGTCCAACGGCTCAGGAAATTTTAAAAGAAGCTGGTGTTTCTGAAGATACTCGCGTTCGTGATTTGACTGAAGAAGAACTCGGTAAAATCCGTGACGTAATCGACAAACTTAAAGTAGAAGGTGACCTTCGTCGTGAAGTGTCTCTTAACATTAAACGTTTGATCGAAATCGGAAGCTACCGCGGAATTCGTCATCGTCGCGGATTACCTGTTCGCGGTCAAAATACAAAAAATAATGCGCGTACTCGTAAAGGTCCGCGTCGTACTGTAGCTAACAAGAAAAAATAAAGTAAGGGAGGTTATTAAACAATGGCTGCTGTTCGTAAATCAAATACGCGTAAACGTCGCGTAAAAAAGAACATTGAATCTGGGATTGCCCATATTCGTTCGACTTTCAACAATACAATTGTAACGATTACTGATGTACACGGTAATGCGATTTCTTGGTCAAGTGCGGGAGCTTTAGGTTTTAGAGGATCTCGTAAATCTACTCCGTTCGCTGCCCAAATGGCTGCTGAAACTGCTGCTAAAGGTTCAATTGAACATGGATTGAAAACTTTAGAAGTAACTGTTAAAGGACCAGGTTCTGGTCGTGAAGCTGCAATTCGTGCACTTCAAGCTGCCGGACTTGAAGTGACTGCGATCAGAGACGTAACTCCAGTACCTCATAACGGATGCCGTCCACCAAAACGTCGCCGCGTGTAATTTGTTTGTATAGATTTTGTGTCCCTGTCAATAATGGGTTATGATACAGTTAATTTATAAAACGAATGCACACTCGTTGCCTGAGCACATACGGGACTAAACAATGGGGAATTTCGGATAGAATACGAGAAATTCTTTCCGGGGTTTCGACGTTTTGAAGGAGGGTTTTATGAAATGATTGAGATTGAAAAACCAAAAATCGAAACGGTTGAAATCAACGACGATACCAAGTATGGTAAATTTGTCGTAGAGCCACTTGAGCGTGGATATGGTACAACTTTGGGTAACTCCTTACGTCGTATCCTTTTATCCTCACTCCCTGGTGCCGCTGTAACATCGATCCAAATAGATGGTGTACTGCATGAGTTCTCTACAATTGAAGGTGTAGTTGAAGATGTTACAACGATTATCTTAAACATTAAAAAACTTGCACTGAAAATCTACTCTGAAGAAGAGAAGACGCTTGAGATTGATGTACAGCGTGAAGGAGTTGTAACAGCTGCTGATATTACCCATGATAGTGATGTAGAGATTTTAAACCATGATCTCCACATTGCAACTCTTGGTCAAAACGCGAGTTTCAAAGTTCGCTTAACTGCTCAAAGAGGTCGAGGGTATACACCAGCTGATGCGAATAAAAGAGACGATCAGCCGATTGGCGTCATCCCGATTGATTCCATCTTTACACCTGTTTCTCGTGTATCTTATCAAGTTGAAAACACTCGTGTGGGTCAGATTACAAACTATGACAAACTGACGCTTGATGTATGGACAGATGGAAGCACTGGACCAAAAGAAGCGATTGCTCTTGGTTCAAAGATTTTAACTGAACACCTTAATATTTTTGTCGGCTTGACTGACGAAGCCCAACATGCTGAAATTATGGTTGAAAAAGAAGAAGATCAGAAAGAAAAAGTTCTTGAAATGACAATTGAAGAGCTTGATCTCTCCGTTCGTTCTTACAACTGCTTAAAGCGTGCGGGTATCAATACAGTTCAAGAGCTTGCGAACAAGACAGAAGAAGATATGATGAAGGTTCGCAACCTAGGTCGCAAATCACTTGAAGAAGTAAAAGCGAAACTTGAAGAACTTGGACTGGGCCTTCGCAAAGACGATTGACTAGTTTCAATGTAAACTAGCCTTTTCGTTTGTTTTTTATTTCAGATAGAGTATTTCCATAAAGGAGGGGACATCACATGTCATACAGAAAACTAGGACGTACAAGTGCACAGCGTAAAGCAATGCTGCGTGACCTTACAACAGATTTGATCATCAACGAAAGAATCGAAACAACAGAAGCTCGCGCTAAAGAACTTCGTTCTGTAGTTGAAAAAATGATCACTCTTGGCAAACGTGGAGACTTACATGCACGCCGCCAAGCAGCTGCATACATTCGCAATGAGGTAGCGGATGCAGAGAACAACCAAGATGCACTTCAAAAACTTTTCTCTGATGTAGCACCTCGTTATGAAGAGCGCCAAGGCGGATACACACGTATTATGAAACTTGGTCCTCGCCGTGGTGACGGAGCACCAATGGCTATTATCGAATTGGTTTAATCACATATATTGTGTGTCTAAAGAAGGGCGGGACAGTTTTTAACTGGATCTATGCCCTTTTTTTAGATATGCGGTGTTTTAGTTCAGCAGAGTTTTAGAGGAGAGGAGGGCGGACGGGCAAAATGAGTCTTGAACGCTTAATCACAGTAGAGGATATGACGTTCTCATATCAAAAAGATGCAGACAGACCTACGCTTGACAACGTCTCTTTTCATGTCACAAAAGGTGAATGGTTGGCGATAGTCGGCCATAACGGTTCTGGGAAATCGACATTGGCCCGCACTTTAAATGGCTTGATCATACCTGATAAAGGGTCAATTAAAGTGGGCGGGATCACGTTGACGGAAGAGACAGCCTGGGATATTAGAACAAAAGTAGGCATGGTCTTTCAAAATCCCGATAATCAGTTTGTTGGGACAACCGTTCGCGATGATGTGGCTTTTGGTTTAGAAAACAATGGAGTTCCAAGAGAAGATATGGTGGAAAAGGTAGATTGGGCGATTAAACAGGTGAACATGCAGGATTTTCTCGATCAAGAGCCGCACCATCTCTCCGGAGGACAAAAGCAGCGGGTTGCGATTGCGGGAGTTCTAGCCGTTCAGCCCGATATCATCATTCTTGATGAAGCAACATCAATGCTTGACCCAATCGGAAGAGAAGAAGTGCTCGAGACGGTCAGAAGGTTAAAAAATCAAGGGATGGTGACAGTCATCTCGATAACACATGATTTAGATGAAGCAGCCAAGGCCGATCGGATCATTGTTATGAATGGTGGAAAAAAATATGCTGAAGGTTCACCTGAAGAAGTTTTTCATCTAGGACAAGATCTGGTTGATATCGGACTTGATTTACCTTTTTCCTTTCAGCTTAGTCAAATCTTAAAAGAAAGCGGTTTGGCCCTCAAAGGTAATCATCTGTCACAAAAAGGATTGGTGAATGAGCTATGGACATTACGATCAAAGATATAGAACACCGATACCAGATGAAAACACCTTTTGAACGTTTGGCGATTTATGATGTTAATGCTGTGATTAAGGAAGAAAGTTATGTAGCCATTATTGGACATACTGGCTCAGGAAAGTCGACGCTCCTTCAGCATCTGAACGGTCTTTTAAAGCCAACGAAAGGACAAATTCATTTAGGTGAAAATGTTCTTGAAGCAGGTAAAAAGACTAAAAATTTAAAAGCTTTACGAAAAAAAGTTGGAATTGTTTTTCAATTCCCAGAGCATCAACTGTTTGAGGAAACTGTACGAAGAGACATTGCTTTTGGTCCGATTAATTTTGGAGTCAGCCGGGTGAAAGCAGAAGCAAAAGCTCAGGAAATGTTGAAACTAGTTGGCTTGCCATTAGAATTGGCAGATCGGTCTCCATTTGAACTAAGTGGGGGGCAGATGCGCCGTGTTGCCATTGCAGGTGTTCTTGCAATGGAGCCTGAGGTCCTCGTTCTTGATGAACCGACCGCTGGACTTGATCCGAGAGGCCGGAAAGAGATTATGGATATGTTTTATCACCTTCACCAACATCGGAAACTGACAACAATTTTAGTTACCCACAGTATGGAGGATGCGGCAGTCTATGCAGATGAACTGATTGTCATGCACAAAGGTACGATTAAGGCTAAGGGGACACCGCGTGAACTATTTGCAAACAGAAGCGATATCACCGCTTTGGGACTTGATTTACCAGAAACAATAAAGTTTCAAAAACAACTTGAAGAAACACTCGGCATCACTTTTAAAGCTCCGTTCTTAACGATAAAAGAAGCAGCCTCTGAAATTAGAGCACTCTTTCAGGAGGAAAATGCTTTATGATAGATAGTATTATAATCGGAAAGTATGTGCCCGGCTCCTCGATCATTCACCGCCTTGATCCGCGCACAAAACTGTTAACTATATTTCTGTTTATCTTTATCGTCTTTTTTGCCAATAATACCGTAACATATGCTTTACTGGGCCTGTTTACGGTTCTTGCGGTCGGTCTATCAAGCGTACCTATTCGTTTCTTGTTAAAGGGTATGAAGCCGATCATCTGGATTGTGCTGTTTACTTTTCTGCTTCATATTTTGATGACTCGGGAAGGTCCTGTCCTCGTTGATCTTCGCTTATTTAGCATCTATGAGCAAGGGCTTGTTCAAGGAATTTTTATTTCTCTGCGGTTTATTTATTTAATCTTGATCACAACGCTTTTAACTTTAACGACAACCCCAATCGAAGTCACTGATGGGCTGGAGCGGTTACTTGGACCATTTAAAAAGCTGAAGCTGCCTGTTCATGAACTCGCTTTAATGATGTCCATCTCACTAAGATTTATACCCACTCTCTTGGAGGAGACGGATAAAATTATGAAGGCGCAAATGGCAAGAGGTGTTGACTTTACAAGCGGTCCAATCAAAGAGCGTGTGAAGGCAATCGTCCCCCTGCTAGTCCCCCTGTTTGTCAGTGCCTTTAAGAGAGCAGAAGAGCTAGCAACGGCAATGGAAGCACGTGGTTACCGCGGCGGAGAAGGTCGCACAAAATATCGACAATTGATATGGAAAGGGAAAGATACTTCCGTTCTCCTGATATTAATAGGATTAGCCAGTCTATTAATCCTGTTACGAAATTAGGTGAGATGTCATGAGAATAAAATGTACGATTTCATATGATGGCCATCTTTTTTTCGGCTACCAAGTTCAGCCTGGAAAAAGAACGGTTCAGGATGAACTAGAAAAGGCATTAAAAACCCTTCACAAAACACAGGAACGTATTCCTGTCGTGGCCTCTGGCAGAACTGACAGCGGTGTTCATGCTATCGGACAGACGATTCATTTTGATAGCCCGCTGCTTATTCCAGAGGAAAAGTGGCCCTATGCATTAAATGCCCTGCTCCCTGATGATATAGTAGTAAACAAAGCGGAAGTCGTCGATGAACAATTCCATGCCCGGTTTTCTGTGAAGAAAAAAGAATATCGTTATCTGATTGATAGAAGCAGACATCCGGATGTATTTAAACGATTTTATGCATACCATGTTCCATATCAACTCGATTTTGAAAAGATGAAAGAAGCTTCTCAGTATTTGGTTGGTACTTATGATTTTACAAGCTTTTGCACAGCCAAAACAGAGGTGCAAGATAAAGTCAGAACGGTTCATGAATTGGACTGGTCTGAAACAGCTGACGGTCTGCAAATGAGGATTGTCGGCGGCGGATTTTTGTATAATATGGTCAGAATTATCACCGGTACGATCCTTGAAGTTGGAACAGGAGCAATCTCTCCTGAGGCTATCGAGAAGATTATACAGGCAAAAAATCGGGATGCGGCAGGGCGTACTGCACCTGCTCATGGACTATATTTATGGAACGTCATCTATGACAACTAAACCTGGTGTAACATTTTCTTGACAGTAAGTACAGAAAGTTATATTATGTTATATGGTATGTATTTCAACCCCACGATAAGCCCCGGAACTTATTGTGTTTTGAAATAGAACGTAATCTAAGTTTATTGTAAAATGACAGATCATTTAGGAGGGAAATTCAATGCGTACAACACCTATGGCTAACGAAAGTACAATTGAACGCAAGTGGTTGGTTGTTGATGCTGCTGGCAAGACTCTAGGACGTCTTTCAACAGAAGTTGCATCTATCCTTCGTGGAAAACACAAACCAACTTACACACCACACGTTGACACTGGAGATCATGTGATCATCATCAACGCCGAAAAAATCGAGTTAACAGGTAAGAAGTTAACTGATAAAATTTACTACCGTCACACTCAACATCCAGGCGGTTTAAAATCAAGAACTGCTCTTGAAATGCGCACAAACTACCCTGAGAAAATGCTTGAGCTTGCGATTAAAGGCATGCTTCCAAAAGGTTCTCTAGGTCGTCAAATGTTCAAAAAATTGAACGTATACCGTGGTTCTGAGCATCCACATGCAGCACAAAAACCTGAAGTTTACGAACTTCGCGGATAATTAAAGGGAGGTTACTAATTTGGCACAGGTTCAATATTACGGTACTGGACGTCGTAAAAGCTCTGTAGCTCGCGTACGCCTAGTTCCTGGAGAAGGCCGTATCATCGTGAATAAACGTGATATCAACGAATACATTCCATCTGAAGCGTTAATCGAAGATATTAAACAACCATTAACTTTAACTGAAACAACTGGAAGCTACGATGTTTTAGTCAATGTTCATGGAGGCGGATATGCTGGACAATCAGGCGCAATCCGTCACGGTATCGCTCGCGCTCTACTTGAAGCGGACCCAGAATACCGTTCAACACTAAAACGTGCTGGACTTCTAACTCGTGACGCTCGCATGAAAGAACGTAAGAAATACGGTCTTAAAGGCGCTCGTCGTGCACCTCAGTTCTCAAAACGTTAATTATCAACGTTTCAAAGGCTCTTTTCACTTCGGTGGAAAGGGTCTTTTTTATATTGGATAACTATGAACACCCACAAAACACCCACAAATTTTTATGAATCGATATAGGATTGAAAAAGGTCCGCTGTCTTTTCTTTAACAGTGGAGGTAACGTGGGTGTAGATATTCATTGTAGTTTTAATATCCCGATGTCCCAAACGAGCTTGCACTTCTTTAACTGTTGCGCCAGCTTCAAATAAAATTGAAGCATGGGTGTGCCTTAATCCATGAATGGTTATGGAATGGAATTTATTATTTTTAATAAAGCTTTTTAGTTTGTCATTAGGATAAGCAAGTCGTAGAGGACGATTGTCAGTCCTTGTGAGTACATTTATAATTGGACAGTCATTATCTTTTAAAACCAAATTATGTTGTTGTATATGCCACTTTTCTAAGATTTCCATCGTTTTTGGATCAATATAGATAGTCCTGGCTTGGTAAGTCTTCACTTTTTGAATAATCTCCTGATTGTCTTTGAAAAATAAGGTTTTAGATATGATTATAGTTCCATCATCGAAATTTATATCGTCCCACTCTAGGGATAAAAGTTCTCCTTTCCTCATCCCTGTATAGATAAGTAAATGAAACATTATATAATCTTGATGATCCAAAGACTCCTTTGCTATCCTAAAGAATTTTTTTACCTCTTGTTTAGTCCAAAAATTTCTCGTCTCTTCCTCTGCCAAAAAATCAGTTTCTTTTTTTGGTATAATTGCATGTTCCATAGGGTTTTTTGTGAGATAATCCATACGTACTGCATATCTAAATACACGGTTTGCTTGAATTTTTACGTCATTAACTGAATTAATTTGTTCTGCAATCTCATCAATCATTTTTTGACAATATTCTTTAGAAATGTCCCTGATCTTTAAATGTCCAAAACGTGGAATTATGTGGTTATTAAATTTTGATTCAATGGAGTATCGTGTACTTGGTTTTAACGTTTTGGAGTGAGAAGCCCACCAACGGTTATAAATAGCTTTAAATGTGATAGCATTATTCGGTTTAAATGTGGAACTATCTATTTCTTGTTCAACCTTAGCTGCTTCAAGTTGAGCAACTTTTTTGGTGGGAAATCCGCGTTTCGATGTCTCTTTGAATTTTTTTGAAATAGGATCTTTATACCTTATGCGGTATTCCCAACCGTTAGAGTGCTTTCTAAAACTAGCCATGTTTTCACCTCTTATAAAACGTATGTTTGGTTTTTGTTTTAAAAATTTTTCAACATATTAAATAAAACTAGCTTCTCAGACACCACCTCCTTTAATTAAAGAACGTATGTTTGGTTTTTGGGTTAAAAAGTTTTGTCGAACCACTCTATTACACCAAGTGGTTCAAAACAAATGGTGTGTCCTTCATATTTAACCGTATCACCGTATTTTTCTTTATAGTGTTTAATGGCGTTATTTAAAAATTCTTCTGTTATTTCAAGATATCGAGCCAATTCATATCTATTTCTTATAGCTTCTTTGTGGGCTTGAATGATCTTAGACAATGGAACTAACCTTTCATAAGCCCATGATCTAGCTACTTTTTCTTGTTTTTGGTTTTGGATTGTATTTTGATTAATAATATCTCCACTTGATGTATGATAATGACCAAGCTCTTCAGCAAGTATGCATGCTTTATCATAAGAGGTTTCCATATTTTTGTTAATCCAAATAATATCATTAGCGTATAATCCCTTAATTCGATGAGGCATTTGTTTTTCGTAGGTGTCTATACCAAGATGAGTTGCCTCCATAAGTAACGTTTCGTACATCCACAACTACTCCTGTTGTTTTCTTTTTAAGCGAACAAATTCTTTAAATCGTTCGATTTCCTCCAATTCTTCTTTTGTCCAATCTTCGCCATCATGATGAGCCGCTATGGTGTCTATATCTTGTTCAGGCAATTTTTTTTCATCAGTACGACCAAGAAGATAATCGACAGAAACTTGGAAATAATCAGCAACTTTTTGCAATTTATCAACTGCAGGTTTTTGGGTTTTCCATTTATATAATGAATTTACTCCCATGTCTACCCGTTTAGCTAATTCAGTTAATGATATTTTCCGATCATCAGCGAGTTTTTTTACCCTATCGAACGTTGTCAAAATAATCACCCTTAATAAAGCTCAAGGATTTTTATCCATTTAGATAAAAATATGTTGACATTTATCTGTTTGGATAATATACTATATCCATAAGCTACTTATTCAGCTTTTATAGCACTACAAAACAAAGCCGCAGATCACGTCTCCAAACGTAAAGGCTATTTGTTGTAGGCTTGTTCAGCTATGGTTTTATTTTATCCGTTTGGATAAAAAAAGTCAACAAAAAGCTAAATAATTAGCAAAAAAGATAAAGGAGGTTATTTCTATGGAATTAGATTTCGGCAAAAAGGTTAAGACTTGGCTCATTCTAAACGACATGCAACAAAAAGACTTAGCCGAAATGCTAAACATTTCAGGACCTTATCTTTCCGACATTTTACTCGGTAAAAGACAAGGCAAGAAAGTCAGAGAAAAAATTATTAAAATCCTTGAGATGAAGGAGGTTTCATAATAGGTATGCTAACAGTTCAGATTGATAAAAACGAGGTTAGGCAGATCTATTTAAATAAAATTGAGGAACAATTAAAAGCTGTTGAAAGTGAAAAGGTTTTTTGGAACACGAAAACACTTCAAGAAAAAACGGATATGAGTTGGACAGAGATTTTAGATAAATTCTTTTACGATCCACGTTGTCCAAAATATAAGGTTGGTTCTCGTTGGCGATTCCCAGCAGCTGAGATGAAAAAATTTCTACTGACTTGGTTGTCCGAACAACCAAAATATTAAGAAGTTTTTTAGGAGGTAAGTTGAATGACAAAAGAATTAGTTTTTATTAAAAAAAACAATGCTGTCACAGACAGTCTGACCATTGCGGAGATGTTTGGAAAGAATCACGATGATGTACTGAAAGATGTACGCAAGCAAGTGGAGTATGCGGGTAAAGAATTCTCACTCGGGAATTTTTCCGAGTCAAAATATACAAATAGTAGAGGTCGCACTTACCCAAAATACGACCTAACCGAAGAAGCCTTCACATTAGTTGTGTTCGGATACAACACAAAGGAAGCTGTTCAAACCAAAATCAAATTTATTAAAGAGTTCAAACGAATGAAAGAGTACATCCAGAATCAGCAACAACCAAAAACACAGCTTGAAGCCTTGCAATGTACAGTTAATCAAATGGTAGAACAAGAGCGCCGGTTAACTGTTATAGAAAATAGATTGGTAGAAACCGAGAAAAACCAGGATAGAATAACGGAAATTCTCAGTCTTAATCCCACAGAATGGAGAAAGAAAGTAAACAATCTTATTAACAAAATCGCTCAAGCTCGTGGAGGATTCCAAGCTTATCAAGACGTTCGCAATGAAAGCTATGAAGCCCTTGAAGATCGTGCGAATGCAAAGCTATCAGTCAGACTTACTAACAAAAAAGGCAAGATGGCACTTGAAGGTGTTGCAAAGTCGAGAATAGACAAAGTCAATAAGATGGATGTTATTGCAGATGATACAAGGTTAACTGAAATCTATCTTGCTGTGGTGAAAGAAATGGCAATTAAATATGGTGTGAAATTAAACAACTCTAGCAAGGAAATTTCATAAAACTCTGTTATTAAGATTGATCAATTCAAAGGAGGTGGGAAAAGTGAAGATCAAAACAAAAGAATGGCTTGCTCTAAGCGAAGCAGAACGTTTTATAAAGATTTATCAAGCTTTTGTGAAGCAGCATATAGGCTAGAAAAAAGTGAGGTGATTATGTGGACAGCAGCAAGTTTCATTTAATTGGGATTATCGTCAGTGGCGTTTGCGTCATTCTGTCTGTTGTTGCGTTGATTATGTCTCTTGAATAAAAAAGGAAAAGGGGAGAAGAAAATGAGCCATCGTGCTAGTCGAATAGACATGGATATTGCTTTGAAAAATTGTCGGGAGTTTTTGGTCTGGTCATTTGAACAAGGATGGAGCGAAGAACAAATCTACTATGTTGCTAGACTTATTCTTTCACTCCAGAAAGTTGATTAAAAGCTGAAATCATCAGATTTATAGTACTGATCAAGTGCTTTTTGTTCTAACTTATCAGCTTTCTCTTTTATAGCAGTTGCTTGAAGTATTGCCTTTTCGTATAACTCTAATTTCTTCTGAACGATGGATTCTGGGGAGTCTCCTTCTACAGAGGTTGAGTTTACAACAGCAATAGCAAAATCATGAATCTTTTTTTCATCTAGTTTCATAGTTTCACCCCCTATCAGGAACATTATACCAAAGAGGAGGATAAGCATGAATTTAAATAGATTTCTAAAGTCTGATCGTGAAAGGGCGGAAAGACTGATCAAATCAATGGATTTTCTAATCACTGAACTGTTACCAGATGCTATTGAGGACGGAGATTATGAAGGGTGTATTGAAATAGCAGGGTCGATGATTGCCCATTGTAAGGATCTTAAACGGATGGAACATCCAGAACAAGTTGTTCAGCTGCATGAAATAGCGTCAAAGCTGTTAAGTAAAGGGATAGACGTTTCAACCATAAGGAGGGCGTATCAATGAATATAGAACATCCAATCATTACAGAAATCAACCGTTACGGTTATCCGTTGGAGTATTTGAAGTATGAAAAAGAGAAAGACAACGAAGAGGAAGACAAATAAAAAAAGTTCACTTGGCAGAGTGAACTTTAGGAAAGTGATTTTTAAGAAAGAATATTAAAAGCATATCGAATATTTTTTAAAAAATCAAGGGAGAGGAACAAACCAATGAATGGATTATCTCATATTGATTATTCACAGTACATGCCGGAAAGCCAGCAGACCACAAGCGTCACTACAGAAGCAATAGTAAGCCGTCAAGCACAGGAAGTTCAAGCGGCTATGGTTATTGCAAAAAAGTTTCCTCGTGATGTTTATGCAGCTTTTGAACGCATTAAGAAAGCTTGTGAAAGAAGATTGTTAGCAGAAAATGCAGTTTATGAATATCCGCGAGGGGGTTCAAAAGTATCTGGTCCTTCTATTCGACTGGCTGAGGCTTTGGCACAGAACTGGGGAAACATTGATTATGGCATCATGGAATTAGAACAAAAGGCCGGGGAATCCTCTGTAATGGCTTACGCTTGGGACCTTGAAACAAACACTCGACAAACAAAGATTTTCACTGTTAAACACGAACGGAAAGCACGGGGGAAAATTACAAAACTTGATGATCCACGGGATATTTATGAAATGGTAGCAAACCAAGGAGCGCGCCGTGTTCGCGCCTGCATCCTTGGTGTTATCCCAGGGGATATAGTGGACGCTGCGGTCGATATGTGTCAAAAAACCTTAATTAGTGGACATAAAGAACCTTTGGAAGACCGGTTGCGAAATGCTATGACGCTCTTTAAAAAAGAGTTTGGTGTGACAAAAGAAATGATTCAACAGTATATCGGTAGCAACTTAGATGCATTTACAGAACAAGACTTTTTGAAAATAGGCCGCATCTACACCGCCCTACGTGATGGTATGGCTAAAAAAGAAGATTACTTTAACACCAAAGCAACAGGTGCAACCAAATCTAAGGCAGAGGAAGAATTCAAAAAGCAGAAAGAGAAAACAGGACACGATCATAAGGCGGGTGATCCTGCTAATGCGGACGGTTCCGATGCTGACCAAGGAGAATTATTACTCTGATGAGATTGATAAATATTACATGTCAAATTCACAATATAAAAACTTTCTAAAGTGCGAGGCTGCAACTATGGCTGAGATTAACGGAGAATGGAACCCTCCAACTTCGGAGGCCCTTCTCTTCGGCCAGTACGTTCATGCTTGGTTGGAAGGAGAACAGGCTTTTGATGAATTCAAGAAAAACACGCCTTCTTTATTCACTCAAAAAGGCCAACTATACAAGCAGTATCAATTGGCGGATTTAATGATTGAATCTATGCACAATGACGACCTTTGTATGTTCGTTCTTTCAGGAGAAAAAGAAGTGATGATTACAGCAGAGTTGTTCGGTGTTCCTTGGAAAGGCAAGATTGACGTTTATAATCCTGATGGCGGACATTTCGCGGACTTAAAAACGGCCCGATCCTTACGTGAAAAAGTATGGGATTCAGAAATAGGTTATTGCTCTTTTGTAGAGGCAAACGGCTATATTACGCAAATGGCATTATATGCCGAAATCGAAAAACGGATGACAGACCGTTCAGAATGGCTTGAACCGTTGATCGTTGGAGTTTCAAAAGAAGATCCACCTGATAAAGCTGTAATCAATATAGATGAAGCTCGAATGGAAATTGAACTTGAGGACGTTGAAAAGCATATGGATCGCATTATCAAGGTGAAATACGGTGGAGAAAAGCCAAGACGTTGCGGGAAATGTAAGTATTGTCGAACAACAAACTGTTTAAACAGCATCATTCATTTTTCAGAATTGGTCATATAGCAAGTGAAAGGGGGCCAGGGCTTTGAAAGGTTGGGTTTCGCTTCATAGGAAAATCAAAGAAAATCCTATCTTTACAAATTCAGATATGTTCAAGCTGTGGGTTCTCTGTTTGATAAAAGCAACCCACAAAGAACATGATCAATTGGTAGGTAATAAGATGGTTCACCTGATTCCAGGCGAATTTATAACAGGCCGTTTTGAACTGGCCTCCGAGTTTAATGAAGGTGTCAAACCATCAAAAAAAGTTTCAGATGCAACACTTTGGCGGTACATGAAGAACTTCGAAAAGTGGCAAATGTTGAACATCAAATCAAGGAGTAAATATAGCGTCATATCAATAACCAACTGGTCAGAGTACCAACAAAGTGAACAGCAAGTGAACAGCAATTGCACAGCAAATGAACAGCAAGTGAACACAAACAATAATGGTAATAATGATAATAATGAAAATAAGAATAATAAACGTTTGGTTTTTGATGAAAAACAAATGCAGCTGGCTGAATTACTTTGGAAACATGTCCATATAAACGCCCCTGATATGAAACAACCAAACCTTGATCAATGGGCTAATACAATTCGACTGATGATGGAACGTGATGAACGCACAGGAAAAGATATTCAAGAAGTGATCTTGTGGTCTACTAAACACGAATTTTGGTACAAGAATATTTTAAGTGCTGATAAATTGCGAAAACAATATGCCAGATTAGTAGTTCAGAAGAATGAAGAAGAAAGAAGGGGAACGAGAAATGGCAACCAACAACCGTACGGACAAAGCTATGGAGAAAATACTGAAGAAGCTTCAGGAAAAGTCAGCCCAATCTTTGGCGGAAGAGTCGGACGCCTCAGAAAAAAAGGGTGAATATGACTGTCCTACTTGTAAGGATGAACTGGGTTATCTAGAAAACAGGGACGGCATTGAGGTGTGGGTACGCTGTAAATGTGTTGAGTGGCGCCGAATTAGGAAATTAATGAATTCAAGCGACATAACTGTAGAGTTTGAGAAATTACAATTTAAGAATTTTGTTACTGAAGGGAAACACGATCTGATCGTTGATGCTTACGAGTGCGCTGTTGATTATTATAACAATTTCGACAGTATCAAGGATAAACGTAAAAACAGCATCGCCCTTTTGGGACAGCCAGGATCAGGAAAGACACATTTACTTACAGCCATATCAAATAAATTAATCAAATCGAAAAACGTGCCAGTGCAATACTTCCCGTATGTCGAAGGCTTCAATGATCTGAAAGATGATTTTGAAAAATTGGAAGAGAAGCTACGGCGAATGAAAGAGGTTGATGTCCTTTTTATAGACGATCTATTTAAGCCTTTAAAGGGTAAACCTAGGGCAACTGATTGGCAGGTGGAACAGACATATTCAGTCATCAATTATCGTTATCTCAATCATAAGCCGATTCTCATTTCAAGTGAATTGGATATTGAGCAGCTTGTACAAATAGACGAAGCACTCGGCACACGGATTTATGAAATGTGTGAGAACTATATAGTCATCATCAAGGGTGACCGGATGAAATTAAATCATAGATTAGGAGCTTGGAAATGAAAAACTATCACATCATTCCATTGATGCCAGGAGTATACGAATTGTCGCCAAGGAAGTCAGGGAAAGGCAAAGACCTGACACCAGTTATTAAAATGCTAGAAGCGAAAATGCGCGAAATGGAAAAAACAATAAAGGAGAGCGCCTAATGGGTGTTTATATCATGCTTGATCACTGTAATTTTGATTGGCAGCCCGAGGAAGTGAAAGAAGTTGAATCGTGTTGGCAGGGCGGTTTACCCATTGAAAGAATCGCAAAGATCGTTAAACGACCAGTGAAAGAAGTCTTTCTCTTACTCTATGATCGTGCGGAATTGGGGCATATCAGGGAAAGAGAAGGCGGGATATTCGGTGCTTGAGCAAATAAAAGCTGCATTTGAGATCTTATTTCTG
>NZ_JAQFWW010000007.1:145734-155934 GCF_027706145.1 Bacillus changyiensis | reverse complement strand
TCTGAGGTGGAAGTGTGGTGACACATGGAGCTGACAGATACTAATCGATCGAGGACTTAACCTAAAATGATTTGTGAATGGTTTATCACACGTTATCTAGTTTTGAGAGAATACTTCTCAAGAAGCCGAAAGGATACTCGGCTAAAGGCCCTCACGTCCTGTGAGGAACGCCCAGTACCTACGTCCTGTAGGCAATTTGTTTGGTGGCGATAGCGAAGAGGTCACACCCGTTCCCATACCGAACACGGAAGTTAAGCTCTTCAGCGCCGATGGTAGTTGGGGGTTTCCCCCTGTGAGAGTAGGACGCCGCCAAGCTGATTTTTTTTAATATCTTTACCTTGCATGAAACGAAGCAATTCTTTATTCCGCAGTAGCTCAGTGGTAGAGCAATCGGCTGTTAACCGATCGGTCGTAGGTTCGAGTCCTACCTGCGGAGCCAATGCTTCCATAGCTCAGCAGGTAGAGCACTTCCATGGTAAGGAAGAGGTCAGCGGTTCGAGCCCGCTTGGAAGCTTACATGAATATGTTGAGATGATACAGTTTTCCTGACGATTGGAACTGTTATTTTTTTACTCAAAAATAGGTGAGATAAAAAGCAGTGACAAAGCTAGATTTCCTCTAGTTTGTCACTGTTTTTACTTTATGATGAAGTACATCAGTAACTTCATATATAATGAGCTTTATCCTTGTTTTGTTGTCATTTTTAATCATGTTTTTATTAATAAGGTTAGTAAACAGCAGCATTTCGATGACAAGTGTTACTATCAATTTGGCACTGCCATTGCAAGCTGGTGGCATTTAAACAGTAGAGGTCTTTTTGTACCTTATGTGAATGTTATATGATCGTCATGATTCGAAGGTTTTAAACAAATTAACAATTGGGGACGTACTTTTTGATAAAATTTTTACGTCTTCATGCATTGACAATCTGTTTCCATAAAGGTAAAATATAATAGAACATACGTTCTAAAAGATTTACCCCTCTTATATTGGCTTCCTTTTGGAGGCCTTTTTTTATTGGTATCCTTCATTTATGTTCAGCGCATTTACCCGCGTTATATGACCTTTAAACATCTAATAACGGATCTAATTGAGCCGAAGTAAAAAATACATGAAAGGGGGAGCCTCTGTTCAAACTAGGATGGGAGGTAAAATGATAAATGATACATATATGGATAACTGGATTTTTATTATGGGCTCAAGTTGGCGCACTTTCTGATCAATTAACAGTTACACAACAAGGTCAGACAATTGCTACTGTAAATCGTGAAGACTTTATCATGTCTCCTTCTAGTACTCCAATCATTGATCAAGAAAAATATCGTAAGTTTATTGACGAACTTGATAAAAAAATTTACCGGAATTCTGAAAACGCCATGATTGATCATAAAGGTGAAATTATTCCAGGACGGATCGGATATAAACTTTATCGGCAAGCGTTTAATGAGAAGTTTTATTCATATTTATTTGGCCATGGTCCAGCACAAGTAGAAGTGCCGGAGTTAAATATTTATCCAAAAGTTGATAGTGAATTACTCGCTCACATTCGGACACAGCTGATAGGTCGGTATGTGACTTATTTTAATTCTAACAACCAAAGTCGTTCACATAATATAGCACTTGCTACAAAAGCAATTGATAATCATGTTATTTTTCCTAATGAAGTTTTTTCATTTAATAAAGTAGTCGGAATGAGAACCGAAGATAAGGGGTATATGCGAGCTCCTGTTATTGTTAGAGGTGAATTGTCTGAGGGGGTTGGTGGAGGCATTTGTCAGGTATCTTCAACACTATTTAATGCAGTTGATCGGGCAGGGCTCCGTATCGTCCAGCGCTTTTCCCATAGTAGGCGTGTACCTTATGTACCACCTAAGCGAGATGCCACTGTCAGTTGGGAAGGGCCCGACTTTCGCTTTCAAAACAGATATAACCAGCCGATTTTGATTCGTGCTAAACAAAATAAAGGAAGTATTGTTATTACAGTGTACTCTTCTGATGTCATCAATCATGAGCAACGCAAAGTTCCGAAGGCCCCATCTCGCTTGCCAAAAGAAATAAACGCGGAATGATGATCAATATTTATTATGTGACGTTAGGGTAAGTCTGTGCTGTATAAATATTTCAAATACTTTTTAAACGTCAAAAAGGGCATCCACTTGTCAAAAAATTGACTTATCGAATAGCCCTTTTTTTCGTTAAGACCCGTTGTTCAAAATACCGTAAATGTGGTTGTTCACAGCACCAAACGATTTTATATTGTTTTGTATATTGGAAAAAAGAATGACATATCTTTTTCCTGTTTGGCTGAAGTTGTTTAAAATATTATAACCAGGCATGACACCATGGCTTGAATAGTTTCCGTATGCAATGTAAAAGCCCATGCCATATGTGGCGCGATAAGGTGTAAACATTTTTCTAAAGCTTACATCGGAAATAATGGTTCTTTCAAATAGTGCTTTGTCAAACAAATACATATCATAAGCAGTCATATACATATCGCCTGCCCCGTAAAGCTGTGATAAATCAGGCATATAAGGAGTAGATAGTTTTTTTAACATGTTTAATTTATAGCCTGTTGATTTTTGAGCTTGGTTAGCAAATGTTTGATAAAACCCTGCGTGTTTCATACCGGCAGGTTTAAAAATGTGTTCGTCAATATATTGGTCAATTGGTTCACCGCTCAGTTTAGAAACAATGTAGGCCAGTACAGAATAGTTAGAGTCTTTATATTTCCATATTCCTGGTGGATTCACCACACCGCGATTTTTAATGTCCTTCATAAGGTTTTCTGGTGAAATATGTCCTTTAGTTTCTTTGTGACCTTTAATTCCTGATGTGTGTGTCAATAGGTTGTATAAAGTAATATTTGAACCATTAGGAAAATCGGGAATGTATGTAGAAACAGGATCGTTTACTGACAGTAAACCTTTTTCTTCAAGTTGGAGAACAGCAGTTGCTATAATTGATTTTTGTGCAGAACCAATATAAAAAACGGTATCAGTTGTATTCTGCACCTTTTTCTCGCGGTCTGCATAAGAATAGCCTTTGCTGGTAACAATCTTTCCTTTATCCACGATCAGTGCCGTACCGCTGAAGCCAATGCTTTTCAAATACTGATCGACTTGTTTATTTTCGTTTTTCGTCACGATACTGCTCTGTTTTTTTGGGTGATGTTTCTTTTTCTTTTCGAGTTTTGTTGGTTTCTCAGATGCCTGCAAATGATTTTCTTGGTGTTGATATAAATTTGCTGGGACAATAACATAAAAAGCCACACAAGCAAGAAATAAGGCGGTTAATAGTAGCCGTCGTCTTATTTTTTTATGTTTTTGTTTAGTTGTTCGTGTACTGTATGATCTGGACATGGCGGTACTCCTTCTAAATGATGTGACGTATTTACTGACGCATGACCCCCTTAAAAAGTTTCTTCCAATTAGAAATAATTTCATACATCAATCATTCAGTTAAATTATTCCACCCCGTTTTTGTTATCATGAGTTTGTCCTAAACGTGCTTATATGCTTTTATGATCAAATTTTTGGTTTCCACACTATTCAAATAGATTAGTTGTTTTTGTGGTATGGCTTTTTGCTTCGTGTTCTTTAGCTAAGGTAGCATTATTTCGCCAAACTCTAGATTGATTTGGGCTTAACTCTATTAATTTAATCAATGTCGTTCTTCTTCGGTAGCAATTACTTTTTCAGCAAATTGGCATCTTTGGAAATCTAGCCGTTTCGCATAATTTGAGAAAAAAACAAGCTTGCCTCCTTATGAGGGCAAGCGAGAAAGGAAGAAGACTTGATGACAAGAAAAAGAGATCGATTTGCTCTTATCATCATGATCCTCATTTCTGCGTACTCTTTTGTACTTTAATAGCTTACTCCGCTCGCTGAGACAGGATTACATGCTAATCGTTATACTACCTCAAATCGTTTATATGTTTAGTGTTAATGGAATGAAGTTTGTGATGGCCGTGCTTTGTGGAATCACGTTATTCATTATGATTACAATCATTTTCTTTATTAGTAATAGGGGTTGTAGGTATCGGTGTCCTATTAACAATTGTTAATATGCTTTGGTATTTTATCGCATTTCGGTCATCCACAACATTCCGAAAAGCTTGATGTTTAATAAAGTAAATATTTCTTTCTGATTTTCATAAACTGATTTTTCTCGGCATCCATTTTTTTGAAAACCTCATCAGTTGATGCGCCTTTTTCAATCACTGCTTGAATCCAGCCATTGCCGACGAGACGATTGAAGCTTCCTGAGGCAAGGAACTTAAAGTTATCCGGATAAAGGTCGTGTATCGTTTTAATAATGGTGATGCCGGTTTTGACAGCTTGAAATGTGGATCTGTCTGTTACATAAAGCTCAACACCGTGGCACAATTGATGTTGGTATTTTGAAAATGTTGGTGTAAACGATGCTGCTCTGAATCGAACGCCTGGTCGCTTTAAACTGTTCAATTTTTCGGCGAGAACTGTGCTATTAATGTAGGGTGCACCGATCAATTCAAATGGTTTTGTTGTCCCTCTTCCCTCAGAAACATTTGTTCCTTCAAGTAAGCCCGTGCCAGGATAGACATTGCTTGTATCAGGAGTCGGCATGTTTGGTGAAGGGAGGACGAAA
Source organism: Bacillus changyiensis (assembly GCF_027706145.1). Lineage (GTDB taxonomy): Bacteria > Bacillota > Bacilli > Bacillales > Bacillaceae > Bacillus > Bacillus changyiensis. Next base: position 151,305 of record NZ_JAQFWW010000007.1, on the reverse strand, counting down.
GGAAGTTCTGTATCTTTAAAAAACATTTGTCGTTTCCAGCCCTTCATTTTAATGACGGTTAAGTCAGCACCGATCTTGAATTCTCGATTAAAAAGTTTTGCCAGTTCACCGGTTGTCATTCCGTGTACTAAAGGTATCGGGTATCTTCCAACAAAAGACGAATAGTTTGGATCAAGGACAGGGCCTTCCACTTTTTTTCCGCTTTGTGGATTAGGCCGGTCTAGGACGACAAAAGGAATGTTGTTTTCTTTCGCTGCTTCCATTGCATATGCCATTGTGTAAATGTAAGTGTAAAAACGGGTTCCCACATCTTGAATATCAAAGAGGAGAACATCAATATGTTGGAGCATTTCGGCTGTCGGCTTTTTTGTCTTACCATAAAGGCTGTAAACAGGTAGCCCGGTTTTTTCATCAATGTATGAGTCGACTTGATCACCTGCTTGTGTATCACCTCTAACACCGTGCTCAGGTCCAAACAGTGCGGCAAGCTTAATATCTGGATCTTGATGGAGTAAATCAATGCTACTTGTCAGGTGAGAATCAACACCAGTAGGATTTGTAATCAGTCCGATTCTTTTATTGGTTAAAAAACGTTTGTTGTTCATGAGCATTTCAATGCCTGGTAAGACTTTTTGGTCTGGACAGGCTGCTCCTGTCAATGTGCCAACAACAACAATTCCTGTCAACAACCACAGTGGTTTTTTTCTCATCATCTTCCCTCCTGACTAAGCGGCTTACCGGTTTTCAGATTTAATCCATAGCCGTATTTATAGAGGATTTGACCTGGATGTGTGACTGAAGGGATATCAACTGGTAATCGCCCTCTCGGTTTTGCTCTTCCGAAGATGACTTCCACCCCGGCTGGAATATTCGGCTGTCTGAAACGTCCGTCAGTATAGCCTTTAAAGCCATATACGGCAATCGCCGCTTGAGCTTCTTCAAAATTTGCTGTGTCATAAGGATTGCGAAGACTCATTAAAACAAATTTTTTCTGATTGAACTGTGCATATTTCATGGCGGCTCGAGGGAAAATGGTCGCCCATTTGTTTGAATCATGATAGGTGGTTTCCTCATTTAAGACCGGGTCGTTTTTGACGATATATGATCCTGTAATCACATAATCAGCTTGATCGATTTGTTTTTCAATTGCTTTGTTAAAACTTTTTTTTGCAAAATGATATTCCTTTATGACTGCTTTTCTGTTGATCTTTCTAATCGTTTTTTTGATCGCTTTTGTTTGTTCTTCAAAAGGTGCAAGAACTAAAATGGTGTCCCCTTTTTTCGGTTTAAATGGCAGTGTTTTGTGTTTGTTTTTTAAAACGGTCACACCTTCTCGTGCCATTTTCATTTCTTGTTTCAAATGTTTTTGATTTCCAACTGTTTTTAAAGCGCGTTTGATTTTTTTTCGGATTGAAGTAGAATCATCATTCAGAATACCGCGCTTCATTTTTGCTGTCAGGATTCGCTCGACCGATTGATTGATCTGCTTGATGGGTATCGCCCCTTGTTTGACGGCATGAAGCAGGGACTGAAACACAGTTGCTAAGTTGTTTTCTGTTTTAAGGGATGTCACTTTCGCTGGCATAAGTGCAATATCTACACCTGCTTGAATAGCCATGATAACGGCTTTCTCTTGACCAAAATGATCTGAAATGGCTTTCATGTTTAAAGCATCTGTTACGACAATACCATCAAATCCAAGCTTTTTCCGTAAAAGGTCTGTGATCACTTTTTTAGAAAGCGTTGCGGGAACAATGATGTCTTGCCCATCTTTGTTGCTTTTGTAAGTTGTATCATCAAAGGCAGGGAATTGGACGTGTGCTGTCATGACCATGTCAATTCCTTTAGCAATTGCTTGTTTAAAAGGATAGAGTTCGACACGATTGAGTCGATCGCGGTCGTGCGGAACAAGCGGCAGACCTAAATGGCTATCAACACTTGTATCACCGTGGCCAGGGAAATGTTTTGCTGTCGCTATGATCTGTTCCTTTTGTAGTCCTTTCATCGTCTTGATACCTAGCTGAGCTGCTAATTCAGGTTTTGAACTGTAGGAGCGAATCCCGATCACCGGATTATTGGGATTGTTGTTTACATCAAGTACCGGACTAAAGTTAACATTGATGCCTAATGCAGCTAATTCTTTCCCAATCAGTTTTCCTGATCGGTAAGCGTTTTTTCGGCTTCTTGAAGCGCCAAGTGCCATATTTCCAGGTAAGTTTGTACCTGACTCCAAACGCGTGACAATCCCACCTTCTTGATCAATCGCTATGAAAAGCGGGAGCTTTCGACTGGCCTTTTGTAATCCATTTGTTAAACGAACCGTTTGTTCAGTGCCAGTAACGTTTTCTGCAAAGAGAATAACACCACCTAGATGATATTGGTGAATGATACTGGCTACTTCAGTATTCATTTTTGTTAATCCTGTAGGCTTAGACTCCCCTTTTTTTTGCCAACTTCTAAAATCTAGCATCAACATTTGACCAAGTTTTTCTTCAAGTGACATGCATTTGACCATCTGTTTGATCGGCTGTTTTTTTGCATCAGCCTGTTCAGCACTTGGCGCTAATGTGAGTGAAAATAGCAATGTGGCGATCAGGGTGTATCGAAAAACTACTTTCATTTGAAAAGTCGCCTCCTATTGATGATTCAATGCTTCATAAATAGCGGTCATCACACTTCCGTATTTACCTGTGGCAAATCCATCACCTTCAAATTGATTCGGGTTTTTCTCAGGATCGATGACTGGCGAATGTTTTTTATTGGTCAGTAAGACAATCCCTAATTGATAGGCCGGATCAATAAGTGTAATTGTTCCCGTCGAACCGGTATGTCCGTACGCTTGTTTACTCGCATGTTTTCCGAACATCCATTCTATATCGCGATTTCGATTTAATCGCCATCCTAAACCATATGTGTCATAGGTGGGCTTAGTGAACTGTTGAATGATTGTGTTGCTAAAGAACTGGTGAGACCCATAACCACCGCCATTCAGCATGACTTGAAGGAGTACAGCCATATCTTCAGTTGTTGAAAATAAACCCGCATGACCTGAAATACCTGCCATTGAATAAAATGCTTTTTCATCATGAACTTCGCCTTGTAATGTATATCTCCTGACATGAGGAAATGAAACAATTCCATCACGTGTATTTCCCATCCGTTCAGTGGCTGCGAAATGACGTGGTTTAAAACCTTTCTGCAAAGGATTAAACATTGTATGGGTGAGACCGAGTGGTTTGTAAAACTGTTGTTCAACATATCTGTCCAATCGTTGGTTCGTGATGTTTTCGATGATTAGCCCCAACAGCATGTAATCGATATCACTGTAAATTTGTTTTGTTCTAGGTTTGTATGCAAGTGGTGTTTTTCCAAGGAACTCCAATGTTTTTTGGCGTTCTTGAGAATAAAGCTGCCCCGCTCTTTTCGGATCATAGTAACTCCAACTTGCTGGAAGTCCGGCTCTGTGTTGAAGTAAGTCACGAACACGAAGCTGTTTTTTTCCTTTGATGGTGTCTTTCGGATCATCTTTAAACTCCGGAATATAATGTGAGACTTTTGCATCTAGATTAAGCTTGCCGCAGTTTGTTAAATGTTGCAGAGCAAAGTTGATAGCATACATTTTTGTATTGGAAGCGAGATCAAACATTGTATCAGTCTTCATTTTTCTCGGATGTCTTAACAGGTTGAGTCGATTGTATTTTTTCTTATAGCCATAAGCCTCTTTTTTTACAATCATGCTATCTTTGATCACGATTAATGTAGCACCGGGAAATCCTGCTCGAATATCTTTTTCAATCAACCGGTCAACTTTCTCTAGTTTTTCTGCTGAAAATCCAGCATCTTCAGGAGTTTTTGCATGTTTTAAGACAGGGAATGTTTGTTGTTGATCTGCAATACTCGCAGAAGAGGTGGAAGGATATATCATTGTAATGGATAACAAGGCTGTAAGCATGGGAATCACACTTTTCTTCATGGTGTTGCTCCTTTCTTCAAATAAATGTTAATGGTAATTTTAAACAAACGTTTGATTAAATTCAACTACATCATCTTTGATTTATTAGGGACGATGGTATAGGAAAGGCAAAAACCAGAGGTGAGCGTTCGTATTGGGCTTAGTGTATGAAATTATTGGGGGTTAGGTTAAGCTGATGAAAAGTATACTGGTGTTTTTTTCTTTTGTGATCATTCTTCCATGCCGAATAAAGGCAGCTCGCTTTTTCAAATAGCTAGCAGAAGCGGCTTGGACTGTTGTGAAATTTGTCCGCACTTTGTCATCCCTATGACAATATCTCAATTCAAGGTCATTTTTTAGCCAATAAATGTTGATGGCTCAGGGAATTTCAGAAATCAAACGAAATGAATGAAGAGTAGTAGTGATTCCGTGTATTTTCAAAAAGGATGGCCTATCCTGAGATCCATTACTGATATTGTAGAAGTAAATTAAATAAAGTTGGGAAATATCCGTTTGTGAAAAACTGCCGCCTTTCTGTTTAACATCAATCAAAAAGTATATCGAATTCTTCCGTCCCCTCACTATTTATGGAGAAGTACCATTAGTAAAACAAATTGAAGATTACATAAAACACAACCCCAGCCTTTAAGTGAACTACAATCTGTCAAGTAGACAATGGAAATAATGAAAACACTTGACGGTTTTAGCCATAGATTCCTCGGGCTGAGGCTGATCCATTTAAGATATTTATTTTGTTATTTTAAAAATATGCAATCTACAATGATTAAAGTTCAGCTATTTGCTGTTCAGAAATGACTCGGAAGCCTTCTTTTTTAAGTAGAGCTGCTGTGATCCCGTTTCCGATCATTTTGCTACCAGAAAAACTTCCATCATATATATAATTACTGCCACAGGAAGGGCTGTTTTCTTTTAACACAACGGTATCCGCTTGAATCTCTCTAGCTAGTTCAAGTGTTTTATAAGCACCTCTTAAATAGAGCTCTGTTACATCTTCTCCAGACTTTGTGATAATGACGGCGTTGCCATTTAACACATCTTCACCCGTTTTTCCCTCTGCAATTTCCGCAGGCTCTCTTGGAGTTTGAAAACCACCGAGCAATTCAGGACAGGCTGTCACTGCTTTATTTTTCGTTATCAGTTTGTTTATTTTTTCTACATTGCAATGGGTTCCATTATATCGGCATTCAATTCCTGCTAAACAAGAGCTGACTAATATCATCTATGTTTACTCCCCTCAAAAAATAGATACTTATATTGTAAACAAAAACGTTTGTCGTTACTAAAAACATCAGCCGAAAATTTCGAAAATAAAAATTTTAAATTATCTCTTTACAACTAGGGGTCAACCTGTATATAATAATCTTTGTCAGCTTTGAGGAATCGCTGATGTGTTTGATCAGGCCCGTTGGTCAAGCGGTTAAGACACCGCCCTTTCACGGCGGTAACACGGGTTCGAATCCCGTACGGGTCACCATTTTAGGAACAGCATTTTTAAGCAGACATGCACTTGTCTTCAAATTAAGGGTTAACATCTGTTATGATGCAGTACTTGTACTTTAAAAGTAAAAGGAAGGCATGCTAAGAGCGCAACGTCCTGT
>NZ_JAQFWW010000007.1:0-145640 GCF_027706145.1 Bacillus changyiensis | reverse complement strand
CCTGTTGCAACGCATGCACGTCTTCAAATCAAGGGTTAACATCTGTTATGATGCAGTGCTTGTACTTTAAAAGTAAAAGGAAGGCATGCTAAAGACGCAACGTCCTGTTGCAACGCATGCACGTCTTCAAATCAAGGGTTAACATCTGTTATGATGCAGTGCTTGTACTTTAAAAGTAAAAGGAAGGCATGCTAAAGACGCAACGTCCTGTTGCAACGCATGCACTCGCACGTCCTGTGCTTCGGAGGATTAGCTCAGCTGGGAGAGCATCTGCCTTACAAGCAGAGGGTCGGCGGTTCGAGCCCGTCATCCTCCACCATTTTCTTGGAACACTTTGGTTGTTTCAGCATAAGGTATCAATATGCCGGTCTAGCTCAATTGGTAGAGCAACTGACTTGTAATCAGTAGGTTGGGGGTTCAAGTCCTCTGGCCGGCACTGTTTTTCGGAGGGGTAGCGAAGTGGCTAAACGCGGCGGACTGTAAATCCGCTCCCTCAGGGTTCGGCGGTTCGAATCCGTCCCCCTCCACCATTTTTGGGCTATAGCCAAGCGGTAAGGCAACGGACTTTGACTCCGTCATGCGTTGGTTCGAATCCAGCTAGCCCAGTTTTTGGACATCCTGTTATAGGGTGTCTTTTTTGTTGTTATTTTAATTGGTTGATTGAATGTTTTACAGATATTATGCGAATGTTGACCTCGCCTAATAAAATCGATAGGCTATAGAAGGTTCGAAAGCGGTTAATCAAAAGTTTCAGTTTCGAAATATTCATCTGGATAAATAAATTTAAACTAATATTAAGGATGTAAACCGTTTTTAGCTATCTACACCTTTCCTATATTTTGATAAACTATTTTTATGAATTTAATGAAACCTTTTAAATTTCAATTCGTATGTTTAAAGACCGGTGAAGGCAGAGGTTAGATAAATATGGAAATGATGATAAAAAAAAGAATTAAACAAGTCAAAAAGGGCGATCGTAATGCATTTGCAGACATCGTAGACATTTACAAAGACAAAATTTATCAGCTTTGCTACCGTATGCTCGGTAATGCGCATGAAGCGGAAGATATTGCGCAGGAAGCATTTATTAGAGCATACGTTAATATCGATAGCTTTGATATTAACCGGAAATTTTCAACATGGCTTTACCGAATTGCGACCAATTTAACGATTGATCGTATTCGTAAAAAAAAGCCTGATTATTATTTGGATGCAGAAGTGGCTGGAACAGAAGGGCTGACTATGTATTCTCAAGTAGCGGCGGATGTTGCGCTTCCAGAGGAAGAACTACTTTCTTTGGAGCTGCACAGTACGATTCAGGAAAAAATCTTAAGGCTTCCCGATAAATACAGGACTGTCATCGTATTAAAGTACATTGATGAGCTTTCCCTTGTTGAAATCAGTGAGATATTAAATATTCCCGTAGGTACAGTGAAAACGAGAATACACAGAGGAAGAGAGGCTCTCAGAAAACAATTAAGGGATCTTTAAGTGGGGTGATGAAATGAGCTGTCCGGAGCACATTGTTCAGCTTATCCATAAATATCTCGATGGGGACATTCCTTCGGAAGATGAATCGAGATTAAAGAAGCACATACAATCATGTGAAGAATGCAGAAAACATCTTCACGAAATGGAAAAATCCATCGCTCTTGTGCAAAGTACGTCACATCTTACAGCTCCGGCAAACTTTACGGCCAATGTATTGGCAAATCTGCCAAAGGAAAAACGGACGGTTTTCATTCATCGATGGCTGAAAACTCATCCGTTTATCGTTGCAGTAGCTATTTTCGTTTTATTAATGGGGGGTAGCTTTTTTTCAAGCTGGAGAAATGACCAAGACTTCAGTGTGTCAAATAACTCCAATCTAGTTGTGGAAAACAACACGGTTACCGTACCCGAAGGCAAAGTTGTAAAGGGAGATGTAACCGTAAAAAACGGAAAGCTTATCATTAAAGGTAAGATTGATGGAGATGTAACCATCGTCAATGGGGAACAATACACAGCTTCAGCTGGTCAAGTTACAGGTCAGATTCACGAAATAAATGAGGCATTTGACTGGATCTGGTACAAAGTAAAATCAACCGGAAAGACGATTTTTGGTTTGAATCATTCCAATGACGAAGAGCAAAGCGGACAATAGGAGCTTTGCTCTTTTCGTGCGGAAGGCGGCTGTTTCACTTGGGAAAACAAATTGTGATATAATCGTTCTGTATATAAAATGATATGACTCAAACATATACATCTAAATCATGACTGAGATCTTGGAGGACGAGGAAATGGCTTTTGAGGATATCCCTTTCTTACAGTACCTCGGCGATGCCGTTGATATTCTCCTTGTTTGGTATGTTATATATAAATTAATGATGGTTATCCGCGGAACAAAGGCGGTTCAGTTGTTAAAGGGAATCGTGGTCATCGTTCTTGTCCGGCTGGCCAGTCAGTATTTCGGCTTAAACACGCTACAATGGCTGGTCGATCAAGCAATCACATGGGGCTTTTTAGCGATTATCATTATTTTTCAGCCTGAACTAAGAAGAGCGCTTGAACAGCTGGGACGAGGAAGGTTTTTTTCTCGTACCGGAAACCCTGAAGAGGAACAACAGCAGCAGGTCATTGACGCCATTACAAAATCGATGCATTATATGGCAAAACGGAGGATTGGAGCGCTTTTAACCATAGAACGAGAAACCGGAATGGGTGATTATATAGAAACTGGGATTCCTTTGAATGCAAAGGTTAGCTCTGAACTATTGATTAACATTTTTATTCCGAATACACCGCTTCATGACGGAGCTGTTATTATGAAACATAATGAAGTTGCTGCCGCGGCTTGTTACCTCCCTCTTTCTGAAAGTCCGTTTATTTCTAAAGAGCTTGGCACAAGACATAGAGCAGCGGTAGGGATCAGTGAAGTGACAGACAGTTTGACGATTGTTGTATCTGAAGAAACTGGAGGCATCAGTGTCGCAAAAAACGGTAATCTTCATCGCGGTTTATCGGAAGAGGAATTGAAAGATATGCTCACAGCAGAATTTAAGAAAAATTCCCGGGAAACTTCCTCGATTCGCTGGTATTGGAGGGGGAAGAAGAATGGATAAGTTCTTAAAAAATCCTTGGGCTGTTAAAGTTGTTGCATTATTATTTGCTTTTCTTCTTTACTTTGCGGTCCATAGTGCACAAGTGCCGACTCCGAAAAAACCAATGGACTGGCTTTTTCCGATATCCACTACAGATGAAGTAACGTTGACTGACATCCCGGTGAAGTCTTATTATGATGATGAAAATTATGTTGTAACTGGTGTTCCACAAAGTGTGAATGTCACTATCAAAGGGCCGACGGGTACTGTAAAGAAAGTAAGGCAAGTAAAAGATTTTGAAATTTATGCAGATATGCAACATTTGAAAACAGGAAGACATAAAGTGGAATTAAAGGCGAGAAATGTTACTGAGGGGGTTAGTATTTCGATTAATCCTTCGGTAGCAACTGTAACAATTGAAGAAAAAATAACGAAGGAATTTCCGGTTGAGGTTGAGTTTTACAATAAAAATAAAATGAAAAAAGGCTTTACACCAGAACAGCCGATTATCAATCCGAGAAATGTCAGTGTTACAGGGTCAAAAACTGTCATTGACCGAATTGAAAATATTAAGGCGATGGTTAATTTGGAAGGTGTAGATCAGACGATTGAAAAAGAAACGAAACTGACGGTTTATGATGGTGATGGAAATGTTCTTCCGCTAGAGGTCGCCCCGTCTGTCGTCAAAATCACTGTTCCCGTGACAAGTCCAAGTAAAAAGGTTCCGATCAAGCTTGAGCGGAAAGGAAAACTTCCTAGTGGGATTAGCATTTCAAACCTGGATACGAGTCCAGGAGAAGTGACAGTTTACGGTCCAAAAAATGTTCTTGATTCGTTAGAATTTATTGACGGCGCTAAAATTGATTTAAGTAAAATTAAAGATAACACTGAATTGGAAGTTGATGTTCCAGTGCCAAAGGGTGCTCATAAAGTGTCACCTGAAAAAGTAAAAGTCAAGGTAAAAGTAGATAAAGAAGAAGAGAACACGATAAAAAACGTGCCAATTAAAACCGTAGGACTGAATGACACTCGGACTCTCGAGTTTCTCGATCCAAAAACGGGAAAGCTTGATATTACGGCAAAGGGATCTGCGGCTGAACTAGCCAAACTTCAGTCGTCAGACATAGAACTCTATGTCAATGTGGCGGATTTAAACGATGGTGTGCATCACGTTAAACTTGAAGTAAATGGACCACAGAATATCACATGGTCACTGCCGAAAAATGTCAAAGTGAGAATTTCTTCTAAAACATCTCAAAAAGAAAGTGACACAGATGATCAGGATGACACAGATCAAGATCATTCTGATACAGATTCACAATCTTCATGAATCAAAAAGGAGCGATATGAATGGGCAAGTATTTTGGAACAGACGGTGTGAGAGGTGTGGCAAACAGTGAACTTACACCGGAACTGGCCTTTAAAGTCGGAAGGTTTGGAGGTTATGTCCTGACAAAGGATAAAAAACGTCCCAAGGTATTAATCGGCCGTGACACACGCATTTCCGGACATATGCTAGAAGGAGCCTTAGTTGCTGGTCTCCTGTCAATTGGAGCGGAAGTCATGCGGTTAGGCGTTATTTCAACACCTGGAGTAGCGTATTTAACAAAAGCAATGGATGCGGAAGCGGGCGTGATGATTTCAGCGTCTCACAATCCTGTTGAAGACAACGGAATCAAATTTTTTGGTGGTGACGGTTTTAAACTGTCTGATGATCAAGAACTTGAAATCGAGTACTTGATGGACCAGGCAGAAGATAACCTGCCAAGACCTGTTGGAAGTGACCTCGGGATGGTGAATGACTACTTTGAAGGCGGACAAAAGTATTTGCAATTCTTAAAGCAAACTGCTGATGAGGATTTCACAGGTATTCATATCGCCCTTGATTGTGCACATGGAGCGACTTCACCGCTAGCGACTCACCTGTTTGCTGATCTTGATGCGGATGTTTCAACAATGGGAACATCACCAAATGGATTAAATATTAATGATAGAGTTGGTTCAACACATCCTGAAGCTCTTTCAGCATTTGTAAAAGAAAAAGGAGCAGATGTTGGATTGGCATTTGATGGTGATGGAGATCGTTTAATTGCTGTTGATGAAAAGGGAGAAATCGTTGACGGTGATCAAATTATGTATATATGTGCGAAATACCTGAAACATGAGGGACGTTTGATTGATGATACGGTTGTTTCTACTGTCATGAGTAACCTCGGTTTTTATAAAGCGCTTGGTGCGGAAGGAATAAAAAGTGTTCAAACGGCTGTCGGAGACCGCTATGTTGTTGAAGCAATGAAAAGAGACAGCTATAATCTGGGCGGTGAACAATCAGGACACTTAATTTTTCTTGATTACAATACAACAGGTGACGGTTTACTTTCAGCAATTATGCTGTTGAATACGATGAAAATGACGGGAAAACCATTATCCGAGCTTGCTGCAGAAATGCAGAAATTCCCGCAACTTTTGATCAACGTTAAAGTAACAGATAAGTATAAAGTGACAGAAAACGAAAAAGTGAAAGCAGTGATCAAACAAGTCGAACAAGACATGAATGGTGACGGCCGGATCCTTGTGCGCCCATCAGGTACAGAACCACTTGTTCGTGTGATGGCTGAAGCAAGAACGAAAGAACTTTGCGATGAATATGTCAGCCGCATTGTTGAGGTTGTCAAAACAGAGATGGGAGCATAAGTTTTAACCATTTAAGAAAGATCGATGAACAAGACATGCTGAACGAACATATGTTAAAGAGAATCGATTTTCAAACTGAAAAAATTGTTTGACGGTTCTTTTTCTGTGTAGTAAAATCAGCTTGTCTTGTTTTATTTTAAAAGGAAAGGTGGATAGAGGTTTAATTCTATAATGATAGCGCCCGAACTAAGCTGAACGGACAACAAGCTTAGTTGACGAGGATGGAGGTTATCGAATATTCGGCGGATGCCTCCCGGCTGACCACTAAAGATCACAGCCGCAAGGATTTTCTTAAACCAAAGAGGTGACTCTTTGAACAAAGGAAAATCACATGATCTTCCATCAAACATGTAGGAGGGGACGAAGATGTCCCCATCTTAAAGCTGGCCTTCTTCGTCTCCTTCCTGCAAACTCAGGAGGAAGAGAAATATGTGTGGTATTGTAGGTTATATTGGACAGCTTGATGCAAAAGAGATTTTATTAAAAGGGTTAGAAAAATTAGAGTACCGCGGTTATGATTCAGCAGGGATTGCGATTGCGAATGAAGATGGTATCCATGTCTTCAAGGAAAAAGGTCGGATTGCTGATCTTCGTGCAGCTGTTGATGAATCAGTGATGTCACAAGCCGGAATTGGACACACACGTTGGGCAACTCATGGCGAACCAAGCCGTATAAATGCACACCCTCATCCAAGTGCATCAGGTCGTTTTACAATTGTTCATAACGGTGTTATCGAGAATTATGTTCAGCTGACACGCGAGTATTTACAAGATGTGGAACTGAAAAGTGATACAGATACAGAGGTTGTTGTTCAAGTGATTGAGCAATTTGTCAATGGAGGCCTTGGAACAGAAGAAGCTTTCCGAAAAACGCTGACGCTCCTTAAAGGCTCTTATGCGATTGCCTTGTTCGACAACAACAACAAAGAAACAATCTATGTTGCGAAAAATAAAAGCCCATTGCTTGTTGGTCTTGGAGATACATTCAATGTTGTTGCATCAGATGCGATGGCAATGCTTCAAGTGACAAATGAATATGTGGAGCTCATGGACAAAGAGATGGTCATCGTCACTGACAAAAAAGTTGTGATTAAAAACTTTGATGGCGAAATCATGTCCCGTGCCTCTTATATTGCTGAGCTAGATGCAAGCGATATTGAAAAAGGCACATACCCTCACTACATGTTAAAAGAAATTGATGAACAGCCGCTCGTGATGCGGAAGATTATTCAAACATACCAAAATGAACATGGCAAGTTATCCATACCAGGTGATATTGCAGATGCCGTTGCCCAAGCAGACCGCGTTTATATTATTGCGTGTGGCACCAGCTATCATGCGGGTCTTGTTGGGAAACAATTCATTGAATCATGGGCAAAAGTTCCGACTGAAGTCCATGTCGCAAGTGAATTCTCATACAACATGCCATTGCTATCTCAGAAACCGCTGTTTATCTTTATTTCTCAAAGTGGTGAAACAGCAGATAGCCGGGCTGTCCTTGTACAAGTGAAAAAACTGGGTCACAAAGCGCTGACACTTACAAATGTACCTGGATCAACACTTTCCCGTGAAGCTGATTACACATTGTTACTTTACGCAGGACCAGAGATTGCGGTTGCATCAACAAAAGCATACACAGCACAAATTGCAGTTCTTGGTATCTTAGCATCTGTTGCTGCGGAACGAAACGGTGCTGAGATCGGTTTTGATCTTGTTCATGAACTTGGTATTGTCGCAAATGCGATGGAAGTCCTTTGCGGCCAAAAAGACGAGTTAGAAATGATTGCTCGCGAATATCTGGCTGTCTCCAGAAATGCTTTCTTCATCGGGCGCGGCCTTGACTACTTCGTCTGTGTCGAAGGCGCCTTAAAACTGAAAGAAATTTCTTATATTCAGGCAGAAGGTTTTGCTGGCGGTGAATTAAAACACGGTACGATAGCCTTAATTGAAGAAGGAACACCAGTATTTGCATTGGCTACTCAAGAGCATGTCAACTTGAGCATTCGCGGAAATGTCAAAGAAGTGGCTGCCCGCGGCGCCAATACATGCGTGATCTCACTGAAAGGCTTAGAAGATGCAGGCGACAGATTCATACTTCCAGAAGTACACCCAGAACTCGCACCGCTTGCCTCAGTCATCCCGCTGCAGCTGATCGCTTACTACGCTGCTCTGCACCGTGGCTGTGATGTTGATAAGCCACGGAACTTGGCGAAAAGTGTGACGGTGGAGTAGATCATTAGTTTTTAGAAAAGTTTTGTTGATTTTTAAATAAAGTTTATAAAAACAATCCCTTTCGATCATATGTTCGTAAGGGATTGTTTTTTTATTCTGATAAATTAGCATAGCTTTAAACAAGGCTAAATTCTACATACCATCATTTAAAACTTGGCATTAGGAATAATCGGTGGTAATTAATTGTTATTAAGCAGGTTTCTTGAAAAAGGAGGTTGAGGAATAAGTTGGTATTGATTTCTGAAAATTATGAAACTAATACTTGTAGTTAGCGTATATTATATAAAAGGGGGATGTATACACAGGAGAAACAAAATTTCTGAGTGATATAAGATATAAAATTATGAGGAGGATTGAATGATGAATACCAATAGGAAAACAGCCATAACATTTGGAATACTGTTAATTTTAGGAATCGTTTTTGGGATACTATCATCGGTTCCAGCTTTAGAGCAACCCGATTACCTTATGAAATTATCATCGATCAAAATGCAAGTATTGATCGCTGTATTTTGTCAATTTATGATGGCCACTGTATATGTATGTATTGCGGTATTATTATATCCAATCATTAAGAGATATAATGAAAAACTTGCCCTTAGTTATTTCGGATTCAGAATGATTGGGGCAGCAATTCTTTTTATTGGAATAGCTTCTCTTCTGCTACTATTATTCATAAGTGAACGTTTTATAATAGAGGGTCAGCCAAACTCATCCTATTTCCAAACTATAGGGGAATTACTTAGAGTAGGTAGGGATTGGATGAATCATGTTGTAATGATTCTACCGTGGAGTTTAGGTGGTTTAATACTATATTTTTGCTTTTTTCAAATGAAACTTATTCCAAAATGGCTATCAGTCTGGGGGATGATTGGCTCTATCCTTACTCTAATAGCAACATTTCTGTTGATGTTTGACTTAATTAAGATAGCAACACCTATTTACTTTATTATGAATACACCAACAGCTATATTTGAGTTGGTTCTGGCTGTTTATCTGATGATTAAAAGCTTCAATCCTGTTAATGATTCAAATTACAAATGAGTTAAATATGTATGTATTGATTTTGAATGTGGCCGCCCAAGCAATTCATATAACAGAAGCGATACGGTTCCGATCTATTATATTGAAAAGAGAATAAATACTTATACTTTTTGCTACTTTGCAGTCTAGAGCAGCTACCCTGTTATTACCCCATAAGGCGAGAAGCTTTTAAAAGTTAAAGACAGATTGGATTCGTTAGTATTTATTTAGGAGAATCTCAACGTTGTCTATGCCTTAACGGGGACAGAAGCGTCCTTTGTAAATATTGTTTGAATATGTATGAATTATATGGAAGTTTATTTCTTGGACGCCCAATATCTCTTCAACAATCAGGCCTGATTGTTGAAGATGATGATTTGGTAAACAAGTCATTTAATGAAAAAGGGTGTTACACAAATATGAATCCTTGAAATAATGGGTAACTGGTTAAACGAAATCAATATAAAAGAACGGAAATAAATTCTTTTTAGAAAGCGAAGCCTTCCAATGAAGTACATGTCTTTTGAAATAAAAAAAGACATATGTTTCAACTTGACGACCAATTCATTTTAAGGTTGACAAGAACCACTAACAACTCGGAGGATTGCTGCTTTTGTGAGTACACATTCTCTAATGTTCGTATTGTTTGATGAGCTCCTGGAGCTTGTTTTGTATTTGTTCGCGTACCACATCTGGACGCTTCACGTTCGCCTCCATGCCAAAGCCGAGGAAAAAATGTACCGCCCATGGCACATATGATGCGCTCATCTTTGTACAAACTGTACCTGAGCCGTCTTCGCGCAGATCGATCCATCGGCTTAACCATAAGTCTGATCGGCATCGTCGTACACCCTCCGGCGTCAACTCCACCTCAAGTTCCAATGTATCACTCTCATCCATTCGCATGATCCATGTCTGAATCTGCTCCTCATCTGTGTTCAATCGCCTGCTTTGGTCGGCCTCAAGCGAGAAATTCTTCACTCGATCGACGCGAAACAATCGATAATCCTCTGCTAAGAAGCAGTAAGCCTGGCAGTACCATAACCCGTTCATTGTATATATCCCAAGTGGTTGGATCATTCTTTCTCGACGCGAAGAAGCTTCATACATGATTGTGACAACGCGTTGCTCCAGTGCAGCCTCAAGTAGTTCCTCCAAGAAAGAAACTTCCATCTCATGTGGAGGAACCCAAAATATAAGGCGTTGTTGCATGCGTTCGATCTTTTGCTTTAGCTCACTCGACAAGTAATGAAAAAACTTATGCAACGCGGTATCCACTTCATTTTTGAAGGGGAGAGATTTGTAATTGCGTAACGATTGGCAAGCAAAAAATAAAGCGATCGCCTCATGTTCTGTAAAACTGATGGGCGGCAGCACCTTCTCTCGTAAAACGCGATAACCGCCTCTAGGCCCTGCCTCGGAATAGAGCGGCACACCCAGTTCGCTCAGCTCCATCAAATCGCGAATCATTGTTCGGCGTGAAACGCCGCATTCGTCTGCCATCTCCTGTATCGTAAACTTTTTGCGTTCATTGACCTTCATCATAAGGTGAATGAGTCGCTGTGCTTTGTGCATGAATAGTTCCCTCCTTTTCACACTCTCATTATGATAATGATGCCATTACTTGGCACTATTATCCCGTATACTTAACCTTGAAGTCAATTTTACACACCAAGGAGGGTTCAAACATGCGATTTCGTATAGCCATGTTGCGTTTTTTGTCTTATGGCGGATACTGACCTTTTTCAAGAATAGTAAATGGGATCTTCAAATATAAAACGAGGGGAATTAAGAAAATGGAGCTGGTGAATCAACAATACGTGATGGAAATGGTTTTGTTCAAGTTGAGGGAAGGGACGAATAAGCACCGTTTTTGTCGTGCGGCTGCCGCACTCACTGAGGCACTACAGACGGAAATGTCTGGGTTTAAAGGACGCACTTTGCTGCATACGCCAGATGAAACCCAATGGACGGACATCATATACTGGTCCAATATGGATGTAGCATTGAAAGCGATGGACCAACTCAGGTCTGTTCCTGCTTTCCAAACTTTTGTGTCAATGATTGATTCAAGAGAGATTATGCTACGGCATCTGGTCCCAGCTAATCTGAGCATGTAGGGAAGTGGTATCGTACCGTTGTCCATTTGCATGATGACGATCATTCAAGAAAGGAGATGAAACATGGCAGATACATTTGCGGGTAAATATACTCTGGATTTTTTCAACCGATTTATGGCTAACGTCAAACTCAAGTATCCAGCATTTGACTCAACAAAGTTTTTAAATTTGATCTACGACGACCGCTGGGAACAGGAAAGATTAAAACAACGTATCCGGCATATAACCAACTCTTTGCAATTAACACTGCCTGCGTCCTATAGAGACGCATTATCGGTCTTGTACCAAGTCGCTCCCCAATGTAGAGGAGTCGAATACTTGTTCTTTCCAGATTTCGTGGAAGTATACGGGCTTGAAGATTGGACAGCCTCCATTCCCGCACTGGAACGATTCACACCTTTTTCCAGTTCAGAGTTTGCCGTTCGTCCATTTATTGTGCAAGATCCCGTTAGAATGATGGACCAAATGCTACAGTGGGCAAGCCATTCTGATCATCACATCAGACGGCTAGCCAGTGAAGGCTGTCGTCCCCGATTGCCATGGGCGATGGCTTTGAAAATATTCAAAGCTGATCCATCACCAATTTTTCCAGTATTGGAAAAACTCAAGAGTGATCCATCTGTTTACGTGCAGAAAAGCGTTGCTAATAATCTGAACGATATATCTAAGGATCACCCCGAACAAATCAAACGACTCGCCCAAGATTGGTACGGAGAGAACCTGCAGACCAATTGGATTGTCAAACACGGTTGTCGCGGTTTGCTGCGAAAAGGTGATCCAGATGTGCTTTCCTTGTTTGGATTTGAGAATTCGCCTGATGTGACGGTAAGTGGTTTATCGCTGGAAGAAGAAACCGTGGCAATCGGTCAAACTCTCAACTTTTCTTTTTCGATCCGAACCAACTCTTCTGTTACTCAGCGGCTACGGGTCGAATACGCGATAGATTTTGTTAAAGCGAACCGCACGACATCTAGAAAGCTATTCAAGGTAACAGAACACAACTTCAACAAAGTGGAGCGGCAATACTTCAGGGCCCACCATTTCAAGGATTTGACAACACGTAAGCATTATCCGGGCAAACATCGACTATCCGTAATTATAAATGGAATAGAGTTAGCAGCAACAAATTTTTATGTTACCGCTACAACAGAGCCCGCGTGAGAACAACGTTTACAACTGAAAAGGTCGATACTTTGATTTAGAACTTTATGACATGGAGGAGACAATATGAGAAATGTATCTGTAATCGGTTTGGGATCAATGGGCACAGCACTGGCTCACGTGTTGCTTCAAAATGGCTATCGAGTGACAGTATGGAACCGATCCAGCGCAAAGGCGGAACCGATCGTCAAAGAAGGAGCTATCCTTGCTCCCAGTGCGGCTTCAGCTATAAGTGCAAGCACGGTGTCGATTATCTGCGTGTCTAACTATAAGACTTCATACAGTATTTTGGATACAGAGGAGGTCAGATCTGTTCTCGCGGGTCGCGTTCTTGTCCAGTTGACCACAGGAAGCCCTCAGCAAGCACGGGACAATGAAGCATGGTCTCGCGAACGTCATGCGGAATATCTCGACGGAGCCATAGCGGCTTCACCGCCCCAGATGGGTGAACCGGACGCTACAATCTTCACATCAGGCTCCATAACCGCTTTTCAACAGAGTGAGCTGGTTTTGAAATGCTTGGCCGGAAATGTGTCTTACCTTGGAGAGCAGGTTAGCGCAGCATCTTCGACAGAATTGGCGTTTCTTTCATACTTATTTGGTTCGTATCTCGGATTTTTTCATGCGGCACGTATCCTTGAGTCGGATGGCCTTAACGTGGCTGCTTTTGGGTCCATGATTGCTCATGTCTCACAGGTTGTCGGTCATGTTATCAAGTATGAGAGTGAAGTCATACAATCAGAGACATACGATAATCCACAGAGTTCTGTAAATATGTGTATGACAACAGTAGAGCTCCTCATGGAACAAGCTCGTGAAGCTGGCATTAACAATGAATTTCCGGTGTTTGCCCAAGGACTTTTTAAGAAGGCCTTGGCTGCTGGATATGGGCATGAGGAACTTGGAGCCCTTATTAAAGTGATGCGATAGGACATTGCTGGATATCGAAATGTACAATATCTTGGGAGGCAAAGCCCCAATTTGGTGAGACATACAGAGAGAGGGAGCTTGAACGCAAGAAGATGTTTAGGAGCAATCGATCCTTTATAATCTAAAAGCGATAATTTCTGCGTCAAGGAATTATCGCTTTTTTCTTTATTGAATTTCCTTAGCATTTATTTTATGCTTCCTGTCTTTACCCTATTTATTACAGTCCTCCCCTTACTAATCTTCTTATTCTTTCGGAATAGCCGACTCTGGCTCAGTCGATATACTGGATTCAAAGTGCTTACCCCATTCCTGCAAATATTCGACAATTGGTCTCAATCCTTCTCCGAGAACTGTCAACTTATATTCAACCTTTGGTGGAGTGGCCGGATATACTTGCCTATGGACAATCCCTGCTTCCTCCAGTTCACGTAATTGTTGAGCAAGCATTTTATGGGTAATTCCTACAATATTCTTATTAAGCTCACCATAGCGTTTTTTTCCTTCAAGAAGCTGACAAATGATTGTAGTTTTCCATTTTCCGGAAAAAATTGAAACAGAAAGCTCGATAGGACATTGAAATTGTTTTCCGTTCATTTCATATATTGTTTGATTCATTACCATTGCATAACTTCCCTTCTGGTAAGTATTGAACAAAAAAGTACGTACTTATTTTTTTTGAGTTTATTATGTATGATTCAATTTGTAAACAATATAGCATTTCAAGGAGGCTAATATGAAAAAAATCGTCCGAGTGGGTAGTGTTGATGTAACATATTCTGTTGAAGGAAATGGACCTGGGTTGTTGCTAATACACGGAACAGGTGGCACATATGAAAATACTTGGGGAGATATGATCAAATCTCTAGCTGGTTCATACACTATTGTTTCACCTAATTACAGCGGTTCTGGTGAGACATTGGATAGTGGAGAGAAACTGCAACTAGATGATTTGGTTGAACAGAACATTCAAGCAGTTCTGCAAGAAGGTATCAACGAATTCCATATCGTTGGATATTCGCTAGGTGCAGAAATTGCAGCAGCAATTGCAGCCAAGTATCCAAAACAAGTAAAATCAGCTACATTAATAGCTGGTTGGGTAGAAAGCGATTTAGCTTCAGCGTTTCAATTTGCACTTTGGCAAAAACTTTTTCATATAGACCGTAGGCTTTTTGCACAATTTTTGATGTATAGCGGATTTAGTCCTAATTTTTATAATCAATTCAATAACTTAGAGGAATTGGATCAAATGTCAAATCAATTTGCAGGAATGCTAGCCAAGGGAACGGATCGGCAATCTGAATTGGATAGTCGCATCAATATTCGCCCTTTACTTAATAGGATCGTCGCACCTGTTCTAGTAATTGGCTTAACCTACGATCGAATGGTGCCCATTGAAAACGCTAGAGAACTTGCATCATTAATAAAAGGGGCCGAATATCGAGAAATTCCATCAGGACATTTGGTTCCTTGGGAAAAAAGTGAAACTCTCATTGATGAAGTATCCCGTTTTGTCACTTTAAATTTATAATTATTTTTATGCCTGAAATCGAGACTAGACACGCATGCGAAGAGTTTGTATATAGATAGAAAAATTACAAGGGGAGAATTTGATTTTAATCGCGATACAGCATATTATCTCCTAGTTCTTTTGGGGATGGGGGAGCAGGCAGTACCCAGGAAAATTTATCGAGTTATAGCTTTCATGATTAACCGGATACTCTAATCTACACTTTTGTTTATCAGTCATAGATAATTGATAAGAATTTTAAAAGAGGTTCTTATATATCATAATGCGACATTTAACACGAGAGGGAATGGATGATTCATCTATTCCATCCCGTGTTTTTCTATTTTACAAGATAGAACTTATGATTTCTTTTGAGCTTTTTGACGTTGATGACGAGTTACTTTACTTCTATTCCCGCATATTTTCATGGAACACCATTTGCGCCGTCCATGTGTATCAATAAATAATAAGACGCAATCTGGATTAGCGCATCGGTGTATATAACTTAATTGACCTGAAGACATAAGTTTTAATGCATCGAATGCAATTAGTGATGCGATCGCATTTTCTGGTGTTCCCATTGGTGTAGGAATTAACATATCGTTTTTTAAATGATAAGTAAAAGGAGCCTTTTTCATAAGTAATTCCAAATGTGTAATCCAATCAGAGGAAAGTTCCTTTCCATCTGCCATATTTTCATAACCTTCCCGAAGAAATGAACGCAATTCCCGTAAAAGGATGAATGCATGATCCCCCAACTGTTCTAGATGTCTAAATTGTTCTTTAAAAATGATGTTTTCCATCATTAAAGTATCAAGCCATGCTAGGACATGCTCTGTATTTGTTAATAAATCATGTCGGGTTCCGTGTCGAACAACTTCAGTATTAACTAGATCCATTGAAATATGGCCTGATATAAGTGGAAACTTTATTTCAGTTGTCATGTAAATCACCTTCTTGTTATTTTAACCTATTATAACAAATTTTACAGGTTAATAATAATGAAGTATATTATTAACCATTAAATAAATTATTAAGGGGTTAAAAATAGGAGGGGTATTTTCATGTTGAAAACTTTTTTAGGTCCCAAAATAGTAATGGTAACTTTTTTGACGTTGATGGGTGCGTTTGGATTGAATTTAACAGCAGGACAGTTTTTCGCTCCGCTAAATGATACATATGGGTGGGATTTAACCACGCTGAGTTTAGCAGTATCATTGAATATGGTTACTTGGGGGATTTTCCAGCCAGTTGCGGGAAAAATGATTGATCGGTTTGGCCCAAAAACTGTCATTGCAGGTAGTGCTGCATTAATGGGGAGTGCCTTTATCCTTTCGGCAACAATCACGCAATTATGGCAGTTCTTTCTTTACTATGGTGTGCTTACTGCTATTGGTTTTGCTGGGTGTGGTTCCATGGCGAATTCGGTACTTGTATCACGGTGGTATGTGAAGAAACGAGCTAAAATGCTTTCTAGAAGCTCTATGGGGATGAATATTGGTCAGCTTATCTTGCTTCCTTTAACTGGTTTTTTAATTGCTAGCTCTAGTTTTCGGATGGCATTTGTCGTTTTAGGCTTCATTATGCTTGTTATGGTCGTTCCATGCGTGTTAATTGTCGTAAAAAATAATCCTACAGATATTGATCAAATGGCAGATGGGGATACGGTAGAATCAATTACAAAAACAAAAAGTGTTTCCTTGTCAAAAGCACTAAAAAATCGGGAGTTTTGGGTTGCAACGCTAGGATTCGCTACATGTGGTTTTACGTTATACCTAGTGACCATGCATCTTCCAAATTTTGCAGTTGATCTAGGAGGAGGGAAATCACTTGGTGGTCAATTATTAGGTATTGCTGCCTGCGGAAGTGCGATTTCGATGTGGATTACTGGGCAGTTGACACGTGTAATGGGGAAAAAGCAATTACTGATTATTTTGTACGTGGTAAGGTTGCTTGCTTTTATGTGGCTTGCTATATCACCAGGTATTTGGCAGCTATATGTGTTTGCTATTGTGTATGGAATTTCCTCCATGCCAATCATTCCGCTTGTAACAGGAATCATCGGTGATAAATTTGGGAAAAACGCAATGGGAAGTATTCTTGGATTTAGTTGGTTAATCCATCAAGTGTTTGCAGCTTTAGGAGTATTTCTTGGTGGCTACCTTCGAACAATGGCTGGCAACTATACACCTGTATTTTGGTTAGGAGCCGCTCTATTAGGACTTGGGGTAGTCCTAACGGCATTAATGAAGGAGCAAACTATATCAATTAAAAGTAAAACAGCATTGCAATAGAGATATTAGTAAATAGAAAGGATGGATGATAAATGGGTCATTATTTATTTCAACAGTTAAAATTTGTCCGGAAAGCTACAATAGAATATGTAAAAGGGATAAATAAAAAGCAATTGGAAATAATCCCTGATGGATTGAACAATAATATAAAATGGAATATAGGCCATATCTACATGGTAATGGAGAAATTTGCTTTTCAACTTACGGGTGAAAAAGCAGTTGTCCCTAATCACTTCCCTGAGCTTTTTAATCCAGGCACATCTCCAAAAGATTGGGCTATCGAAACACCAACAATCGAAGAGCTAAATGCCTTATTAAATGAACAACAAGAAAGAATGAAAGCAAATTTATCGGAAAGACTAGCGCAACCATTGCAAGAAATATATCATTCTTCTACAGGATTGCAGATTAGCAGTATTGCTGAATGTTTAAGCTTTTGTCTTTATCACGAAGGAATGCATTTTGGTGCAATCAAAGGGATTAATCAACGATTACAAAATAAAGATTTATATTGAAGAAAAACGTATGGGCCAAAGGCTGACTGTTGTTATTCAGAATAACCAAGAAGTATGAATTGCTGGTTTTATAGATAGTCAAACACCACAGGCTATTCAAACCACGGATACAATACTAGTACTTCTTGCAAAATCATATATTCGTCAAGATATGATGATGAAAGTTGTAGGTAATAATCAGCTTGATACACTATAGCGAAGGGACACCTTATTAAACGATATCGTAAAAAATAAAAAGTGATGGGGGGGATCTCACATTGTATGTACAAGTTTTTTGTTGGCATCCTCGCCGGGTTAGCACCTGATCCAGATTTTGTTATTGTGACGAAAAATACTTCGCTATTGTTACAGTTCTTGGCCATTGCCAGTGCTCTTCTATTTAGGATTTACGATTATTTTAGAAAAATGGCCTATCGTATGTAATATCATAAAACTTGCAGGGGCTTTGTATTTACATTGGTTAGGTTAGAACGCCATTCGAGCAGTTGCGGGTTCAGCAAATTTAAAGTACCCTAGGAAGGAAAAGTTACAGAAACAACCTATATGATGGCAAGGATTTTGTGAAGGGTTTTTATGTCATATTATTAAATTCTAAAGCTACTTTATTCTTTTTGAGTGTATTTTCACAATTCATAGGTTCCAATACCCCTGGTTGGATGCGCTGGATTTAACCGAACGTGAAGTCACGAGCGAAACGAGAAATATTGATACGCGGAGAGAGGACATAAACAAGCAAATTTATATACTTTAAAAGGATTTAATCTTATTTAAACGGAGTCAACAATCTCTATAATAAATTTGTTGGCCCAAAAGTGCAATCATCATTTGAAAGTGAAAACAAGAGCTATATGGAGAAAAATGAAGTTCGTCTTTTAGTTTCTGAGGGAGATTTTTGGATTATTTCCCGACTATAAAATTTCCTCTCAAGACTGAAAATCAGCAAATTTAAGGGTTTGGCCAAAAATCAATTTCCCTAGGGACTATTATGTAAACTAGGACTTGTCAAGATCCTTAAATTTTGTACCGCCTCAAAAATAAAGGAAAGCCTGAGTATCCCTCAAGCTTTAAGTAAAAGGGAATCGGTCATTCGGTACACACTTCGTGACACTCTTGATTACAATACTTTACGCATTTTTGTTTGGCTAATTGCTCTATATTCCCCACAATTCTTTGGAATAAATCAGCAGCAGGACGGCTTAGAACCTTAAACTCTGGATACGAAATGGAGGACATAGGTATCAAATCTTTTGCATTATAGGTGAGTATACCTGGGCCAAGTGATAATAAAGGCAAAGAAGGATCAGGTTCAGCAAATATGATAAAGGTAGTATTTACATTAGGCGTACTATACGGCCTTGAGAGAAAGGGGATATACAATAAAATCATCCTTTCCTGAAGAATCCGTATATATTATGCTGTTTCACTGCTTGTGTGTTAAATTATGGAATTTTTTAAGGGGTAAAAAAACGGACTCCATGTTGGGGAAATTATATTAGCGATTGTTATATATCTAATCATTAATATATGCACTGGTTTGATCGTGGTTTAGGATTCATTTTAGTTACTTTTGCATTTACAATCGCTATCACTGCATTTTGGGAATAAGGAGCTATGAATATACCTTCCAGTTTGCAGGGGGTTCCACCCATTAGTAAGGAACACTTTGATGTGACCGTCAAGGGTGTTCTTTTTTTTGTCTAAAAATCAAAATACTTTCCAAATTGCGTAACCATTGCTGTTGGTTTCCGGTAATATGAAGGTTTCCTTATGGATGGACTTATCGCTCGAAGAAAAAAGAGCTTTTCATTTGAGTTTGTGTACAACCAGGTTCATTTCGGTGTTTGGCCAGCTCTGTTGAAAATAGAACTTTTGTCATATTTTTGAACTTTCGAATTATTCTAAAGGTTCATTTACAGCCTTATAAAGATGTGTTACTATTTTGTTACTATCGTTTGGGATTATTTGATAGAATAGAGTAAAAATAGGTTCTTTACCAAACTAATACATAGAAAACAAGTCGCATTTCCGGTATCGCAGAATTTGTCGAGAAATTAACGAGAAAGAGAGCGATTTGCAAAGGCTCTTCATTGTTGCAAGTGATGATGAAGGTTACAACCACGGTGAAATGGCATTGTCTATTCTATAATCATTGTCAGGTCTGCGCGAACAATCACAAGGGTAATCAGCAAATATTACTTTCTTGAAAAAGGTTGTTCGATATGTTTAACCCTATGGCATTTGATCAATAAATCTAGGGTTTGTAGGCAAGACAACGTCAATTAATCTCTCTCGTAGGATTAAGTTTTATGTAAATGGCCGAATATTGAACTCACCAATGATCCTCAAATTTTACTAAGAACGGAGGTCGTTAAGAATTAGGAACATGATTTGCGACTGTTGGACTTTTTTCCCGAGGAATTCTGACAACGGCTTGACATGGAAACGGATACACCTAGACGAGGAATTGTTGGCGATCGCTTCTGCTGACTTCTAAGATTGCCTAAAAGACATTGCAGGGGATTCGTCACGTAAACGCCGACTCGAACACTAGCCACAAGATGCATGGAAAGAAAGATCTTTTCGTACGTTAAAGGTTTAGTTGTGACGTCCACTCCGTTGGAATACTTTGCAACCTTGAACCGCATATTGACGCTCGAAGTGACCAGCAAGTTGACGGGCAAGATCAAAGTGATCGTGTCCGCTGTGACGGACGGTTTGCAGAACATCCTAGAGTAAACGTTTAGCCGAGATCGGAGCCGTTCATGCCAAAGATGTTTTTCGACCTGTTGACAATCGTTAGCCGAACATTCGAATTTTAACATTACCGCAACATGTTGAAAGCGGTAAAAACGCGAAAGAAGGGAAATCGAATGCTGGAAAAACTTCAATCCTTGAAGCATCTGATTGGAAATACCCAATTAGTATCGTTGGAACATGATCAGGTCAATCTCTTCACCAAGTTGGAATATCAAAATTTGTCGGGAAGTGTGAAGGTAAGGCCGGCGTTCTACATTCTGGAGTCGGCGATCAAACGCGGCGAAATACATGGGCATTCCACTGTGATCGAATCGTCCTCAGGAAATTTTGCGATTGCACTTAGCACCCTATGTCAGTGGCTGGGCATTACGTTCATTCCGGTCATCGACCCGAATATAAATTCGATCTATGAAAATGTTCTGCTGTCCTTAACGGATCATGTGGAAAAAGTGATCGAACGTGATGAGACGAACGGGTTCCTTCTAACAAGGCTGCAACGCGTACAAGACCTGCTGAAGACGATACCGGATTCGTTCTGGACCAACCAATACGGCAACCCGGATGCGGTGGCCGGGCATTATTATGGTCTTGGAGATGAGATTGCCAGAAGTTTTGATGAACTCGACTACGTGTTTCTCGGAGTCAGTTCTTGCGGCACGATTGCCGGTGTTTCCAAACGGCTCAAAGAAAAATTTCCGAACATCAAAGTGGTTGCGGTTGATACGGAAGGGTCTGTGATTTTCGGAGACAAGCCCCGCAAACGGTTTATTCCGGGGATCGGTGCTAGTTTGGTGCCACCTAATCTGAAAGAGGCACAAATCGATGAAGTGATACACATCTCAGAATTGGACGCCATCGACGGGTGTCACCAGATGTTGAAGAAACACGCGCTGTTCGTAGGCGGCTCTTCCGGTAGCGTATTTGCTGGGATTCAGAACTATTTTCAAAAGAAAATGTTTGCCAAAAAGCCGAATGTCCTGTTCATTTGCGCAGACGGTGGAATGCCGTATGTGAACACCGTGTACAATCGCAACTGGGTCAACATACTGCGCGGACAGCATATCATGGCCTAACTGTCAAACATCCAACGAACAATCTGGAGGGAATATCATGAGATATTTGAACACGGACAACATCAAAAAGATTGGGATTGAATGGGACCAGACGATTGAGACGATCAGACAAGCTGTTACTACTTTGCAACAACAAGATGTCGCGCAGCCGATCAAGCCGTACCTACGTTTTCGCGCCCCCGGCAATCGGATCATCGCGATGCCGGCTTTTGTAGGGGGAGATGTTAATATGGCAGGAATTAAATGGATCGCCAGCTTCCCGAACAACATCCAGCAGGGGATCCAACGCGCTCACTCGGTGACCATCTTAAACAATGCGGACACAGGCAAGCCGTTGGCTGTTCTGAATACAGCCTTAATGAGCGGGATTCGTACCGCATCCGTCACCGGATTGATCATCCAAAAATATGATGAGCTGTATCCGCTGAAAGACGTGACTGTTGGCATTATCGGTTTTGGACCGATCGGGCAGTTGCATTTGCAAATGGTGACGGCCATCTTGGGAGACCGCATTTCCAAAGTCCTGTTGTACGACATCGCTGGGATCAAGTCAGACCTGTTTTTGGAGGATATGAAGGATCGTACGGAAGTCGTGGAGAGCTGGGAAGAAGCGTATAGGCAAGCAGACGTATTCATCACCTGCACTGTGTCTCCGAGCGGGTATATCGATCAAAAGCCGAAAGAGCGCTCGTTACTGCTCAACGTTTCCTTGCGCGATTTCAAACCGAACATTTTGGACTATACCCAATCGATCATCGTGGATGACTGGGAAGAAGTTTGTCGTGAGAACACCGATATCGAACTGATGCACCTGCAACGTGGTCTCCAAAAAAGTGACACGAAATCAATTACCGAGGTCGTGTGCGAAGATCAAATGAAAGCATTTCCAAGAAACAAGCCGATCCTCTTCAACCCGATGGGCATGGCAATCTTTGATGTGGCGATTTCGACGTACTATTACCGAAAAGCGTTAGAAAACGGTGTCGGAACCGAGTTGGCTGACTAGCATCTTCTGTAAGGGTATAAACAATATCTGGGAGTGAGGAATCTTGATTGATGTTCTCTCTAATCTAAAAATGGTCGATCGTACGTTAATCGTTTTGCATGAAGCGCATGAACCTTCCCGACTTGAAAAAACGAAACGGTCCATCCAAACGGAAGGGGTTTTACGTCACCCGCCGGTTGCAGTAGAAATGAAAAACGGGCAGTACCTGATCATCGATGGCGCCCACCGGACCTGTTCCTTGCAAGCACTAGGATGTAGCCAAATCCCTCTCCAAATTGTTAATGTGGAAGATGTGATGGTTGGAAACTGGGATCATGTCGTCCCGAGTGGAGATTTGCTGGCGTATCTGGAGAACAATCAACAAGCATTTCGAGTGGAAACCGTTCCACTGAAAGAATATGCTCTCGCGAAAGTTCAGAAGGGTGATGTTACCTACTATGTCTATCCGCTTTCATCAGAGGGACAACTTGACGCCTGGCATCAACTTGTCGATGTGTACCAACATCAATCCCGTGTCACCCGGGTACCTGCGGAGATCGAGATCAAGCTTGAGCCCAACATGTTGCGTATTTCCTATCCGACTTATACCTTGCAGGAGATTGAAGAGGTCGTACTTCAAGGCAAAGTCATGCCGGCAGGGGTGACGCGCTTTGAAATACAAGGCCGAATCTTGAATCTGCAAATCCCACTTTCGATGCTTCAAAATATTGAGACGGAACTGGAAGGATGGAACTTATTGCTCAACAGCAGAAGGAACTTATTGCGCTATTATTCCAAACCCGTCTATGTTTGTGAGACCTAATCAACTGCAAGCGATCATCCGAAAAAAGACATTCCAATCGCCGAGAATGCTTATTGGACAACCTTGCCCAAGACCTGATGAAAAGAGGTCATAACGATTTCAACAACATCTATGTAAAGTAAACATGGAGAATAGCACAGCTGATCACCATGGAAACAGAAGTTCTTAAGATTCTTCTTTACTTTCCACGTTCAATATAAAATAATTTTTTCGTGATTCTATAAGATGTGTTAATTTAATTTATCCCCTTTAGATATGCTTGTCTAAAGGGGTGTTTTTGTTTCCAAAGAAAACGAACATTTAAAGTCGTTATGTGTGTTAAAGAAGGAAGTGGGGCAGGAATTAAAAACTCAAGATGATTCTTTATCAACAAGGCCGATCAACGAGATTAATGTAAAAGAACACGATCTAAGCACATTTAAATAGTAAAGAAAAGATAGGGTTAATGCGACATAGAACTTAAAAGCTTATTTATTTACAAAAGAGAGTCCTTTTTTTGATAAGGTTTGATATGATTCTTGTAAAGGATTGTTGTTTTGAAAACAAAAAAAGGAATGAATATCAAAACAAGCTAGATAAAAATCCATTTTCGGCTCGGAGAACTTCTTGCGTCCATAAAAATACCCCGTTAATGATATGACGAGGTTGTCTATTAAGTTTATTTTTGACGAATAGAGTCCCCTTTCTTAATTAATAACCTGTGAAAACGTTGTCCTTTTTGGACATATAGACCTACTAGCGCAAATAATTGGAACTGATATTTTATCGTTCAGCTTTTTACCAACTCTGACTCGATGGACTTAGTTTTGAGGAATGATAACGTTTTTCCCCATGATGACGATAGGAGGAACAAATAATGAGTAGCATTACCAAAACACCACAACCACCATATTATGCAGTCATTTTTGCTTCGCAAAGAACAGAAGGTGACAATGGCTATGGGAAAATGGCGGACAAAATGGTAGAGTTAGCTGCTAAGCAGCCAGGATTCCTAGGCTTGGAAAGTGCTCGTGATCATCAATTAGGATTAACTGTTTCATATTGGAAATCTTTAGATGCGATCAAGAGTTGGAAGGAAAACTCAGCTCATCAGGTTGCACAAGAAAGAGGTAAAACGGAATGGTACGAAAATTTTGCATTAAGAGTTTGCAAAGTTGAGAGACAACAATTCTTTGAAATATAACTAGTGGAATCGTCACGTCAAATAAATAAGAGAAAAGGGTTAAGAAAAATTGATCCATATGAACAAACAATCAGATCGTCTTATTCTTTTGGTTCATGAGATTTATGGAATAAACCAACACATGATCGATGTCAGCCGATTGTTTTCAGAACAAGGTTTTGATCTTATATGTCCGAATCTACTGGAACGAAAGACACCTTTTGACTATAGTCAAGAGGAAATGGCCTACGATCATTTTATGAAGAACATCGGTTTTGCTCATGCTGCTGACAACATAAAAAGGCTACTAGTCGACATTCAGGACAAATATAAAAGTATTTATATTGTTGGATTTAGTGTGGGGGCAACTGTGGCTTGGTTGTGCAGTGAAGAAAAAGGTCTCAATGGAATCATTGGATACTATGGTTCGAGAATTAGGGATTATCTAGAGGTCAAACCTTCATGTCCAACACTGCTATTC
Source organism: Bacillus changyiensis (assembly GCF_027706145.1). Taxonomy (GTDB): domain Bacteria; phylum Bacillota; class Bacilli; order Bacillales; family Bacillaceae; genus Bacillus; species Bacillus changyiensis. The sequence goes on along the minus strand of NZ_JAQFWW010000007.1, from coordinate 120,803 downwards.
TTTCCTGAAGAAGAACAATCGTTTCATGTAAATGACATCATTTCAAGGTTAGATCATGATCATATCAGTGTCCACCAGTTTAGTGGGTTACATGGATTTAGTAATCCCTATTCTTCAAGATATAATGAAAACTCAGCTCAAAAAGCGTTTAAAGAAGTCGTGAATTTTTTTAAGCAAACATCTAACAGATGATAGATCAGGATGAATTGATCAATCATCTGTTTTTTTATTGACATGTTGATAGAGTCTGGATTTTTCATTGTTAAACTCTGTTTATAAAGAAGGAGTGATATGCCAATGAATGACGATTATATTTTACAAACCAAGCTTTTAACTAAGCAATACATTTTAAACAGTGTATCAATCAATGTAAGGAAGAACACGGTTTACGGTCTTTTAGGACCAAATGGAGCGGGAAAGTCAACCCCACTAAACATAATTTGTGGTCTTCTCAAACAAACATCAGGAGAAGTCATTTTTAATGGAAACCCATGGACTAGAAAGGATTTAATTCATGGTTCTTTAATTGAGCAAAAACATAGAAATAATAAAATAATATCTGATTTGTAACCACAATGTGCTAAAATAGTGATTAAGTTTTTCCTTTTAAGGTATAATAAGGATTTTTGGGTTATTATAAGGAGACAAATCATGCGAGTTTTCTATCTTTTTTCAAGCCTTCGTGGTTTAGCTATGGGTCTTTTTTTACCTATTTGGATATTGTATCTTGCAGACTGTGGATTCGATTTACTCACCATCGGTTTGCTAGGAACTGTTTTTGAAGTAGCCAAGTTAATTTTTGAAATTCCTTCGGGAACTTTTGCTGATCGGTTTGGTGTCAAGTTGTCTATCACAGGATCTTTGTTGTTTTCAGCCTTAACATGGGCTTTGTTTCCTCTCTCAGACACTTTTATCATTTGTCTCATTGCAATGGTTACGTGGGCACTTTCAGATGCACTCATTTCAGGTTCATTTCAAACTTGGATGAGCCGTGAAACGGGTACAGAACAGTTTGGCAAGGAAATGATGAAAAATACCCAAGTGATGATCATTTTCACAACGAGCTCAAGTATTGCCAGTGGTTTTTTGTATAGTGCAAATCAAATATTGCCGTTTATTCTCACAGCTTCAGTTTATATTTTTTGGTATTTGTGGAGTTTGTTTTATATAAGAGTTCCGGAAGTCAAAGAAGATGAGCCTTACGATTCTCAAGAAACTTTTTTTCAAATATTGACTCGAAGTCTAACGCTTATTTTAAATAAACGAAGGGTCATGCTGATCGTGATTGCTGGCTTTTTTTCGGCGCTAACTTATGATACAATCGCCCGCTATTGGCAACCCTATTTAGAGACTATAGGTTTTAGTCCGAAAACATTAGGGCTTGTTATGGCGTTTGCAGGGCTATGCACGTTTATTTTATTAACGCTCATGCTGAAAGTCGAGCAAATGATTGACAGAAAGTCAATGACAGTCCTCACGATTATCGAAACGAGTGGTATGATCCTAACAGGATTATTAGCCATTGGTGTTAAACCGATTGGACTTGCATCAACCTCTATTTTATTAGCTATAGAAGATGTACGAGAACCGGTTGTTTATCATTATTTAAATCAACTTTTCCCTGATCAATATAAAACAACATTATTTTCAGTCCATTCAGGTGTGGGGGCTGCGGGAGAAATCTTGTCTGGCGTCATTTTTGGAGTTATTGCTGTTAAATTCGGTCTGGCTACTACGTTTATTGTCGCAGCAATCTGTTTGCTCCCGTGTATCATCATGTATATCGTCGTTCCAGGTATGAAAGAACAGGAAGCTGTCCAATTAGATTCTGTTCAGATTAAGGAGAACAAGTGATGTCATTTATGCTAGATCAAAAGAGTGATATCACACATCTTGGCAAGACCCTTGCTCCAGCAGAGATGAATGGGAACAGCTTCAAGCTGATTTTACTTTAAAATCCGCAAATACCCTTTCCAAGGTCCTACATCTTCCTGATATCGTTTCGCCAGCACTCTAGTTATTTGAGAGAGATGATCGAGATCATGTGCAACCCAAGTTGAGATTTGTTCTCTCAGTTTGACAATGCCGAATTCAGGATGAATTCCTGTTTGCTCTAAGTTAATCTGTGAATCAACTAAACATTGTAATTTTTCTAGGTTTTCCTGACGAAGTTTCGCAAACTCATCAAGTAATTGTTCAATCGTTTTCCCAATATTTTCTTGAAGTTGAGTAAAGCGATCAAATGGAAGGAATGTTTCAGTTTCTCCTTTGGTTATGATCATTTCGATTCGCGGTATCCAATTATGTTTTTCGCCTTCAATCAGGTGTCCGACGACATCAAAGGCATTCCAAGTTGCTTCACCTTCATTGCAGGTGATCCATGAGTTTGATAATCCATCAAGCAAATGCTGAAGTGTTTTTGGTGTGCGTTCAAGAATTTCTATTGCTTCTTTAAGTTGAAAATTCATTTCTATTAACCTCCTACCTTCAAACAAACTCAAGGCACATTATAATATATGATTTATAGCCTTAGATAGTCTTGTGATTCCCTCGTTAATTTGTTCTTCAGTTAAATGTCCATACCCTATGATAATCTTATCTACATGCATGCCTTTTTGAATGGTATGGTCTTCTACCGAATAAATTTTGACTTTGAATTTTTCAATGTTGTTTATGATTTCTTTTGTAAATTGAAGTCCTTTAAATTCAACAATTAAATGTAACCCTGTCGAATACCCAAAAATATTAACTCTGTTTGAGAATGTTTCATATAATCTTTTAATAAGGTAATCCCTCCTTTTTTTATATAATTTTTTCATTTTTAAGATATGTCTCTCCAAATATCTCTGTTCTATAAACTGTGCAAGAATAAGTTGATTAACTGTTGGTGTATGTAAATCTAAGTGTTTTTTAAGATTGCGGCATTTTTCTACAAGATGTGGTGGAAGGATTAAGTATCCTAGACGTAGTGATGGGGATAGTATGTTACTGAGTGTTCCAATATATATTACTCGTTCAGGGGCCAATCCTTGTGAAGAACTTACAGGGGTACTTTCATAACGAAATTCACTATCATAGTCATCTTCAACAAGATAACAATCTTTTTTTCTCGCATAATTGATTAAATCGATTTGACGTTCTACTGAAAGAGTTCCGCCCAAGGGAAATTGATGAGAAGGAGTGAAGAATACAAATTTTGGATTTTTGTTGGTGGGTAATAAATCTGTGTTTATTCCATTGCGATCTACCGGAATTGGATAAAGAAAAGCACCTGAACTTTTAAAGATTTTTTGTATATTGTCTTTAATAGGGTCTTCAATAACAACTTGTCCATTTGGTTTTAAAAGCAAACTAGAAACAAGTGTTAATGCTTGTACTGCCCCAGATGTAATAATCAGATGATCTGGATGACAAAAAACTTGTCTTGTTTTATTTAAATAATTTAAGATAGCCTCCCTTAATTCAATCCGACCTTCAGGTACATCATATCCAAACATAGAGGACCTAGTTTCATGCCAAGTTATATTTGATAACCTTGCCCATATTTTTCGAGGGAAGAAATCTAACGCAGGAACTCCTGAGCGGAAATCTATCATATCATTATCATTGCTAGATTTTTCATTCGATTGATTTAATTTGTATGTCTGTATTTTTTCCTGTTTTAAGTAGGTTCCTTCAGCAATGTATGATCCAGAACCCTTATATGTAACGATAAAACCTTCAGCAATTAGTTGTTCATATGCTGTTAAAATGACATTTCTAGAGACACATAAGTGAGAAGATAGCTCCCTTGTTGAAGGTAACTTTTCACCGGGTTTTATCTTTCCATTTAAAACTTGATCCCTAATATACTGGTAAACTTGTCCTGTTAAAGAAGTGGTAGAAAGACGATTAATTGGTATCAGTAACATCATGTTAGATCCTTTCTTAAAAAAGTGGTACCACAAAATTTCTTAACAAGTGGTACTAATCATCTGAATTATAGCATGTTAAAGTATAACTAAACAGAACAAACCCATTATTAAACAAAAAAGGTAAATTTGAATCGGTCTATTCATCAATTCTTGGTCTTTTTAAGGAGGTAAAGACTGTGATTAAGGAATTAGTTTATAAGTTAACGAACAATCAGTCACTGAGTTTTCAAGAAGCCTATGACTGTATGAGTGAAATACTAAAAGGAAATTTGACACCCGTTCAAATAGGGGCATTTCTTTGTGCATTATCTACGAAAGGAGAAGTAAAACAGGAATTAATGGGTTTTCTTAAAGCCATTCATGAGCAGATGGTTCAGATTGACAAAGTAGAAGATGTAGTAGATACGTGTGGTACAGGAGGTGATATGTTAGGTTCATTTAACACTTCTACTGCTGCAGCACTTGTGGCAAGTGCTGCTGGAGTAAAAGTAGCAAAATGTGGAAATCGATCATCAAGTAGTCTATGTGGTAGTGCAGATTTGTTAGAGGAGTTAGGGATTAAAATAGAATTATTACCTGATGAGGCTACAAATTGGGTAAAAGAAAGTGGTTTTGCATTCCTGTTTACTCCTAAATTTCATCCTTCCTTAAGAAAACTATCTTCTCTTAGAAAAGAAATTGGTGTGCCAACTGTATTTAATCTTTTAGGACCGCTTGGGAACCCGATGAGCCCGAAACGACATTTACTAGGTGTGTCTAACCGAACGCTTGCTCCTTTATATGCAGAATTATTATTAGAGTTAGGTGCAAAACATTCATTGGTTGTTCATGGACTTGATGGAATGGATGAGATTTCACTTAGCGCTCCATCTGAATTATATGAAATTCAGAATGGACATGTGAACAAGATGCTATTTGACCCTGCTTCATTTGGACTTGATTATATATCTCATGAAGAAATTATTGGAGGTGATGCTCATCATAATAAAAACATGTTAATAGAGCTAGTCGATGGACAAAAAAACGGTGTAAGAGAAATAGTCTGCCTAAATGCAGGAGTAACTTTAATGCTTGCGGGTCAGGCTGAAGATTTTCGCGAAGGTTTAATTTTAGCTAGAAAAGCTATCGATTCAGGTTTAGCAAAAGAAAAGCTAAATGAACTAATGGATCGAAGTAAAGAGGGAGTGAACGGTTAAAATGTTTATGCTTGATGAGATTTTGCAAAATAAAATCCAAGAAGTTGAAGCTAAGAAACAGAGTAAATCGTTGAATGAAATGAAAGTAAAGGTAGAAGATGCGAGAGCACCACGTGATTTTTATCATGCATTGCAAAAGCCGGGTATTTCCTTAATTGCTGAAGTAAAGCGTAAGTCCCCATCGAAAGGAGAATTAAGGAAAGACTTTCATGCACTTACACTAGCTCGCACATATTCAACATATGGAGCTAGCGCAATTTCCGTTCTTGCTGATGAAGTCTTTTTCGGTGGCGGGCCTCATGTTGTGCAAAGTGTTGCAAACGACCCACAAGTGAACTTACCGGTTATGTATAAAGAGTTTATTATTGATCCTTACCAGATTTTTGAAGCTCGGTCTGTAGGGGCTGACGCTGTACTGCTCATTGCTCGTATTATTGATCCTGCGTTACTGCCTGAGATGTTGTCAATCGTACACGACCTTGGAATGCAGGCTCTTGTTGAATGCTTTACTTTGGAGGAAGCAACTTTTGCGGTAAAAGCAGGAGCTAAAATAATCGGAATTAATAATCGTGATTTACAGACATTTAAAGTAAATTTAAAGCGTTCAGAAGAAATTCGTTCGATGCTGCCATCTTCAATCGTCACAGTCAGTGAGAGTGGTTTGCACAATCGTACTGATGTTCTCAAAGTAGAATCAATCGGATTTGATGCAATGCTAGTTGGTGAAGCTTTATTAAAGTCAGATGATGTAGGAAATCGAATTCAAGAGTTTTTAGGGCTTAATGAAGTCGTAAGAGAAAAAAGGTAAGAGGAGTGACGGCTAAGATGGAAGGATTTTTTGGACAGTTTGGTGGTGCATATGTTGCGGAAACATTGATTTCTAATTTAGAAGATTTGGAACGAGAGTATCGGAAAGCGAAGAAGGATATTGAGTTCAAAGAGGAACTATCCCAACTTTTAAAAGAATTTGTTGGTCGTCCAACACCGTTAACTCCTCTCAAAAGAATGACTGCAGAGAAAGGTGGGGCAAGGATATATTTGAAAAGGGAGGATTTGACACATACAGGTGCTCATAAAATAAATAACGCTTTGGCCCAAGCTTTACTAGCTAAAAAAATGGGGAAGAATCGAATTGTAGCAGAGACTGGGGCTGGACAACACGGGGTTGCAGTGGCAACTGCTGCTAGCTTACTTGGACTGAAATGTGTCATTTATATGGGTGCTGTTGATGCGGAACGACAAGCACCTAATGTTCAAAGAATGAAATTGCTTGGTGCAGAGTTGCATCTTGTAAACAATGGGCAAAAAACATTAAAAGATGCCATTAGTGAAGCTATTCGTGATTGGATATCCAATGCTAATAATACCTATTATTTACTTGGTTCAGCTGTCGGTCCTCATCCTTTTCCAACGATTGTGAGAGATTTTCAATCAGTCATTGGTGAGGAAACAAAAGCTCAGATTCTTGAGTTAGAAGGGCGTCTTCCAGATTGCGTGATCGCTTGTGTAGGTGGTGGGAGTAATGCAATTGGGATGTTTCATTCTTTTTTAGATGATCAGTCGGTCAAATTAGTGGGAGTTCAATCGGCAGGAAAAGGAATAGAAACAGATCAACATGCTGCACCACTTATTAAAGGAACATTAGGGATTGTTCAAGGTGCTCATACCTATATGTTACAAGATCAATATGGTCAAATAAAGGAAACCTATTCAATTGCACCTGGTCTTGACTACCCAGGGGTTGGTCCGCAACACAGTTATTTGAAAGATATTGGTCGTGTTCAATATACACATGTAAATGATGATGAAGCCCTTGAAGCATTTGAGTATTTGTGTAGAGCAGAAGGAATATTGCCAGCGTTGGAATCCTCACATGCTGTTGCTTATGCGTTGAAAATAGCCGGAACAATGAATGAAGAAGACATTCTGATTGTCAATTTGTCAGGTAGAGGTGACAAAGATTTAACCCAAGCTATAGATGCACTTGAAAATTTAAGAGAAAGGAGATCTTCAGACTATGAGTCGTATAAAGAATACGTTTGAGAAGCTTAAAAAAAGAAATGAAGGGGCACTTATTCCATATATTCCTGTCGGTTATCCAACCATGGAGTCATCTGAAACAGTAATTAAAACGATATGTCATGCTGGTGCTGATATTTTAGAACTAGGTGTTCCGTGCGCTGATCCTTTAGCAGATGGTCCTACAATTCAAGAAGCAAGTGCTCAAGCTTTAGAAAATGGTATAAATTTAAATGAATGTATCAAAATGGTTTGCAAGTTGCGAAGTAATGGTTTAGAAACTCCGATTGTATTAATGGGATATTGCAACTCATTTTTAGCTTATGGGTTAGATCAACTTGCTGCTGATGCTTCGAAAGCAGGTGTAGACGGATTTATCATTCCTGATTTACCTTCCATTATGGCTGATCCTTGGTTAAATGTGTTTCGTCCTTACGATCTCGATTTGATATTTTTTTTAGCACCAACAACATCAAATGATAGAATGGCTTCAGTCGTAAAAAAAAGTTCAGGGTTCTTATATTGTATATCAGTAAATGGTGTAACAGGCGAGCGAGAGAATATGTCTAAAGAATTACCCGTATTTTTAAAACATGTACGAGCGTCAACTGATTCACCTTTATGTGTAGGTTTTGGAATTTCAAGTACAAACCACGTAACTGAAGTGTGTGAGTATGCCGATGGGGCAATAGTAGGTAGCGCTCTAATTAATGTAATGAAACATGCAGCACCTAACGAGATAGAAACAGTTGTCAGAAGCTATATAGCTTCATTGAAAGAAGCAACACAAAAGAAGTTAATAACGTGATGGAGGAAACAAAATGGTCCGAGTTAAGTTTTGTGGGATCACGAACTTACAATCTGCAAAAAGTGCAATTGAAGCTGGTGCTGATGCGATCGGTTTCGTGTTTACAAATAGTAAGCGCGAGGTGACACCTGAACAAGCTAAAAACATCATCTGCCAAATACCTCCATTTGTGACAAGCGTAGGTGTATTTGTTGACGAAAGACTGGAACTTGTAAATGAAATCGCAAACTTTTGTCATTTGGATTCCATACAGTTACACGGTTTTGAGTCAGCTGAATATTGTCGCTTAGTTGAACGGCCAGTTATTAAATCAATCAAGGTTCGTCATGCTGATGATTTGGAAGATCTGCATGTGTATGAAGAAGTTGTTAGAGGAATTCTTTTTGATTCGCACGTTCATGGGAAATCTGGCGGAACGGGTAAGTCGTTTCCATGGGAACACATCGTTTCCATTCAAGATAAAAGTAAAGTGATCCTTGCTGGGGGATTAAATGTTGACAATATTGAGGAAGCCATTTTAAAAACACGTCCCTATGCAGTAGATGTTAGTAGTGGCATAGAGACCAACAATGTGAAAGATCCTCTTAAGATGCATGAGTTTGTTAACCGTGTAAGAAACTGCGTCATGAAGATCAGTTCTGATAAATAGAGAGGGGGATAACAATGCAACAATCTTTAATTATCGGTTTTGGAAAGGCAGGTCGTGAGTTGCATTTACATTGTCTGCGTAAAGCCTATTCTGATCATTCTCATACCAACCTCTTCGACCAAAAAATAGGCGTTGTCGATCCATATGTTAAGCCATCTGACTTTGAAAAAGAAGATATTCAGTTTTTTTCAAACATAGAGGAAGTAGCTGGTTTTGATCCTAAAAACACTGTTGTACACATTTGTACACCACCTGAAGTGCATAGTGAAACTTTAAAGCAAGTGGCTGAGCTAGGTTTTACGAAATGTATGATGGAAAAACCACTTGCAACTAGCAAAGAAGAACTAGCAAGCATACATGAGGTGATTGAAAAGTTCTCTATTGACCTTTTAGTTGTTGCCAATTGGTTATCGAGCACCTTGACCTCTCGGTTAGTCGAAATCATTAAAACGAAAACATATGGACAGCTTTTGCATATCGTTGCAGAACAAAACAAGGCAAGATTATCACGAACGATGAGTAACCATAGCCATGGAAGCGCATTTGATGTTGAGATACCGCATCTTATGGCACTTGCTCTTTATTTAGGTGGGACAGATGTTGCAGTCGTTTCAGCAAAGGTTGATGATATGCATATTGGTAATCTTACAGTTCCTCATATGGGGCAGGCTAATATATCTTTATTGCATCACAATGGTATGACTTCTGAATTACTGTCAAACTTAAAAAATCCGATTCGTGAACGTTGTATCCGTCTATATTTTAAAGAGCACAGGGTGTTAGGCTATTATCCAAGTAGTAAAGATGATAGTTACTCATGGATTAAAATATATTCAGCTTCAGGAAAACTTATGGAAGAACGTGTGATGTATGATGATCCACTTTCGTCTGTTTTTACAGAATATTATCAATATTTTGATGGATCTAAAGAAAAGCCGGTTAGCGATGTACAATTTAATTCGCATATTGTTAAAGCAATTTGTCAAGCTAAGGAATCATGCGGATTGATGTTTACTGAGAAAGATGAGGTGATCATATGAGTGTTCCTTTTTATTCCAATCGAAATTCTTTTGAAAAGCAATGGCCACTCATTTCTTCTAAGTTGGATGAAGTTCTTCATCAAGGAAAGTTCACAAATGGTCCGATTGTGAGGGAATTAGAAAGAGAAATACAGGTTTTTACAGGTGCGAAGTATGCTATTGCTGTTGGGAATGCAACAGAAGCTTTAGTGATTATGCTGAAAGCAGCAGGCATTGGAGCTGGTGATGAAGTGATTGTCCCTTGTTTTTCTTTTTTTGCATCAGCCTCTAGCATAGCTCATGTTGGTGCCGTACCTGTTTTTTGTGATATTGACCCAGTAACATACAGCATCAAAATAGCTGATATTGAAAGCAAAATAACAAAGCGGACAAAAGCCATTATGCCGGTTCATTTATTTACCCAAATGGCTGACATGGTAGCTATTCGTGAAATAGCAGAAAAGCATCATTTATTGATACTTGAAGATAGTGCCGAAGCCATCTCAATGTTCAATGATGGGACTCATTCTGGTTTAGTTGGAACAGCTGGTGTTCTGTCCTTTTTCCCTACAAAAACTCTTGGTGCAATCGGTGATGCAGGTATGCTTTTAACAAATGACGATCATATTGCACATCAAGCACGACTATTAAGGGCTCATGGTCAAGAGGAAGGTAGACCTTATATTCATCAAGTAATTGGTTATAACAGCCGCATGGATGATATTCAAGCAGCTGTCCTTCTTGTAAAGCTAAAGTATTTACAAGGTGAGATCGCTAGACGTGCATATTTAGCTCGACTTTATGATCAATTGCTCGGTATATTACCACAAATTCAGACACCGGTTATTAAAGAGCGGGAAGATGTTGCAAACCCCGTTTACTATGTTTATTTAATTGAAGCGGAACAGAGAGATTCATTAATGACTTATTTAGCAGAACATGGAATTGGCACCGAAACATACTATCCAACTCCATTACACACGCAACCTTGTTTTTCAGAACTAGGCTATAAATCCGGTAGTATGCCCAATGCTGAACAAGCATGTACTCGAACAGTTGGTCTACCAATGTATCCTGATTTAACAGAAATAAAGGTGCGAGAGGTCTGTGAGGTTATTCAAAAGTTTTACAAACAGGGGGGTAAATGATGAAAGTCCCATTTTTTAATTACCCAGCACGCTATGCAGAAGATCACGAAACCATCAAAAATATAGTCTATCAAATCGGAACATCTGATGATTTCATTTTGAAAGAAAACGTATTGGAACTGGAAGAAAAAATACGTAACTATACCGGAGCGAAACACGCCATTGCTACATCAAATGGAACCAGTGCATTGACGATTATATTACGTGCGATGGGAGTCGGCCCGGGAGTGGATGTGCTTACTCCAGCATTCTCTTTTATCTCAACGGCAAGCACAATTGTGTTATTAGGAGGACGACCAATATTTGTAGATGTCGATCCATTGACTGGAATGATGGATCCATGTGATTTAGAAGCTAAGATTACTCCACAGAGTAAAGTGATCATTCCAACTCATCTGTTTTCAGTTATGGCTGATATGTCGGCAATTTATAACATTGCCAAGAAAAATCATTTATTGGTACTTGAAGACAGTGCTGTTTCTCTTGGAGCACGCATGAATGGTAAGATGGCAGGCATGTTAGGTGATGTAGGGTTATACTCTTTCTTCCCAGCAAAACCACTTGGCGGTATAGGTGATGGGGCAATCATTGTGACGAATAACGATGAGCTTGGGAAGATGTGCTGGATGCTAAGAAATCATGGACAGGATGGGATCAATCGTTTTGTCCATCATCATCTTGGCTATAATCATCGAATGGATGAAACGGTAGCTGCATATTTAGTTCACAAATTAAGTCGATATGATCAATTGCTTGCACGCCGTTCGAAGATTGGTAGTGATTACAATGAAGCATTTAAAGATTTATATCCGCAGATTCAAGTAGTCAATGAAACAGCCTATGATCGTGTGTATTATACGTATGTTCTCCAAGTGGAGAATCGTGATAATTTCCGTCAGTTCCTGCATGAGAAAGGGATTGAAACACAGATTTATTACCCGCTTGCCTTACCATTACAACCGGCTTTTTCCTTTCTGAAGCATCAAGAAGGTGATTTTCCAGTGGCGGAAGGAATAGCTAAACGTTCAATTGCTATACCGCTTTATGCAGAAATGCCAGACGAACATATCGAGTATGTTGTGCAAAGTGTATTACAGTTTGTATCGGTTGTGAATGCACATGTCTAAAATTGCGAATGCGCTATCAGGGATTAGTGATGAGGCTGGGGCATCAATTGATGTGCAAATCAAAGCACATCTAAAACTGGGTTGGAAAGAGATCGAGCTGCGTTCAGTAAATGGGATACCTCTATATCAACTAGATCGCTCTACATTTGAACAATTACGACATAAGTTATCGTTAGCTGAACTTAAAGTGACGGCGGTCGCATCAAGCATTGGCAACTGGGGAAGGTCAATCCATTCTCCATTTGCGGATGATATAGAAGAGCTAAAAATACTTTCAGACAGGATGAATCGACTCGGAGGTAAATATGTAAGAATCATGTCATACCCAAATGACGGGCTAATAGAAGAAGAGTGGCGTAACCGTGTGGTTGAACGAATGTATGAATTATCAATGCTTGCTGAAACATCAGATATTGTCCTACTTCATGAAAATTGTGCTGGTTGGGGAGGTATTTCAGCAGAAAATACGCTCTATTTAATAGAAAAAGTGAATCACCCTGCACTAAGGTTGCTGTTTGATACTGGAAATGGGATTGCATACCATTATAATTCCTATGAGTTCTTACAAAAAACATATCAATATGTAGAACATGTTCATATCAAGGATGGTCTATTGCAAAATGAGGAAACTGTATATACATTTCCTGGGCAAGGACACTCTCAGGTGAAAGAATGCTTACAATTGTTAAAAACTCATCATTACAAAGGGATTTTTTCCATAGAACCACATTTACATCTGATCCCTCATTTAGGAAAAGGTGGGACAACAGATTCATTTATGGATTCATATATTGAATATGGTCACCATTTAGAGGCACTTTTAGATGAACTTTCAACAAAAGAGAGAATTCATCATGAGTAAACAAGTGTTCACAACAGATTATATCAATTTGCTGTTAGCTCTACTCCATATCAATACGGTCACACCGATGGAAACAGGGGTAAAATCTGAGACATTAAAGGCGCAACAATTATACGCAGATTATGCTTTGAGTCAATTTAATGGAATGTGTGACATTGTCTATCATGCATCCTCAAATCCCCATGTACTTCAGTCAGAACATATTCCTCTCACTATTCGTGAGAGAGCTAGACAAATGGGAGATCTATTTTGGAACAATCAACCTAACCTCGTTCTTCGATTTGGTAAAGAACGTTCTATAGAAGAGACGCTGATGTTTAATTTTCATATGGATACAGTTGCTGGTTTATTACCTGTCACTTTTGATGGAAAGAAGTTTTGCGGGCGGGGAGCTGTTGATATGAAAGGTCCCGGTGTGGCAGTGTTAGCAGGTATTGAAGCAGCACTAAACCAAAAGAATGATCTACTAGATGATCTTTCAATAGTAGTTCAATGTGTATCAGGAGAAGAAGGTGGTGCTATGGGAATATACGGTACCAAATCGTTAGTTGAACAAGGATATTTCGGTCGATTTAATTTATTTGTAGAGCCATCTGACGGTGTTTACTTTGATCATTCTAGTACTTCTATGACAGCACGAATAGATGTCATTGGAAATGATTCAACAGATGATGCACCACATAATGGGCATAATGCGACACTGCTTTTAGGATATTTATCACAATGGTTACTGAAAAAATTGTCTACTCGAATTGAAGAACGAGGAGGAAAAATGTGTCTAGCAGGTGTTCATACAGGACATATGCATAATAAAGTTTTTGGGACAGGACAGCTCCTCATGAACTTTGCTTATGTAGAAAACAAAGATGGTGACCGCATCAAAAATTGGGTTGAAACAGAAGTTGATCAGGCATTAACACATTTCAGGCAAGAATTTTCAGCGCTTCCGTCTGCTTTGTTGACAGTGAAAGAAACACAGGATATATGTCGGTTAACATGGATGAAACACGGTTTACCAGTGCTGAGCAACCGTAACTTAGAAATAGAACAGTTTTTAGGTCAGCTTGGTTTCGTAAGAAACTCAGAGAAACAATTAAATAATGCTTTTACTTGTGATGCAATGTGGGCTCAGCGTTCAGATATCTATACAGTTGTTTATGGACCTGGCAGCTTGAACCATAACAATGCACATGCTGAAGGTGAATTTATTACATTAAAAGAGCTTGAGGCGTATTCGTCTAACATTGGGGATTTACTTGTTGCATACAGTAACCTATCGCTGAAGAAGGAGCTGAGAATATGAGTACTAACCATTTTGTAAACATCCAAAAAAATGATTTGCGTCATTTTATAAAAGAGGTCTTCATTTCTCAAGGACTATTAGATGAACACAGTCAAACTGCTGCTGAAGTACTATGTTATGCAGATGAACATGGTTTTACTACACATGGCGTTACTAATTTAAGAAATGTCTATTTAGAACGGTTAATGGATGGACGTATCAATCCTAAAGCAGAATTCTCTATAGCTACAGAATCGCCTGGTACAGCTGTCATTGACGCTCATCATGGTCTAGGTTTAGTAGCTGGCGATTATGCTGTAAATGTCGCTATTCAAAAAGCAAAAGAGGTCGGGGTCGGATGTGTCGTTGTTCGTCAAAGTTCTCATTTTGGCAGTGCTGGATACTATACAAATCTAGCGCTTAAAAACGGTATGATAGGAATAGCAATGACAAATCTTGGTTCCCAAACGATTGCCCGCCCTTTAGGTGGTTCAGTGAACATGATTGGGACCAATCCTATTGCCATGAGTGCACCTGCAAAAAAAGTACCACCTTTCGTACTTGACATGAGTACCACCGTTGTTGCGACTGGAAAGATTAGAGATGCTCAACGCCGGGGAGAATCGATACCCGAAGGTTGGTTAATTGATGATCACGGTCAGCCACAAATCGACCCCAATACATACTTCGAGGGAACAGGTCATCTTCAGATGCTTGGGGGGGCGCTAGCAACAGGAGGAGCAAAAGGATATGGCTTAGGTTTATTGGTCGATATCCTTTGCGGTGTGCTTTCTGGCGCAAATGTAGGTCCAGATCCACAAATATTACAAACAGAACAAAGTGATGATCATTCAAAAAAAGATCAAAACATTGGCCACTTTTTTCTCGTATTAAATGTGGAAGCATTTCGTCCTCTGTTAGAGTTTCAAGGTCAAATTGATTCAATGCTAGAAACATTATTAAACTGTCCGACTACTTCTGATTCAAACCAAGTTGTTTATCCAGGATACTTAGAATCAATGAGAAAGAACCAATCTGAGTTAGTCGCAATCGATAGAAATGTTTTCGAAGATTTATCAACATTAGGAACCCAATTTGGTATTACTATACCTGAAATTGAAAAGGTGGTCACACACTCATGAGTCTTAAAATTGGTATAATCGGAATGGGAGTTATTTCTAAATTTTATGTTTTTGCTTTACAAAATAAACTGAACGATCCTTTATTAACTGCAGTTTGTGACCTCAATGTTGAAAGACTTGAAAATTTTAACGATAGTGAAGTTTTGTGTTTCTCTAATTACCATGATCTATTAACCAGGGAAGATATTGATGCAGTGATTGTAAATGTTCCGAATGATAAACATTTTGAAATATGTCGAGATGCTTTAAAAGCTAGAAAACATGTATGTTGCGAAAAACCATTGACTTTAACTTTAAAAGAAGCTGAGGAACTGGTTGCTATTTCTCGTGAAATGAATGTTACTTTGTTCACAGCGTTTCATCGGAGATACAATATTCATTTTGTTCAAGCGGTAGAGATGTTGACATCTAAAGAAGAGATTGCTGCAGTTCATGCTAGTTATTTAGAGTTGATTGAAGAACACGCAGGGGAAGATAAGTGGTATTTGCAGCCAGAACGATGCGGTGGTGGATGTGTTGCAGATAATGGACCGAACGTATTTGATACACTCTCATTCTTTTTAGGGAAAATGAGGGTGCAAGCTGCAAATATTATCCGTGATGAACATCATGTTGACATCAAAGCATCTATTCAGTTAATCACAAATTCAGATATTAAAGTACATGTAGAACTTGATTGGGGTTATCTTCATGGTGAGAAAAAGGATGTTCTTATTATGTTAAAGAATGGTCAAAAGATTTATGTCGATATGCTGGAAGAATTTCCTGAATTTAAGTCGTCTCTATACCATGAATATGAGCAAATTTTACTTGATTTCAAAAGGCAAATAGAGCTGGGAAATTGTCATGGAGAAGCAGGTTTAGATGCTGTCCGATTGGTACAAGAAACGTATGAAACGGAGAATCTAAAAATATGAAGCTCGTAAACAAGAGAATTGTCAAAGGTGTTTTTGTTAAATTACTATTTCACAAACAAAGGGACAGAGGGATGAGATTAATAGATTTCGAAACACGCTGTGTACAACAGGGGGAGATTCACGAGATCGTAACAACAACACACAAAAATGCTAAAAGTGGTGACACCATAAATGAAGTTGGCTTTCTTGGTTTTGCAGAAATGAACTGTGGCGGCGTGGTTGAGCGCGGAGATCAAGTCATTATAAACAATACGGTAATAGGTCATGTTTTAGGTTTTGATGAATGTCATTTTCCTAATCATTACAATATTTTAATTGCTGTAGAACAAACAATGACCGCCGAAGAACTTCATATCTCGGTTGAATCTGAAATTATTTTTGGAGGGTAGTGAAATTCAAATGTATCAAACCATTTCAATGTCAGACGAAGTTGAAAAAAAGCTGAATGAGGTACAGGTTTTTGCTGTCAAACTTGACTTAGAACCTATAATTACCGAAAAGCTAGATTTAAAAGCTGATTGGGAAGTTCTACACGAAAAATGGCAGGGGAAAAGCAAGTCAGAAGTTGCACAAACAGAACGTATCGTGGCTTATCAAGACTTTTATCAACAACTTGGCTTAAATACTAAAAAGACACCTCCTTCAGTGCAAAATTTAATTCAGCGATTTTTGATAAAGGAGGAGTTGACTCGAATTCCCGTAATTCATCCGATTGTAGATGCAGTGAATGTAGCCGCTGTTAAACATTTGATCCCCCTTGGTGTTTTTGATGCTGCCCAAGTTAAAGGAGATATTCGTTTAACTTTATCAAAAGGTGGAGAATGGTTTCAACCGATCGGTAGTCAAAATCCAGAAAAATTGGATTCAAATATGTTGGTGTTAATAGATGATGAAAAGGTCCTGTCCCTGTTCTGTTACCGTGATAGTGAGAAACAAAAGATAACAGAAAAAACACGTTCGATATGGATTTTAGGCTGTCAAGTTCCAGGTGTTTCGGCTGAAGTGATCTTCCAGGCGTTAGATGCATCCCAGTCTTATCTCAGTCAAACATTTCATCTTAAATAATGAAAAATTGTGAGGTGGGAATATTGGATCTTATTGAAAAAATAAATTCAAGACAAGCAAATATTGGTATAATTGGCTTGGGTTATGTAGGTTTACCTCTTTGTATTGCTTTTGGCCAAACTGGATTTCGAGTTACAGGAATTGACTTACATCAAGAGAAAGTAGATATTTTAAATAAGGGCTATTCGTATATCACGGATGTGAAAGATGAGGATATTCAGTTTATAGTTGATAATAGTCACTTCAAAGCGACAACTGAATTTTCCAGCATTAGCTTTCTTGATGCCATCTGTATTTGCGTTCCAACACCATTGAACAAGAATCTTGATCCAGACCTTTCTGCAATTGAATATGTTGTTGGTAAACTTAAAAAATATTTGAGACCTGGGACACTTGTGGTATTAGAAAGTACTACTTATCCTGGTACTACTGAGGAGCGAATTGAAAAAGCACTAGCTCTTACTAATCTGCATGCTGGAATTGATTATCACTTATGTTATTCACCTGAACGAGTAGATCCTGGAAACAAAAAGTACACAATCCTCAATACCCCGAAAGTAATAGGAGGTGTTACAAATAACTGTTTAGAGCTTGGAGAAACTCTTTATGGCACAATCGTAAATCAAACTTTTCCGGTCTCAACTCCAAAAGTTGCTGAAGTATCTAAATTATTAGAAAATACGTTCCGTAGTATTAATATAGCTTTTATTAATGAGATGGCACTAATGTGTGACTCCCTAGGTGTAAACATTTGGGAAGTTATAAAAGCAGCCTCTACTAAGCCTTTTGGGTTTATGCCATTTTATCCTGGACCTGGTATTGGCGGACATTGTATACCCCTTGATCCGATGTATCTGACGTGGAGAGCAAAAGAAGAGAATTTTTTTAGTCGCTTTATCGAACTTTCCCAAGATATCAACAGGAACATGCCTAATTATGTTGTTGGAAAAATATCTGAATTGCTTAATGCTCAAAAGAAATGTATAAATGGAGGGAAAATCTTATTGCTGGGAATGGCATATAAGCCAGATGTAAACGATCACCGAGAGTCACCTAGTTTAAATGTTTATGCACTATTAAAAGAAAAAGGAGCCGTCATAACGGTTAACGACCCATTTTGTGATCATATTTTGGATGCTAATGATCAGCAAATCAACATTCAATCAGAGCTGAACTATGAAGAACTTTGTCACTACGACTTGGTTGTGCTCCTTACAGCGCATTCCACTTATGATTTCAAAAGAATTGCTGAATCCGGAGTGCCTATCTTAGATACTCGGAATGCTTTTAATGGATTGAAAACATCTCATGTGACATGTATTGGCGATATCATCAAAGAGACTGGTCCAATCATGTCAGAAACGGTGCTTGCTGGCGGGTGAATTGGCTCCGTATAGGAGGAATCAAATGAAACATCAGGTAAAAGCTTATCTAGCAATGGCAATTGCAATGACGACAGTTGGTAGCTCCTTTGTCGTCGGAAAATGGATTTTAAATGACTTTCCCATTTATTTAGCTTCAGGAATTCGTTATGGAATTGCAGCTCTATTGCTTTTAGTGCTTCTTTATTTTACGGAAAAACCTTTTCCGAAGATATCAAAGCGTGATATATTGACTCTCTTTATGTTGGCATTGACAGGTGTGTTTGGCTTTAGCGTATTATTGCTATACGGTTTAAAATACACAACCGCTACTGAAAGTGGCATTATCACAAGTACGACTCCGATGGTCATTTGTTTCATATCATTTATGTTTTTAAAAGAAAAGTTATCTCGTCATCAATGGCTTGGGATATTGTTAGCTGTATGCGGGATTTCAGTCATCCACTTATTAAGCGGTGAATCTCATGAAGTCATTCCAGGTGTTCCTAAGTGGGTAGGAACAATCTTAATATTTGGTGCTGTTGTAGGGGAGTCATTATTTACGATATTCGGTAAGGTACTCTCTGGGAAACTGTCTGCTTTATGTATTGCAACCTTTGCTACGTTAATCGGGTTCTTCATGTTTTTACCGTTTGCAATTTATGAAGCACTATCATTCGATTTTACTCAACCAACAATGACCAGTTGGCTCAATATCATTTATTATGCAGTCATTGTGACTGTTGTCGGCTTTGTGCTTTGGTATTATGGCGTTTCTAAAGTTGCTGTCAGTACATCGGCAGTATTTACCGGAATTATTGCTGTTTCTTCCCTTCTGTTTTCATATATTTTCCTGAAAGAAACCATTCAGTGGGGACATTTTGTAGGGATAGCCTGCGTATTATTTGGAATTATCGCGACAACTCGGCAAGACAAAACACAATTGCAAGAAAAATCCCCCACAATGAAAAGCTGAATTGTTTATTAAAGAGGGGTGTCCTGAAAGTAGTGTGGATGAATAAAAATTGGGGAGTTTGCTCGCTTTCCGCGAGCCTTCTCGAAGCTCGTTCCTTGCTCCTGTGGGGTCTCACCTGGCTCGCTGTTTCCGCAGGAGTCTCGCAATTCATCCTGATTCATGTTGACCCCTCTCTTTAAAACACCTAAATCAAAGGATAACGATCAAAATGAATAGATAGATCAGTTTACCCTTTCTTAAATCACATCACACAACAGCAAACGTCCCTCTAAGGTTAGTCATCTTTCCGTTAACTAAGCATGGAGAGAACACTTTGCCTCTACAAGAGTGTATACTTAAATCAACTAACAAAAAAACGGAGGCCACCTATGAAGAAGTATCGGACATTATTTTTTGATGTAGATCAGACACTTTTAGATTTTAGTGCAGCGGAAGATTCAGCGTTGCACCTGCTTTTTGAGCAACAAAACATACCTTTTACAAAGGAGATCAAATCAGATTATAAAAAGCTGAACCATAGATTATGGAGGGCGTTTGAAGACGGAGAAATGGATCGTGAAGAAGTGGTCAACACTCGTTTTTCTCTTTTATTCAAGGAGTATGACATTGATGTTGATGGAGTTTTACTAGAGAAGCAGTATCAGAGTTTCCTTGAGAAAGGGCATCAATTAATAGATGGAGCTTTTCAATTGATTGAAAACTTAAAAGATCAATATGATTTATATATTGTGACGAACGGCATTTCTAAAACACAGTATAAACGTTTGCATGATTCAGGATTGTATCCAATGTTTAAAGATATTTTTGTTTCAGAAGACACCGGTTACCAAAAGCCGATGAAGGAATACTTTGATTACGTGTTTGCGCGGGTTCCGCATTTTAGAAAAGATCAAAGCCTGATTATCGGGGACTCTTTAACAGCGGACATAAAAGGGGGGCAATTGGCAGGAGTTGATACGTGTTGGGTGAACCCTAGTCTGAAACCTCATCATATCGACATTGTTCCTACATATCAAATTCAAAAACCGGCTGAGTTGTATCAAATTCTAGACCGTAAGGCAGACGCATCTTAAAATCAAGATGCGTCTGTTTTATTTTATATCAATATAGTGATTGGCCATCATTTAATCTCTTAAAAACTGTTCTTCTGAAAAAAACAATTGTATTTTATGAAAAAATTTATTATGATGAAATAAGTTAATTGGAAAGTATATCATAAGTTTTTTAGATTTTTATTACGACTTAAACAGAAAAAGGAGTCCCCTTATACTTAGAGGAGGAAGAGAAGTGGCTAACAAAGAACTGAAGAGGGGTTTGGGAGCGCGCCATATTCAGATGATTGCTTTAGGCGGGACCATCGGTGTTGGTTTATTTATGGGATCAGCCAGCACGATTAAATGGACTGGTCCGTCTGTTCTGCTTGCTTATGCAATCTGCGGAATCTTTATCTTTTTTATTATGCGTGCAATGGGAGAAATGTTGTATGTGGAACCTAGTACGGGTTCATTTGCGACATTTGGTCATCAATATATTCATCCGCTTGCTGGGTATTTGACAGCGTGGAGCAACTGGTTTCAGTGGGTAATAGTCGGGATGTCAGAGATTATCGCCGTTGGGAAGTATATGCAGTATTGGTTCCCGGATCTGCCTGCGTGGATTCCAGGGATTATCGCGATGGCAATCCTTGGCGGAGCCAATCTGATTTCCGTTAAATCGTTTGGAGAATTTGAGTTTTGGTTTGCCATGATTAAAATCATTACGATTGTTTTAATGATTATCGCTGGATTCGGTTTGATTTTCTTCGGTTTTGGCAATGGTGGGTATGCAATCGGTTTGTCAAATCTTTGGTCACATGGAGGTTTCTTTACAGGAGGTTTTACGGGGTTCTTCTTTGCATTATCTCTTGTCATCGCAGCCTATCAAGGAGTTGAACTGATCGGGATTACAGCCGGGGAAGCAAAAGATCCGCAAAACACGTTAAAAAATGCTATCCAAAGCCTCATCTGGCGTATTTTAATTTTTTATATCGGCGCCATTTTTGTCATTGTCACAGTTTATCCTTGGGATGAACTAAACACATTGGGAAGCCCGTTTGTCTCAACATTTGCGAAAATCGGAATTACCGCAGCAGCTGGTATCATTAACTTTGTTGTGATTACCGCAGCTATGTCAGGCTGTAACAGCGGTATTTTCAGTGCAGGACGTATGCTTTATACATTGGGTGTCAATGGACAAGCGCCAGCCATCTTTAAGAAGATTTCCCGAAATGGTGTACCATTGTATGGAACCCTTGCTGTGCTAATCGGTTTGGCAGTCGGTGTTGTTTTAAATTATATTTCACCGCCAAACATCTTTGTCTATGTATATAGTGCAAGTATTCTACCGGGGATGATTCCATGGTTTGTGATTTTAATTAGCCATCTCGGTTTTAGAAAGGCGAAAGGGGCTGAACTTGACAATCATCCGTTCAAAATGCCATTTGCGCCTGTTACAAACTATTTAACGATTGCCTTTTTGCTCATGGTTTTAGTTGGAATGTGGTTCAACGATGATACGCGTGTATCTTTGATTGTCGGGGTTACATTTATGGCGGTAATTACTGCTACTTATTATTTATTTAGAATTGGTAA
Source organism: Bacillus changyiensis (assembly GCF_027706145.1). Taxonomy (GTDB): domain Bacteria; phylum Bacillota; class Bacilli; order Bacillales; family Bacillaceae; genus Bacillus; species Bacillus changyiensis. The sequence continues at coordinate 98,688 of NZ_JAQFWW010000007.1, read as the reverse complement.
GCGCGTTTCAGATCATTGATGGCTTACAGTTGCTCCCCTAAAAAAAGATAGGGGAGCTTTTCTATATCAATATTTCAATGTTCAAATATATGTTGGGGGAGTGACGCTCTTCACTAGAACAAGACCATCGTATTGTCCAGAAGGTTTTATGGTCATTTCACCAAGACCCCCATCCATTGCAGTGATCGTGTCGTGTATCCACATCGAATCACCATGATTTGAAGGACTAGTGAGATCCAGAAAGGATATGGGTAAATGAGTTGAAGCCATGTATTGTTCAATGCTGTGTTGGGGTGGCTTCTTCACTTCATATACCTCTCTATTATTGTGAGCGGCCGATCCTTCATACATAAACATGCCGATCCTGTAAGACTGTGTTTTAATTGATTCAGGTAAATAGGAGCCGATTGAACGAAAACCTATTATATTTTTAATGTTTTTCGCAATATGACCATTGTGTGCCCAGATGATGACTTTTTCGTCAGGGTACATGTTTGTCACATACCATTTAAGATTATCAGCCATTGCTTGATCACGAATTTGTAATGCTTTTCTCATACCATGGGAAAGCATTGAAATAAAGTCAATGCGCTTCGCAATAACCCGTCTAATGATTTGAAAATAACTCGTTTCTGGTATATGATTTGTGATTTCTTCTTCATGCTGGTCTAGAAAGTTGAGTAATTCTTTATAGGCATTCTTGAGTGTTCTGCATGTTCTTATATTCCTTCTGTAGAAAGGTAAAAAATAGGCTCGTCCTCTTTTTTCTTTATCTAGTGCTAAAACGTCATTCTCCATTATCCAGACTTTCTCTGAATAAGACGGATCAAGTTTAGACATCATATCTACCAACTTTTTCGAAAATATCAACTCCCTAGAGGAGAATTGTATATCAATCCCGCTTAAATGGAGATGAGACTTTTTCAAATACTTAAAAAGCTGTAGTACTTCGTCAGTATGCCAAACTGGAAAAATGGTTTTCTTCATGACCTTTTCTGGTTCCAACGTTTTCTCAAAGTCATTAAAATAACTGCATTCACCTAAACCGCTCTCAAAGAGAATATGATTGAAACCAAGCTGTTCATGAAGATATTGAATCATGCGAACTTTTAATTGACTATGTTGGGCAACTCCATGACCATTTTCACCTAAAAAAACGATTCTTTTATTTTGTAAATATTGATCTAAAAATGAGAACGATTCTAATTGATCATTGATTTCATGAACGTTTTCTTTTGTCCATCCTTCTTGATTCATCATAACCCCTATGTTAATTGTTGTTCAGCAAACTCATGGTATAAAGGATGTGAAGCTACTAATTCATGATGACGCCCGATTCCTGTGATTTTACCTTTTTCGATAAATATAATCTGATCGGCGTTGACAATTGTTGATAAGCGGTGGGCGATGACAAAGGTGGTCCGTCCTTCCATCAGCCTTGTCAATGCTTGTTGGACAATTCTTTCTGATTGACTGTCAAGGCTTGCTGTTGCTTCATCCATCATCAAAATTTTTGGATCTCGTAAAAAGGCGCGAGCGATCGCAATTCGCTGACGCTGTCCTCCTGATAGTCTCACACCACGCTCGCCAACTTTCGTTTCAAACTGGTTGGGAAATTGTTTTATAAATGTATCGGCAAAAGCCATTTCTGCTACTTGCCATAGTTTTTGATCATCCACCTCATGATCTAATCCATAGCAAAGGTTCTCCCTAATTGTTCCGGCCATCATTGGGCTGTCTTGTGATACATAACCGATTTGGCTCCGCCAAGATTTCATTGATAGCTTTTGGATGGGTGTATCACCAATTTTGATTACTCCTGCATTTGGTTCATAAAAGCGCTCCAGTAAGGCAAACATTGTCGTTTTGCCACCACCGCTTGGCCCTGCAAACGCAATCATTTGACCAGGCTCGATATGAAATGATATATCATGTAAAACGGGTTCATCATCACTATAGGAAAAAGAAAGGTTCTCAACATGGATCGGTTGATTTGTAATATCCATGTCAATTCCTTCATTTCCTTGTTCTTCATCTAAATTTAAAACCTCAATGATCCGTTTTGTTGCTCCTTTTGCTTTTTGAACTTGGGTGAAGAACAATGTAAAGGATGTGATTGGAAAAATGATTTGAAACAGATAAAGCAAAAATGCGACAAGAGAGCCGGTTGTCATTGTACCGTCAGAAACACGAATTCCACCATAAGCAATAATCATGACAATGACCAACATTACAACAAGTTGTATGAGTGGGGAAACTAGTGCAAAAATACGTGCTTCTTTAAGACCGTATCCTAATAATTTTGAAATCCCTGATGCTCCTTTTATTCTTTCTGTATGTTCAGCATTAGATGCCTTCATCAATCTGATTTCACTTAACGTTTGTTGGACATCTCCGGTAAATGAAGCTGTTTCATCCTGTAACCCTTTAGAGATTTTCTCCATTTTTCTACCGAGCGGAATCATGATGATGGTTGTGACAGGAACAGAAATGAGCATTAAAAGCGTCATTTTCCAATCCAAAAATAATAAAATGATAATTGAGCCAATGATGGAAATGACACCTGTGATAAATTGCGGAAAATGATCAGAAATTAAATCTTTAATGATGCCCGTATCATTGACAACGCGGCTGACAGTTTCACCACTTGTTTTTTTATCAAAGTAACGAACAGGAAGCCGCAGTAATTTAAACCACATCTGCTCCCTTAAAGAAGCGACCGCTTTTTGCCCGCAATAGGAGAGTAAATAGGTTGAAATTCCACTGCAAACGGCTTGAGTGATAAAAACGAGAGCGATAACTCCGACTAAAGCCAGAGTAATGGAATTGGTAGAGAAGCCATCAACCATTTGTCTCGTTAATAACGGGATTGCTAATCCAACTAATGTGGTGACAAGGCTTGTGCATAGCCCAATCACTAGTGCTAGTTTAGGGATGTTTGTTGTGAGAATGAATGAGAGGAACGATTGTTGACTACTTTTTTCTGTTTTCATGTTAAATAACCCCTTAATTCAAAATATGAAGCAGAAACTATAGAACTAGTATTTTAATGGTAATCACTCCTTCTTATACCATATTATTTGTAAGGATTTCAAGAAAAAAGAGCAGGCTCTAAATCGCCTGCTCATGGGAAATTACTCATCTTGATCTTCTTGTTGGTTTTCTTCTTTCTGTTTTTGCTTTTTCAGAGCTTCACGTTGTTTTTCTTGAGCTTTTTTTGCTTGCTCTGCTCTTTTTTCTGCTTTTTCACGTTCTCTTTCAGCTCGTTTTTCCAGAGCTTCACGTTGTTTTTCTTGAGCCTTTTTTGCTTGTTCTGCTCTTTTTTCTGCTTTTTCACGTTCTCTTTCAGCCCTTTTTTCCAGAGCTTCACGTTGTTTTTCTTGAGCCTTTTCTGCTCTCTCTTTTGCTTTTTCTTCTCTATCAGCCTGTTTTTCGCGTTGTTTTTCAATCGTGTTGGCAGGTGTTGTGTCTTTGTCTTCATTAACGTCAGATTCATCTTTATTGTCTTGATCTTGACGATCTTCATCTAAAGAATCTTTGACAGCTTCATCAGCTTCTTCACTAATATCTTTCACCGCTTCATCTTGCTCTTCTGCTAACTCTTTATCAATTTCAGCAAGTTCATCTTTATACTCTTGTTCATCAATTTCACCAGATTTTAATTTTTCTTCAAGTTCAGAACGTTTTTTCTCAGCCTTTTGCTGTTTTTCTTCTAACTTGGCTAATTTTTTGTTCAGTTTCTTTTCCAGTTTTTCTTTTGCTTTTACAATATTTTTTTGAAGTGCTTCTTTTGCTGTTGGGTTTTCAATTTTATTTAATGCTGCTTGTAGTGCAAGTAAATTAGAAGCAAATTTTTCTTCTAGGGTTGCTCGAACTTTATCAATAGACACCGGTTCTTTTGCATCAGTATCTTTGTTCTCTTCATCCGCTGTTTTATCTTCTGTTTCCTCTTTGTATTTTTCTAATGCAGCCTCTTGTTGTTCAAGGGCTTCTTCAAGAATTTCATGAGCTAAAGATTCTTCTCCCTGTGCAAGTAATGCTTCTGCTTCTTTAATACGTTCTTCGGCAAAAGATGCTAATAGTTCAGCCTCTTTTACGTTATCAAATGTTAAAGCAAGCTGAACATTTTCTTTTAGTTTTTTTGTGAAATAAAAGAAATCTCCGGGTAGAAGTGAAGGAGCATCTTCTACTGTTGTGCCAGTTTCCTGATTTGTCGGTTGTTCTTCTGCAAAGACTTGACTTGTCCCTAATCCAAAAGTGAGACCTAAAGCAACAAGAAGTGTTACAAACTTTTTGAATAATCTCATGAAATCCCTCCACATCGTATTATTACATCCTTTATTTGGATGTTTGATGATTGTAAATACCTATTTGATGTCATTATATATTAAAATTAAATGATGAAATAGTATAAATTTTTAATAAAATTGTAATTTTATGCTTATTCGTTTTTTTAAAATAATAGCTAAGCGAGGTGATCAATTTTAAAATGGGTGAATGAATTGTGTTCGATTGACTCAAGCTATAGAAAAAAAGGAGAACGACCAATGGATACAACATTAGGTTATTTGCGTGAGTCCCTGTCAAACCATCTTCAGCATGATATAGGACGGAGTATTTATAAAAAACTTAAACATTATGCCAATGAGGAAGAGTTTGCCCGACATTTAAGTCAGCGAGAAATGTCGTTTTTGAATCAGGTATTGAAACATGAAATGAATTATGTTCAAAATGAGCAAGATGATGTACGACTAAGACAATTAAATGAAATATATGAACTGCTGTTTTGAAGGGCGGACAGATAAAAATGGGAGCGATCGAGCGAAACGGGTATACGTTTGAACCCGAATATAGTGTGACAAGGCAAAATGGAGCCATCCATGTTTACAGACGCGGACAATTTGTCGAGGAAATTCGATTTGATTTTGAAGGTGAGTTTCCAGAGCATGATTTGATTGAAGAATTGGTGAATCACTATTGCTATGAGAACAAAATATAAAGAGCTGCCAAGATTGTGGCAGCTCATTTTTTTTGCTGATCATAATATTGAACCGGATAGGTGGAGCCTTCTGATACCATTTTGTTGTCTTCAATATCTTCAGGTGACGGGTTGCCTGCTTTATGGATCGGAAGCGATTTTTCCGCTTTCTTTATATATTGTTTGAGAAAATAGGAAGTGAGTCCGACCGCCACTGTGGAAACAACAAGACTAGACATGATGGTTTTTCTTTTCATTAGCACTGCCCCTTTCCAAATGTTTTAGTCGTTTTTCCCGTTCTCTCGATTGATTAAACGTTCCAGTACTTCGTCTATGTTTGTTGTTGGCTGCTGACAGGCAAAATTTTCACAAACATAGACTGTTGTTTTGTCCTCAATGGTATGATAGTCTGTTGCGAATTCTGCAATCCCTTGAAAATCGTTTGGTGTTTCGGCAACAAGAATAGTATATTGTGGTTGAAATGCTTGCTGTAATGCTGTGATGATCGTCTGCCTGTTTTGATCATTTTGTTTTCCGAGAATAACAATTTCTTTTTGCGGCATGACATGGCTTAATAAACTTTGGAGAAAGTTTGTATGACCGTTTGGATATGATGAGACATCTCCATGAAATGCTGAAAACATTTTTGTAACTTGATCAATCAATGACAGATCACCTGTCAACCGTCCCAAGGGCAAAAGGTGCACGGCTGCCACACCATTTCCAGAAGGTAAGGCACCATCATATATTTCTTTATCCCGTACAATTAAATTCTCCGCATCATGGCCTGTGAAATAAAACCCGCCACTTTCCTTGTCTAAAAACAGATCCAACATACCCGCTGTTAATTGTTTGGCTTTCTGCAAATAGCTCAAATCAAAGGAAGCTTCATATAATTCAAGATATGCCCAAAGCAAAAATGCATAGTCATCAATAAACCCTTTATGTTTCACTTCACCATCACGGTAGCGAACCATCAGGCGACCGTCTTTGACCAATTCGTTTTCGATAAAGGTAGCAGCGGTTACCGCCATTTTCATATAGTCAGGTGACTGAAACACTTTTGCTGCTTTGGCGAGCCCCGCGATCATTAAGGCATTCCATGATGTAAGGACTTTATCATCCACATGAGGGTATACGCGTTCTTGTCGTTTTTTAAAAAGCTGTTGGTTTGCTTCTTCAAGTTTGTGGTTTAGTTCCTCATCAGTTCTATCACCACGAAAATGAATCAGGTTGGGGATATTGTGTCCCTCAAAATTTCCTTCAGCTGTGATGTTATAGGTCTGACAGTACAGTTCACCGAGATCTTTCCCTAGTGTTTCGAGAATTTCTTCTTTAGACCAGACGTAGTATTTGCCTTCAACACCTTCTGTATCTGCATCAAGGGCTGAATAAAAAGCACCTTTGTCACTGGTCATTTCTCGCTTGATAAACGTAATGATTTGTTCGGAAATCGTTTTATACCGTTCATTGTTTGTCACTTGATAGGCTTCGGTGTAAGCCATTAATAATAAAGCGTTATCATAAAGCATTTTTTCAAAATGGGGAACAAGCCATTTTCGATCTGTCGAATAGCGAGCAAATCCGTAGCCAATATGGTCGTAAATCCCTCCATCTGCCATACTGTCCAGTGTCTTTGTCACCATATGTAAGGCTTTTTCTTCAGCACTGAATCGATAGTAGCGAAGCAGAAAGGTTAGCATGTGTGGAATAGGGAATTTTGGCGCACTGCCAAACCCGCCGTATTCAGTATCAAAGCTCTTATTAAGCTGTTCAAATGTCCGTTTCAAAACTCCTTCATCAAGTGAATCACCAGCAGTACTTTTCGCTTTTATGCTTAAATGTTTGGTTGCATTGTCAGCAACCTCTTCAACATGGTCACGGCTTTTTGTAAACGTATCTGAAAGATGTTCTAAAACTTCAATAAACCCCGGTCGATTAAAACGGCTTGTCTTCGGAAAATAAGTACCTGCATAAAACGGTTTCTGTTCAGGCGTTAAAAACACATTTAACGGCCAACCGCCCTGACCAGTCATCATTTGACAAATGGTCATATAGATTGAATCAACATCAGGTCGTTCCTCACGATCAACTTTAATTGAGACAAATTTTTCATTTAGAAGGTCTGCAACTTCCTGGTCTTCAAAGCTTTCATGGGCCATGACGTGACACCAATGGCATGTTCGTTTAGCTACCCATACCCAATAGATAGGAGAATGGGTTTGTTTTCGCGTTTTGCTTTTTCAAATGCTTCAGCACACCATGTATACCAATCAATTGGATTGTAAGCATGTTGAAGTAAATAAGGAGACTTCTCTTTAATCAATCTATTGGGCTTATGATTTGTGGGCATGGGATCACCTTCTTTCTAAAAATAATTTCATGTGTTCTTTTATAGCATGTTAAAAAAAGGATTAAAGCATTCATTTTAACCTTAAGTTTTTTTATTTATAGGGTGTTTTGAGATAAAAGTTTTTTTCGAAAAAATTTATACTCAATAACGAACAAAGGAACTTTGAAAAAAGACGCTATTTGTTTATGCGTCCAGTCGTTAATTCTAGGTAACTCATCTATTAACATTTTGTCTGTAATTAAAATTTCAGAAGCAAAAATATTTGCTTGGTTTTCTAATTTTGAACCAAAAACAAGGGAACATTTTTCCAATTTAAATATATTTAAGTTCTTATGGAGAATGAAATGTCCTAATTCATGTGCGATAATAATTTCTGGATGTTTTGATTGTTTGTTTACATGTATAATGTATTCATTTTCTTCTTCATAATATTGAAGAAATCCTTTGATACATCCCAAATCTTCCTCGAGGATAATTATTTTGAGATTTGCACAAATTTCATATACATCATTTGTTTTATATTCTTTAATAATGCTTTCGGCTTTATGCTTAATGTTTAAAGATGGGTAAATAAGGATCACTCTTTCTTTTTCATAGCATCAACGTATTTAATCCCATTAATTAACGCTTGTTTAATCAAACGAGCTGTTTCTTCATCGATTTCTTCATTGTTTTTCATAAAAAGCAGTGTATCTTCGTTTTTTAATTCTTCAATAGCTTCATTTACTGTCTCATCAAGCTTTGATGCTTTCTTTGGTGTACGACCTAACAAATAATCAGTTGTTACATTATAAAGATCGCTTAGTTTTATTAATGTCTCTGTATCAGGATCTCTATAATTTCTTTCATAATTTGATATTGTTTTTTCTGTAGAGTTAACCTTTTCAGCAACCTGTTTCTGGGAGAGGCCGAGTTTTTTTCTTGCGTTTTTTAACCTTTCACCTAGTGTCATTTTTAATCATCCATTCCACGAAAAGTTGAGTTATTATTATAATACCAGCAAATGCTGAGTTTTTAACGTTATGGAACAAAAAGTGTACAAATAATAACATACTCTCCTTTAAGGGCGGTTTTTTGGTTTGAATTCTTATGTGAATAGTTAACGATTATATAATTTAATAAAAAACTCTCCATATTGTTCTTTTTTCTCTTTACATCTCCTTATAGAAGAGTTATAATTAAATTAATCCACAAGAGGTCTTACATTTTTCTAGGAAGGGAGGATTTTATGAAAGAATTTTATACTGTGGATGATGTGCAAGGTATTCTAGGAATTAAACAAGCAAAAGCATATAACATTATTAGAAAATTAAATAAGGAGTTGGAAAATGAAGGATATGAGGTAATTAAAGGGCGCATTAACAAGACTAAATTTGAAAGTAGGTATATGTATAAAAGAAATCAGGTGATTTGAATGAATAGAAAAGAAACTCATGTACTTATGAAAGAAGCCGTTCCATTAGCGAGAAAACTTAAAGGTAATTGGTCAGCAAGAATGAAAATGGCTTTGAACACTGTAATCGTGAAACATTATTTTGAAAAGCCGTTATCTCTTGAAAATGTTAATATCCTACTCCGAAAGGGGGTATCTTATCGAAGAATTTGTAAGCATTACGGTGTTGGTAGAAATGACATTGCTTCATTAAAGGGCTGATCATAGTGTGAATTTATACCACTATAAGGGCTGAAAAAAAAAAATAAGGGTGGCGGTGATGTGACACTAATAGAAGAATTTAATTTTCATCTTAAGAAATTTGAAGATCAAAGAGAGCCTGTAACCTTAGCGTTAGCACAAGTAATACAAAAAGCTATAGATGAAAGGTTGATGGATGAGTACCAAGAATTTTATGAATGGTTTATAAGATCTTTTTATGATGAAGGTAAACAGAATGAAGTTTTTAGATTTCCTCTGATTGATGAGAGTCCAATTATACATGGTGGAAATCCTAGAGTCATTATTTTAAATGAACAGCATGTTTCAAATGTTCCTGTAATTTATTAATAGTTTGCCGATCTTTGAAAAATACATATAGACAAAAAAAGCGTCTTGACGAATGATCATCAAGAACGCCGATAAATAAAAAACTAGACACTTTTTATTATATGGCATTCTTGAAAAAAAGTCATGCGTGAGTATTTGAGTGATGAACAGCAATCACTTTAAATGTTGTAGCAGGCTAGAACAAGCGTGCGAAATAGCTGTAGTCAGCTTGATGGCTATAATTAGCCTACTAAGTTGCCAAGAGGGGTTAATAATCCGTTAGCGACTGATAAGCGCCAAGATGGAAACAGAACCGGAGCGAATTTAAATAAAATTGATCTATAAAAAAAACTAAAATTAAAATGAAATGGGGATTTGAATAATGAAATTTAACTTTATTGTACCTGATACAAAAGCAACTTTTGGTGATCTTAAATTTATGGGATTGAATAGAGAGCGTTTTGTTTATGAAGATGGGAAAAGAACGGATAAATTAGAATCAAGAATATACAACCTTGCTTCAAGTGTACAGAAAGGACAGATTGAGGTAACTTTACCAGCACATATTGATCTTAAAGAGTATGAACCTTTTGTAGATGTTGAGTTAAAGACTCCACAAATAAGTGCTATGGCAATGAGTGCGGGTAATTTTGCAAATCTTAACTGGACTGTAAGAGCAGAAGACATTGTTTTAAAAGGTGCTGGTTCTACAAGTAAAGCGACTACCACTGCTGGATCAAATGATAAGAAATAATCCTCACTAAAGGGTGAAGACGAAGGCAAAAGAAAGAAATAAAAAAAATTGATGGAAAGCGTGCTAGTCTATATTTACTGTACTGGCACGCTTTTATTATTTAAGAGATTATGAGATTTAATTTTTCTTTTTAATTGTTCCAAATCCAGACATAATTATCATAATGCAATCAACAGTAGCTGCTAATATACCAATACTACAAAAAATAAAAATAATTGGAGCATTTATAAGTAAGTCCATTTCTAAGTTTTTTATTGTTGAAAAAGAAATGACATTTGTTTGTGTAAACAAAATAGCGATTAGCAGAAAAAGTATAGTTATCTCAGAACTATTATTATGAATTGAGGTCATGTGGAAGGATGGAAACTCGTTAAATTTCAAACCAGCATCAATCATTTTCTTAACATAATTTCTTGGGTAGAAGAAGTTCCAAATTGCCCCTATTCCTGAAATAGCTGATATGATAGTGAAAATATAAAATACATCAGTTTGATTTATATTTTTTTCTGAATAATAGTTGATAATTGATTCTGGGATAAATTTTGCAACTGCACTAAAAAAGTGTTGGAAGATTTGTGGATGAAATGAAGCCAAGATAATACTAAATATTAGAATATGGACTAAGTAGATTGCAAATTTAGAATAGAGTTCTAGAATTTTATCAAACATATAAAATTTGTCCTTTCAGTTTCAAATTATCGGGTTATATATTACCATTTTGAGAATAAAAAGTAAACGTAGTAAGAATAGGATGAATAAAAATATATTTATTACTTAGGAGGGAAAAATTATTTCTAAGTTTAGGATATTCAGGGCGAAAAAAATACGTTCAATAATAGTTCGTGTTCTTTTGTGGATTATATTTTTTGTCCTTTATTTTTTATATCGTAAGCCTATTGGATGGTTGCCGTTTGACATATTCATCACTGTTTTCGTAACAACTTGTATATTTCTCATGTTTGGTGGTCATTTTTTGGTCATTGACTTAGTGCATCTGTGGAGTGAAAGAATTAAAAATAAAAAACTTAAACGTTAGGAGTGTGTAATCATTTCAAAGTGGAAAAGGATGTTGTGGAAATATAGAGGTATTCGTATACGTCCTAGGCATAAAAACATTATTATGATAACAGGTGTATTAATATTTGTGCCTGTCTTTTTGATATCTATGTTTTTCTTTTGGAAAGATCATTTCATTCATTTAGATATTGTGAAAACTGTAAAGCATTTTGAATGGAATGTACCATTGATTATAACGAGTTTTTTATGTTCTGTTCTTATTGCTTCTGTCAGTGTTGTTTTAGCTTATTTTTTACTTTTTGATGTTTATAAAAAAATGCTTCATAGGCAAAAGATTGCGCGTATGATTTTTTCAAATAAGTTTTATGAGAAAGAAAACGTTAAAACAAGAAAAATATTTTCAAAAGAAACGGATACAAGAGAAAAAATCACCTACTTTCCCAAAATTTATTATCGAGTGATAGACAATTACATTTATATACGGATTGCCATGGATATGAATCGTTTTCAAAATCGCTTTCTCGACTTAGGGAAGGATTTGGAGAACGGTTTATTTTGCGACTTAGTCGGTAAGGAAATCGAAGAGGGCTTTGTGTGTTTTAAACTGCTTTATGATGTGGAGAAAAACCGTATTTCGATTGATGATGCGGTTGCTGAAAATGGTGTTCTACCATTAATGAAACACATCTCATGGAAATTTGATAAATTGCCACACATGCTTATATCTGGCGGTACTGGTGGAGGAAAAACATACTTCATGTTAACGATCATTAAAGCATGTGTTCAACTAGGGGCAGATGTAAACATATTAGATCCGAAAAATGCAGATTTAGCAGACTTAGAAGAAGTACTTCCGAAAAAGGTATATTCTCGAAAGAATGGTATTTTGATGTGCCTAAGGAAATCAGTTGACGGGATGATGACCAGAATGGATGAAATGAAGAAAATGCCGAATTACAAGACGGGTGAAAACTACGCCTATTTAGGTTTGAAACCTGTTTTTATTTTCTTTGATGAATACGTTGCATTTATGGATTTACTGGACATGAAAGAAAGAAATGACGCATTATCCTATATGAAACAATTAGTCATGCTAGGAAGGCAGGCGGGTTATTTTCTTGTTTTGGGCGCTCAACGTCCGGATGCTAAATACTTAGCTGATGGAATACGTGATCAATTTAGCTTTCGTGTTTCATTGGGTCTGATGTCTGATACAGGTTATGGAATGATGTTCGGAGATTGTGACAAAGCATTTGTGAATAAAAAAATTGAAGGTAGAGGTTATGCGGACATGGGAACAGGCACAGTGTTAGAGTTTTACAGTCCTTTTGTACCGAGGGGGTATGATTTTATGTCATCTATTAAAGAGTCGCTGGCTGGTTTTAAAGGGAGCGCAGCGACGTCAGTCGCTAGCGGCAGCGAAAAGCGACCAGATGCCAGCGGTGAAGGAGTGAGCGAAGCGAATGACTGAACAAGTGAACCCCCCCTACGCTAACAGGGGGGTAGTAATCGTAAAAGAAAAAGACGTTGAAAAGCCTTTAGTATCAATGGTTGACTACATCCGAGTAACTTTCAAAACACACGATATTGACAATATTATTGAAAATGTTCTCCATCTCAACAAAGATTTCATGGCGGAAAAGTCATCTGGATTTTATGGATATGTCGGAACATTTGAATTAGATTTCATCAAAGTTATGTATTCAGCACCCGGAGATAATAGAGGAGTTTTGATTGAATTATCTGGTCAAGGATGTCGACAGCTTGAATCATTTTTGGAATGCCGAAAAAAAACATGGTTTGACTTTTTTCAAGACTGTATACAACAAGGTGGGTCATTTACTCGCTTTGATCTAGCAATTGATGATAAAAAGACGTACTTTTCGATTCCTGATTTGTTGAAAAAAGCCCAAAAGGGCGAATGTATTTCACGCTTTCGCAAGTCTGATTTTAACGGATCGTTCAGTTTGGCGGATGGTGAAACAGGAGGAACGACAATTTATTTTGGTTCTAAACAATCAGATGCATATCTGTGTTTCTATGAAAAAAACTATGAACAGGCTGAGAAAAAAGGCATTCCGATAGAGGATTTAGGTAACTGGAATCGATATGAATTACGGTTAAAAAACGATCGGGCGCAGTCAGCTATAAAATCCTTAATGAAAACAATGGATTTAACACTTATTGCAAAGCAGATCATAAATAATTATGTAAGGTTCGTTGATGCTGACAAGAAGGTCACTAGAGAGCATTGGAAAACGAGCCTTTTTTGGTCTGAATTTATAGGGGATGTTGGAAAACTTCATTTGTATATGAAACCGCAAAAAGATTTATATCAAAAATCAAGAAACTGGCTTAAAAATTCCTGTTCTCGGACCATGAAAATGGTTATGGAAGTTGACAAACACCTTGGCAGAACTGATCTTTCCGATATGATTTTAGAAGCCGAATTAGAAGACAAACATTTAAAAATGTTAGAAGTATTCATGGCTCAAACTGCTGATATGGTTGTTTAAAAATAGAATGATACCACTCTTTAAAATAAGTGATGCGATTAAACGCATGTGTCAACGGTACCGGAACGAAGTGAGGATAAGGAGTTGACATGTTCAGCGCCACCAAAACCCTTTTAGCATTGAACAAACAACCGTTTGTTCCTGCCTACCGGCGAGGGAGTCCCCCGAAGAATCGGGGGGATGGGGGGATTGATATTTTGCAATCCAACGTGCATACGTTGGTGGGTTTGGGCAAAGCCCAAGAAAGGAGTAATGATTTGAATTCCTCGAAAAATAATGAGAGTGATATATCAATAATAGAAATAATATTTGGTTTGTTTTGTGTCTTCGTTTATGTGGCTCTGTGTTTATATGTTTCGGTGGTATTTTACGTGTCTGTGCTTAATCATAATTATATTTGGTCTGTTGTGAGTGTTGTTTTATTTGTGGCGTTAACAGTAGGAATACGCTGGGCATTACCTAAAGCCTCAAAAGATTTTAAGGAGTGGTTAAATGTTAGAAGTAAATCTGTTTAACACACCATATTTAGAAAGTGAATTAGAAAGTATCGAATGTTTAGAGGGTACGGAGGAACTAGTTGAAAGAATGAAAGAACATGTAATCAACAATCCCAAATCAACTGAAAGTTTCGAGGTTGAGTTGTCGGTTGTGGTTGATTGTTTTAGGAAAAAAATTGTAGCTATATTTAATTATATAGAAGATGAAGATCAAGAACTCGAAAAATATATTGAATGTGAAAGTGTGAAAGAAGTTGATGTTGTTTGTCTAGCGTAGACAATCAGTTTAGAAGATTGGGGTTTACTATTGGTATTCCATCTTTAGTCTTTGTGAGAAGTTTAAGTAGAGATTGTATGATTGTTGTTGAAGGACTGAGATTAAAAGGTTTTTCCGAATATCGCTATACATTTTATAAAACTCGTTATTTGCCTGATGGGAGGATGACAAGTGTAAAAGTTTATATGGAGAATGAAAGCATAAGAAGGGTGTTACCACGTGTAGCATCCTTTTTATCATTCTTAGAAAGAAGTAAACAGATTGAACAAAGTGAGGGAAAAAAAGAAGAAGAGAAAGTGGGGCTAATATGAAAGAAACAGTAAAAGTATGCAATGTAGGCGGAAAGAAAATGAAAATTATTGTAACTGAAATGAACGAACCAAACTATGAAAAAATAGCAAGATCAATTATGAAACTTACTAGGAATATTGACTTAAATACCTGTAAGAAAAATCCTGCTTGAAAGGAGTGTGAAAAATTTGCTTAAAAAGAAAAAAGACGATGAAAAAAAGGAAGAATCATCTTTTTTTAGAAAGTTGATTCAAAAAATTAAACAGGTTCAAAGACCAGAAAAAATAAATAAGAAAGTACCTAGAGATAGATCAAAAGTGATTGCCATTACATTATGGTGCAGTTTATCAGGGTTACTATTATTGGCTCTAGTTTCAGTTCTTTTATCAGTCAATACTCGCTCCGTTGTAAATGATATAAAAAATAATTCTAACAAGCCTGCTGATAATGAACAACAAAAAATTTCTGTTACTGCTGCTAATCATTTTATAGATGGATTCATTAAGGAATATATGAACATAAAAAATGACCAAGATTATATCGCAGAGCGAAAAAAGAATTTAGAGAGTTATATGGCAAAACAGTCAGAAAGTAATTTTGATGAAGAAGAAAGGTTTCAAATTGATGGCTTTAAAGGAGACAGAGAATTAAAAGACTTTAGTTTATATAACATGAAAGAAGGTGATAACTACAACCTTTTACAATATAAAGTGACCTATATAAACACTTTCCCTGTAGAAAAAGAAGTTGAAAAGACTGTAAAGAAAGGAAAAAAGAAAAAGAAGGTAAAGGAAAAAGTCACAGAAAACGAAAAGGTTGAAAAACAAATGTTATTAAATATTCCAATCATAAGTAAAGGTGATTCTTTTGCTGTTAGCTCTGTTCCGTATTTCACACAAATTTATGATTTGAAAGGAGATATTACATTAAAGAATACATCTGAAACAAAGGACGAATATACAGGAGAGAAAAAAGAATCTATAGAAAAATTTCTAACTACTTTCTTTGAAAAATATGCTTCTGAAAAGAAAGAAGAAATGGTCTATATGATGAAAGAGCCAGAAGCATTGGAAGGAAGTCTGATATTTAGTGAGATTAATAACGTGAAAATCTTCGGGGCGGAAAATAGTTTCGAGGTTCTTTGCGCTGTTCAATTTAAAGAAAAGGAAAATGATATACCAATCATTGAACATTTCACTTTAGAGATTACCGAAAAAAGTGGTCAATATTATGTAAATAAACTTAAACACCAATAGGAGGGAAATAATAGAATGGATTTCTTTAATTTTGTTATGGGTAGTTCATTGCCGACACTTGGAGGTGTAAAAAGTTGGGGAATGGATATTGTTACCCAGTTTATTGTTCTTGTTGTAATGTTTTTAGCCGCAAAACATGTTATGAAGCTTAAAGTAGGAGGTATAGTTTTTGCTTGCGTTGTTGGAAGTGCAGTCTCTTGGATTATCAAACACTGGTCTGAGTTCTCAGGTTGGATTGATGCTCTAATGAACAAACTATAATGGAGGAATCTTGATGGGGCGTTTAGTTTTTAACTACCGTAAGGCAATGAGAGAACCCAAAAAGATTCAACAATTAACAGATCATTATTCATTGCCTTTTGCAGTTGAGTTGATACCAGCAATAAACTATTTTATTTTTGTAGGTCTATGTTTTGGATTTTGGTATGGCGTGAGGAGGATTTTTCCTCACGCTTTTGATAACAGTTTTGTCATTATTGTATTGGGAATACCAATCTTTTTAACAATGCTAGTAACAAAAATAAAGCCAGAAGGAAAAAATTTATATTTGTATTTCTTTGATTTAATAAAGTATTACTTTATGATAGTAATTCCTCAAAAGAAGTTTTGTAATGATCGAAAGGTTGATTTAAGTAATGAAAAAGAAATTAAGTTTTCTAGACTTGTAAAGGTGGTGGATAATCGGAATGAAATTAAGAACGCCAATGAAGGCAATACACAAAAATCTGTTGTTAACAAGAAACGGAGAAATTTGGGCGTATTACCGAATAAGAAGCAATTCAATCCCAATGCAAAATAAAGAAAAAGTAAATTCTTATAAAAAGAAGTGGGAACATTTTTTTGAAGAAGTTACTTCATATGAAGATTTTCATATGATGATGTACCCTAGTGAATATGAACTGGATAAGCGTTTTAATGATTTAGAGACAGATATTGCGAAAGATGCTCTGGAAGTGGCTCGGTATTACAACAAAGAGACAGAAAGGATTTTAGAGCAACGCCTAGGAAAGCTAACAAAGTATGATTTTATTTTAGGTGTAAAACTAAAAAGTAGTCTTGTAAATATGAGTATGGAAGTAAAAGAAAATATACTATCTATTTTTAATATAGCAACTGACACAGTAGTCAAATTATTAGGGTGGGAACAAAATGTTCCTACTTCTTTTTTTGAAAAATATGTAGAAGTTGAAGACAATTTGGCTAGTATTCTAGCATCTGTTCGAGGAGAACGATTAACTGAAAGTGAAATGGTGTATATCAACCGTTTTCATTTCGTCCGAGGATTAAAACATCATACAAAAGAAGAAAGTGAAATCAGAAAAGTTGAATCAATTACAAATACACTTATAGATCCAACTAACCCATCTGTTTTGAATCTTCATAGTGATCAAGATAAAGGATTTGTATCTTTCGTTGTCATAGATGAGTTTCTTCATAATATGGCAGAAAGTGACCTATTTTATGAAGCGCAGTCATTGCCTTTTCCTGTAGAGGTACAAATGAAGGTTCAAACAGAGTCAAAATCAATAACAAAGCCAGCTTTAAATATTAAAAAGCAGCAGTTAAAAGAAGAACAATTTGAACAACAAAGCACAGGAGACAGAAGTGACGTTTCAACTGTTACGAGTGCAACTTTAGTTAGACATTTACAAGATGAAATTAAAAAAGAAGAAGTATATCTAATGAACTGGTTAGCCGTTATTGTTGTTCATGGGGATTCCAAAAAGGAATGTGTAAGAAGAGCAACAATTGTAAGAAGGCATTTGAAAGGTGCAGGAATAACATGCAGGCTTCCAGTTGCCGACCAGTTAAATTTATTTTATAAAATGCTGCCTGGTGAAAAAATAGATATAACAGATAAAAATTGGATTCAAAAAACAACTCAAGATGGATTAGCGGAGTGTTTATTTGCTATTAACTCGGATATTGGTTCTAAAATTGGATTCTTTCTTGGATGGGTAGATCGATTTACTGAACATACAGACTTAGAAAGTGCTATTTATTCAAGTCGGGATTTTGTGTTATTCCATCCTTTCTTAGCGAATCAGCAATTAAAAGGTTCAAAAACTCGTTCTCCTCATTGTCTCATTACAGGAGATACAGGGAACGGAAAATCTTATTTGGCTAAGTTGATTTTTAACTATGTCACGCTGCTTGAGATTAAGGCGCTTTATATTGATCCTAAAAAAGAAATGCGTAAATGGATTCGAAGAGTTTTAAATGACAAACATATTAGAGAAAACTTTCCTTTGTATGTTGCTCATTTAGAAAAATACAACTATATCACCTTAGATCATGAAAATAAAATTAACTGGGGGGCACTTGATCCAATTTCATTTTTACCTCCAATGAAAGCAAAAGAACTAGTTCAAGTTATCTTTGAGCAGGTATACGACTTTAAAGGGAAAGATGATGTAAACACAGCTTTTCTACGAGCGACTTCAAACATTATAGAGCGTAGACAAAGAGGGGAACTAGTTGGTTCTCTTAATATTATAAAAGAAATGCAAGAACACTCTGAGGAAGCTGTAAGAAAAGCAGGGGATTACCTTTATGAAGTGGTGGAGGATTCTATTTTAAAATTATGTGTTCATGATGGCTCTAATCCTGCACTGTCACTAGAAAAACGAATTACGATTTTAGAAGTTGAAAACATGGACTTACCAGAACACTCCGAAAGAATAGAAAACTACACAACATCACAATTAAAATCAAGTGCTGTCATGTTTGCACTTGGGAAATTCTGCGAACTGTTCGGTATGAATGCAGATGAACAAACAGTTGAGTTTATTGACGAAGCATGGATATTTACCACTTCACAGCAAGGGAAAAAAGTAGAAAGACAAATGAGACGTATTGGTCGATCCTATAACAATGCAGAATTTTTTATCTCTCAATCAACTAAAGATGCATTAAACGAAGAAGACTCTGGAAACTTTGGTGTTGCCTTTGCTTTTGATGAACCTAACGAACGTGAAGAAGTTCTAAAGTGGATGAATATGGAGGTAACAAAGGAAAATATAAAAATGCTCGATTCTATGTTTCAAGGACAATGTTTATTTAAAGATTACTATGGACGAACATCAAAAATTTCAATTGAATGCCTATTTGAAGAATGGGAAGGCGCACTGAAAACAGTGGAGAAAAAAGCCGTTGCGTTTGCGGAAGAAAATTATTTGTAAATAAGGGGTTGAAAATATGGAGATAGCTTTTTTAAATTCAATGATTATGACTGTACCAGGATTTTATAAAGCGGAGAAAATTACATTGCAGGATGTTCATAAATGGTTGAAATTTTGTAGAGGTTCTTATAAGAGTTTCATAGGACACAAGTCAACAGCGTTATTTTTACAAGAATTATTACGTATCGAAATTCAGCAAAATCGAAAGTGTTTTAGACAAAGAAAATATCAAAAAGCAATTTGTTTTAACTTATGTGAAAGGTTTCCAGAAAACAAAGTGCTGACAAAAGAAGATTTAAGAAATGCTAAGTATCAATTTTATTTAATTACAAGATTAGATTGAGGGAGGGAATATAGTGAAACGAAAAAAGATTCTCATAGGAACAGTTGTGGTCTTGCTTTTTTTAACATTTTTTACAGCTATATCTGTTTTTTCTGCAGATGGTGATACAACAACACAACCCAAAAGTGTAAAAGCTGGCGGTGTTGAATTGGAAGTGAAACGTTTTCCGATCTCCCGATACCAAGCAAATAACGAAAGTTCAGATGACTGGTTAAAAGGTCCTTTTATTGGATTTACAAACGTGATATTTTCCACTTCTGGTAATATAGTTCGAGTTGTTGATGCAGGTATGGATGTTCTTAATAATCTTCAACCCGTTGATAAGTTTGCTGACTCGATCACTAATGTATCAAAAACGGTGTATAAAACCTTAAAAAATAACTTTGGAGAAACACTTTTTATATTTGCAGCTGTTTATATATTTTATCTTCTCATTGCAAAGGGAAGCGTAAAAGAAGCTGTAAGAAGAAGTGTTTTTTTTATTGCTGTCTTGGTTATTGGTGGATGGTATGTGTCAAATGCAGGTTTTGTTATGAAGTCATTAAATTCATTGTCTGTGGAAGCCCAAGGAAAGTTATTAGATGCTGGAAATGGACTACTTGGAATAGCACAAGATGAGAAAAGATATGACACTTCTAACATTGAGAAAGGTAAGGAAATGGAAGGCACAATAGCAGTATTAAGAAATTTATATTTTGATCTCGCCTTAAAAAAACCTTATATGATTGTTAATTTTGGTGAAACAAATGAAAAGAGTATCAATGAAAAAGGAAGTGATGATAAGGGTGGTTTAAATAGAGTAGATAAACTACTTTCTTATAAATTAACTTCTGATGGTGAAGATGAAAAACTTGAATATATAAAAGATACAGAGATAAGGGAATATAATAATGATGCTCTTACATCTGGGAACGTATGGAATCAGTTTGGAGAATCTTTAATTGCCTTTTTCTTTTCAATTGGGTTAGGAATTCCCTTTTTGGGATTGGCGTTTTTAAACTTTTTGCTTCAAATAATAGCACTCTTGATTGTGTTTTTTATTCCGTTTGCTTTTGTTGTTGCTTATGTTCCACAGTTTGCAAATTCAGGATTTGTTGCATTAGGTCGATTAGGTAGTATCTACTTATTAAAGGCTATGTTGGGGATAATTTTTTTATTTGTGTATGTTATTTGTTTTGTCGTTGACACCTTATTGCCACCAAATAACTTTGGGATGTATCTATTAAATGTTATTGTACTCGTTTTGATATTTTGGATGGGCTTTAAATACAAAGATAAAATTATTAAGTTTGTAACTGCTGGGAAAGTTGTGTCTGTTGATAATGGTTTGATGGAAAACATGAGAAAAGATATAGTTCAGCCTTCGTGGGAATCGACTAAATCTGGAGTATCAAATACATTTAGTAAAGTAAAAAAATCATTAAGCGGTAAAAATGATGAAGAAGGAGAAAAAATAAATCATTCATCAGACCCTAGTATTTCAAGACTCGGTACTGGTTGGGGCACTGAAAACCTTGCTGAAAGAACTCCACAAAAACACCAAAATTCTAATACTTTAAATGATAAGAAGGCATTAAATAGGCAACCTCAAAATTTATCAAAAAAACAGGAAAATAATGATGAAAAGGTAACAGATAAGAATCCGAGCTCTAATATTGATTCAACTAAAGAGAATAATAATTCGAGACATTCGCCAGTATTACAGGATATAAAAAGTGAAACTGACCAACCTGACCAAAAAGAATTTAGTGAAAGAAATCAGTTGAATGATTCAAAGAATAGGGTTGAAGATCAAAACAATACTGCTGTAGCTGTACAAAAAGAACAAGAGGGTGATCAAGTAAGAAAAGCACCAATTGTAGAAGATAACATAAAGGAAACTGAAAGAACAAATCGGGTTGTTACAGGAGATCATAAGGGATTAAGTGAACATTCTCAACCTGCAAAAAGTGAGCAACCTAAATATCTTCAAACAACAAATAAACAGAATAATAGCAGCAGTGATGTAAAAATTGTCCGTCCAGTCACATCTTCTTCTAGTGTTCAGGCAGACAATTTTTTTGATGGAGAAAAACCAAATACCCAGTCCAAAGAAACACAGTTTGTAAATAGAGACACTACAAAGAAAGTGGCATCAAACAATGATAGCTTAAAACGAAGTCATCAAATAACTGTAAATCAAGAGGGGAACGTTTCTCTAAATGAAATAATGGGTCGTTCATCCTCAAAAGGTGAAGGTAGGTTAAGAAGGGATGAAAGAGCGTGATTAAAAAGGAGAGGTTGTTTTGAAAAAAATCTTTCTAGGATTCTTATTTTCTTCACCTTTTCTTATCCTCATGATCATTTTTGTGGTGATAACTGCAACTATAGCAGGGAATAAAAAAAATAATAATGAAAATGAGGGTATAGGTGAACATGATAGTGAATATGTTGCAAATGGAATAAGTCCAGAAGTTGAACGTTTTCGAGCAGTGTTTGAAAAGTATGCTAGAAAAGAAGGCATTTTTGACCAAGTAAATATTATTATGGCGCTCACCATGCAAGAAAGTGGTGGGCGCTCTTTAGATATTATGCAAAGTTCTGAAAGTATTGGTTTACCACCAAATTCTATTGTTGATCCCGAAGAATCTATAAAAGTGGGAATCGCGCATTTCAAAAAAGTGTTTATTAAAGCTGGAAAAGATGTCAAACTCACATTACAATCATATAATTTTGGTTCTGGGTTTATAGATTACGTGAAAAAGAATGGTGGGAAATATACTAAAGAATTAGCCAATAAATTTAGTCGTATACAAGCTATTAAACAGGGATGGGCAAGCTACGGCGATCCTGAATATGTTGATCATGTTATGCGTTATTTAAAAGGAACAAATAACGTTAAGCCTGTCAATGGCTCAATAAACGGTTATGAAACAATCATGAATGAAGCACTAAAATATGAAGGAAATCCATATGTGTGGGGGGGTTCAAATCCCAAAACGGGTTTTGATTGTTCGGGATTGGTTCAATGGTCATATCGAAAAGCAGGGATTTCACTTCCGAGAACAGCACAGGAACAGTACAATTCTACAAAGAAAATAAGTGAAAAGAAAGCAGTAGCAGGAGACTTAGTTTTCTTTGGTGGTACTTATGAAGGTAAATCAATTACTCATGTTGGGATATATGTAGGTAATGGTAGAATGTTTAACTCAAATGACAGTGGAATTCAATACTCTGATCTTAAATCAGGATATTGGAGAAAACATTTAGTTTCTTTTGGAAGAATTAAATAACAAAGGAGAAAAATTAATGAAGAAATATATATTTTTTGTAGCATGTATGATATTGGTTAGTGGTTCGATTTGTTGGTTTATTCATCTTTCTAATAAAGGAGAAATAGAAATATTGACAAAGAAAAATGAGGTGCAAAAGAAAAAAATAGAACAATTGAATATTAGAGATGAAGGTGGTGCTTTAAAAAACAAAAAATTTTTTGAAGCATTTTTTAATTACAATGATATAGATAAGCGTTATGAAGATATCAAGAAATTAACAACTAATAAAGGCTATGATTATGCTTTTCCATCACGTACTGATCAAAAGCATACAGTGAGTATAAAAAGTGAATTACTTTCATTGGAGAGTTATTCAAAGAAAATTGATGACTCACACGAGTTATATTTAAATGTTGTGGAACTTGCTACAACTGCAAATTCGGTTACAAGTAATCAAATATTAATTGTTCAAACTACTTTAAAAAAGGTTAATTATGAATGGATGGTTGATGAAGTACATGTTAAAGGGAATGGATGAAAAGTGGAAAGGTAAAAACAAATTAGATATACTGAATATTGAAAAAGAAGGGAGCGGATATTTTGAAAAGAATTTTTATTTTCCTTAGTATAATAATGATATTTGTGTTGGCTGGTTGTGGTGGGAATAAATATGATGATGCAATTGATAGTACAATTAATCAATATAAAGAACATTTGAAAAAGGAAGGGTTAACTTATTCTGATGTAAAAAGAAATAACGCTATAGTAAGAGTTTTTGATGAGGGTAAATATATCCAGTTCGCTTTTTATTTAAAAGATCATTCTCGTAAACTTTCACCATATATCTATTATGAAAAGTTAGGAGATACTTATGAAAGAATGAAGAGGATGCCTGGTAATGGTGAACGTGACCGTTTAGGGCTTGATAGAAAAAAACCAGATTATGAAGAAGTTAAGGGGAAAGAAACGGAGTTAAAGAATTAGGATAAACTAATTTAAAAAGCAGGCTATAAGCCTGCCTTTTTTTTGTTTTTATAACGTTATCTCTTCTGTATATCAGACTAATTATTCTGACCAGTAAATGTTTAATTGAGGTGGTTCCTTACTGCCTCTTGGACTATACCAAGTGATTTTATTTATAAATGACATTAACTCTTTATTTAATTCAGTTTCATCTAATTGATTCCAATTTGTAAGGAATAAATCAATTTTTTCAAGAAAAGATTTTTTTGATTTTACTTTGTCTTCTTGAGAGGTATCCATTAAATGTTTAAGTTCTATTTTAAGATTGTCTAATTCAATAGTTCGTTTGGATTTTCTTTCTTTAAAATAGTTTAGGTCAATAAGATCTTCTTCTAACTGTAATTGAAGCATATGTAATGCTTTTTCAATCTTTTTTATTTGTTCTTTTACCCTGTTTATTTTAATTTGTTTAAAGTCTATTGTTTGATTGTCGCTTTGTAAATTTGTGATTTCCATTGATATTTGTTTTCTTTTTTCTTTGATATTGTCTATTATAATTCCCATCATCACATCATACATTATTCCGCTGTTGTGGCATTTTTCTCCCAATAAGTTTACTTTTCTACATGATTGAAAAACCCTTATTCCACCTCTGTCACTTTTTCTTGTGATTGTATGAACCCTTCCGCATATACCACATCTTATTAAAGTAGATAATCCATGTTTTTGCATTTTGGATCTTGGAGAGAGCATTTTTCTTTTGTCTAAAACTTTATTAGCCTTTTCCCATGTTTCTTCGTCAATTATAATAGGCGATGCATCTTTAACAATTATCCATTGTTCTTCAGGTCTTACCTTGCCTTGGGATTCATTTCTTCCTTTAATGCGATTGGAAACAATCCATCCTTTGTAAATTGGTGATCGAATTATTCTCTTAACACTGTTGCCATGAAATAAATTCCCTCTGTTGGTACGATAACCAAGTTGATTTAATTTAATTGCTATATTGTCAATACCTATTCCATCAATAACCATTTGGTATGCCATTTTTACAGCAACAGATTTTTCTTCATCTATTTCTAACTTTTTTTTAAGTCTATTATATATATAACCATAATTAGGTGTTCCGTTCGACCATCTTCCCATTCTAGCACTGTCTTTCTTTCCTTTTCTTAGCTGAGCTTTAATATTTTCATATTCCCAATTGTTAACAAAACCAGTGAATTTTAATGCTTGCCAATCTTCTTGAATTTCTAAGTCATAGATTCTTTCACTATCTGTAACAAAAAGGATGTCCTCTTGTCGTAATAAACTCATGAACTTGGGTGTTTCTGCATCATCTCTTGTAACCCGAGCAAGATTTACAGATAAAACAGCATCAAAAATTCCATCATTAAGTTTATGAATCATTCTTTGGTATTCGTTGCGGTTGTTATCCATAGAACTACCGACTTCTTGAAAAATTTCATAATTCCAATTATTTTTTTTTGCAATTTCTAATAAACGTTTTCTGTGCTTTGCAAGGGTTTCTTCTGTTTCTTCTCCTTCATTGTTTCGAGATTTGCGAAGATAAATTGCTACACGTTTGATTTGATCTTTTGAGTTCAATAACATCACCTTTATAAAAAAATGTTATTATTAGGTTATCATAATTTTACATGGGTAGCTATACAAACTTGACACCAGTGACAAGTCGAATAGCCGATACTCACAAGCACGGGTTTGTTCTCGCGTTTCGCTTTTTCAAATGCTTCTTCCCCCCAAGGGAACCAGTCTACGGGGTTTTGGGCATGTTGGAGTAAGTATGGAGACTTCTCAGCGATTAATCGATTGGGTTTATCGTTAGTTGGCATGGGATCACCTTCTTTCATCAGATTTTTATATGTATTTAAACATACCACATTTAAATATAAAAAATACCCTCCTGATTATAAAGAAGGCATTATTAGTTCAAGTGCTATCTTTAGGGTACTATGTGACTCCATTAAAAGTACTGCTATTCATTTTCAAATTTTTCTTGCTGATTTACACAGTGATAGCATTGCCCCTCATACAATGCAATGCTCATATCACTCCATGCAATTGTTTCACGACACCACTCGTTAGGACATTCTTTCATATACAAATCATTATTTAACATATCAAGTGTTTAATTGGGGTTTATACCTTCTGCAAATGCTTTTTTTACTGAACCGATTCGCAGCATTACCTTCTAATTGATTATCATCTATAAGCTCTTTTAAATATTTTTCAAGCCCCAACTACCCGAATTTACATTTTTATAGTCTCTTTCATCATTTTTTAAACGCTCAATTAATGAATTTAACTCTAAATTGTTGACTATTTGATTTTCTCCAATCGTATATTTAATATCTTCATTATATTAAATTTTGTAAAATAATTCGTTACGTTCGAAAAAGTGCTATACAAAATTATAAGCAGTTTAAACCTTTTGAAGATGTTGAATTGGTGAATCCGCAAATTAGTGCTATGGCAATGACTGCTGGGAATTTCGCCAATCTTAACTGGTCAGTAAAGGTTGAAGATATTGTTCCTAAAGGTGCAAATTCTGCAAGTAAACCAACAACTTGTGCTACTGGAAATGATAAAAAGTAATGCCAGACCAGTACAGAATAATAGGTGATCTGTATGAGTGAGTTTTTAAAGAAACTATTTTGGAAGTATAGGGGTAAACGTATCCGTCGTAAATGAGGAATAACGTAAAATTAGCAGTCGCAATAATCTTTGTGCCTGTTTTTTTTATTATCTGTGTTTTTCTTTTGGAGGGATGATCTGATAAATTTTGATTTCCCTTATGTAATGAAGCATTTTGAATGGGATGTACCGTTAATCATTAAAAGTGTTATTTGCTCTGTATTAATTGGGATTGGGAGTCTAGCCGCTGCTTATGTTATCTTTTTTGAGAGCAATAAAAAAATACTTCATAGGCAAAAAATCGCGAGAATGATTTTCTCTAACAAGTTTTACGAAAAAGAAAACGTTAGGGTCAAAAAGCCTTCTAAAGAAGCAGACATAAAAGAAAAGATCACATACTTCCCGAAAATATATTATCGGGTGAAAAATAATTATATTTATATTCATGTGGCAATGGATATGAGCCGTTTTCAACATCGCTTCCTAGACCTGGGAGAAGATTTAGAAAACGGCTTATTTTGTGACTTGGTAGATCGAAAAATGGAAGAAGGATTTGTGTGTTTTAAACTTCTATATGATGTTAAAAAGAACCGTATCTCTATTGATGATGCGGTTGCAGAAAATGGTGTTCTTCCATTAATGAAGCATATGTCTTTTTTGAAAAGCACATATCTAAAAATTTATAAAATATAGGATATTTTCTAAATAATAAAAAAAGTGTTGATTTATTCCGTTAAATTTTATACCATTGTAAGGTAAATACTTTTTAGGAGGAATATTGTGATTAAAGAAAACTTTGACAAGCTTGTACATGATCATTTGAACACATTATCACAAGGTTATATTAACAACTTAAGTAAAGAATTTTCTGAAAACCAGGTTGTTATTTTGGACAAACTACTTCCAGATGCTTTAAAAGCTGGGGTGCATGCTGAAGCAAAGCATCTACTAGTTGAGCATGCAGAAAGAAGAGATATTGACCAAATGAAGGTAACTGGTAATACACCACGACATTATGATAGTGTAGGTAGAGATAGTATCACTGAAAATTCTGAATTAATCCCTTCTTTCTTTAAATCTAAAGTAATACAAGGATTTCTAAAAAAAGTAAATAATAATGAGTCACTACATCCTGTCCCTTATGAACCAGAAGAATACATAATTAATAGTCAACAAGCAACCGGAGATACCCATGGTTGGCACTGGGATGACTACACTTTTGCTTTAATTTGGATTGTTGAAGCTCCTAAAAAAGGTGATGGTGCACTAATTGAATATGTGCCAAATACTGAATGGGACAAAAGTGATTATGAAAATTGCGTACAAAAAGTATTAGATACACATGAAGTTAATAGTTTGTATGTACCAGAAGGAAGCTGTTACTTAATGAAAGCTAGCGCAGCACTTCATCGTATTACACCATTAACAGGGGATTTACGACGAACTGTAATTGTATTTACATATGCTTCAGATGAAGACTTCAAAAAAGAGATTACTCACGAAACAATGGAAGAAATCTATCCAAAAGATACAAAAAGTGAAGAACAGGTTATGGTTTAGAAAAGTCCGAATAGTTTAAAAGTTGGTGGAATAAGTTGAAGATATAGGCTTATGTTTATTTTCAATAGCTTATTCTTCAACTTTTTACTTTAGAAATTAAAGAAAATTAAACAAGGTGGAATATTTATGACTAAAAAATATATATGTATTGTTGATGCATTCTCAACAGGTGCAGAGCTAGCTTCAAAATTTAAAATGCATGGATATAATGTTATTCATGTACAATCTTCAGAAAATATTACAACCGATTTGTTAGATACATTTAAACCAGACGGATTTGATCAACAATTTATACATAATAGTAATATTCAATGTTTAATAGAACAACTACAAAAATATGAAATTTCCTATGTGATTGCAGGAACTGAAACTGGTGTTGTTTTAGCCGATGAATTGGCTGCAAAATTCAATTTACCAGGTAACAACCCAAACACCTCTTTACTTAGACGAAATAAGTTTGAGATGCATGAAGCACTTCGCCGAAATGGACTTGCACATGCAAAACAAGGATATTTTTCAAATGCAGAAGAGGCTATATCTTGGGCTGAAAATCAGAATATTTGGCCTGTTGTTGCAAAACCTTTGGATAGTGCAGGTTCGGACAATGTTTATTTTTGTTATAATATTGAGAATCTTAATAAAGCAAGTAATTTAATTCTTAATAATAAAAACAAGTTAGGATTGGAAAACAAAGGTATATTAATCCAAGAATGTTTGGTAGGGATACAATATTTTATAAATGCTGTTACAATTGATGGGCAGCATGCAATAACTGAAATATGGAAAGATAAAAGAAACCGAGGGATTTGTGATGTTGAAGAATTACTTCCATATGAAGGTGTAACACAAAATGAGATTATTAGTTATGTAAGAGAAGTTTTAACTTGTTTAGGTGTCGAACAGGGGCCATCACATACTGAGCTGATGTTTACAAAACATGGGCCTGTATTAATAGAATGTGCGGCTCGAATGATGGGTACTATCTTAGAAGAAGCTGTAATTGCTGCAATTGGTGATAGTCATGTAACTACAACAGTAGAGAGATATGTTAATCCTGGCAAATTTAAACAAAGATTAGAGGAAGGTTACATTTTAGAAAAGAATTTATTCTGTGTAACTTTAGTCTCTAGTGAAACTGGAATAGTTGCTGAAACCTTTTTAAAAGAAAAGTTGGAAAAACTAAGTTCGTTTTATCAGGTATTCCACTCGCCAAATGTAGGAGAGAAAATATTTAAAACTGTTGACTTATTTACTAATCCGGGGATTATTTATTTGCTTCATTCTGATAAAGAAAAAATACAAAAAGATTATGAAGAAATTAGAAAATTAGAGAAACAAGGGGAATTTTTCCGTGTTGAAAGTAGAATTTAAAAAGGCTTCATTAGTCGGTATTTGTTTTGTATTAATTTATAATATTTTTTCTTCAATAAAAGAAGTCGTTTCAGGTCATTTAGTCCAAACACTTTCTCCTTTTTTATTGGTGTTTTTAACGTTTAGTTTTGCCTTTGTTTTTTTTCAAGTTTTTTCTTTTTTAAAGAATAAAAGCGAATATTCGAAACCTTTACAAGATTATTCAACATTAATCAAAGTGAATATTTCTACAGTAGGAGCTTGGTTAGGCTTTTTTTATGGTGTTAAATATTTAGAACCAGCTATTGTAAGTACACTTATTGCAGGATTTGGCCCAGCAATCGCTACAATTTATCAAAGTTATTCAAGTTCAAAGAAAAATGTCAATCCAGTTGAAAGTTACTCAGCTATAGGCATACTAGTGTGTTCTATTATACTTGTTCTCATTTCACTTAATGGGATGACGTCAGTAAAAACTTCGGATGCTTTTGATATTATAATGGGAGTATCCCTTACAATTATTAGTAGTATATGCGTAGTGGTTACGACCTTTTATACAAAAAAGCTATCCAGTCTCGGATGTTCTCCAATAACGATCATGGCACATCGTTTGTACTTTTTAATACCGGTGTCTTTAATCGCTTTTTTTGCTACTAATACACAAAAGGTTTCAATTACGGGGAATATTCCAATCATTTTGTATATAGCGATATTTGGAGCTACTTTACCATTGCTTTTTTTACAGTACGGAATAAAGTATTGTACACCAATAATGGTTGTTACTTTATTAGCCATAGCACCTTTATTCACTTTTTTATTTGAATTAGCTGACCCTAGATTAAATCTTAGTCTTTTTTCACTTATATTTATTGTGCTATCAACAGCGTTATGCGTATTATCAACTGTAAGCTCTTTAAAAAAAGAGCAGCAAGTTGATAATGATAGTAAAATGAAAAAAACAATAGGTTAAAAAAACTGATGTGCAATCGATTTTTTTAGAAATCATTGTTCATCAGTTTTTTAAAAATTAGAAAAGTTTTATTAAGGGCGTTATTTAAAAATACAAATAGCTCTTATTATTTCAAAGAAATAATTTTTCCATATCTCTTTATTTTTGGAATTCTTCATTTTTATACCCCCATTTAATGAAGAAGTTTTTTATTGTGTTTCATTACACTTTTTATTTTAAGAAACTTCTGTTAAAATGTCTCCAACCAGTTTTTTTAAAAAAATCCAACCACTTGAAAGGGTACATTTTATGAACCGTAATCCCAAATATCAGGAGATCATAAATTATATTAAACAGAAAATATCTAACGGTGAATTCCCTATTGGAAGTAAAATTCCAAGCCAACGCCAATTAGCTGAATTGTTTAATGTGAATCGTAGCACTGTTATTATAGCGTTGGAAGAGTTGGCAGCCGATGGATTAATTGAGGGAAGGATGGGGAAAGCTAATTTTGTAATAAACAATACATGGACTTTATTGACTTCAACTTCCGCACCAGATTGGAACCACCATGTGAAGTCCGGATCCTATAAACCAAGTATTAATAAGGTCCAAGAGATTAATACTTTAGAATCAAATAACAATCTAATTCAATTAAGTAAAGGTGAGCTTTCTCCAGAGATGTTTCCAATAGATGAAATGAAACAAGTTATAGGGCGAGTTACTGAAAGTATGAATGCTTTTGGTTATGAAGAACCAAAGGGATACCTACCTTTACGTCAAGCATTAAGTAAATCACTTGTGAAAAATGGAATTAATGCAAATCCTTCCTCTATTTTAATTGTTTCAGGAGCATTGCAGGCTCTACAATTAATTTCAGTTGGTCTCTTAAAGAAAGGTGGGAATGTTTTACTTGAAAAGCCTTCTTATCTTTATTCTTTACATGTTTTTCAATCTTCAGGCATAAATTTAAAAGGAATACCTTTAGATGAACAAGGTTTAACACCTAGTGCAATTAATAAATCAATGAAAAAAATAGATAGAGCAATATTATATACAATACCATGCTTTCAGAATCCAACCGGAGTTTTAATGACAGAAAAGCGGCGTAAAGAGATCTTGCGAACATGTGAAAAATATCAATTGCCTATAATTGAAGATGATATCTATAGAGATTTATGGATTGAAGAGCCACCACCTTTACCTTTAAAATCATACGATCGAAATGGTCATGTATTATATCTTAGCAGTATGTCTAAAACTTTAACACCAGGTTTAAGAATAGGCTGGATTGTTGGACCAGATTCAGTAATTGAAAGATTATCTGATATAAAGATGCAAGTTGATTATGGATCAAGTTCGTTATCTCAAAGAGTTGCTACTGAGTGGCTAACAAGTGGGTTGTATAACAAGCATTTAATGTTTGTTAGGAATCAATTGAAAATTCGAAGGGAACTAGTTATTAAAGCATTAAAAACATATTTAAGTCAAATTACCACCTGGATAATACCTAAAGGCGGGTTATTTATTTGGGTCAGAATAAATTCTAAAGTATCAATAAGAGCGATTTGTTCAGAAGCGTTATCAAAAGGTATTCTTCTTAACCCAGGAAATATTTATGCACAAGATTCCGGAAAATATTTAAGATTATCATATGCTTATGTCTCCTTGGAAGAACTGGAGTTCAGTATTTACCAAATTGGACATATTATAAAGAAACTCTCTAAATAATTGAATGTAATACATATCTATTTCCTTCGAATACGAACTCTAGAGAGGGGCTTTCCGTTGGTGTAATAGGCTTAGGATATGTTGGTTTGCCATTAGCTTTAGAATTAGCATATGCTGGATTTTCAGTATATGGAATAGATACGGATGTAAAAAAGATTAATAAACTATATAAAGAACAGTCTTATATTCAAGATATTCCTTCCAACAAAATTAAGGAGAGTATTGTTGATAAAAAATTCTTTCTGACTAACGATCTTATACAGAAACTAAATGCAATTATTATTTGTGTTCCTACCCCCTTAACTGAAAATAATGAACCAGATATCACATATATAACATCAGCTATTTATTATATAAAAAAATTCATGCAAGAAAATTTATTAATAGTATTAGAAAGTACTACATATTCAGGAACTACTGAAGATATCATTCAAAAAGGAATTGAAGAGTTGGGTTATGTGGTAGGGGAGAATTGTTTTTTGTGTTACTCTCCCGAACGAGTAGATCCAGGCAATTTGAAATACAATACTAAAAATACGCTAAAAATTTTAGGCGGGACCACAAAAAGATGTGAAACTTTAGGAATGTTGTTGTATGAATCATTTTTAGATGAGGTCATTCCAGTATCGTCACCAAAAATTTCAGAAATGAGCAAGTTGATAGAGAATACATTTAGAAGCGTTAATATAGCTTTTATTAATGAAATGTCTATTTTAGCTGAAAAGCTAAAAATAGACATATGGGAGACAATTGAAGCGGCAGCAACTAAACCTTTCGGGTTTATGAAGTTTTTGCCCGGACCGGGGATAGGAGGACATTGTATCCCTTTAGATCCTATGTATCTGTCATGGAAAGCAAAAATTTATAGATCTGGCTTATGAAACAAGTAAAAAAATGCCGAAATATATTCATGACAATATTAGTAAAGCTCTCATTGAATATGGGAAGATAATAAAGGGATCTAAAATATTACTTTTGGGGATCGCATATAAGGCTGATATAAATGATTTAGGGGAGTCACCAGGGATAGAGTTGTATGAATTATTAAAAAAAAGTGGGGCATTGATAGATTTTAATGATCCTCATGTAATTGAGTTTGAGGATAAGGAAGGATATTAATATCCAAACCTCTTAACTATGATCTGTTTAATTACTATGATTGTGTTGTATTAATAACTGATCATAGCGAATATAATCGTGAATTGATCTTTCAAAACACTAAAACTCATAGTAGATACGAGAAACTTTTTTAAAAATTACAGAAGTAAGAAAATATTTAAGTTTGGATCTGTATTCCATGAAATAAAAGAAAAAACAAAGCAATGAAGATACTCTCATTACTTTGTTCTAGTAATTAGTGTCGTTGTAAAAACTCCAATCGGTTACCGAATGGATCGTTTACATAAAATCGTGTTGCCCCCTCTAAAGGTTCATCTTCTTTTATTTTAATATTGTTTTCTATTAACCTTTGTTTTAGTTTATTTATATCTTTTATGCTGAAGGCTGGATGTGCTTTGATTGCTGGGATAAAGTTTTCCTGAATACCAATATGAAGTTCATGGGTGCCGCATTGAAACCAAACCCCTCCGCGTTTTCTGAGATTTTCTGGTTTGGGTATTTCCTCCATTCCTAGAATTTTCGAAAAAAAATCTCTGCACTCATCTTCACTACCTTTAGGGGCGGCAATTTGAACATGATCAATTCCAACAAACATATAATTCTTCCTCCTTACCATTTGATTTCCTTTTTAATATAAATTTATCATGTTTTTTGAATTTATAAAAAATTTACAAACATACCAATGTGAGTTGGGATTTTCAAGAATCATTTGAAAATTTGGCGGGGAGCATTTTGATTTTAAAGGACATTACTGTATCCTTTGGTCGGGCGGGTGAAGAAAATATCGTATTGGCAGCTTTAAATCTTACTCTGAATGAAGGAGTCGTTCAGGGATAAAAGGGGATGTTTCGAGCGGGAAATCGACTTTAGCAAGAATTATGATTGGAGAAATTGTCCCATTAACAGGTGAAATAGTGATTCCCAGGAAAGATACATCAATAGGTTTATTAAGCAAAAGACGAAAAAGAAGATTAAGTTTATTAACTTTTAGAAGAAAGGTTAATTATTTTAGTTCCATTGAAAGATTGAAAAATAGCCCTCCTCAAATATTGGTTATCGATGATATTGAAGTTTTGATTTTAACAAGTTATCAGAACTCTTGTATTACAGAAAAGCAAATCGTTTTAAGACAATTCTTCTATCTAATAACTTTTCCATTCTTAAAAAGCACACATCAAATATCGTTTATCTAGAAAACGGTACAATCAATGTCCATTCTATACGTACGGGGGGTTGTAATGTCTAATAACTGCATTTTGTGGTTCTGCCCCCCCGGATGGCCCTTGGTATTGTATTTCCATCGTGTTCATCCAACTTTAAAGCACTATACCAGTATTACACCTAAAGACTTTGAGGAAGGTTTATGCTTGTTATTGAATAATTTTAAAATAATAGACCATTCCGTCATAAGTAAAAGATCTTTTGATTGGAACCCTAAGGAACCATTATTTCGTAGCTTCTACGTTTAACTTTGATAGCAGTTTCTCAATGCCTTTTGCCATAACTACTACCTCTTCTGTAGTCATGTCTTCAAAGAGATTTTCCACAAACCGGTCACCCATCTCTTCTTTTGTAGCCCAAAAATCATATGATTTTTCCGTTAGCTTCAATCTAATGGCCCTCCCATCTTCAGGATCTTTCTCGATAGATAAGAAACCTCTCTCTTGAAGCTTATTAGCAAGCTGCCTAGTATTCTGATGAGAGGTTCCCATCAATCTTGCCACATCACCAAGAGTGGGGTGCCTATCATCAAATTGAAGTATCACAACAGTTAGAAGCCACTGTCTAAGGGTAATGCCATCTTTTGAAAGAAGTTTATCTCCTTCGATTTGTAAATTATTCGCCAATATAAAGAAGCTACCAAAAATATATTTCTGTCTATTCAATAACTCCGTTTCCTCTATATTCACTGTAATCCCATCTTTCTTTACGCTAATATAAGTAATATATTACTTAACTGATAGGTAGTCAATGAAAGGGAATTCACATAATATTCATAAATCTATCAATTTATAATGAGGTGAAGTGGTATCATTTATGTAATATGTTACATAAATGAAAGGGTAGAGGAAAGATGAAGTTTCAAAAAACGTTAACGGTTTTAATACTCATTATTGTTGTTTTTGCTGTGTTCGCAGCTACAATAGGAATCTTTTCAGAAGGAGGGCCTGGAGAATTTGAAATGACCTCCGTTCGTGGAGAGACTGTATTGATTTATGGAAAAGGGATATACAAACATATGTCCTCTGAAGTAGCCATACAAGGCATTGCCCAAGATGGGGTAACTCTATTAGTTGCAGTTCCTTTGTTGCTTTTATCGCTGTTTTTATCTAGGAGAGGTTCCGTAAAGGCTAGACTTATGCTATCGGGTACTCTACTTTATTTTCTACTGACTTATTTATTTTATTTAGTAATGGCGATGTACAATCAATTGTTTTTAGTTTATATTATCCTGCTGACAGCTAGCTTTTTTTCCTTTGTCCTGTCCATATTATCCCATGACTGGAATTTAGGAAAAAGCATTTTTAGAAATCAGCTCTCTGTAAAACTAATCGGAGGGTTCCTTATATTTAATGCCATCCTCATTGGGGGCATGTGGCTTTCCATAATCGTTTATCCACTAATAAATGGAAAATATCCAGAGACACTTGAACACTACACGACATTACCGGTACAAGGATTAGATTTAGCATTGTTTCTACCTCTAAGCTTTTTATCTGGTTTGTTTGTAATACAAAAGAAACCAGTTGGCTATATAGGATCTGCTATCTACCTCGTTTTCTTATCTTTAATAATGATTGCTCTTTTATCAAAAATTCTGTTTGCGATTTTTGTTAATGGAGCAGATGGGATTCCTGCAATTATCATCATACCCGTTATAAATCTAGTGACAATTATCCTAGCGGTTTATACCATAAAAAGTGTGAAGGAGGAAAATATATGAAAACGCTAGTTGTATTTTGTTCAAACCACGGAACAACGGAGAAGGCTGTAAAACATTTAGTCAGCCAACTCCCTGGAGAAATAAAGTCGATAGATTTAAAAAGAGAGAAAATTAAAGTTGATATAAATGAGTTTGAGTATGTATTGATTGGTGGTTCCATTCATGCAGGTCAAATTCAAGGGAAGTTGAGAAGCTTTATGAAAAATAATATGGAGATCCTTCTTCATAAAAAACTAGGTTTGTTTCTTTGCTGTATGCAAGAAGGGGAGACGGCCCAGAAGCAATTTGAGCAAGCTTTTCCAAAAGAACTACGAAAGAAAGCCATTGTGCATGGATTATTTGGTGGAGAGTTCCTTGTTACTAAAATGAATTTCATTGAAAAAGCAATCGTAAAAAAGGTTAGCGGTGTTGTGACAGATACATCAGCCCTAAATACAAAGGCAATTAAGGAGTTTGTGAATCAGTTGGAAAATCATATGGACGTTGTACATTAGGGCTATCTCAGCCCTTTTTTAATATGAAAGTATAAAATTTCTGTCTAGTTTCAACGATGAGCGTTTACAGCACGAGTAAGCTTCGAATTATCTTGACGGATACACTTCATAAGATGCTAGTAGAGAAAGAGACAGTGATGACCAAGACATTTGTGCTTTTCATTGTCTAGCAAATCAATGCTATAAACTTCCTTCAGCGGTCTAAGATATTTTCTTTTGAAAAATTTATGTGGGTTTTTGATCACAATAAATGTAACGTATTTTTTTATAAGATAAAATAGATATAGAAGGTGAGAAAACTATGATACCAGTGTCATTTGGTTACAAGAGATGGGTAAAAAACGTTTCTGTTAAATAAGAATGGAGGGTTTTTCAATGAATAAAAAATACCCAATCGGACAATTCGATTGTCCCCAAGAAGTACAGGAAACAGATATTCAAATGTGGGTGAAAGAAATTAGAACATTACCTCATCGTTTAAAAAGACTAACTGAATCACTTAGTGAAGCTGAATTATCCAAAATGTATAGAGAAAACAGTTGGAATGTGTTTCAACTGATTCATCATATTGTTGATAGCCATTTAAATGGTTATATGCGCATGAAGTTAGCTTTGACTGAAGAAAATCCAATTGTGAAAACGTATGAGGAAAGTGAATGGGCAAAGTTAAAAGATTATGAATCACCTATTAAAAATTCATTGCAATTATTGGAAAACTTACATAAACGTTGGGCATATTTAATTGAGAATTTAACAACGACTCAATTACAGCGAACATACCAGTATCCTGATGGAGAGAAGATGCGGCTTGATCAAAGTATTGCACTTTATGCATGGCATGGTAATCATCATTTGGCGCATATTGAGCAAGCGTTACAGTAGAAGGAATTGTAATTTAAATTTATCGTAGGTATTATTAACTTAGCGGAAATACATAAAAGTAACCAATAACTATGCCCAATAGATTGAGAGAACAGGGCTTGTTTTTCAATCTATGGGCTAGTTATTTGGGAATGAGAACATTCATTGATTATTCCTTGACTGAATGATCAACACTGTTACTGTCCTTATCATAACGAGAATGATTCACCATCATCAGGTACTGCTACACGAGATGACATTCCTTGTTCCTTCATAAAGTCTTTCAATTCTTTTCTAGACAATCCCCAATGATTTACGGCTTCCATATGGACAACAATGATTTGAGCGTTTGGGGCAGCTTTATACGTTTTATAAATATCTTCTTTACCCATCATGAGAGAACCACCTTCGTAGAATTGATTATCTCCGCCGTTTACGACAATAATTTCTGGTTGATGTGTATCAAGCTCTTCTTGAATCGCATCATACCAAACCGTATCTCCAGCTATATACAGCGTTTTTTCATTCTGATGTTTGAACACAACTCCACAGACTAAACCAACAAGTTTTAATATTTCTCCTCTACCGTGTTCTCCTTTTGTTTTCGTTAATTGGATACCTTCAAAAGTCGTTTCTTTTGTTAGAACTTCGACATTTTGAAAACCGGCATTTCTGACTTCTTTAGCATCTTCTTCATTTTGTACAAACATTTTAATTTCTTTTGGTAAAATGTCTTTGGCAACATCATCAAAGTGGTCTAAATGCAAATGAGTGACAATAATGGCGTCTATATCCTTAATCAAATTGTCAATTGATGTAGGAAGACTTACTAAAGGGTTATTTTGATCCTGTCTTGGGGAATTTGGGAAAGGAGGATAAGTACCTCTTTCTGCTAACATTGGATCTATTAAAAACTTCTTACCTGCATATTTGACAACTAGTGTAGCATTACGAATCTGTTGAATATTCATTTTTCAAGTCTCCTTTTCTTTGAATTACGTTTAGTTTATACTATGGTCAATTAACAGATACATAGATAAAATCAAGTGTTTTTACTGTTTGCCTTGATTTTTGAAAGAGTTTATTTTATTTTGTGATGGTGGAAGCCATTTCCTGTCACGAAAGTACTTTTAGATTCGTTTTGAAAGGATATGATTTTATGTTGGATCACACAGACATGCGAATATTAGAAGAGTTATCTGAAAATAGTCGTATTACGATGAAACAATTAGGAGATAAAGTCCATTTAACAGGGCAAGCAGCTGCAGCTAGAGTTACTAAATTAGAAGATAACGGAGTAATTGAGGGCTATACCATTAAAGCCAACCAAGTTAAATTAGGATATTTTGTTCATGCTTTTATTAATATTTATACAAAAAACACTCATCACCAACCGTATCTCTCATTTATTAAAATGCAAGAGAAATATGTAATCAATAACTATAAAATTAGTGGGGATGGATGTTATCTTCTAGAGTGTAAATTCCCTTCAAACGAATTGTTAAATCAGTTTTTGCAAAGTTTAAACAAGCATGCAAATTATAAATTGACGATTGTTATTAATAAATAGTGTTACATTCACACTTTCTTGTATGAAAGGCCGTTCATTCAATCCACAAACAATGTTAAAAAAGTTTTTGAATGAGACGGAGAGTTTTTATGGAAGAAAATGCGCTCTAGCATTAGTACTTAAAACTGAAAGGCATACTAAGAAATAAAGTAACAAGCCAGGCTGAAAGGAAAACCATCAGCCTTGTTTTTAGATAATATTGTAGCCTAAACTATAACTGTAAACATCTTACAATCTCATCTTCTGTTTGTTCAATTTCGTGAAAACCTAAAGACTCATATAATTTGGCTGCAACATCATTGTTTGGTCTATGACCAATCATTATTTTTTTGTAATGATGCCTTTTAACAATCAAATCTATCAATTGCTTAACGGCTTCTTTTCCATATCCCTTTCCCTGATATTTTTCGTCTATCATGACTGTAGTAATCCATGGTGCATGAATATCAGGGTCAATACCATATGCAACGACACCAACAATTAAATTTTCATAATATACAGCAAGTAACTCAAGTTCGTTATTATACTCATACTTAGAACTTGCCATCCAATATACAACAGAGACTGGAAATATCTTTTTTTGTTCTTCACTTACTGAAAGTTCTGTACACTCATACCAATTAGTGGCATTAATTTCTTTCAAAGAAATACCCATTTCTTTTCCACCTTTCATTATGATGTTGATGATCAAGAAAAGGTGGAATATGCTTGTCAGTTTCGGTAACTAAGCAGTAAACCACCCATTAAGCATTTTTTTCATTTCGCCTCAACCCCTTTTTATGTAATGAATGGTCATAGCTTATAATATGCTAATGACAACCTTCTCGATTTTACCATTTATTACTATAGACTTACAATAAATATTAAAAGAAGCCCATAAGTTGATTTTAAGGCTTCCTTTATATTTCGCTATTTACTTCTTCGAGTAAGAGAAGTATGTGGTTTGAGTAAGTCCAGTATGAATTCCTTACTGTAAGTCCTGTTTCAACACCCGCAATCATCAGATATGTTGTTTGCTTTTGAAACAGGAAAATTCATTTGTTGCCAGGCTGCAATACCTCCAGTCAACTCTTTCACTTTATAACCTTGTTCCAATAAAAATTTTGCAACTTTTGCAGCAGTATTACACCAGACATCCCAACAATAGACAATAATTTCTTTGTCTTTTGGTATTTCATTTATACGTTCTGGTAACTCTTGTTCAGGAATAATATTAGCATCTTCAATAGTTAAACTTCTGACATGAGTTGGACCATTTCTAACATCAATTAAGAAATATTTATATGGTTCTATTTGCTTAGACTTCAAATAATCCATAGGGCTTATTGTTGCTTCTAGACGCGCATTAAAATAATCAAGTGCGTTCATATTTATAACCTCCTGTTTTCTATAGCGATCTCCAAACTTTAACAAGAAACTCTTTAAGCAATCGTCTTTCTTGCTGGGTTAAAGGAGCTAAAACTTCTGATTCTGTATTGATTAAAAATTCCCAACGTGAATCCAGCACTTCATGACCTTTTTCAGTCATCACAAGGCTATAGGATCTTCTATCATTAGGATTCTTTGTTCTTTCGACAAACCCCAACTTTTCCAAATGGTCAATATGGCTCACCATCGTTGTTCGATCGATTTTTAGGTTTTCAGAAATATCTTTTTGTGATGAGTAAGGATTTTCCTGAATAAATAAAAGTACTCCATATTGTCTTGCGTTAATATGAAAGGGGATCAGTCCTTCAGCAAACTTATTTTCCATCCGTTGCAGAACCTTTCCAAGCATAAAACCATAAGACTGATTCCATTTATTCAATTTAATATTCACCACCTATGATAATAAGTATTTTATATAATCAGTGTAACTGATTGTTTTTTGGATTACAAGCAATGAAATATGTATAGGTAACAGTTGTGGGTTTGCTTACAGAGAATGGAGGGCCACAATTCGGTTTGAACTAGATGGCAAATGAAGTTAAACGATATTTTTTGTCAAATACTTGTTAACTCTAAGAAACTGGGCATGGTGAAATAACAATGGGAACTTCAGTCACAGTGAGTTCCCATCATTTACTTATCATTCTATTTAAGATTTAAGCGGTTTCCCAGATACGATATGCCAATGTAAATGTTTAGAGTCTTGATAAGTCCCCAGGTTTGTTATCACCCTGCAGGTGCCTTTTTCTTTCGTTACCATTGAAGCCACCTCTTTCACTACGCCTAGAAGTTCAAGCAGTAAATCGTTATCGTCTTCTTCTAGTGTAATGAGTGAAGGTATATGTTTTTTTGGTATAGCAACAATATGGACTGGATAAAAAGGCTTTGTATGATAATAAGCTAGTACATGGTCTGTTTCTAATACTTTATTTACTTTTGTCTTTCCACTTAATACTTCTTCGCAGTAAAAATCTTCGGTCATGTTAGCATTTCTTTTAAAAACCTTGTCATAAAAGCTGATAATCCATAAAAAAAGCTGGCAACAAAATAAACTGCAACCATACTTCCAAGTATCATCCCACCACTATTCGTTGCATTAATAAATCCCCACCATGATTCACTTTGATCAAGGCTACTCGAAGGTGGGCTGTTGGGGTATCTTCAAAAGAAAGCTTATAAGGAAGCAGCTAAACTATTACAAACGCCGTTGCATTAGCTGGAACCATTATATATTATGGAGGTAAGTGTACATGGCAACATCCCTTTTAGTTGAAAAAGGGGGGGTGGATAAAAAATGAAGTTTGATAAACTTTTATATTCAATGGTTCATATTATAATGCCGTTCACTTTACTTATTGCATTTTTTCTTTGGGGGCATTTCTATTTATCAAAGCCTGTTTGGGAAAATGTAACTGATAATTTGTCTATTGTAGCTATTTACTACATGTTGGTAAGCTTTTTCTGGCTAATTAATATTAAAAATATTCGAAACGTAAGTCAGGAAATCGAAAAGAAAAACAGTATCATATGAGTATATATACCCACATCTTCTCAGTCAAGTGAGAAAATAGCGGGTTTTTTATTTGCTAGAAGACAAGACTCCCTTGTCTTCTATTGTTATATGATTCGAGCATAGCAGATAGAATACAGTATTGATTATATGAGGGAGTGATGGAACCATGCAGAAATTAAAGGAGTTAGGGGTTGAGCTCCAATCCTTAAAAGTAGAGCTATTAAAACCTAATTATTCAAATGTAGTAAAAAATGCTTAAATCGATGTGATCACTGCTATTAATGACATCATTCATTATATTTAACTTGTCAATGATTCTCTGTATCTCTTCCATTTCCTCGATATACTTTTGTTTTTTATAATAGATTCGTTTTTTTAATTCATCTTTCGGATTTTTTAAAATATCGTCGATTTCTTTTAAAGAAAGGCCTAAGAACTTTAATGACTGGATTTTTTTGAGTTTATCTAAGTCGCATATACGGTAGAGTCGGATGCTGTTTTCTCCGTAGTCACTCAGTAACCCTATTTTCATAGTACTTTAATGTCCGAATTGTAACACCAGCACGTTTTGCCATCTGACCAATGGTTAAATATTTTTCCATTTTTATTATTTCCTCCTTTTTTGTTTAAGGAATGGCATGTATAGTGTCCATTATAAAGGGGTAACGCGAGGTTAGATGAAAGAAGAAATTTCGGTTTTTAAAGGAATTTTTAAATATAAAAGAGAACTTTTACTATCGTGAGTAAAAAGGAGGAGAGATAGACGAATGAATCCAATTGATCTTATTGTGTTGAATTTTGAAGAGGTGAGACGCCGAAGTGTGAAGCTTTGGGCAGGTATTCCTCAAGAAAAGTTGGACTGGAGCCCCTGATTCAAATGTAATGTCATGTAAAGAAATGATAAGACATGTCCTTGAAGGAGAATATCTTTACCATCAAGTGTTAAAACAACATGTAGATGCAGCTTTTGAGAAGCTGGCTAATTCTCATGAATCAAAAATATTTATAACAGTGACTGAAGAGCTAGAATTTGCACAACCTTTTCGAAATCAATTGCTAGATTTTGTCAAATTTTTGAGTGTTCATGATTTAACAGCTATTCATATAGATCGGTCTGAGGTTGGGTATATTCGCAAACTTGGGGATATGTTGTTAAGAATTACATATCATGAATCAGTCCATACCGGTCAACTTTTTGATGATTTAAGAACGGTTAAAATTGATCGGCCTTTCATTTGAGATTAAGAGGAGGATTTCAGATGGCATCTCCTGAATTACAGTTTTACGAATACAACACCTGGGCAAATCACCAAGTGTTTAACCGGTTAAAAGAGCTTCCAACGAAAGTTTATCAGCAAGAGATTCAAAGTGTATTTCCAACGATTGCTCATGTGTTGGCACATGTTTATCTTTCTGATCATAGTTGGCTTGAAGTTTTTTCTGGAAAAAGTTTGAAAGATGCCTTGAAGTTTGCTGAACAACAAATCGAACAAACAGCTTCAAAACAACTAGCAGAAATGGAAACCATGTTTGAGCAGTTATCAAACCGATACACATCGTTCCTTAAGCAAGCAGAAAACGTGAATAAGCCGCTGGCGATTGAAAACCCTTCTGGTGAATTCATAAAATATAGTATCTCTGAACTACTGATCCATGTGGTCAATCATGGAACATATCACCGAGGAAATATAACAGCTATGTTGAGGCAAATAGGATACGCTTCTGTCCCGACAGATTATGGGCTTTATTTATATTTAAACATGGGAGGACAACGATGATTGGCATATTAGCAGGAATGGGACCGAAGTCGACTGGCCCATTTGTAGATAAAGTTGTAGACGAATGTCAAAAAATTTATGGTGCTACATATGATCTGGATTTTCCGCACATGATGATTTATTCATGTCCAACCCCTTTCTACATTGATCAACCAATAGATCACACAGAGATGGAACGAGCTATTATAAACGGTGCTCGCAAACTTGAAAAGACAGGTGTTGATTTTATTGCCATACCTTGTACTACTGCACATATTTATTTTAAACCACTAAAAAATGCAGTTACTGTGCCTTTATTAAACATGATTGATGAAACCATGAAAATAATCCCTAAAGAATCCAAGAAAATAACGTTATTAGCTACTCAGTTGACAATTGAATCTAGGGTATATCAAGAGGCTTTTTTAA
This sequence comes from Bacillus changyiensis, assembly GCF_027706145.1. GTDB lineage: Bacteria > Bacillota > Bacilli > Bacillales > Bacillaceae > Bacillus > Bacillus changyiensis. The sequence continues at coordinate 54,666 of NZ_JAQFWW010000007.1, read as the reverse complement.
AGAATGGATTCGACTATATTCATAAAGACAGTTGGCAAGCTCTTGTAAATCAAATGATTTTAAACATTAAAAGTGGTCATGTGAATGATTCCTTGTCATTGTGGAACAAGCTATCTGAAGAACTAGCCAAAGAAGTTGATGCGGCTGTTATTGCATGTACAGATTTAAATGTAGTGACTGATAAGCAGGCGGAAAATCTATGCCTGATTGATTCTTCAGCTAGTCTGGCTAAAGCCATTGTACATCAGTATGTATCAATCAAGGCATAACGGTGAATGGGAGGAAAAAGTGTGAAACATATGGGTACAGAAGAAGCGATGAAAAGGTGGGACCGATTTGCTGATACATATTCGCAGAACCATACCGAACATGGGGACACTCATAAAGAAGTTTTTTTAAACCCTGCGATATTTTCTTTCATTGAAACAATAACCAACCAAAATGTGTTAGATGCAGGGTGTGGTGAAGGGTATTTAAGTAGAATGTTAGCAAAGTCTGGAGCTCATGTAACGGCTGTAGATTATTCAGCCCGAATGATCGAGATAGCTAAAAAAAGAACACCGCAAGATTTACAAATTCATTATCAGCAAGGGAATTGTGAAGACTTGCACTTTTTAGAGGATCATAGCTTTGATTTGATCATCGCGAATATGGTGATTCATGACCTGGCCAATTATGAAAAAGCATTTCGAGAAATGTACAGGTTATTAAGAGATCAAGGCACATTTATTTTTACCATTTTACACCCCTGTTTTGTAACTCCTGAAAGTGGTTGGGAGAAAACAGAAGAGGGCAAAAAATTGCATTGGAATGTCGATCAATATTTCTATGAAGGGGCATATGAACAAAGGTTAGGTGATCAGGAAAAAATGTTGTTTTTTCATAGAACCTTAACAAGTTATATCAACACCCTCATGAAAACAGGTTTTCGTTTAGAAGGCATCATTGAACCAAAGCCAACAGAAGAGCTGCTAAAACAATATCCTTCATTTGAAGAAGACTTTAGATGTCCCGATTTTATCGTTTTTAAAGTGAAAAAGAGCTGATGAGACAATGAGCCTGAGAGATGTCGGGCTCTTTTTTTAATGTCTAAAATTAAGATCAACATCATATAGTTTAAGGGTCTAAACTAAATGTGGGGGTGGTAGCTTCTGGATGAAAAGAAATTATCCCAAGCAATCGATCTTTTTGCTGAAGTATTATTTGATGCTACAGAATATGTGCAACGGGAAATCAATCAGGACTTGTTTGAACATATTTCCAGAGAACAGGCTGATTTGTTAACGATTTTAAAAATAAAAGGTTCATGTTCTCCAGGCCGTTTGGCTTTCATACAAAATGTTCATAAAAGCGCTATTTCCAACAGGTTGAAAAAGTTGTTGGAAAAAGGGTTTGTTGAATGGGATGATTCTCAAATCCATCGTGATAAACGTTCTAAACGAATTAAAATTACGAGAAAAGGCGAAGAAATAATAGAGGAATTAAATTCTGCTATTTTTAAAGCTTTAAGAAAGCTAATAGATGAAGCGGATGAGGAACATTTAGATTCTTTTATTATGATTTTTACAATTTTAAAAGGCAAATTTAAAGGAGACCTTTCCGAATGAGATTGATTGTGAAATTCAAATGGTTGATTGCGGCGATTCTCTTGATGCTTACTGCTCTATTAAACGTAAGTTCCCCAAACTTAACGGAATTGGCAAATCAAAAGGGACAGTCTCAGCTACCAGCTGATTTAATGTCAGAGAGGGCAAAGGACATTTTAAAAAGTGCTGGTGAAGATCATCAGACCATTAGCGTAGTATTTAAGTTAGATCAATCCTTAGAACATGAAAAATTGGCTAAGGTCATTGATCAAATTGAAAAAATAGCTGGTGTCAAAGGGGTAACTTCTCCTTTTGATAAAGAAACGCGTGACCAACTTATATCTAAGGATCAGAAGACCGTTCTCTTGCCTGTTATGGTTAAAGGATCTGATCAACAGGTAGAAAAGATTGCGGACAACATTTATAAAATGGTTCCAGATGAGTTAACGGCATACATTACAGGCGCTTCTCTTATTAACCAGGACTTTGCCCACAGTTCTGAGGAAGGCCTAAAGAAAACAGAAATCATTACAGTAATTTTAATTGTAGGTTTACTTTTAGTTGTTTTTCGCTCAATCGTTACCCCTTTCATTCCCATGATCACAGTTGGGTTTTCCTATCTTATTAGTCAATCGTTATTAGCAATCTTAGTGGAACATGTTGATTTTCCGATTTCGACTTTTACCCAAACTTTTTTAGTAGCCATCTTGTTTGGAATTGGGACAGATTATTGTATTCTGATCCTCACACGTTTTCGTGAAGAGCTGGCTAAAGGACATGACAAAATTGAAGCGACCATTATCGCTTACCGTACCGCAGGGAAAACACTTTTTATCAGCGGATTTGCGGTGTTAATTGGATTTTCCGCTTTGGGTTTTGCCAAGTTTGCTGTATTTCAATCTGCTGTAGGGGTTGCAGTCGGGGTTGGCGTTTTAATGCTGGTGCTATATACTTTATTACCATTGTTTATGGTGACACTGGGAGAAAAATTATTTTGGCCGTCGAAGAAGGTTTTTTCTCATGATGATAACCGTTTATGGTCCTTTCTTGGAAAACAGTCAGTTGCAAGACCATTTTTATTTATCATCATTACAGCTGTCATGACCGTACCGTTTATTCTGACATATGATGATCAAATTTCTTTTGATTCTACTTCAGAAATAAGCAGTAATTATAAATCGGTAAAAGGAATAGAGGCGATTAAAGAAGGTATTGGTGAAGGCAAAGCTTTTCCTGTGAGTATTGTAATCAAGGGAGAAAATAAGTTAACGACAGCTGATACAATCCCATTTCTCGGGAACCTTAGTCAAACAATTGAGAAAGTGGAGCATGTTGATTCGGTCATGACCATCACACAGCCAACCGGAAAGAAAATGGATGAATTATATATAGACCACCAGTTAGCGGCAGTATCAGACGGATTAGAAAAGACAACGAAAGGGCTTGACGATGTTCAGAGCGGTTTAACGACGGTAGAAGAAGGTCTGAAAAAAATAGCCGGGCAAGCGGCTAGTTCAGCAACAAATCAACAATCAGGAGGTTCACTAGCAGCTGCGGCAAAAGGTTTAGGAAAGATCAATCATCAGCTAGGATTTGTCAGCAAACAGATGGCGCAAACGGGCAATGTTTCAGAGGCGATTCCTCAGTTGACAGCGATCAACGGCCAATTGGTAAAAATTCAAAGCAGTCTTCAGCAGGCAAATCAACAGTTTGCTGGACAGCAAAAACAGGCAGGGACACTAAAAAATTACCTCGGGCAGTTGGCAGATGGTGTGAAGAGTGCAAAGGCTGGTCTTGAGAAGATAGCGGATGGTATGTCTAAATCTCGTCAAATTTTAAAGAAAATGAGTAAAAGCAAAAACTTAAATGACACGGGAATATTTATCCCTCAGCAGGTGATGGAAAACAAAGACTTTCAAAAGTCTATTGATCATTACTCATTTTCAGATGGCAAGGGTGTTCAATTAAGCGTAGAATTAGATATGAATCCATATTCAGAACAAGCGATTACAACAATTGGTAAAATAAAAAAATCTGTTGCAGATGAAGTCGCAGGTACCCCTTTAAAAAATGCAACAATTATGTATGGGGGAGTGACAAGTCAAAATGCAGATTTAAAAGATATCTCCACCACCGATTTATCTCGAACAATGATCATCATGGTGGGTGGTTTGTTTTTCGTGTTATCCATCTTGTTTCGTTCAATAATGATGCCAATTTATATGCTTGCATCTCTATTTGTCACGTATTATACAGCCATATCTATAACGGAATTCATTTTTGTAGGAATCAGTGGCGATGATGGTATTAGCTGGGCCGTACCATTCTTTAGTTTTGTTATACTCATTGCTTTAGGAATAGATTATTCAATCTTTTTACTTGATCGTTTTAAAGAAGAAATTCACCTCGGAATTTCTGAAGGTATTGTAAGGTCAATGAGTAAAATGGGTTCTGTTATTATGACAGCAGCGATTATTCTAGCAGGTACATTTGCTGCAATGATGCCATCAGGGGTAAATACTTTAATGCAAGTCGCCACTGTTGTTATAATCGGTTTGCTGCTTTACGGGCTCATCATCCTTCCGCTTTTGATTCCATCAGTCATCATATCGTTAGGGGAAGGTAACTGGTGGCCGTTTTCTAGAAAACAAGAGTGATGAAGGTATTTTGATTCATCACTCTTGCTCTCTTGTTTTCGGTAAGATCTAATATCGGTGTTTTTTTCTGTAAATAATGGCTGAAATCCACAAGATAAATCCTGCTGTTCCTGTCACAATTGGATATATGAGCGGGAAAAAAATAGAGGGATATCCCGTTAATACATCTGAATGATAACCTATCGGTATTAACGATGTACCTGAAAACGTAATTAAACGAACAGCAAGTGGATGTTTTGCTCGTTTTTGATAAGAAATTTTTTCTTCTAGTATATCTCCTTTTTCATCAACCCAAATGATCTTCCATTTACTATAATTCAATTCAACATCATCATCTGTGAGTCTTTGTATAATAGCAATTTGCTTGTTCACCTTTAAAATGTCAAGCCAAGAGAAGTAACGACCACCTATATCGCGATTTGACAGCCAAATTTCATCTGCTTTTGTCACTTCTTTACCACTTACATAAAGATGAATTTTTACAATATCCCCTGCTTCCACACCCTCATCTATATCAAATGGAGTTAAATTTGCTTTTTTGCCTGTTTGCTCCTCAACAATTTTGATATGTCGATCATTGACCGTTATCTCTTGGACATCAATATGTGTTGGAAAGCCATCCTCTTCTGTATAGACATGGTGAATCGTATATTGATGCTCGATCAACCACCCAGTAACGATTTCACGTGTGATTTGTAACAACGGTATGACTGAAATAAGGAATAATATAAGCCCCAATATATATAATAAACGGTTTATTTTTCTCATTTTGCTCCCTCCTTTATAGATGTTGTTCGACCCATACCCATAAAAACCTTTGTCAAAGAGAGACTCGGGGCTCATAAAATGATTTCTAAAAAGAAGAGCTGAGCTTTATAATGAAAGAGAAGTTTCGTGATTTCTTTTACCTAATGAAGAGGTGGAGCGAACTATGGCATACATTGAATTAACAAAGGACAATATTGATGATCATCACATTTGTTGTGCATTAGGTGCAAAACAGTATGAGCAGGCTGTTCATGAGAAGAAGAATTGGCTGAAGGAGCGGATGGAGGAAGGGTTAGTATTTTATCGTTTAAATGAAAGAGCAAAAGTTTTTATTGAATATATGCCCTCAGATCAGGCCTGGATTCCGCTCCATGCGCCAAATTACATGTATATCAACTGTCTCTGGGTCTCTGGGAAATATAAGGACCATGGTCATGCAAAACAATTGCTAGATCAATGTATCAATGATGCAAAAGCTCGCGGTATGGACGGAGTCGTTCATATCGTAGGAAAGAAAAAGCTTCCTTATTTGAGTGATCAGCGGTTCTTTGAACATATGGGCTTCAAAATTTCCGATCAAGCAGACCCCTATTTTCAATTAGCTGTTTTAAAGTGGAATGATCAAGGAGTTAATCCTAGCTTTAAACAGCAAGTAAAACAAAACGAAGTAGATGACAAGGGAATAGTCATTTACTATACAGCCCAATGTCCATTTGCTGTTGGGATGTTAGAAGAATTACGAAAAGTAGCGGATAGAAACGGTGTCCATTTTCAGTCCTATCAATTCAAAACAAAAGCTGAGGCGCAAAATGGACCGGTGGTATGGACGACATTTGCCGTGTTTTATCAAGGTAGATTTATCACCCACGAAATCATGAGTGTCAACAAATTTGAAAAATTACTTCAGAAGTTAGGAAATGTATGAGAAAAAGGCCGCTCTTGTAGCAGCCTTTTTGCTTTACTATGTAGTTAATTCTTTTGTCATCAAAACATGTGGGATACCATCTTCGATAAATACATCTGATGTAGTCTGATAGCCTAGTTTTTTATAAAAACCTTGTGCCTGTGTTTGCCCGTGCAGCTTTACCTTTGTAAGGCCTTTTTTTCTAGTGATGTCCTCTAACCCTTTGACAATGACCTTCCCTAGTCCGAATTTTCGATAATCTTTTAGGAGACAAATTCTTTCCAGTTTGCCGATGTCTTCCACCCAGCGAACTCGTCCAGTTCCAACAGGTTTATCATCATAGTAAACCAAAATATGCTGGCATTGTTCATCAAGCGTATCGTATTGATCAAGTTCATCAGACAATGGAACGCCTTGTTCTTCAACAAACACTGCTATTCTAATCTCAAAAGCTATTTCTAGATCTCGTTCAGTTATGATTCTTTTGACATTCATTCATTTCAGTCCTTTCTTGGTGGCATTTATCTATATTGTCAGTCTAACGGAGTGAAGTGAGGTTTAACAAGATAAAACTTTCAGCATGGATGAAGATTAGCTTCAACAACATATTTGCCAACAGCATTTTTAGTTGGGTTACGATCTTCATTTTCAATCATCATGTTAGATTTGTTAAACAAATCTCTCCTAAATAAACATGAGAACTTGAAGCAGCTGTGGCCGGCTTAATAATGACAGGATAGGTGAAAGAAAGATGTTCTAAATCCTTTTCACTTGTTACCCTGATTGAATCTGGTGAAGGGATATGATGATCTTTTAGCAGCTTTCTTTGAGATGCTTTATTTCGACAAATAGAAGAGATGGTGGTAGAGGCACCATTATCAAAACCGGGTGGCATGATTTAATTCACTAGTCAGTATAATATTAGTTTTCTTGAAATGTTATAAATGCTATGACATTGTTTTCTTTTGCAAATTGGACCATCTGCTTTAACCTAGAATGTTGCTCAATTAGAAGGCAGGAATCAAACCGATAATCATTCACAGCCTGTAAATGAGACGTATAAATAATGATACCATCTGCTAATTGACGCAAAGTTTCAATAGGGATAGCGTATCCTTTTCTCATGACTAATATCATTAATATCGTTGACTCTTTTCACGTAAATTCCATAATAGGCCATTAAATATTCTTTTAATATAAACCTAAGTTTTTGAAAAATCTAACGAAAAATGTCGAAAATTTTAGTTAATATTAGAAAAGTTTATCGATCATAAATCCTAAAAATACAAAAAGAGCAGTCACGACCGACCTGCTCTTAAAAATCTCATTTCGTATATGTTTTTACACTTGGTGCTTCATATGTAGAAAATCGGTCAATTAATCTCTCAGGATCTTGCTCAATAACCGTCATTGCCCGGTATTTTTCCTGTAAAAATTCTTCTTTTGTCATATGGTTAAAAAGGGATATGAGATGGTCATAGTAATGATTGATATTTAACAGCCCACATGGTTTTTGATGTAATCCAATTTGTGCCCAAGTAAAGACTTCAAAGAATTCTTCAAGTGTACCAGGTCCACCTGGAAGCGCAATAAATCCATCTGCAAGCTCTGCCATTTTTGCTTTTCGTTCATGCATGGAATGGACAACGATCAGTTCCGTCAAACCAGGGTGAGAAATTTCTCGGTCTTCTAACATTTTGGGAATCACACCGATCACTTGCCCACCTTGCGCTAAAACGGTATCTGCTACAGTACCCATCATACCAACACTCGCACCACCATAGATGAGTGTGATGTCTCTTTTTGCCAATTCTTGTCCAAGCTGAACAGCCCCTTCTTTGTATACTTTAGAAGCCCCAAGACTTGAACCACAAAAAACAGCCAGCCTTTTCAAAAAAACTCCCCCAATCATTGTATGAAGTGACACTATTAAACATTATAGAAGAGATTCTGATAAAATGGAAGGAGTCTAAATATAAGGGGGAGAAAGATGGATATTACAGATTTTCAGGACTGGGTCAGAAAATATTATGCTAAAAGAGGCTGGTCAGAACTTGATATTTTTGTACGGATCGGTTTTCTTGCGGAAGAAACAGGGGAGGTAGCAAGAGCGATTAGAGCGTTGGAAATCGGCAGAGACCGACCAGATGAGGCAGAAAAAATAACGAGTGAATTAAAACAAGATTTAATCGAAGAATTGGGCGATGTGTTAGGGAATGTAATTGTGATCGCAAACAAATATGATATATCTCTGGAAGAAATCTTCAACTCCCACAAAGAAAAGCTTGATGGTCGTTATTTTCAGAAGCAATAAAATATAGAAAGGGAGGAGCTTTATTAAAGATAAAGAGCTTCTCCCTATTTTATTAAAACTTCTGAACGATGATAACGCCACAAATCACAAGCAGTACACCTAGTAATCTAGGAATATTAAGATTGTGTGTGGCTACACCGATTAAACCGAAGTGATCAATTAAAACAGATGCAATCATTTGACCGAGCAAGATATAAGAAACTGTGGCAACAGCGCCAATTCTCGGAATGAGGATAACAGTTGCTACAACATAAAATGCACCTAGCAATCCTCCGGTCCAAATCCACCAAGGTGCATCTAGCCATTCTTTTTTGATATGTACGCTGTTTCCAAATATAGATACAATCAATAATGCAATAGATCCCACGACAAAAGAAATTGTCGAAGCAAGAATTGGTGATTCAACGACCCCTCGCAATTGAGCATTAATACTAAACTGTGTAGGCAGTGCCATGCCTGCTAGTAAAGAAAACACGATTAATATAATAATCATTCAATATTCCCCTTTATAATTTTTTGGTAGTATTAATTTAACATAATTTACATTATCTTGGTTTGACAATAAGAAACATACTGAGTTAATATTTGGGTGTTCATAATATTAGTAAAAGTGGAAAAATTGACGAACAAAAGCTATTTTAACACAAATTTTAACAATTGTTAAGGCGAAAAAGGGGGTCTCGTGTTGAGTAGTTATTTCGAAAGATTGAAATGCATGAAAAATGTGTACCTTAATGGCGAACAGGTGAATGATTTACTAGCTGAGCCTGCTTTTAAAGGGGCGGCTCAAGCTATGCAGACGTATTATGATTTGCAAAAAGATGAACCGGAAACTCACTGTTTTTGTGATGAACAAGGAAACTATGCCCCGATTAGTTTAATGGTTCCAAAAACAATTGAAGATTTACGAAGAAAAAGGAAATCCTACAAAGCGATCGCAGATATTTCCTTTGGTATGTTAGGACGCACCCCAGATTTTATCAATGCAGCTCTTTCAACTTTGTATGCCCACTCCCACTTCTTAGGTATGGATCAATATGCTGACTATCAAAACAATGCAGTTGAATATTATAAATTTGTCAAAGATAAAAATTTGTTCATTGGACACGGCGCAATCAATCCTCAAATTGACCGTTCGGTTTCACTCGGTGAACAAACAAATGAATTTGCCGGTGTTCATGTCGTTTCCCATGATTTAAATGGCATAACCGTTAGCGGGGCAAAAATGATTGTCACCTTAGCACCGATTGCTGATGAATTGTTAGTTTTCAATATGCCTGGTTTACGGCCGGGGGATGAGAAATATGCCATTGCTTTTGCTCTTCCTATTCAGACACCGGGAGCTAAAATTATTTGCAGAAAAACGACAGTCAAACCAACACTGAGCCAGTTTGATCATCCATTAGCCAATCGTTTTGATGAAATGGACGCTTACCTTGTTTTAGAGAATGTTCATATCCCTTGGAACCGAGTATTTATTTTTCAAGATGTGGAAAAATCAAACCTTTTTTATGATCGGACATTTATCAGACATCATACAGGTCATCAAGGGATTGTCAGAGGTGTATCGAAAGCTGAACTTTTAACAGGTGTAGCAATCAAATTAGCAAAAATGCTGAAGTTAGATCAGTTTGTCAATGTACAAGAAAAATTAGGTGAACTTACATCATCTGTAGAACTGTTAAAAGCAAGCATTATCTTAAGTGAAGAAACGGCTCATATTAATGAAAATGGAATCGTCACGCCCAATATCCACACCATTCAGGCGATCAGATACCACTTTCCGAAAATGTATGAAAAGATGATCAAACATATTCAGTCTTTAGCGGCGGGATCGATGTTGGCGACACCTCTTCTTCAAGATTTTCTGTCTGAGAATGGGGACATGCTGATGGCTGCTTTATCTACTGGAGAATTTGATGGACAAGAACGCACCAAATTATTAAATTTAGCTTGGGATGTGTCTGGAGATAGTTTCGGTCAGCGTCAATTAGTCTATGAATATTATCATGCAGGTGATCCAATGAGAATTGCTGCAAATCATTATTTAGCCTATGAAAAAGAAGAAATGCTCAAAATGGTTGACCGAGCTTTAAATGAAAAACCGGAATTAATGAAGGTATACTAGACTTTTAAAAAGAGGTGCACGTTTCGCAATGGGTGTTAATATAAAAAGATTGGTTTCTAAAATGGAAAATCAAAATCTGGATGCGATCATTGCTTGTACAAGAGAAAATATTCGTTACTTTGCTGGGTTTGATCCAGTGGTGAAAATATTAAACCCTTATTCTGGACAATGTTATGCTGTCATCACTGCTCAACATCCGGAAGTTGTTCATATCGTTCATTCAATTGGAGAAATCGACCAAGTTCTTGATGCCACATCTCAAATCGGTGAAGTCATGACATATGGAACATTTTATCGAGAAGATAACGGCAGATCAATGCTGACCGAAGAAGAACAGCTCTTAAAATATTATTCTCAAGTCAACAACAGCCATAAAAATGGAGAAGAAGCACTGAAATCTCTTCTTATGAAACTTCATTTACATTCCGGGCGAATCGGAATAGATGAAGAAGGTATAAACTCGAACGTGAAACAATTTTTGGCATCCAATCTGCCTGCTGCGGCATTTATTCCTTCATCACGAATGATTAAACTTGTCAGAGCTGTTAAAACAAGTAAAGAACTTGAGGCATTAAGTTATGCTGCCCAATGTATTGAACAAGCTGTTGACACAGTTGCAGCTGAAATTTATGAAGGAATTAGTGAAAGAGAAATTTTAAGAATATTCAATTATTTTATCACCTCCAAAGGAGCAAATCCATATTTGCCTATGTTGAAAATTGGCAGACATGCTGTTGGTGGACAAAGACTTCAACGTGATGACAATAAACTTCAGGCAGGGGATTTGATCTGGTTTGATTGTGACATTGTATGTAATGGGTATTGGGCTGATATTGCCAGAGTATTATTTTTCAAAGAATTTAAGCCCGAATATCAGAAATATAAGGCACTATCTAAAGGTCAGCTGGCTGCTATTGAACAGATTAAACCAGGAATGAGCGGCGAAGCGGTTTTCCAACTAACCATGCAATCTGTCCATGAAGCTGGTTTTCAAGAATACAGGCGGCATCATGTAGGACATGGGATAGGTCTAGAACCTTATGAGCTTCCAATTCTAGCTCCCGGTAGTGAAGAAATTGTTGAAGAAGGAATGGTGTTGTCTATTGAGACACCATATTACGAATTTGGTCTTGGAGCTTTGCATGTTGAAGATCCTGTCTATATTCAAGAAAACGGAAATAGAATGCTTACACAACACCAAGCCGGCATTCAAGTTGTGGAGGGAAAATCATGATCTTAAACAACATTACAGATTGTATAGGCAATACTCCGGTTGTAGAGCTAAAAGATGATTTAGTATCTAAAGGGAAAAAACTGTACTTAAAATTAGATTATTTTAATCCCAATTTTAGTGTAAAAGACCGCACGGCTTATGGTTTGGTACAAGCAGCTTTTCATGAAGGAAAACTGAAAAGGGGCGGTGTTCTGATTGAGTCAACATCAGGGAATCTAGGAAAATCTTTAGCCATGCTTGGAGCTGTTTATCAATTTAAAGTGATCATTGTCGTCGACCCCAAAATCAGCCCAACTGTATTAAATTGGTATAAAGCATATGGTGCCCATGTTGAAATGGTAAAAGAACCTGCTGAAAATGGAGGTTTTCAGCAGGCAAGAATCACAAGAGTAAAGCAATTGTTGGAACAATACCCTGAAGCATATTGGCCAAATCAATACGATAACCCTGATAATCCTTCTTTTCATTATGTGACCACAGCCAAAGAAATTGTGGAATTATCAGTCGACAGTGTGGTAGGGGCAGTCAGCACAGGAGGACATTTATGCGGGATTGGAAAGCGGGTCAAAAAAGAGAGAACAAATATGAAAGTTGTAGCCTGTGATGTCAAAGGATCAGCTGTATTTGATCATCGATTCCGTCCTTACTTGATTAATGGTGTCGGGTTAAGTTGGCGAGGGCATAATACTGATATCACAGTTATTGATCAAGTCTCTATCGCAAGTGACAGGCAAGCCATTTCGACTTGTAATCTCATCGCAAAAGAGCATGGCATCATGGTTGGCGGTTCTGGTGGATTGGTGATTTTCACTGCGCTTGCATGGTTGAATCAAAGTAATTGTAGTAGTGCAGTCGCCGTCATACCAGATGCAGGAGTCAATTATTTAGACCAAATTTATAATGAAGAATGGAGAAAAGAAAAAGGGTTGGACATCATGAATAGAGCACAACTGAAAGCAACCCTAGATCAGCAACTATTTATGATTCCAGAAGAGAAACAGGAATCTTTAAGTGTATAAGGAGATGAACATGTTAAATCAAACCTTTACTGAGTACTTGTTTCATAACGAGTTGATTAAATTTGGGGAATTTAAACTAAAATCAGGAAGATTAAGTCCATACTTCTTTCATTTCGGGTCGATTGATAATGCCGCAAAACTTTCAGCTTTAGGAGATTTTTACTCCACCGCTATTATTGAAAACAATATTGAGTTTGATTGTTTGTTTGGTCCTGCATATAAAGGTATTCCAATTTCACTGGCGACTGCTTTATCTATGTATAAAAAAGGGTATTCTAATGTGTCGTTCGCTTTTAATCGAAAAGAAATAAAAGACCATGGTGAGGGCGGAAGAATCATCGGATCTAGTTTAAAAGGAAAAAAGGTCCTTGCTGTTGACGATGTTCTTACATCTGGGAAAACAATTAGAGAGACAAAACAAGTGGTTGAAAGCGAAGGCGGAACACTGAATGCATGCTTAGTTGCTTTAGATCGAGGAGAAAAAGGGCTTGACTCTGAGATATCTGCACTAGAAGAAGCTTCTAAAAAGTATAATGTACACATTTATTCTGTGGCATCAATTCAAGATATTGTTCATTTTTTAGAAAATGATCATATATTTCCTCGTGAATATTATCAATCATTAAAAGATTATTTAAAGATATATGGAAGTCAACATACAGCCACATTCCAACAGTAGTCGTATAAAAGCAACTATTTTAAGGTTGCTTTTTCTTTCGTTCAGCAATTTTTCTAAGGAAGGGTGAAGCAATTGGTTTATTCACTGATCAAGAAAGCGTTATTTCAATTTGATCCAGAAAAAACCCACAAACTCGCAATCAATTTCTTAAAGGTTATTCAATCAATGGGGATATCAAGACAAATGTTCGAAAATCAATTGGTGATAAGTGATAAACGACTTGAAATACAATGTTTAGGTTTACAGTTTCAGCATCCAATTGGATTAGCAGCAGGTTTTGATAAAAATGCTGAAGTATATCGTGCGTTGGCATGCCTTGGATTTGGTGCAGTTGAAGTAGGCTCCATTACCCCACAACCGCAAAATGGAAATACGAAACCTAGATTATACAGGTTGCCAGAAGACCAAGCGATTATTAATAGAATGGGTTTTAATAATGATGGAATGGCAAAAATTAAAAAAAGGATAGAAAATCAACCGAAAATTTCTGTTCCTTTAGGAATTAACTTAGGAAAAAATAAAAATACGTCTAATGAAGAAGCCCACTTAGATTATGAAATAGGTTTAGAGCATTTTTATTTATTGGGGGACTATTTTGTCATTAATATTAGTTCACCAAATACTGAGCATTTGCGAAATTTACAGTTTGTCAGTTCATTGGAACCGTTCTTAGATTCAATCATGAAAAAAAGAGTGACACTGGCAGGTCAGTACAATGTATATAAACCGATTTTACTGAAAATCGCACCAGACTTAAAATATGAAGAAATCGATCAAATCATCCACACAAGTATAAAACAGGGGATTGATGGGTTCATTATTACGAATACGACCATTATGCGAGATCATCTACAATCAACCCATAAAAAAGAAAGAGGAGGGCTAAGCGGTAAACCATTGGCAAGTGTCTCAAATGAAGTCATTAAAAGGGTGTATAGGATTACTCAAGGAGACGTTCCGATTATTGGCAGTGGGGGAGTTTTTACAGGAAGAGATGCTTATGAAAAAATGAAAGCCGGAGCAAACTTGATTCAATTATATACAGGTTTTATTTATCGAGGTCCTGCCATTGTCAAACATATAAACAATGAGTTCATTTCATTAATGAATCAAGATCAAGTGGCATCTATTTCAGAAATTGTTGGCATTGATTCATCCAAAAGATTTGCAGGTTAAGCGAGATCTTTTCAAATATATACAGATAATATTAAATGAATGTAAATTTTCAAAGCTAATGTTAAGTTATTGTAAATATTCGTTCTAAACCGTTTACATAAGCTTCATTCTCCAGCATAATCGTAGGGTGTTTGTAGATATATGTCGAATTGGAGGGCAACACGTTGGGAATCGATATACAGCAATTGCTTTTTGAGTTTATAGGTGGTCTTGGTATCTTCCTCTTAGGAATTAAGTTTATGGGGGAAGGTCTTCAAAAGTCAGCAGGAGATAAACTGAGAGATATTTTAGATCGCTTTACAAGCAATCCTCTAATGGGAGTACTGGCTGGAATAATTGTAACAGTTTTGATCCAAAGCAGTTCTGGTACGACCGTTATTACTGTCGGTCTCGTAAGTGCCGGATTTATGACGCTCCGTCAGGCAATTGGGGTTATTATGGGTGCAAATATTGGAACGACAGTCACCGCGTTTATTATTGGTTTTGATGTAGGTGCATACGCGCTACCGATCATTGCAATTGGTTCGTTTCTGTTGTTCTTCTTTAAAAATAAAAAACTTCAACATCTTGGCCAGGTTTTATTTGGGTTTGGTGCCCTTTTCTATGGTTTGGAATTGATGAGCAGTGGGATGAAGCCGCTACGGACGGTTGAAGCTTTTCATGATTTAACAGTTAGCATGAGCGAAAACTCAGTACTTGGTGTTCTGGTGGGTACCTTGTTTACAGTGCTTGTCCAAAGCTCTAGTGCAACAATCGGTATTTTACAAGGGTTGTTTGCTGATCATTTAATTGATTTAAATGGCGCTCTCCCTGTATTGTTCGGAGATAATATTGGGACAACGATTACCGCTGTACTTGCATCCCTTGGTGCTTCTGTTGCAGCAAAACGAGCGGCGGCTGTTCATGTGTTGTTCAACTTGATCGGAACAACAATTTTCTTAATTTTACTCAAACCGTTCACAGCGCTTATTTTAATGCTTCAATCATCATTGGGGTTGGACCCTAAGATGTTAATTGCCTTTGCCCATGGAATTTTTAATACAACAAACACGATTATTCAACTCCCGTTTGTTGCAGTGTTGGCGCTAATCGTTACAAAACTGATTCCTGGGAAAGATTCAGTTGTGGATTACAAAGCCACACACCTTGATCCGCTCTTTATTCAACAATCACCTTCAATTGCCCTTGGTCAGGCAAAGGAAGAAGTGTTGCGTATGGGTGAGTTTGCTATAAAAGGGCTTGAGGAAACAAAGGCATATTTAAAAACAAAACAGATCAAACATGCACAAGGCGCTTTTCAAATTGAAGACGCGATTAACAATCTTGATCGAAAAATCACCGATTATTTGATCGAACTGTCAGCTACAACGCTTTCCGAACAAGAATCTGCGGAACATCATATGTTGATCGATACGATTAGAGATATTGAAAGGATCGGCGATCATTTTGAAAACTTGGTGGAATTGATCGAGTACCAGCAATCAAACCGAGTGAAAATTTCTGAAGCGGCTATGAAAGATTTAACAGAAATGCTTGACTTGACAATGTCAACTGTTGAACAATCACTGTCCGCTCTGAAGGAAAAAGATGAAGAAGCCGCAAAGCATGTTGTCGAAAAAGAAAATCAAATTGATAAAATGGAACGAAAGCTTCGTAAAAAACATATACTTCGTTTGAATGAGGGGCTGTGTAGTGGTCAAGCTGGTGTGATTTTTGTTGATATCACCAGTAACTTAGAAAGAATTGGTGACCATGCTGCCAATATAGCGAATGCTGTTTTAGGAGAAGAAAAGTAACCAAGCCGGGGGAAACCCCGGTTTTTTAGGTCTATTTTCATAGAGTGGGGCAAATTTACTAAATTGTATGTTATGGGCATGTTATTCTTCTTTTGAGGAGTTAAATCAAGTATAATAGTTATATCTTTTAGGAGGTAGGTATTAAGATGCAGAAATATAGAAAAAGAAATACTACGGCATTTACAGTCATGTCATATTTCACATTTTTCGCAGGGGTATTTTTATTCAGTATCGGTCTTTACAATACTGGTAGTTTAGAGCTCCACGAAAAAGGTTACTACATAGCTGTGATGATTTTAGTAGCTGTTGGCGCTATCCTGACACAAAAAGTAACAAGGGATAATGCTGAAGATAATGAGATGATGGCTGAACAAGAAAGAAGACACAATATCTCTAATCAAGATTAATTGCACCCATAAGGCATCAAAAGTAATAACATAGTGATTGAAGAACATAGGGCTGTCCAATAAGTCGAGTTTTTTGACGATTGGACGGCTTTTTTATGTTTCATAAACTTCGAGCCGTAGTTATTCGTGATGATAATTGGCTTTAAGTTCTAATATTGAAAGCTTTACTAGAAGCATGTTCATGTAGTTATAAAAAATCACATCTTTACTAGTAAATGTTTTTAGTATTCTGCCATTTAAAAAATACCTAATTATGGTAATTATTTTTTGTCATCAAATAGGTTTACAATCCAAAGGCATATAAAATAAAAAAAGATCCAACCGATGAAGTAGAAAAGGTTTTTCGGTACAAACATGTTGTAATAATAAGAAAAAAGTGTAGCAACAGTAAACAAAAGCGTATATTTCAATACTTTTTTCATGATGACCACCTCAGGAATTCTTTCGCGCTTTACTATGCCTATTATCCCGTAATTTTTCCCTTTCTAATCGTTCAACACACGCACTTAAATCTTTCCATTTTATTGGTTTATCATCTAAAATTCACTTTACTTCGACAAAAAAAAATTGGTATTGTAAAAATAAATGGAATCCACATACCTTAGATTCCATATAAAGGGATAGGAGGTGTTAGAAATGAGTCATAATAGCAAGGAATGGGAATCTGTTAAACAACATAAGCTTGGTAAACCAGCTGGAACATCACTTGTAAAAACTGCTGGGTGTATAGGATGTTGGGCTTCTAAAAGTATTCAAATGACACGAGTATGTCCGCTTCCGCATCCTGCTATGAGAGCAATCTAGTTTTTTAATGTAAAAAATGGATAGAGGGCATAAAATTTTTAGGCTCTCTATTCTTTTTAAGGGGGATTTTATGAATCAACATTTTGCGTTATCACCGGATCTTTCCATACATTTTCAACCTCATGGGGCTGTGCTTGTTGATCGTTATAGCATGGTGTATTACAGGTTAAGTGGACGAGGCGCACAATTAGCTTTTTTATTGGCAAAACATCATGATATCCAGAAAACAGCACAGATTTGGCGGTTAACAACAAAAGAGGAGATTGATGCTGACCAATTAAAAAAAGAGTTAAGTGAGCATCCATTTACAGTTACTTGGACAGAAGGGTTTTTTAATAGACCATTAATGATTACCGGTTCTATCCAATCTTACTTGCCATTGAGTTGTACGTTACAGTTGACTAACGCCTGTAATTTGAATTGTTCATTTTGTTATGCAAGCTCTGGCAAACCATATCCAAATGAACTGTCAACTTCACAATGGCTAGAAGTGATGCAAAAGCTTGCTGCCCACGGTGTCTCTGATATTACACTCACTGGAGGAGAGGCAAAACTGATCAAAGGATTTAAAGAAGTGATGACAGCGGCGAGTTGTTTTTTTAATAATGTTACACTGTTTAGTAATGGATTGAACTGGAAAATTGATGAAGTCGAACTTTTAAGTCATTTAGGCAATGTTTCGGTTCAAGTCAGCATTGATGGCCTTCCAAAAACTCATGATCAATTAAGGGGACGGAATGATAGTTTTAATGAAACTATGAAAAATGTCAAACGCTTAACGCAAAGCACTGTTCCCGTTATGATTGCCATGACAGTTAATCCGCAAAATGCACATCAAGTGTATGATGTGATTCAAGCATGTGCAGAAGCAAATGTCTCTATTTTTAGAGTGGGAAAAACACTTGCTTTAGGAAGAGCAACTGATGACAAGAGTGCCTTACCTAAAGAAATGGAAAATGCAATCAAACAACAGTTGAAAGATGCAATTCATAAGTGGGGAGATCAAATGGTTATTGTGGATTGGGAGGAAGAAAACAAAACAAAATTCAATGATTTTTGTACACCAGGTTTTTTATCATGGTACATTCGCGCTGATGGTTGTGTGACACCGTGTCAAATAGAGGATACAACGATTGGGCATATTTTAAATGATAGCTTGTTAAAGATTGGTGATCCTAAAAACTTATGGCAAGCAAAGTGTAATGCTAAGCAATGCAAATGTATCAAGAAAATTGAATTCTCTGAGCCTGACCTACCTTTTGGACTAAACCAAACAAACGGGGTCACGATATGATTGGTTTGTTATGGGTCGTCCTTGCTCTTTTAGGATTATATTTGTTTTTTCAATTTAAGCCGCCTGTTTATCAATCTTTACTGCTTGATCAAGAAACCGCACGGCAGAAATCAGCAGAATTTATTAAAACATATCTTGGTGTTGATGTGAGCAATTGGAAATCCTTTGCTGTGTATTGGTATGACCATGATACAGTGAATAAGCTACATCATGTTGGTCTATTAAATCAGACTCGTCAAGTCCTCTTTAACTGGGGATTACTAGAATCGTGGAGAATTCGGTTTGTCAGTCAGAATCAATCGATTATTACAGGTGTAAATGCAAAGGGTGAAATCACTTTTTTTCATGCCGATGTTCGGAAGAAACATTTACAGACAACCGGTCTGGGGAGGGTTTCTCTAGAACAATTAAAAGAGGATCTCACTATTGATCACGAGGGATTGTGGGCTCAGGCGAAAGCGACTGGTTCTGGAGAAAAACAAGAAGACTTAGAACAAATGACAACTTATTGGTATATGGCAGAGTCAGCTAATATCAGAATGAAAATGGCAGTTGAGTTATATAATCAACATATCATCAGTCTTCAAACAGAACAAGAAATCCGAACTGAAAACATGAACAAAGCTGTTCAAAAGGAGCAACTTGAATCAACACTGGGAATCACGGGAGTTTTAGGTTCTTGCATTGCTGTGGTAGCAGCAATTATCGTTTTAATTCATTTAGATGTTCGTGCTGACATGACTGTTAGCGTGATCATGGGTAGCATACTTACCGTTTGTAACTTACTATCAATAAAAGAAGATATCAAATTGACGATAGTAAATGCCTATGACTCTAGGATGAGCTTAAAAATGGTAGGCAGTTTGGCAATATTGTCGGCTGTTCTTGCAGGGATATTGATAGGGTTTGTTGTATTTATATGTTCATTGGCAGGAAACTCTTTGGGAGAAAATTTACATTGGCCGATTTGGGAAAAAGCAGGTAACCAGTTGCTGATTGGGGGATGTGCAGGAATTTTTTGCCTCGGCCTATCTGCTGTCTTTTTTACGGTATTGGATAAGAAAAAATGGCTTCGAATTTCGCCTGAGCTCTCAAATCGAACCATCTATTTATCAGGTTTTACATTTAGGCAAGGCCTAAATATGAGTCTGCAAAGTTCTTTGGTTGAAGAGACTGTCTATCGTCTGTTAATGATACCGGCCATTTGGTTTGTCAGCGACAGCGTGTTCATCACTCTGTTGGTTTCCTCTGGGTTATGGGCGATCATGCATCAAGGTACTGGATATCATCCAAGATGGTTACGCTGGATACACCTTTTTGTCTTTGGCTGTTTTTTAGGTTTGTTGTTCATTCAATCTGGTTTTCTCGCTGTTTTTACCGCTCACTTCATTTATAACTTCATTTTATTTTGTATGCCTCTATGGAACTACAACATTCAGAAAAAGCTCAACTTTAAAAAAACTTCTAAACAATCTTCATTCTAAAACTAGGAGAAGATGTCAATGAAAATGGTGGAAGTTTGTAGTTTACAGAAGAAATACCAGAATGATGAGGGAGTCGATCAATTATCATTCTCCCTTCATACTGGAGAAATCGTTGCTTTGCTCGGTCCGAATGGGGCGGGCAAAACGACGACAATTCGCTGTCTGACAGGGTTGCATAAACCGGATAATGGATATATTCGAATAGGGGGACAATACAAGCCAGGTGATACAAAAATGCAACAAATGGTCGCCTTAATCCCTGATCAACCTTATTTATACCCAACATTAACAATAGCTGAACACTTACAGTTTCGGGCAAGAGCATTCAAAATCAATAAAAAATATTTGCAAGAAAAGGTGCTTGCAGCATTACAAGAAGTGAAATTGAGGGAAAAGGCAGATCAACTTACAGGACACTTGTCAAGAGGTCAAAAGCAACGGGTCATTTTGGCTGGCGCTATTGTTCAAAATGCATCGATATATATGTTAGATGAACCGACAGCAGGTTTAGATATCCCATCTAAGAAATGGCTTGCCGAGTGGCTGATTAGTAAGGCCAAGGTGGGGTGTGCCGCCCTTGTCTCAACACACAGTCTTGACTTTGTACTGGAAACGGCTCACCGAGTTTTGTTAATTCGGGAGGGATGTCTTATCCGTGAAATGTCTGTGCCGCATAACCAGGAAGAATACTCTGATTGGAAGCAGGAAGTCATTCGTTTGTTAGGAGAATGGGCAGATGATTAACATCATTTCAATGTTGTATCTTCAGACGAAGAGACGACTGTTGAGCCAGGCGCATGAGAAAAGATTCCCCATTTTGCTGTCCATGATACTTTTGCTTTTCGTTGTGATCCAAATGGAGTGGATTGCAAATGCAGGAGATTGGGACATCACGTGGATCGGTTGGGTAATGACCGGTGTATTGCTTGCATTTACATGTTTCGGTCTTTTTTCAAATCGAATTCCAGGACAGATGGAGGATGTCATCTGGCTTTACACAGCACCATATCCATTATACAAGATGATTTATTCTGTATGGATTTGGAATATTGCTTGGAAAAGTCTGCTATGGATATGTTCAGGGATATTAGCTGATTTATTTTTATTGCTGTTCAGAGAACAGGGCCCTCATCTCACTGTCAAGGCATTTCAGTTTGTTTTATTCATCATTGTACTTGAAGCTTGGGTTTTAGCCCTATCATCTGCAAGAAATCTTAAAAATTTAAAATTGATATTAACGGTCACTTTATTATGCTCTTTAGTGGTATATGGACTCACTCTTTACTACTACTTTCTCACCCATAGTCATTCAGTATGGTGGGATGTGCTCGGCAGAAAGATTGGGGAGATCGGCTATGTTATAAAGGGAAACTATTCTTTGACAGTATATATCGTACTTACTATTTTCTTGGCGTTATCATTTATCATCATTCGTTTTACTGCAAATCGACTGGAATGTAAAGAAAAATTGGTGAAAGAAGCTGAATTTTGGTCTGAATTTCGAGAACAACAGATCGGTATAGGTCAATTGAAAGAAAAGCAGACTTGGTGGGGGATGAAAACACTAAATGGTATTTTTTCTTTTTTATGGATGGAAATCTTACTTGTGAAGAAAAACTTGGTTTTTCATACTTCGCATTTTATTGCTTTATTGTTGATTTTTTACTATTTAATTTCAGTCAATCTTGATTGGTTTTATATATTCTTTACGATGATTGTTTTGACAGCCTTTTTAAGTTCTTACTACTCGAGTTTAATTAGACATGCAAAATCTGGCGACTTATTTTTGTTTCCAGGGTCACTATGGAAAAAAGCCATTCTTTTAGAGATGGGCAACACATTATGGATGTTTTTTCTCTTTGTGTTTTCTCTGGGGATTTGTCAATTGATTGTATTCATTCCGGGGAGGGAGTTGCTTCTCCTGTTCATTTACGGACTGGGAAGTTATGTTTTGATGTTGGCGATCCGCTGGGCTGTTTTCGTTCAAACGTATGCATTGAATCCCAAGCTTCCTTTCGCCCTATATTATAAAGTGTTTATATTAACAAGTGTAGTAAGCTTCCTCTTTGTTTTCATACTTCATAAAGCGGCACAACACGGACCGGCACTTCTATTGCCCATTCTTTTCATTTTATCTGGCGGCTGGATTTGGTTTTTATTCTGGAGGTATAAATCACGTATTCGCTTAGTATATCTTTGGGTAGGAACGTTTCTGTTTCCTATTCTATTATTTCTTATAAGCGGAATAGGATAAGTTAAGTTATGTAAGAGGAGGCAGACATGCAGTGGAATCAAATGAAAATTTATCTCAATCTGTGAAAGACCTTGTCCATAAAAATGAGGTTACGATTGTAAAAGCAATTGGTGAATTAAAAGAGTCCGGCCAACCAGCTATTCCTATATTAATCGAAGCGTTAAAGGAGGAAGGTTCCCTCCGCAACATTGCAGCTGCTGTGTTAGGCGAATTTGGTTCTGAAGCAAGTGAAGCAGCTCCTGCTCTTGCTGCTCTCTTGAAAAGTGAGAGTGAAGACACAAGAATGGCGGCAGCCCTCTCTTTAATGCGAATTGGTCATGGTAGCCTCCCATCCTTACTTGATGTTGCCCGAAACACTGAAGGGCCACCTTGTTTTTGGGCATCTTGGGCTATTTCATGGATCGAACCTTCAAAAATTGATCGCCATATGTATGCATGCCTGAAAGACGTTCAAGAAAATTCTTCAGAAATGGTGGCACCGTTTGCCGCTGAGGAAGCGATAGGGAAAATTATTGCTATGCAATTAAAAAATAAATGAGGGGAGATTTTATGAAAAAACAGGATGTAAAAATGCCGAAAATTTCACAACAGCTACCTTGGATAAATGCCTCAAATAGAGAAGGTGAATTGAACAGCAAGGATTATCACCTCCTCTATTTCTGGTCTGTCAGCTGTCCGAATTGTGAAGAATTGGCTGATGAAGTGTTAAAAGAAACGGAGCCGCTTCAAAAGCTGAAAGTGATAGCCGTACATATTCCATACTCAGAAGAGGAGAAGTCCATCAATATTGTCAAAGAAAAAATAGTAGAAAAAGATTTTCGTTTTGTCGTTGTCATGGATCAAAACTATGAAATTGCTCAAGCTTGTCAAGTTCAAGCCATACCCAGTTTTTGTTTGTTCAATCCAGAAGGAGACATGGAGCTTCATTCAATGGGTGATCTTGGATTTCGGAAGATGATGCAACGGGTAAGAAAACAAGGTTGTTTGCTGTAGATTAACTCAATTCCTTCTTCAATTCAATAGTCCATCAAGCAGTTTCCACATCAATTCTCGCCGACTTCTTGCTCCTGTTTTTGCAAATATTGATTTCAAATGGTCTTGAACAGTATAAACTGAAATATGCAGATCATCAGCGATACCTTTTGTAGAAAGCCCACGAATTACGCAGTTTGTAATGTCTTTTTCTCGTTCAGATAAGGCATAGGCTTCTGTCATCAGTGTGATAACCTCTGTTGGGGAAGCGGGCTCAAATAAAACGGCAATTTGTTTTGCTGTGCTAAAGCTATCAAGGCGGCTTGCCCTTATCGAAAGATAATCTTGCCCTGGTATGGAGACAACTGTTTTGGCTGTTGCTGGACTAGCTTCTTTTAAAACACTTGTGCAAACAGCTCGGATAGGTCTTGGCAGTTTTCTGCTGTCGAGTTGTTCCCAGCTACGCAAGACTGTCAACCAATGAAGTGCCGTTTGATTACAGGACAACGGGCTGAGTTCTGCTGATAAAATCAACATTCCGCCGACATGTTTCATATGAAACATGTCTTTTTTTGGTAGTTTGTGTCTAAAGTATCGTAAATGTTCACCGATTATAGATGCCAAGGAAGTGAGCAAAGTACGTTCCTCTATGTTGAATAATGGCTGTCCACTTTTGCGAAATAGTGTGAGATATCCCCAGCATTCCCCTTTATAAAAGAGAATGACTCGCATTTCATCAGCAAAGCCAGCCGGTTCGAGAACGATTCGATACCGTCTACACTGTCTTAATGCTCCGTTTGTTGTTTCACTTAAAATGGCTACTGTGTTTCGAGTTTTGAGCAAATGTTCATATTGATTGAGATCATCGTACACATATTCACATTTAAATAACTGTGGATGGATTGCTTCAATTTCCTGATCTGTAACACTTCCGATTGAAAGGAGGTTGTGAGGATCGATCGCTGTGCAACAGGAAGCATCAAAGGGAACAACACTTTTTAAAATAGGCATGATTGCTTTCATGTAGTCCAGTGAAGTTTGTGTTTTGTTTTCATGGAATTTATTCTTTAATGAGCGTTTGATCAGAATCCCTCCTTTATAAATCCCATGTTTATGGGATAGCGTTTTTCCAGATCTATTTTTATAATTGAGAACGATTATTGATACATTTATTCTACTAAAAGGAGAACAGATTGTCATGAATATGGACTGGAATCATCCCGATGTCTTTCAATATGAAAAAACGATAGGTTTGAAAATCCCCTGTTATGAAATGTTGTACGACATGATGGATCGTTTACTTTCTGTTCAGCTGACGAAGAAGGAAGCAAATATCTTGATTGTTGGTGCAGGTGGAGGACAGGAATTACTGACTCTAGGTAAAAACCATTCAAAATGGACATTTACAGGCATTGATATATCAGCAAACATGCTTGATTTGGCACGGAAAAGGCTAAAGTCGGCAGGTGTTGAGGCAAAAGTTCAGTTGATTGAAGGGGAAGTGGATCATCTCGGACAAGAGTGCCATTTTGCGGGAGCAACATGTATGCTAGTACTTCACTTTGTACGTGATAAACGGGCATTTTTACAAAGGATTGCCAACTGTTTAGTAGAGGGTGCGCCGCTTTTTATCGCATCAATCAATGGTGATTGTCGTTCTGAACCATTTAACTGGCAGATGCAGGCCTGGAGGGAGCATATGTTGGCCAACGGGATAGCTGAACAAGATTGGGAGAGATTTGCCGCTTCGATTGGTACACATTCCTACCCACTTCCGGCAAGAGATGTGGAAGATTTGTTAAAAGAATCAGGGTTTATCAGTGTCACAAGGTTTTTCAGTGCTTATTTAATTGATGGTTGGTTTGCAGTGAAAGGAGATTGTAAGTGATAAAAGATCAAATCGTAGTAGTTGGTGGATATGGTCATGTTGGCGGGCAAATTTGCCAAATGCTTGGGAAAGAATATTCTGGGTATATTTATGCGGCTGGGAGAAATATAAATCGCGCTGTCCGCTTTTGCCAGGCAACAGGTGGACATGTACAGCCGCTCAGTCTATCCGCTGATTGGAGCTGGCTTGAAAAGACAAAATTGGTCATTATCTGTATGGATCAGAACAATACGGCTTTGGCAGAAGCTTGTCTAGCGAATGGCACACATTATATCGATATCTCAGCAAATGGCTCTTTTTTGAATCAGTTAAAAAATTTGAATGGTGAGCGATGTTTGGGAACAGGTATGATCAGTGTTGGGTTGGCGCCAGGTTTGACCAATTTACTGGCACAAGAAGTGCGGAAAGCTTTTGATGAAATGAGCCACCTTGATATTTCAATTATGCTCGGATTAGGAGATACTCATGGGAAAGCAGCGATAGAATGGACGGTCAATCATTTGAATACGGTGTTTACGATCATGGAAAATGGTCATAACAAACAAGTCAGAAGTTTTACAGATGGTAGACTGGTTGACTTTGGCGATCGTCTGGGCCGACGGAGGGCTTATCGGTTTCCGTTTTCCGATCAGATTACACTCCCACATACATTAGGAGTGCCAAGCGTTGCAACACGGTTGTGTTTTGATTCAAAATGGGTGACAACTGTGCTTTATGGCCTTCAAAGAATTGGAGCAATGCGTTTTTTAAAGAATCCCGTGATGCGTGCGGGTCTTGTGAAAATGCTCGGTTCACTCAAAGTTGGTTCTTCAGAGTATGCTGTAAAAGTAGATGGTAATGGAACCAAAGCTGGCCGCTATGAAGAGGTAGGGGTCTCATTGTCCGGAGAAAATGAATCATTGATGACAGCACGTGTTGCATGTGCTGTAGCGACAGCTCTTTATCGTGGTCATTTTCCAAATGGGATGTTTCATATCGATGAATGTTTTGAGCTAAAGCGAGTCGGTCAATCTTTGTATTTAAAACGGAAAGAAACCGGAGAACAATTTGTGGTCTAATTTGACAAATTTTGAAATGAAGTGAGATGATAAATGTTTGAAAATGACACGCGGTTTTAGCAAATCAGGGGGAATTGCGAGACTCCTGTGCAAACAGGAGCCATGCTCGAGGATCGCCCGCGGAAAGCGGGCAAATTCTCCAATATACCCCCGACAAGATCATAAATGATAACTTATGACGTGTTAAAAATGAAAAAGCGTTAATAAATTGTAATTGTTTGGACGGAATTGAAAAAAGCTTCATGAGGAGGATTTTATTCATGATCATAAAAAGAATTTCTTGCAAGGTAAAAGAACAGCAAAAGGAAAATTTTTATCAACACCAAAAACAATGGAAATCACTTTGTACGGTAAAAGGTTTTATAGGTCAAATTGGTGGTTGGAATACAAAAGAACGATTAACTGCTTGTATTTATACCTTTTGGGAGAGCCTAGCCGATTATCAAACATTTATGGAAGATCACCATGACCAAATCTTTGTCAATTCAGGTCAAGAAAACACATATGAATCGATTAATGTCTGTTTATATCGACAACGATTCATGATAGCTGGGGAAGTTGCTTATTTTGTTCATAAAAGTCAATATATACGAGTTGCTTCCGCAGAAGTGAAAGAAGATAGAATCCATCATTTTGTCGATATGCAGCAAACGGTTTGGAATGTAGGTATGCAAAAATCGGAAGGCATGCTTGCGGGCATGTTTGCGAACTCCCAAAAACAACAAAATGAGTTTCTAGTATTATCAGGATGGGAAAGTGAGACACATCACCAAAACTATGTGGAACAAACCTTACCTGACTTATTAAAAATAGCAAAACCGAAACATGATGTACATGTACTTACTGGAGAACAATTCAAAGTTGAAGATGCATGGCGTGTCTGTCCCTGAACGGAAGGTCGTTTGAACAGAAATTAGCGAAGGGTTGATTTGATTGTGGCACGAGGTTGAGGCTGGAATTAAGACAAGTTGACTATAGGGGTCTAAAAGCTGTTTAATGTGTTTGGTTTGAAATCGAAGGTAAACTTGTTAAAATTTGATATGAATCTCTATCTTTGGTAATGTTATAAATTAGGAGTAAATGCACAAAATCTTAAATTTTGCCTCGTATAAGGCATGGACTGACTTACAATCTACTAAAACAAATTGCAAAGCTTATTATAATGATTCCAATCGTTATGTAAAAGGAAAAACGAACAACCATCAAGGTGGACAAGTGTTAGAGTGAAAGGCGCTGGGGGATGGAATTCAAGTAAGCCTTAACCATATTGTTTTAATCTATTAAGGGAGTTTATATAAATGATAGAGGTAAAAAAACTTTTAAAAAATAAACTGACATATGTCAGTTTGGGCTGTTTACTGTTAATTGTAGTTGGAAGTGTATGGGCAGGCCTGTTGGAATATAGCATAGAGTCATCATTGACCAAAGAATTATATCCTGACTACCCAGATGCGATTTCGATAATAGCACCTCACCAATATTGGGTAGGTTTATCAAACTCATTTTTTCTTCTTTCTATTATTTTATTTTTCCACTGCTTATCGCCATTCCAATTGTTGATACGATCTTTAAAGAGCAGAAAAGTGGTTATTTGAATTACGTTTTCATCCGTAGAAGTCGCTTTTCATATTATACGAAGAAATTTGTCTCTGTTTTTATTTTTGGATTTTTGTTTTTCCTTATACCTCTTTTGGTCAGTATCATTCTGATGAATACATTAACGGGCCAATGGGATTATTCAAACTATGCTCATACATATGAGAAATTAGTCAATGGAACAGCTGTGTTTGCTGATACGATATTTAATGGGCTTCTAGCGATTGGCGACCGAATGAGTGTTGGCACAATTCCGATTATTTTTTATAAAGGATATGAACAATTTCCGATTCAAACGATAATCGGTCTGGTCGTTGGGACCTTTTTATTTGTTACTCTAGCAATCTGGGTATCTAAATACCTTTAATGTGTTGATCTGTGATTTTTTGTTGAATATCGGCTAGAAACTTGAGATTATCAAAACCGCTATATTGTTCTAAAAAGCCGGGTTTCTCTAAAATGACACTAATACTTCTTGGAAAAGAAAAATCTTGATGCAACATCTCATCAAAGATTTTGATCTCGCCAGTTGTCGGTTTGACAAGCGATTCAGCGTGTCGGACTTGATCCGAATGACAAGCGGCCAGTGAAAACATATTCGCTTGGGATGAAACAAAAGTTAGCCATCGCCCAAGCCATTATGGAAAGTCCTGATTTAATGCTTCTTGATGAGCCGATGAATGGGTTAGATGAAGAGGCTGTCAAAAACGTTTATGGAATCATTCGGGAGCAAAATCAGCGCGGGGCGACGATTTTACTGACTTCTCATCATAAGGAAGATATTGAGGCTTTATGTGATGAGGTTTATAAGGTGAATTCAGGTGTTGTTACAAAAAACCATGGTCAATGACCGTGGTTTTTTCTATCTCAGTAATCCTAGGCTTCCAGTCAATCGGCTGACTTTTTTCTGCTCGCCGCAAATGCCAACTCCGAAGTATCGATAGTCTGAAGCGGTGGAAGCCTGGAACTTTTTCATATAGGCTTCATACGTATGACAGCTCTGCGCCACATCGGTGAAATCAACCGTTAGAATATCGCTGAATTCCTCAGTCATCAGTTTTTTTCTTAGTTCAGAAAGAAGCGCGGGGTTCCCTTTTAAAATTGGGAAGGGAACGGTGACAATTCCTAAGTGTTGAATCTGGGAGCCGTCCGTCACATTCTCACCAAGCAACTCGGGTTTGTTTTTGCCAAGAGCCGCTCCTAAAATCGCAGCTGTATTTGCGATTAGTCCGCGAGGTAGGCTTTCATCGATAATCAGGGCGCATTTTATTTGGTTCATGAGTTTTGTTCCTCCTTTTTGGTTTCATTTCTGAAATATAAAGACCTGTTAATGTCAGAGTTCCTCCAAAGAACGAAATCCATGTCATTTTTTCATGGAGAATAACGATGGATGCAACAATTGTAATGACGGGAACCATGTAAATGTAGGCACTCGTTTTCACTGCTCCCAAGACCCCGACTGACCAGTTCCATGTGACAAAGCAAAGGGCGGATGCCCCAGCCCCCAAGAAAATCAAATTGAACAGATTGATTGGAGATGTGAAAGGCCGAATGTCAAAATGGAATTCTGATAGAAATAGTGCTGGAACCATAAATACGAGTCCATATAGAAAGATCCGTTGTGTGCATTGGATGGTATTGTAACTAAATGTGCTGATTTTCTTCATTAAAATGGCGTATACAGCCCAAACGAAAGCGGCGGTACAAGCAAACATATCACCGATCGGTTTTACCTGAAACATAATACTTCCATTAAATGAAATAAGGAGAAGACCGGTAAAAGCAGCTACAAATCCAATGAAGAAGTGGGACTGTAATCGTTCACCTGTCAGCAGAAAATGCGCCAATATTGCAGTGATCATAGGGATAATCGCAACAATCATCCCGACATTTGAGGCATAAGTATAGGTGAGGGCAATATTTTCAAGCAGAAAATATAGAGTGACACCGCATAATCCTGCCCCAGCAAATAATGCTTCTTGCCTCCAGCTCTGCACTTTTAGAAAATTCGGGTGAACCATGATTAAAACGAACCATCCAAGCAAAAAACGATAAAATAAAATGTCTGTTGCTGAGAAATCCTCTAATAGCACTTTAGTCGAAACAAATGTCATACCCCAAATGAAAATTGTGAATAGCGCAGCCAAATGTCCAGTTGTCTTACGTCGAGTTTTCATTTATTCATCACCTGTCTATCATGTTCAAAAATCTTCATATATTGTTTTGGTGTCAATCCAACCTGCCGTTTGAAAAACTTGGTCAAGTGGCTTTGATCGCTGAAACCTGTTCGAAAAGCAGCCTCAATTGGTTTTACACCATCTTCCAAAAGGGTTTTCGCATGGTTGATACGTACGGTCTCTAAGTAACTGTAAGGTGAAAGACCTTTTTGCTTTGTAAACGACCGCAGTAAATGATATTTGCTCCAACCGGTTAGTTGGCTGAGATTGTCAAGTGTAATGTTTTTTGGATAATGTTCTTCTAGATAACTGCACACGACTTTGACCTGATCAGATGGTTCAGGTGCGTTTTCTAAGAAGGTAAGATCTGAATATGTCCTGATCAGCTCCTCAAGAAGATTTAGAAATAATTCCTCTTTCTGGAGTGGTTTTTCTTTTTGCAAAATATGGACATGTAGTTCCTGCAAACTGGAGGTCAGTTCATGGTGAAACAAGACGTTTTTTGTGAAGTACGGTAAGCTTGCGGTACCCGTTATCTCCTTCACAGCTTTTATCATGACATCTGGTGTGATATTGATACAGCGGTAATCAAGTGCTTTCCCATCCATTTGCTCACAACTATGTGTATCGTGCGGGTTAAACAGTACTAGATCACCGGGATTGATGATGTATTCCTGCCCTTGACAAAGCAAAAGGCGCTGCCCTTTTTCAATGAAACCAATCACATAATATTCATGAAAATGATTCGGGAATTTCTGCATAATGCCTTTAAAGCGATAAGCTTCAACTTCCAGGTCGGGATCAAGAAAAAGGGTGCGGGTTTCGTTTCGCATGTTGGACCTCCTGTCGGTTTGATGATGTTTAGTTTAGCATGTTTTTGAATCATTTCTTGTATGATGTTGCTCTCTTCATAAAAAATCGCCCCAACAAGACTTTTAACTTATACAAAAACAAGGACTTTATATCTATAATTTATAAAAATATTCCAAGCTCTGCCGATATAAACAATAAATCTATTATTAAAAGGGGGAGCAATGTGAAAAAACTAAGTTGGAGAAATATTGCAATTGGAAGAAAATACGGCATTATTTTTTTTATAATGTTAGTTGCGTTTTTAGGATCTGTTTTTAATACATATGGTCTATTAAACGATACGAGTGAAATTATCGAAGATACAAAAGTAAAAAATGACACAGCCGTACAGTCTGCAAAATTGATGTCGCTTTATCAAAATAAATATTTACATATCCCTGAATATATCATTGATGCAAAAGACCAGAGACTGACAGATTATATGGGATATAGTCAAGAGTTTGCTGAAGCAGCAACAAAACTAAAAAAAGAGTTGCATACAAGCGAACAAATGGAGATGTTTAATCAAATTATCGAAAACAATCATGCTTTAGATGAATATTTCTTTAGCAAAATTGTTCCAAATGTCAAGCAGATTCAAACGAAAACATTTACGGAACTACAAAAGAAAGCAACTCAATTGAAGAAAGAGACAATGGATTTAGGAGATAAGCTGAAAGAAAACGCTATCAAAACAAATGTTGATTCAATTGGAAATGCTAAGGCCAATATTTCTAGAACAATTTCTATTTTAATCATATCTATTTTGATTTCAGCAGCTGTCTCAGCAGGCCTTTTATTCCTGATCAGTCGCCAGATTAAGAAACATTTGCGACGGGTTGTGACAGCAAGTGAAGAGATTGCCCAAGGACAGTTGAATTTTACAACGCTTGATTACCAAGGGCATGATGAAATCGGACAGCTTTCACAATCGATCAATCATATGGGAGAAAGTCTTCGTGAGATGATCGTTGAAGTTTCTAATATCGCCAATGAAGTTGATCAGCAATGTCTCACATTTACAAATGTATCTCATGATGTAAAAGAAGGAAGCAGCCAAATTGCGGTGACGGTTGAAGAACTGGCGAATGGAGCTAGTAATCAGGCGAATGAAGCAGCCAATATTTCTGAACAATCTCAAGAACTAACGGGTCAAATCCAAGGTGCCAACCGTAATGGTGAGACATTAGCTCAGTTTTCTTCAGAAGTGTTGTCAGTGTCGATTGATGGTGACAAGCAAATGAAACAATCATTAAAGCAAATGCAGGTCATTAATGAAGTCATGGAGACGTCTGTCAAAAAAGTCAATATGTTGGAGGGGCAAACTCATTCGATTCATAAGTTGGTTGAAATGATTACAAGAATAGCTGATCAGACGAATCTACTCGCCTTGAATGCATCGATTGAGGCAGCACGGGCCGGTGAGGCTGGGAAAGGTTTTGCGGTTGTAGCAGGTGAAGTCAAGCGGTTGGCTGAAGAAGTGAAAAACTCTGTTGAAAATATTACAGACATTGTGAGTGCGATTCAGACGGAAACATCAGCAGTTGCTGAAGATTTAAAAACAGGTTTTTCTGAGGTGAGTCAAGGTAAAGCCCAAATTGAAACATCAGGTCAATACTTTACAGAAATTAAAGATAAAATGACAGACATGGCTGAACG
Organism: Bacillus changyiensis; assembly: GCF_027706145.1. Classification (GTDB taxonomy): domain Bacteria; phylum Bacillota; class Bacilli; order Bacillales; family Bacillaceae; genus Bacillus; species Bacillus changyiensis. The sequence continues at coordinate 21,960 of NZ_JAQFWW010000007.1, read as the reverse complement.
TGTTTCCGATATTTCTTCTGCATTATCGTATTTCAAAAGTTCAAGTGAAGAAATTAACGGTTCGGTGGAACATATTGCGGCAATATCTGAAGAAAGTGCAGCTGGATCTGAAGAAATTTCAGCTTCTGTTCATGAACAAAGCGGAGCCATTGAAAAAATGGATGAAAGTGCCCGGTTATTGGGAGAGATGGTTGAGCGGATGAATGGCATGATCAAACGGTTTAAGTTTTAAAAGGAGGGTGTTACATTGTCAACATACATGAAAAAAGGGCTGTTTTTCCTAATGGCACTCAGCTTGTTGTTTCTCATAACTGGCTGTATGTTTAAGGAAGCAGAGAAAAACGAAAAAAAAGAAGCGAAAACAAAACTGATTAGCAAACCAGATCAAGTGTATGTCGGCTTTGCTATAGATACACTAAAGGAAGAGCGCTGGTATAAAGATAAAGAAATGTTTGAGAAAGAAATCAAAAACCTTGGTGGAGAAGTGAAAACGTTAGCTGCGAATGGAAATAAGGATGTGCAGCTTCAGCAAGCTAAGCTTTTGATTCAGGAGGGTGTCGATGTGCTTGTCGTCGTCCCAACAGATGCAGATGCTGCAGCTAAGATCGTCGAAATGGCGCATAAAGCCAAGGTGAAGGTGATTTCTTACGATAGGCTGATCCGAAACGCTGATGTTGATTATTATATTTCTTTTGATAACGAAAAAGTTGGTCAATTACAAGCTGAAGAAGTTGTCAAAAAAGCGAAGAAAGGAAACTTTGTTTATATTGGCGGATCTTCACTAGATCATAATGCGGTATTATTTCGCAATGGTGCCATGAAGGTGCTCAATCCTTTGATCAAGCAGGGGAAAGTAAACCTTGTCTTTGATGAATACACAAAAGATTGGCTTCCAGAAATTGCGAATCAAAACATGAAAAAAGCGTTGGATAAGCACAAAGATATTGATGCTGTCATTGCCGCAAATGACGGCACAGCAGGCGGTGTAATTGAAGCATTAACAGATGCTGGTTTGGCTGGAAAGGTGCCGGTAACAGGACAGGATGCCGAGCTTCAAGGTGTTCAACGAATTGTGAAAGGTACACAAACGATGACAGTTTATAAACCAATTGATGCGATTGCCAAAAAAGCGGCAGAAATGGCAATGCAGGCGGCAGGTGGTGAACATCTTAAAACAGATACAACTGTTGATAATGGTAAAACAAAAGTACCCGCTATTTTACTTGAACCATTTGCTGTGAGGAAAAATAATATTAACAACACCGTGATTAAGCATGGTCATTTGGCGAAAAAAGATATATATAAATAAAATTGAGCAAGCAGCTGTGTTGATCGTTAGGCTGCTTGCTTTTTTAGGAAGCTTGTCCAGTATCACAAGGTGGATATGATCGTCCACCGGTAAGTCGTTATTTTATATGTTTGATATCGTAGCCATAGATTTCAAAATCCTTCTTAAAGATCTCCTGTACCAACTCTTTTGTTTCCAAATTATAAAAACTTTCATAAGTGGGGAAAACCCAGTTGAGCGATGACATTGTCAGAACGGTATTTGTGAATTTCCCTTTTTTTGTCATCAGGTCTGATAAATAGTGTGATGATTTAGAAAGCTGTGAAAGAGGAGATTTTAACAACCTGTACATATTTTCAACTTCCCTTATTTGCGAACAGATTTGTTCGAGATAAATATAGTTTTCCACGAATTCTTCTTCTCCCTCTATATACTGGTAGCCGACATGGCGGTCGAGGGAATCGATTTCTGAACCTAGATCATGTAGATGATATAAAAATTGACGAAACGATAATCCGCTGTGGATATCCCGATGAAATAAACAAATAAGGCGTGGAGAGCAAATGGTTGCTAAAAATGAACTAACTGCTCGTCTGAAAGGATTTCTTACTAGTTTGTAAGTATCTTTTCTTCTGTCTAAGAGAGCTTTTGTAAGAGCTTGTTGATAATTTTTTGTTTTTGTAAATACAAAATGTCTGTAGCTGTGGACATCTCCGGCTGATTTTTCCTCCACATCATTGAGCAAGCCGTTTTGGAAAAAGAACCAACGATTTAGTATGGTACAACCGCTCTTTGGAATCCAAAACAAAATGATGGGAAAATCTTTTGCATAAAGTGGAGTATAGGGAGAGATGACGTTTTCTAACCGTTTTTCTTCAAACATATTGAACACATCCACTTCAAAATTAAGTTGCCCCTTTACCATGTGAGCGCAAGAAAGGCAATCCATACTAAAGTATGCGAGATTTTTTTCGTTGGAAAGGCGATTATATGAATTTTTGTTGAATCCGCTAGCGTATATTTTGAAAAAAAGCCAAAGGAGATATACTGATGAAAAAATTAATTATCAATGCAGATGATTTCGGTTTTTCAAGAGGTGTGAACTATGGAATTATTGATGCTTATCAATTGGGGCTCTTAACATCGACGACTTTAATGACCAATATGCCTGATGCAGAACATGCTGTCCGGCTTGCTGGTGAATGTCCAGGGCTGGGAGTCGGGGTTCACTTAGTGTTGACGTGTGGCAAACCGTTATTATCAGGGCATCGGACAATTGTTGATGTCAAAGGGGATTTTCGTGATCAAGCCTTTTACAAAGGCGCGTTTACGGTCGATCCAGATGAAGTCTATCGTGAATGGAGCGCGCAAATTGAAAAATGTCTAGCATATGGTGTGGAGCCTGATCATTTGGACACGCATCACCATATTCATCGTTATCACAGCATAACAGACGTCTTTGTGACCCTTGCAAATGAATATCGTTTGCCTGTTAGAAATCACCTTCTAGAAACCGAAAACATGAAAACGACTGATCGTTTTTGTCCTTTACTTGAAAGCGCTTTAAAGGATAGCGAAGCAATTACCCAGTTATTTGAAGAATGCCAGTCAATCGAAGTGATGACCCATCCAGCATATCTTGATAAAAAACTGTTGTCCAGTTCTTCATTTACTTATCCACGGGTAGATGAGTTGGAATTTTTAACAGACCCAAACATCGTACATTTGTTGAAATCGTTTGAGGACATAGAGCTTTCAACATTTCAACAGTTAATATAGGAGAATAACGGAATGAAATCTTTTCTTCAATCATTAGGAAAATCATTGCTCATTCCGATTGTGGTACTTCCGATAGCAGGGCTGTTGTTACGTCTTTCAGCGAAGGATATGCTTGATATTCCGCTTTTTCAAGTTTCAGGCGTTATTTTAAACCAAATGGATGTGTTAATTGCAATTGGTATTGCGATGGGTCTGTCGAACACGAAAGATCGAGGAATACCGGCGCTTTCAGGATATTTGGCGATCGTTATGTTAAAAGAAGGTATCCATATCATCAACCCGGATATTGACATGAGTGTGTTTGGCGGTGTTATGGCTGGCTTGTGTGCCGCATTGATTTATAACAAATTCCGACATGCACGTCTTCCGAGCATGTTCGCTTTTTTTGGTGGAGAGAAATTTCCGATCACAATGATTGTGTTGGTGATGATTCCAGTGGCAGGTTTGTTTTCTATCATCTGGCCGTATGCAGAGGCGGGGATTGATACTTTTAGCCAAACGCTTGTTGGATTGGGCGCTTTTGGTGTATTTATGTTTGGATTTCTCAATCGATTTTTGCTGCCGTTTGGGCTTCATCATGTGATGAATACGTATGTATATTTTGGTTTAGGTCGATATGAAACTGCTTCTGGAGAAGTCATAACAGGCGAAATCACCCGGTTTTTAGCTGGTGATCCAACTGCAGGTTATTTTCTTGGTGGTTTTTTTATGACGATGATGTTTGGAGTTCCAGCTATTGCACTGGCGATAGCCAAGACAGCCAAAACAATGAAAAAGGAAACAAAAGCGCTCATGTCGTCTGGAGCAGCAACATCATTTGTGACAGGTATTACCGAGCCAATCGAATTTGCCTTTTTGTTTACTTCTCCTTTGCTGTATGTGATTCACTCCATCTATACTGGATTGGCAGGGATGGTCCTGTATATTCTCGGGATTCGGCATGGTTTTTCATGGGGAGCAGGTATCATTGACTTTGCATTAAATCTGAATTTGTCAGATCATGGATTATGGATCATGCCAGTTGGTTTGGTGTTTTTTGCGCTTTATTACTTCACTTTTTATCTTTTGATTAAAAAGCGAAACATCCTTTTGATCGGAAGAGATATTTCTAAAGGTGCTGACATGGCTGAATCGATCCTTGAGCATATCGGTGGAAAGAATAATGTCGTCAGGTGTGAAAACTGTATGACCCGTTTAAGATTAAAGTTAGTGACCTCTCAAGTTATTGATGAAGCCAATATTAAACAGGCGGGTGCGCACGGCGTGATCAAACTTGATCAACATCATATTCAAATCGTGATTGGACCTGAAGCCGCAAATGTGAAACAAGAGCTGTTGACATTGTTAGAAGATGAAAGCTTTTAATGTAACAGTTCAGGTTTAATTTTGGACGTTTCCTGATTTAAGGAAACATGCAGTTCATGGTTTTGATTGACAGAAGCGAAAAAAACGTCATCCAATTGGCCAATGCCTTTTAATTGTAGTTTGTTATTCAACCATTCATCACTTAAACCTAATTGTTGAAGAACAGAGTGATGCATTGTGCCATCTACGATCACCGGGTAGAAAAATCCTCCCGGTTTTTTTTGAATACCTAGATCTTCTGCGGTTACTTCAGATTGATTCGGTTTTTTGTAGACCGTTAAATTACCATTTGCTTCAACAAACGCCATTTCAACGACCCTAACATCAAAAATATCTTTTTCTCGAAGTAATTGTAAAATATTATCGGCCGAATATCTGATGCGTTTCAAATTGTTGTTGAGGAAAGTGCCATTCTTAATAACGATGGTTGGTTCAAAGGTAATGAGCCTTCCAAGCAAGCGACTTTTTATCATCATTTTTGATACGGTTTTTTGTAACAAACCAACACCAATAATGGCCAGCGCGGTATGTAGATGTTGAATTTCCGGATCTGCTATGTCTGCACCAACAATAGATCCTAATGAAATAACAATTAAAAAATCGAAAACGGGCATTTCTCCAATGGATCGTTTGCCCATAAACAAAGTGGTGATTAATAAAAGCGGTAAGATCGTAATGATACGGCCGTATACGATTAAGATTTCCTTCACTGTTTCCATTCATTTTCGTCCTTTTAAATATTTCTTACCAACTAGTTTTTTCGTAAATGGGATATTTTATTTATGATTTTCTGTTCGCAGATGACACCTGTTCCAATGCCGAGCAAATAAGCAAGTAAATCACTCCATAAAAAACCATATCCGAGGACTAAACCACCAATGGTCGTGTTTCTTAGTTGGTCAATCCAGGGAGCATGATACAGCTGACTGAATTCAATGGTATAACAAAAGAGCAGTGCAGTTAGTGCAATAATCTTTGTAGACGATTTTTTAAGCAAAAAACCAAACCCGAAGAACATCATGAGGGCCCAAAGCGCATCGCCTAAATAGGCATTGACCAGATCAGGAAGGAGATGTGTCATCTTTCTTGAGAATATCCCAGTTACCATGACTGTAGTCATTAATATGGCATACAATAGTCGTTTTCTTATCATCATGTGGAGCCTCATTTCTGATAAACTGTCAAAAGATATTGTAAAGCTTCTAGAGATGACTGTCTATTGCTAGGAATGAAACCGTTGAGTAGCCTGAAACGTAAAGATATAAAAAAGGAGTATTGTATCTATGTCTATCAATTTGCAAAAGAAAAGTTTGGATATCGTTCTTGAGAAAAAACAATTAACAAAAGTGACAGCTCGGGTTGGCTTAGTATTGGATATTACAGGATCAATGAGATCGTTATATAAAAATGGGACCGTTCAGAAGACAGTTGAAAGAATGCTGGCTGTCGCCGACCGCTTTGATGATGACGGTCAGCTTGATGTTTGGGTATATGATAACGAATTTTCACGATTAACGTCAGTCACAGAAAAAGATTTTTCTGGGTATGTAAACCGGGAAATCATTGAAAATGATGGTGTCCATAAATTTGGAAGAAATAATGAGTTGCCAGTCATGGAAGATGTTTTAAAAAAATACTTAGCAGAAGAACAAAGTCCATATCCTGCATTTATCATTTTTATCAATGATGGAGGCTGCAAAAAGTCAATTAAGTCGATTATTGAAAGCTCATCAGATAAGCCGTTGTTTTGGCAATTCATCGGAATCGGTAATGGAAACTTTGATTTTCTCAAAAAACTAGATACATTGGACAACCGTTATTTAGACAATGCTGGCTTTTTACAAATTGAAGATATTGAGAAAATTTCTGATGATGAATTGTATAATGCGATTTTGCGAGAATTCCCAAATTGGTTATCAGAAGCAAAACAAGCAGGGATTTTAGCAGAAGTTGCTCCGGTCTCCCAGCCGAAAAAAGGGTTTTTCAGCAGGTTGTTTGGAAAATAAACGTTAAAGGTGCATGGTTTATGAAAAAAAGGTTGCTCATATTTTTTACCCCTATTCTTCTTTTTATTTTGCTGCTAGGTAGCTATATCATCTACTCACATCAAAATAAGCCCTTGTTTGAAGGTGCAAGCGAAGACGGAACTTGGAAAGTCATGATGACAAAAAGTGATAAAACGTCGATAGGACCTAATGAATATCTTGATGTATATTGGCAAGGTCATAAAGAAGAAGAGAAGAAAACAATTGTAAAAAAAATCATTTTAAAAGTTGACGGAAAAATGTACAGGGATGGGGAAGACTACGAGCTTTCAGACTATACAGGAGAGGAACTAGACGGGGGCGGAAGCAAACCCGATCATATTTCCACTTTTGACTTTATTCCTGAAGATGAGATAAAGAATCATGATTTAACAGTGCAAATCAAATGGACTGACGGACATCGTGAACAAACAGCGAATATTAAAATGAAAGAAAATAATTGATGTTTAAACTGGGAAAATAGCAGGCTCAAAAAACCTGCTATTTTTATTTGCAATTGTCACTTATTAATCCAATCTTTTTTTAATAGTGAGAACATATACACATCAATCAAAACTCCTTTTGCTTTCTCATACTCTCTTAAAAGGCCTTCTTTTTGAAAGGACAGGTGTTCAAGTAATTTAATTGATGGTGCGTTTTCAGGTTCAACTTTCGCTTCGATCCGGTTAAGTCCCATCTTTGTAAAACCATGGTGGATCAGTGTTCTGACTGCTTCGGAAGCAAAGCCTTTCCCCCAGTGGCTCCTACCCAAATCATACCCGATTTCGGCTCTCATATTTTCATTGTCAATCATATTAAATCCGCATGTACCGATGACTTCATTTGTCTCTGTTAATACGATTGAGAACCGGTTTGCTTTACCTTCTAGACTTAACTCATTGATCATTTGAATCATAGCTTTCGCTTGGTCTGTGTTTTGAAAAGGCGAGATATTCATATATTTGGTGACATCACGGTCTGACCAATAATGATAAAGAATCTCCGCATCTTCCAGTTGCATTTTTCTTAACATTAATCTGTTTGAATGAAGTGTTTCCACGGTCTTACCTCCTAATAGGTTGATTGAAAAAATGATTGTGAGAAGACCATGATCTATCTGTGCATCATTCATTCCTTTCTATCGGTTGGTTTCTTTATTTTACCATGAAGAAATTGTGAAGAAAACTAGGAAAATAGCTGTGAGAGAGGGCCTCGCTTATTGTCGAAATCATAGGGTAAGAGATTCAGTTCTGACAATATTCGACATCTACTTCAACATAAGGCTTGATCGTTCTGATTTTTGGTTAACAAAGCTTTACAGAATGTTAATAAATGTATTCTATAATAGAATCGATCAATCATTTGATAGGGGGTAATCGAATGACACATGAAGGGCAATTTGAGGAATGGATGAAGAAGTTGGATGAGGAGAGTTTGAAAGGCAATACATTTGACCGCCGCCGCTTTATTCGAGGAGCGGGCAAAATTGCTGGACTTTCACTTGGACTAGCAGTTGCACAATCGATGGGGGCAATGGAAGTCAATGCAGCACCGAGATTTTCTGACTATCCTTTCACACTTGGGGTTGCTTCAGGTGATCCACTTTCAAATAGTGTTGTATTATGGACAAGATTGGCACCTGATCCGCTTAATGGAGGCGGCATGTCGAACGAGGCTGTCTATGTGAATTGGGAGATTGCAAAAGATCAACATTTCCGCCATGTTGTCAAACGGGGCAAAGAGAAAGCAACACCACACCTAGCTCACTCTGTCCATGCTGAAGTGCATGGCTTAAAGCCTAATCATGTGTACTATTACCGCTTTAAATGTGGGAACCAGCTGAGTCCTGTAGGAAAAACAAAAACGCTTCCATCACCTGGAGCAAATATCGCAAAATTAACGTTTGCGTTTGCTTCGTGCCAGCAGTATGAGCATGGTTACTACACAGCCTATCATCATATGGCAAAAGAAAACCTCGACCTTGTTTTTCATCTAGGAGACTATATATATGAATACGGTCCAAATGAGTATATGTCAAGAACAGGAAATGTCAGAACACATAATAGTGCAGAAATCACCTCTCTTTATGATTACCGTAATCGTCATGCTCAATATCGTACTGACCCAAATTTAAAAGCTGCTCATGCCAAGTTCCCATGGGTTGTCACTTGGGATGATCATGAAGTAGAAAACAATTATGCAAATCTTATTCCAGAAAAAGGTCAGTCTGTCAAAGCATTTGTCAAGCGGCGGGCTGCTGCATATCAAGCCTATTATGAGCATATGCCGCTTCGCCGTAAATCACTGCCGAAAGGTCCTGATATGCAATTATACCGGAATTTTTCTTTTGGTCAGCTAGCCGATTTCAATGTGTTGGATACACGGCAATACCGTGATGACCAGGCAAATGGAGATGGTAATAAGCCGCCTTCTGATGAATCAAATGATCCAAAGCGAACACTCCTTGGCGCCAACCAAGAGGCATGGCTGTTTAACAACTTGAGCCGTTCAAAAGCGAAATGGAATGTCTTAGCTCAGCAAATTTTCTTTGCAAGATGGAATTTTGGGACAAAGTCTGCGCCAATTTACAGTATGGATTCTTGGGATGGTTATCCGGCGCAGCGTCAGCGGATTATCGATTTAGCTAAAGCTAAACATCTAAACAATATCATTGTGTTGACCGGGGATGTTCATGCAAGTTGGGCCTCTAATCTACATACTGATTTTGACAATCCAAAATCAGATATTTTTGGAGCAGAATTTGTCGGAACATCAATCACTTCAGGGGGAAACGGTGCTGATAAAAGAGCGGATACGGATCGGATTTTATCTCAAAATCCACATATCCAATTCTTTAATGATTACCGCGGTTATGTTCGTTGTACAGTAACGCCTGACGAATGGCGAACCGACTATCGCGTGATTCCATTTGTGACAGAGCATGGTGCTGCCATTTGTACAAGGGCTTCATATGTCTATCATAAAGATGACACAGGGATCAAGCGGACATCTGCAAATGTTGTGCAGGGCGGCGTGAAAAAATCTAATGAGGTTGAAGAGGATCGTTTCACTGCACACACAAAAGCACATCAAAAACAAATGAAACTGCAAAAAAAAGTCACTAAATAATGATGAAAGGATGATTTGTAGATGTTTTCAAATATCGGAATTCCAGGGCTCATATTAGTGCTTGTGATTGCGCTGATCATTTTTGGCCCTTCAAAACTTCCTGAGGTCGGACGAGCATTTGGCAAAACATTGACCGAATTTAAAAGTGCGACAAAATCGTTAGTGTCATCAAATGATCATGAACCAGAGCTAGATCTGAAAAAAAAACATGATCAATCCGCACAATAATTCAAGCGGACGGGGAAACCCGTCTGCTTCTTTAAAGAAAGCGAGGGCAGTGACATGAAAAGCAGAGAAACTCATTTGCTTGGTCATTTAGAAGAGCTGCGTCGCAGGATCATTAAAACTCTTCTCACTTTCATCTTGTTTTTGATTGTCGGTTTTATATTTGTTCAGGACATTTATGACTGGTTGAGCAGAGATTTTGACTCTAAACTGGCTGTACTGGGACCAGGTGATATTTTATGGGTCTATATGATGATTTCAGGGGTTTTGGCAATTGCAACAACGATACCTGTGGCTGCTTTTCAAACCTGGCAGTTTGTAGCACCTGCACTGACCCAAGTTGAACGAAGGGTAGCGCTTTTTTATATTCCCGGTTTATTTATCTCATTTATTTTAGGAATCTTGTTTGGTTACTTTATCTTGTTTCCGTTAGTCCTTCAGTTTTTAATTAGTCTTTCCGCGGGCCATTTTCAAACGATATTTACAGCGCAGCATTATTTTCGTTTTATGCTCAACTTAACTTTGCCATTTGGCTTTTTATTTGAAATGCCCCTTGTCGTCATGTTTTTAACGAGTTTGGGCATTCTCAATCCTGCAAGACTTGCCAAGATGAGAAAGATAGCTTACTTTGTGTTGATCGTGATATCAGTCGTGATCACGCCCCCCGATTTTATTTCAGATGTGTTGGTGATCGTGCCACTGCTTGTACTATATGAATTCAGTATTTCTTTATCAACTTTTATATACAGAAAAAAAATGGCCAGTAAGGTAGGGGCTGAAGCTCAAGGTTGAAGGACTTAGTTGTCTTCAGCCTATTTTTTAGTTTGTATTTTACTCTGTCAATGAACAACAGGGGTTGTGCTATACGTTACAGATGCTAGTATGACATGACTCGTAATCAATCACAATTTTCCCTAGTCAGTAACAGTGATTTGCTGAGAGGACTCGGGAAGGAAGGTTTAATAAGGACAAAAGCTTAAATAACAACTGAGCAATATCTTTGCTAAATATCCTTGTGAAAAGACGATGTTTTTAAATTATAATAAATGTAAGGATCAGTAGTTTTATATTTTATAAAATTGGGTGACGAGATGCAGCGCATATTATTAGTTGAAGATGACCATTCGATCAGTGAAGTGATTCATCATTATTTAACAAAAGAAGATTTTCAGGTCGAACATGCTTTTGACGGAGAAGAGGGTATTCGGCTATTTCATCAAGATTCTTATGATTTGATCTTGCTGGATGTCATGCTACCAAAGCTCAACGGCATTGATTTTCTAAAATTAATCCGCGAACAGAGCAATATCCCGGTCTTAATTATTTCTGCAAAAGATGGTGATGTAGAAAAAGCGTTAGGATTAGGATTCGGTGCGGATGACTATATTGCCAAACCGTTTTCGATGATCGAGCTGACAGCGAGAATAAAAGCTGCAATTCGGCGGGCGACACAATATTCGAGCAGTGAACCGGCTGAGGAAAAGGTATTACAAGTTCATGATCTGACAATTGATATAGAAAATGTATCCGTACTTAAAAATGGGAAACCACTTCAGTTGACGTCAACTGAATGGAAGTTACTTAAGTTATTTGCGACAAACCAAAAAAAGGTATTTACAAAAGAACAAATTTATCGGTCAGTGTGGAATGATGACTACTTTGACGATCAAAATATTATTAACGTTCATATGCGGCGTCTTAGAGAAAAGATAGAAGATGACCCTTCTTCTCCACAGTATATAAAAACACTTTGGGGCATCGGTTATAAATGGGGAGAATTTTAGAATGACAATGGTATGGATTGGTATTATCATCGTTTTGGTATCTTTCAATTTTATTCAATATAAAATGAAAAACAAACGAGACGATAACTTAAGGTATGTATCAGAACAGTTGAAAACGAGGCTGGAAGGACATTCAACGGATCAAATTTTACTGGGAACGGATGATAAAGTATTGCGAGCTTTGCTCGTGCAAATCAACCTTTTGGCTGAGGATCATCAACATATTTCGGCCAGATTTATAAGAACAGAGCAATCAATGAAACGAATGCTGACGAATATGTCTCATGATATCAAAACACCGCTTACTGTTGTTCTTGGCTATATCGAGGCGATCCAAAGTGATTCAGCAGATTTGAATAGTAAGGAGCAGGCAAGGCTACTGGAAAAGCTCCATCAAAAAACATGTGAAATTATTCACTTGATGAATTCATTTTTTGATTTGGCTAAGCTAGAGTCAGATGATAAACAAATTCCAATCAGTAAAATACATATTAATGAAGTATGTAAAAAAAATATTTTACAATACTATGATGTTATTCAGACAAAAGGTTATCAAGCAGTCATTGATATTCCTGACAGACCGTTATATGTGCATGGAAATGAAGAAGCGTTGAACAGAGTTCTTCAAAATCTTTTAGCAAATGCGGTTCGGTATGGTGCAGATGGTCAGCTCATTGGATTGTCGCTGTCATATGGAGAAAGGCATATCGTGATCACCGTATGGGATCGTGGAAAAGGGATCAGTGAGTATGATCAACAAAGGGTATTTGAAAGACTTTACACCCTTGAGGAATCAAGAAATAAAGCGTTCCAAGGAAGCGGACTTGGCTTAACGATTACAAAAAGACTTGTTGAGAAAATGGGAGGGGAAATCTCTCTCAAAAGCAAGGCATATGAACGGACAGCTTTTTCTATCAAATTAAAACGGACAACTTACTAGCAAACGTAAGAATTTCTTAAGAAACGAGACATAAAAAAGACAGTATCAACCGCTAAAATAGAATCGTAAACAAGAGACAGGAAAGGAGAGATGGTTTTGACTTACATCGTACAAATAAACGGGCTAACCAAAACATTCCAAGGAAAAGAAGTTGTCTCCAATGTATGCATGCATATACGAAAAGGGGAAATCTACGGTTTTCTTGGCCCGAACGGAGCTGGAAAAACGACCATCATGAAGATGCTAATGGGTCTCATAAAACCGACAAGCGGTGAAATCAATATCCTTGGACATAAGCTGACAAATACATCATATAAGATTCTCGGCCATATTGGCAGTATGATTGAGTACCCGATTTTTTATGAAAATCTGACAGCTTTAGAAAATTTAAATCTTCACTGCGAGTATATGGGATATCACAATAAAACGAAGATTTATGAAGTGCTGGACATGGTCAATTTAAAAAATATTGATAGTAAGCCAGTCAAAACGTTTTCGCTTGGTATGAAGCAACGCCTTGGAATTGCACGAGCGATTCTCACTAAGCCTGATTTGCTGGTATTAGATGAACCGACTAACGGTCTTGATCCTGTTGGAATCAAAGAGATCAGGAACTTATTTCAAGTGCTTAGCAAAGAGTATGGGATGACATTGCTGATTTCTACCCACATCCTAAGCGAAATCGAACAAGTTGCGGATACAATCGGAGTCATAAAGGGTGGCAGGCTTATTAAGGAAGTATCAATGGAAAACGTCAGGGAACAGAACACAGAATATATTGAGCTTGTAACCACAAATCAACTAAAGGCTTGCTTTGTGCTTGAAAACGAGCTTCACATGACTAATTTTAAAATATTAAATGATAAAACAATCCGAATTTATGATGCTGAAGTCTCTCAAACAGCTATTTCAAAAGCTTTGGTATTGAATGATGTAGAAATAGAATTGATAAATAAAAAGTTTACGTCACTTGAGGACTATTTTTTCAGATTAATTAATGGCGATACCATCAGTTTGTAAAGGAGGCTGAAACTTGATGTTAAATTTGATGAGAATAGAAATTAAAAAATTAAAGCTGGCCGGGTATGTACGTGGAGTTATCATTGCAAACCTCATCATTCTTGGGCTACTATGGATGATCAGCTATTCAGAAAAAGCAGAAAGCACAGGTGCGTTCCACGATATTGCTGAAGCATTTCTTGTCATCGGCACCTTCGTTAGAGCGGTTTTTATCATTTACGGTGCAGTATTGCTTTCAAGATTAGTCATTTCTGAGTTTAAAAATAAAACAATACTTGTGTTGTTTACATACCCGGTGAGTCGGAAAAAAATAATGACTGCTAAGCTAGGCATCGTTGGAGTATTGACATTTGTCACCATTTTAATATCAAATGTCTTCATTGCGACTATTTTCTTTATGCTAAATTCATTCTTTCCTGTTGTTCAAGGAGAAATCACAGCCAATATCGTTTATGATCAGGTTCTAAAAATTGTGATTTTTGCATTCGGTGCTGCCGGCACCAGTTTAGTGCCAATCTATTTTGGTATGCGTAAACAATCCATTTCGGCAACTATTATTTCCTCGGTCATTATTGTTATGCTGATTAGTTCTACAAACCCAGTATTTTCTTTGTCTTCGATCATTTATATTCCCCTATCTTTGGCAGCTGTCGGGATCGTATTATCATATTTGACTGTCAGACAGATAGAAAAAAAAGATGTACTTTCATAACTGAAATTGGACAAGAGATTCTTAACAAAGACCGCACATAGAGTACGGTCTTCCTGAGCTAAATCTCTAGATTAGCCAACGATTATTTTACTAGTTAACTCATTTCAAATGGTCACATATATAGCTGCATAGATAAAGTCTTCCACTATTGCTGTAATGTTCCTCCCTTTCTGAAATTGACGAAAGATTAGCATTTCCCTATACTTGAAGAACTGAACAATGAGGAAACAGGGTGAACAGAAGATGGATTTTGAGATTCGGTTTATTTCTTTTTACGTCATCCAAGTAGATGGCAAAGATGAACAGGCGAACAAACAGTTTAAACATTTTCAGACGCTTGATACAACAGAGTTTGAACATAGTGAACTGAAAGATTTTTTAGATGGCGAACTCAAAAAAATTGTTAAACGGAAAGCAGAACGACATCCTAAGTCAGAACAGGTGCCAACGAAAATCGGTCGCTTTATTACTGAACCTGGGCATGCCCTAGACTCCAATCCAAATTATAATTTGTTTCATCGGACAAAAGAAGCGACAACAAAAGAAGATTTCATTGAACTGAGTGAACAGTTTGTCCATACATACCTTGATACGAGTGCTGTCAGAGGTGGTGTATTTTTAGTGGCCTCCGCAGTGCCGCGCAAGTACTTTGATGATGCATTTGTCTTTGTGATGAAATGCGATTTCGAACCGAAAGTCGCTTCGATTGCAGATGAAGCTTCATTAATCCAGAAGGTTGAAATGGCGATTACTACGAAAAACATGAAATCAATTCAATATCCATACATGCCTGAAGAAGGCATGACAGAAGAAAGCGAAGTCAAAATTCATCAGTCTTCACACGCGCGTTATTTTGAAGATTTCTTAAAGTTTGTTGAATATGGTGAATCAATGCCGCAAATCATGAAAACACAAGTGATGAATATGGTACAGGAGCATGTATATGAAACATTTTCAGACACAAGTGAGGAGCGCCAGCAGTTTGAACATGATCTTGAAATCTGGGAAGCTAGTGAAAAGCGGGACATTCAAGAACGCCTTGACACACATCAGGTGATTGAAGCTGCTGCACAAATGATTGAACATGTCCCAGAGGCTGAGCTGAAAATGAAACTAGGTGAAACTGAGATTAAAGGACCTTTAGCTGGATTTGGAGATACGATTCATCTCGCCAAGGTGAATGGTCGCTATGTGGCACTAATTGAGGCTGAGACAATTTCATTTGAAAAAGGAAGTTCACCTGTAGAGTTTTATAAGCCAGAAGGGCTTCATCAGGTGATTGAGAGGATGACAAAGCGAAACTCTGAAGCGTAGTTTTAATATGAGCTTGTCGACAAAGCCGTTTAAAGGCTTGATCGACAAGTTTTTTTAATCCGCTTCTTTCACAACAAGCCCAAGCGTTTTAGCAAATCCGACAGCTTGTTCAGATGAGACGATACAACCGTTCAATTTATCTAGAGAAACAGTGATATGATCAAATGTACAGCTCCTTAAATCAAGCTTATTTAATTCAGTTCCTGAGAAATTTGCTTCATTAAGATTGCACTTGCTAAAATCCAATTGTTTGTGTTTCATTTCATAAAAATCGGTATTTTGGAGTGAGCAATCTTGAAAGCAAACTTGTTTAAAGTTTGCAAAGCCGAATGAGCCATATTTGGCTAAACATTGATCAAATAAAACATTTCGAAAAGTTGCCTCTGAAAGATTTGCCCCTAACAGCTTACAATTGTGCAGTTCTGTTCGATGGATAATGGCGCCACTGAAGTCAACATTTGATAAATCACATGAGTCAAAAACAACATCTGTCAATTGTAGGTCACGAAAGGAGACATTTTGAAAGACGGATTTTTTAAAGAGCATTTTTTCGAATTCAAGATTTTCAAATGTTTGTTCAACAACTGAAGTCTCTTGAATGACACCATTGAAGTAGTGTTTTTCAGCACTGATTATCTCATCAAACTGAATCGGAATTAAGTCTTCAGGGAGTTTGGGGGCTCTTAACTTCGTCTTTTTGTCAGGTTTCATACAAATACACTTCCTTTATATGTATTCGAATAGAAGATGAAAAGTTTTACAGTTGATAAATCTTGCAGTAAAATCAAAGATGTATTAACTGTTTTTGTGAAAAATGATGAAATTTGGAGATGAGAAATATTGAGTACACTTCAGCACTTTATCTATTATCATATGGAAAAATCAGCTGAATTGGAAGCCTTGTCTGGCGGGGACAGAACATTGTCGTTTAAGGAGTATCATGATCGGGTCAACAAATTGGCCCAGTTTTTGCTAGAGAAAGGTGTTCAAAAGGGAGACTGTATTGCGATATTGTGTAAAAACAATCATCATTTCCCTGTTATTTTACTTGGGGCATTGAAAATCGGTGCGGTGGTTGTTCCATTAAGCTGGCAGCTGACAACTTATGAAGTAGAGGGAATTTTAAAAAATAGTCAGCCAAGTATTATCTTTTATGACAGAGAATTTGCTCCTGTTTTTTCACCGCTCGGTCAATACCTTCAGTCATCACTTATGATCGAAGCTGGAATTGGAATGAATACAACAGAGGAGTTTGAAGATATTTTTATTGAGCGGCCATCTCAGCTAAATATAGAGCAGGTGGCAGAAGATGATTTAGCATTATTGTTATTCACGTCAGGGACGACCGGGAATCCAAAAGGCTGTATGGTGAATCATGGTAGTTTGACTACCTATTTAACAGATCTACATATCAATGGAAGGCAACATAGGGGTACCCGGTTTTTAGCGTGTCATCCTTTATATCATATGAGTTCACTCAATCATCTTCTTCAAGGTGCATTTGGGGGAGTGACACTGCATTTTTTATGGGAACCTAAACCAGTTGAGATTTTACAAGAAATTGAGAGAAAACAGATTCATATGATGATGGCGTTTCCATCTGTTTACACATACATGTTGGAAGAAATGAAAAAACGGTCGTTTAACCTGTCATCAGTTAGCGCTTTTATTTCCGGCGGGACAAAGGTTCCGACGCGCTTGTTCAAGGAATTTAAAGATTATGGAGTGATGATGGTTCAAGGTTACGGCAGTACTGAAGCATGGACGGTTAGTTCATGGAGACCTGACATGGGCTGGGACAAAGTCCATTCAGCCGGAAAACCGATTCCACGTGTCAGTGTCAAGATCAAAGATCCAAGCACACATGAGGAGCTTCCACCAGGTGAAGTGGGGGAAGTCGTCATTAAAAGTCCGTATGTTTTTGCAGGATATTATCAAAATCGACATGCTACAGAACAAGTGCTGAAAGATGGTTGGTTTTATATGGGGGACTCGGGTTGTCTTGATGAAGAAGGGTTCTTGTATATAACAGGCCGCTATAAAGATGTGATTGTTTATGGTGGAGACAATATTTATCCTCATCAAGTCGAAGACATTATTGAACAAGTGCCTGGTGTCATTGAGTCTGCTGTCATCGGTGTTCCAGATGAGGTGTATGGCGAGATTCCAAGGGCATATGTTGTGGTGAATGAAACATATTGTCTGGGAAAGGAGAATATCATATCTTATTGCAAAGAACGGCTAGCAAACTACAAAGTACCCGAAATCATATTTGTTAAAAGTCTTCCGAAAAACAGACTAGGAAAAGTCGTTAAGCATGCATTACGGGGGGAGTGCATCTGAGTCGGTCATATTATATTATCTTAATGAGTCAATCGACTACAAATTTAGGATTTGCGCTTTACACAATGCTTGTCACACTCTATGTTTATAGTGTGACAAGCTCTACAACAATAGCTTCTTTCATCACCTTGATCAGTCTTCTTTTCCGAATGATAGGCAGCGCAACCCTTCCATTGTTATCAAGCCGCCGATCATTTCGATTTTTATTCATCACTTCCCAAAGTGTACAGCTTGCTTTCTTATTATGTTTCGTGTGGTTATTTCGTCAAAGCTATTCAGATATATTAACGCTTGCTTTCATGTTCGCCATCATTGCGATGATTTCTTTTTTTAATGGGTGGTTTGTCCCTATAAAAAGCACAATCATTCGCTCAGTTGTTGCAGAAAACCAAAGAGTCAAAGCGAATGGCTTAATATCTGTAACCGATCAAACTTTTCAATTCATTGGCTGGGCTTTTGGGGGAATCACCTTATCTTTTTTAGGAAAAGACTTCACATTATGGATCACGATTTCTTTAGTACTCGTTTCACTTTCCTGTTTGTTTTTCCTAAACATCAAACAGAAGCAAGGTGCAAAAGGATCCCCTATTAATCGTTTAAAAAAGGGTTGGTCAACTTTATTTCAACACCAAGACCTTAAAGTGTTGCTGGTCATGGATTTAATAGAATCTTGGGCGGGAATGATTTGGACGGCGTCTGTTTCGTTAGCATATGTCAGTCAAGTTTTACATAAGGATGAAGCTTGGTGGGGATATATAAATGGTGGTTATTATTTAGGAACAATTATTGGCGGAATTGTCATCTTTAAAGTTTCCGATAGACTACAAAAGAATTTACTCTTTTCTATGTTTTTAGGAGCGATTGTATATGGAGTCTTTACTGTTATATATGGTTTACTTTCTAACCCTTACTTAGCACTCATCCTTGTGCTGTTGATGGGGCCTGCTTTTGTTTTGCGTGACTTATGTCAAGAAACTTTTATTCAAAATCGTCTAGACGAGAGCATTTTGGCTGATATCATGGCGGCAAGGTCTACCTTCATTCAGTTGGTTTATATGTTATCGATTATTGGGATCGGTGTGCTAACAGATGTGGTTGGGGTTCGTTTCGTATACGTATCTTGTGGCGTTTTACTATTAATAGCTGCTTTTTATGGAACTTTTCATTTCTTTAGTAGAAGTCCTCGCCAAAAAGAGTCTCTCGATGGTTGAGGTTGTGAAATGTTTAGAAAATGTTAAAAATGAGTGAATTTTTCTAGTTTTTTTCAATTTTGTCTTTAAAATGAATTTTTGATGCGATATAAAGGAGAGGGAGTTCCTTTTATGGTCATCACTTAAATGGGAGGCAAGTGCAAATGAAAAAAGGTTTATGTCTATTCATATTAAGTGTTTTATTGATAGCTGTTCCTGAGTACTCAGCCGCAGCGGCCAATGTTCATGAAGACGAGTATGAACCTAATGATTCCCTTGCTTCAGCTCATGATGTAGGATTGTGGAAATATAAATTGATTTCGGCAACGATCCATAGTGAAAGTGATAAAGATTATTATAAGTTTTATGCCTCAAAAGGAGATCAACTTGCTATTCATCTCAGAGAAGTCCCGGCCAATACAGATTATGATCTTTATTTATTCAAAGATTCCTATAACTACCCTGCTGTAGCCTCTTCCGAAAGAACAGGCAATCAAAACGACATTATTCGGTTTGATGTACCTGAATCAGGTAGGTACATTGCGGCTGTAATATCTAAAAATGGAACATATGATGGATGGGGATTTTACAGATTGGAATTCATAGATAGGTTTAAAAGCGGTTACTATACCGCAAACCTGTCACCATCATCGATATCCAGTCCAGGAAAAGGAATCGCTTCTCCGCTAGCTGTAGCGAACTTGAAAAATGTTTCAACCATTCCTGATGGAGCGATTGTAAAAAGCGTCTCGGCCGAGGGAACGATTTCTCCAAGCCTTGGTCACACCTATCGAGAAGTACTCAATCAAGAAGAAGGGGTCTGGCACACAACGGTTTCTGGGGGAACAATATTTCGTGATATGAAACCGGAACTAGGCTTACCTGTCAAAACCATTTGGAATGTCAGATACTATTCACTTGCTCACAGCCGTTCTACCTGGAGATCACCACAACTGAAGATCAATTATCAATATGATCAAACATACGGTTGGTAAAATTGGTTAAAAATTGACCGATATAAAAAAATCCACTTTTAGCCATGCAAGGAGCTCCCATGAAGATTAGAGACACGGTAAAACTTTCACTTTATACTGAACAGTTGATGAACTCAAAAAAACCAGCTATCAAAACGAAATCAGCAGTCGGACGTTAAAACAGACTCTCTTTCCATCAGTAAACAACCGAAACAAGCGCAATGATTGAAATTTAATCTTGATCGACAGCGTTTAAATAACCAGTTTGGAGTTGACTCAGAAGGGTATCAAGCTTCCCGATCATCAAAACCTTACACTTCATCTAGATGGCAAACATCACATTTCAGTTTAGGAATAGACAATCAATAACAACGTGCGCAGATTGAAGCGGTATTAAATGAGAGTGATCAAAACTTTGGCGTTGTTAAGCCATGCCGAATCAACTGGATAGAGCAGCTTATGAAAAATAGCTTGTCAATCAGTTCCTCAAAAACCTGCGTCAGCTTGAGTGGGCTGGGAAAATCATCGGAAGAAATGAGGATTATCGAGTAAATCCTCTAAAGTCACGGCTAATTCTTTTGGAGGATAAAGTTAATCCAGAGGAATTCAAAGATAGTAGAGTCGTATATTCAACATGCAAAGTAGAATGAGAAGAAGGTAGACTTGTTGTAAAAAAATATGTTTGGAAATGAAATAAGAAGTAACTTCTTATTCAACTGAAGGAGTAACTGGATGATTCGTTGTTAAAATTCTGAAATCATCTTAAACATATTTGTGGAGAAAAAGTAATGCGGGCTGTAGCTTGCTTATTTTTTTTGTTAAAGTATTGACTCTTCCGTTACGTGATACTTTATAGTCAATAAAGAAGGGAGGACACATCATGAAAGTTAAAGAAGTTGCTGATTTAGTCGGCATTAGTGTGCGCACACTGCATCATTATGATGAAATCGGCTTATTAACACCAGCTGAGACGACAGAGTCTGGCTATCGACTTTATTCAAATGACGATTTGGAAAAGTTGCAGCAAATCTTATTTTTTAGAGAGTTAGACTTCCCTTTGAAAAAAATTAAAATGATTCTCGAGAGTCCTTCTTATAACCGGTATGAGGCATTACAGCTACATCGAAAAATGCTGCTTGAAAAACGGAACCGAATCAATCAAATGATGATAACAATTGACAAAACGATTCAATATATGAAAGGAGAAATTGCTATGACAAATACAGAAAAATTTGCCGGTTTTGATTTCAGTCAAGATCCGTACGAAGCGGAAGCCCGTGAACGATGGGGTGATGAAGTCATTGACAAAACGAATGCTAAAATGGTTGCAAAATCTAAACAAGAACAAAAAGCATTCGCACAGCAATTTTCTGCGATTTACAAAAAGCTGGCCGAAGTTCGCCAGTGTGCACCTGATTCAGAACAGGCACAGTCGGCCATTAAGGAATGGTATCAGTTTTTAAATCATGAAACTGGACACCACTACACGCTTGAAGCATTCAAAGGCTTAGGAGAGTTGTATATTTGTGATAACCGTTTTACGAAGAACATCGATCAATATGGTGAGGGCTTAGCAAAATTTATGTCTGAGGCGATGACAGTCTTTGCCGAGCGGAATGAAAAGTAAATAGGTAGTAGGGGCATTGTTAAAAGATGCCCCTTTCTGTATGTGTGCCAGGCATGGCAACTATCTAGGTGGTGAAAGTCCACTGTGGGGGTACACATCGACCAACCACTAAGGAAGCGCAAGGTACTTATCGTGAGATAAGGGCTGAAAGAAGCGTGGAATAAAATCTTGGCTCGACGAACAGAAATCTGATACCAAGGCTCCACAAAGGGATAAGGCTCCATAACAAGTCAAAGTCCAAAAGAT
>NZ_JAQFWW010000006.1 GCF_027706145.1 Bacillus changyiensis | reverse complement strand
AGTTGTTCAAAGAGCAATCTCAAACAAAAGACTAAAGCAGAGGGGACTTCCCTCTGCTTTAGAACATTATCTAAAAGTACACACTGTAATATAAATTGAACCGCCGTATACGGAACCGTACTTACGGTGGTGTGAGAGGGGCGAAAATAATTAAATTATTTTCCCTCTACTCGATTTGGTTAAGCTGCTCTCCAAAACCCAACATCATCAAAATAAAATTAAAGCTCAATGACTTCTTTTTTGCCGTGGTTTACTTTGATAACGTATGTTTTGGCTGCAAGGTCATGCAATCCTTGTTTTTCTTTGTGAAAAGCAACTACGAGAAAAAGAAGTCTAATTACCAGCTGAAGCAGTAAAAGGATGCCTCTAACTACAGCTTGCCAAATTTTAATTCGCTGTCCATTTTTTGAAGAAACGATGCGGAGCCCAAAAACCACTTTCCCTATCGTACCTTGTAGCTTTGTTAAGGGAAGAAGGAAGATGTATAAAATGATAGAAAACCAGAAAATGTAAGCTTCAACAGTAGCACTGAAGAGACTATACTCAAAAATAATAATACCAAAAATAACTATTAATACAACATCGACAAGAAAAGCGCCGACGCGAATCCAAAAACCTGCAAACTTCATTGTGTATTTCTTCCTTCCATTTTTCAAATAACATTATCCATTTTATAGCTAAATAACCATTTTTAAAATAGGATATTTAACCTATTTTATGATTTACCGATTTCCCTCCGTTTCAAAGTTTTGATAAAATAAATAAGTTATAGTTTAGTATACGGAGGTTTCATTGTGAAAAAAGTAAAGAGAAATATGCCATGCCCTTGTGGTAGTGGACTAAAATATAAAAAGTGCTGTGGTCATACAAATGCTAATCTACAAATTGTTGTGGAACGGGAGCTGAAGCAACTACAAAAAGATGTCATGGAATTTGCTTTTACAGTACATAAAGAGACACTTGATCAATTCCTTCATCAATATTCTTTTTTAGCAGATCTAGATGAATCAGCACAAAAAATATCGATTTTTAACTTAGGAGTATGGGGGGTCTTTTCACAGCCGTTAGTAAAGGGAGGATTGACGATTTTCCAAGATTATTTAAAAGAAAACGATTCCTCTATTCTTAGGTCACAAACGAAAGAAGCTATTCAATCATGGAAAGATCTCGTTCCAGCTTTATTAAGGGTGATAGATATAGCAGATCATGAGATTCATTTTGAAGATGCTATATCTAAAGAGCCAGTCATCATGAAAATGAGTATGAAGCGAGAAGGACCATTTATCGGTGATTATGTTCTTGGTTTTCCGATCAAGGTCAGTGATCATAAAGAATTCTTCCTGCAGTTTACCATCTACCCTAAGAAGCTGATCAAAAAGATAGAAGGGGCTTTAAAACCGTTTAGTGGAGAAACAAACCAGTTCATGAAAGAAAAATTCCCGCAATTTTTAATGAAGCTCTGTCAAACTAATGAAGAATCTCCCCAAGAAATTGAATGGGCTAATGAGATGGAAAAAGAAACGGCACATGTTATCGAAAAGGGATTACTTACTGAAGGCCACTCAGAGGCATTGATTTCGTGGGCGATCGGTCTTTGGCAATCGTATTGCACTAAAAAGAAGCCAATCATTAAAAAAACCGAAGCTTTTGCTGCTGCTATAGAATATTTTATCAATTCGGTTTCCAACTCAGAAAAATCAGTATCACAAGCTAAGCTTGCGAAAAAATACGGAGTTAGTGCTTCAACTGTATCAAATCGTTTTAAAGATATTGAAGCTGTCTTAAAAGAAGAACTTGATCAACTACCTTGCTAAAAAAATATATCATCGCCTGCCGACTTTAAGAGTCGCGCAGGCGGACTTAAAAAGAGGGAAAACGTTATGAGGCGTTTACAATCATTAAATATCATTGAGAAATTGGAAAATGGTGATCGTTCTGTCTTACGGCAAACTGAATGGTTAAAATACCTTTACTTAACGAAAAAGCAAAACGTTAATTTGGAACGGGTTCCTTCATTGAAGAAGATGCCGAGTCACCCCGTTCTCCTTTATGTTGAAAAAACACTTCATATTTTAGAGAAAGCTGATATTCCTGATCATGAACAAAAAATCATTGAAGAAGTCCTTGTCTGGAGTGAAGTAGCCAAATGTGGTCAGCCACATCAGCGAACAGAGTGGCATAAGAAAGGGTTTCAACTTGCTATTCATAATATCGGTTCCGCGCAAATTTATAATGCTAAAATTAAATCTGACCGAACAAGTGTTGAGGAACTTGTCTATATCTTAATTTTGACACACGGCCTTGTAGGACAATATATCAGAGGGGAAACGCAATATCAGCAATTTTCTCCACTGATTGATTGGCTTGAGCGTTCAAAACGAAGCAATCTCAATATGGAACGAGTCCTCTATTGGCTAAACAAATGTATCATTGCCGCTGTTTCTTTAGAGCTTTGGCAATCGATTGAGGAAGATGTTAACCGGGTGATTGCCCAAATTGTGAAGAAAGAACGCAATCAGGAATGGATATTTGCAGAAAGGTTAAAAAGATTGCGTAAACAAGCACTTTATATGGGAGAAGACATCAATTTTTATCAACAATATCTGAAAGAGCATGCAGCAGAAGAGGTACTGCACGATTTTTTTAAGCAGGTAGATTTATGGTATGTTGAATCCGCACTGTCGTCTTTTAGTTTTGAGGAATTTGTTAAAATCTTCTTGCTCATTCGTCATTTTGTCAATCATTCATCAGTTAGGCAAATTAGTTTTGAACCGTTGATGAGAGACATTTACCGTGATTATCAGGGTGTTCGGCATACGAATATTTATAAAAAACGAATTATTGAAGCGTGTTTAAAGGAGATGTCCATTTCTGACTTACTTCAAGGAAATGTGCCTGTTAATGAACATGTTTCATTGTCTATTCAACCATTTGATCATGCTTTAGAAATTATCGGTGTTACTTTTACTTTTTCAAAGGCTGGGTTAAAGTTGATAGAGTTCTGTCAGGAAGCGGAAAAATCTCCATTATATGAACGGGCGATTGTTCTCCTGTATGATTTTTTTGATTTTCGCAAAGATTCATTTGATCGCCTTCAAAATGAACAGGCTTATTTATCTGATATGAACAGTGCTGAAGATTATAAAAAAAAGATTGCAGATTATGCAGTCGGAGAAAAAATGCTAGATATCGGTGCTGGAGGAGGCGTCATGCTAGATTTATTGACAGAACGTCATCCGAAGGCAAAAGTCATTGGGATTGATTTGTCAGTCAATGTGATTGAGGGGTTGCAAAAAAGAAAGGTTCGTGAACGAAAGCGCTGGGAAGTTAAACAAGCTGATGCTTTGGACTTACCTGAGTATATTGAAAAAGAAAGTGTCGACACGATTGTGTTTTCATCCATTCTACATGAAATGTTTTCTTATATTCCTTATGAGGGCAGAAAATTTAACGATCGTGTCATTGCGAAAGCATTAAAAAGTGCTTTTGATGTACTGAAACCAAATGGCAGAATCATTATCAGAGATGGAATCATGACAGAAAATAAGCAAGAGACACGGCGAATTCACTTTAAAGACTCAAGTGGAATGAATTTCTTCAAAAGGTATCTCCACGATTTTAAAGGACGGAAAATCCAAGTATTGGGTATAGAAAAGGATGCGGTAACACTTTACATCAATGATGCAATGGAGTTTCTTTATACTTATACATGGGGAGAAGAAGCGTACCCGCATGAAGTACAGGAGCAATTTGGTTTTTTTACCCCGTCAGAATTTCGGGCTTCTATTGAAAAAGTACTAGGTGAACGTGCCAACATTCTTGTATTTGAACATTATTTACAAGAAGGTTATGAAGAATATCTTTCTCCAAAGGTTGAGATTACTGATCACAATGGAAAAAATGTTTCATTGCCTGATAGTACTTGTTTTATAGTGATTGAAAAAAGCACCTTGTGAGGTGCTTTTTTGTAAGTTTATTTATGGAAACTACTAAAATATTCAAGGTCCAATAGTCCATCGTCTTCAAAATCAAGTTGCCATTTATTGTTATCGTCGTTATACATGGTTACCTGAACTGTTTTTTCGGTTGAAGCTTGTTGTGCTTTTTTAATTTCTTCAGTCATGAATTTTATGGCTGGATTTACAAGAAGATCATCGTCGTAAAAATCATCCCCCTTACTTTTTTTATAATCTTCATGTCTATTCTTTACTTGTTTTTTCACTTTTTCATAATCGATTGGTGTAATGTTAGCTTCAACAATAGCTTCACCACGCCTAATGGCTTTCGTGACCGCTTTTACCTTTGTTTTTTCTTGATAAACATGTTGCACAGTGTCAATTAAATGATTCAGTTTCTTATCATCATCGACTTCTGTGGTTATGTCCAAATCATTAAATAGGGTTTTAGCAAAGCTTTCACGATATTCGGAGATCACTTCACGTTTATGTTCTCCTGTTAATTTTTCGAAATTGTCATTATCTTTTCCGAATATTGTAATGTCGGTGTAGGCAAGTAACGCTTTTGCGGGATCATCAAGTTTTTTTGCCGAATCTAACAGTTTTTTACCGTCTATTTCAGTTTCTATCGGAGCATATTCTTGATCTCCATCAGGAGTGAATGCAAATTTATATTTTTGTCCTTTATCAACGAGGAAATAAATCGTACCTTCAATTGACTTTCCAGGATTTAAAGATGTATATCCCAACTCTTTGCTGACTTCGTTACTATCAGCAGCTGTGATATCAATATTATTAGTAGTTTTTACATCACCTTCGTAAAGGTTGAATGCACTTTTATCTAATCTTAACTGTTCTTCACCATTATTCTCCACAAATAAACTTAGTTTTAGAATGAGTTCATCTTTACTTAATTTTGTATCTGGACTATAAGGAAAAATATATTCTGAGTGGAGTATTTTAAATTTGGCCTTATACGATGGCTTTTTTGGTTCTGCTTTTTCTTTCACTTGATTCGTGGCCGCGCTGTTTTTACTGTTTTCACTACTTTGTTTGTTTTCACTACAAGCGGTGGAAAACATAGCTGTCATGCATAATAGTATGATTAAAAAAAACTTCTTATGATTCATATCGTTCTCCTTTTTAATGATGAAAAAAACACCCATAAGGGTGCTCTTTTCATTACTTAATTTTTGACGAAACTACTGAAGTATTCTGTAGATCCATCAAAGTCAAGTTGCCACTTACCATCATCATCTTTCTTAAATCTAACTTCGACTGTTATGTCACTTGAAGCTGTTTTAGATTTTTTTATTTCATCATTCATGATATCAATCGATGCATTCTTAAGTTCAACGTCATAAAATTTAAGACCTTTGCTTTTTTGGTATTCTTCCACTCTTTTTGACACTTGCTTTAGTGCTTGGTCATTATCAATTGGTGTTATAGTAGCTTCAACTGTTGCTTCATCATCTGTCATTGTCTTTGTAACTGCTGTTACTTTTGTTTTTTCTTGATAAACGTGTAGTATTGTGTTAGTTAATGTGTTTAGTTTCTTTTTATCCACTTTGTCTACATCTACATAAAGCATATCCAAAGAACGGAGGAGGTTTTTTTGAAAACCTTTAAGAAAATCACTTACAACCTCACGTTTATTTTCGCCTGTCAGTTTTTCGAAATCTTCATTATTTTTACCGTAAAGTGTGACATCTGTATAAGCAAGTAAGGCTTTCGCTGGATCTTGTAAGTTTTTGGCAGTATCGGTAATTTGATTACCGTCTATTTCAAACGTAATCGGATCAACTTTTTTTGAGCCATGTGAGTCTGGCGTATATTCGAGTTGGTATTTCTTTTCTTTGTCAACCTGATAATAAAGGAAACCTTCAACTAATTTGCCTTTATTTAAATCAGCACTTTGCAATTCCTCATCTTTCGTATCATACATAGACACGTCTGTCACTTTCGAATTATCTTGATAAAGAGCAAATTGACTGTCGTCAACGTAAAGTGGTTCATTACCTGTATTCTTTACAGATACTTTGACTTTTAATACGAGTTCATTTTCACCTAACTTTGTTGATGTATCACTAGGAAGAGTATATTCTGAGTTAAGAACCTTTACTTCAGCATTTCCTGCACTTTTTTCTGGCTCCTTGTTTGCACTTTTACTGCTCCCGCTATCTTTACTTCCACCGCATGCAGTTGCAAAAATAGCTGTGAACATCAAAAGCATGATCAAAAGTAATTTTTTGCTTCTCATGTCATTCTCCTTTTGAATATATTTTTTCATTGTTATGTAAATGAAAATAAGTACTGAGACAAAAAACATCTTAAAAAAGGTCCAATGGTCCTTTTTTAATTGCTGTATCTTAAGCAAAAAGAAACAACAACACTATTTTAAAGATTAACTGATTATTATGAAATAGGATATAATCACTAATTTAGGACAATAAGTTGCAAGTTTAGACAAGGTAATATAGTTAATATAGTATAAAAAGACCGAAACTTTAGGATTAATATATATCCATTTTCTTAGAAGAAATATCCTTGTTTTATTATTCAAAAATGCTGAATTGAACTCAAAAAAAGCATCTAAATAAGGGTGAAAGACTTCTTAATCTAGATGAATTGAATGAATATTATATGATTCTAAAGACTCACTTCATTCTAAACCTTAATGTCAGTTTAAAATTTCTGGGGTCTAAATCACTAGATTTGGTGAGTAACCAAAAATGATCTGTGATTGAAATTCAGAAGGTGACCATGCACAATGAAAGGGATAGGCAACTGATTAGGGAGGGTGATGAATGAACACAGTTGAATATATGACGAATGATGCGTTGGCGTTATCCGAGCTTATAAAGCATCGTGAAGTATCAGCGTATCAGTTATTGGATACCGCTTTTGCCCGTTTAGAAGAAGTCAATCCACAATTAAATGCGGTTATTCGGACAAGAAGAGAGAAAGCGGTACACGAAATCGGACAGCTTGATTTGACAGAGCAGCCATTTGCAGGTGTTCCTATTCTTTTAAAAGATATTTCTCAAGCGATAAAAGGGGAGCCACTGACAGCTGGGGCAACACTTCTTCAATCACATATTGCACAGCAAGATTCAAATTTTGTTGCCAAACTACGTCATGCCGGATTTTTGTTAATGGGTCAAACCAATACGCCTGAATACGGCTTAAAAAATATTACAGAGCCGGAGTTGTATGGTGCTACACGAAATCCTTGGAATACTGCCTATTCGCCAGGTGGATCAAGTGGTGGGGCCGCAGCCGCTGTCGCATCTGGTATCGTTCCAGTTGCAGGTGCGAGTGATGGAGGGGGTTCCATTAGAATTCCCGCTTCTTTTACAGGGCTTTTCGGCTTGAAGCCAACTCGTGGGAGAACACCGGTAGGCCCCGGAATCGGTCGACAGTGGCAAGGAGCAGCGATTGATTTCGTTCTTTCACGAACTGTCAGAGACAGTGCTGCATTACTCGATATTCTGCAAACGATTCAATCAGAAGCGGCTTTTCAAACACCATTATTCCCAGAAAAATATGTAGAAGATATGAAAAAAGGGCCACAGCGCCATTTAAACATTGCTTTTTCAACAATGTCCCCTGTTGGTACACCTGTCAGTGATGAGGCGAAAGCTGCTGTTCATAAAACTGTGAAGTGGCTTAGTGAACAAGGACACCATATTGAGGAACGAACCAATGGTGTTGACGGTCTTCGTTTAATTGAAAACTATTATTTGATGAATAGTGGTGAAATTTGTGCAATGATCTCAGGAATGGAGAAAGCACTGGGGAGACCGATCACAGTTCAGGACGTTGAGATCGTCACATGGGTGTTGAATGAAGCCGGTAAAAAAGTAACGGCTGCCGAATTTACTACAAGTCTTGCTTCTTGGGATACAGCAGCTGCACAAATGGCAGACTTTCATGAAACATTTGATTTGTATGTGACACCTGCGACAGCTTACCCGGCTCCTCAGGTTGGTGAGCTAACCCAGACGCAAAAAGAAGTCGAAACGCTGATGAACGTCAGTGGGATAGAAAAAGATAAACAGCAGTCACTCATTTATGAGATGTTTTTGAAAAGTCTCACCTATACACCATTCACACAGCTTGCCAACTTAACCGGTCAGCCGGCAATGAGTGTTCCACTCCATATCACGGAAAGCGGGTTACCAGTTGGTGTCCAGTTTACAGCACCAAAAGGCAAGGAGCATTGGCTGTTACGAATTGCATATGTATTGGAACAGTCGGAGTTGTGGGTAGGTATGAAAGGGAATCCGATGTTTGCTGAGATGTGAATCTGGCAAAAGGTCAAAGTTAATATTCTGCAATAACTTACGTCCTTTGATTCGTTTTGATATTCCTTTTACTTCAACGACTTTGTTGTTCAACGTTAGGTTCTCCTTGTTTAAATCAATGATATTGATATCATACAGGGTGAACATAACAGAAATCTAAACAATGTCTTAAAAAACAATGAAATATGATAAAGGTTATAAGAGGAAAAAAAGGGGAGATGCTCTTCTACTAAGACATAAACTGAGTTATTTCCCGAGAAATATACGAAAAATTCCTAAGACTGTCGATGAATTAGTCAAAAACCGGGTGGAAAAACATGATACATATTTCCCCACCCGGTTGTTTTAATCCCATCTATCAATTTTAACCAGTCTAGTAGAAAGTTTATCTGTTACTCTTAATGTTAAATTCAAGGTTGATCCATTGAGTAGTCAATACCACATGCACTTGCTTTATCAGCATCAGCAACATCATACACCTCAAGAGTTCTTAAATCTTAAGAGTCTCGCTAAAACTTTTCCTTCCGATAGATCTTTTGCTCCTTCTAACTAAGAAAGTATGTTGACCCAAAGGGGGCCTGAATCTTTCCAAAAAGGTTGGTGACATTCGTTTCAACACTCCGTGAATCATCAGAACGATAAATTTTGAATAACTGGTTGTGGCTCTTTTTTACATATAGTTAGAACTGCTGACAGTACTGGGATGACAAGCTTCCAACAACAAATCTGCCAAATGAACAGCTCTCATTTGTTTTGAAAGGCCTGCACGTTTGATCCCAAGTTGCATTTGCAAAAGGCAACCAGGATTAGCGGTGACGATTGTTGTCGACTGAGTTGATTTGACGGTTTCCATTTTAGAGTCAAGGATTTTCATTGACATTCGTGATTCGACAATGTTATAAATCCCGGCCGAGCCGCAGCAACTGTGTGCGTTTTTCATTTCTCGATACTCAATTCCTTCAATACTGTGGAGCAGGCGGCGGGGTTCAGCAAATGTTTTCATCACATTTCGTAAATGGCATGAATCTTGATATGTTACGACCTGGTTTGAGAGTTGAAGTTTTTGTTGCTGAAAATTCAATTCAAGAAGGATGGAGGAAAAATCTCTTAGTTTATGAACAAACGACTTTGCACGCTGTTGCCATTCAGCGTCTGTTTTCAAGAGCTGGTCATACTCACTTAAAAACGCTCCACATCCTCCTGCATTTGTGATGATATAGTCAACATGTAAATCTTCAAATGCTTGAATATTCCGCTTTGCCAGAAGAATGGCTTGTGCTTTCTCTCCGCTATGGCTGTGCAAGGCTCCACAGCATGCTTGCTGTTTGGGGATGATGATCTCACATCCTGCCATTTGTAACAATTTAATGGTTGCCTGATTGGTATTTAAAAATAATGTGTCCATTAAGCAACCTGTGAAAAATGCAACACGTATTTTGCGCTTACCGATCGCTGGAAGAAGTTCGGGTCGTTTTTTTGCCTGTTTCATTTTCGGGACGCTGGGCAGAACACTTTCCAGTTCGGCAAGATGTTCAGGCAGAATGCGAAGAATGCCTGTTTTTCGTACGACGGTTTGTAGGCCTGAGCGCTGATAAATACCGATCATCCCTGTCAGCGCCCGAATTCGTTGTTGATGTGGGAAAAGCCCTTTAAACACAAGATGTCGAAGTAATTTTGTGGGAAATGAGTGCTTCTTGTTTTGGTTCAAAATATCACGGGTTTCCTCTAATAAATGCCCATAGTTAACACCTGATGGACATACAGGTTCACAAGCACGACAGCCAAGGCATAGCTCAAGGGAACGTTCCACATCTTCATCAGGTTCGATCATACCATCAACGACGGCTTTCATCAGTGCGATCCGTCCGCGTGGTGAGTGGCTTTCTTGAAAGTCTGATTCTATGTATGTAGGACATGATGGTAGACAGAAGCCGCAACGCATACAATTAAGTAGTTCTTCTTCATCAATCCGATCTTGAAATTGCTGTTGAATGGCTTTTTTTTCTGTACTTGTTGTCATCTTGTCATCACCAGCCGTTTTCGAGCTTCTTTTGCAAAAATTTTACCAGGGTTCATCATATTGTTTGGGTCAAAAGCATGCTTAATTGCTTTCATAGCAGCAATCCCAGATTCGCCGAGTTTCAGTTCCAAGTAGGGGGCTTTCATGGCACCGACCCCATGTTCACCAGTAATTGTTCCACCAAGTTCAACGGCTTTTTCGAATATTTCTGCAAAAGCTAATTCGACACGCTTCATTTCTTCATCGTTCCGCAAGTCTGTCGTACATGTTGGGTGGAGGTTTCCATCTCCTGCATGACCAAATGTACAAATGGTAATTTGATATTTTTCAGCAATACTGTTAATTGCTGTTACCATTTTGGCAATTTTTGAACGGGGGACTGTGGCATCTTCTAAGATCGTTGTCGGTTTTAAACGGGCCAAGGCTGACAGTGCTGTTCGGCGGGCATTGCGGAGTTTTTCTGCTTCAGCCTCTGTTTGTGCTGTTTCGACAGATAGTGCATGTCCTTGTTTGCATATTTTTTCAATCTTCTTAATATCGCGGTCAACTGTTTCAGTATCTCCATCTTGCTCAACAAGAAGAACGGCTTTAGCATGAACCGGAAGACCGATATTTGTGTAATCTTCAATGACCTGAATGGTTGGTTGGTCGAGAAACTCTAGTGTTGCTGGAATGATTTTGGAAGAAATGATATTTGAGACTGACTGGGCTGCGGAATCAATATCTTGGTAGAGAGCAAGAACCGTTTTCTTTGTTTGAGGAGCAGGAATTAATTTTAATGTTGCTTCAGTAATGACACCTAATGTTCCTTCAGAGCCAACGAACAGGCGGGTCAAATCATAGCCGGCTACATCTTTCGCCAGTTTTCCACCGGTGCGGATGATCTGACCGTTGGCTAGAACAATTTCTAAAGCAATAACATAATCTCGGGTGACCCCATATTTGAGACCGCGTAACCCACCCGAGTTTTCATTAATATTTCCACCGATTGTCGAAATTGCGAATGAACTGGGATCAGGCGGATAAAATAATCCTATTTCTTCTGCTGCTTTTATGACGTCAAGGGTGATGACTCCTGGTTGAACAGTGATGGTTAAGTTTTCTTCATCGATTTCTAAAATTTGATTCATATGTTTAAATAATAGGACAATCCCGCCCTCTGTCGGACATGTCCCAGCACATAAATTCGTGCCTGAACCGCGGGGAATAATCGGTATATGAAACTGATTGCAGATTTTCACGATTTGTGAAATCTCTGTTTTGTTCTGTGGTGCGATAACCGCATCAGGCATTGATTGAAACTGAGGTGTTGCATCATAAGAATAGACAAGGCGGCCTACATTTGAATCATCATAGTTTTCCTTACCGACAATATCGATAAGTCGAGCCTTTGTTTGAGCAGAAATCATTTGTTTGATCACATCCTTTATCATTTATTATACAAAAAATCCATTCTTTTGAACGAATGGGCAAACAATCTTTTAGACTGTTTTTCTCTATCTTTTATAAAAAAGATCAAACATGGGGCGAATTATAGGTTTTTCCGAATGTGGTGTGTGAACGAACTGGTCCATCCATCCTGACAAATAGACACAAAAATCTGGTGAATCGCTCAAGGCAGTTCACCAGATCTTATCTTTTAAGGGATCTTGTCTATTGTTAAGAGAGTTCGGTTTTCCAAGATATTTTAGATGTTGAGAACCATAGTTCCCAAAATTGCTTTTTAGATTTTACCTCATACTGATGGATGATCATGTAGTCTCTGATCGCTGGTGTCGATAAGTAAAATTCATGATTTGGTGCCTTAAGGTGTTCTCCTGTAAATGTTGCTCTATTTTCTGTTAATTTAACACGATAACTGTAGTCCGTCTTCGGATAGTAGCTGCCGAATGGATTTTCAACCGAATGGTTTAATGACCATTCTAGAGCATGACGTTTTTTTTGATGAATGATTCGCTCGATGCCAACACCACTGATTGGTTTTTGCTCTTTTACACGACGGCAGCTAGGATCATAGCATCTAATGGTTTTCCCCATTTCTTTAAATAGGGCAATACTTGTTGGTGAGTGGAATTGTGTGTTTACCTGGACATTAGTTATGAACTTGTTTGCATTGAAACTAAAACCTCTGTTATCGCCTTTAAAGTAATATTGACGTTTATGGGCTGGGTTAGGGTCTTTGACTGATTGGTATGGAATGAATGTTGTATAGTCCCAGCCATACATATTATCTCTAGGCAGCTTTCCTTGGGTAAATAGGTTTTCGTTTTTTGTTAACCCATCTAGTATTGATTTTTTTGATGTTAAATAGGATTCATCATTAACTGGTATATCAACAATCGTTGACAATAAGCCTTCGACACTCATCAATTCCGCTTTTTCTTTAGCAGAGAGTTGTGAATTGAACTTTTTGAATGTTTTCTCCACGTCTTTTTGCTTTTCTTTTGCTGGATCGATACGAACATGAATCGAATAGTGATATCGCTCACCGGGTTTCACGTTCTGATCTGTGAAAGTTAAATTGGTTGTTTCCGCTATTTTTTTGTTATTCTTGTATATTTCATAGAATCCATCTTTGTCAGGAAGTTGATCCCAGGACAGTTGGACACTGTCAGCGGCTGCTACCACATTTATATGGCTGTTCTCAATTTTGCTGTTCATAAATATTTCTGGGGAAGATGCTTTATTTAGGTGTGTTGGAGGTTGTTCTAAATCATTTGTCACACGAACAGTAACAACTCTTTTTAACTTTTTTTCTTGGTAAATACCAATTTTATATTTGCCGCCAATTGTAGAGATATGTTTAGTCAGTTCATTGGAGGACCCTTCATATAATAAAGTTCCATTTTTGAAAAACTTGTATTTATCACCTTTGTCATATACCTTTAATGTAACTTTACCACTTTTTACTTTAGTTTCAATATCGGGAATCTCTTTTGCATAGCTATTGTTAGTTCCAAAAAAACAAAATAACAGCACAACAAACAAGGGGAGAATCAAAGTTTTTTTCATCAAAAACGCCTCCGCAATGAAATTTTTATAAATTATTTTAGGTAGTAATAAACTCTTTTGTATATTTATTGATATATTGTGATTGTATCACGCTTAGGAATAATACGAAACAATATTTTCCATATTTTGAAATTAGAGAGGTGTCAGTAATGGCCAATAAACTACAAATGGCACAGCAAATTGGCAGCATTTCTGCTCGCGATAAGCTTGTAATTGAACACCAAGGGAAAGATAATGGCAACGTTTTATTTGTATGGGAGGATACTGAGATTAAAGAAAGATTTATCACGGTGGAAATTGCGAATGATGGAAAATTGATGAGACTTGAAAAAGAAAATGTAATCTCAGAAAATCGAAGTCTTTCAGAGGTTTATTTAAAAGAAAAGGTTCTTCAGTTTGTTGGAGATCATTATCCGAATGCTGCAGAAAAATTTGTTTCTTTGGAGAAAAAGGTGACAGATCATACCATTCAATATACATATTCACAGACTGTTCTCGGGCTTCCATTACCACAAACTGGATTTCTAGTCACGATAATGAGAAGCGGAGTTATAAAATACTTCCGTTATTATGGTATGACAGATTCTTACTCAATCCCAAAACAAATAGCTGACAAACAACAGATGATATCCGATTATCTTCAAGAAGTGAAGTTTAAGCTTTGTATCGCAGAGTGTAATGATCTGCTACATCTCGCATATGAACCGCTTAGTCCGTTCCTCTGCTACCAGCCTGCTGATTTGTCAAAGAAAAAGGAGACAATAGATATGAAGGAAGATGATGGGGATACTGAAATAACAAAACTTCCTTTATTAGTTGATCATGAAAATGTTGTCAATATAAATGACATGATTGGTTTTGATCATGCTTCTTTTCGCAAAATTCGTGAATCAGATTTAGGAACAATGATTGGAACTGTGTGGCGTAAAGGAAACGAACCTCAATCAATAGAACGAAGTTTGGATGGCTATTTTAAAAATCGTAATCAAAACACGCTCAAGATCATGACAGACAAAAAAACGGGGAAACTAAGGGGCGTAATGTCTCTAATTGAATGTGATGGACCGTCTGTTTGGACAATTGAGGCTTGTCGCAAACGAGCACTTCAATTTCTCTATCAACTATATCCTTTTGCTGAACAATTTTTTCACATACATCCTTCTGACAATCAAGAAGCCGAAAAAAAAACCTTTTTTCAGTTTGACACCATGTATAAAGGCGTGCCGGTAAGGTCGGGTGTTGTCAATATTGGGATCAGTCGGGTGACAGGTCATGTTGTTGTATTTCAGTGTCCGGAAACCGATTTGGATATACTAGAATGTTTGAATTTATCACCTTCAATTTCTATTGAAGAAGCGAAGGCCATTTTTAATGCTGCTTTTGATGTAAAACTAGAGTGGCTGAAAGATGAAGGAGAAAAGTATAAACTAGTCTATCGCCTTGTCTTCCCTGATTTGATCGATGCCCATAGTGGACAGTTATGTCATGTCGTTTTTTGAAGCAATCGGGGAGTCAGTATAGCTAATCTAGTCGCTCCAACTTTGGGCATATCATTTGCGATGTTGGAGACCAGCTTCTCTTATACGAAGAACATTCGGACAAGTTGAAACACCTGATCATGATCTATAGAGGTATAGTGTTGTTGCAGCAGCTCTTTTTTGCTTTTATATCTACCATTTTTTTGTGAAATTTTTTTGCCCAAAATATTTTGTTGGTATCGGGAATGTGACCTGCCAGATGATCAAGAGGTTCACTGTCTCCTGTATATCTGGAATGTGCGCGGTCATCAATAAAGACCAAGGTTTTTTGACCAAGCCGCTTTTTGACCTGTTGGGTGTTCACAAGCTTCTCTTTCGTTAAACTGTGTTGATCCAGCCGATCAATCCACCATCTAATAATGATGCCCGAAATAATGGAGCTGCCACCAAAAGCGTGTCGCAAACTTCCCGCCGTTATCATAAATAACAACTGATTTGTGTTGATCATTTCCGAATGCAAAAATGCAAATTTTTCTGCTTGTTTTATGATTTTTGGATTTCTGTCATTGTTCACTCGTTAAGAAATGGACATAAACATAGAAGGTGTTCCTTGGTTTTGAACAGGAGCCAAGATCAAGATTACAACGATTAAATTATTATGAAGTTAAGTTAAATAAAAAAAGGAAATGTGAACATAAAAAATTTACGAAATTACAATTTTGTGTAGAACTTCACTTATGAAAAGCTACCTTGAGGAGAATACAAAATAGATTATCTAAGTTGATCATAAATAGTGGTGTGGTAAAATATTCATGTACAAAGTTTTGCTCACTCAAGGGAGGTTGGCTCATCCCCATGAAAGGGGGGGTGATGCTTATGACAGCTTTTCAAGCGATCTACTTAATGATCGCTTTTGGCACGTTCATTCTTGCCCTATTGTCTTATATAGACAAAAAATAAACCCTCCCTTGAGCCTGTAAACTTAAAGGGAAAGGTCTATTTAAAACGCCTTTTGAGCCAGCCCTTGATTGGGCCGCTTTCTTTGTACATTGGACTCGACTGTTGCCAGCAGTCGAGTCGTATTTTTTATTTTATGCAATTGCTTTAGAAGTTAAACTTCATTTAAGTCTATATTTATGATAACACAAAGAACGATTTTTGCAATGTGGTGGGGTTATAAATCGTATATTGCAAACTGTATTTTTTACGACTTTTGTTGCATTTGGGGCAGCAATCAGATCAATCAATGTCGCAGCCGCAAGTGTTTGCCATCATCCACATGATTGGAAATTGTGCTTTTCCTTTAGGTCGATTGTTTGTGGGCACGCCGCCGTCACAATTGGAGCCGGCAAGGTGATCCCAGTTGACGGTTTAATCGAACCTTTCGCTGGTGGCTGAATTGTTGTTGTTCAGATAGCTTGCCAAAGCCCAAGAATCAGCTCTTATCAAATAAAAATATGTCTTTACACACTTAGGCAACTGATCCTACCAATTGTAGCAATTTGCTTTCAAGCATAGCTTTGTTATATGAATCATGTCAAAGGAGTAAAAATTAAAAATCCGATGAAGAAATAAGCGTTTCCATCCGATAGCAAGTTATCCAACCGTCTCTTGATAGGTTGTTCGTTTTTTTCTGCCTAAAAGGACAGGGTATTTATTAAAAAATAAAATACAAGGTATGATGAAAACAATGGTAAATGCGCTGTAAAATACAGTCCAACTTAAATTGTACGTCTCATCAATATCAATTCCTAGAACAAAATAAACAAAAGCTTTGCTTAAGTGAATTCCCGTAAAATGTAAAACGAGGATTGTTAAAGAATTCTTACCTAAAAACCGTAGTATATTTGAATGTTTTAGCTTAAAGCTTAAGTAAATTGTTCCTGCTATTCCGAGAATTGAAGTGAGATAAAAAATATCAATATCTCCATATTGATTGGCTCTCATATCAATCCTTTCAGAATTAGTCGCCTGTAAAAAGACGACAGATAAGAAAAACAAAGAGCATAAAATTATCGTTGGATCTGATTTAAGTTCATGTAAGTATGGCTTACATAAGTATCCTAAAGCGTAAAATACTAAAGCGGTACAAGCAACTCCAGCGTTCCACGGGAGACTTTCTTCAAGTTTTAAAGTGCTAATGTAACCGAGCATGGCACTTCCTATTGTAAACAACAGAACAAATCGGCCTTTTGCTAATTTCATAAACAGAAAGAAGACGGCTTCAACTAGAAATAAAACAGTTAAAAACCAAATAGCAGGATTAAAAGTTAGCTGAAAGTGATCTTCGTTAGAAATGAAAATCCCTGTAAATGGCACAAAAGGATCGACATGTTTACTATGACTAAACGGAAAGTACCGTTCAACGAAAAGCCAGAACAAATAAGTAATGATTGAAAAACAAATGTAAGGAAACAGCAAACGTTCTACTTTGTTTTGAAAGAATGTTCTAATGGGTAGATGCAATTGTTTGAACACTAGGCCGGATAAAAAGAAGAATAAAGGCATATGAAATGAAAAAATGAATGACTTGACTTCAGGGGTTGTCGGCACATGACCGATGATGACCAAAATCATACCTACTCCTTTTGCTACATCAATCCAGTTTAGTCTTTGCTCCATAACCGATCATCACTCCTCGTTTCAGATCATTGTTTTGGAAATGCTGTTTTCACTATATAATAGAAATCCTGTAAACGAGTTTACAGTTCGCTAACGAATCAATGACATATGATAACAGCGTAAATGTCGTTAACAAATATCGACACGGTTAGGAATCAGTGAAAAAACACTAAAATATGATACTTTAGTACTATTTGATTGAATGACGTCAACTTAATGAAGGACAAGAAAGGTCTTAACGCTCAAGTGATGCTACTGATCACACTTCGAGTGATTGAAGCAAATATTTTCAAATACATTGCACATTGACCTCTATTCCCTAATAGGTTAAAACGTTAATTTATATTACTTTTACCAAGGAAACGATGCTTATTGTTTTCTCCCCTTCTACTAGTAGTCACTATATGAACTCGCCAACTTCTCCCTTTAAGGTTTAAATGATTCAGACCATAAGAGAATTGAGAATTTCGATTGTCAAAGTTCTCAAATTTTTATATTAGACAAACCATGATTTGATAGGAAAAAGACAGAACATGACAGCGTTGAAACAAAAACGAAATATAAATGTAATATAAATTGAAACTTATTGTCGAAAATAGATGTTATAATAACCCATGTGAAAAAGTTCGTAAGATTTAATCATAGGTCGTAAGTTTAGGAGATCAGTTTTTTAACAACATTCATATTTTAGAAAAATTACATAATGAAATAATAAAAAATACATAAGGAAAGAGGAGTAAAAAGTGAAAAGAAAAGTATGTACTTTTGGTTTAGCGTCGGTTATCGGAACAGCTGGTATATTTACCCCTTTTATCAACAACACAGCGTCAGCACAAACACAACAGGAAATTCAAAAGAAACGTTCGGATGTTAACTCTAGTATTGAAAGCAAAAGAAAAGAAGTGGCAAAGCTTCAAAAGCAACAAGAACAGCTTGAAGAAAAAGCAAAAAAACTAGATGAAAAAGCACTTGACACAAGCAACAAAATTGAAGATAAAAAAGCAGAACATAAAAAGGCAAAAGAAGAAGTAGCAAAACTGAAAAAGGAAATTAAAGAAACTGAAAAAAGAATTAAAGATCGTTCAGAAAAAATTAAACAACGCGTGCGTAGCTTGCAAGAAAACGGCGGATCGCAAAGCTATGTCGATGTTCTCCTAGGTGCGCAAAGCTTCGGAGATTTCATCACACGGGCTACAGCTGTTTCAACTATTATGGATGCAGATAAAGACTTGCTCGAAGAACAGGAAAAAGATAAAAATAAACTTGAAGAAGCAATGACTGATTTGAATAATAAACTTGATGAAATTCAGACAACATTAGCTGATTTGAAAAAGCTAAAAAAAGATCTTGATCAACAGCTGAAAAATCAAGGTAAACTTTCTAAACAGTTGAAAGAGAAGCAAAATAAAGCAGAGTCAGAACTTAATAGCTTGAAAGACCAAGCAGGTTCTTTGACAAAAGAGGAAGTAGCTCTTCAACAAAAAATTAAAGCTGAAAAAGCAAATGAAGCAGTAGCTAAGAAAGCGCAACAAGAGTCCAAAGCAGTTGAGAAACATTCAGGATCTTCTTCTGACGGAAAATCAAGTGGATCTTCTCATAATGGTTCAAGTAGCAAATCAAGCAAAGGTTCATCAAGGAATTATTCTTCAGGTTCTGCTGTAAGCAGTAACAGCGGTGCAATTGAAGGTGCAATTAGTGCAGGATCAAGCCTTGTTGGTAAAACGCGCTACGTGTTTGGAGGCGGACGGACACAGTCTGACATTGATAACGGTCGCTTTGATTGCTCATCATTTGTTCGCTGGGCTTATGCATCTGCAGGTGTTCAATTAGGATCTGGTCTTTCTGCTTCAACAAGCACACTTATCTCAAAAGGTCGTGCTGTAAGTCAAGGTGATATGAAACGCGGCGATCTGGTCTTCTTTGACACATACAAAACAAACGGTCATGTCGGTATTTATTTAGGAAATGGTCGATTCCTTAATTGTAATACCTCTCACGGTGTATCAATCGACAACATGAGTGGCGGATATTGGAAAAATCATTTTAGTGGTGTTGTTAGACGGGTAGTTGAATAATTGAGTTAACCGCCGTTCCGTTTGGAACGGCGGTTTTTTTATTAGTATTGTTACAGCGGTAAGTCACGTTTTTTAAAGATCACAATACCAATTGCAAAAGTGATGAAACCGATGGCTAACAAACTGAATAGCACTCCTGTTATCTCGGCATTGCCTGTGACAATCTCACTCGGCCTGAATAAAGAGAAAAGCGACAGATTTCGCAACCATTCAGTTTTATCACTCAGTTTTCCAATTAAATCTAAACTGAAAAACAAAAATGTAATTGTTCCCGAAAGACCAAGTGCTTTTTTCTCATCATTTGAAGTGGCTGAGATGAGAAAAGAAATGCCGCTCACTGCAAAGAAAAGTAAAAACCCCGCAAGATTTAACAACAAAAATGCGGAGACATCAAAATCAAATTGGTCACCAATCAACCATTGATATCCGGCAAGTCCAGCGAGTGTTGTAAAAGCCATGATTAAAAATAAACCGGTTGTCAGCACACTGGCTTGAGTAAAAGCAACTTTTCCTCTTGTTGTCGGTGTAGACAAGACATACGCCATAGCTCCTTGATCGACCATCTTTGCCAACAGCTGAGTTGACAACATGACAGAAAAAATCGATAGGATCACAATAAAGATTAACCCGTAATATTCTCCTGACATAAATTCTTCTAGACTACCCAAACCGTTTTCAAAGCCAAAAGCCTTCAAAAAACTTTTCGGCATCGCATTCATCATGTTTTCAATATCTTCTGTATTTTTGGCGATACTCGGATATATTCCTAAAATTAAAATGATATAGAAAGCAGAGCCGATAGCATAACTCATCATACCTTTAACATTCGTTTTGATCATTTGTTTGTATAGGGGAAGGTTCATTTTACTGACTCCTTTCTGTCATAGAAGTTCATAAACACTTCTTCAAGACTTTGCGTTGAAATGTCGATATGACGAATCTGGTATTTAGCTACTTCTTTAATAAACGGATCATGGTTTCCTAAAACAGCAACTTTCACACGGTTGTCTTGACATGAATCAATTTCAAACCCTGATTGAATAAATACGGGAATGTCAGCAGGGTTTTCAAAAGTGATTTCAAACACTTTTCTTTGCATCGTCTGTAGTTCATGAATATCTTTGACAGCAATAATGATACCGTCTTTGATTATCGCGGCTCTGTCACAAGTCTTTTCAATTTCGGGAAAACTGTGAGAAGACATTAAAAATGTTGTTCCTTTTGCTTTTTCCTCTAGGACGAGTTCAATAAACATTTGTTGCATTAGTGGATCAAGTCCAGATGTTGGTTCATCAAGAATGATGACTTCTGGAGAATGCATAAAGGCAGCAACAAGTCCGACTTTTTGTTTCATCCCTTTTGACATTTTTCTAATTGGTGTATCAATATCAAATTGGAGCCGCTCAATCAATTGATCACGTCTGTCAGTGTTTTTAATACCTTGCATATCTGCCATGAAATCAAGAAACGTTTTTCCAGTCATTCCTTCAATAAAAGCAATTTCCCCAGGGAGATAGCCAACAAAACGCTGAACTTCACCTTGTTTTTTCCATACATCCATACCGCCTACACTAATTTTGCCTTGATCAGGTTTCATAAATCCCATAATGTGTCGAATCGTTGTCGACTTTCCTGCTCCATTAGGTCCTAAAAAACCAAAAACTTCTCCTTTTTGAATAGTGAGTGATACATCAAATATTCCTTTTCCATTTGAAAATGTTTTTGTCAAATTTTCAACTGTGAGCATGATAAAACCTCCAGAAATGAAAAATATGAAATTTAATCATTTAAATATTACATAATTTATTTTACGTTCATAAGAACTTTTTTGTCAATGAATTTAATGAAATATTTTTATGTTATAATTTCATTAAGAAAAGTTTTTTAGAACAGGTGGTAAGATGAACGGATTTGAAAAAAGAGCTTTGTTAATTAAAGAAAAAATTAAAAAGACTACGTTGAACATGCTAAGTCATTGCGAACCGAAGCAAATTCGAATCATGGACATCGCGAAACATGCAAATGTATCACAAGTGACGATTTATAATTATTTTGGCAGTAAAGAAGCATTATTAAATGAAGTTTTTAAAGACTATATTGA
The DNA here is from genome assembly GCF_027706145.1 of Bacillus changyiensis. GTDB lineage: Bacteria > Bacillota > Bacilli > Bacillales > Bacillaceae > Bacillus > Bacillus changyiensis. The sequence goes on along the minus strand of NZ_JAQFWW010000006.1, from coordinate 203,749 downwards.
TCAAGCCATTCAAGAATTTGAAGAATATATGACAAAAGATATTTCTGTAAAGGAAAAGATCGAATTGATCATCTTGCAAAAGAAAGAAGCCAATAGTCAGAAGTTCGCTCTGACAGTGGTGAAAGAGTTGATGATTGAGCAACATGAAATGATGGATTATATTAAAAAGCAATATGATGAAAGGGTGATTCCTCTTATGCTTCAACTCATCGAAGATGGGCATCGCTCAGGAGAAATCTCTCCAAAAATTACCGCCCAAGGGTTTCTCGTTTTTATCAACATGATTATTGATCATTCTAAAACATTGGGCGAAACTTTCGAGAAAAACAAGCAATTTGCAGAAGAAATGATGCAGATTTTCTTTTATGGTCTTTGTGGAAGACCATAATCTTCACTCCGTACTTCTAAAGAATGGACAGAGTATAATAAACAAGATCCGTTATATAAGGAACTTTTTGAAGACTGGAGCTTTCCAATCAATTCGAACAATACAATGGTTGACAGGTTCAAAAGATTTATAAAAAATATGAAACTTTCATTTGAGTGTGTTCGTATATATGGTTAAGTCAATTAAATATTGATACATTAGTCACATATTTAATGAAAACAGCTTAGAAATGTTGTATGATGAAGTGAATCACGCTGGCGTGATATGGCATGCTTTATTGAGAAGGTTATCATTCTAAGAAGGAGTGAATGGTTTGGCTATATCTTTAGAAAAGGGTCAACGAATTGATTTAACAAAAGGAAATGCAGGGCTTTCGAAAATTTTGGTTGGTCTCGGATGGGATCCTATATCTTCTGGGAGCGGTGGTTTTTTTGGAAAGCTATTCGGAGGAAGTGCTCCGAATATCGATTGTGATGCATCAGTACTGATGCTGGAAAATGGTAGAGTTACAGACAAGAAGAGTGTGATTTATTTTGGACACTTGAAGAGCAGTTGTGGGAGCATCCGACATACAGGCGATAATTTAACAGGAGAAGGCAACGGTGATGATGAGCAAATTATCGTCGATCTTGATAAAGTCCCAGCACATATTAATAAATTAGTGTTTGTCGTGAATATTTACGGTTGTGTGAAGCGTAACCAGCACTTTGGAATGATTGAAAATGCCTTTATCCGAATTGAGAATATGTCGAACCATCAGGAGATGGTGAAGTATAATCTGAAAGATGATTATTCTGGACGGACAAGCCTCATAGCTGGAGAGATTTATCGAGATGGTCAAGAATGGAAGTTCACAGCTGTTGGCGAAGGAACGAATGACACAAGTCTTACGGAAATAGTTAAACGATTCGGTTAAATTTTGGAAATTTGAAAAGGAGGAATGTAAAGTGGCAATTTCATTAGCGAAAGGGCAAAAAATTGATTTGACGAAAACAAACCCAGGACTTTCTAAAGTGATTGTCGGGCTTGGCTGGGATGTGAATAAATATGACGGTGGGGCAGATTTCGACCTTGATGCCAGCGTATTTTTACTTGATGCAACAGGTAAGTGTACTTCAGAAAAGGATTTTATTTTTTATAACCAAACACAGGGTGGCAACGGTTCTGTCTTACATACAGGTGATAATCGGACAGGCATGGGCGAAGGTGATGATGAGCAGGTGAAAGTCGATTTGAATAGTGTACCTGCGACTATTGAAAAGATCTCGTTTGTTATCACGATTCATGATGCAGAATCCCGTAGTCAAAACTTTGGTCAAGTATCAAATGCTTATGTTCGTGTTCTCAACGAAGACTCCAACGAAGAACTGGTTCGCTATGATTTAGCAGAGGACTTCTCAATTGAAACCGCACTGATCACAGGTGAACTCTACCGCCACGGAGCAGAGTGGAAGTTTTCAGCGATCGGTTCAGGTTATCAAGGTGGACTAGCTCGAATTGCTACTGATTTTGGCTTGCAAATCGGTTAATAAATCACCGGACGGCTGCTATATGTGGCCCTGAAATGATTGGGGAGGTTTGATTGATGACGATTCAATTATCTAAAGGGCAAAGAATTGACTTAACGAAAACGAATCCAGGTTTAATAAAAGGGCTAATCGGATTAGGCTGGGATACAAATAAATACACTGGTGGAGCAGATTTTGACTTGGATGCTTCCGCTTTTCTTGTCGAGGGAAACGATAAATGTGTAAATGATGAAGATTTTGTTTTTTACAATAATCTAGAGCACCCGAGTGGTTCTGTTATTCATACGGGTGACAATCGTACAGGTGAAGGGGAAGGCGATGATGAGCAGATCATTGTCGACTTTTCGAAAATTCCAGCTCATGTTGAGAAAATTGGGATTACTGTCACCATTCATGATGCAGAAAGTCGCAGTCAAAACTTTGGACAAGTATCAAACGCTTTTGTCCGCTTGGTCAATGAATCGACAAATGAAGAATTGCTACGTTTTGATTTAGGTGAAGATTTTTCAATCGAAACGGCAGTTGTTGTGTGTGAATTATATCGTCAAGGATCAGATTGGAAATTCAACGCCATCGGGAGCGGATTTTCTGGAGGATTGGCCTCACTTTGCCGTAATTACGGTCTGCAAGTCTAGTGTTTTGACTGAATCACAAGCGTGATTCAGTCTTGCTTTTCATTAATAGGAGGTAACAAAAAGTGGAATTATTTCATCACATGATGTCAATTTACGCCTCATTCTTTGATTTGAAGATGTGGGCAGAGGTTTTAACAGATCCCGTTTCTTGGGGTCTGATCGGTTCACTCGTTGTGCTTGAAGGCCTTTTATCAGCGGACAATGCTCTGGTACTGGCTGTAATGGTTAAACATCTTCCGGAAAAACAGCGTAAAAAGGCGTTGACTTACGGTTTGATTGGGGCCTATTTCTTTAGATTTCTCTTTATCGGGCTCGGTATGATCTTAATTAAATTTTGGTGGATCAAGCTGCTCGGTGCAGCATATTTGGCATGGCTTGTCATCAAACACTTCTTCATCGGTGAAGGTGACGATGGAGCAAATGAAATGAAAAAAGACAGCTGGATGGTTCGCATTTTCGGTGTGTTTTGGGCAACTGTCATTTCTGTAGAATTAATGGACCTTGCTTTTTCAGTTGATAGTATCCTTGCTGCGTTTGCGGTGTCAGAGAAAGTCTGGGTGCTTTTGATTGGCGGAATGCTTGGTATCCTGATGATGAGGACCGTTGCCAAATTATTCTTGACACTGATTGATAAAGTTCCTGAACTGGAAGCGACAGCATTTGTGTTAATTGGAATTATCGCGGTTAAGATGGCTGCAAGTGTCTGGGGTTTTGAGTTGCCACACAGCGTATTTTTTGCCATTTTGCTCATCGCTTTCGCAGCTACATTTGTGATTCACTATTTCAACAAGCAAAAAGCGATCAAAGAACAAACGGCTGCTTCAAAAGAAGATTAAACTTAAAAATGAAGGGGTGGTGCTGATCTGCTCCATCCCTTTTAAAATCATCACGAAAAAACCGAGAACAGCAAAAGTTTCCCCATTTAGAAGAAGGTGACCAAATTGCAATACTTTAATTTTTTATCCGACTCTCAAAAAGAAGATATCTTTTTCAAACAACCAGGTGCAATAACAAAGGATTCTCCGAAACACATACTTGAGTATGCATTGGGGGCCACGCTTTACATTCCGGGAAACCGTAAGGATATTGCCGATATGATGATAAAGCAGAAGTATCCTGAGCTGTGTGCTGTTGTATTCTGTCTAGAGGATTCGATTGGTGACTGTGAAGTTCTTCAAGCTGAAAACAATCTTGTTCAGCAAGCTGAAATCATCTACCAAGCTCATCAATTGCGGAACATTAGTGAAGATGATCTACCACTGATGTTTATCAGGGTTCGGGAGCCTGAGCAAATGTTTGAATTAGGTAATAAATTAGGGCGGGCGCTTCACTTGTTTACCGGATTTGTGTTTCCGAAGTTTTCAACATTTAATGCCGAGCGTTATTTGGACACGTTATCAGTGTTGTCGAAAGAAGCAGGTATTACTTTATATGGAATGCCGATTTTTGAGACACCTGATTTACTGGCGATGGAAACCCGAACAAAGGCATTGCAAGAATTAAAATCAACGCTTGTATTTTACCAGGATGTCATTCTAAACATTAGAATTGGTGCTACGGACTTATGCGGTCTCTATGGATTAAGAAGAAAACCACAAACTTCAATTTATGACATTATGGTAATCGCTGATTTTATGAAAGACATCATCAATTATTTTGGGTTGCAATTTGTGATCTCCGGACCTGTATGGGAATACTTTGATAACTCTGTGATCTCATTACCAAGCCAAGCTCCATATTGGGAGACGGGAACCGAACCATTCAACCAGTATACAAATGGGTTGGTTAAGGAAACACTTCTCGACCTTGCAAATGGTATTCATGGTAAGACTGTCATTCATCCGAGTCATTTAAAAACGGTTCAAAGTTTGCATGTCATTTCAATTGAAGACTATTTGGATGCTTTAAGTATTGTTGAAAGTGCTGATGGCACCCGAGGTGTTATGAAAAGTACTTTTTCTAATAAAATGAATGAAGTCAAACCGCACTTCAGTTGGGCAAATAAAATATTGTTTAAGTCAGAAATATTTGGGGTGTATCATGAAAACCGGAGCTACATTGACATACTCACAGCAAAAGAAAAACCATTTTCAAATCTTGGATCATATGGAAGTTGACTTGTCAATTGATGACAATCCACTTTCTATACCGCCGGAGAAGCTTTTTGCGATGGCAGCAAGAGTAAATAAAAAGAGGGGATTTTTGTTCGTCAGCAAGGTCCTTGGCAAACACATTCCGGTAAATCCGTTAAAACCGTTACTGGCATCAGGACTTTTAGCCATCGAACATGCCGAAAGAATGAACGGTATAGTAGCTGATGAAAAATCTACAGTGATAGCCGGTTTTTTAGCTGAAGATGTTGAAAGCATGGAAAAGGCCTATGCTATTCTCAGCAAACAACGGCTAAATCTTCCTAAGTCTCCCATTGTGATCGGTTTTGCAGAAACAGCAACTGCTCTTGGTCATGGGGTGTTTGATTTGTTAGAAGGTGCAACATATATTCATACAACAAGAGAATCACCGGAATATTTAAATCCAGTATTAACCTTTGAAGAAGAACATTCTCATGCCGTTGATCAGCGCTGTTACACAGATGAAGAGGTACTGACCGAAGAGAGACCTATTATTCTTGTAGATGATGAAATCACAACTGGTAAAACGGTGTTGAACATGATTAGAGACATCCAACAAAAATATCCACGTAAAGAATATGCAGTTCTCTCTTTATTAGACTGGCGGTCTCTTGATCATAAAAAAGATTTTCAGAAAGTGGAAGATGAGCTTGACGTCACTATTTCGACAACCGCGTTGTTATCGGGATCTGTGAATTTTACAGGTCAAACGCTTGACCAAACATCTTATCATTATGAGCCGGTGGAAACAGAGATGAATAGTTCCATCCGTCAAATCGACCTTAGTGAATACTTTACAAAACTTTCTAATCAGAAGGAGTTTGTAAAAGAAACAGGTCGTTTTGGTATTGATGATCATGATAAAAGAACGATTGAACTTGCTTGTCAGAAGGCAGGGCATCATTTGAATTCCTTGCGAAAAGGAAAGCGGATTTTATGTTTAGGGACAGGCGAATTTATGTACCTCCCTATGAAAATTGCGGCTTTTATGGGCGACCATGTTTTCTATCAATCAACGACAAGGAGCCCAATACACCCGGTTGACAGAGTGCAATACGCTGTCAAGAATGGTTATTCCTTCCCTAATCCGGAAAATCAGAATGTTAAACATTTTATTTATAACCTACCGGAACAAGGCTATGACGAAGTGTTTTTATTTGTGGAAAAACCCGTTACAGACAAATCTTTGCAGCCATTTTTAAAAATCTGCAGTGATAGAAAAATAGAACAAGTTACAATTGTGACATTTTCTTAGAGGAAGTGATGTTCATGGCTGGAATCGTTGTAAAAATGGGGAGTTATCCTGAATCTGATGTGACTTTTCTATTGAAAGACTTGTCAGGTATTTCAATAGAAAAGAGTACACAGGAAAGAGAGAACTTGATTCAAAGTGGGACGCATTATTCCGAAATGCTACCTGTAGAATATAAACCAACTGATGAATATATGAAGCTGTTTTATGCTTCATTAGAAGAGAGTAAACAAAAGGTAGCCGAGGCTGTCGGGATTGTTGCAGAACAAATTGTTCAAAAGCGGGGATTTAATACTGTGCTTTGTAGTTTAGCACGGGCAGGGACACCGATTGGTGTTCTGATTAAACGGTATATTGAGTTTAAATATAAAAAAACACTTCCTCATTACAGTATCTCGATTATTCGTGACAGAGGAATTGACGAAAACGCCATCCGCTATATCATTCAACAGCATCCAGATCATTCCGTTACATTTGTAGACGGGTGGACGGGGAAAGGCGCGATTACGAAGGAATTAACGGGTGCTGTAAACTGTTTTAACGATACATACGGGACGAAGTTGTCTGCTGAGCTGGCAGTACTTGCTGATCCTGGTTACTGTTCTCATTTATTTGGAACGAGAGAAGATTTTCTGATTCCGAGCGCATGTTTAAATTCTACCGTATCAGGCTTGGTCAGCCGAACGGTTTTAAATGAACAATGGATAGGTACAGACGATTTTCATGGTGCGAAGTTTTATAGAGACTTGTTGGACGAAGATGTCTCAAATCTTTATGTCGATACGATTAGTGCTGAATTTTCTGCCATTGAAAAAAAAGCGGTAGAGACAGCGGCCGAGTTTCTGAAAAGAAAGGTAGAGCCAGATTGGCGCGGTTTGAGTTCAATTTCGAATATCCAAAAAGACTTTAACATTGACAACACGCATTTCATTAAGCCTGGAGTTGGCGAAACAACAAGGGTTCTATTGCGTAGGGTTCCTTGGAAGATCTTAATCCAGCCTGGCTCAGAAGAAAAGCTGAAACATATTTTACTTCTTGCTGAAGACAGAGGTGTTCCGGTTGAGAAGTATACAAATATGTCTTATAGTTGCTGTGGATTGATAAGGCCGGTCGGGAGGGACAAATGAAAGCATTTGCTAGTGATTTGGACAGAACGTTGATTTATTCCAAGAAAATGATTGAAGCTTACGGCGCTGATGATGACTATCAGCTGGTTGAAACCCTTGATGGCAGAGAGATTTCCTTCATTTCAGAGAAAACGAAGCAAAATCTCCGCAAGATTCATCAAGAGATGTATTTTATTCCCGTTACGACCCGAACAACCGAGCAATACAATAGAATTACTTTTTTTCAGGAAGAGGTCATTCCTGAATATGCGATTACAACAAATGGCGCTTGTATTTTGAAGAATGGTCAGCCGCTTGCTGACTGGTCAAGTTTTATTGAAAAACAGCTTCAATCGTGTATGTCGATCAGAGATATGTTGGCGGAAATTGCAGAGCTTCCTGAATCGCGTTTAGCAGAACGAACACGAACAGCGCATGATTACTTTGTTTATTTAATTTTAAGTGATGAAGGTGTTCACAAGGTAAGTCATTCTGATCTGCAAGCATGGGCTACTGACAGAGGGTGGCAAGCATCTTTACAAGGAAGGAAGCTCTATTTTATTCCGAAACCACTTCATAAATGGCAAGCGGTTGACTATTTGAAACAGGAGCTTAAACTTGATGAAATTTACACTGCAGGAGATTCGTTGTTAGATTATTCATTAATTACTCATGCAGATAAAGGGTTCTCGCCGTTGCATGGTGAAGTGCTGCAATATGATCCAAATCTCAATGTGACAACTCACTCAGGCATGAAAGCGGCGGACGAAATAACAGATTATGTTGTTAACCTCTGTGTTCCTAAAGTTAAAGAAAAATCAAATTTTTAGGATGATCAGTCATGGTGAAAGTAATTAATCTTAGCAGCCGGGAAATTCTTAGTTCCCAGCAAGCTTGTGAAGAATGGGGCATTGATTCATCAACGCTTCGCAAACGAGTTCACGATTTTCCTAAGGGAACCATTAGAAAGTTTGGTACTACTTATGCAGTAACTAGAGCGGGCATGTGTGCCGTATTCGGTCGCCAGAATCAGAAAGGGGGGACAAATGAGCGCTATGAATGATCAATTAAACATTCAAACCATACAGATTCAAGATGATGAATGGAAACAGATGATCTATCAATTGCTTCCAGAAAGAACCCCTCATGAAGGTGCTGAACGTTTGACGATAAGTCGAGTCGTGGGGCGAATCCTCGGAACACCGCATGATGAAACAGATTACTATATTTATTTGCATGAACTGTATGAGTCAAAGGGTTTTCACATATTAAGTGAAACACTTAACAAGAATATCGATCCGAAGAAATTTCAGGCTATACAGCAAATCCATATGATTAATCAAAAAGAAAAAGGCTTGTCCGTTAATCGGTTTGTTGCTTTTCTTGATGGTGAACAACTCATCGCTAAGCATGCCAATCCAGCGATGCATCGTCATTTGAGAAAAGCTTTTATGGAAGTGCTTCAAACATTTCAGTCTTTTCATCAGAACGGTTTTCAAGACCCTGACTTTCGCCGGGTTCTCTTAGATCTTGTGAAATGGATGGGAAATCACCTTGAACCATGGCTTTCAGTAGCTGATATTGAACAACAGATGCCGCGTGTGATCTGGTATGGCGAAGCGACAAAAAGTCAACTCTATTTTTTATATTATTTAATACTTGTCGGTTGTGATGTCCTGATTTTTCATCCGGAAGGAAAGGATCAATTTCAAGAAATCGATCCAAATCAAAGCTTTTCTTTTGTATATAATTATCCGGTAACATCGGCAATGGAGCCTTTTCCTACAGAGAAACCGCAACGCAAATCAACAGTTGCTTATCGCTCAACAAAGGAATTAGACACTGTGCTTCATCATGAAGACTCTCTCATGTTTAAACCATGGCAATTTAGAGAGCACACACCGATTTCAGTCACACTGAAAACGACTTATGATGAACTGTTTTTAATTGCAAAAGAACGTGCCTTTATTCGACCAAATTTTCAGGCAACCAAAACAACAGTGGAAATCCCTAATTTATTTGCAATGGTCATGGGGATCTCCTCCAATGAAAAAGAGTACTGGGATCGTTTGCAAACCTTGACAGAGTATAAAGAGACATATACAATACGTCAATTCCCGTTTACAAAGGAAGTCAAATCTAATTACCAATTTCATTACAGTCATGCTCTGGATCAGACGGGGGAGGTTAATCCTAGCCGTTTAATGGAAAGTAATATTTGGTGCTATAAACATTTGCCAGAAGGGGTTCAGTGTAGCATTGCCCAAGCGGTGTCACGAATGTGTAAACATCCAAAGCTATTGGCGTTAAAAAGCGAAACAGAGGCAGATGTACAGCTGTATTTATTTACACATGCTGTCAACATGCCATCAGAACTTTTAAATATGATTCAAACCTTTGACTATTCCCAAACTGTTCCAAAACTCGTTCTTTATCACACTGAACAAACTGGTGCATTATCGCGCTCTGATGCGGTCGCTTTATTATTATTAAATGAGATTGGAATTGATATTATCATCTATAACCCTCCAGGACATAAGTGTATTGATCATTATATTGATAATCAGCAGTTTGATATACACTGGCTTGATGAGATGTCTTTCAATCAGGAATTTAAAGAGCCTTCACTTGTGCGAAAGCTCATGAACAAAATTTTTTAATAAAAGGGGGCCATCTAAATGGCAAATGAAACGGGTATCATCAATATCAACAAAGAGGAAGAAATCACGGTTGAAAAAGCGGAGGACATTCGTGCCCAACTGCGGCAGGAACCTGAAGTACAAAACCTCGCTCGCCAGATTGATGTGAAAAACCAAGTGGCACTTTTAGAATTTGGAAAGGAGCCTGCTCTTGAAATTTCCAAGTTCTCTGACCGTATTCTTTCCATGATGAGAACGAACAGTGTAACGGATTCTGGAGCTATGTTGACACAGCTTGGGAAAATCATGGATCGTTTTGATAAAAACGATTTTGAAGAACAAAAAGGTCTGTTGTCCAAAATTTTCAAACGTGGAAATAATCTCGTTGAGAAAATTTTCAAAAAATATCAAACACTTGGCGGTGAAATTGAAAAAATTAATGTTGAAATCTCAAAGTATAAAGATGAAATGACAAGATCAACAGTCACCCTTGAGGAAATGTACGAAAACAATCTCAACTACTATGTTCAGCTCGAAAAATATATTGTTGCTGGACAAGCCAAAATAGATGAATTACAGCGGCTTATACCAGAATATGAAGCGAAGGCAGCGAGCGGCAACCAAATGGCGCAAATGGAGCTTGATACGCTTAGAAACGGCATTCAGGCGTTGGAAGAACGTGTCTATGATTTGGATATGGCCAGAATGGTCGCGATTCAAACCGCACCACAAATTCGCTTACTTCAACGAGGTAATACAAAACTAATCGGAAAAATCAACTCTGCTTTTATCATTACAATTCCGATTTTCAAAAATGGTATTATTCAAGCTGTGACAGCTAAACGTCAAAAACTTGTTGCTGATTCAATGAGTGAGCTTGACCGCCGTACAAACGAAATGTTAAAACGTAATGCTGAAAACATTTCTAATCAATCTGTTGAGATAGCCAGAATGGCAGGTAGACCAAGCATTGATATTGAAACCATTGAGCAGTCTTGGAACACGATTGTTAAAGGTATGCAGGAAACAAAACAGATTGAAGAAGAAAACAAACGCCTTCGTGAAGAGGGATCAAAACGAATTTTGGAATTACAAGATAACATGAAACAAATTGCATTGAATGGTTAAACTGTTTTAATAGAAAAATAGTGAGAAAATCTAAAGGAGATCAATGAACAACATGAGTAGAAATCTGAAGATGACTTTGTGGTCTATCCTGGGTATTATTCTTGGTGTTATCTTAGCTTGTGTGCTAATGATATCACTCTATAAAATAGACTAATTTATGACCAAAGCCGAATCATTGGTCTCACGAGATCGGATCCAATATGGGTTCGATCTTTTTTTGTGTTTTTGCTTAACTAGCAGGTTGTTCAGTTTTTAATACTTATTAGTATAATAGAAATAATCTATAGATTTAGGTCGAAAGGATGTGTAACAAAATGAAAGTGATGATCGTTGATGATGAAGAAAGTATCTTGAATTTAATCCGCCTGCAATTAGAGTTAGAAGGATTTGAAGTGATCATGGCTCAAAATGGAAAACAAGCATTGGATGGTTTGTATGATCTTCCGGATATGATGATTCTTGATTTAATGCTACCGGATATTAATGGATTTGAACTACTTCGTAAAGTGCGCGAAAAATGCCCTCATCTACCAATCATCATGTTGACAGCAAAAAATCAAATGAATGATAAAATTATCGGACTTCAGCTAGGGGCAGATGATTATATCACAAAGCCATTTAACAGTATCGAACTATCATTAAGAATTAAGAATTTATTAAAACGTATTCATCAAGTTCAAGAAAAAACGATGTCCCCTCTTACAGCAGGATCATTGACTATTCTTGAGACTGAGAGGAAAGTTTTAGTTCATGATAAAGAAATTAAACTAACATATCGTGAATTTAATCTGCTCAGTTTACTTGTGAAAAATAAGAGAAGAGTCTTTACTAGAGAAGAGTTATTAGAATCGATATGGGGTTTTGAATTTATCGGTCATACGAGAGCGGTTGATATCATGGTACAGCGCTTAAGAAAAAAATTAGGAAATGAAGGTACAAAAATTAAAACGATCTATGGTATTGGATATAAACTAGAGATATAGGTAAGGAGAAGTCATGCTGAAAAATAACATTATGTATAAATTTATGCTTCTCTTCATTCCGGCTATATTAATCATATACATAGGAATGTTTTTGTATTTGCAAAAGAGCATGTATGAAAATGCAGTTGATTCAGTGGAAAAGTTAAGTGTTGAAGCTCAAACGTATACGATGAATTTGGTACAAAAAGAGGGAAGTGCAGATTTTTTATCCGAAAATGCTTCTCTTGTGGCTTCATACTTATCTAAAAGGTTTGATATGAGAGTACAAATTTTTAAAAATAAAAATAAACTTCTAACTGATACACAAAAAGGTGAGCTTTCATTAATTGAGAGAGATGTTGATGAAGCTGTCGCTGGTAAGAAAGCATATTTGCTAAAGAGCAATAATGAAACACCGCAAATTTACTTTTCTAGCCCTGTTTACTTAAATGGAAAGGTCATCGGTATCATTAGGTTCATTCATGATTTAAACAAAGAATATCAAATGTTAAAAGATATAACGATTGCTTTTATATTTATATTTTTAATTGTGATTTTGATTGCGATAATATTTATTAAAAAAATTGCCCAATCAATCTGTAATCCTATTGAAAATCTTAGAAAAATGTCTTATAAGATGACCCATGGAGATTATAAGGTAGATGTAGGAGTATATGAACATCAAGAAATTCAAAAGTTAGCCTATGATTTTAGTGTAATGGCTAATGCTATCGAATTTCACGTTTCTCAATTAGAACAAGAAAAGCTAAAACAAAAAGAATTTGTTGATCAACTGACACACGAACTTAAAACGCCAATAACTTCCATTTTGGGATACATCGAGTTGATTCCTAAAATCTCAAGTCAACATCAACAGAAGGAGTGTTTTTATTATATTAACAAGGAAGGTAAGCGATTACTGAATTTGGTAGAGGAGACTTTAGAATCATCAAAATACGGAACAACTGAGTTCCAACTGTCACCTGCAATTATTAACATTTCAGATCTCATCAAGGATACCTTGTTTATTATGAAATTAAAAATAACTCGTTATCATATCACTGTTATTAACAAAATGAGCTATCTGAATGTTGTTGCAGACTATGATAAAACGAAACAAATCTTTTTAAACTTATTTGATAATATCGTGAAGTACAGTGATGCCTCGCAAATTAATATAGAAGTGGACCATATAGATGAAGAATATGTGACAATCATAGTCAAAGATAACGGGATTGGTATGGATCAATTGACTTTAGAGGCTTGGAATAACAGGAAAGAAAATCTTTTTCAGCGTTTACCATCTCAGTTGGGAAATGGATTAGGATTATTATTATGTTCAGAGATTATGCAAAAACAAGGTGGTGACATGAAAATCATCAGTGATGAAGAAGAAGGGACCACCATTTACTTATCGTTTTATGTGCCTGCGCAGCTTAAAAAAATGAAAACGTTTTAAATGATACATTTATGAAACAATTGTTTTGTATTTATGAAATAGTTTTTCTGTATTTTTGGAGGTGAGCCATAACATGTCAAAGTTCTTTAAAAAGCTTGTTTTCCTTGTGATCATCGTTCTTATTTCTCTTGTTATCGTTGTTACACAAAGTAGTCTCTACAATCAGGTGCGTGTTATCGATGATAAGGAACTTGTCATGACGAAAGCAACTCAGTCTATCCCAGTAAAGATTACGCTAGAAAATTCAATATGGGGAGGGGTCGAGGTTGAAGATGAGTTTCATCTGCAAAATATAGTATCTTTATTTGATCAAATTATTGAAAACGGAAAAGCAATGAAGTCATTACATGCAAAAAAAGTTCAATTCAAAGGTAACATAGTTTATTCAAATGGCGCAAGAAGACAGTTTATTATTTCGGATACATTAACTGTAGATGATCGGGTTTATAACAGTGAACAAATAAAACCTATTATTTCTGCTCTTAAATCAAATTTATTAGAACTGTATTATACACCAACAAAGATCGGATCATTAGTAGAAAAATCCATTTGCGTGACAATCATACTTGATCAGAAAAAAGTCAAGATAAATAAGAAAGCGCTAAGTCATGATATTAAGTCTTCTTCAGTGATTAGTGACTATCAAGAGATTGTTAACTTTTTATCTAATGAAAAACGAGCTTTAGCTTTTATCAATATCTATTTAAAAGATCATAAACGAGAAGGTATGATTAGTATTTCAGTATACTCTAAATTCTTCATTGTCCAATATTTAGGAGATGATAAAGGGAATGTAGTGTATATGAAAGGCTCTTTAAAAGAAGTCTTGTGGGGAGGAATAAAAAGTTGAAACCATTTTTTATTTTCTTCCTTTGTATTTGTTTAGGTGGAGCAAGTATGAAGTTATATCCTCATGTAGCCTATAAAAATGGTTATCCAGTTTTAAAAGATCAACATTTAGTAGCATATGTTGTGGCTCGCGAAGAAGTGGGAGAGGCCTTAATGTCGTCTTTCTGTAAAAAAACAGGATGTACATATGAATTCATAAGGCTCTCTACAGAAGAAATGTTAAGGCGTGTTGAAGAAGAGAAAAAGAACCCTAAAACGGACGTTGTCATCGGAGGTCCTGTAGATGCTCACCAAGTTTTAAAAAACAAACATTTATCAATTCCTGTTGAGTTGGATGATAAGGTAAAACAGTATATATACAAAGATAAAGATGACTATTGGTACGGGTATGAAATGGAACAGCTGGCGATTGGTATTAATACTGAAAGATGGAAACAAGAAATGGATCCATTAGGAGTAGAACTACCAAAAGATTGGGATGATTTATTAAACCCGTATTTTCGCGGAAAAATCGTAATGCCAGATCCAAATACTTCAGGGACAGCACATACGTTTCTGCAATCTATTGTGGCTAACATGGGAAAAAAAGGAGCTATTCAGTTTTTGAAAAAATTTCATTCCCAGATAGGTCAATATACTCCCAATGGATATACACCAGCAGAATATGTAGCCAGTGGAGAATATTTGATCGGCATAAACTTTCGTGGTGATCAAAAAATGCTGAATATTAAAAAATTCCCTATTTTAAGTATTGTTCCAAGGCAAACAACTTTTTCAATTAACTCAATTTCTAAACTTCAAGATGCTCCTCATGGACAAGTAGGTGACTTATTTTTAAGATATTGCTTGTCTGAAGAAGGAAAAAAAATAATAGAGAAGGTTTCATATGGCACTCCAACAATCAAGGAGAACAAAGGAACTCGCATCTCTATTAAAACAGGTCATAAAGCAGACGACTATACAGTAGTTTTAGATTATTGGAACACATTAAGGTTTGATTGAAATAGATAGAAATGGAGGTTGCGAAAAATGGGATTTTTCAATATCTGTAAAATAAAAAAAGCCAATATTTCATTGGAGTTTCAAAGAAAAAACTGGTTAAAACAATTTTTGAAAGCATTTTTCGTTGTATTTCTTTCATATATGGCCATGTATCTCATTCGCAATAACTTTAAAGCGGCCCAACCGTTATTAAAAAGTCAATTAGGCTTTTCAACTAGTGAATTAGGTTATATCGGATTTTGTTTTTCGGTTACTTATGGTATAGGAAAAACATTGTTAGGTTATTTTATTGACGGTAAAAACACGAAAAAGATCATTTCTTTCCTATTAATTTTATCAGCAATAGCAGTGGTGAGCATCGGTTTGGCCATTAGTGCCGGCGGCTCTCCGATGGGTCTGATCATGGTTCTTTGGGGATTAAGCGGCCTGTTTCAATCTCCAGGCGGACCTGCATCTTATTCAACAATTACAAGATGGACACCTCGAAGTAAAAGAGGAAGGTATCTCGGTTTTTGGAACACTTCCCACAATATAGGAGGGGCAATTGCTGGAATATTAGCTTTATGGGGTGCGAATGTATTTTTTAATGGAAATGTTGCAGGTATGTTTATATTTCCGGCGGTTATCGCTTTAATCATCGGATGCATTGGTTTATTCTTTGGCAAAGACGACCCAGAAGAATTGGGGTGGAATCGCAGTGAAGAAATTTTTGGTGAACCGATTGAACAAGAAAATATTGAATCTGAATTAATGTCTAAGTGGCAAATATTTAAGCAATATGTGTTAAAAAACCCTTGGATCTGGACTTTATGTATCGCAAATGTATTTGTTTATGTTGTACGTATAGGAATAGATAATTGGGCTCCATTGTATGTTACAGAACATCTAAATTTCAGCCCTGAAAGCGCCGCTAATACAATCTTTTATTTTGAAATGGGGGCACTGGTTGCAAGTTTAACATGGGGGTATGTCTCTGACTTATTAAAAGGAAGAAGGGCGATTGTAGCAGCTTTTTGTTTAGTTTTAACTGCAGTAGCTGTTCTAGGGTATCGTTACGGAACGAGCGAAATGATGATTAATAGTTCCTTATTTGCCTTAGGCGCTCTTATATTTGGCCCACAATTACTCATTGGTGTATCCACTGTTGGTTTTGTACCAAAAAAAGCGATAACAGTTACAAACGGTTTGAGTGGTACATTTGGCTATCTGTTTGGTGATTCCATGGCAAAGGTAGGTCTTGCGCAAATTGCTGACCCAACGACTAAAGGTCTGACGGTAGCAGGAGTCACTTTACATGGTTGGAGTGATACTTTTATCGTGTTCTATGCTGCTCTAGTATTAGGGGTCATTGCTCTACTCATTGTTTCTTTAGCAGAAGAAAAGAAAATCAGACAGCTTCAAAGAAAAAATTTGCAGATGTGAGTGAATAGGAAGACACACAACATAAATATGCACTGTGTGTCTTTCACTTTAAATCCCAATCGATTTCCCCTTTCCTTGCCATTGTTTTTTCCAACCGGCTTGAGCAAGTAACAGCAGTCCAAACGCTAAAAAAGTGATCAAGGAAAAACTAAGAAAACCGCTCGTATAATGGCCTGTGACTTGTTTTAAGGTTCCAAGAATATTTGGCAAAAAGAACCCACCGATTCCTCCGGCGGCGCCGATGATCCCTGTAACCATTCCAATTTCTTTTTGAAACCGCTGAGGTACAAGTTGGAATATCGCACCATTCCCCATGCCAAGACAGCCCATTCCGACAAATAAAGCCGCTATGACAACACTAAGAGATGGTAGTGTGCTGACAAGGAGCATACAAAGAGCGACACCGATAAACAGAAATTGCAGCAGACGGACACCGCCTATTCTATCAGCAATAAATCCACCGACAGGACGAAGGCAACTTCCTGATGCAACGACAAGTGTTACAAATTCACCTGCTCTTATAGGGGGAACAGAATACTGTGAAGCAAAAAAATAATTTAAAAAGTTTGACAGACCGACAAAACCGCCAAAAGTCACACTATAAAGAAGGCAAAAATACCAAGTGTCCTTTTCTTTAAAGACGCTAAAGTACGCTTTAATCGCTTTAGGCTTAGGCTGATTCGGTGGTTCTTTCGCCATGAAGAAATAGCTGAACAACACAAGTATTAATGGAATAAGTGCCAATCCCATGACACCATTCCAACCTACATGCTCCGCAATCCGTGGACCAAATAATGTAGCAAGCAATGTACCGCTATTCCCTGCTCCGGCGATACCCATAACAAGACCTTGTAAATGAGGAGGATACCAACGGCTCGCCATTGGTAGAGATGCTGAAAAGCTCGCCCCTGCTACCCCTAGTAAAATGCCAATATAATAAAGTTCAGAAGCGTAAGATCCAAACTGCCAACCCCAGATAAGGGGAATCATTGTTACTATCATTCCACCAATAGCCGTCTTCTTTGGTCCGAAACGATCTGTTAAAATTCCTAAAACAATGCGAAAAACTGAACCTGCCAAAGGAGGGATCGCTACAATCAGGCCAATCTGAGAAGCTGACAAATGAAAATCTGCTGTTAGATATACACTAAGTGCCCCTAATAATACCCAAATCATAAAACTGACATCGAAATATAAAAAAGATGCCAATAAAGAAGGTGCGTGTCCATTCTTCCTTAGTTCTGCTAACTTCAATTGCAACACTCCCATCGTTTTATTCTTAAAACGATCATGACAAAGTTCAAGCAGATTGACAGTCAGTTTGTCAGGTTTACTAACGGAAAAAACAGAAATTGGAACACAAAATTCTATTTAAAACGCTTCAGAAGAAGCTGATCCTTCTCATCTGAAATTGGTTTGAGAGATCGAAAAAATCCGAAAACCGATTTCTGAAAGAACTTGAAGAAGATAGACAATTAAAAAAACATGAAATCCCTTGGATGTGATTGAATGAAAATAAAGCGAACATGAAGAAGGGTTTGAAATCTAATGAGATTACTTTTAAGTTTCATATTTGGAAATTTAGGCGCAATAATAATATTTTTTTGTTAAAGAAAATACTTCTCCTTTTGTGACAACAATCGTTTTGATTGTTGTTGCAATTGTTGTTGCAATTGTTGTTTTCACACTTGAAGCTATGTGGAAAAGGTATCAAAAAAAGCAAGATCCGAAGTAGACGTAATTCCTACTCCGTCTTTTGGTGCGCGTTTGCTTTTAAGAAGTGTAGTACGTTAAAGAAATCAAAAAAACAGCCTTTAAACTACTAAGAAAATGATCTTTATTTTTTATAACTAGTTCACAGAAATGACAAAATAATGGACTTTTTTTGAATGTATGTTATGATACCAAAAAGAGGTAAACAGACTTAAAGCAAAAAAAGAAAGCGTTTTCTTTATTTATCAAGGTTTGGAGCCATTTTTGGTGAACGGTGAATAAAAAGGAATAAACAAGGAGAACTTAAGGAAGAACGGAATCTTGACATAAAATCGACAAAACTAAACAGTATATGACCTTGAAAAAAAACGTAAAATACCAGACAATATATTGTGATTGAGTTCACAAACATCTAAGTTCAAACTAACAATTGGTAAAGGATGGATGAAATATGAGAAACCAGAAGGTTAATCGCACAGTATTAATTGGTGCGGGTTTTGTTGGAAGCAGTTACGCGTTTACGCTAATCAATCAAGGGATTACAGACGAACTTGTAATTATTGATTTAAATAAAGATAAAGCAATAGGCGACGTAATGGATTTAAACCATGGGAAAGCATTTGCTCCACATCCAGTAAAAACATTCTTTGGTACATATGAAGATTGTAAAGATGCTGATGTTGTTTGTGTTTGTGCAGGGGCTAACCAAAAACCGGGTGAAACTCGTCTTGATTTAGTAGAAAAAAACCTTAAGATTTTTAAAGGAATCATCGGCGAAGTTATGGCAAGCGGTTTTGATGGTATTTTCTTAGTTGCTACAAACCCAGTAGACATCTTAACTTACGCGACTTGGAAATTTAGTGGTCTTCCAAAAGAACGTGTTATCGGAAGTGGTACAACTCTTGATACTGCACGTTTCCGCTACTTGCTTAGTGAGTACTTTGATTCTGCTGCTCATAATGTTCATGGTTACATTATTGGTGAACATGGAGACACAGAATTGCCAGTTTGGAGTCATGCAAACATCGGACAAGTTCCGATCAGCAAGCTTTTGAAAACTAATCCAAATTACAAAGTTGAAGATCTAGACAAGTTATTTGACGATGTAAAAAATGCTGCTTACCATATCATTGAGAAAAAAGGTGCAACATACTATGGTGTAGCGATGAGTTTGGCTCGGATTACAAAAGCGATTTATCGCAATGAAAAAGCCATTTTAACTGTAAGTGCATATCTTGATGGCGAATTCGGTGAAGAAGATATTTACATCGGTGTTCCGGCATTTGTTGGCCGTAACGGTGTTAGCAAGGTTGTTGAGCTTGAACTAAATGATAAAGAAAAAGAACAGTTCAAACATAGTGCATCAGTATTAAAAGACATTTTAAGACCGCACTTTGGATAAGGTTATAAAAGAAATCCTTTTCTAAAAAAAGGACATGACGTATTAGGAATATTCTAATACGTCATGTCCTTCCTTATTTAACTCCCCCATAGTCTTTGAACATTTACTAATTCCTTCTCTATGAATTCCATTTTATAAATGTCTGGTTTAGATGTACGATGTAAAAAGTTCAAGTCGTAATTTTTATCAAAATACCCCATCATCAAAGTCATAACAGCTCCGTGAGTACCTAATACTAATCTCTTTCCCTTGAAAGTAGTCATAAGCTTATTTAAAACTTTTATCGCTCTATTTTGACAATCTGCATTTGATTCTCCTCCCTCTAAAGCGAAATTTGGTTCTGAGAATGATTTTTCTAACAGTGGATTCAATTCAGTATCAGATAATCGATGGCGATTAGCGGAAAATACTCTCTCTTTTAAATCTTCAAATACTAAAACTTCTTGTCCGATGTGTTCAGCTATTTTTTCAATAGTTAAAATTGAACGTATGTATGGACTTGAAACAACACCATCAATTTCTTCTTTTTTTAATATAGAAGTTATACGTTCAGTATCTAAAACACCTTTTTCAGTTAATCCTCTTGTTCTTTCGTCTCCTTTCTTTGGGGACTCTCCGTGTCTTACCATATAAATAAATGTGCTTGTCAAAATCATTCCTCCTCATATCATTTCTTTATTTTTAATTTTCAAATTATACCGCTTGGTGGTTTGATTGTCACGAAAAGTTCCGCGAATGGCTCATATCTTAATTTATCAATCCTCGTTTTCTCAGAAAATCCATCCGTACTACCTTTTAACATCACTCCATATTTCCTCCGGTCTATAGATTTGTACTATCCTGTTCTGTTGTTGAATACATTGTACAAGTTACGCGCAAAGGGGGATGCGGATTTTGTTTCATATTTTTTTCAGTTATGTATTTTTAGGTTTGTCATTAGCCGCTCCCGTCGGTCCGGTAAATGCGGCTCAGATTGACAGAGGAATGAAAGGCGGTTTTTTTCATGCTTGGTTGTTTGGTTTAGGAGCTGTTGCGGCTGATGTCATTTATATGATACTCATTTATTTTGGAGTAGCTCAGTTTTTAATGGCCCCATTTCTCAAAACATTTTTGTGGTTGTTTGGCTTCTTTGTTTTAACATACACAGGAATTGAAAGTGTATGGAAGGCCAAAAAAATGTCGTTAATGAGAATGATGAAAGAGAAAGAAACCTACAGCAAATCTTTCTTTTCTGGACTGTTTATTTCTCTTTCAAACCCTCTTAGTATCATGTTCTGGCTCGGTATTTACGGAAGTATTTTAGCAAAAACGATTGAGTCATATGCTTCATATCAGTTGTTGCTATGCAGTTCAGGAATCTTAATGGGGCTTTTTTTATGGGATTTAGCCATGTCTGTGATTGCAGGGACATTTAGAACGTTTTTAAGTCCTCGAATCATTCAGGTGATCACATGGATTGCTGGTTTTTCATTAATTGTTTTTGGCTGTTACTTCGGCTACCAGGGGATTCAGGAATTGATTCGATTACTCAATGATTAAGACGGTTCTTTTCCTTTGTGCGCCCATTTTTTTCTCATCATCCATGTCACAAGAGCGATGATTGCCAAAAAGAGGAGGCTAATAAAAAAACCCGGCCTGCTGTTTTTTTCAAATAATGTACCGGAAACGGCAAGTAAAATCAGTGCAAGTGCTGTGAATATCTGTACATTTCCTTTCCAATTTGGCTTAGTGAGTTTTTTACTTGATAACAAAATAAACACCCAATTGTATAGCAGCATGATGCTAGCTGCCGTTGTCATATGCTCATAAAGTTGTTTTGGAAGCAGGATTGACAAAATGATTGAGATTGAAAGAACGAGTACTGTTAACCCTAGTGCTGGCCAGGATACTTTTTTATGTTGTTTTTTTGCTAAACATGTTGGAGCATCACCGTTTTTGGCCATTGTACCCATCAGTGTTGTGACAGCAAATAAAGATGCGGTCAGCGTTGAAAATCCAGCAATGATAAATATCCCGTTAAAAATGTCCATCACAAGGCGTAGATTAAATGGTTTCAACGATGTGATAAATGGGCTGTTTTGTTCTGTAAAGGAATCGATTGGTACAAGCAGCAATGCAAGTCCGATTGAAATCATGTACAATACCGCTAAAGTGATGAGCATGAGACTACCTGATTTTGGCGATTCTTTTGGATCTTTTAAATGAATGGCCATTAATCCCATGACTTCAATACCGCCATAGGCAAAAAATGTATAAATTAACCCCGTCCACAATCCCATGAATCCAAACGGAAACAGTTCATGCAGTTCGTCTGGAAACTGAACATCGGGTGTTTTTCCAGGAAGAACACCTGATAAAGCTAAAATAGCAATGATGATAAACATGAAAATAGCCGACGTTTTGAGGACGGCTAGGATGTTTTCTGTTTTTTCAAAGCTAGTGCGTCCAGTAAAAATAATGATCAAGCCAAGGACTGCATAAATAGAGGCAAATACCCACAGCGGGATCTCTCTAAACCAATGGCGTGTAAAAAGCGAAATGGCTGTTAGTTGACTGCCGATAATTAGCATTTCTGATGCCCAGTAAACCCAACCATTGCTAAAGCCCGCCCAGTTGCCAAATGCTTCTCTAGCATAGGAACAAAAAGAACCTTCAGCAGGGTGGTCAGCGGTCAGTTTTGCCAATTGCTGAAAAACAAGGTATGTCCCCAAAGCTGCCAATAGAAAAGCCGCTAATACAGAAAAACCACTCTTCTTAATTGCAATGCTTGACCCAAGGAAAAAACCTGTACCAATTGTGCAGCCGATACCAATTAATGATAGCTGCCACCATTTTAAGTCTCCTTTTTTCGCTTGTTGTTTCATCGATTCATCTCCTCTAATTTCATTGTTATTTTGTCTGGTAGATGTTTTTTTATGCCCGGTGACATCCACTAAGATAGGATGACATGAAATATGGATATCACTTGTGCTATAGTTAAAAAAACAGGAAAACCGGGAGGAGTCATCAATGGCTTTACAAGAAAAAATAGCAAATGAACTGAATGTAAAATCTGCTATCGATCCAAAACAGGAAATTGAAAAACGCATTGACTTTTTAAAAAGCTATTTACAAAAAACAGGAGCAAAGGGTTTTGTGTTGGGAATTAGTGGGGGGCAAGATTCTTCGCTTGCCGGACGACTTGCCCAAATGGCTGTGGAACAGTTAAGGACTGAAGGTGTGCAAGCTGAATTTACCGCTGTTCGTCTGCCTCATGGTATTCAGAAAGATGAAGATGATGCACAACTCGCACTGAAATTTATTAAACCAGACCATTCTCTTTCATTTGACATTGCTTCAACAGTAAGTTCTTTTGTTTCTCAATTTCAAACTGTAACTGGAGAAGCGCTTGCCGATTTTCATAAAGGCAATGTAAAAGCCAGAGTACGAATGATTACACAGTATGCAATCGGCGGTCAAAAACAGCTATTGGTAATCGGTACCGATCATGCTGCTGAGGCCGTGACAGGCTTTTTTACTAAATATGGTGATGGCGGAGCGGATCTGTTGCCGCTTACGGGACTGACAAAGCGACAAGGACGTCGTTTGCTTGAAGAGTTGGGTGCGCCTGCCAGACTTTATACGAAATCCCCAACAGCGGATTTGCTTGACGAAAAACCTCAACAGGCTGATGAAACAGAACTTGGACTAACATATGATGAAATCGATGATTATCTTGAAGGAAAAACAGTTTCTCCTGAAACAGCACAGGTGATTGAAAAACGTTATCTGGCGACAGAGCATAAACGTCAATTACCAGCTTCAAGCTTTGATGACTGGTGGAAATAGAGGCTGATCATCAGCCTCTATTTTTCATACAAACCATTAGTGAGGTGAAATGGTCTGTGAGAGAAAAGAATATTGTACTCATCGGATTTATGGGGGTTGGGAAAACGACAATCGGTCAACTAGTTGCCAATAAGGCAAATAGGGCTTTTATTGATATTGACCAAGAAATTGAAAAAGATTTGCAAATGACAATTCCTGAAATCTTTAAACAAAAAGGGGAAGCATTTTTTCGAAAAACAGAAAAAGATTATATTTTTAAAATGTGTGAACAGTCAACAGGTAAAATTATTTCTCTTGGTGGAGGTGCTTTCCAGCAGGAAGAGATCAGAAAAAAATGTCTGGAAAATTGTATCGTCCTCTTCCTAGACTTGTCATGGGAACATTGGAAAAAGCGAATCGACCTTCTCATTGAAACTCGACCGATTCTACAACATCGCTCATTAGCAGACATAAAACAGCTTTATAACGACAGAAAAACGATATATGCTTCCCATCACTTTAAGGTTGATACAGATTACCAAAGCCCTGAAGCTGTTGTAGATCAAATTGTGGAAAAGCTTAACCTTTAAACAAACGTTTATTTAAAAAGGTCACAGGTTTCCGCTGAAAAAGTATACTAATAGAAATAGAGAACTGGCGGTGCAATGATCATGCAAAAACGTATATTAAAAGAACTAGAACTTATTGAAACAACATATAACGTTAAAATCCTCTATGCAGTTGAGTCAGGGAGCAGGGCTTGGGGCTTCCCATCACAAGACAGTGATTATGATGTTCGTTTTATTTATGTTCATCAAAAAGACTGGTACCTTTCGATCGATTCAAAACGAGATGTCATTGAGCTACCCATTAATGATCTGCTAGATATTAGCGGTTGGGAATTGACAAAAGCTTTAAGGCTCTTCCGTAAATCTAATCCACCACTGCTTGAATGGCTTTCATCGGGAATGGTCTATTATCAGGCATATTCATTAGCGGAAAAAATGAAAAACCTTCAGTTGCAGGCTTTTTCACCAGCTTCTTGTATGTACCATTATTTGAACATGGCAAAAGGGAATTTTAACAGCTACCTTCAAAAAGAACAGGTCAAGATTAAAAAATACTTTTATGTTCTCCGGCCGATTTTAGCATGTCAGTGGATTGAGTCTCGACATACGGTGCCGCCGATTGAATTTCAAGTACTGCTTCATGAACTTCTCGATGAAGGTAAGCTCAAAACAGACATTCTTAACCTGCTTGAACGGAAAATAAATGGAGATGAATTTCATCTGGAACCGCAAAATCCTGTGCTTCATGAATTTATTGAGAATGAACTCGATCGACTTTTAACAGTAGCAAAGACATTTAAAACAAATCGAGAAAATTTAACACCTGAACTTGATCGATTATTTAGAGAAACGCTAGATGAAGTATGGACATAAGATGGAATTCCCCTTGGAGATTTTTTCTTAAAGGGGTTTTGTCCGTTTAAAAACGGGGAAATGGTATAGTAAAAGAAAGCGATTCCAATTAAACGGGGGTTTTTATCAAAGTTTTTTCCTAATTCTATTGTCGTAGTTGTTTCTTTATTTGGGTATAAATCATTGTGGGAAAGACACAAAAAAAGCTTGTTTTTTTGTTTTTTCTAAATATTGTGAATTGGTCCCTAACTCTTATAGAATGAGAATATAAGACATATTTCATGAGATGGCGGGGTGTGATAATGGAAGCGATCACAAGAGACTTTTTTTTATTCTTATCTAAGAGCAACATCCTGAATCGTCTGGCCCAAAATTGGGGGAGTCATATTGCTACTGGGAAAATCATTGGCGGGAAAAACTTCGAAGCTTCAATCCCCATGATTAGAAAGCTCAATGAACAAGGGCTGACGGTTACCGTTGATCATTTGGGTGAGTTTGTCGACAGCCGGGAAGTTGCGAGGGAACGGACTCAGGAATGCATAAGGGCTATTCAATGGATTGCTCAGGAAAAGCTTCATTCACATGTTTCCTTAAAAATGACTTCATTAGGTCTTGATATCGATCTTGACCTCGTTAGGGATAACATGAGCAGTATTTTGGAGTGTGCGGAACAGCATGAAGTAATGGTAACAATTGATATGGAAGATGAAGCGCGCTGTCAAAAAACACTAGACCTGTTTAAAGAGTTCAAACAGCGTTACCACTATGTCAGCACTGTTTTACAGGCCTATTTATACCGAACCGAGCACGATTTGGAGGAATTGAACCAGTATGCTCCATTTCTCCGTCTTGTGAAGGGAGCTTACAAAGAATCGTCGAAAGTGGCGTTTCCTGAGAAGGAAGATGTGGATGAGAATTATAAAAAGCTCATTAAGAAACAATTATTGAGCGGCCATTACACAGCCATCGCCACTCATGATGATAAAATGATTGATTTCACGAAAAAATTGGCGGAGGAGCACCAGATTGGAAAGGACCGCTTCGAGTTTCAAATGCTTTATGGGATGCGCAATAAGACTCAGCTTGAATTGGTTAAACAAGGTTACAACATGCGTGTTTATCTTCCTTACGGAAATGATTGGTATGGATACTTTATGAGAAGGCTTGCTGAACGGCCTGCCAACATTGCGTTTGCATTTAAGGGTATGTTGAAGAAATAATACGATGAAAAGGGGAAATGAATCGTGACAACACCTTACAAACATGAACCATTTACAAATTTTGAAGTAGAAGAGAATCGAGTGGCGTTTCAAAAAGCAATGGACACAGTCAACGAATGGATGGGGCAATCCTATCCTCTTATAATCAATGG
This sequence comes from Bacillus changyiensis, assembly GCF_027706145.1. GTDB lineage: Bacteria > Bacillota > Bacilli > Bacillales > Bacillaceae > Bacillus > Bacillus changyiensis. The sequence continues at coordinate 177,531 of NZ_JAQFWW010000006.1, read as the reverse complement.
AGAAAAAATTGAAACTGACAACAAGATCGTATCGGTCAACCCTGCAAACAAAGAAGAAATTGTCGGCACAGTATCCAAAGCAGATCAGGACCATGCAGAAAAAGCAATTCAGGCAGCAGCAACGGCATTTGAAACATGGAGATATTCCGATCCCGAAGAAAGAGCGTCAGTTCTATTCCGTGCCGCTCAAAAGGTGCGCCGTATGAAGCATGAGTTTTCAGCACTTTTAGTGAAAGAAGCAGGTAAACCGTGGAATGAAGCTGATGCCGATACAGCTGAAGCGATTGATTTTATGGAATATTATGCACGGCAAATGCTTGACCTTGCAAAAGGAAAGCCTGTCAACAGCCGTGAGGGAGAACGAAACCAATATATTTATACACCGACTGGTGTAACTGTTGTGATCCCACCTTGGAACTTCCTTTTTGCGATCATGGCGGGTACAACGGTGGCACCGATTGTGACAGGTAATACCGTTGTTCTGAAACCAGCTAGTGCAACCCCTGTTATTGCTGCTAGATTTGTAGAAATACTTGAACAATCAGGGCTTCCGAAAGGGGTTGTCAATTTTGTTCCGGGAAGCGGTGCTGAAGTTGGGGATTATCTTGTTGACCATCCAAAAACAAGCATCATTACTTTTACTGGCTCAAGAGAAGTGGGAACGCGTATTTTTGAGCGAGCTGCCAAAGTTCAGTCTGGTCAGACACATCTTAAACAAGTGATTGCAGAAATGGGTGGAAAAGATACGGTTGTCGTTGATGAAGATGGAGATGTTGAATTAGCAGCACAATCGATCGTCCAATCAGCTTTTGGTTTTGCAGGCCAAAAATGTTCAGCCGGCTCGCGGGCTGTTGTTCATGAGAAGATTTATGATCAAGTGTTGAAACGTGTGATTGAATTGACAGAGGCTAAAAAGGTGGGGGTGCCTGACAGTGCGGATGTTTATATGGGCCCTGTTATTGATCAGGCTTCATTTGATAAGATCATGGACTATATTGAAATTGGAAAAGAGGAAGGTCGCTTAGTGAGCGGGGGAAATGGTGTTGATACAAAAGGCTATTTTATTGAACCGACAATCTTTGCCGATTTAGATCCAAATGCTAGACTCATGCAAGAAGAAATATTCGGACCAGTCGTTGGATTTACAAAAGTGGGCAGCTTTAATGAAGCATTAAAAGTTGCCAATAACACAGAATATGGTTTGACAGGTGCAGTGATTACAAACAATCGCGACCATATAAAGAGGGCGAAACAGGAGTTCCATGTAGGAAATCTTTACTTTAACCGTAACTGTACCGGTGCAATTGTAGGTTACCATCCATTTGGTGGTTTCAAAATGTCTGGAACAGACTCTAAAGCGGGCGGTCCGGACTACCTAGCTCTTCACATGCAGGCGAAAACAATCAGTGAAATGTTTTAAGAGGATAAAAGGCAGTCAGAAAAGGCTGCCTTAATTCTGTAATAAATGAATCTGATTGCAGTGACGGTGTTTAGTAGGATGATCAAGAAACTGGCAACCAGTATTTAAAAACCGTTCAATCATTACTCCACATAGCCAATTTTAAGTTTAGCCTCTGTCTTTTAGACAGAGGCCAACTGAATTTTCGGAAATTTCTCTATTGGTCTATACAATAATGAAAAGGAGAAGTATGATTAAGTTAAAAATGGGTAGGAGAAAAGATATGGAAGAGCTATTTGAACAAGTTGTTTCTCTTTCAGATATTCACAAGATCATTGATTTTATTAGCGATGAGTTGAAAAAACCGGTGATACTGGAAAGTGCAGATTTTTTCTTACTGGCATATAACTCTTATTATATCAACCAATTTGATGCAGCAAATCAACAAACTATTTTCTCAAAAAAATGCCCGCTGCCAATTTTCGAAAAATTTGTTGAGGAAGGTATCATTGATCAATTAAAAACGATTCCGACGCCATTTCGGGTCAAACAAATTGAAGAGATTGGCTTAAACCAACGTGTCGTTGTCAGTGCTAAACATAAAGATGAAATCATGGGCTACCTTTGGGTACAGGAGATTGAAAACAGTCTTTCAGAAGAAGAATTGAATTTTCTCTACAAAGCTTCCTTTCACGTTGGAAAGGTCATTTTCAAAAAGAAACAGCTGAAACAAGAGAAAGAAGAAGAGGCTGAAGAACTGTACAAAAGAGCGATCAATGATCAATTTCAATCAGAGCAAGAGCTGAAGATAGCAGCGGAAAAAGCCAATGTTATTTTACCTGTTGTGTATACCGTAATGGTTCTCCAAGTGGTTAATGGCGCGGATGAAGTACTTGATGATTTGAAGGAAACGATCAGATCCTATTTAAATTTAAAGGATAATATCAGTCATGTCTTAGAGGATCATTCAAACATAGCCATTATTGTGGGGAGTATATCGCGCAAACGCTCTGCACAGAGAGCCGCGTCAGATCTGATCAACCGGCTTTTGACACATTTACGTTCTCAAATATTGCCCTTGATCCTAATTGGGGTAGGTAATGAATATAGCAGTTTGCTCTCACTTGGCAAGAGTTATAGAGAGGCTTTAGAAGTCACAAAAGCGGCAGAAATGACCGGAAGCCAAGAACACATTCCATTTGAATATCAAAAGCTAGGCTTATTTAAATACCTTGACCAAATCGCAGCTAAAAATGATCAGCTTCATTACACAAACCCTGATCTTTTGCTACTCAAAGAAAAAGACAAAGAAAGTCACACAGAGTTTTTAAGAACGCTTGAAATTTATCTTGCAAATAACTGCAAAGTAAAACCATCTGCAGAAAAATTATTCATTCATCAAAATACTTTAAATTATCGTATTAAGCAAATATTAGACATGACCTCAATCGATTTGAATCATTTTAACACGAGATGCCAATTATTCATCGATCTGATGCTGATGAAAAAAACTGGGTATAAAACATAAGTTGGCCGGTACTCATGGATTGTGAATGATGATGAAAACGCTAACAACTTTGTCGATGCTATAAAGCAACAATCATTTGATCTTATTTACAAGGGAAAGCAAACGGCTAAGAGCCGTATAAATACAGGGCCCTTAGCCGTTTAAAACAGGTAGCAATGTTTAATATCGCCGATATACATATGGATCTTTCGGTTCTTTCATGTTCGACCATTCTTGGACTTTTAACACCGGAATGACAGATTGAAATGGTTGATAATATTCCGATGACAAAGTTCCTTTGACATGAAGCCACTGATCATCTTTTATGTTGATATCCTCAGGAAATTCAACAAGCATACCATATACGCCTGAATCGGCAATACAATGAATAATGCCGAAGCGGAGCACAAAAAGTTCCCGCCCATGAATCGCTTCACCTTTGAAAGCAAATCCGTTAAATTCGATTGTTTTGCCAAGGAACTCCCCTGGATAATTATAAATGGTTTCCATACCTTTTAGATAATCATGTTCATCTAACGATATTTGTTTTTTTTCTTTATATTTTGCCAACGCTTTTTCCATCAGCTCATCATAGCCTTCTTGTCCGTAGTAAATGCTTGTATCAGGGCGCAAATACTGGGTTTGGGCATAGTGTTCAGGCTGTTCTATCCCTTTAAAAGAAAAACCTTTTGATTTCACGATATTGGAATCAAGTGTGGCAACAGGGAGGAAAATCCCAGTGCATAACGGGAAAAGGAAAACGAAATAGATTAAAATTTTTTTAAAAAACGGTTTATTTTCTTCATGATCATGTCCACATCCGCATTCATGCCCACAATCAGTATCACTCGTTCCTTTAATGTAGCGATAAAATTGTACAGCTGTCAGCAGTGCAAGTAGAAAAATTGCAATATATGAAAGATAAGCATATTTCATATTAATATATTTTGTTAAATTGCCAGATGCATGAAGGTGAAAAAAGAAAAATGTGAAAGACATTAAAATAAATGTGCGAAACATGGTCTCACCCCTTTACCAAAAGTGATCCGACTAGAACAATAACAGCGATATAGGTAATCAAGAGCAAAACAAAGCGTTTTTTAAAGGTACCGATCATCATCAGCAAATTTTTAATATCAACCATTGCCCCGAAAACAAGGAATGCAATTAGTGATCCGAGTGAAAATGTACTGCTGAACGAGGATGCGATAAAAGCGTCAACTTCTGAACAAAGAGACAATACAAATGATAAGCCCATCATCACAAGTGATGAAGATACATCATTTTGACCGATTGAGAGTAGAGTGGATGTTTTAATATAAGTTTGCATCGCTGCTGCTACAAAAGCGCCAATAATAAGGTATTTCCCCACTGAGAAAAATTCATCAATCGCATGGTGAAGTGTTTCGGCTAGTTTTTTAAGAAAAGACTGTTTCGTATGATTGTGGGAGTGATGATGATGTGAATGAGCTTCGATCAGCTGGTTTCCTTTAAATTGGAAAGAGATGATCAGACCTACAATAATCGAAACAGCCATGGCCAATCCACCACGGTAAAAAACAACATCCCATTTATTTCCGAAAGCAATAAATGTAGAAAATAGCACAATTGGATTAACAATTGGAGCTGTTAGCATAAACGCTATCGCTGCATGCAGTGGAACCCCTTTTAACAAAAGACGACGGGTGATCGGTACAATGCCGCATTCACAGGCCGGGAATAACATACCAGCAAACGTTCCTGATAGTACTGCGAGAAATCGATTTTTCGGAATGATTTTCGCCATCATTTCTTCAGTCACAAACATTTGAATCAAACCTGATATGAAAACGCCGATTAATACAAAAGGGATTGCTTCTATTAATATACTAATGAAAATTGAATTAAGCTGCAGAAATGATTGTGAAACCACAAAAAAAAACCTCCGCAATGACATTTTTTAGTTCTAGCCTAATATTATATCACAAACTCGTTAAGCCGGTATGGTATCATAAAAACACTTAAACCATTAAAGGGGATGAAGGAGATGCAGCAACCCTATGATTTACCATTAGATCAACTATATACATACCAACCTGAACGAACGGCAACCGAAGATTTTGAAGATTTTTGGAAGGAGTCATTGGAAGAACTAACCAAAGTAAAAGCAGAGCCTGAGCTTAAACGATTTGATTATCCAGCTGATGGTATTCAAGTTTATTGGCTCACATACAAAAGCAGCGGCGGGGCCCTCATTAAAGGCTGGTATGCCGTTCCTGATCAGAAAGGCCCACATCCGGCCATTGTAAAATATCACGGTTATAATGCCAGCTATGACGGAGATATTCACGATATTGTCAATTGGGCGTTGCATGGTTATGCGACTTTCGGGATGCTTGTTCGAGGGCAAAACAGTAGTGAGGACACAAGTGGTTCCCCTGATGGACATGTGCCAGGCTGGATGACAAAAGGGATTCTTGCTCCGAAAACGTATTATTACAAAGGTGTTTACCTTGATGCTGTAAGAGCGGTTGAGGTGGTCAGCGGTTTTCCCGAAGTCGATGAAACACGAATCGGAGTGATCGGTGCAAGTCAAGGCGGCGGACTGGCCATTGCTGTTTCCGCATTGTCAAATATTCCGAAAGTCACAGTTTCTGAATTTCCGTATTTAAGCAACTTCCAGAGAGCGATTGATATCGCGTTAGAACACCCTTATATTGAAATCAATTCTTTTTTTAGAAAAAATAGCCATCCTGACATTGAAAAGACCGCTATGAATACTTTATCTTACTTTGATATGATGAACCTTGCAGGATCAGTAACAACATCTGTTTTGATGTCGATTGGCCTTGTTGATACAATCACACCGCCATCCACCGTCTTTGCGGCATACAATCATTTAAAGACTAACAAAGATATAAAAGCATACCGTTATTTTGGACACGAATATATTCCGGCTTTTCAAACAGAGAAATTAGCATTTTTAAAAAAACATTTAAAATGAATCATGACGAACACCTGGTGTATACTGCTGGGTGTTATTTAATGTCTTAATTTGAGAATATATCGTACACTGAGATATAAGTAGGGGGATTTCAATGAATCTAGACAAGTTAAGTGAATCAATTAATCAAAACTGGACAGATATATACTATAACTTACACGAAAGACATGCTGATAACTTAACACACCAAGCTATTCGATTGCTTCAATATCTTGAAAAAAACCAATCGGTTACCATTGGTGCTGTAGCTTATTTTTTCAATGTATCCCATAATACGGCATCAGAACATGTGAAACGATTGCTTCAAAAAAAGTTTGTGCAAAAACAGAGGGACAGCCAAGACGAACGAAAAGTTTATGTTACATTAACAGTTGAAGGTGAAGACGTAGTAAAACGGCACACCCAGCTAGACCAGAAAAAACTACAAAAGGTATTGCAACAATTAAATGAAGATCAACTTAAATTGTTTGAGGATGCATTTTCCATGTTAAGCCAGGCGGCAAAATCATGTTTTTAATTATTAAAATTATTGTTTCCGCAGTTTTGATTGGCATAGTAACCGAGATCGCCAGAAAATATCCCGAGGCTGGAGGTATTATTGCGGCACTTCCACTTGTCAGTCTCTTAAGTTTATTTTGGTTAAGTGTCCAAGGGGCTACTCCAAAATATTTAAGCCAATTTGCGGTTGGTGTGTTGTGGGGTTTCCCGGCAACTGCGGTTCTTCTTGTCATCGTCGTTCTTAGTTTAAAAGCATCATTTTCTTTCATGCTGTCTTTTATCTTTGGAATCTGTGGCTGGGGTGGATGTTTACTGTTGCAAAAAGTGACGGTTTATGGTACATATGGGGGATCTGGAACAGGCCCATATGTGCCTTTTACATGAATGTTTTGACATTCGCCTTCTGTATTTTCAAAATAGAGCCGATATGTGCGTTGCATAACAGGAGTAACGTCTTCAGCCGTACGATTCGGCATATTGCCGACGAACTCTTTTATACTTAAACTCATATATCTGCCAGAAAGATGCATCATTTGTATTTTAATTTTCGTTTTACAATTTTCGGCATTGAAAATTGTAAACCTATACCCTAATTTCCAGTGATCATATAATGGTGGAGCAAAATCAGTGTGGGGAATATCTTGGATGTGGGTCGCAGTAAAAGTCATATCTAATTTTTTGGGATACTTCACTATTTCAGCTTCTGCACGAATCCCAAAACTAAACAGACTGCTAACTAGCATAAAAACAGCTATTAACAAAAAACGTGTCAATAAACACCCCTCCTTCTTTCCATATTATAACATAAAATTTCACCTGAGGTGATTCATATGTTTTTGAAAAAATTGATGATGCTTCAAGAAAAAGTGTCTTCTTATTCGGAATATCCGTTTTCAATTCCGGCGATTCATCATTTGAAAGAATTGACTTTCCAAAAAGGTGTGACTTTTTTTGTCGGAGAAAACGGCACCGGAAAATCAACCCTGCTTGAAGCTATTGCCGATAAGTGTGAATTCAACACGGCAGGCGGGGGAAGACAGAATACATATGAAGTGGATCAATCTGAATCTGTTTTAGGAGACTATATCAGACTTTCCTGGCTCCCTAAAGTAACGACTGGTTTTTTCCTACGGGCTGAATCGTTTTATCATTTTGCATCACATATTGATGAGATAGAGGAAGATCTTAACATGTTTATCAATTATGGTGGACGTTCACTTCATCAGCAATCCCATGGAGAATCGTTTTTGTCGCTTTTTAAGTATCGATTCACAGGAAAAGGAATCTATTTACTTGATGAACCTGAAGCTGCTTTATCCCCGACAAGACAATTGACTTTCTTAAAAATGATTCATGATCTAACCAAGAAGAAGCAAGCTCAGTTCATCATCGCTTCCCACTCTCCGATTTTACTCGGATATCCAGATGCAGATATTTTCAGTTTTGATGGTGACCAGATTGCCAAAGTAAACTATGAGGACACCGAACATTACCAGTTAACAAAATATTTTCTTCAGCACCGTGAAAAATTATTGGCTGAATTGTTTAAGTAGTATAAGGAAGGAGCTGTTTAAAAAATCCTTTATCAACATGAATCAGGGGGAATTGCGAGACTCCTACGGGAACAACGAGCTCCTGCGAGGTCTCGCGGATCGCCCGCGGAACGCGAGCAAATCCCCAAATTTATTCATCCATACTACTTTCAGGACACCCCCTTCCGTTGTTGTGTTTTCGTCGCTCCAATGATTCCGGTCATAATCATGATGGTACCGATCAGATGAAACCATTCTAACCTTTCCCCTAAAGCGATAACTCCTGCTAGAATCGTTACTAATGTTGCTAAATGATTGAACATGCTCATTTTTGCAGCTTCAATTTTTGATAGAGCATAATTTGACAAAAAGGCAGTTGCAAACGATGAAAATACCCCTAAATAAAGAACTGTCAACATAAAGATTGGCTTTGTAAAGGGAATAAAGAATTCACTGAGTGTTCCATTTGAGATATGACCGAAAACAGCGATTCCGTTGAAAAAAAGAAAGCCTACCGCTAAAATCACATATGTTAGTTCCAGTGAAGTGAATGTCCGGCTCAGTTTTCTTACCATTATGCTGTAACCCGCTGAAGAAAGAGCTGACATTAGGATTAGCAAAATACCTATTAAATTGCTCATTTGTACATTGGTACTTTTCATCAAGAAGATATAAGTCACTCCTGCCGCTGATAAAACAGTGAAAAACAACTGCTGTTTGCTGAAACGCTCTTTTAAAAAATAGTGAGCCAACAGCATCGTTAAAATGGGAATGGCCGCTTGAATGATCCCTGCTTCAGAAGAAGAAGTATAGACAAGCCCAAAGACTTGAAAAGCAAAAAACATGACTGGGTAACATAAAGCGACCGGCAACATGACGAAAACGTCTTTCAAACGAATTTTAATCTTAAGCGTACCAAATAGAACGACAAGACAAAACGCAATTGTAAAGCGATGAGCGAGTATATCAAGCGGTTCAGCAACTGTAAGGGCTAGTTTAATAAATAAAAATGAAAAACCAATTATCAAAGCGTACAACAACGCTGCCAAATAAGCAGATTTATACATCATTAACCATCTCCGTCATGTATGCATGCAACATTTGATATTTGCCGGCTCATGTCATCATATCTTGAAGATCAGTTTGCTACAATATAAAAAAAGCCAATCTGTACCGGTACAGATTGTGGACCAAAGGAGACCACATGCAAAAATACGTTGAGTTGATGAATCAATTAGAAAGTTTGATTAAGAGCCGTTTTTATAAAGAAGGAGACAAGCTTCCATCCATTCGCACCCTTGCTGAGCGGCACAGTTTGAGCAAGAGCACGGTGATTAGGGCCTTAAACGAACTTGAAAAACAACACATGATCTATTCCGTTCCTAAAAGCGGCTATTATGTTGTGAAAACAACTCATCTATCAAACACTCACAGTCGTGTCATTGACTTTGTCGCATCCAGCCCAGATCCTGACGTATTCCCATATCTGGATTTTCAACATTGCATCAATAAAGCCATTGATATCTATAAAAATGATTTGTTTATTTATGGAACCCCAAAAGGGTTGCCGTCTTTAATTGAAGTTATACAAAAAGAGCTTGTGAATTCTCAAGTATTTACAAGAATGTCCAATATATTTATTACATCTGGTGTCCAACAGGGATTAGCTTTGCTCGCTTCACTGTCGTTTCCTAATCACAAACAAAAAATACTGCTTGAACAGCCTAGTTACCACTTGTTTATTCAATATTTGGAAGTTCATCAACTTCCAGTGATTGGGATTGAACGGACAGCAAACGGAATAGATTTTGACCATTTAGAACATCTTTTTCAAACAGAAGATATCAAATTTTTTTATACGATGCCGAGATTCCACAATCCGCTTGGAAACTCCTATACAGAACCAGAAAAAAAGCGGATTGTTGATCTTGCAGAAAAGTATGATGTTTTTATTGTAGAGGATGATTTTTTAGGAGATTTAGAAAGAAATAAGAAAGCAGATCCGTTATTTTCCTATGATACTTCAGAACATGTTATTTATTTAAAGAGTTTTTCGAAGATGATTTTTCCTGGACTGCGTGTCGGTATTGCTGTACTGCCTGATTCATTAACTGAGATGTTTAATCAATTTAAACGATTAATAGATATTGACAGTTCTATGCTGTCACAAGCTGCTTTAGAAATCTATTTGAAAAGCGGAATGTTTGAAAGGCACAAGCAAAAAATCAGCTTTTCATATGGCAAAAGGTCACACCAGCTTTACACATCTTTGCAGGAGGTTTCTCGATCACTTGAAGGCCTCATCCGTTTTTACCCTGGCGATCAGCTGTGTGTCCATACACATCTTGAACTCAATCGAAAACTGTCAGTTTCCCGTATCATCAGGAACATGAAAAAACACAATGTTTTACTTGAATCTGTTGATATGCATTATTTGTCTTTTTTCAAAAAAAGAAATCTGTTAAAAATTAACACATCTAATGTTAAGAAAGAAGATATTCACCATGGAATGAACCTGCTCAAGCACGTCATTGAAACATCCTATTACTAAAGTTCATCATATCGTTTTTTGATTACCTCATCAGGCAGATCATCAGCTGCTGAGCAAGCTGCCATTTTATAATCTGGATCAAGTTCAAAAGTTTTGAGATAACATGGCAGATAGGTCTGGGGTGCGTTCACGAAGACACGGCCTTGTCCATCAAGCTTGATAGAAAATGAATCAAGCGGTAATGCCAAACCTTTCCCAGCTTGTTTGACAAAGCTTTCTTTGATTGTCCATAAATGATAGAAATAGGAGAGCTGCTCTGCTGCTTTTTTTGCCATTAAATCACGGTATTCTGCCGGGGAAAAGAATCGTTCTGCGATATCGAAGCTAATCGGCTTGATTTTTTCGACATCAACTCCTACCGCTGATCTACCAGCTCCGCAGATGACCCAGCTGCCTGAATGAGAAATATTAAAATGGAAATCAGGCAAACCTTTGGCAGAAGGTTTGCCATGCGGTCCTGTCGTAAATGAAATATCTTCATTTGGTAGTTGATATGTTTCTTTGATGATATGTCTAACAAGGACTTCACCGATCAATGTCCGATTGGCATCTTCAGGATACCTGTAGCGTTTTACTTTATGTCGCTTCTCTTCAGAAACGATAGCCATCATCCGCTCAAATTGGTCGGGCTCGGGGAGTTGATCCAGATAAACAGCGTAAATTTTCATGATATGCGACCTCTTATCGATTATTTGTCTTGTTTTATTCTAGCAAATGGATGATAGGAAAGATAGTCCTGATAAGGGCTCATGCAGAAATGACTTTTTATTCATCTGTTTCATCAGGAAAGATGTTTTTCAAATGTATGGTCAGACCTTTAAATATATGAACTAAAAGAGAGTCTTCCCGACTATAAACATTATTTAATTCCAGTATGCCATTTTCTAAAAGTTCAACATATTTCCTACTCATCTTACTTACCAGAAATCATCTCCTCTCAATCTTTATTAAAAGGAAATGCAAGATTAGAAGTTACCAATGGAGCTGCACAAGTTGCCGGATCTGGACTAGGCGGGTATTTGGTTCAATTGTTGACAGCTCCTATCGCCATTTTGTTAGATGCCGTAAGCTTCCTGATTTCTTTTATATTCACACTTTTTTTACCAGACAACAGTTTGAAAGATCGAGACCAATAGGTTGTTGTGGTTCACTTTTCGCCTTAATAAGAGATTCCCTCCTCCAACTCATTTGCTGTGTCATCCACTATTCCATGCTGTGACTAGAGTAAATTCTAGCTAACAATATTTGTTTGAATCATACATAATCTTCAAAATCGAGTCAACTTATTTTAAATTGATAGGGGCAATTTTCCTTAGGATAAATCTTTTAGTACTTTAGGAATATGAAATAAATATATGAAAAATGGACTAAATACCTAAAATAATGGATTCTATTAAACGATATTTCAAAGGGGGACATTTTTTCATACATAAAAAAGACAAGTCAGGAGAGAGAAAATCATGCAGCAAAATAGCACCTCAGATGTACAGAAGTGGTTTCCAAGTGAGGATGGAAATGCAGCGAAAAGAAGTGAATTGATGGATTTGATCGGCCAACTTATCAAAGGTGTGGATGAGTTGAAAAATCCGGATCAGGTTAATCTGAAAGGACAGAAGAACCGGGAAGGCTTTTTTTATGAAAAATTGATTTCAGAAAGCGAGATTCCGTCCACGGGTATGCCAATGAAGAATGTCAATGATGAGCTGCTCAAACTTTTACATGACCATCCCTATCACTCAAAATATTTTTTGACAAATATTCTTCCAATGGCTAGTATTCCGGGAATCTTAGGCATGATTGCCGCTTTTATGGTCAATGGTAATAACTTGTGGGATGTCTACGGTCCTGCTGGAGCTGAGGCTGAAGTCAAGGTAACTGCAATGATGTCAAAATTAGCTGGTTATGATGCTGAAAAAAGCGGAGGTTATACAACATGGGGTGGTCAGGGCGCTGTCTATAGCGGACTGCGGATTGCGATTGCCAAGATGGCACCTTCATCTCTTCAAGAAGGGGTTCCCGGGAATTTCTATGCTTTCTGTTCTGAAGCGGCCCATTATAGCTTGTATAAGTCCATGGAAGCGGCTGGACTTGGAAGTCATCATCTGATCAAAGTGAAAACACATCTTGATCATTCCATGGATACAGAAGATTTAAGAAGAAAATTAAAAGAGGTTTGTGAAACAGGGGGAATCCCAGTTTATATTGTGGCAACGACAGGAACAACAGATGCGATCGGAATTGATGATGTCCATGCCGTGCGACTAGCTGCTGAGGAAACGTCGCGCGAGTTTGGATTGCCTGTTCCTCATATTCATGCGGATTCCGCTTTAGGTGGTTTTTTGGCCTTTTTTAATGATTATGATCTGAAAGAGAATGCACTATCATTTAGTCCGGGTGTTGTCAGGATGATAAGCGGGATCAAAGAAAAAATGAGACATTTGCATTTGGCAGATTCACTATGTTTTGACTTTCAGAAGCTTGGTCAGACCCCTTATGTGACAAGTCTGTTTCTTGTAAAAGATGCCAATGATCTGAAACGGGTTGATCTTGATCCTGATGAGACTCCTTATGTCGGGCATCGCGGGTATGGAGACTATCATACAGGCTATACGCTGGAATGTTCTCGCATGGCTAGTTCTATCAGTATGTACAGTGCGTTAATGGCATTTGGTATTGAAGGTTACCAAAAGCTTTTCGGACAGTTTCTTGAAGTGAACCTTCATTTTCGTAAGCAGCTCAGTGAACGAATTCCACAGGCGGAGATTATGAATCCGGACAACTATGGAATGTCAACACTGTTTCGTATATATCCTCAAGGAGCACCACGGTTTGCAGAGGAGATCTCAGGGAAATGCAGCAGTGAGGATTTGGAGAGAAACAATCGCTTAAATGAAAAGTTATTCGAAAAACTGGGAGAGCAAAGAGACAAAATCTTTTTTGGTGACACGAAAAAGCATCTGTTGGTTGGAACCCGTGAAGGAGTTGAGGTTCCGTTATGTGTGAGCAAGTTTTTTGTGATTTCTCCTTATACAATGCCTGAACATGTTCCGCACATTATCGATTATTTAAAAGAGCAAATTGATCATGTTTGCCAACAATACGAAACATTCATGACGAATGAGAAGGGAATATAGAAGATGAGTAAATTGAAAAGTTTAACTGAACATATTTCTGTAAAAATCATGATTGGCGTTGCATTGGTGTTAATCATTACGATCGCAAGCTTTTCAGCCGTTTTTCATATTGTTAGTCATGATTTATCAAATCAATTAAAAGAACAATTTAAAAATCGTCTACATACTGACATTAATCTCGCCGAAAATGAACTGAAACGGATAGAGGGAAATAAATTGGAGATCACCTCCGCAAACAGTCCTCTTTATCAGGAAACGAAAAAAGCTGTAAACGAAATTAAAAAGAAAAGCCATCTGGAAAACCTTTATATTCTCTCCAATAAAGGAGGAAAAGAACAAATTCTCATTTTATCTGATACACCTGATGACTTCGGTACAGAGTATGCCTTTTCACCTGAAATGAAGGATGCTTTAGCAAAAAATGAAGTCACTGTTAGTGATATTTATGAGGATGAATACGGAATTCATCAGTCGATTTTTTTGCCGCTAACTGATGAGTCGGGAAAACAGACCGGTATTTTAGGTATTGATCTCGATGCTTCTGTCATTACCGAGACTGCGCAAAAAACAACTTGGTATACAATTGGAATCGCTGGATTTGTGATGATCATTGGAATGATTATGGCCTATTTCCTCGGTGCTTATATTGCTAAACCGATTCGTAAATTAATGAAAGCTGCCGAAAAAATTGCGGATGGTGATATGACTGCGGAAATTTCTGTCAAAAGCCATGATGAAGTTGGTAAGTTGGGTGAAGCCTTTGTAAGGATGAGTGACAACTTAAAGCAGTTAATCGGACATATTTCTACCTCTTCTCAAGAGGTCTCAAAAACGAGCCAACGTTTGAAGCATGTTTCGTTTGAATCAAGTGAGAGTGCGGCACAGGTGGCAGAATCGATGAATAGTATGAGTGAGGGAATTAATGAAGTGGTTTCATCTGTTACAGATTGCCAATCATCAACGACTGAGATTGATCAACAAATTTCTCATGTCAGTGATGAAGTAAACGAAATGAAGCATGTTGCTGAAGGTGTCAGCAATGATTCGAAGACAGGCCAGGAACTTGTTGAAGAAACGTTACGACAAACACATACGATTAAAAATGTGATGGAAGAGTCTCAACAAGCAGCTCAGGAAATGCACAATCATACAGAGGAAATCGAAAAAGTAATTGGCATGATCTCTTCAATTGCTGAACAGACAAATTTACTGGCACTCAATGCTTCGATTGAAGCGGCACGGGTTGGAGAGGAAGGTAAAGGTTTTGCTGTTGTTGCTGGCGAGGTCAGAAAACTCTCTGAACGTTCAGCAGAAGCTGCTTTAACAGTTTCACAGCTTGTGGAAGGCACACAGGAGAGCAGCCGTCTTGTAATGGAAAGGATTAATGCTGGAAATGAAGCAGTTGATAAAGGACAGTTATTAATCAATGGAACATATGAGAATTTTTCAGGGATTTTCCGCGGGATTTCTCAATTTGTCGAAAGAACAGATCAATTGCTCGAATCGCTCCTAAAAGTACAAGGATCTTATCAAAACATTGCTTCTGCGATTGAGCAGATTTCTGCGGTTACACAAGAACAGGCAGCAGGATCAGAAGAAGTGGCTGCCGCAGCTGAGGAACAAAGTGCTGGTATGCAGGAAATTGCCTCGGCCATTCAACAGCTATCTGATTTATCAGAAGATTTAAATCAAGCAGCATCCAGCTTTAGATTATCCGAATAGAAATGAAACAGCCTGACCATGTCTGTCTGGTCAGGCTATTTGCTTTACAATGGATTCAATATACGCTTCAAAAATTGTTTTGTTCGTTCTTCTTTTGGGGCAGAAAGAATTTGTTCAGGTGGCCCCTGTTCAACGATGACACCACCATCGATAAAGACGACTTCATCAGCGACATCTTGGGCAAATTTCACTTCATGAGTGACAACGACCATTGTCCAACCCTCTGTAGCAAGGTCTTTCATCACTTTCAGCACCTCACCGACTAACTCTGGATCAAGAGCTGAAGTCGGTTCATCAAACAGCAACAACTCAGGTTTGATGGCAAGAGCACGAGCGATCCCGACACGCTGCTGTTGTCC
Organism: Bacillus changyiensis; assembly: GCF_027706145.1. Classification (GTDB taxonomy): domain Bacteria; phylum Bacillota; class Bacilli; order Bacillales; family Bacillaceae; genus Bacillus; species Bacillus changyiensis. The sequence goes on along the minus strand of NZ_JAQFWW010000006.1, from coordinate 161,846 downwards.
CCCAGAAAGCTGGAATGGATAGAGATCCAGCTTGTCTGCTAGACCAACTTTTTGAAGCAGTTGGATGGCTTCCTTTTTGACGTCCTCTTTTTTGCGCTTTTGCACCTTTACAGGGCCTTCCATGACATTTTCTAAAACTGTCCGGTGAGGAAATAGATGATATGCTTGAAAGACCATCCCTGACTTTCTTCTCAGTCGAACAAGATCAACTGGTTTATTTTTTTGAGAAAAATCGATCGTTAAATCATGGAATGATAGGACACCGCGGTTAGGTGTTTCAAGTGCGTTTAGACAGCGGAGCAGTGTTGTTTTTCCAGAACCAGAAGGCCCTAAAATGGCCATCACTTTTCCTTTTTGTATCTGCAAATCGATTTTCTTTAAAACTTCGTTTTCTCCAAACGATTTATTAAGCCCTGTGATCGTAAGCACTGTTCTCCCTCCTTATTTGGCCACATATCGGTCTAAGCGCCGTTCAATCAGTTGCTGGCCAATTGAAAGTACAAAACAAATGATCCAGTAAATGAATGCTGCTTCTATATAAATGAATAAAATTTGATCAAGGTTGCTAGCGCCAATTTCTTGGGCTTTCCGGAATAATTCAGCGACCAATATTTGTGATGCGAGAGATGTGTCTTTGATTAAGCTAATAAATGTATTTGATAATGGCGGAATTGAGACACGTACAGCCTGTGGTAAGATTACTCGGAAAAGCGCTATTTTCGAAGTCATCCCAATCGAGTAAGCCGCTTCCCATTGGCCTTTTGGAACTGACAAAATAGAAGCGCGAATAATCTCTGAGGCATAGGCACCGACATTTAATGAAAACGCAATGATTGCACTAGGAAAAGGATCAATTGTTACTTGAAATGCTGGAAATAAATAAAAGATAATAAATAGCTGAACAAACAACGGCGTTCCCCTGATGGCGGAAACATAAATGCCAAAAACGGTTTTTAAGATTCGTGATTTAGACATTCTCGATAGCGCTGTAATGAGGGCAATCATCATCCCAAATATGAAAGAAATAATGGCAAGGGGAATCGAATAATAGATTCCCCTTAAAAAGATTGGCCAAAATGATTCTCTTACTAAATCCCACGGAATATCATTGAGAAACATCTTCACCAAACCATTTCTTTGCAATTTTAGAAAGTGTGCCATCCTTTTTCATATCTTTCAGCGCTGAATTCACTTTGTCAACCAGTTCACCGCTTCCTTTGCGGAAGGCGAAATGTGTTGTTTGTGGTTCTCCTGTTTCAAAAGCAATTTTTAAATTTTTATTTCCTGAAGACTTTAAGTAGTTTAAGACAGCGAGTTTATCATTATAAGTTAAATCAACACGACCTTGTTGGATAAGCTGAAACGATTGCGCCATTCCTTCAACACCTTCGATGTCAGCTCCAGCTTTTTTGGCAAGATCGGTGTAGTTGCTTGTTAATGATTGAGCCGCTGTTTTTCCTTTAACATCGTCGGCAGATTTCAAATTGTTGTTGTCCGCTTTTGTTACAACAACAGCTTGGGACGTTGTATATGGATTAGAGAAATCGAATTTTTTTTCACGGTCTGTTTTGCCTACTTGATTGGCAATCACATCAAAACGCTTAGAATTAAGACCAGCAAACATGCTGTCCCACTGCGTTTCTTTAAAATCAACTTTCAGCTTCAGGCGTTTGCCGACCTCTTTCATGACTTCGACATCATAGCCGGTTAATTGATTGGTTTTTTTGTCATGGAATGTAAAAGGTTCATATGTTCCTTCTGTTCCGACAGTCAATACACCTTTTTCTTTGATTGATGACCAAACGTTTTTGTCATTATTTTTGTTTGCTGCATTGTCACCTGTGGCACCGCAAGCAGCTGTTACAGTGATCAGTAGTGTCATCAGTACAGCAAATATGGCTTTTTTCAACTTTATTCCCCACTTTTCTGATTGGATTTAATTTATTTTACTGAAGGATCTTTTAAAAGTAAAGCAGAAAGTATTATTATTATAGGTCAAGAAGTCTGATTTTAGTGATTAGCGGGTATTCCATTTTTTTAAACGGTACTGAAGACTTTGTCTGCTAATCCCAAGTTGTTTTGCTGCTTGTGAAATATTGTCATTGCATGTTTTCATGACTTTTTCTATATAGTATTTTTCAGCATATTTAATCTGTTCTTTTAAAGGTAGAGTTGGTTCTGTTGGTTGATACGGTTTTTTGTTTGTCATCGTTTTGTTCCGATATTGTAATGGAAGATGAATGGATTCGATTATTTCTTCAACTGACATTAAGTTCATTGCGCCTTCAATGAAGTGTTCGAGCTCCCTAATGTTTCCTGGCCAATCGTAAGCCAGCAGAAATTCACGAACTTCATCTTCGAATCCTTTCACTTCCATTTGAAAGAGTGCATTGTATTTTTCAATGAAATGCTGAGCTAGTTCTAAAATATCTTCTTTTCGATCTTTTAAAGGTGGTATGAAAAGCGTGACAACGCTCAGCCGATAATACAAATCTTTGCGAAGACGTTGACCACTTATCGCATCAATCGGATCTTCATTTATTGTTGCGATAATTCTGACATCAATTGGTACATCTTTTGAAGCGCCAATTCTTCTCACTGTTTTCTCTTGAATCACACGTAGAAGTTTCGCTTGTAAATTCAAATCCAAAGAATTGATTTCATCTAAGAGGAGTGTCCCACCATTGGCTTGTTCAAAAAGTCCTCGACGATCGATCGCTCCAGTAAATGCACCTTTCGTCGTTCCGAATAAAAGGCCTTCAATCAGGTTTTCCGGTAGTGCGGCGCAATTTTGTGAAATGAATGGCCCTGTTGAGCGCTGACTGCCGTTATGTATACTTTGTGCAAAAACTTCTTTTCCAGTTCCAGTATCTCCAGAGATGAGAACTGATGAGGAGGTTCGAGTTGCTCGCATTGCATGTTCACAAACCTCTCTGATCGCTGGGCTATTGCCAATTAAGCTATCAAACGTATACTTTGTATTTTCAGTTTTATTCATATTTTCTCTAATGAGCCGTTCCAGTTTAGTGACATCTTTGGCCATCTCGACAGCACCTTTAATATCTCCATTTTTCAAAATAGGAAAGGTGTGATTGATTGTTGTGATTTCTTGACCTTTGTTATTAAAGTATGTCTGCTTGACGTTTTTGCTTGTTTTACCATAGCGTAGTGCTTCAACAAGTGTACTACCTTGCTGATTTACAAATGTAAAAACGTCGAGCAGGTTTTTACCGAGGACATCATGACCATCCATTTCTTCAATTTGCATCATTTTTTTGTTATACAGGACAGAAGTGCCGTTTTCATCAACAACATGTAGACCGATATCAATTTCATCCATAATCGTTTGAAAGATCAATGGTAGCCATTCATGATCCATTTCCAAGTGAACATCCCCCTTTTAGATAGCAGGTGCAAAATTTTTATGCATATAGCATATCAAAAGTGCAAAAAAATTTACATATCATTGTCCTGGAGTTTTGATTTTTCAGGGTTTTATATTTGGCACGAAACTTGCATATAAAAAGATGGCATGTTGTCCGAAAACAATAAGGGGGAATGAGTATGACAGTATTATCGAAATCAGAAGAAATTATCAATCAAACAGCACATTATGGTGCCCATAATTATCATCCTTTGCCAATTGTAATTTCTGAAGCAGAAGGAGCATGGGTGAAAGACCCTGAAGGAAATCAATATATGGATATGCTCAGCGCGTATTCCGCTGTTAATCAAGGACACAGACATCCGAAAATCATTCAAGCATTGAAAGATCAGGCTGATAAAATTACATTAACTTCAAGAGCATTTCATAATGACCAGCTAGGACCTTTTTATGAAAAGGTTGCACGTTTAACTGGGAAAGATATGGTACTACCGATGAACACTGGAGCTGAAGCGGTTGAATCAGCAATTAAAGCTGCACGGCGCTGGGCGTATGATGTCAAAGGTGTTCATGACAATCAGGCAGAAATCATCGCTTGTGTAGGAAACTTTCATGGCCGAACAATGCTTGCGGTATCCCTTTCCTCGGAAGAAGAGTATAAACGCGGATTTGGCCCGATGCTCCCGGGAATCAAGCTGATTCCGTATGGTGATGTAGAAGCGTTGAAAAATGCAATTACACCTAATACCGCAGCGTTTTTATTTGAACCGATTCAAGGAGAAGCAGGAATTGTCATTCCACCAGAAGGCTTTTTAAAACAGGCACTTGAGGTTTGTCGTGAAAACAATGTCCTGTTCATCGCTGATGAAATTCAGTCTGGTTTGGCTCGTACAGGTAAGATGTTTGCCTGTGACTGGGAAGACGTTGTACCTGATATGTACATCTTAGGAAAAGCACTTGGCGGCGGTGTGTTCCCAATCTCATGTATTGCAGCAAACCGCGATGTGCTGGGTGTGTTTAATCCTGGATCACATGGCTCAACCTTTGGTGGGAACCCGCTCGCATGCGCCGTTTCAATTGCTGCGCTCGACGTATTAGAAGATGAACATCTTGCTGAACGGTCTTTAGAACTTGGGGCTTATTTTAAGGAGAAACTGTCACTCATTGACAACCCTAAAATCAAAGAAGTACGCGGAAAAGGTCTGTTCATTGGTGTAGAGCTGACAGAACCAGCACGTCCTTATTGCGAGCGTCTAAAAGAAGAAGGGCTGTTATGTAAAGAAACGCACGAAAATGTGATTCGCTTTGCACCTCCTCTAGTCATTTCAAAAGAGGATCTTGATTGGGCGATTGAAAGGATAGCGCGCGTGTTGGCGAAGTAAAGAAATTTGGCTATCTGAAAAAGCAAAATTGATTCAAAGATACTGATGTATGATTAGTATGAAAAGGCTGTCCGAAAGTCAAAAATCGACTTATTGGACAGCTCTTTGTCATTGTATTTTTAAGTTGTGCATGTTTCTGAGGGGTATCTCACTTCTATTATAATCATATTTAAACTTTAAAAATAAAATATAAAATATCAGATATAATAAAAAAATAAAGTGATATATAACTCCACCGATCATAATGAAAAGCAAAAAATATAATTTTCTAAAGAAACGAATTATATTTATAAAGTACATTCAATTTGAAAGATTCAAATAATATAAAGCATCTCAATGTGAGATGCTTTATGTATGAATGGCAAAACTCTCAATGCTTTTAGTTAAATCGTACCATTGTTCAAGATTATATAATGAAATATGGACAGGTTTTTCAAGGTGTTTATCATATTTAACAACCCAAACCCCATGTGCAGATGGAATAAAGAAAGTAATATTAGTTAACTTTGAATCGCCATTTGAAATATTAAAAATTGAAATACTATTTATTGACCACTCATTTTCTTCTAGATCTTCTATCAATTGATTGAAACAATGCTCTTCCGTAGTAGAAAAAAAACTTTCTTTGCGAATTATTTGTATTTTTTCTTTATTTCTAAGCCAGTCAAAACACTGATCTGAAAGACGCAATTCCAAAGGAAAAAAGTCTTTTTCAGGTGTAAAATGAAAATAATCGTTAATCAGATGTGAAATCTCCTGTTGCTCTATATAGGCGAATTCATGGATGATGTCACGATCAATAATGTGGAGAAGCCAAGATTCTTTTTCAATTTGATGCAGCATTAAAATATTTTGATCTTTCAAGTTTGCACAGTGAATTAACTGCCTTGTATTTAAATAGGAAGTAATGAATTGCTGCATGTCTTCGGTAAAGGGGTTTTCGTCTTTTGCCCTTTTTTCTTCATCCCAATACCCTTTTAATATTAATTGATTAATCGTTGATGCGGCAATTGCATCCCATTCTTCATCTGGTCTTTTTCCTAATGAGGCTTCCATAATTTCTTTTGCAACACCGGGAAAACCGCAGATACTTGATATTATTCCTAGTTCTTCGGATGTGCATGTAATGATGTGTTCCAATGGTTTCACTTCCTTTTTTAATTAAATTCTGAATATAAAATATAAAAAAAAATAATACTTATCATTCAGTTTTCTCAGAACAAAGTAACCTGAACCAAAAAAGAGTGCAGTTCCAAAATTGACGGATTTTTGGAATCGATTCGTAGGGTTTTTAAAAATACCCCATTCATAATACTCCATCATGATACTGATAAGTAGAAAGATAGTCAAACAAGTCAATCTCCACCTTCGGGATCGTATACATCTTCTTCAATTGGTCGATATCCTGTTTCATCGGTCATCTTCATTGTCGTTTTTTTGGCTTCGTTGACACCTGATTCAAGTTCATCTTTAAGGAATTGTTCTGAAATATAGCCGTTTTCGGTCGGTTCGAGGGAACTTAGGGTTTTTTTCGTCTTTTCTAAAATTCCTTTGTAGTCTGAGATAAAAGAATCATAGAAAAGCAGAAATGTTGTGTGGCATTCTTCATAGAAGGAACGGATCGCTTCTTCGCCTACTCCTTTTAAGGCATCATCAAGAGAAGTGATTCCTTTAACAGCTTACTTTACATTTGTGATGTCTTTTACTTGTTTTTTAATTCGGTCAATGTTTGGTCAAGACCATGATGAAACTCTTGAACATCTAATGTTTTCAATTTAAACGTCCCTGCCTTCCTACTTGCTTTTGATTGATGAAGCGGCCTTTTTGTCCGCATCTTCCATCATTTCGATAGCCGCTTCGGTTTGGGCAATTTGTAAAGAGAATGCATGATCATACTCATCTGTTAATTTTTTTAAATCTTTGTTCATGCCCTCAATTTTTTTGACGACATCAAGGTTGTTTTTGCCTTTAATGTCTGTCGGTACAGTTGTCTTGGTCGCTTTTGTGGAACTTTTGAGGGTGGAGAGAGCGCGTTTGACTTCACCGGACTTGATTTTGATTTCTTTGCTCATCTTTCTGTCTCCTTTAATGGTGTGCTTTGTTTTTTTCTTTTTCTTTTTGAAGCTTTTCTTGCTTTTCAATTTTCTTTTCTTGTGAATGGATATCTTCTTTGAGCGATTGAATATCTGATTCTAAAGAGGAGATCGCTTTGTTTATTTTTTTAAATAGCTCATCAAATTGCTTGCCTTCAATATTATTGTAGTCTTCTTTCATTTTGTTTCGGGCGTTTTTAAATGAATCGGCAAGACTCCCTTGCCATGTGGTCGGTGTGAGCCCGGGTTTTTTTATGTTTTTTTTCCAATCGGTAAATTCTTGGTGCTTTGTTTTTAGATCTTCTTTGCATTTTTTTAGTTCTTTAAGATCTTCTTTTTTGCCTGTTAATGCACCTTTCATTAAAAATAAATAAACTGTATCTATCATGAACCGATCCTCCTTTAAGAATAGACTTGTTATTTGGACGACTTTATTATTTTACCTTATGGAATAGAGTGGATGAATAGGATTAAAGAACTAGTTGATTTTGTCTTTGTCTTCATGAAAGAGTGGTAAAGGTTGATATAACAGAAAAACAAAAAATGATCAGGTATTAAGAACTAGAACTTAATTCCTATTAATCTATGCTTAAACTCCCACAAATTAAGGTAATTTTAAGGAAACAAAAGACTCTTTTCAAATCAAAACAGGGATTTTCGGGCATCATGTCAAATAGATTAGTTGTTTCAGATGATGAAAGCGTTGTCTTTTTCTATAACCGACAGGAGGGTAAAAATGAAAAAACTGTTAGTTGTTTATGGAGTTGTGCTTGGGTTGTTTTCTCTTTATATTTTCAATTATGCTCGCAGTGAAAAAACCAGTTCATTGAAAGATGAAGCTCCTTTAACGGGAAAACTGTCGGAAAAGTTTGTGATGGTAACGTTTCAGTCAGGGATTGAGTATTGGAAAAGTGGTTTGAAAGGTTTTGAGGATGGAGCACAGTTGTTTAATGTGTCTGTTGAATATCGCGGAGCGGCTCGTTATGACGTTCATGAACAAATCACTGTACTTGAACAAGTCATTGCGAAAAAGCCAGCAGGAATTGCGCTCTCGGCAATTGATCCAGAGGCTTTGACTCCAGCTATTAATAAGGCACATGAGCAAGGAATTCCGATTGTTTTATTTGACTCAGATGCGCCTTCAAGTAAAGCTTTGACATATATCGGAACGAACAATAGTGAAGCGGGTTCTGTTGCCGCTCAGAAAATGGCTGAACTACTCGACCAAAACGGGGAGACTGCGGTTATTACCCAGCCACGTCAGTACAATCAGCAAGAGAGGACGAAAGGTTTTCAAAAAACGATCCTCCAAAAATATCCGAACATGAAGGTGTCAGCGGTGCTGGACGGCAAAGGGGATGAACTCACGTCAAAAAAACAAGCGTTGGCCATTTTGAAAAAAAATCCGAATATGAAAGGGATTTTCGCGACTGAAGCGAATGGCGCACGGGGAGTGGCCCAAGCTGTAAAAGCAGCAGGATTGCAACGAAAAGTCAGTATCATTGGTTTTGACAAAGACAAAAAAACACTTGATGGTATAAAAGATGGATCGATAGCGGCTACCCTCGGACAAGATACTTGGCAGATGGGATACTGGTCGCTACACATGCTGTTTCTCGCCAATCATCATTCCCGTTCACGCCCAACATCGATAGATACAGGGGTGACGATGATCACGAAAAACAATGTGGATCATTATTATGCGAACGATTAGACGGAGGGGAAAACTGACAATCAACAATGTGCCGATTCGTTATAAATTGGTCAGTCTGCTTCTATTAATTAGCATGCTACCGTCCATTGGTCTTGGTATTTTTTCAGGATGGGCAGTCGAAAATGTGATTGAGCAACAGGTGATCAATCAAACATTACAGTTGATAGGTGAAGTCAACAAAACGACTGAAGTGTATGTCAGTCATATGCAAAACCTTTCATATTTGATTTCAATGAATGAAGAGATGGATGCGTTTTTTCAACATGAAAAAGGTGATAGTGAAGCAGATTACAAGCGGAGAAAATTTTTGCAAGGGCTAACCTCTCTTTATTCAGAAACGGCAGGAATACTTGTTGTCAATGATAAAGGGGAGATGATCAGCAATGAGATGTATGCACGGACACCGACCAATTTGGCAAAGGAACCTTGGTACAAGGAAGCAGTTAAAAATGAAGGGATTTTTAAAATGATTGGAAAGCCGGTTAATCGCAATGTGAGAAATCATGTCCACTATCGTGAAGATGAAGTTGTCTCAGCTGTTAGAGCAGTGATTGATCCGGATTCACAGCGTGTCAAAGGTGTTATTTTAATTGATTTGAAGCTAAGGGTGTTAGCTGAGGCAGCAGAAAATATCCGCTTAGGAAAAACCGGTTATCTCTTGATTATGGATGAAAATGGTGGTGATATTTATTCACCAACTGCTTCAAAATTCGTTTTGCGAAGGCAGTGGTTTCAAAATAAATCATCAGGCGATTTTTCTCGATCGATTAAAGGAGATGACTATCAGTTTATTTATGAAACTTCAGCTTTTACAAACTGGACGATAGTCGGTGTCTTTAAAGCGAGTGAACCGGTATTAGAAGTGAAAAATATCCATCTATATGTACTGCTTTTTTTATTAGTGGTCGCGTTTTTAGGGATGATAGCTTCGTATTATTTATCATATTCAATGTCAAAACCGATTTTAAGCCTGAATTCTTTTATGAAGCAAGCAGAAAGTGGCGACTTTTCCATTCTTTATCAAGAGGACAGACAAGATGAGATCGGTCTTTTAGGAAAAAGTTTTAACAGTTTGATGCTCAAAATTAAAGAGTTAATGGTTTTGACAGAAAAACAAGAGAGGCAAAAAAGAGAAGCAGAATTAAGAGTGTTGCAGGCGCAAATCAATCCGCATTTTCTCTACAATACGCTTGATACGATCAACTGGATGGCCAGAAAACAAGGGGCGGATGACATTATCGTTTTGGTTCAGGCACTATCAAAGTTGTTCCGTATATCATTGAGCAAAGGTCATGACATCATCCCTTTATCAGCCGAATTCGAGCATGTTGAGAACTATTTAAAAATCCAGAAAGCCCGTTATCAAAACAAGCTGAATTATTCGATTGAGACCCCTGCATGTTCTGAGAATCGTTTCGTTCTCAAACTTGTGCTTCAGCCGATTGTCGAGAACGCGATATATCATGGTATTAAAGAGAAAAAGGGACCTGGACACATTAGAATCAAGGGGGAAGAACAAGAAAATGGTCTGATCATCAAAGTCGAGGATGATGGAGCTGGAATGGAAGAGCAGCAGTTAAAAGAGATAGCTAAACATTTAACAGCGCAAAAAAGTGAAAAAGGGTATGGAATGGTCAATGTCCATGAAAGGATCATCTTGAATTTTGGGGAGCCGTACGGAATAAAGATTGAGAGTGAAAAAGGAGCTGGAACCATCGTCACAATTCATCTTCCGATTTTAAAAAAGGAGTGAAAACATGTGAATGAGTATTGGCGGGTAGTGATTGCTGATGATGAACCATGGATTCGGGAAGGAATACGAGATGCTGTTTTGTGGGAAAAGTTTCACATGGAAGTTTCAGCGGAAGCGGAAAATGGTGAAGAAGCATTTGAACTTGCCATTAAACATTCCATTCATATTATGATTGTTGACTTAAATATGCCAATCATGAACGGTTTAGAATTAATGAAAAAAGTCCGGCAAAAGTTACCTGAATGTCGTTTTATCATTGTGACTGGATATGACTGGTTTTCCTATGCTCAGGAAGCGATTCGCCTTCATGTTGATGACTATTTGTTAAAGCCTGTCGAGCCTCAGCAACTTGAAGCAGTGTTGGAAAAGGTCAGTCAATCGCTTCTGTCTGAACAGCAGAAAGAACGCCATCTTCAAAAAAACCTCGACCTTCTGAAGGAACACTTTTTTCTTAAATGGATCAATGGACAGGTGTCTGAGCATGATGTGGAACAACAGCTCAAATTTCTTCATTTGCCGACGCGTCATCCAGAGATGCTCTGTATGATTCGCTCGTTAAAACTGGATGAAGTCGATCGTGTCAAGGAAGTAACAGAACAATTTTTTGTAGAGAAAACTGAAAAAGTTGTTTTTTTGAATGATGAGCGGCTAGTAACCATCTGTTTGTGGTCCATGTTAACAAATCATGAACAGCAAATGTTTGTAGACAGGCTGAACATCGAAATAAAAGCAGGAACTTCTGTGTTTTTTATGAATCTGACAGAGGCGCGGCAACCCATTGCCCATTCCTATCAAACTTGTAAACAAAAACTTTCGCAAGCCTTCAATATTTCCCCGATTGTTGTACGAGCCAAAGCATATATGCACAAGCATTTTGATTCAAGGGAGATTTCCTTAAAGCAGGTGGCCGATACACTGCAAGTCTCGTCTGTTTATTTAAGTCGGATGATGAAACATGAACTTGGTATGACATTTGTCCAGCTGTTAACCGAGATGCGCATGCAAAAAGCGGTTCACCTTTTGAAAACAACGACATTACCGATTCATGAGATTGCCGAACAAACAGGATATGAAACACAGCACTATTTCAGCACGGTGTTTAAGAAAACGATAGGTGCATCACCAAACCAATATCGCCGTATAATGTAAGCGCTTTAAGAAAGTTTGTTTTTTTATAAAAATAGTTAATTTATTCAAAAGACGAGGATCTCGAAGAAATGATACAGTGGCTTTGAAAAAGAATAAAAGGGGGTTAATCAGTTTGAAAAAAAGCTGTCTGTTGATCATTTCATTGTTGCTATGTTTCATGGTTTCAGCCTGTTCCGGAAATCAGGTAGGCGGAGGTAAAGACAAGGGCTATGTCGGAATTTCAATGCCGACAAAATCATCAGAACGCTGGGTTTATGACGGAAAGTATATGGTGAAAGAGTTTGAAAAACTAGGGTTTAAAACGGACTTACAATATGCGGAAGATGTTGTCGAAAACCAAGTAGCACAAATTGAAAATATGATTACAAAGGGTGTAAATGTCCTTGTAATTGCTTCCATTGATGGAGAAGCATTAACAGATGTTCTAAAAAAAGCACATAAACAAGATATTAAAGTTATTTCTTATGACAGACTGTTAATGAATAGCGAGTACGTAGACTATTATGCGACATTTGATAATCATAAAGTTGGTAAACTACAAGGATCATATATTGAAGACAAGTTAGGTTTAAAGAATAAAAAAGGTCCTTTTAACATTGAAATGTTTGCCGGATCACCTGATGACAATAATGCTCATTATTTCTTTGATGGTGCAATGTCCGTATTAAAATCTTATATTGATTCAGGTAAATTGAAAGTGTTAAGCAAACAGACTTCGTTTGAACAAGGAGCGACTTTAAGGTGGGACGGAGCAACAGCCCAAGCGCGTATGGATAATTTGTTAAGTGCTCATTATACAAAGGCAAAGCTTGATGCGGTTCTTTCTCCATTTGACGGAATAAGTATTGGAGTTATTTCGTCATTAAAAGGAGCTGGTTATGGAACGGATAAGAAACCGTTGCCGATCATTACCGGGCAGGACGCTGAGCTCGCTTCTGTGAAATCGATTATGAAGGGCGAACAAACATCAACGGTTTTTAAAGATACGAGAAAACTAGCGAAAAAAGCGGTTGAAATGACGACATCTGTTCTTAAAGGTGAGAAAGCTGAAGTCAATGACACAAAAACATATGATAATGGGAAAAAAGTTGTTCCATCTTATTTGCTTGAACCTGTCATTGTCGATAAAGAGAATTTTGAAAAAGTTTTAGTGGAAAGCGGCTACTATAAAAAATCGGAGCTAGGGAAGTGACGTCATGTCAGATGTCATCTTAGAAATGAAAGGGATTACAAAAGAGTTTCCTGGTGTTAAAGCGCTTGACAATGTTCATTTATGTGTCAAAGAGGGCGAAATTCATGCACTCTGTGGAGAAAATGGAGCCGGTAAATCAACACTAATGAAAGTGTTAAGCGGTGTGTATCCACATGGGACATATACAGGCGATATTTTGTATAAGGGAACGGTCTGCCGTTTTAAAAATATAAGACAGAGCGAGGAAGCGGGAATTGTTATCATTCATCAAGAGTTGGCCTTGGTCCCTCAACTTTCGATTGCAGAAAACCTCTTTCTCGGAAATGAACAGGCGAAAAATGGTGTCATTGATTGGAGAAAAACAAAGCAAGAAACGGTTGAACTCATGAAAATGGTGGGGCTTCGTGAAACCTCTGACACACTAATTTCAGAGATAGGAGTGGGAAAACAGCAGTTAACCGAAATCGCAAAAGCACTTGCGAAAAAAGTCCAGTTGTTAATTTTGGATGAGCCGACAGCTGCATTAAATGAGGCGGATTCAGAAAACTTATTGCAACTGTTACTAGAGCTAAAAAAACAGGGGATTACTTCAATTATGATTTCTCATAAATTAAATGAGATTACCAAAATAGCAGATTCAATTACGGTGCTCCGTGACGGACAGACGATTGAAACACTTCATGTACAAAGCGAACAGCTCACAGAAAACCGGATTATCAAAGGGATGGTTGGCAGGGAACTGCAAAATCGATATCCTCACAGAAACGTTAAGGTTGAGGGGACGGTCTTTGAAGTTGATGATTGGTCAGTTGATCATCCTTTTAGGGAAGGGCAAAAAGTAGTCAAAAATGTCAGTTTATCAGTTCGAAAAGGTGAAATTGTCGGAATTGCTGGCTTGATGGGCTCAGGTAGAACAGAGTTGGCTATGAGTATTTTCGGTCAGTCATATGGGAGAAATATGACTGGGACACTGAAAAAAAACGGACAAGAGTTACGGTTGCGCCATACTGGGGATGCGATCAAAAAAGGTATTGTGTATGTGACAGAAGACCGAAAAGGTGACGGTCTCATTTTAATGAATAACATTAAAGAGAACATGACACTTGCTAAATTGGAGAAAGTATCGCGCCGGATGGTATTGAATCAGCGGAAAGAAACGATTGAAGCGGAAACATTTCGTCAGAAATTAAATATTAAAACACCTCATATTGATCAGCAAACTGGGAACTTAAGCGGCGGAAATCAGCAAAAGGTGATGTTGAGTAAATGGATTTTTGCAGAGCCGGATGTTTTGATCTTGGATGAACCGACCCGTGGCATTGATGTTGGCGCAAAATACGAGATTTATACAATTATGAATCAGCTTGCCTTAGATGGAAAAGCGGTCATCATGATTTCATCTGAACTTCCTGAATTGCTGGGAATGTGTGACAGGGTTTATACGATGTGTGAAGGAACAATCACAGCAGAATTTACGAAAGATGAAGCGAATCAGGAGTTATTGATGAAATATATGACAATGCACACGAAGAAAGGGGAAGAAGGCTATGCAGACACCGGTGCAAACTGATAAAGACCGGGCGCAGCCAGGGTATCGTCAGCTATTTCGTGAAATGTATAAACAAAATATTCGTAAATATAGTATGATGATTGCGCTCGTATTCATTATGCTGCTTTTTCAAGTGCTAACAGACGGTATTTTGCTCAGACCATTGAATATAACCAATTTGATTTTGCAAAATAGTTACATTCTTATTTTGGCCATTGGGATGATGCTCGTCATTATTATGGGGCATATTGATTTATCAGTTGGCTCAGTTGCTGCTTTTGTCGGTGCAGTATCAGCGATGATGATGGTTGAACATGACATGCCACTATTCGCCGCTGTTATTTTGTCACTATTATTGGGAGCGCTTATTGGGGCCTGGCAAGGGTTCTGGATTGCCTATGTGAAAATACCTGCTTTTATTGTCACATTGGCAGGGATGTTGCTGTTTAGAGGATTGACGATGATCGTTCTAGAAGGAAAATCAATTGCTCCTTTCCCTGTGTCATTTCAAAGAATGGCTTCAGGTTTTATTCCTGACTGGTTCAATGGTGACATGTTACACTTCACAACAATCGCGATTGGAATTGGACTTTCTATTCTCTATCTATTGTTTTGTCTTCAACAAAGAGCTATGCAGAAAAAATACCAATTTGATTTGCAAGGTAAAGGTTTATTAACAGTTAAAGTATGTTTTGTAATGGCGATCATCAATCTCTTCACTTATATTCTTGCGACCTATGAAGGGATTCCAGTTATCCTGATTACTTTGTTTATTTTGATAGCGGGCTACACCTTTGTTATGAAGAAAACCGTTATCGGTCGTAGAATCTATGCCATTGGTGGAAATGAAAAAGCGGCTGCGCTTTCGGGAATTAAAACAAAGCGGTTGACTTTCATGGTTTTTGTCAATATGGGTGTACTAGCCGCACTTTCAGGTCTCGTCTTTGCAGCTCGTTTAAATGCAGCCACTCCAAAGGCTGGAAACCTGTTTGAACTCGATGCAATTGCAGCTTGTTTTATCGGTGGCGCATCTGCTTATGGAGGAATTGGTACAATCGGCGGTGCGATTATCGGTGGTCTTGTCATGGGTGTGATGAATAACGGAATGTCTTTGCTTGGGCTTGGTATTGATTGGCAGCAAGCAATTAAAGGACTGGTTCTTCTGATGGCGGTTGCGTTTGATATTTATAATAAAAATAAAGCATCATAAATTTTTTCGCAACACGGGATAAAACAAAATTTCTCCTAAATCGTGCTGGAAAACCTGTTTTTGAACCACTCAAAAACAGGTTTTTTCGTTAGCATGTGGTCTCATTGTCTAGATTTCGAGTACTCTTATTTAGCTCAGGTAACAAGATATTTAACATACTGGCACATATTAATAAAATAATAGATATGGTGAAAGATAGGTTGTAACTGCCTGACTGGCTGTACCAGACTCCCGGTAAATAGGCGCCTAGAGCTGAGCCGATTTGGTGACTGAAAAACAGCCAGCCGAGAATAAACCCGACGGAATATTGTCTAAAATATTGAGCAGCCAGCATTTGTGTCGGAGTGACGGTCGCAAAATCGACAAGACCAAATAAAACAGCAAACCCGAGTAGAAGCAACGGCTCATGGCTTAGTAACAAAATGATAAGCGAGACAGCCCGCATTGCATAGAGAAAACATAATAGTTTTCTATTGCTGAAGCGATCTGCAACCAGTCCTGATATTAAAATGCCAATGATATTAAAGCCGGCCAGCAGACTAACCGCAACGCTAGTCGTGCTTGTTGAAAAACCGTGGTCATGTGAAAAAGGAATAAGATGAGTATCCATTAATCCTGTTGTCGTAAATCCGCAAATAAAAAACGGCAAAATAAGCAACCAAAACCTTTTGTTTATGAAAGCGGACTTATATGAAATGTTATTTGATTGATCAGTTGTCTTGTGTGTTGACCCCGACTGATGGAAGCCACCGACAGGTTGCATATTTTTTTCAGTTGGGTTATTTCTTAAAAACAAACCGGCAATCGGAAATATGATGAGTGTTAAAAAGATTCCTAAGACACAGACGGTTACTTTCCAGTTAAACCAATCAATAAGTATCAGCGATCCTGGGACAAGTAGCATTTGGCCAGCTCCGAATCCTGCTTCCATTATCCCTAAAGCAAGTCCGCGTTTTTCATTAAACCAGTTCGTAACAATAATGGTTGATGCTATATTTGATGCTCCGCCAACACCAAGGGAGACAATAATGCCGTATAAAATAAAGAGCTGCCAAGGCGAAGTGACGAAATTTGTAAAAAAGATACTTAGCCCAACTAACAGTGTACTCAATGATAAAACAATTCTTGGTCCAACCCGATCAACGAGTCTGCCGATGACAGGTTGTGATACACCGTAAACGATGAAGCTCAGCATGGAGATCAGTGAAATTGTTCCTCTATCAAGTGAAAAATCTTCTTCCCAAGGCTTGATAAAGGCTCCAAATGAAAGACGGACACCTTGGACAGCTAATAAAGTTAAAAATGTCACAAAAACGATCAGCCAAGCATAGTGTAATTTTTGTTTCATGAATCCTCCCATTTATCAGGAAAATAATAAATCCCAACGTTCTTCTTGGAGTACTTGCCCCCATAATAAGGCTGCTTCTTTTGTTTCAGTTTGTTTGAAACCAAATTTTTCATATAATGGGCGTGCTTCTTTCATTGTTTTGACAGTCCAAAGAATAATCTGTTTAAAGTTCATCCTTTGGCAATAATCGATGAGCTGCTGAATGAGGCGAGTTCCGATCCCTTTACGATGGAAAGCAGAGTCAACAAGGAACCATCTGAGCTGTGCTGTATGATCATCGAGCTTGACAAGCCCAATACATCCCGCAAACCTTCCTTCACTTTCGGCAATCCATATTTTCTCGATCTTTGCAGCAAATGTTTCATGAAGATAGTCTGTAAATGTATCATCCCAGCCGTGTGTTTCCGCATAAAAGGCCCGCTGTTTTTCTATCATCAGCTTAATATCGTCAGAAATATAGTAATCTCTTATTGAAATCTCTGTGTTTTTAGGTGAGAGGTGTTCAGACAAAATACATTCAACTGTATTCATTGCTTCGACAAGTTTTTTTTGGGCCTGGTCGTCAATTTGTTTGAGAATATACTCAATCTGCTGATTTGCTTTTGCTTCTAGTTTTTTATAAATCGTTTGGCCAAATTCGGTTAAATAAATATAATGGTGGCGGCTGTCCTCTTCACTTTTTTTTCTGTAGATGATCTTTTCTTTCTCAAAATGCTTGATCAGTCTACTTACATAACCGCGATCTAAACCGAGTTTATCTTGAATCATCTTGGCTGTGCACTCACTTGTATGATGGATTTCAAATAAGATCCTTGTTTCTGTTAAAGAAAATGGACTGTCATAAATATGTTCATTGAGAAAGCCTAAAACATTTGTGTAAAATCGATTGAACTTTCTGAATTTTAAAAGTGTAGATTGGCTCATTTCCATGACGCTACATTCACTCCTTCAATTGTTGATAATGTCAATTATAGCAAAAAAGTTGACTAAGTCAATCATATATTGAGCGATCATTCCATAAATGGGGATAGAAGGTACTCAAGCATGCAAAAAAATCCGGGTGATCCCGGATTTTTAAAAACTTGCATTAGTTTTTATTACGATTTTTAAGTTCACGCGGATTTACCTGATCATCAAAATCTGGTTTATCATCTAATTTTTTAGCGATCTTTTCCCAAGAGGTAATTTTGAAATTTTGGTTAGCCACTGTTCCATCTTCAATATTTTCATCATCCTGTGCGACGAAGATTCCGTATGGATATTTCTTACCTAACCCAAAACCGAGGACATCGATGCCATCGGTGTGACTTGTTCCATCTGCATGATGTCCGTCTTTAACAGAAAATGATCCAACATACTCGTGATCACCTTTACGATCATACATCACATATTTACTGTCTCCCTGGCTGGAAGCGATCAAATATCCTTTACCATCCTCTCCATAATAGAGGGTCAGCCCTTCAATATCAGCTGTTAAATGTTTTCCGCCAGCACGATCAACAATTTCACCTTTTGAACCCCCATCTGGTTCAGCACTAAATTTCCAAATGGCAACATCTTCTTCTGAAATAAACATTGTCCCATATTCATCATCTGTGACAAGCCCTTCTGTTTGTGAACCCATTTTAAAGGAGCGGACTTTTTTGCCCTCGACTTGGCCTTGTCCATTATCAAATAATTCGTACTGTTCAAATTCACCGGTTTTCCCTGTCACCATTGCATAGAATTTCCCGGTTTTCTGACTGTGATATAAGCTAAACCCATAGACTTCGTCAATGTCTGTCTTAATTGGTTTATTTGGATTGACAATACTTTTTAATTCATTTGAATGACCATCAAAAGCATATAGGTCAACCGTGTTTTTTCCATCTGAGCGGTTTGAAGCACCAACAATGTCGACTTTTTTATCACCGAGTGGAAAATTGTAGCGAAGGTCAACATTGTTTAGCTTTCCAAAGTCATAAGAATTCAGCTGTTTTCCTTTTAAATCATAAACAACCAGACCTGATTTCTTATTTGTTGTGATGAGTTTACTTTTATCCGGATGCTTGGGGTCAACCCAGATTGAAGGATCATCTGCTGCATCATCACCACTTTGTACCGGTTCTGTCTCTGCATGTGGTGAAACTTCAAAGTGTTCAGGTGAATGGTGTTCCTTTGCCTGTGTTTGGCTGATGAATGCCGGTGCTAAAATGCTCACTGATAGAGCTGAGATCGCAAGTGTTTTATAAATTTTCATAGATGTTACCTCCTTTTTTGTTGGACTTCATCATAACAAAAGAATAGGTATTTTATTTTAAAGTGATATTAAGGATAAATTAAATGTGATGTCAAAATGATGTCAGTGGGTATAAAGAACTGAGTCTTTTTGTAGAATTTCACCTAGAAAAAGATAAATTTAAAAAATATAAACATTTCTTGGGTAATAATAGATAACAAATACGATGGGAAAAATGACCAAATATAAGAGTCCGAGATATATGATCTCGGACTCTTATCCAGTTAATATGATTAGTCATCAAGACGATTTTCTAGTTCACGCGGATTCACCTGATCGTCTAAGTCAGGTATCTTATCCATTTTTTCAGCAATTTCTTCCCAAGAGGTGATTTTAAAATTTTGATTTACCACTTTTCCATGATCAACGTTTTCATCATCTTGTGCGACGAAGATTCCGTGTGGATATTTTTTGCCCAAGCCAAAGCCGATCACATCGATACCATCGGTATGGCTTGTGCCATCAATATCTTTTCCGTCTTCAATCATAAATGATCCAACATATTCATGGTCATCCTCACGATCATACATCACAAATCTGCTATCACCTTGACTTGAAGCGATCAAATAACCTTCGCCATCTTCACCGTAATACATTGTCAAGCCTTCAATATCAGCTGTTAAATGTTTTCCGCCAGCACGATCGATGATTTTACCTTTCGATCCGCCGTCAGGTTCAGCACTAAATTTCCAAATCGCAACTTCTTCTTCGGCGATGTACATTGTGCCATACTCGTCATCTGCAACAAGACCTTCTGTTTGTGAACCCATTTTAAAAGCACGGACTTTTTTACCTTCGACTTGGCCTTGTCCATTATCAAATAACTCATACTGTTCAAATTCGCCATTTTTCCCTGTTACCATGGCATAAAACTTGCCGGTTTTTTGACTGTGATAAAGGCTAAACCCATAAACTTCTTGAATGTTTGTTTTAATTGGTCTGTTAGGATTCACGATATCTTTTAGTTTGTTCGAATGGCCATCAAAAGCATATAATTCAACTGTGTTTTTTCCATCTGAGCGGTTTGAAGCGCCAACAATGTCAACCTTTTTGCCGTCAAGGGGAAAATTGTAACGAAGGTCGACATTATTCAGTTTTCCAAATGGATATGAGTTCAGCTGTTTTCCATTTAAATCATGAATGATCAGACCAGACTTTTTATTTGTCGTAATCAATTTGCTTTCTTCAGGATTCTTAGGATCAACCCAGATGGCTGGATCATCAGCGGCATCATCAGCTGTTTCGACTGGCTCTGTTTCCGCATGAGCGGTTACATTAAATTGTTCGATCGGTTGTGCTTTTGTAACTGAACCGATAAAAGCCGGAGTTAAAATACCAAGTGTGAGAGTCGAGATTGCAAGTGTTTTATAGATTTTCATATCATTACCTCCTTTTGATTGGGTTTATCGTAACAAACGAATTCATTGTTTATTTTAAGAAGAGGTAAAGTTTAAGTTAAAAGAGATTTCAAAAAGATTTTTTTAGGTAGAAGGAAATGGTAAGGAAGAATCTCTCGAAGAAATTAGAAACAACCTGCCCAAAGAGACAGGTTGTTTTAGTTTTCAGCTATTTGACACCCTTCATAAATTTTTGAATTTTTGGAGAAAGCATAAACAGAAGGATCCCAAGGAAAATTGATACGGCACCGATAATTCCAAAATATGAAATTTCATTATTTTCATTATAAAATCTGACAACTTGCGCATTAATTGCTTGTGCAGAAGCATTTGATAAAAACCACAAGCTCATGGTTTGTGCTGAAAAAGCAGCTGGTGCTAACTTTGTTGTTGCTGATAGCCCTACAGGTGAGAGACACAATTCACCGAGTACAACGATGAAAAAGCTGAGGACAAGCCACATTGGGTTAGCCAGTGAGTCAGTACCATTAATATATGCTGGGAAGATCATGACGATAAATGATAAACCAGCAAGCATCAAACCGAGTGAAAATTTCGTCGGAGTCGATGGCTGCCGTTTCCCGAGCCGCATCCAAAGCCAGGCAAAGACCGGGGCCAACACAACGATAAATAATGGATTTAATGATTGGAACCATGATGATTGCAATTCAAACCCTAAAAACTCTAAATGGGTTCGTTTATCCGCATAAGTAGCTAAAATATTAGCGCCCTGTTCTTGAATCGCCCAGAACATCATTGATGCGATAAACAGAGGGATGTAAGCAATTAGACGAGAACGTTCATCACTTGTTGTTTTAGAACTTACGAACATGACAATAAAATAAATGCAGGGGATAATGATCCCTAAACAGCTGACGATCATGGTAAATAAATTGATGGTCATTTTACCTGTTACAATTGAAACTGCACCAATAGCAGCAATCACAAGAATACTAATTCCGAAAATGAAAAATGCTCGCTTTCTCTCAACGACTGACAACGGATTTGGCACTTTTTGTCCGGCAGACCCGAGACTCTTCTTTTTCGTCAAGACATATGTAACAAGTCCGAAGAACATACCGATAGCAGCAAGACTGAAACCGAGGTGGTAATTATAAGTTTGTCCAACTGTACCGACAATAATAGGTGCGACAAATCCACCTAAGTTAATTCCCATGTAGAAAATACTAAAACCTGAATCGCGGCGATTATCTTCAGGGCTATAAAGATCCCCGACAACACTTGAAACATTAGGTTTCAAAAGGCCAGTTCCGATAATGATGAGAAACATGCTGATGAAGAAAGCGGGAACGCTTCCAGGAAATGATAACATAATGTGGCCTAACATGATGAAAATGCCGCCGTAAAACACGGTTCTAGCCGTACCGAGCAGTCTGTCTGCGATCCAACCGCCAATTATGCCAGACATATAGACGAGAGAGCCGTATACGGCCATAATTGAATTGGCTGTAGTTTCCTCAAAGCCAAGACCGCCATTTTTTACTTGAGTATACAAATAATAGATAAGGATTGCTCTCATACCATAATATGAAAATCGCTCCCAAAATTCAGTGAAGAACAGAGTGAAGAGTCCGCGGGGATGTCCAAAAAACCCCTTTTGCGGAATGTTTTGAAAAGTTTCATTTTGATGATTTGCCATTCGCAGTACTCCTTCTTTTTTGAACTTATAAAAATCATATTCTTATATAATGATCATGTCAATATTGATTCATTTCACTTAAGAGTTTGCTAGGTCATGAAACCTAGTAAATAAGCGCTTTTTATTAAAATAAAAAAAATACTTTTCCTGTACTATATTAAAATGATTTTTCAATAAAATTTTAGCTAATTGTACAAGCAAATGTTAAACGATTTCCATATAGATAATCGTGAACACAAAATTTTAGAAGGAGGCTGACATTTTGCTTCAGCAGCAACCCGAAGAGATGACAATGGTGATTGTCGATGTGAGGAAATTTGGCGCTGTTGGTGATGGTAAGACAGACAGTACAAAACAGATTAATGAATGTCTGAGTTGGACAAAGTCTATGGGTTACAATACGGTTTGGATACCAAATGGAACGTACTTGATTGACGGAACGTTCAATGGTGATCCAACATTTCCAAACAAAAATGCCGGGATCAATGTCCCAAGTAACATCACGATTTTGATGGATGCGGAAACGATTATCAAAATCAAGCCAAATAGCTCATGGGGGTATTCAGCTTTTTATATTGGAACGGAATCTAATATCAAGATAACCGGAGGCACACTTATCGGTGATCGGGATGAACACATATACACACCATCTCCAAGACCGACGCATGAGTGGGGGTTTGGATTTTGTCTTGAAGGTGCTTCACATGTGCGAATCGAAAATGTTAAGATTACTGATTTTACCGGTGATGGCATTATTATTAGCTCCTCTGGTAGTAACGATTTCATACCTTCAGAACACATTGTTGTAAGAAATTGTGAAATCAGACGTTCTCGGAGAAATAATATCTCGATCACAGGTGCTGACGATGTTTTAGTGGAAGACTGTAACATTGAGAATGCAAATGGGACACAACCGGAGCTTGGAATTGATATTGAAGGATATAGTGAAGGGAATATCATATATGAGAAACCTGTCCATGTTATCATTCGAAATAACGTCTTAAAAGAGAATTCAAACGGAGCGATCACCAATTTTAATGGGAATGCAGTTTTAATAGATGGAAACCATGTTGATGGTACGATTTTTTATGGATATGGAACACAGACGGTGATTGCCAACAATACGATCATCAAAAATCAAAAAACTGAGCAGACAACAGGAATTGCCGGATTGGGAACAAGCAATTTAGAAGATGTCAATGATGTGGTTATTCAAGGTAATTTAATTATCGATTTTGAAAAAGGGATTGATATTCGTGGAAACAGTGTACTTGTCTCAGGAAATAAGATTCGAAATTTTGAAGGGGTTGGTATTTTAGCATATCAGGCGACAAAAGTTTTTATCGAGGGTAATGATATTGAAAACGGACGTCCGGAAAAAAAGAAAAGTATCGGTTTTAGTATGAAACAATCAGAACAGATTACTTTCACAAATAATAAAATCACAAATGTTATCTATGCTGTTAGAAGTAGGGGACAAGAGATTTATATAAAGGGAAATGTCATCACCAAGTTTTCTCGGGGCATCTGGGTCTCCGAAGGTCATACTGTTGTTGAAGAAAATCACATTTCTCCAGCCGCTTTTCAAGTGGTTCCCGAATCTTATTCGATATCAGTGACAAACTCAGCTTCCGCTATCATTCAAAATAATAACATTAGCCATTTTAAAAATTTCCCGATTTACTGTACAACAGATAGGCATACGAAAATAATCAATAATGTGATTGAAGATTCCCCACTGATCGTCACGATCTTTTTGTCACACGGAACATACGAGTTCATCGAAAACACCATTTCTGTAGTTAGAGAAAAACCATCAGCCACTATGATTCACCTCAGTTATTCTACAGGTTCATTGATAATCAATAACACGCTCCTTAATCAATTTAACAATAACACAGCAATCCACACGAAAACAGCTACGCAAACGGTAATTGTTGGTAATACAATAATTAAAGGAACCATTCAACATCATCAGACAGATGTTGTGAAAGGAAATATTGAAGTTTAAGGGCCCCTTTTATGATTGCTGTTTCTTCTTTTTTAAAATCATTACCACTTCAACAAAAATGATGACGAAAAAGAAAGTAACTATTAGCCAATCGCCTGTTGTCAATATCCCAAATGCTGCGACATTATTTTGAGAGGCTTCGATAAAAGTCATCCCCTGCAAAACATCCAGCATCACAGAAACGGTCATCATGCAAATGAATAGAAAAGCTGAAATTCCAGTTATTCTCACGATACCACTCTCCAATACCGTTATTTTTTCAAAATTCAATTGACACTATGCCAAGAAATAAAAACAGGTTTGAATAAATAGTAGTTCGTGAGGAAAAATATGAAAAAATGATGAAAGGGATTCTGATGTATGCCATTATTTTTCAAACGACATAAGCAATCGAATAAAAATCGGAAATCTCTTCAACATGATTCGGAAAAAGATGGACCTAACATTTATCATTCATTGGCTGAAAATCTTACATTTATAAAAGAAAAAATGGGTCACAGTTCTGATATTGTAGTTCGCAAGATCAAAACAGGAAAGCAGTCACAATTAGAAATAGCTGTTGTTTATATTGAAGGCATTGTCGACACAAAAGCGATTCATGAATTTATTCTTGAATCGCTAATCAATGATGCTTCATTAGCGAAAAAAGAAGATGATGATACTGTTTTGAATGTCATAATTGAAAGAGCTGTTGCCCTTGGCAGTGTTAAGAAAGAAGACAAGTTAGATGCATTAATTACGGCATTAATATCTGGGGATACCGTTATTTTGCCAGATGGTCATAATAGCGCGGTCATTGCAAGTACAAAAGGAGGGGAAAAGCGCTCCATTAAGGAACCAGATAGCCAGCAATCATTCCGGGGACCGCGCGAAGGTTTTATTGAATCATTGGGGACGAATATTTCGATGGTGAGACGGTATATTAAAAGTCCAAATCTTTGGGTGGAAACAATGACGATTGGCAGTGTTACAAATACAAGTGTTGCTTTAATGTATATTAACGGCATTTGTGATCAAAAAACAGTTACTGAAGTCAAGAAAAGGTTAAAAGGTATTGAAATTGACAGTATTTTGGAATCGGGCTATATCGAACAGCTGATCGAAGATAATTCGTTTACACCATTTCCATCTATTTATCATACAGAAAGACCTGACATGGTAGCTGGGAATCTTTTAGAAGGAAGAATTGCTATTATGGTTGATGGAACACCATTTGTTTTAATTGTTCCGGCAGTGTTTATTCAGTTTTTTCAATCAGTTGAGGATTATTATTCACGGTTTGATATTTCTACATCGATCCGATTCTTACGTATTTTAATTTTTTTTATATCATTAATTGCACCCGCTGTGTATGTAGCGGCAACGACCTTTCATCAAGAAATGATTCCGACACAGCTCTTGGTCGTGATCGCCGCCCAGCGTGAAGTCGTTCCTTTTCCGGCGGTGATGGAAGCTTTGCTGATGGAAGTTGCTTTTGAGATTTTGCGGGAAGCAGGGATTCGCCTGCCAAAAGCGATTGGATCGGCTGTTTCAATTGTTGGCGCAATCGTGATCGGACAGGCCGCTGTCCAAGCTGGAATAGTGTCTCCGGCTATGGTCATTGTTGTTGCAATCACTGCGATTTCCAGTTTTGCGACACCATCTTTTTCAATGGCCATCTCAGCGCGACTTGTTCGATTCCTTTATATTATAGCCGCTGCAATGATAGGATTTTATGGCGTTATACTAGGGCTGATGATGATGTTTGTTCATTTATGCAGTCTTCGTTCATTTGGTGTTCCATATATGACTCCTATTGCGCCTTTCATTCCAAAAAACGCAGGAGATACAATCTTTCGAACACCATTGTGGGCGCATAAAAAAAGGCCTGAACAAATTGGTAATGACAATAAAAACCGACAAGGTGATGCTCAGAAGCCTCAGCCCCCGAATACAAGAGAAATGGTGACAAATCAAGAGGATGGTGACCAGAATGAGACGTAAATGTTTGCTGGTCTTTTTCATGCTGGTCAGTCTTTTGCTTCAAGGTTGCTGGGATAAAAAAGAACTCACAGATTTAGCATTAATTTCGGCAGTTGGAATTGATAAAGGTAAGGATAAAAGATATGAGATCACCTTTCAGATCATCAATCCCAGTAGTGTAGCGGGCGGTCTTCAAGGAGGTCAAGGTGGAGAACGGCCGCCGGTAACAAGCTTTTCAGTTGCTGGAGACAACTTTACTTCTGTTAGCCGTAAGGCATCATCCGAAGTTTCCAGAAGATTATATTATGCTCATACAAACGTGGTTATTATTAGTGAAGAAGTAGCGAAAGATGAAGGAATTGTAAAATTACTTGATGTCATTGACCGAGATACAGAGTTCCGTTCTACATCAACACTTGTGATTGCCAGCGGAACAAAAGCGAAGGACATTGTGAGAACGGTGACAACGATTGAAAAAATTCCGGCGAATAAAATTAATAAACTGTTGCAGTTTACTGAGGAACAAGAGGGTGAACATATCAAAGTGGGTGTTCAAGATGTTTTGCAATCTTTGGTATCCAAGTCAAAACATCCCATGGTACCGCTCATCAGGCTAACAGGTGATAAGGAAAAAGGTAAATCAATGGAAAATGTTCAAACAACATCTCCTTCTGCGGTGGTAAAGGCTGGAGGTATGGCGGTTATAAAAGATGGGAAGTTTACCAAGCGCCTGACAGGGAAGATTGCTAGAGGAGTTTTATGGATCAGGGGACGAGTGAAAAACACGCACATTAATATGAAGTGGAATCACCAAGAAGATGCTGTCACATATGACTTAATAAGGCAAAAAACAAAGGTTATCCCCCAGCTTAAAAATGGAAAATTAAAAATGGCCGTTCATATTGATACAGAAGGGGATGTTGGTGAAGTCAACACACCGATTCGGTTAGAGGATCCAAAGGTACTTCATCAAATTGAGCAAAAGATTGAGAAAAAAATCAAAAAACAGTTGGAGGAGACTGTCCGTTTTGCTCAAGAAAACAAAATCGATGTCCTTCAGTTCGGAGATATTGTTTATCAGGAAGAACCTGACATGTGGAAAAAAATAAAAAATCACTGGAATGATCAATATTTTCCACAGTTAGATGTTGATATTTCGGTTAAAAGTTTTGTCGACAGAACAGGGCTAAAAGCCGATCCGACAATGTAGATCGACAAAGAAGGGAAGAGAAAGGAGAGCATTTCGATGGAAAAGGCAAAAATTAGTGCCAAGCAGTTATTTGTCTTAATTGTTCTGTTTGAGCTTGGCAGTGCGTTGCTGATTTTCCCAGGGCTCTCAGCCAAACAAGACAGCTGGCTCGCGATTTTGTTTGGCGGTCTTGGTGGTATTGTTCTATTTTTGATGTACCATTATCTTTATCAACTCGATCCTAAAGCTTCACCATTTGAAACGGTCAGCAATCTTCTCGGACAACGGATTGGCTGGATTTTTTCCTTTCTCTACGTTATGTATGCTACATATATTGCAGCAAGAGTGTTGCGCGATTTTGGAGAGATGTTGTTAATATCTGCCTATCCGGGAACACCGCTTCTTTTTATCAATGGGTTGTTGATCATCGTTTGTATTTTTAGTGTACGTAAAGGGATTGAGGTAATGGCACGGACGGGTGAGATCCTGTTTACGATTATGACTTTCCTTGCTCTTATAGGCTGCTGTTTGATCATTGCTTCGGGATTGATTCATGTAGATAATTTAAAGCCCATTTTGGGAAATGGGATTAGCCCGGTACTAAATGCCACTTTCACACAAACGCTTTATTTTCCGTTTGGAGAACTTATTGTATTTATCTTCATATTTCCGTATCTTAATCGGCCGAAAATAGTCAGAAAAACGGGAATATGGGCCATCATTATTAGCGCTCTCATCTTGGCTGTAAATACTGCGATTAATATTAGTGTGCTGGGTGTTGATATCACTGTTCGGTCTCGATTTCCTCTCCTTAGTACCATTCAAACGATTCAAGTTGCCGAATTTTTGGACAGGCTTGATGTGTTTTTTATGCTGGTTTTAATCATAGGTGGTTTTTTTAAGGTGAGTCTATTTGTGTATGCTGTCAATATAGGTGCGTCTATGTTGTTCAAAGTGGAGCATCCGTCAAGACTTGTCGTTCCGAGTGGTTTGATCATCTTAATTTTATCAGTTTCAATCGCAAGCAATATTTCTGAACATGTTGTAGAGGGACTGAATGTTGCACCTATGTTTGTTCACTTGCCGATTCAGATTATCTTTCCAGCGGTCCTTTGCTTAATAGCTTTCTTCAAAAAGTGGAAAAAAGGCAAATGAACAGTAGTCAATCCTTTTGGAGAAATTTCAACTTTGTTAAACTTCATCAAGGAACTGTTGAAATCACACTAATGAGAAAAATAAAGAAACCAATTTGCATTCGGTTCCCATTATCACCTAGGTGTAATGATTAATTCGGAATAATCAACGAGGCTGTCGAACAAAAATCGACAGCCTCGTTTCATCATGTTTAGATTTTAAATTTCCGAATTAAATGTTGCAGTTCTTCCGCATTTTGTGCGAGAATTTGGGAAGAAGCTGCGATTTCTTCCATTGATGCCAGTTGTTCTTGTGTTGCAGCACTTACCGTTTGGGTGCTTCCAGCTGCTGTTTCGGCTATTTCTTTAACATCGAAAACAGCTGTTTCAATTTCATCTGCTCCAGCAGTCAAATTTTTGACTAATGCTGCGACACCATTAATTTGTGTCACAACATCTTTAATTGAACTTTCGATTTTTTGGAAAGCGCCACCGGCTTCGCTTACGACGACAAGTCCTTCTTTTACTTCACCAGTCGCTGAGACAACGGTATTCATCGTTTGTTTCGTATCATTTTGAATAATTGTAATTAGTTTTGTAATCTGTTCCGCAGATTGTGCGGATTGTTCAGCTAACTTCCTGACTTCATCTGCGACAACGGCAAAGCCTTTGCCTTGTTCACCGGCTCTGGCGGCTTCAATTGCTGCATTTAATGCCAACAAATTCGTTTGTTCTGCAATGCTTGTGATGACTTCTGTAATATTGCCAATCTGATTAGAGCGTTCTGTTAATTGCTTAAATGACTCGGCTAGTGAGACAACTGTTTCATTAATAGACTGCATTTGAGCGTTGACCTTGTCAATCGCCTTTGTCCCTGTAAGTGACATTTGTGCTGTTTGATCGACGGTTGTTGCTGCTTTTTCAGCATTAGATGCAATTCTTCCTGCAAATTCTGTCATCCCTTTAATGACCGTTCTGCTATGTTCAACACTTTCCACTTGTTTATCCGAACCTAAGGCAAGTTCTTGAACCGTTGTGGAAATATACTCGCTCGCTTTTGTGCTTTCATCTGCACTTGCACTTAACTGCTGAGATGAAGATGCGACTTGATGAGATGTTTCACCGACAGTTTCAATAATGGAGCGAACACCTGAGACCATTTTGTTGAAAGAAGCTGTTAACAAACCTAGTTCATCTTTCGACTGATAGGTTCCTTCTACTGTAAAATCACCTTGCTCCGTTTTTGCAAATAATGCCTGAATGTTTCTGATTGGTCCTGCAATCATTCTTGCCATGATAAGGCTGATGGCGATGGTCAAAAGGAGACTGACAGCAATCACAATGATTAACATGGTTGTCGTTGCACTTGCATCTTCTGAGTCTCGCTCATAAATCGTTTTCGCATTTTCACTATTTAATGTTTGAATGTCTTCGATTAACTTAGTCACATCATTTCTTTGAGGTTTCATGTCTGTCAAATAAAGACGATATGCTTCATCATTTTTATTAGCTAATGCCAAGTCAAGCATCTTTTTGCTAATGTCTTGTAGTTCAGTATATTCGGTTTTAAACGTGTGATATTTTTCTTTCACGTTATTCGCTAAATTAATTTGATCAATTTGTTCCATTATTTTAGTGTTGTCTTCAAGTTTTTTCTCAATATTTTGTTGTAGTTGTTCATTTATACTACGGTCTTTCGTTATCATTAATTCAAATTTGTTTCCATCCATTTCAAGATTATTTGCTCTTAGTTTGGCAAATAACTGATTAGGAATCAATTGATCTTGATAAATGATTTCTGACCCTTTCGAAAATTTATTGAGCCCCATCATCCCTTCTATTCCAACAATAGATAATGAGAGAGCCGATATGAGCATAATAATAAAGAATTTATTTCTAATTTTAAGGTTTTTTAGCAGTTTCATACTTTTTCCCCCGTGGTTTATTTACTATCCATATCGGCAATTTGGCGAGAGAAGTAAAGTATTAAAAAGAGGAAAAACAGATTTAGGTAGTTGGTGTCTATCTTGGCGGAAACTGTCTCGATTCTGTCATGTGCACGCGATTGTTTTTTTAAAGGGGAAAAAGGGTAGTGAATTGTCAATGAGTATATGTCTTTTTGTTGGGGTACAGATCCATTTTTACAAATGGTTCGAAAAGATCAGGAAGTAAATCATTAGCTAGTTCTCCTAATATAGAGGAGTTACCACTACTTTGTCTCGTTTTATTGGAAAACATGGTAAAATGTATAAAAAGGAGAGGTCTACAATGATCATTAGACCGATTGCAGTAAGTGATGCACAACAATTTGTAGAGTTCAGTAAGAAACTTGATGAGTCTGGTTTTATGTTGTATGAACCTGGGGAACGAAAAACGACTGTTGAAGAGCAAAGAGAATCAATAGAAAGAATTCAATCTGAAAGGAATTCAATCTTTTTTGTAGTAGAAGTTGATAACAAAATTGTTGGGTTTATTTCGGCGTTAGGTGGCAAAGTAAAACGAAACCAACATTCTGCTTACCTTGTTTTAGGTGTCCTTGAAGAATATCAAGGACAAGGGATAGCAACTAAACTATTTCATCAAGTTTTTGAATGGGCAAAAGAAGTAGAAATATCGAGGCTAGAGCTCACTGTTATGAAAGACAATATAAAGGCATTCAATTTATATAGAAAGATGGGGTTTATTTTAGAAGGTGAAAAAGTGCATTCATTGACCTTAAACGGAAAGCCTGTTAATGAATACTATTTATATAAGTTGTTATAAACTAAACTGATTCTTTGGTAGCCTCCAAAGATAGACAAAATAAAGAACATATTTGCTCTAATGGTAGAAAGTTCAGAGCAAGACTTCAAAAATACGAGTGTGAAGATTGTAAAAACAGCCCATTATACAAGGCAACAGAAAATCGACAAGTCCACTGGAATCAGATCTTCAAAGAGAAGGTAAATGCAGTCCTTTATGTGACGAATTGGGCACAAAAGGGCGACCGTTGCTTACATGTCGAGTTTGCAATTGTAGGATTAGATCACAAACATACTGAAAGTAGCAAGCATTCGCCAGCTACTCTCAGACAAATTTTTGGATTTCGTTCAATAATCAAATTGACGATAGTATCGACGTAAATCTAAATCATGGCCGCTATATTTTTCATAGTAACGTGCCAAACGATCAACAAGAAGAGTTGACGAAATTGTTGGTGCGAGAAGCCAGCGAAATTCATCATCAATCCCTTCTAAATCATAGTCTTTCGTATCAATCACAACAAATTTTTTGGTATGTTGTTTGCAAAACTTCTCAACACGTTCATCCAACACTCGACGTTTCCCTTCGCCTTTTACAAGAAAAACAGGAACGTTTTCTTCTATTAATTCTAATGTACCATGGAAGAATTCTGATGATGAAACAGCCTTTGTTCGAACCCATTGCATTTCTTCAAGAATACACATTGAAAATAGATATACTTCACCCCACATCTCACCACCACCGACCCAAATGTTATAAGGCTCACGATGATACTTTCTCGCTATTTCGTCAGCAGTTGGTTCAAATTGCTTCTTTGCACGTAATAAATGTTCAGGAAGCTTTTCAAGCTGGTTGACAAACCGCTCATAGGCAGGGAATTCTCCCGCATTATTCAATAGTTTAAAGATGAGCATAAATAATTGTATATATTCGAATTCAACACCGTTTTTTGCTTTATTTGGAATCACCCAGCGGCTCAACTGTTCTAATGGAGTGTTCGGTGTTCCGACAAGCGATACGACCCGATAACCTTGTTCTTTGCACCATTCGGCTGCTGCAACCGTTTCTTTTGTATCACCAGATTTAGATGCCATAATAACAATTGAATCGCTCGATAATTGATTATGACCTGTTAACACGAGTTCACCTGCTTGTTCAGTGAAAATAGGAATGTCTGTCAGTTGTTTCAACATTTCTTGAATCGGCCACATGATCGCTATTGAACCGCCTACCGAAATGAAAAAAATATTTTTAAAGCCTTCTTCTGTTATTTCATCAGCAATTTTTTCAATTTCCTCTCGAGTTTCGTACGTTAATCTAGCATTCTCTAAGTAAATGTTTTCATTAAATTTCAACATGCTTTTTCACCTCAACTTTAGATTTTGCTTTTTAAAACTTGGTCAAAATCATCAAAAATTCGGACTCCTAAATTGATTCCTTTACCTGTAGCAATTCGATAGGATAGAATTTGAAATGGTATAGCCATAATGAGTGGACTCATCAGTTCGTCGACTTCAATACATAATGCAAGTGTTTTTTCATTTGATTGATGACTAGAATTTGTGATCGTAAAACAATGTTCTGTATAGGAATGGAAGTACTGTTGTAATCGATCAGATCGTTTCGCAAGCGTGCTGTTCGTTTGGATAAAAAACAAGCCATGTGAATCATTCACTTCTAAATACGGTCCATGCATATAAGCCTCTAATTCAAAACCTTGTGAAGGCACGCGAACCGTTTCTGTAAACTTCGTTTCAAATTCTAACGCTGTTCCAACTGTCGGACCATAACCAATTGCGCAATAGCGGGGAATCGCATTCAATTCTTTTGCATGTTTCGCATAAAAGTGTTCTGTTTTTTTAATGATAGAAGGAATATTCTCAGTTAGCTTTTTTAGTTGTTTCATTTCTCTTTCAGCAACTTCTTTTCCCAAACAACCTGATGTCTCTCCAGCAATAATACCGATTAACATTGCTGTTAAAACTGTAGCTGTGAATCCTTTTGTTACAAAACCTACTTTTTCAATGCCGCATCCGATATCAATCACCATATTCGTAAAATCCACAATCGGGCTATCCATTCCGGAAGTTAGTACAGCGGTCGGTAAATCGTTATTTTTGTGAACTTTCTTTAGCGCTTCAATCGTTGAATAGCTATGACCGCTTTGTGAAACAGCAAGTACAAAATCTGTGGATTCTCTTTGTTTTTCATAATGGACAAAGTTAAATGGTTCCTGAATCTCTATCGATACACCAGCTGTTTTTTCGATGTAATATTTAGCACTTAACATAGCATTAGCACTTGAACCGGTTGCAAGGACAAGCCAGTTTTTCGGCTGTTTTGCCGCTATCAACTGCTTGAAAGTGTTTAAATTTTTATCGATATTCTTAATCACTTGTTGACATACTTCTGTTTCCTCATGAATATAAGTCATCATGGTTTCCTTCATTAGCTGTCACATCCATCCGATTTTAATTCGTTCCAAAAACCCCGATCCACGCACCTAATATGCCAACAACAGCTATGCCAAGAAGAATGGTTGTTGCTTTAACCTCTTTTCCTAACAGCCAATAAATAATCCCAAATGCACACAATGGTAAAAGACCAGGCATAATATTGTCTAAGATGTCTTGAATACCGCTAGCACTCTTTCCACTGCCTATTTTCAGTGGAACGTGGATATTGATCATTGTCGCGCTCATCCCACCAATGACGATAAGCCCCAGAATAGCTGCGCCAAATGTTAAATGCCCCATTGCCCCGCTTTTTTGTAATCGCTGCAAGAACCCGGTCCCTATTTTATATCCGAACCTTGCAAGTAAATAGCGAATGGCGATATGTGGGACGTTGAAAATCAGCAAGAACAAAATGGGACCGAGAATATTACCCTGTAAAGCGAGAGAAGTTCCCACGCCTGTTGCGATTAATCGAAGTGTTCCCCAAAAGAACGAATCTCCTAAGCCTGCAAGCGGGCCCATTAAGGATGCCTTTACGTTATTGATTGTATCCGGGTTAAATTGTCGATTCTTTGCATTTTGTTCTTCCATTGCAGCTGATACACCTAACATCAATGTCACGATGTGAGGGGTCGTATTGAAAAATTCTAGGTGACGTTTCAATGCATTCGCTAAATCTTCTTTTTTCTTATATAATTTTTTGAGAATTGGAATCATCGCATACGTATAAGCCATATTCATTTGCCGTTCATAGTTCCAGGAAAATTCTGCTTGAAATGAACGCCAAAACAGTCGGTTCAAATCTTTTTTACTTAAACTATGATTTGTTTCCTCACCAACAGACATTTCTTTGTCCTGATCAAAAGTCTTCATCTTCATCTGCCGCTCCTCCTTCAGTTGCTATTTGCGTCTTCTTGGTTTGCATGACGTTTACCATAATTACGGCAACAATCGCACCGAGTATAGCAATTCCTGTTACAGGAACATGCAAGTAAGCCGCAATGACAAACCCTAAGAAGAAATAAGGAACAACTTGTTTATTAATGAGCAATCTTGCCAGCATTGCAAAACCAAGTGCAGGAAGAATTCCTGTCGCTATTTGCAATCCTGTTTGAACAAATTGAGGAATAGTATCTAATAGATGTTTAATCGCATCGCTTCCAACATAAAATGAAATTGTAACAATGCATGCAAGTAGGAAGGAGAGTCCGAATCCTCCAATTAAATGCATCGCTTCAACACCGCGAGTGTTTGCTTTTTCGGCATACTTGTCAGCTTTATGGGAAAGGATTGGCAAGAAAATGCCTAAGTATATATTTTTTAAAACGAGAGTTAACGTTGCAATTGGCAATCCGAGCAATAGGGCCGTTTCTGTTCCTGCATGTGAAGAGATGGCAAATGCAGTTCCAAGTATTCCTCCAGTTACAACATCTGGTGGAATGGCAGCTCCAACTGAGAATGACCCGATAAAGGCTAATTCCAGTGTCGCTCCCATGATAATGCCTGTTTTGATATCACCCATGACAAGTCCAGTTAACAACCCTGTGAACAGTGGGCGTGATAGCAAGCTCGTTCCTAACGCATATTCACTTTGGGCAATGAAGGCGACTAGTCCTAGCAAAAGTGCAGTCAGCATATTCTAACCTCCCTCGGTTGAAATTTAAAAAAGGGTTTCTGCATCAATCTTTTTATCATTTGGAACTTGCCTAATTTCGACTTCAACACCTTGTGATATCATTTTTTTAACTAACTCTTCCTCGTCAGGTAAAAGGTTGACGGCTTTTGAAATATGACGGGTTCCTTTTTTGGCTTTCACTCCACCTAGGTTAACTTGACGAATGTCTGAATATTGGCTTACAATTCTTTCTGCATCGGCAACTGATTCGACCACGATAAACAGCTTGTATTTATCGGTTACACCACTTTTCAAAGCTTGAATGGAATCCTCAATCGTTTTGATGACTAGTTTTACACCTTGTGGTTTTGCTAATTTAATTGTTGTTTTTCTCAATTCATCAGTTGGTACATCGTCATTGGCAATCAAAATACAATCTGCCCCTAAATGTTGTGTCCAAGAGAAAGCGACTTGTCCATGTAATAAACGATGGTCAACACGTAACAACTTAATCAAGAGAACCATCCTTTCTGTTTAAAAATCCTCATCTGCATCCTCATTGTTCAATATTGCGTTACAATATTGAATAGATCGTTTTGAGTTAACCAATGCCGTTTTAATTAAATTCACCACATCTTTTTCATGCTTACTCATTGTCACAAGCTCAATGACAAGTGGTAAATTCAATCCTGCAATCACATGAATACGTTTATCATCTAATAGGTTCATAAACTCATTGTTAATACTACCGCCGAAAATGTCTGTCACGACAACAAGTTCGTCATTTACATCAAGATCTTCTAATAATTCGTTCATTTGTGTTTGAAGGTCTTCATTTTCGTTTGTGTATGCATTAATCGTCCTAATGTTTTCGTGTTTACCTTTTATCAATTCAAGTGAATGAAGAATTCCATCAGCAAATTTTCCATGGGATGCAAGTACAAAGTGTCTCAAGTAGCATCACCTCCTCTTCGTTTTCTCACAATATTTAAAGTGCAAGAAGCGTGCCAAATTAGTGGCACGCTTTTAAAATTCGCTATCATTGCTTGATTCGGCTATTAAATAATCATAAATATAACCAATTTCAGCAAGATTAATTTTGACATTATAAATGGATTCTATGACACTAAATGCTTCTTTTATATAATTGATCATATCTTTTTGACACTGTTTAAATGTTTCAGCATTTATATAGTTTTCAATTGGAGCTTGCCGGATTAAACGTTCAACCAAACAGCTGACATGAACATAGAGAGCGATTTTTTTAACATTGGCTAGACGTTTATTTAACAATAATTCTAACCGGTTAAGAAACTCTTCGACATGAGTAAGGATCTTGTTTGTATCTAATATTGTAAGGGATTCAATGACACGTTCTAGCGAACAGTTTCGAATCAGGTTATCATTAATGCCTTGAATTTGTTCGTTACTGTAGTATGGTTGAAACATTTTGCGGAACTTTTCTTCTCCTTGACCAGAGATCAAATCTTCAAGAGAAATGTAAGCGATTTGATCAAGCCCCGGGTCTGCAGTCCCAATCACTGCAAGCACTTGATACATTTGAAAAATTGCCTCAGATGTACCATGCTCTTTTAACCGATTGTAGTCATGGGCCATCACCTTTATTTCTAAATCTTCTGGAATGCTTGCTGTAAGCAGTTTCTGAATTTGGATCGCTGTTCCCATTCCTGTCATACATGATGTGACAATTACTTTTTCTTTCTTTGTTTCAGGATAAATGATGCTATATTCTGTTTGATTAGCAGCTTGAAGTCTCTCAATCATATCTTCCAAATACAAATCTTTGTTAAGCATGTCTCCGAGATAAAGTGCCATCTGTGTTGAAACATGATTCATAATGACAATCGGTCCATTGATATGCATTTTGAATTGTGAGTAGATATCTTTTAATGACCCCATATCGACCAAAATCACGAGACCTTTGGAGACATCATTGTGTTCAATATAATTCAACACTTGTGCTGCAATGTCTTCGACGGAAACATCAATTGGCATATCGAATGCTTCAAACATATTTTTGTGGAGTAAACGGTTCGCAACATTGGCAATACTTGAGGCGGTTGCATAGCCGTGAGCGAGAATGATGGCTTTTACTTTGTTATTTGTCTGTTCCATTGCGATACTCCGCAAGTAAAAGGTAAGAAAGATTTTATCCATTTTATATAATTTTACGTCAAGCTTACTTTCGATAAAATGAACAAGCTGTTTAGCCAACTGTTTCTCTATTTTATAGTTTAAATCTACAAACTTAGACAAATTTTCAATTACGGTTTTTTGTTTTTTTACCAACTGCAATTCTGCATTGCCTTTGTAATAAAGAAAGTATGCCATTGCATACACACTGTTGCCATTAAATCTAACATTAAACATGTTTTCAAGATGGTGAAAGATTTCTTGGACATTTACTGTCGTTAATTCCATCATGACTCCCGCATGTTTTTTTGACGCATGAAAGATGAGGTTGTCAAATAGGAGATTTGTTTCATTAAATATATATTTTTCAAAAATTGGGCGATCAAAGTTTGTAGATTGGTGTTCTTCGTAAAATTTCAGGATGTGAGAATAGGTTGTTTTGATTTGACTTAAATATGAAGTACTTGATTTAAATAATTGATCCAATGTTGTATTTGGTGAGATAATGATCTCATGATTTTGCTTATATTTGCTGTCAGTATAACGAATCGTGTCTTCCAAAATGTTTTCCGGTAAGTCAAGCAGTGTAATTGACACTTCTTTTTTCTGCGCTTCCTTTTTTATAAACGCGGAAGCAGCGATATATTTGATAAGGTTTTTTAACTCCCCCATGTTTCCGTCATAATGGTGTTTCGTCAAGGCATCAAGTGCCCTTGTAGATATTCGCAGTGGAAGCCGAAGCTTTTGTGCTTCATTTATCAAAAATAGATAGACAAATTGTTTTTTTTCTTTTTCTCCTCGTTCATCAAGACCTGGAATCCAGACTTTGATGGGAATTCGTCGCAGGAATGTACGGAGGAAACTTCTTTCCAACTCCTCAGTTGTAGCAAAAATAAGACGTACATTCGCTTGATGTTCGCCTTCGCTTTCTCCCATTCGCCGAAAGATTCCTTGATCAAGAAATGTGAATAATTTTTCTTGTCCTTCTTCATTTAGCCGATGAACTTCATCTAAAAATAAGATGCCACCATCTGCTGCATCAAGCAACCCCCGTTTTGTCGCATCAGCACCGGTAAAGGCGCCTTTTAC
The DNA here is from genome assembly GCF_027706145.1 of Bacillus changyiensis. Lineage (GTDB taxonomy): Bacteria > Bacillota > Bacilli > Bacillales > Bacillaceae > Bacillus > Bacillus changyiensis. The sequence continues at coordinate 123,385 of NZ_JAQFWW010000006.1, read as the reverse complement.
ATAACCAAACAAGTTGCTTGACAATAGTTCAGCATTATTGGCATATTGTGCACAATTAAAGCTAATAAACGGGGCATTTTTCGGAAGAATGCCTTTTTCCAAACTGTATTGGTAAATCAAATTCGCCATATAACTTTTTCCTACACCTGTTGGCCCGTGTAAAATAATCGGCAACCCGTCCGGATAACAAACCGATGTCTTAATTTGTTCAATTGCTCTCTTTAAACTTCCATCTGCACCAATTAATTGGTCAAACAGATCTAAGTCGATTACAGATATCGGCTCCGACTCTTTTAATTCTTGAAAACTATCAAATATACAAGTCGAAAGTTGAAACTTCTTCTCCTCAAAAATTTTTCGACTTAAAAAGTAAACGGGTCTTGTATTAATCTTGATAACGAGCCCCTCATGAACAAGTTGATTTAAATAATGGCTGACCGTATTCCGTTTGACATGAAAGATTTTCGATATTTCCACTGCCGTAAATGTCACAGATGGCTTGTCCAAGTCAAAATGACACGTTTCTTCCTCAAGATATGAAAGCAAATCTTTTTTTAACATGTATGACCCACCTTTTTTGTAAACGATTACATTTGTGATCTTTACAAGTGAACTTACTGCAAATTCAATTGTACAGTATTGAAAACAAAAATAGTGCAGTAAGTAAAGGTGGAACCTCTTTCATCAAATGTATGAATGAGGTTCCGTAAGACTTTTTCTCTATTTTTCAAATCGCATTGTTTCTGTATCATCACCTTTTTGCATTTCTTATACTCGAATAGAACTGTCATGCTCAGTTTCCCTGAGATTCTGTAGCCTAGCCTTTATTCCAATGCTTCTCAAGGGAACCATAGTCGACCTCAACTGCATCCCAATGGTTTATCAAATGATCAAAGTGGATTGAAATTTCTAGAGCATTGATCTACCGTAAGTTGTGCGGGATTTCTATTTAAATGCGAAAAGGTGTTCAATGAGTGGTTAACATCAAAGATTGACTAGAACTTATCTGACTGACGAGGGTTGTCTGCCTTTCATTTTGTGTTTGTGTTCATTCTGTAATCAGCGCTTTTTCGAAAAACGCTTTGTATAAAGCGATAACCGCCTGTTTTTCTTGAGCTTCTTTAACACCAAACATGATGCTGACTTCAGATGAGCCTTGATTGATCATTTCGATGTTGACCTGTGCATCTGAGAGTGCTTTAGTTGCTCTTGCTGTTGTCCCAACATTATGGCGCATCGCTTGACCAACCACCATCACTAAGGCAATGTGGTGTTCAACTATCACTTCATCTGCATCAAGTTCATCTTTGATACGCTTAATCATCCTGTTTTCAATTGTTTCATCCATCTGATCCTGTCTTAGGATAATGGTGATGTCGTCAATACCTGAAGGGATATGCTCATATGTTAGGCGATCATCTTCAAAGATTTGCAGGACACGGCGTCCAAATCCAATTTCGCGGTTCATCAAATACTTGCTGATATAAATGCTACAAAACCCGCTGTCACTTGCGATGCCGATAACTGGTCCATTCGTGCTGTCACGTTTTGGAACAACTGTGGTTCCTTCCGCATCGGGGTTATTCGTATTTTTAATTTGAACTGGAATATCTGCGCGATAAGCTGGAATTAGGGCCTCATCGTGGAAGACGGAGAAACCGGCATATGATAGCTCACGCATTTCTCGATAAGTAAGTTCACGGATTTCTTTTGGGTTTGAAACGATTGAGGGATTGACGGAATAGACAGCATCAACGTCTGTAAAGTTCTCATATAGATCAGCTTTTAAGGCGTTTGCTAAAATTGAGCCTGTAATATCTGAACCACTGCGCGAGAAAGTGATCATGTCTCCATGGTGATTAAATCCGAAAAATCCAGGAAAAATGATGATTCCTTGCTGCTTTTTTAGTTTAGATAAATTTTGATATGATTCTGGTTGGACTTGGGCATTTCCAGGTTCACTTGTAACAAACAGGCCAGCATCTTTCGGACTGACATAATGAGCATCAGCTCCTTGGTGCCGGAAATAAGCTGCTACTAACTTGGCATGATGATCTTCTCCACTAGCTTTAATCGAATCAATGTAACGACTAGGGTCTTGTTGATCACCTTCAAGAAGCTGACATAAATCTGAGCGAATCAGATTGATCACGTCATTTGAAAGTCCCAGTTCATCAGCGATATCAGCATAGCGGCTAACAATGGATTCTACCAGTTCAGGCGCTTCACCAAATAATAAATACTGCTTAGCGCAGTTAATGAGCAAATCTGTTACTTTCGTATCTTCTGCATTTCGTTTCCCGGGTGCAGAAACAACGACAACTGTTCGCTCAGGATCTGACGTCACAATTTTAAAAACCTTTTCTAGCTGAGCTCCTGTTGCCAGTGAACTGCCACCAAACTTTACGACTTTCATAACTTACATCCCCTAATTTTAAATTTTCTAAATAAATTTAATCTTTATTATTGCGCTTTTCGAAAGAAGAAGCAAGTTTTTTCTTTTTGTGGAGTACAAATGTTTTTTTGCAATGGACTTTGTTTAGTTATTTTATAATACCTCTAATTTTTATATCAATCATCTTGACTATGTTAAAAAAGATGATAATATGATGAAAGACCCTATTGATAATGATAATCATTTACACTTGGCGTTGGGATAGGTTGGTATGCAAGGAGGCGATAGCAGATGAAATTACGGTATTTACTGCTTTTGCTAATGATTTTTTCGTTTAGTTCCATTTTCATTGGTGTTAAGCAGTTGTCACCGCTCGATCTATTCCACCTTAATAAGAATGAGATGCAAATCTTATACATAAGTCGGATTCCACGGATGGTCAGTATTGTGCTTGCCGGAATGAGTCTCAGTATTTGCGGTCTTATCATGCAGCAGTTGACGCGCAATAAGTTCGTGTCACCGACAACAGCTGGAACGATGGAGTGGGCAAGGCTTGGTGTGATTATTGCCATATTGCTGTTCTCGTCTGCCAGCATTGTTGTAAAAATGCTGTTTGCCTTTGGTTTTGCACTATTTGGCAGTTTTTTGTTTGTGAAAATATTAGAAAGAATCAAGTTTAAAGATACCGTGTTTATCCCTCTCGTCGGTTTAATGCTAGGGAGCGTTGTCAGTGCGATCTCAACTTTTATTGCTTATCAGTATAACCTCATTCAAAATGTCAATGCATGGTTTGAAGGGAATTTCTCATTGATGATGCAAGGGAGATATGAACTTTTATATCTGAGTATTCCGCTCGTTATCATTGCCTATCTATTTGCCAATCGATTTACTGTGGCTGGGATGGGAGAGAGCTTTTCAGTCAATTTGGGTTTACATTATCGACGCGTGATAAATATTGGGCTAATCATTGTCGCTGTTATTTCGTCAGTTGTCATTTTGACGGTTGGTATGCTTCCCTTTTTGGGTCTGATTATTCCCAACATTGTCTCCCTTTATCGAGGAGATCATTTGAAAAACAGCCTTCCCCATACAGCAATACTTGGTGCAGTCTTTGTTCTGTTCTGTGATATGTTGGGGAGATTGGTCATTTATCCATATGAAATCTCGGTCGGTTTAATGGTCGGTATCATTGGAAGTGTCATTTTTCTTTACTTGCTTTTAAGGAGAAAAGCTTATGCAGCATAAACGGAAAATGCTCGTACTTTTCATCATAGCAGTCTTCACAATCGGGTTGTTCCTGTTTTACGGTTTGCCTTCTGTTTGGGAATATGCATTGCCGCGAAGAATGACCAAGGTGTTAGCGATTATTGCTATCGGTACAGCCATTACGTATTCAACAATGATTTTCCAAACCATTACAAATAATAGAATTTTGACCCCAAGCATTCTTGGTTTGGACTCCCTTTATGTTCTGCTGCAGACTGCGGTGATTTATTTTTTCGGTGCTACCAGCTTGGCTGATTTGGGGAAAAATGAAAACTTTCTATTGTCTACAGGATTAATGGTTTGCTTTTCATTTCTGTTATTTGTGTTGATGTTTCGCCGTGGAGGAAGGCATGTCTTCCTGCTTCTTCTTGTTGGTATCGTGTTTGGTACATTGTTCAGAAGTTTGTCTTCTTTTATGCAAATGCTGATTGATCCGAATGAATTTCAGGTTGTACAAAGTAAAATGTTCGCTAGCTTCAACAATTTAAATACGGATATTTTAGGGCTTGCTTCCATAATGATACTAGTGGTTCTTGCCTATGCATGGCGGTTTAACAGTTATTTTGATGTGATATCACTAGGCAGAGATCAAGCAATTAATCTTGGAATTGATTATGATCGTATCGTCAAGAAAATGCTGATTGTTGTCGCTCTACTTGTTTCTGTCTCAACCGCGCTTGTTGGACCGATCACATTTCTAGGTTTGCTTGTCGTCAATGTGGTGCGGGAAGTGTTTAAGACATATAAGCACAGTATTCTCATTCCCGGAGCGATTCTGTTTAGCATCATCACACTTGCCGGTGGTCAGTTTATTGTTGAAAGGCTATTTGGCCTAACAGTGACTTTAGTTGTGATCATTGATTTTATTGGTGGGATTTATTTTATTTACCTGCTGCTAAAGGAGCGTAAATGATGATAGAAGTACAGCATGTTCATAAACAATACGGAGATCAAGTGGTTGCTTGTGATACATCATTAACAATACCAAAAGGCAAAATTACCTCTTTTATCGGACCGAATGGAGCAGGGAAAAGCACATTGCTTTCTATCATGAGCAGGCTGATAAAAATGGACTCGGGTAAAGTGTTAATCGATGGCAAGGAAATCGATGCGTATAAAAGCAATGATTTAGCGAAAAAAATTAGCATTTTGAAGCAGTCCAATCAAATTAACATTAGACTAACCGTCAGAGAGCTCGTCAGTTTTGGCCGGTTTCCTTATTCACAAGGGAGACTAACGAAAGCTGATTGGACATTTGTTGATGAAGCGATCGATTATATGAAACTGAAAGACATTCAACATAAACATCTTGATCAGTTGAGTGGAGGTCAATGCCAACGGGCCTTTATTGCAATGGTTATTGCACAGGATACCGATTATATTTTGCTTGATGAACCATTAAACAACCTTGATATGAAGCATTCCGTAGATATTATGAAACTACTGAAAAACATAGTCGAAAAACTAAATAAAACGATTGTGATTGTCATTCATGATATAAACTTTGCTTCCGTTTATTCTGATCGAATTGTCGCCTTTAAAAACGGTCAGATTGTCAAAGAAGGGGCGACAGAAGAAATTATTCAAACATCGGTGTTGAAAGACGTTTTCGATATGAATATTCCGATTCAACAAATTGATGATCAAAAAATTTGTGTTTATTTTAAAGGATGAGGTGATTGTTGTGAAAAAATTATCATTACTAATAATGACATTAATTGCAGTTCTCGTAATCGCTGCTTGTGGTAACAAAACATCGGATTCAAATGGAACTAAAAAAGGAGAAACGGTCACGATTAAACATGCCAGTGAGACAACAGATGTTCCAAAAAACCCGAAAAAAGTTGTCGTCTTGAACTATGGGATACTTGATACACTTGACAAATTAGGACTCAGTGACCGGGTCGTCGGACTTCCAAAACAACCCCTACCGAATTATCTTAAAAAATATAATGATAAAAAATATGAAAGTGTTGGTAGCCTGAAAGAAATTGATTTTGAAAAATTGAAAGAACTTGACCCGGATTTGATTATTATTGAACCGAGACAGTCTGAGCAGTTTGAAGAATTTAAAGAGATTGCACCAACAATTAATATTCAAGTTGATCAGAAAAACTACATGGAAAGCTTTAAAGAGAACACCGAAAAAATCGGGAAAATTTTTGACAAAGAGGATGCAGTCAAAGATGCACTTGCGAAAATTGATGCTCAAGTCAAAAATGTGAATAAATTAGCGAAAGAAAAAGGCGGAAAAGGGCTTGTTGTTTTAACGAGTGATAAACAGATTAGCGCGTTTGGAAGTGGATCAAGATTTGGTTTAGTTCACGATGTACTAGGTGTTGCACCAGCTGACCAAAATATCGAAGCTTCCCTTCATGGAAAAAGCGTAACTTCCGAGTATATTTCAGAAAAAAATCCGGATTACCTGTTTGTCATTGACCGGAGCGCAGCCATTGGTGAAAAAGGATCAGCTAAAGAAGTGATTGAAAATCAAATGGTCAAATCAACTAATGCTTATAAAAACGGACATATCACATACCTTGACCCAGGTTACTGGTACTTATCAGGCGGCGGTCTTGAGTCTGTAGCTGAAATGACAAACGAAATTGAAAAGGGCTTGAAATAAGAAAGAAAAAACACCCCTAAAGCTACATTAGCTTTAGGGGTGTTTTATTTGTTATGCAAGCTGTTTTTGTTTTTGCGGCTTTTTCTTCAGTGTGAACGAAAGGATAAAGCCAATCAGTGCTAAAATCGCCGCAACGATAAATGCGGAGTCTATTCCATGTGTCAATGCGTTGAGCGGATTTGTGGTACTGGCATTTTTTGCTGAACTGCTCATGACGGAGATTAAGACAGCAGTACCGATCGAGCCGCCGACTTGGCGCATCGTATTGTTCATTGCAGTTCCATGTGGAATAAGGTGCGGTGGCAACGCATTAATACCAGCTGTTGTCAGCGGCATCATGATCATTGAAGTCCCGATCATTCGCACAGTGTACATCACGACGATAAATGGAAGTGGTGTATCCATATTCAAATCTGCGAACGGAATCGTTGTAAACAACAAGATCGCAAAACCGATAATGGCTAAACCTTTTCCACCAATTTTATCAAAAACTCTGCCAATGATCGGCGACATAATACCCATGGCAACTGCTCCCGGTAAGAGCATCAGACCGGAGTCAAAAGCCGTAACATCTCTCACATTTTGTGTATACAACGGCAAAATCGTTTCGGTCCCAATCATTAAAGCAAAGACAATCATTCCAAGGAAAGTGGTGATGCTGAATGTCCATGATTGAAAAACACGGAATTCGAGCATTGGCCTTTTAAGCGACATCTGTCTCATAATAAAGAAGAATAAAGAGATCGCTCCAACTAAAAAGGAAATCAGCACGGTGTTACTTAGCCAGCCGTCTGAACCAGCACTGCTGAAGCCATATAATAATCCCCCAAAACCTAAGCTTGACAGAATGATTGAAAACATATCAAGCGATGTTTCTCTCAATTTCGTTACGTTTTTCATCAGTATCGTGACTAATAGTAAGTCGATAAGAGCAATTGGCAAAATAATATAAAATAATGATCTCCATGTGTAGCTATCAACAATCCAACCGGATAATGTCGGTCCAATAGCTGGTGCGAAAGCGATCACCAAACCGACCATGCCCATTGCTGACCCGCGTTTTTCAATTGGGAAAATCGTTAAAAAGATCGTTTGCATCAATGGCATCATAATGCCTGCACCTGCGGCCTGAATGATTCGTGCGGTTAAAAGAATCGGAAAATTAGGGGCTAATGCACCAACAATTGTTCCTGCCGTAAAGATCCCCATTGCGGTGATCACCAGTGTGCGGCTTGAAAATTTTTCGATTAAAAACGCGCTAATCGGTATGAGGATACCGTTCGTCAGCATAAAAGCAGTTGTTAGCCATTGTCCCTTTGTTTCATCTATGTTTAAATCTGCCATGATATGCGGCAGTGCAGTCACGAGAAGTGTTTGGTTCAAAATCGCAATAAACGCTCCTAGTATGAGTAAACCGACAATAACTTTTCGATTATATGTGTGTTGTTCAGTTTGTGGGTTCATTGTACATCCCCTCTTAATGTGGTTTTCATTTGTGAAATCTCTTGTTGTAATTCTTTCATTTTTTCTAAATAATCAAGGAGAGCCTCAATTAAGAACATCCGAGGCTCTTCAGCAAACAATTCTTCTTCAAGTAAGGCAACTGTAGATAATAAATCTTTGTGATTTACATGTGAAGTGATCAAGCCTTTCATTTGCTGTAAATGACTAGCTAGCAGTTCTTCTTTTTGAGGATAGTGGGCTGTTACCGAACTGGTGTAGCTGGCAATCATCTCCTCATTTAATAAAGACTTCTGACCGATCGATTTCTCCACATACAGATCTAATACAGTTAAAATAAAGTGGGGAATGGCATCAATATCCGGTTTGGTTTTTTTGATGGTCACTAAGAAGTAAAATTCCCTCATCAGCCCATGGAAGATCATGACTAGGTCCCATATAAATGGCTTCACTTTATCTCCATACGCTTGAATGATCGAATCTTTGTGCCAACAGATGATCATTGACTTTGTCTGGCGAAGATGTTTTTTGAAGACTTTCGTGTTTGGAAATGAACCATCATCTGACATGAGATGAACCCATTGACGGTTTTCTTTAAACTCGATGATTTCCAAAGCGATTTTCTTCGTTAGTTTTTCCCGTGGAGATAGGCTTGAATCAGCATTTATTTTTGCCCCCTTTTTTAACATTTCCTCTTTTCTGAAGTTGGTCAATGCTAGTAAAAGGTCTTCTTTTGATTGAAATAACTTATAAATGGAGGCTTTTGATATTTTGCACGCTTCAGCGATCGCTTGCATGGAAACATTGTGATAACCTTTTTCGGTAAATAACTTTTTAGCAGCCTTGATAATAGCTAATTTTTTCTCGTTCATGCTAGAGTCCTTCTCTCAAAAAAGATAAAACTCATGAGTCACTAAAAAACCCAAGAGTTTTGATACGAGAATATTAGCAGATTGATTTGGTGTTAGTCAACGATTTTACCTTATGATGACAAAAGAACGCTTGTATCGTGAAAAGATACAAGCGAGAGATGAAGGTTATTTTAATTTAAATCCCTGTTTTTCAAGCATCATCCGAATGTCGGGGTAGTAGACGCGGTTGTAATAAGAGGTAATCCCTTGTGACCAGTTTCTTAATTCCTGCCCATTTGTACGTTCTTTCATATATTCAGCTATTTCATCATCATATTCATCGATCTGTGCTTTTAGATCGTTTTGGTAAGTTTCCTGATGAATAACCGCTTCTTGAGGCAAGCGGGGCTTTTTAGCAGAACGATTTGCCGGATGTCCAATGACAAGTCCTGATACTGGAAATACATATTTCGGAATATCGAGCAGTTCGATGAGTTCCACAGCTTGACCGCGCACAGCCCCAATCGGTACAATGCCAAGTCCCATAGACTCAGCGGCTGTCATCGCATTTGCCAGAGCAATTCCGACGTCACAGGCTCCAACGAGGATCGATTCAATCCCATCTGTGATAGCGAGCTCTTCACCATTTTTCTCTAAAGCAATCTTTGCTCGATTGAAATCGGCGCAAAACAGGAGAAAGACAGGAGCCTCTTCAATCCAAGGTTGGCCGCCAGCAAGTTCGGCGATTTTCTTTTTCCGCTCCTTCTCCTGAACAGTAATAACGGTAACTTGTTGACCATTAATCGAAGTCGGAGCAGCCTGTACAGATTGGATGATACTGTCAAGCTGTTTTTTACTTACTGGTTCATCCGTATAGCTGCGAATTGATCTGTGATCTGTTAATGTTTTTAATACGTCATTCATATGTATTGACTCCTTTCTCAGTCCGAATGATTTGAAGCGGTTCTGCCAAAGCTTCAGTAGAAGACCCAATAAAGGATTGAAAATGTTCTGTTTGTTGATGAGCTAAAAGTGCTTTTTCATCTTCCCATTGTTCAAGCATGACAAAGTGATTCGGGTTTTCTGTATTTTCAAATAGCTGATATTGCGTATTTCCCGTCTCTTTTCGTGAACTCTTGAGAAGGGTCTGAATCCCGTCCAAAAAAGATTGACGTTTTTCTGGTTTTACATTCATATAAGCCTGCAAGATAATCATAAGTTAATTCCTCCATTATGACCGATTGTTCGATGATCGTCGAACTGATTGAATCTTATCATTCACTAGAGCCATTCGGCAACCATTTTGCTTACTAGACAACAATTGTTTTCAAATCAGGGTTATGATACATTTAACCCATGAAAACACATAAAATGACTTTAACTTCTGTTTTACATGCTTTGAATGATCCGATCAGATTGGAGATTGTCAAATGTTTGGCAGAAACAACCGAAAAAACGTGTGGCGCATATTCCAATATTAATGTGGCAAAATCGACGTTATCTCACCACTTCAAAGTACTTAGGGAAGCTGGCATTCTTAAAGTGCGAATTGAAGGAAAGCATCACTATTATTCGCTTTGTAAAGATGAGATCGAACGTCAATTTCCGGGGTTATTGAAAGCCATTCTTCAGGTTGAAAAAGAGCGATGGTAACGAATTTTAACTTCAATGAAATTGTTCTGGCATAGCTTACACTCTCCGTTCATCAATTCATCTATTTATTTTCAAACACATAACTGGAAAACAACAGGTTGATTTGCTATCCTCTTAAGACTACCTTTTATCTCCGGGCACTTGCTCGGTGTAATAGAGTATTGGAAAAACAGGGGAGGGGATTTGAATTGACTAGTAGATTAGAAGTGTTTAATCCAGCGACAGGAGAAAAAATTCGGTCTATTCCCGAGCAATCCGCTCAGCAAGTCAACGAAACCATCGAACGATCACATCGAGCGTTTCAACAATGGTCGAAAATCTCGGCAAAACATCGAGCTTCATTACTAAAAAAATGGTTCGATCTCATTGGCGAACATCAAAAGGAATTGGCGAACATCATTACGCTTGAGAATGGAAAACCATTTCAAGAAGCGCTTGGTGAAGTGACATATGCGGCAGAGTATATCGAATGGTATGCAGAGGAAGCTAAGCGTGTTTATGGAAGAACAATTCCTGCATCTGTTACGAATAAACGGATTATCGTCACACGTCAAGCTGTCGGTCCGGTTGCGGCCATTACACCATGGAACTTTCCTGCGGCAATGATCACGAGGAAAGCGGCGCCAGCTTTAGCTGCAGGTTGCACCTTTATCATAAAACCTGCTCCTGATACACCACTGACCGCGCTTGAACTAGTACGCCTTGGACATATTGCTGGTATTCCAGAAGATGTTTTACAGTGTGTCATTGGTGATGGAGAAGAGATTGGCTCTATTTTTACAAACCATCCTTTCATTCGCAAAATCACATTCACAGGATCAACACCAGTCGGTAAGCAATTGATGAAAAACAGTGCCTCTACGGTAAAGCATTTATCTATGGAGCTTGGCGGTCATGCGCCATTGATCGTTGATCAGGATGCTAACATTGATCTTGCAGTCAAACAGACGATGCTTTCTAAATTTAGAAATGCTGGACAAACTTGTGTATGTGCAAACCGGCTTATCGTCCATGAATCAATTAAAGATCAGTTTGCTGATCGACTCAATCAGGAAGTTGCTAAGTTAAAAGTGGGGAACGGTCTTGAAGAAGGCATTTCAGTCGGTCCCATTATTAATCAAAAGGGTTTCCAAAAAATTGTTGAGCAAATCAATGATGCGGTCGATAAGGGTGCAAATGTGTTGATCGGTGCGAAGTATGATGTTGATGATGAAAAATCATGTTATTTTGTTCATCCGACTATCTTAACTGATGTCGATCTTTCAATGAAAATCATGCATGAAGAAACGTTTGGCCCAGTTGCTCCAATCATTACTTTTCAAACATTGGAAGAAGCAATTAAACTAGCTAATGATACTCCATACGGTTTAGCGGCTTATTTCTTTACGGAAAATTACCGCCGTGGCATTTATTTGTCAGAACAGCTTGATTATGGGATTGTCGGCTGGAATGATGGTGGACCGTCAACTGTACAGGCACCATTTGGTGGGATGAAAGAAAGTGGAATTGGACGTGAAGGTGGACAGGAAGGAATAGAACCTTATTTAGAAACGAAATATTTGTCGATCGGATTGGATGAATGAGTGTGGAAAACCCCTTCTGAATCAGATAGATTCGGAAGGGGTTTTGATATCCTCGAGTAACCCTGCTAGAGGTCATCCACTTAATTATTTAATAGACGAGAAAGAATTCTTAGTATTCTTAGGACTTCTACATAGACCCAGACAATAGATATCATAAGTCCCAATGCAAAGTACCACTCCATATATTGAGGGAGTCCTTCATTTGCTCCATCATCAATCATCCGGAAATCAACGAGTAGATTACTTGCGGCAACAAATAGACAGAAAACACCAATCCCTAAGGCGATCCAGTTGCTTCCAAAGATCAGACTTCCAGATGTGACATGTAACGACATTAACAGTAATTCAATGCAATAAAATAAAGCAATTCCGATTGTTAGTCCTGTAATCAATTTTACAAAACCATTTGAAACGCGGAGGACTTTTGCTCTATATAGAATGAACAGAGTGAAAAAAATCACAGCTGTAATGATAAATGCTTCAAGCATAAATTCGTTGAACAGTGTAAAGGAGCCTAGTACAATTCCTTCGGCGATTGCATAAATCGGTGCCAAAACAGGACTCCACTGAGGTTTAAAGCATGAAATGATAACGATTAAAAAGGCAATAAAGGCCATAATGCCAATCATAGGACTAAAGGTTAAATGGTAAGTCGTCATATACCATGCAGTTCCTATGAAACTTAAAAACATGAGAATGAATAATAAACCGGTCTTTTGTAAGGCCCCGCTTTGAGTCATTAGACCGTCATTTTCGACACCTATTTGATTTTCCCATCTATTTAGAGATAATGCTGGATTACTAGTCGTTCTATTTCTAATCAAAATACGTTTCCTACCTTTCACAATATGTAAATAGCTAATATTAATTTTTGTCTAAGATTAAAACGATCCTCCTTCTATTTCCTATCTAGACCATAGTCATTTTATAACAATCACTCATGTTATGCACCCGAAATCCGTTAAAATGTCAAGAATGAGTAAAAGAGACTATATCCTATTTCCTATAAAAATTCAGACGATATGGATAAACATATCGTCTGAATCAAAAATTATGATTTTTTTCTGCGAATTGTCACGATTAAGGCAATGCCTCCAAGCAGCACGGCAAGGATCGAAAGAATTAGAGAAGCGGTTTGAATCCCTTGATTTCCTGCCGATTCCTCTGCCGGGCTTTCTTTTGTTGTTGCACCATGTTCATTTACCGTTTCTTGGCCAAGTTTAGAAGCATTGACAATGTTTGTTAGAGCGTGCGGAGTATCGGCATTTTCGTCACCGGTCCATTCGACAATACTTCCGTCTTTGTAATATTGATAGGCGTCCCAAGCAGCTTTTTGTTCTTTATCAGGGTTTTTGGCAGTGAAAGTAAACTGTTGAAACTCTCCAGGCTTTATGCCGCCGTTCTTTGCTTCCCAAGTTACTCTCATCACTTTTCCATTTTTTCCTGTTTCTGAAGTGAATTTCCAACCTTGTACTGGTTCATACTGCTGAAATTCAACACCGTTTGGCATACTGAGAACCACTTTTGTTGTTGCGATGTCTTTTTCAACAGGAACTTTCATTGTATACGTCTCCCATGAACCTGTCGCAGATTCTTTTGGTTTTATGGTAACATGGGCGCTGGCTGGTACGGTAAAAAGCAGAAATGCGGCAATAATTGCACTTAAACAGATGGTTTTTTTCATTATCATCAATACTCCTTTTTGTTGGTTTTGACATTAAAAATGGTTTTAATTTCAGTAAATGATGCGGTTAATCCATGAACTCGAATTTTCCAGAGACCTTCTTCATTCAAGTTTAAATGTTTTGAACGGAAGATTCCTTGTTTGTTTTTGGTCAAGTTGAAGGTGCTTTCTTGTTTATCTCCGAAAAGGCTAGTTTTGCTCATTGTTAGTTCAATTTTTTGAATATCTTCGATCACTTCTCCATTACGGTTTCTGATGCTGACTTCAAACGTATTTGAGCCTGGTATGTTCGGGCTGATTCCAAGAGATAACGTTTGCCCGTTTTCTAGCTGTTTCGTCTCGTTAAACGGCAGTGGAAGGGGTGCGTGTGGACTAGGAATATTGGTGAAAACAGCTGTTGTCATCAAAATAAGGAGCGCAATCAACCATTCTGCTTTGATCGTTTGTGCTCGTATGTGTTTTGGCTTTTTTCTGAAATGGACATAGTGAAATGTTCCAAGCCCAATCATCAAACAAAAGAGTGCCAATTTGATCAGCAGAGCTTTTCCATAATAGGTCGTAAAAAGATTGTTTAATGTGTGAACGATAAAAAAGCTGTTAATGAAACCTGAGAACACAAGTAATCCTGCTGAACACAACGCCCAAGGTGAAAAGCGACGAATCGATTCCCAAATGTGGGTTCTGTCTGTATTTACCCAGTCCTTTCCAAATGATAGAGAGATGACCGCCAATCCACCTACCCAAACAGAAGCTGATCCCAAGTGAACAAAGTCCATGATGATCGTCATCATACTCGAACTTGTTGAAGCTGCATGACCAGAAAGCGATTTGACAAATAAGAGGCCGATAAGTGGAATGATCATCAGCGCATGATTTGTTTTCCATGTAAAAACAAAAAGTACGATGAGCAAGCCAATATTGATCATCCATAATGTTCCGCCTGTTGTATACAGTAATGTTTCTTTTAGCAGATTCGGTTGAAAAGCTTCATTCCAAGCAACACCGGCATTTGCTTTTGTTTGAAGTGGAAGCTGAATAAGCAAACCTGCTCCAATCAGGACTAGGGCCAACTTCATCAGCCATTGCACACGCCGCTTCATCTGTTGAGACCAGCCCATGATGGGGCGATACCAAACAAGCTGAAAGAGAATCGAACCCATCAAAAAAGAAAATCCTGTGTAAAGAAGCACACGTTCGATGATGGTGTCTGCTTTCGGCAGCTGATTTGCAGCCGTACTTTGCTCGTCTTTCGGCAGACTACCTTGAACTTTTCCGATACTAAAAGGAATTGTCCCTGAGACCGGATGTCCGTCAGCAGAAACAGCTCTCCATTCAGCCGAATAAACGTCATCTTTTAAGTGTTTCTGAAGTTTTGTTCTCATCACTTTGGCGTTTTTCGGGTCAATCATGGTTTGTCCTTTATCAACACGTTCACCTGAGGAATCTCTGACAATGATGGAATGAAATCCCTCCTGAATCACTTCGTTAAACTCAAGTTTGATCTCAGAAGGTGCTTGATTCAGTTCTTGATTTTCTTGAGGTGTTGAATTGACGATGTAAGCGTGTGCCGAAACGGCTTTAGGAATAATAAATAAACAAACAATCATCGTCATGATCCAGAGTGGCGCTTTTTTTCTAACCATGCTATTCATCGTGACAGCAGCAACTTTCTTTCATTTCCTTTTGAATAATCTGTGCAGCTTCGTCAAAGGAGCAAATCCTTCCACCAAACCCTTTTCGGAACTTCTCAGCATCAGTAACTGAGGCGAAACAGAGTGCTTGCGGTTGACAACAATTTAAGTGGAGTTCAGCATGAAGCAGAAAAACGGCCATTTTAGCGCTGATCGTTATGTCTAATAAAAAATCACGGCAAATGATTTGTGACACATTGTCTTTTAATTTTTCATAGCCAAGCATTGCACAGTGAGCGCAGCAAAACTGCTCAATCTGGCTGTCCGTTTTGACGATCTGTACAGATAGCCTTTGACTGAGCGGTTTCCCGCAAATTAAACAGATCTGTCCTGGCGTCTGTTTGGCGCGGTTCATCGTAATTCCGCCGGCCGTTTTGATCACTTGTCCCTTTTCGATGAGCGGCTTAATATCGCGATACACAGTCATTTCTGATACATTAAGCCTTTTAGAGATAACGGAAATTTTGAGTGTATCCTCTTCTTGAACCCATGTTAAAATTTGTTGTCTACGTTTGATCGGTAACATTCTCCTCCCCCTTTATTCTGTATGTCCCTCTATAAGATTAGTAGATAAATGGTAAAGATACAAGTGGGGGATGATAAAATGTGTTAAAAAGTGTGATTTTTAACATTGTCATGTAGTGGAAATTTATTGGTGAGAAAATGTAACAAGTTTAAATAACTGTACGACGCAATATGAAATAATGGTGTTTAAGAGGGGGTGGGAATATGGAGAAACAAAAGCTAGTTTTAATAGGGAACGGTATGGCAGGGATTCGAGTGGTTGAGGAGATCTTAATGCATAATAAAGATCTATTTGATATCACCATCATTGGTCGTGAACCGCATCTTCACTACAATCGGGTCTTATTGTCTTCTGTTTTACAGGGTGAAATGGAGTTGAACGATATTATCGTGAACAGTCAAAGTTGGTATAAGGAGAATGGTATTCATCTTTATACAGGGGAAACGGCTGTTCAAATTGATATTGGGAAACAGACTGTAACGACAGATATCAATCGTGAACTAACCTATGACAAATTAGTGATCGCTACAGGATCTTCCCCATTTGTTCCCCCAATTGTGGGCGTAGAAAAAGAGGGGGTATATGGATTTCGGACGATTGAAGACTGTCAGATGTTGATCAATGCTACTAGGCGTCGTGTTCGAAAAGCAACGGTTATTGGCGGAGGGGTTTTGGGACTTGAGGCAGCGCGAGGATTGGTGAACCTTGGGATGAAGGTTGATGTCATTCACCAAGCCTCATATATCATGCAGAACCAACTGGATAACCAATCAGCAGCCATGCTCCAACATGAGCTAGAACAACAGGGGATTCGTTTTCTATTAGAAAAAGAGACGGAAGCCATATTGGGGGAATCCAGTGTCAAGGGTGTACGGTTCAAAGATGGTACAGAGACTGACACTGACCTTGTTGTGCTAGCTGCTGGTGTGAGACCAAATATAGAACTAGCAAAAATGAGCGACATCTCCGTCAACCGTGCGATTATTGTCAATGATAAATTGGAGACAAATGTTAACGGTATTTATGCTGTTGGAGAATGTGCAGAACATCGCGGAGTCGTCTATGGGCTGATCAAACCCATATATGAACAAGCAGAAGTGTTGGCAAAACAAATTTGTGGATTGCCATCTGATGATTACAAAGGTTCTCTTCAATCGACTGTGCTGAAAATTGCTGGAATTGATGTTTTTTCAGCAGGCAAGGTGATGGAGGATGACACGACAACGACTATCAAACTTGTCGATGAGTCAGCTAAATTATATAAAAAAGCCGTTTTCCAAGCTGATCGATTAGTCGGTGTGATCTTATATGGGGAGACAAACAGCAAACAAAAACTGTTAGAAAGTCTGGTCAAACAAAGGGATATTTCAATAGTAAAAAAAGAACTTTTGCAATTAGATGAAGAAAGTCCAGTTGCCTCAATGGGGGTTGAAACAACGGTTTGTCAATGCAATGGGGTATCAAAAGGCATGATAATTGAAGCGGTGCAAACGTATCGCTTAGAAACAGTTGAAGATGTAAAGTATTGTACAAAGGCGTCTGGCTCATGTGGTGGCTGCAAATTGTTGATTGAGGAGTTGTTAGTCCATATAGCAAATCAAGAATATCAAACCTCATCAAAATCATTCTGTTCCTGCACGATGCTACAGGAAGATGAAGTTGTCAATGAAATACAGATGAAAAATCTTACTTCTGTTAAGGATGTCATCTCAGCATTGAACTGGAAAAATCGCGATGGATGCTCTAGCTGTCGACCCGCGATTGATTATTATGTCACGATGATTCACGCTGGTTTTAGTGGGAAAATGGGAGAAGTCGATGAGAAACATCGTTTATGTACAATTGTTCCGCAAATGTACGGGGGAATAACAAATGCTTTCGAACTAAAACGAATGAGCATGGTCATTGAAAAATATCAAATTCCACAAGTGTTTATCACAAATGATCAAAGAATCATGTTGGCGGGGATAGACAAAGAAGATCTCACAAATATAAAAGAAGAATTAGGAACACCGCTTTGTTTATTACAAAAACAGGTGATCGGCTCAATCAAAACGTGTTCATGCGGCCAACCAGATGTGATGCTCGACTTTGCCGCTGAGCTTGAGAAGGTGATCGAAAGGCTTTTACTACCGGCACAGGTATCGATCGGAATGTCCAGTTGTTTGAATGATTGTATTTATGCTTCTTTACAGGACATAGGAGTGATCCGTTCAATCAGTGGATTTGACATATTTGTTGGCGGAAAAGGCGGACCGAACCCTTATGCCGGAGAGCTGCTTGTTGTAGCGCGTACATTAGCGGAGGCGGGAGAGTTTCTGAAAGGTTTTCTTCAGTACTATCGCGAATCGGCACATTATCGCGAACAAATCAGACAATGGATTAAACGCGTTGGTCTCATTCATATTCGAGAGGTATTATTTGATCATGGTCTACGTCATCAACTGAACAAACAACTTGAAAACGCAAAACATTTGGAAAGGGTTGAGTTGATGTGACCAAACCATTATCTAAAAATTTCCATATACAACAGACACAAGTACAGTCAGAAAAAATATATGATACTCAGTGCCCGTTTTGCAGTATGCAATGTAAAATGCAGTTAATTGAACAAACAATGGACACAAGCAAACAATATATAGCTAGAGGAATTGATCATGTAACAACAAAAGGTCGTTTATGTCTAAAAGGAATGAATGCCTATCAACATGTCTTTCATTCGGAACGTTTGACCTATCCGCTTCTGAAAAGAAACGGCACATTTGTCCGCGTCTCTTGGGAAGAAGCACTTCAATATATAGGAGAGCAAGTAACAAGCATTCAACATCAAGAGGGGCATCATGCCTTAGGTGTTTATGGAAGTGCATCATTAACAAATGAAGAAGCTTATTTGCTTGGAAAATTCGCCCGTGTTGCCTTGAAAACGAAGTACATTGACTATAATGGTCGGTATTGTATGTCAGCGGCAGCGACAGCTGCAACTCAAACTTTTGGCATGGACCGCGGTTTTACAAACACAATATCCGAGATTCCACATACAAGGGTCATGATTCTTGCAGGAACGAATATTGCTGAATGTCAGCCGACGATGATGCCATATTTTAAAGAAGCAAAAGAAAACGGTGCATTCATCATCGTCATTGACCCTAGGCAAACATTGACCGCCCAGATGGCTGACCTACATCTTAAGGTGAAGCCAGGGAAAGATGCTATGCTAGCAAACGGGATTCTGAAGATTATCATTGAAGAACAGCTGACAGATGATTCATTCATAGAGAGACGGGTGTCAGGATTTGAAGCTGTCAAACACTATGTTATGTCTTTAGATCTTAGAGACATATCAAATAAGACAGGTGTTTCAATCGAACAAATCCGAAAAACGGCTATAAAATTTGCACAGGAAGAAACAGGGATGATTTTTACAGCAAGAGGGGTTGAACAGCAAACAGATGGGGTGGCAGCCGTCAAAAATTTACTGAATATTCTAATATCCGTAGGGAAAGTTGGAAAGTGCGGTTGTGGATATGCTGCGATCACTGGTCAAGGGAATGGGCAAGGGGCGAGAGAACACGGACAAAAGGCAGACCAGTTACCAGGGTATCGTTCAATTGAAAATGAAGCAGACCGTTCCTTTATAGCAAATGTCTGGAATATTAAAAAAGAAGAATTACCGAGAAAGGGTGTTTCTGCTTATGAAATGATCAAGAAAATTGACAAAGAAGAGATCACTGGCATGTTGATATTCTGTTCAAATCCTGTTGTCTCAAGTCCAAATGCCAACTTTGTCAAAAACGCTTTAAAGAAATTAAAGTTTTTCGTCGTTGTAGATATGTT
This sequence comes from Bacillus changyiensis, assembly GCF_027706145.1. Lineage (GTDB taxonomy): Bacteria > Bacillota > Bacilli > Bacillales > Bacillaceae > Bacillus > Bacillus changyiensis. Next base: position 103,815 of record NZ_JAQFWW010000006.1, on the reverse strand, counting down.
TGTTTCGGAGACTGCAAAACTGGCCAATGTGATTTTACCAGCATCATCTTTTCTTGAAGATGAAGGGACAATGACAAATGTAGAAGGTAGAGTGACTTTAAGGGAGGCAACAAAACCTTGTCCAGAAGAGGTGAGGCATGACTGGCAGATAATTTGTGACATTGCCGCTGTACTTGGAAAAAGCCAGTTTTTCTCTTATCAATCAGCAGAAGACATTTTTAATGAACTTAGAAGAGCGAGTCAAGGGGGAATGGCCGATTATTATGGCATCACTTATGAGCGCCTTCGACAGAAAGATGGCATTTTATGGCCTTGTCCGAAACTTGGTCATTCTGGAACAGAGCGTTTGTTTGAAACAGAGTTTGCTCATCCAGACAAAAAAGCGAAAATGTTTGTCATTCCTAATGAACCGACTGTTCAAAAAGAGCAACCAACAGAACATTACCCGTTGTTTTTAACAACAGGGAGGGTGATATCACACTATTTAACAGGTGTGCAGACAAGGAAGAGTCCTGCGCTTTTAGCCAGACATGTCGAATCATTTATGGAGATTCATCCAAAAACAGCTGACAAGTATAAAATTGAAGATCGTGTTTTGGTGAAAATCGAATCAAAAAGAGGCAGCATTATCGTTAGAAGTGTGCTGTCTGAAGCGATTAGACAAGATACCGTTTTTGTACCCATGCATTGGTCAGGTATACAAAATGTCAATCATTTGGTCGCCGCTGATTTAGATCCGTCATCTAAAATGCCTAGTTTTAAAGTTTGTGCTGTCCGTATCCAGCCTATTCTTGACAATCATGTGAATGAATTGTCATAAAAAGTCATAGAAAGTTTACAAAATTAAGTTTAATTTGTGATAATTTTAAACATGTATAGGAAATACATCTTTTGAGTGTAGCGTTGTTTTTTGAGAAGGGGAGGATGATCGTGGAAAAAAAACAGTTAGTCCTTGTTGGGAATGGGATGGCTGGGATCAGGGCCATCGAAGAAATACTTAAAGTGTCAAACGATCAATTTCAAATTACAATTTTCGGAAATGAACCATATCCGAATTATAATCGGATTATGCTTTCTAAAGTATTGCAAGGAGACACAAATATTAATGACATTACATTAAATGATTGGGATTGGTATGAAGAAAACGGTATTCAACTGTATACAGGTGAAGCCGTTATCAAAGTTGATCCTAAACAAAAGACCGTTGTGACTGACTCAGGAAGGGTTCAACCATATGATGAACTGATTTTGGCGACAGGTTCTCTTCCGTTCATCTTGCCGCTGCCAGGAGCGGATAAACAAGGTGTCACAGGTTTTCGGGATATAAAAGATACAGATGTGATGTTAGAAGCTTCGAAAACGTATCAAAAAGCAGCAGTCATTGGCGGCGGATTGCTAGGGCTTGAAGCTGCACGGGGGCTACTTAATCTCGGTATGGATGTCACTGTTGTTCATCTTGAACCATACTTAATGGAGCGGCAACTTGATCCAACAGCAGGTCGTCTATTACAAAATGAATTAGAAAAACAAGGTATGAAATTTTTACTTGAAAAACAAACCGAAGAAATTTACGGTGATCAGCGTGTAGAAGGATTAAAATTTAAAGATGGTTCAACAGTTCAGACCGATTTGGTTGTCATGGCGGTCGGTATAAAACCGAACGTTCAGCTTGGGAAAGACTGTGGGATTCCTGTTGGCAGAGGGCTTATTGTTGATGATTATATGCAGACAGAAATCCCTAACATTTATGCTGTCGGTGAGTGTGCAGAACATCGAGGTATCGCTTATGGGCTTGTTGCACCACTTTACGAACAGGCAAAAGTACTTGCCAAGAAAATTTGCGGTGTTGATACAGCACCATATGAAGGCTCTATTACAGCTACACAATTAAAAGTTTCTGGAGTCGAGGTTTTTTCTGCCGGCGACTTTATAGAAGCAAATGCTGAAGACAAAAAAGCGATTAAAGTGTTTGATGAACAAGAAGGTATTTATAAAAAGATTGTTCTGTGCGGCAATCAAGTTGTCGGAGCCGTTTTATTCGGTGATACTAGCGAAGGTAACCGACTGTTTTCGATGATTCAAAAAGGATCTGATATTTCCGAAACTTCCAAAGTTTCTATTTTGCAGCCGCTGAATCAAGAACATGGCACAAGTGTTACAGCAGCCATGAGTGATGATGAAATTGTTTGTGGTTGCAATGGTGTTTCCAAAGGAATGATCATCGAGGCGATCAAAAATCAAGGCTGTTCATCAGTTGATGACATCAAAGCCTGTACAGGAGCATCTCGTTCTTGCGGAGGCTGTAAACCACTCGTGGCAGAGATTCTTCAACATACACTCGGTTCTGAGTTTGATGCATCTGTGCAAAAAGAAGCAATTTGCAGCTGTACCGATCTTTCGAGAGAAGAAGTCATCGCAGAAATAAAAGGAAAAGGTCTGACCCATACGAGAGAAGTCATGAATGTCCTCGGCTGGAAAACGGCAGAAGGTTGTTCCAAATGTCGTCCAGCGCTGAACTATTATCTAGGAATGATTAATCCGACTGAATATGAGGATGAACGAGCATCGCGATTTGTCAATGAAAGGATGCACGCCAACATTCAAAAAGACGGTACATACTCTGTCGTTCCACGGATGTATGGTGGTGTTACGAATGCAAAAGATTTGCGTCGCATTGCTGATGTCGTTGATAAATATGAGATTCCTTTGGTGAAAATGACGGGGGGACAGCGAATTGACTTGATCGGTGTTAAAAAAGAAGACCTTCCAAAAGTTTGGGAAGATCTTGATATGCCATCTGGCTTTGCCTATGGAAAAACAGTCAGAACCGTAAAAACCTGTGTAGGTGAGCAATTCTGTCGCTTTGGCACCCAAGATTCAATGGCTCTTGGTATTGCATTGGAGAAAAAATTTGAAGGGCTTTCTGCACCTCATAAAATTAAAATGGCGGTGTCGGCATGTCCTAGAAACTGTGCTGAGTCTGGTATTAAAGATGTCGGAGTTGTTGGTATTGATGGAGGCTGGGAAATTTATGTCGGTGGAAATGGCGGAACCCATTTGCGGGCTGGAGATTTGTTAATGAAAGTCAAAACAGCTGAAGAAGTCATCGAGATTACAGGTGCTTATCTTCAGTATTATAGAGAAACAGCCAATTATTTAGAGCGGACTTCGGCATGGATCGAACGGGTTGGTCTGTCTCATGTTCAATCTGTATTAAGTGATGAAACAAACCGGAAAGAGCTAAATGACCGTATGAATGAAGCACTGTCTGTCTACCAAGACCCATGGAAGAACTTTTTGGAGGACAAAAAAACAGCAAAACAATTGTTTCATCATGTTGTCACATCTTCATCACGTTGAAAAGGAGGCATTCGGATGGTGAATAAAAACATAACAAAAGTATTTATTGCAAAACTGAGTGAACTACCGGAACAATTGGGGAAAACGGTCTTTATCGATGACAAAGAGATTGCTGTTTTTAAACTTTCAAATGGCAGTGTCCGTGCCGTCGAAAATCGTTGTCCTCATAAAGGAGGCGTTCTCGCCGAAGGAATGGTCAGCGGCGAATTTGTATTTTGCCCAATGCATGACTGGAAGATCAGTCTGAAAGATGGTAGAGTTCAAGAACCAGACACAGGCTGTATCCAAACCTTTGAAACTGTAATCGAAGGAGAAGACTTGTTTATTATCTATGAAAGAGATTAATCGGTAGATGGAAGGATGACCGTTGATGGGGAATGGGAAAGTATATTTTGTCGGAGCAGGACCGGGAGATGTGAGGCTTATTACATTAAAGGGAAAAACTTTGCTTGAAAAAGCAGATGTCATCATGTATGACAGACTTGTTAATCCGCGTCTGTTAGAATATGCGAAAGCAACATGTGAATTCATCTACTGTGGAAAGCTTCCAACCCGACATTATATGAAACAGACTGAAATCCATGCATTGCTGATTGAGAAGGCTGGAAAAGGTCTTCAGGTTGTACGACTCAAAGGAGGAGATCCCAGTGTATTCGGCAGAGTTGGAGAAGAAGCGGATGCCGTCAGTGAGCATGGTATCCCATATGAAATGGTCCCCGGCATTACGTCTGGAATCGCAGCACCACTGTATGCCGGCTTACCAGTAACCCATCGGGATTTTGCGTCATCTTTTGCTGTCATGACCGCACATGATCAATCAGGTAAACCAGCGTTGAATTGGAAAGGTCTTGCTGGAAGTGTGCAAACTCTTGTTTTTTATATGGGCATCAAAAATGTCGCTTATATATGTGAGAACTTGATCAAAAACGGAAAATCTCCCTCTCTTCCCGTTATGGTGATCCAATGGGGCACATGGGGACGGCAGCGAAGCATTAAGGGAACACTTGAAAATATTCAGCGAAAAATAAATGAACACGAAATCAGAAACCCCGCCATTATTGTTGTCGGTGATATTGTTTCATTTCAGCGCAACAGCTGGTTTGAGAAAAAACCGTTAATTGGACGGAATATCATGGCGATCCAAAGTGGAGAAGAAGAGAACTTACCGAAAGATGTTTTGCGTGAACAAGGTGCAGAAGTGATTGAATGGCCAAAATGGAAAGTGACTGAAGCAACCATGGATCAGGTGGATGTAGATGAACTTGCTACTTTTGACAGTTTGTTGTTCACCTCAAAGACAGCAGTGCAACAGTTTTTTAGCAAGCTTGCTGTCTTGAAAATCGATGTTAGACAAATAAGAGGACAGTTTTATGCTTCAACTCCATCGATTAAAGCTGTTCTAGAAGAGTACGGATTTGTAGCATGTTTACAACAAGATCATTTAAATCTAGAAACATGTTTAACTGTCGGCAGTCGAGGTGCAGTTCAATCGTATTCAAAGTGTCAAGCGTTGATCACACACGAACAAATGATAGATAATCGTTTTACAGATATTGTCAAACGAGAGGTTGCAGAGTTTCCTGTTGACATCCTTCTTTTTTCAAATCGAACATGTGTCGAACTTTTCATGCAAGAAGCGGAAAGCATCGGTATGGCCATTGACAAAACGACAGCAAATATTCATGCGATTTGTGTTAGTGAAGAAGCAAAAGAAGCAGCAATTGAATCTGGATTCAAGCTCATTCATGTACCAAGCGGGGATATGCAACTTACGGATGATATAAAGAAACTTTAAGATGAAGGGTGTCCAAAAAGTCTACACTTTGCGGAGGCCCTTTTTTGCTGAACTCGAAAGGAACATATTTAAAGTGGATTCGCTTTGTGATGCTGAAGATTGTATAGAAAAACTTCTGGTGGGTTTTTTAAGTTTTATGGCTAGTTCAATAAAGATAGATTTATAAGTGAAGACGATACATAATGAATCAATTTTAAAGGTGGAGAAGATATGGAACAAAATAAATTAGTGATCATGAATGAAAAGTTTAATAAAGAGGGATCAGAAGAGGAAATTGAAGGGTTAACGGTTATGGTTGACGGGGTCATTAAACAAGCTTTTGATATCATCAAATCTAATAAAGATTATGATACATATACCGAAGTATTAGGTGATGTGATATTTGCAGGAATAAAGACAATTGTGAATGATGATCGAAAAATAACATGATGTTAGCCAAGATCGAAAAAACTTTGGGGAAGAGGCAATGAAGCCAGAGTTTTTTTGCATAAGAACTATAAGTTTCAATTACTAAAAGAAGTTGAACATAAGCTCTACTTTAAATTTAAGCAGGTGAAGAGATGAACAATTACAATTTTCTATTAAAGTATATTGTGAATGAAGACAATACTCAAAACATGAAACACGAGTTTTACCCTTTAAAGAAAGATGAAATAAAAAGTGCTGAGGAGCGAATGGGATTAAGCTTTCCAAAAGAGTTAAGAAATTTTTACATGACAATTGGTTATGGGTTTATGCATAGGGATCTTGAAAATCAGTTTAACAGACTTATCGATCCACATAGTGTAGTTGATATCAGATTAAGAGAAGATTTCTATGAATTTGATCCTGATTTAGAATTGTATGAAGATGACACTAAATTAGTCTTTTTCGAAATAGTAGAGGGGTTCTATTTATCGATTGATTTTAAAGAACAATCCGGAAAAAATGCAGTTTATTTTGTTGATACACTTATCTGTGATTCGTTTGGTGAGTTTTTAATGAGGTATGACCAAAATTCGAAATTTTACTACGATTTGTTAGAGTCATAACGTCAAAAAATTGATGAATTCTCAAGCCTTACGAATCTTTTTGATCATATGCCACATTTTATTGATTCACAATTAGTGAATGTAGAACTTAAGAGAGGTGGTCCTTGTTTATTTATTCGACTAGTGACAAGAGAAACAGTTGAGAATAAACCTAAACGTTGAGATGAATGGAATGTTTTATTTTCCTTTATAGGAGTCCGTCATTTAGTTTTAAAATAGCTGAAAGATTAAAGATGACTTGCAGTAACCGAATGCAAATTGAATGCCAATTTGATTGGGCCAGAGTTGAAAAGATTACATCTGGTTTAATAGGTTTGAAATGAATTCAAAAATGGAGACTCATGAAGTGAGCCCCTGATTGAGAATATGAGCGTAAAACACCCTTCAACAGCCGCTTCCTCTTTGATATAAAATAAGTAAAATCCCTCCAGAAAAATGACCAAATTGTGACAAAAAATAGAATCTTTCGATATAATGAATTTGTTACAAAAAGAGGGGAGGGGTTTTTATGAAATTAATGGTTTCCTCGGCATGGGATATGCTTTGGACAACACATTGGAAAGCAAAGGGGTTGCTGTTGTTTTCTGTGCCTGCAAATACAGGTAAAAAGCTTGAATCTCAAAAGACAACAGCTGGTCAAAAAAAAGACAGGCCGCCCAGCTATCAACCTGCACAGAAAATCGGTTTAGTGCTTGGGCCAGCCTTGTTTTTGGCTATTTTGTTATTCTTTTTTCCTGAGGGTTTGAGTGATGGCGGACGAATGGTACTGGCAACCACTATATGGGTGGCTGTTTGGTGGATGACTGAGGCTGTCCCCATTCCTGTAGCTTCACTACTGCCAATCGTGTTGCTGCCGGTGACAGGTGCACTTAAGGGGTCTGTTGTTACGGCAAGTTATGGCGATCCGATCGTGTTTTTATTTTTAGGAGGTTTTTTGATTGCGCTTGCGATGGAACGCTGGAATCTTCATAAACGGATTGCACTTAACATTATTTCTGTAGTTGGGACAAGTACTTCAACAATTATTCTTGGATTTATGACCGCCACTGGTTTTTTGTCAATGTGGGTCTCGAACACAGCTGCGGTGATGATGATGTTGCCGATTGGTACAGCGATCATCCATCAAGTGTCTGCTGTGATGAAGTCGGAACCTGAAGAAGAAGCGAAATTTTCAAAGGCTTTAATTTTCAGTATTGGTTATGCAGGGACAATTGGTGGACTGGGCACATTGATTGGTACACCACCAAACATGATCCTAGCGGCAAATATGAAAAAAATATATGGAGTTGAGATTTCCTTTGCAGGATGGATGGCCTTTGCTGTTCCAATTGTGATCATCCTGCTTTTCATCGTGTGGTTGTATTTGACAAAAGTCGCTTATCCTCTGAAGGTCAAGCAACTTCCCACTGGAAAACAATTAATAGAAACGGAAAAGAAAAAGCTTGGAAAGGTCGGCTTTGAAGAATTGATGGTACTCCTCGTGTTTTGTTTTGCTGCATTTATGTGGGTCACGAGAACATTTTTTTGGGAAGGTGTAATCACTGGTATTAATGATACAATGATTGCTATTTTTGCAGCTTCGCTGCTCTTTTTAATTCCAGCAAGAAATAAAAATGGGCGGATTTTGGATTGGATCGCCTCAAAAGAGTTGCCATGGGGTATTCTCCTCCTGTTTGGTGGTGGTCTTGCATTGGCAGAAGGTTTTGGTAAGACAGGTTTGACAAAGTGGATCGGCAGTCAATTAACAATATTGGAAGGTTTTCATTTTGTGGTCATCATTTTCGTGTCTGCTGGTTTAGTGCTGTTTCTGACCGAAGTAACCTCTAATACGGCAACAGCAACAATGATTCTTCCTGTCCTTTCATCACTTGCCATCGCGCTTCATGTTCATCCATATGCATTGATGATACCTGCTGCAATGGCAGCAAACTGTGCGTTTATGCTTCCTGTCGGAACACCTCCGAATGCCATTATTTTTGCATCAGGAAAAATAAAGATTAGAGAAATGGTAAGTACCGGATTTATGATCAACATCTTTACCTTAATTATCATTGTTGGAGCTGTGTTTTATATTTTACCTCAGCTTTGGGGAGTGGATCTTACGGTTTTTCCGAATCAGTTGAAATAAACAAAAAAGCAAGGAGAAGACGGCTTAGCCCTGTGTTACATCTGGGGATCTTAAGCCGTCTTTTTTCATTTAAGTGATGAATAAAACTCAATTTTGTCATTGATTTTTTCTAAATTGCTTTGTAGTTTGTTGATATCCTCCATCATTTTTGTGCGGTGAATCTTCAGCATGTTTTTTCGTTCTTCAATTGTTTGCTTCCCTTGACTACGAAGGTCGGCGAATGTCTTCATATTCTCGATTGACATTCCTGTGTCTCGCAGGCGAAGCAAAAAGTAGATCCAGGAAATGTCTGCCTCTGTATATTCCCGATAACCGTTTGGATCACGTTGGATCTTGGGAAGAAGACCGATTTTCTCATAATACCGTAATGTATGTGCCGAGAGATTTGTCAGTTTTGCAGTTTCTTTAATTGTAAATGTTTTGTCCATATATTGATTATACAAAAAAAGCTTGCCTTAGAGCGAGCTCTAAGGTGTATGATTCATTTATTCACTAAAGGAGGAATAGAACATGAACCAACAAAGATATCAACAAGGACTTGAAAATCTCAATGAAATTGATGGTGAAGGCGGTAGAAAAGTAATTGAATCTTTAAAAGATATTGCACCTGATTTAGGCAGGTATATTATTGAATTTGCTTTTGGTGATATTTATGCGCGCGAGGGCTTAAGCTTGAAAGAACGTGAACTCATTACAATCTCATCTTTAACGACCCAGGGTGATTGTGAACCCCAGTTGAAAGTACATATCAATGCCGGATTGAATGTCGGGTTAACACCTTTAGAAATTGTAGAGACGTTAATCCAATGCATTCCTTATACAGGGTTTCCCCGTGTCCTAAATGCGGTCAACATTGCCAAAAGTATTTTTCAAGAACGGGAATGATCTGCTTAATTAAGCTGCCATGGTTTTGGCAGTTTTTTTGTCTTATAGAATTGAATCAATTTCATCATGGCGACATGATTTTATTTGTGGGTGACTTTGGTTTCTAGTAGCCATGGGTAGTGATGAACGAAAAAAATAAGAAACGTATGAAAATGATTTTTCATGCGTTTCATTTGTGTCAGAAAGAATTGGGAATGATCTTCGTCATTTCTATTTCTGCATCTTTTCAAGCCAACATGATCCACCAGCCCAATTTTGTAAATCTAAAGTCCCATGATTTGTGCTCAATTCACCAACAAATTGTAAGCGCTTTATTATATGATGACATCAAGGGAGGGCAGAGGCATGATCAATGAGAAACGTCCTGCCCGGTTACTTCAATATTTGGTCCGGGCCAGAGAAGTGACAATGCATCAGCTGATTGACCATTTTCAATTATCTAGACGGCAAATTTGCTATGATCTGGAGAAAATCAATCAATATTTGACTGACCATGAGATGCCTGTCATCGAATATAAGAGAAAAAAACAGCTTAAGATGTCCGATGAGGTACTAGAGTTTGTTTCTCATCAAGCTCAATTAAAGATTGTCCGCTCTTTCGTTTTAACAGAAGAAGAACGAATTCAATTGATCTATTTGTTCCTGTTTGTTCGCAGGGAACCTGTTTCAAGTGCTCATTTGACACAGTTATTGCAAGTGAGTAAAAACACGGTGGTAAAGGATGTGAAAAAAGCGAATCAAAAGTTACAGCCTTTTTTAGTAGCCATTCATTATACAAGAGAGAGAGGTTATCACTTGAAAGGAAGTGAATTTGATAAAAGAGTTCCGGTTATGCATGTTCTTGCTGCTTGTTTACAAAAACCAAATGGAACAGCATTGCTTCAACATATGTTGAAAATGTCAGGTGTAAACCATCGTCCGCAGGAAATTAAAATGGTCATTGAAAAGGTTACCGAAGTTTACAATCTTCAATTTGTTGAAGAAAGGCTGAATGAATTCATCTATTTTTTAATGTTGTATTCTGAGAGGGCAAAAAGTGGCAAGGTTGTCCGTTTTCATCAGCAAGAAACAGAGCTCTTCAAACAAAACCCATTAAGATGTTCAGCTAAAAATCTATTAAACGGTTTAGGTATTCCAACAAGTGATAGCGAATTGTGCTACATGATGATTCAGCTGTTAGGTCTTTCTTTCGGAAAACCATCAGCATGCGATCCACTTTTTCAACTCTGTGAAAAACTTGTCTTTGAATTTGAATCAAGAGCCTGTATTACATTTGCTGAGAGAAGCGGTGTGGCTCAATCTCTGTACCGTCATTTGAAACCAGCATTTTTCCGAATAAAATATCGTATTCCGATTCACAATCCTTTACTAAACAAAATTAAAAAAGAGCATCGAGAACTTTATACAATTGTCCAAAAATTAATCCATCCGCTGGAATTGTTGCTTAATATCCCAGTACCGGAAGAAGAGATTGGTTTTCTGACGATTCACTTTGCTGCAATGCTTGAGAAACCTGCCCAAACCCGATTAACCAAAAAGACAGCAGTTGTTATTTGTCCAAGTGGTGTCAGCGCTTCTTTACTGTTGAAGCAACAGCTCGAAACGTTATTTTCAGAAATATGTGTTGTGAAGACATTATCTCTACATGAATTTAGATCAGAGCTATTTCAGAAATATGATGCGGTTTTTTCTGCGATTGAACTCGATACAAAAGAGCGCTACTACATGGTAAGTCCTTTAATGACACCAGCAGAAAAAAGCCGGCTCGTCCATGATGTGTATCAACATTTGTTTGGTATTAAAAGCAGAGAACTGCTGATAGATGACTTTTTTCATATTCTTAAAAAATATGCCAAGATTATCGATGAAAAAGGGTTGAGAGAATCTTTGAGAGAGGTCACGATTTTACAAAAGATGAAGGAAATAAAGGGGGAGCGACCAGTGTTGAAAGACTTGTTAACAGAGGAAACAATCCAACTGGCTGAGCGAATAGGTGGCTGGGAAGAAGCGATCAAAACAGCTGCCAAACCTTTACTCGAACAAGGAGCAATTAGTGAAGGATATATAGAAGCGATGATTCACAATCTTAAAACAATGGGTCCATATATGATTATCGGACCAGAGATCGCTGTTCCTCATGCAAGGCCTGAAATGGGTGTAAAAAAGGTGGGGATGAGTTTTCTAAAATTGAATGAACCTGTCTACTTCTTAAATGATAAGCAATACCCTGTTAAGTTGTTATTTTGTATTGCAGCGATCGACCACATTACTCATTTGAAGGCGCTTTCGCAACTAACACGTCTTCTCAGTAATAAAGAGAACCAAGACATGTTGAAGGAAGCAGATTCTATCAAATCTATTCAACATCTAATAGAATCGTATTCATCATATTAACCGAGGAGGTATTCATATGAAAATATTAGCGGTTTGCGGATCTGGGCTTGGAAGCAGTTTTATGCTTGAAATGAACATTCAAGATACGTTAAAGGAGCTTGGTGTAAACGATGTTGAGGCAGGTCATTCAGATTTGAGCTCGGCATCTGTAGATCAGGCAGACTTGTTTGTTGTTGCTAAAGATATTGCAGAGGGAGCTTCACACTTAGGAGATTTAGTCATACTTGAGAGTATTATTGATCTTGATGAGCTAAAAACGAAATTAACAGACAAATTACAGGCGAAAGGAATGCTTTAACAAGAAAGGAGAGGCTGCAAATGATTGAAAGAATGATGAAGTTGCTCATGGATATTTTAGGTCAGCCCGCTGTTTTAATTGCCATCATTTCTCTTATTGGACTGGTGTTTCAGAAAAAGTCCGCCAATGAAATTGTCAAAGGGACGACGAAATCTTTTTTAGGTTTTATCATTATTTCAGCCGGTGCCGGTATTCTTGTGAACTCACTTGAACCATTCGGAAAAATGTTTCAAGCGGCCTTTCATGTGAATGGTGTTGTTCCAAATAATGAAGCCATTGTTGCTGTAGCATTGAATGAGTATGGAACAGTAACAGCGTTGATCATGTTTTTTGGAATGTTTACCAATATTTTAATTGCTCGTTTTACAAACTTAAAATATATTTTCCTAACTGGACACCATACATTGTATATGGCATGTTTGATTGCTGTTATTTTAGCTGTAGCAGGTTTGAGAGGGCCGCTTTTAATTGGTGCTGGAGCAGTCTCGCTGGGCTTAGCGATGAGTGTATTTCCGGCAGTTGTTCAACCTTTTATGAGAAAAATAACTGGAAATGATAAAGTGGCTTTTGGGCATTTTTCTTCAATTGGAAATGTTTTGTCTGCCTTAATTGGTAAGGTTTGCGGTAAGGGCTCGCGTTCAACAGAGGAGCTTCGTTTCCCAAAAGGTCTAGGCTTTTTAAGGGATAGTTCTGTCAGTATTGCGCTAACGATGACCTTATTATATGTCTTGATTGCGGTTTGTGCAGGACCCGCATTTGTGGAAGATAAGCTAAGCCATGGCACACACTATCTCGTGTTCTCTGTTATTCAGGCTGTTACTTTTGCCGCCGGGGTTTTTATAATCCTTACAGGTGTGAGGCTTGTGCTTGCTGAGATTGTTCCGGCTTTTAAAGGAATTTCTGGCAAACTTGTTCCAGATTCCAAACCAGCACTCGATTGTCCAATTGTCTTCCCGTATGCTCCTAATGCGGTACTGCTAGGATTTTTTTGCAGCTTCATTGGAGGGATTGTTGGGATGGCTATTCTCGGAGCTTCAGGTCTTGTGATTATTCTCCCAGGTGTGGTACCTCACTTCTTTACCGGGGCTTCGGCTGGTGTATTTGGAAATGCTACAGGAGGTTTGCGGGGTGCTGTCATAGGTTCATTTGTTAATGGGCTAGTGATTACGTTTTTGCCTGTATGTTTACTACCGGTTATTGGCGATTTAGGGTTCCATAATACGACATTTTCAGATACTGATTTTGCGGCTATAGGTATCGTTCTTGGTCATACCGTCAAGTTCCTCGGTTCTGTTGGGGTAATGATCGGCTTAGCAATTGCTGTATTGATAGCCATTCTGTTTGGAATGAAGCAGAAGAAACAGAAAACGACTTAGAAAATTGCTTCTTTGTTTCTGGATCCTTTTTATATTAGAATATATAGGAGCCTAAAAAGTGGAGGTATCTTATATCGTGCCAATCAATCAAGGATATCGTGAACAAGTAAAACTCGTTGCATTAGATATGGATGGGACATTATTGAATGCTGAGCATGCCATTTCAGAAGAAAATAAACAAGCGATTAAAGAAGCAGAAGAAAAAGGGGTTCATGTTGTGCTCAGTACGGGACGAACGCTGAGGACCGCCCGTGAATTCGCTGAGTTTTTGGGACTGTCTTCTTATTTGATTACAGTAAATGGTAGTGAAATATGGGATTCTTCTTTTAATCTAGTAGAGCGCCAAGTGTTGCATCCCGATCATGTTCAAATGATGTGGGGTTTGCGCAATCAGTACGAGACGAACTTTTGGGCGTGTAGTGTTGATAAGGTGTGGCGAGAAGATTTTCCGGAAGATATTTATGCTCATGAATGGCTAAAATTCGGGTTTGATATTCCTGATCATCACGTGAGACATCAGGTATTAGAAGAACTGAAAAAAAACAAAGAATTAGAGATTAGTAACTCAAGTCCGACCAATATTGAGGTCAATACCATTGGCATTAATAAAGGAGCGGCTTTGGCAAAAGTATCTGAACGTCTCGGTTTTTCAATGAAGAACGTGATGGCAGTTGGTGACAGTTTAAATGACATTGCGATGATAAAAGAGGCTGGTTTAGGTGTGGCGATGGGAAACGCTCAGGACATCGTCAAGAAAACGGCTGATTGGGTAACAGAAACAAATATTGAAAATGGTGTTGCAAAAGCGATTAGATATTGGGTGTTATCATAATTGCTCGGGAGCCTGATTAAGGCTCTTTTTTTATGTTAAAAAATTTTTTCGCCTCACATTAGATATGAAAAAACCGTGATGTGCAACCAATTGATAGCGCTTCATTCGATGTTAGGTTTTATAACAAACAGATGCTAAGAAAGCAAAACCCTGTTATAATCTAATTCAAGTTTGATTATTCGGAATTATTGTTCCGATAATCGGAACAAATCAGACTTTATTATTTCTTGAAAAAATGCACATGAATATAAAAGGAGGGATTTGATGGTTTGTGTTGATTTAAACTGTGATCTTGGAGAGAGTTTTGGTGCATATCAGATTGGATTAGACAAAGATATTTTGCAGTTTGTCACTTCAGCCAATATCGCTTGTGGATTTCATGCTGGAGATCCGAGTGTTATGCGAAAAACCGTCACCCTGGCAGCTGACAAAGGTGTTGCCATTGGTGCACATCCTGGGCTTCCTGATTTAGCTGGATTTGGCCGCCGCAATATGGCGATTACGCCTGAAGAAGCCTATGATCTTGTCACTTATCAAATTGGTGCCCTTTCAGGTTTTCTAAAAGCAGAAGGTGTTCAGATGCAGCATGTCAAGCCACATGGTGCACTCTATAATATGGCTGCAAAAAATAGAGGATTAGCAGATGCGATTGCCCGCGCTATATTCAAGATAGATTCTGATCTCATATTGTTCGGTTTGGCAGGAAGTGAACTTGTACTTGCTGGAGAAAGAGCTGGTTTGAAGACGGCTCATGAAGTGTTTGCTGATCGTACATATCAAGAAGACGGTACACTTACTTCACGGGCACATGATGATGCGCTGATTCAAGAGGATGAAGTGGCTGTCAATCAAGCGATCCGAATGGTCAAGGAAGGAAAAGTCCGAAGTCGTATGGGGAAAGATATTTGTCTAAAAGCTGATACGGTTTGTATTCATGGAGACAATGCTCATGCCCTTCAATTTGCAAAAAAAATTCATGCAGAATTTGAAAAATCAAATATAAAAGTTCAAGCTTTTTCAACATGATCAACAAAAATGGAGGAATGCGATTTGAAGCAAAACAAAAGTAACTTGACATTATTATTGGGTGCAGCCTTTTTGATGGCTACATCTTCAATTGGACCAGGATTTTTAACACAAACTACAGTATTCACACAAAAGTTAGCAGCTAGCTTCGGTTTTGTTATTTTAATTTCCATTATTTTGGATATTTTTGCGCAAACAAATGTGTGGAGAATTATTGCCGTCTCTGAAAAAAGGGGTCAAGAAATTGCGAACCTTGTTTTTCCGGGTCTTGGCTATTTTATCGCCTTCCTCGTTGTTCTTGGAGGACTAGTTTTTAACATTGGCAACATTGGTGGAGCTGGTTTGGGGTTGCAAGTTTTATTCGGGATCACGCCTCAGACAGGGGCGATCATAAGCGCTGTTATCGCCATTCTTATTTTTATGATTAAAGAAGCGGGAAAAGCGATGGACCGTTTTACGCTAGTTGCCGGTTTTGTTATGATTCTTCTAACCGTATATGTTGCGATAACGACAGGTCCGCCGGTCGGAGAAGCTGTTACAAAAACAGTAGTACCTGATAAAATTGATATTCTTGCCATTGTCACACTTGTCGGTGGAACAGTCGGTGGTTATATTACGTTTGCTGGTGGACATCGTTTGCTTGATGCGGGTGTGAAAGGAAAAGACTCGATTTCTGAAGTGACAAAGAGTTCTGTATCAGGTATTTTAATTACATCTGTGATGAGAATTGCGCTTTTCCTTGCCGTTCTTGGTGTTGTTTCAAAAGGTTTGGCCATTAATCCTGATAATCCGCCAGCTTCTGTATTCAAGCTTGCTGCCGGAAATATCGGTTATAAGATGTTTGGTCTTGTCATGTGGGGGGCAGCCGTCACCTCTGTTATTGGGGCCGCTTATACTTCGGTATCATTCTTTAAAACATTTTCACCTAAAATTGAAAAAAATTCTCGCGGTATTATCATCGGATTTATTATCATCTCGACACTCTCTTTTGTATCGATTGGAAATCCTGTTAATCTTCTTATACTTGCGGGAGCTTTAAACGGACTCATCCTCCCAATCGCTTTAGGGGCACTTTTAATTGGTGCCCATAAAAAGAAGATTGTTGGGGATTATCGTCATCCGATTTGGCTGACGATCGCAGGCATTATTGTCGTGGTCGTGATGGCCATCATGGGTTGGCATACACTTACTCATGCGATTCCTAAGCTATGGGGATGATTGATCATATGAAAATCAATACAGAGCAAGTTTGTCTGTATTGATTTTTGATTTTAGGGGGGAGATGAAACAATTGACCAATTTACACGTTGAAATGGCGCCGCTTGGGGACTCAGCGCTGATCATTAAGTTTGGAACGGATATTAATGAACAGACTCACCGGATAACAAGTGCATTGACAAAGCAAATTGAAAGTGCTCCGTTCCCCGGTTTGATAGAATGTGTACCAGCATTTACAAGTGTGACGGTTTTTTATGATCCGCTTGAAGTGTCTCGAAATTCGAGTAAAGGCGTTTCTCCTTTTGAAAAAGTAAAAGGGATCATCAAAAACACTCTTTACCGGTTAACTATAGAGGAAGAAATCGACAGGCGGACGGTAGAAATCCCTGTTTGTTATGGTGGTGAATTTGGTCCTGATTTAGAGGAGGTCGCCCAGATCAACAATTTAACAACAGAAGAAGTGATAAATATTCATACAGCGGGAGAATACCTCGTTTATATGCTTGGGTTTGCGCCAGGTTTTCCTTATTTAGGGGGGATGTCAGAAAAAATCGCGGCTCCGCGCCGGTCTTCACCGCGAACGTCAATTCCCGCTGGTTCTGTAGGGATCGCTGGTATGCAGACAGGCGTCTATCCGCTATCAACTCCAGGCGGCTGGCAGTTGATTGGTCATACACCGCTTGAATTATTTCGGCCTTGTGAAGAGCCGCCAAGCCTTTTAAGAGCAGGAGATATGGTCAAATTTGTTCGCGTGACAAAAGCAGAGTACGACAAGTTAAAGGAGGGAAAATGTTGAGCTTAGAAGTGTTAAAGCCAGGTCTGATGACAACTGTGCAAGACTTGGGTCGCACTGGATTTCAAAAATATGGTGTTCTTGTTAGCGGGGCAATGGATAGCGATTCTTTACGAATTGCCAATCTTCTCGTTGGCAATGAGCTAGATGAAGCAGCCCTTGAAGTGACATTGTTAGGACCAGACCTGTCTCTCCGTTTTTCAAACACGACACTAATCGCTGTTACAGGAGCGGATTTTTCATTATCAATTGACCATCAAGAGGTTCCTTTATGGAGACCGATTTTAGTTCAAAAAGGAAGTGTTTTAAACTTCGGGATGTGCAAGTGGGGCAGTCGTGCTTATTTGGCTTGTGCTGGCGGATTTGATGTACCATCTGTGATGAATAGTAAAAGTACGTATGTAAGAGCCGGAATTGGCGGTTATCAAGGAAGACCGCTGCAAAAAGGAGACCTTTTAACAACCGGTGAGATATCATCCTTATCAGAAAAAATGTTGTGGGAGCTGAAAGAGCAATTGGATGAACGGGGCTTTGCCGCTCCAAATTGGGCGGTGAATCGTCACTATTTTCTCCCGTTAAAGAAAAACCCGGTCATTCGTGTAATGAAAGGGGAACAGTTCGATTATTTCACATCGGCCTCACAGGAACAGCTTTTGGCAGAAGCTTTTCGAGTATCGGCAAAATCAGATCGGATGGGTTACCGACTTGAAGGAAATCCACTTGAAATGGAAATGCCACTTGAAATGATTTCTGAAGCTGTCTCTTTTGGAACCATTCAAGTTCCGCCTGACGGCAATCCTATCGTTCTTCTCGCTGATCGTCAGACAGCTGGTGGTTATCCGCGAATTGCCCATGTCATTTCAGCCGATTTATCTACTGTTGCGCAAATGATGCCTGGAGAACAGATACGGTTTCAGCTGGTTCAACTTGAACAAGCAGAGCGCCTCTTTATCGACAGGGAGACCAAAATTTGTGAACTAGCTGCCAGATTAAAGTTTGAATACGTGGTATGATGTATTTCAGGAGGGGAAGGGATTGGAATGCAAGAATAAAACGGTTGTCAAATCAATGGCATTACTCAATCTGTTTTTAACGAAAGAACGGCTCTCACTCAATGATATGATTGAACTTACGGGAATGCCAAAAACATCTGTTTATCGGATGGTTTGCTCTCTTTGTGAGATGGGGTTTCTCAATCGTGATGAAAGTGGAATGTACGGTTTAGGTCTATTATTTTTACAATATGGTCAGCTTGTTTCTGAACGGCTAGATATTCGAAAAATAGCATTGCCGGTGATGGAAAAGTTACGTGATGAAGTAGATGAAGCTGTCCACCTAATTGTTAAACAAGGAAATGAAGCGATATACATTGAAAAATTAGAAGGGACGCAAATGGTTCGTCTCTATACGGCGATTGGGAGACGATCACCATTATATGCCGGGGCATGTGCAAGAAGCATTTTGACGTTTCTTCCAGAGGACGAAAGGGAAGTCTATCTTGAGGAAACAGAACTAGTTCCAATTGCTTCAGGAACGATTTGTGATAAAGCTGAACTGATTCGTGTGTTGGATATGTCATATAAAAACGGCTATACAGTCAGTCATTCAGAACTTGAAGATTACACCTCAGCTGTTGCAGCGCCAATTTTTAACCATCAGAAACAAACTGTTGCTGGCCTCAGTATTGCTGGGTTTGAAGCGAGGTTTCAGAAAGATCGATTACCTTATTTAGCTAAAAAAGTAAAAACAGCAGCACTTGATATTTCGAAAAAACTAGGTTTTTAAAGAAAGTGTATCCTTTTGCCCGGTTGTCGAGTACGATATGGTAGCTGTCACGATCATGGTGGCGTGACAAAAACCAAAGGGGGAAAGGATATGGCTTTTCACTATACAGCTCTTGGCGATTCCTTAACCGTCGGTGTTGGTTCTGGTATGTTTGAACCTGGATTTGTTCAGCGCTACAAACGGAAACTTGAGGAAGACTTACATGAGCCCGTTATGTTAATGGTTTTCGCCAAATCAGGTCTTGAAACAGCAGAAATTCTAAAGCTGTTTGATCGACCGTTTGTCAAAGAACAACTCAAAAAAGCAAATGTGATCACGATCACAGGTTGCGGAAATGATTTGCTTGAATCTCTGGGAATCTATGAAAAAGAGAAAGATGATGACGTCTTTTTAGAAGCCTCATCACACTGTCAAAAAAACTACGCTGAAATGCTCGGCAAAATAAAAGACATTAAGGGAAAAGATCATCAGGATTACATGATCAGACTACTTAACTTATACAATCCATTTCCGAAGATTAAATTAGCGGATCGATGGGTATCTGACTTTAATCAGCACCTCCAACAATTAGCCAATCCTCCACAAGTCAAAGTGATTGATGTTTATTCCATTTTTAAAGGGCATGAAACGGAATATTTATCAATAGATAAGGTTCACCCCAATGGGAAAGGGTATGAGGCGATTGCTGAAAGCCTTAGGGAGTCCGGATGTAAACTAGTAGAACATTAAATATATTGATAGAGATCATTCCAATTGTGAATGGTCTTTTTTAGTCTCTATAAAGACGAAGCCGACTGATCATGTCGAAACGGGCTGAATTTCAGTGACAAGCTCACCATTGGAAAGAACACTTGCTATCTCTTTTTTTGTATTTCTAAAAAAGTAAATGATGCAAAAAAATAATGATGCTATATTTCTTTTTGAAAGAACCGATATATGTCCTAGAAGGAGGAGATTGTCATCGTCAAACAGAGAGGCAGTAAACTGAAAAAAGAAAGTCTTTTTATTAAATTAATGATCGTTATCGTATTTATTACGGTTCTGACTGGATCAATCGTTGGGATTAGCGCTTACCAAATGGCAAAAAAAGAATTGGTCAATTCAGGGAAGCAGGATTTAAAACATTTGGCTGATACGTCCACTGCTGTTTTGAATGTGTTAAATGCTAAAGTAGAGAAAAAAGAAATCACACTTGAAGAGGCAAAAGCAGAAGCGCGAGAAATCTTGAACGGTCCAAAACTGTCGGGTGAGCAGGGGTACGATTTCCAAAAATCGAAGTTTTTATATAAAGACAAAGGATATATTGTGGCATACCAATCAGACTATTCTACACAGGTCCATCCAAAAAATCCGATCGGACAAGTTCCGTCTTCTACCGAAAATCGGAAAAAAATGGTTGCTGCCGCTAAGGCGTCCACTGCAGAAGATCATTTTGTCTCATATCCTGATCAAGACGATGAAACCGGCGAAGCTAAGGATAAAATGGCATATATGACTTATTTTGAACCTTGGGACTGGAGTGTGGGGATTGCTGTTTTTGAAGACGAATTTTATAAAGGCTTAGAGTATGTGAAAATATTCATTACCGTTACTGTCTCCGTTATTACGTTGTTGAGCCTAGTGTTATTTTATTTCTTAATTAGAAAGAAAGTAAAATTGCTGAGTGATGTAACAGCAGCTGCTTTAAAGATTTCTGAAGGACACCTTGAAGAAACAAACTTGCCGGAATCAAAAGATGAAGTCGGGCTGTTGGGTGCGGCATTTAATAATATGTCTTCACAATTGAGAGGACTGATGCAAGGCTTGCAAAGTACAAGCATCAGATTGCTTGATTCTGCATCAGATTTGTCTGCTATCTCAGAAGAAACTTCAGCAAGTAGCGAAGAAATCGGCAGAGCGATTTCAGAAATTTCTGCTGGAACGGTTACACAGGCAAGTGATTTAGAAGGAACAAATGAACGGCTCGTATCATTTACAAAGTCTTTTGATAAGATGAATACGCAAAGCGATTTTATTGAACAAATGGCTGATGATACCGAAACCGCTGCACGAGAAGGACAAAACATTGTTCAGAAACTCAAATCTTCTAATGAAGAATCATTAAAGGCATCGGGGCAAATCCGTACGGGAATTACGAGTTTGAATAATAAAGTGCAGGATATTTCACAAATTACAGAAACGATTGAAAATATATCAAATGAGACGAATCTGCTGGCGTTGAACGCAAGTATTGAAGCAGCAAGAGCAGGTGCACACGGTAGCGGTTTTGCAGTCGTTGCTAGTGAAGTACGCAAACTTGCTGAACAATCAAAAACAGCTGTGAGTCAAATTCAAAACATGATTAACGGGATCAAACAAGAAACAGAAAACACAGTTTCTTTAATGTCAGAAACAATGGAACATACAAGTGAGTTGGATGATGCCGTCAAATTGACTGAACAAGAATTTAAAAAGATTACAGTGTCGATTGAGAAAACGATGACAGAAATCAGAGCTCTTAATAAAGAACTTCAAAATATCAAAGGGCAAAATGATCAAATTACCGAATCGGTCCAAAGTGCTGCCGGCGTTTCACAGGAGACAGCTGCAGCAGTGGAAGAAATTACAGCTTCAGTGGATGAACAGGTATTAGCGATTACAAATGTGGCTCAAGCTGCAGAAGCCTTGACTGAACTTAGCAATCACTTGAACCAAGAAATTGAGAAATACAAACTTTAATCAAAAAGCATCAGCATTCTGCTGGTGCTTTTTGAAATATGATCAGTTCGGCCTTGTCCGAAGACTGTTTTCAGATCAGTATGAGAAAGAATGCTTTATCATGAGCTCGAATCAAATACTAGAAAAGGGACAGCGCTGCTTTCAAAATTGTACTAGTCAAAGAAATGGACGGAATCTTCGTCAATATGAACAACTGACCCCCAGTTTAAAAACGTACCCGACAAAAATCTGATTTGTCGTACACCAACCTCAAGATGTTGTTTCACAAATTTATCAGAGTCAAAGTGGAAGAGTGTGTCCGTGTTTAATATGTCGCAAAATGTGGAAAAGTAACAATAAAAAGGAGGGACTTTAAATGGACCAGCAGCAATTGAAACAAAAAGTGTTTGATATTCTTGATCATCATAAAGTTGGCTCGCTTGCAACAGTTGAAGGAGGTAAGCCACATTCACGCTTCATGACATTTTTCCATGATGGACTAACGCTTTATACACCGACAAGCGATGAGACACATAAAGCGGAAGAGATTGATCATAATCCAAATGTCCATGTCCTATTAGGCTATAATGGTGATGGTTTCGGTGATGCATATCTTGAAATCGAAGGTACGGCAACATTAAATCATTCAGAAGCATTGAAGGATCGAGTTTGGAATGATCAGCTTAATCGCTGGTTTGATGGAAAAGATGACCCAAACTTATCTGTACTTGAAATCCATCCTTCACAAATCAGGTTAATGAATGAAGGAGAAATTACCCCAGTTACACTTGATTTGTCATAGCCGGAATCATGTGGTATGATGTTAGGATGTGAAGAGCAAATGTATAAGTAAACTTCTTTTTTCTTTCTTAGAAGATGCTTATCTCTTCCTCTGACCCGCCCCTATAGGGATAGAAGGGAAAAAGACTTTTTGTTTCACAATTCGCACTGGCGCGGCTTCGGAGTCGCAAGGACGATTGAGAGGTAGGGCTTTCGTTGTCTTGTTTTCAGAAATTCCATGGTGTTTACTTTTATTCGGAACAATGTTTAAAAAATTCGGATTTTTAGCGGATTTTACGATAATATAAACATATTTGCTCAACCGAAAAACCGTTTTGGCCTCTTGCCAAAGCGGTTTTTTAAAATCCAGAAACATTTTTCCCTGCCCATCAGTCTAATGTTTAGATTGGAGGGGCGAATCATGGAGATTATCACAGGAAAAGTGCTTTTGGTTTTTTGTTTTTTATTACTGATTCATTCAATTGAAACATTAGCCTATGCGGCACGGCTTTCCGGTGCCAAAATCGGGTTTATTGCATCAGCCCTATCTTTATTCAATGTGATGGTGATTGTCTCGAGAATGTCTAATATGGTTCAACAGCCGGTGACAGGAAAACTCGTTGATATGGCAGGAGTGGAGGCGCTCTCCCTTATTGGGAAACAGTTTCGCTTTTTAATCTTTGGGTCAACAGTCGGAACCATTTGTGGCATGTTGCTCTTGCCGACATTTGTGGCTGTTTTTTCACGGGCTATTGTTCATTTGGCTGGAGAAAACGGCTCGGTTTTGCAAATGTTTCGAAAAGGGTTATCAAAGAACAGTTTAAAATATCTTAAGAGTTATGTGAAAAAGCCTGAATTTCAATATGTAAAAGGTTTTCAATTTCGTCTCATTCCAAAACGGTTGTTTGTTTTAAATATGATGATCACATCAATTTATACGATCGGTGTCCTTGCTGCTCTATATGCAGGTGTGCTCATTCCAGAAAGGCAGACAACTGCAGTCATGGCATCAGGGCTTGTCAATGGAATTGCGACAATGCTTTTGGTGTTGTTTGTTGATCCGAAGGTTTCTGTGTTAGCTGATGATGTAGCAAAAGGGAAACGAAACTATGTTGATTTGAAATGGGCATCAATTACAATGGTTGCATCAAGGGTGGCCGGCACAGTTTTTGCACAAGTTTTGTTTATCCCTGCCGCTTACTATATTGCCTGGATGACGAAATGGATCTAGCTATAATAAACGATCCGCCAACGTTTTTCGGCGGATCAGGATTTAATGATGATAAGTTTTTAAGCTTCTATCATAAAGAAAATTTCCAAATGGAACAAAAGCGACGATAAGCCCTGTAGCAGGCCATTTCAGCGACCATCGTAACACAAATGTCGCATATAAAAGAACAAGCAAATAGATAATAAACAACCCACCGTGAACAGCACCGACAATCGTAACGGCCAGCGGATAGTCTGCAAAATATTTAAGTGGCATGGCAATAAACAGCAGAACAAGAAGTGACATCCCTTCAATAAAACCCATTAATCGAAGGCGGCCAATTGGTGTTTGCAGCAATGAAATACCTCCTGTCGTTTATATTCTATCTTTATACTATAAACGATTTATGCATCTGCCGGAAGCTTCATTAATGCGCCAAAATATTGCTGGGCAGTCGTAAAGCAAATAAATGCCGTTAACTCAATGATTTCTTCCTCAGAAAATAACTCTTTTAAAATAGCAAACTGCCTGTCTGATATGCGATCTCTCTGCGCTAAAAAGACCTCTGCAAAGCCCATGGCCAGGCTTGTTTTTTCATGAGTAGAAGTCTCAGGTTTCCCTTTTGCTTTGCAATATTCACAGCCGTTTCCTTGAGCTAGCACTCTGCGTACTTGTTCCTTCAATTCTTTTGAGAGAAACCCGTCGTTTGCTAGTTCCTCTGCCAAAGCAGTCCAACTTGATAACAGGTTCTCAGAATACCCTAGTAGTTGTTGAAATGGGGTAGCTCCTTTATCTGTTAGATTGATTCTTGTCATTTGTGATCACCTCCCCATTATCATATCTAATAGAATCGATTGAATAAATTTCAACTGTAAAGAAGTCTGTTAAAATATTAAATAAATAAAACAGAATTGAAGGGAATTACATAACAAATGAAATTAGATGACATTGATTTGAAAATCATAACGGAATTGAAAAAAGACAGCCGTCTGTCGATGAGAGAACTGGGCCGGAAAATTAGTCTTTCTTCACCGTCTGTAACAGAAAGAGTTAGGCGACTCGAATCGTTTGGTGTTATCAAACAATATACATTGAATATTGATTACTCGAAAGTGGGTCTCCCCATTTCATGTATTATTGAAGCAACAGTGAAAAATGGCGAATATGAAAGATTTAAAACATATATTAAACGGCTCTCCAATATCGAATTTTGCTACCGGATCGCAGGGGCGGCCTGTTACATGCTGAAAATCAATGCGGAAAACCTGGCTCAGATTGAAGCGTTCATCAATGAAACGTCAGCCTATGCCCACACTGTAACACATGTGATTTTTTCTGAAATTGAATGATTTCTATCTGTTATAATAAAAGGAATGCATGGACTAGGTATAGCAAAGGGGCAATCATCCCGTTTAAGGATAAAAAAATATTGGTAGGTAAGGTGAATAAATAATGGCAATGAATGATGTTATGGTGTGTAAAATTTTTACGTTTGATAGCTCGCATCAGCTGCTTAATCATAAAGGAAAATGTGCAAATGTTCATGGACATACTTATAAACTTGAAGTGCGTTTAAAAGGACAAACGAATAAGGAACCATTATCATCTGATGAAGGATTTGTCATTGATTTTGCAGATATGAAAAGCGTCATTAAAAAGGAGCTACTTACTGATTTAGATCATGCTTTTTTAGCTCAAGGAAATGAGCCAATCGTTAAGCAACTACTTGACTCAGGTTCAAAAGTTTATGAATTGGGGTTTAGAACCACTGTTGAGAATTTAGCGATCTATATTTGTTGGAAGTTAAAGGAATTGAAATTACCTGTTTATTCTGTAAGACTATGGGAAACACCAACAGGTTGGGCTGAGGTACTTGCACATGAAATACCTGAGGATGGGCCAACTTTTTTCTGATTGATGCTTGGTGAATGTACATTAGAGTTGCATCTTCTCCATCTGTTATAATAAAAGGATGCATGAACAAGAAAGTGATGTGAGAGACTTGGCAAAAACAGTTGTTTTAGCTGAAAAACCTTCAGTTGGTCGGGATTTAGCCCGTGTTCTGAGGTGTCATAAAAAAGGAAATGGCTATCTTGAAGGGGACCGCTACATTGTGACGTGGGCGCTCGGCCATTTAGTCACGTTGGCTGACCCTGAAGGCTACGGAAAAGAATTTCAATCATGGCGGCTTGAAGATTTGCCGATTATTCCTGAACCTTTAAAATTGGTTGTCATCAAAAAAACAGGAAAACAGTTTCACGCTGTCAAATCACAGCTTATCAGAAAAGATGTCAAAGACATCGTCATTGCGACAGATGCAGGACGTGAAGGTGAGCTTGTCGCCCGCTGGATTATCGAAAAGGCGAAAGTCAACAAACCATTGAAACGGCTATGGATTTCATCTGTTACAGATAAGGCGATCAAAGACGGTTTTAAAAACTTAAAGAACGGTAAGGAGTTTGAAAATTTATATGATTCGGCTGTCGCAAGAGCTGAAGCGGATTGGATTGTTGGGATTAATGCAACAAGGGCACTGACAACAAAATTCAATGCCCAACTTTCCTGTGGACGTGTGCAAACACCGACTTTGGCGATGATCGCTAAAAGAGAGAAAGATATTAAAAACTTTAAACCGGTTCCTTACTTTGGTTTGCGCGCTGCTGTTGATGGTATGACCTTGACTTGGCAGGATAAAAAAACGCATCAAACCCGGACATTTAATGAATCTGTTACCTCTCAGCTTGTTAAAGCGCTACAAGGCAAACCGGCTATGATTGCCGATTTGAAAAAAACAGCGAAAAAAAGCTTTGCGCCTGGTCTTTATGATTTAACAGAGCTGCAAAGAGATGCTCATAAACGCTTCGGCTTCTCGGCAAAAGAAACGCTGTCCGTTTTGCAAAAACTTTATGAGCAGCATAAGCTAGTCACTTATCCGCGGACAGACTCGCGCTTTCTCTCAAGCGATATTGTTCCGACATTAAAAGATCGTTTGGAAGGGATGCAAGTTAAACCATTTGCCCAGCATGTTACGCGGATTTTAAAGCGCGGCATTAAAGCTAGTAAAAGCTTTGTCAATGATGCGAAAGTTTCTGATCACCATGCCATTATTCCAACTGAGGAACCGCTAGTGCTCGGTGCTTTAAGTGAGAAAGAAAGAAAGCTTTACGAATTGATTGCCAAGCGTTTTCTTGCTGTTCTGATGCCGCCATTTGAATATGAAGAAACAAAAGTGGTTGCCCAAATCGGTGGAGAAACATTTATGGCAAAAGGAAAAGTCGTTCAGTCCCAAGGTTGGAAAGCCGTATATGATCATACTGAAGAAGATGATGACGAAGAAGACAAAGATCAAACTCTTCCAAAGCTCACAAAAGGTGATACACTTGCTGTTCATTCATTAACAGAGACAAAGGGAGAAACAAAACCGCCCGCCCGTTTTAATGAAGGAACACTGTTGTCGGCAATGGAAAACCCATCTGCATTTATGCAAGGTGAAGAAAAAAATCTTGTCAAAACACTTGGCGAGACAGGCGGTCTGGGAACGGTTGCCACCCGTGCAGATATAATTGAGAAACTTTTCAACACGTTCTTGATCGAGAAAAAAGGAAAAGATATTTTTATGACTTCAAAAGGAAAACAACTGCTTGAGCTTGTTCCCGCCGATTTAAAATCACCGGCACTGACCGCTGAATGGGAACAAAAATTGTCAGGTATTGCAAAAGGGAAACTGAAGTCGTCGTTTTTCATTAAAGAAATGAAAAACTATACAAAGGAAACGATTAAAGAAATCAAAAGTAGTCAGCAAAAATTCAAGCATGACAACCTCACAGGCACACACTGTCCTGATTGCGGAAAACTAATGCTAAAAGTTAACGGTAAACGCGGGACGATGCTCGTCTGCCAAGACAGAGAATGCGGCCACCGAAAAGCGATTGCCAAACAAACAAATGCCCGCTGTCCGAACTGTCATAAACGCATGGAGCTGCGCGGCCATGGAGAAGGTCAAACTTTCGCATGTGTTTGCGGCCATCGAGAAAAACTTTCCGTATTTGAAAAACGCAGAGCGAAAGACAAACATTCAAAAGCAACAAAACGTGATGTTTCCTCTTACATGAAAAAGCAAAACAAAGATGAGCCCATTAATAATGCGCTTGCTGAACAGTTGAAGAAGTTGAAGTTTGATTCATAAACGATATCAAAAATCTCCTCTAAGTCTACAGAAATATCTGTTTGCTTAGGGGGGATTTTTATGATTAGGGAAGATCGGAAAGATGTCCTTGAAGAGTCAGAGAAACCAGAAAATGATTTGGATTATTATACTGAGAAGTTGTATTTACAAAAAAATTGACAAATATAAGTAAAATAAGATAATATTTTACAGTGTTATGATGTGAAATAAAGGAGGAAAAAAATTGAATAACAGTGTGTGGCAAAGAAATTTCACCTTTCTTTTTTATTCTAAATTGGTGAAAATAATTGCAGATAACTTTGCCTTTCATTCTATCCTTTGGTTTTTGATTTTCGATGGCAAAGGGGCTATTGGTACAGCTTTATTAATAGCAGTCACTTTTCTTCCACAGGCAATCTTAGGCCCAATCATTACCCCGTTCATGAACTCAGATTCTCTAAAATTCTGGATGTTTTTTTCGGATTTAACGAGAGCGATTCTCTTGCTGATCATTCCAATTTGCTATTTTAGCGGCTTTTCTCCATTATGGTTTGTCATCTTTATGATGTTAATGCATTCAGCGACAGGCGCTTCTTATAAACCTGCCTCTGTTTCTTTAATTCCGAAAATTGTGAAAAATGACCTCATTCAAAATGCAAATGCTATTATACAATCTTCTGAACATATCGTTAGGCTTGCAGCAGTTACCCTTAGCGGAATGGTGATTGTTGTAATCGGTGCTGCACAAACCATGTTAATTACTCTTCCGTTGTATATCTTTTCTGGCTGTTTGGTGCTTTTCATTAAATATAAAGAGAAAAATGATAGTGTTGAAAAAAATAAATTAAACCCCAAAAATACATATATTAAAAAATTAAAAAAAGGCTTTGTTCTTGTAAGACATCATCATATTTTATGTCCCTTAGCTGTTTATTGTGTTTTTTCAAATTTGGCGTCAGCTCCTTGGGAAGCACTTTCAGCCATTTACATAGCAAAAGTGTTGAATGGAGGACCAGTCATTCATTCATTATTAAGAGTGATTACAGCTGGAGGCGCCTTTTCAGTAGGCTTTGTGTTAGCAAAAATAAGGGTAAATCGCTTTGGATTATTGTTTATCACTGCTGGAATAATAGAAGGGATTGCTTATTTTATTACTGGAATTAATTCTCTTCTGCCATTAGTGTTCCTAGCTGCGTTTGCACTAGGAGCTACAATTAGTGCCATTAATGTACCCGAGCATACCATTATTCAAATGTCAGTAGAAGATGAAGATCAACCACAAGTATCGGCAATTATGAGTACGATTTCTTTTATTATGATTCCATTAGGTGCTGTCTTAGCAGGGTATGCAGCAACCATTTTTGGTGTTGGAAAAGTAATTGCTGTAGGTGGGGGGATTGAAATCATTGCTGGTATTGGAATGCTCATATTTACGAAGCTTGGTAAAGCTCAGCGGTCAGATTTAATAAAAGAAAAAGTGGAAAGGTTAGAAGTGTGAATGTGAACTATTATAACACAATTATTGTAAATTAATGATATATTTTGTAAAATGAGACGTGGCATAAGTAATGATTAGAAAATTCAAATATTAAAATGAGAGGATGATCACTAGTTGGAAAAAACAAAAATAGCACCTGAAAAAGTTGCGAAGATATTGAATCAATGGTATGGAATGATTAAACGACACCAAAAGGCAGAGGCTGCTGCCTTGAAAGAAGAGATTCCTAGTTTGTTACAACATATGGATGAAGATCAAGACTTGTTGATCTATTACAATCTGTTAGATTTTCGCTATAAAGTTATGATCGAAGAATTTGAAGAAACAGATAAAGTATTTCAAAGTATTAAGGATATTGGGGAGGAAAACACCAATAACATGATTGTCTATTATTCACTGTTTTTCTCGGGCGTATATGAATTTTACAAAAAAAATTATGTTGAAGCGATCCATTTTTATCAGCTTGCAGAAGTTAAACTTCGTAGTATCCCTGATCAAATCGAACATGCAGAATTTCATTATAAATTATCACAGGCATATTATCAGATTGATCAACACCTTATTTCGATGAGTCATGTTTTTAAAGCAAGAAGTATTTTTCAAGAAAGTGAAGCCTATAAACTGAGAACGATTCAATGCGAAATGGTTCTTGGAGCCAATATGTATGATATGTACAGATTCAGCTCGGCAGAAGATCATTATCATAAAGCTTTAAATGAAGCCATGAGTGGAAGATTTAAAAGGCAAGTTGGAATGATATATCATAATCTTGGATTGATATATGATAGACAAAAGATCTCAGGGTTGGCTGAAGAATACTTCAAAAAGGCAATTCATATCACAGAACACGTAGAATCAACAGATGGGGTTAGAACTCTATACATGATGGCGAGCATGTTGTACAGGGAAAATCGAACAACCGAAGCGAAAATTTGGTATGACCGAGGTATTAAACATGCCAATTTATTTGGTGAAGAGGAGTACAAAGCAAAATTACAAGTCCTTCACACTTTATATGTTGATCACAATGAATCTGCAATAAAAGAATCTTTGCAATATCTTGAACAAAAAAATCTATGGCCAGATACGTCAGAATTGACTGAACAAATTGCGGAATATTATTTTAAAAAAGGGTATTTATCCCAATCTGTTGAATATTTTAAAAGAGCATTAAAAGCCAAAAATCAAATGATGAAAGTAACGGAGGTGATAGTATGAGAAAACTAAGAATAATCGGAATGTTAAGTATTTTCACCATCACACTGGCTTTTGGGACTTTAAATAATGCGATCATTGACAAACAACCGGAATTTCAAGTAGCTGAAAAAGCCATTGTATGAATCAATGAATAAGACTATCGTTGCCAGACGATAGTCTCTACCTGCTTTATACGATTACCCTTTTTTCTTCATCCCTGCAGCCATAAACGGAAGAACAGTCCCAAACAGTATCGTTCCACCAAAGAAATTGCCGAGATAGGGCTGTCCCATTAAGTAGCAGACAGCGAACACGCAGACAGCCAATCCGATCATAACATAGGCCGGATAAAATCTTTTAGGAAAGCTCGTCCTTTGTGTGATCCGGAAAAATACAATACCGATAATCAATGGGATAATCCATAAATAAAATAAGATCAATATTTTCATAGCAAAAAACTCCATCTTTTTTTCTTATCATAACAAATGATGAGCGAAAAAGCGTTTCCTAAATCTTAACCGGTATATTCTTCTCGAAGTAGACCGTAAACAAAGTGATCGACATAACCGTGATGGAGCCGTTCATATTGTCTGAGACAGCCTTCTTTTGTAAACCCCAATTTTCAGGAATCGCTTGGCTTTTAAAGTTTTTGGTTGCTACTCTGATTTCGATTCGATTCAGCTCATATTCCTTAAAAAGCATCTCGATCATAGCTTGGCATGCTTTTGTCATGATGCCTTTTCCTTGGAAAGGCTCTCCAAGCCAATAACCTAAAGAAGTGTTGTGGTTGATCCAATTAATATCGTGCAGTCCGATTATGCCGGCGAATTGATCTTGGTACCAGATCCCAGCCTGGAAACCGTTGTTTGCTGTGGCCTGCTTCATACTTTTTTCAATAAAGGCTTCACTGTCTTCAATCGTCTTTGTTTCATCCACCCAAAATAGCCAATCCCTCAAATTATGTTTAGATTGTTGAATCAACGTATAAATGGTACGTGCATCCTTTGGTTCGAGTAGTTTTAAGTATAGTCCATCATTTATGTCTAGTGTGAACATACAAACCCCTCCTTTTTAACAGTATAAAAAAAGCCGACTTGGAGTCAGCCTTTTTAACCAAAAATTGTATCGAAGATCAGGAAAATATTAAGTGCAACAATAAGTGCAGCAATTAGCCATGATACGATTGTTACCCATTTGCTATTTTTTAAACTCCCCATAATCCGTTTATTGCTTGTAAAGATAATGAGCGGGATTAGGGCAAAAGCGATTCCGAAGGACAAGATGACTTGGCTTAGGACAAGTGCAGTTGTCGGATTGACACCTGATGCAATGATGGCAATCGGCGGTATCATTGTAATAAACCTTCTTAAATAAAGAGGAATTCTAAAATTGATAAATCCTTGCATGATAATATCTCCGGACATCGTTCCGACAGATGAGCTTGATAAGCCCGCTGTTAACAATCCAATTCCAAATAATACAGCGGATAAAGGGCTGATCATGCTACTAAAGTAATTGAAAGCGACATCCAAGTCTTCAACGAATAAACCGTTCTTATAAAATAATGCGGCAGCGACGATGAGCATACTTGCATTAATTGCCCCAGCAACTAGCATCGCAATCAGAATGTCGATAAATTCAAAGCGAAAAATCTTTTTCTTTTCTGCTTCCGTTTTCCCAACGACTCTGCGCTGAGTGAGAGCAGAGTGTAGATATATAGCATGTGGCATAACGGTTGCTCCTAAAATCCCAGCTGCTAAGAGAATGCTGTCAGCTCCATTAAAACGGGGAATGAGCATTCCTTTCATAACAGAGGTCAGATCAGGTTTAGCAAAAAAAGTCTGAAAGGCAAAGGCGATCACCACAATAAATAGCATTCCTGTTATCGCCGCTTCAAGGGGACGGACACCTCGTCTTTGCAGTTCTAAAATGGCAAATGAACCCGCTGCAGCAATAATTGATGCTTCAAGAAGTGGAATGCCAAACAACAGATAAAGACCGAGAGCTGCTCCAATAAATTCGGCGAGATCTGTTGCGATGACGACAAGTTCTCCTTGGATCCATAAGCCAATAGAGACTGGTTTAGGGAATTCCTGTCTAGCAATTTCGGGAAGGTTTTTTCCTGTCGCAATTCCAAGCTTAGCTGATAAAGACTGAATAAGTAGTGCCATTAAATTAGAAAATAAAATCACCCATAATAGCAAATATCCATATTTAGAGCCAGCAGCAATATTTGTCGCGAAGTTACCGGGATCTATGTAGGCGATTGCTGCGATAAAAGCTGGGCCTAAGAAAGGAAGCAGTCTTTTGAATCCTCTGCTTTTTCCCTCCAGAGCATCTTGAGCGTCCTTAGAGATTTTTGTATGTTTGGACATATCGTAACTAACCATGTGATTCACCTTGATTCTATATTTTTTCCTTGTACACAAAAGTTTCCTTGATGCAAAATCTACATTCATCATATGATTGGAATGATAAATTGTCAACTATTTTATGTATTTAAATAAAAAATCAGCATCACCTGTTAGTGATGCTGATTTACGTACTATGAAGCTGTTTCTTTATTCAGTCTCCAAAGTGCTAAACCAAGACTACAAACACACATGAAAACGAACAAAGCAATGATTGATAAAACGGTTTGGGGAGAAATTGTTTCTCCTAATATGATGCTTCGTAAAACATTGATAACATGTGTAAATGGATTAAGATTAATCACCGTTTTAAGGAGACTTGAGACATTTTCAACAGGAAATAATGCAGTGCTTAAAAAGAAAATGGGTAGCACAATGAGGTTCATCATTGTTTCATAAATTACTTCATTCGGTAACAATAGACTGAGCGTGTATGTAAGTCCTGACATAAAAAACGCTGTCAAAAAAATGAGTAGTATCATAACAAAGATATCGATGATATCAATGGGAAATCTTACACCAAACAACAAGCTTATGCTATATAAAATAGAGACTTCCAGAAAAGTGCATAAAACGGCTTCTAGCATTTGTCCTAGTACAATTGAGCTTCTTTTCATTGGCGCAATAAGTAGTCTGTAAAAACTTCCGTTCGATTTCATGATAAAATTAATGATCCCGGTACTACTGCAGGCAGCCATTGTAACTAGGATGATAATGCCTGGTAGGATATAAGCAGGGTAGTGATCAATTCCTGTATGTTGCATTGTTCCGTTTGCAACTGCACTATACAGTAAAAGCCAAAGTATAGGTTGTGAAATTGTGATGATAATGGATAGTGGGTTTTGAAACCGCCACTTCATATTTCGCCAAAGGATATAAAAAACGATCATCTAGACACCTCTTCTCCGTCTTTTGTCAAATATATAAAGACCTCATCTAGACTTGGCTGGCCAATTTCAATACCAGTAAAAGGGATGTTATGTTCAAGTAACCAACTATTCACAGTACGCAGTTCTTCTTGACTGTTATTTGCTCCAACAATAACAAAATGCTCTTCAGTAATGACAGGTTTACATTTTTGCAGTTGAGTGGCACAGGCTTTTGCCTGCTCTATTTTAGCAAAGCCGATTCGAACGATATCTTGGTGCATATACTGTCGCAGTTCATGTGGAGAGGCTTGAACAAGCTCACGTCCGTCCTTCATTAAACAAATTGTGTTTGAAAGTTGGTCGGCTTCTTCTAAGTAGTGAGTTGTAAGAAAAATGGTGACTCCGAAATCATCACGAATTTTCTGCATCATTTCCCACATGGCCATTCTTGACTGAATATCCATGCCTACGGTTGGTTCGTCCAAAAACAAAATTTTTGGGTGTGACATCATGTTCATCGCAATATCCAATCTCCGTTTGACACCTCCCGAAAAAGAGGATACCGGGTGTTTGCGATAGTAGTCTAACTCAAAACAGCTAATCAGATCGTTCATTCTCTTTTTAGCAGTACCACCATTTACTTTATAGAGCCTTGCTTGAAACAACATATTTTCTTCCATTGACAAGTGGGTATCAATAGAAGTTTGCTGTGCAACACATGCAATTTGTTTTCGGATAGAGCAGGGGTCTTGATCAATATCCTTTTCCAAAATCGTTATTGTTCCCGAAGTTTTGGGGAGATAGGTTGTCAGGATATTGATGAGTGAAGATTTACCAGAACCATTTTGTCCAAGAAGTGAGAAGATCTCTCCTCTGTCTACTTTCAGGTTCAAACCATTCAAAGCTTTTACACCATTCTTATACTGCTTGGTCACATGTTGAACATTAATAGCATTCATGTGATTCAACCTCTTTTATAGGATAGAGAATCTCGGTCATATACTGATGAGGGTTGCCTTTGAATATCAATCCCGGCCCTTTAATATAGACTTCCCTAAATGGCAGATGTAGCTTGAGATGGTGTTCTTGGGCGTATTGTTCAATTTTTTGATGCGCACGAGATAATGTTTCATAAGGACCAACATGGATAATGGATATTGCTTTGACTCGTGGCATCTCTTTTACCTCAATACCGTTTCCAACTGGAGTTTTTGCAGTAGGAACGCACAACTCGAGTTCACCGAGTTTTGTTTCAGGGTTCATCATATAGTAGCAGAAAAAAGGTGCGCCATTTGTCTTACCACCAATAGACTTAAACACACTGGGAAATACCTTGTTTGCCTCTGATACCATCCCTTTATAGCGCATATAAGCTACACGAATAGGTTCAACATCTCTCATTTTAATAGTCATTTTTATGACCTCCAGTTTACTGTTTTTTGATTGCAATCCATATTTCAGAATGTCCGCCTGTTGGTTTTTGATTGCTGACAGGATAAACCTCGATATCCGGAAGTTCAGCATATTGATAACCTGAAAAAGGAAGCCATTCAGTTAAAAAGCGTTTATACATGGATTGAATAGATTGTGGATAGCGTCCATCACATTGTAAAACGACCCAAGTAGCAGCAGGAATCTCGTACCCTTCCATTCCTTTAGGTACAGGCTTATTTGTTGCCACAGCGACATAGTAAAAAATATAGTGTCGATGCGAATAAATACTGACACCTAAAAGCTTTTGAGGTTCTTGTTCCGATAGATTGGTGATTTCTGAAATGCGATGTTCTCTCCACAACTTTTCCCAAAAAGTTGGAACTGTTTGCGAATTTTCCTCCATGTCCTCTGAAAGTGGAATTCTGACACCAACAATTCGAAATGCTTCTTTTTCTTCAATTCGATACCTCATACTCTCATCTCCTGTAACTGTAATCTTTAAACGGATTGGTAAGTAAGCCTTGAGTGGCATACTTTGAGTTCTTGCAGCTGTTGGAGAAATTCCGTGAACATTTTGGAATGCGCGATTAAAGGCAGTGGGTGAAGTATATCCATATTTGAATCCAATATCTGTTATTTTCGAATTATGAGTTTGAATATCAAAAGCTGCCTGTGTCATTCTACGGTCACGTATATATTTGGAAAGTGGCACGCCTGTGACATATGAAAACATTCTTTGAAAGTAGTAGGTTGAGCAACAAGCTATTTTAGCTGCTTCATCGTAAGAAATTTCACCGGTTAAATTGTCTTCTATATATTCGATTGATTTACTAAATTTTGTGAGCCATTCCATGTGATCACCTCTTGATAAAAGGTTAGCATAATAAAAAAATGAACTTCTCTCTTTCTATGCTCAATTTTGTAAACTTTTAAAAAAAGTAAATTTGACTCTGTAATGGAAGGTGTCAAGAAGTAAATCACCTGTTTCCGTTGGTTAAATTTACTTAATTGTAGAAAAACAACGTAGAGGAGAAAGCTATGTTGATAAATCAAAGTAGTCAAATAGTTCGTTTTATATATTATTAACTTAATTAAATAACTTTACGATTCTACCTTTTTGTAGTAATGTGCTATATAAATTGCGAATGAGAAAGGAAGAATTAGGATGGGACATGTATTAATGGTTGGTTTTCCTGGTGAAGGTCATATTAATCCTTCTCTAGGATTAATAAAGGAGCTTCAATACCGAGGAGAGAAGATTGTATATTATGCGATTGAAGAATATGCTGAAAAGATTAAAATAACGGGAGCTGAAGTTCGTTTTTATCCAGATTTCAGAAACGACTTAGGACTCGCCAAAAACTTAACTGGCGATGAAAAACGCGATTTTTCAGAACTGATTTACAAAATGACGAAATATGTAAAAAAAATTGTTGAACTCATTTATCAGGAAGTGAGACATGAAACATATGACTATGTCCTGTTTGATCATCATTTTTTGCCTGGAAAAATGATCGCGAATATGCTGAGACTGCCGGGGATTTCATTGTGCACAACATTTGCCATGAATGAAAAGGTAGTGAAATCATTTCATCAACAGCACCAAGCTGATCTGGAAAATTCGCCATACTTTGAAAAATGTATGTTGGCCTTAGAGGAATTAAGTGCTCAATACCCTATCAATCTTCGACATCCAAGTGATGTTTTCTCTTGTTCAGGAGACCTTACAATTGTTTTCACTTCTAAAGAATTTCAGCCTCACCCAGAAACTTTTCCAAATGACTATTTATTTGTGGGACCGTCGATTACTAACCGGACAGTAACTGCTGATTTTCCATTGGCAGAGCTTGAACATGAAAAACTAATTGTCATCTCAATGGGTACAATTTTTAATCAACAAAAAGACATTTATAATATGTGTCTTGAAGCTTTAAAAGATTTTGATGGCAAAGTGGTCATGTCAATTGGAAAATATACGAATACCGACGAACTGAATGAGATTCCTGGACATTTTATTGTTAAACCTTATATACCACAATTGGAACTTTTGAAAAGTGCAGATTTATTTGTTACTCATGGAGGAATGAACAGTACAAATGAAGGGCTTTATTTTGACACACCACTGCTTGTCATTCCAATGGGAGCTGATCAATTTATGGTTGGCGAACAGGTTGAAAGGGCAGGGGCAGGAATAAAGCTTGATAAGAGGAAATTATCTTCAGTTGTGTTAAAAGAAAAAATAGACAAGATCTTAGGAAATCATCAATATGCGGATGCAGCGTCCAAAATTGGAGAGTCCCTTCGAAATGCCGGCGGCTACCATCGAGCGGCAAATGCCATTTTGGAAGCATGCGAAAATAAGTGAAAATGGTATCCATCGCGAAAATCATTGTATACTAATAACAATACAACGAGGAAGGATGGACTTTTCATGCAAAATGATCAGGCAGACTTAGAAGCTCAACTGAAATTGATTAAAGAATGGGAAAAAGAACAGCAGAAAGAATGGTTTTGGGAAAAAATCGGCCGTCTCCCGTTCAAAGTATTAGATAAGCTCACACCAGCATTTATTCAAGATAAAATTGGAGTCCTCCTTGATGAAGTCGGCGGGTTTATTCAAAATGGTGGCCAATATTTAACATCGGAAAAACGATTAATTGAGCACTTTCAAAACAAACTACCGAACGAAACGATGGAGACGGTTGCTGATATTCAGAAAGCTCCTTTATCTGTGATGGATCAGATTTGTGAAGAACTTGGAAAAACAAGAGCAAATATGGCAACTGTTCAAGGGGCTACTACAGGAGTCGGGGGTCTATTTACCTTGGCTATTGATATTCCCGCCATTCTTGGTCTTTCCTTGAAAACCTTGCAGGATATCGCGATATCGTATGGTTATGATCCAAAAGAAAAAACGGAGCGGATGTTTATCATTAAGTGTCTTCAACTTAGTGCGGCAGACATCGTCGGAAAAAAAGTGCTTATTCAAGAGTTAAGTCAGTATCATCAACAACCGGAAGTACGTCAAAATATGATTTCGCAAATTCAAGGGTGGCGTGAAGTTGTGTATAATTACCGTGATTCATTTGGTTGGAAAAAGCTTTTTCAAATGGTCCCTGTTGCCGGTATTCTCTTTGGCGCTATCTCAAATCGTTCGATGGTAAACGGTGTAGCTGAAACCGGTATGATGATGTATAAAAAACGAAGGATCTTGGAGAAACTTGCAGAGATTGAGAAAATAGATTTGGAAAAAAAAGCTTAAAGAAAAGGCTGCCGTATCAAAACGGCAGCCTAAGATTTTTCTGTAAAGCGTGGAAGTCTGAAGACAATAGCGCAAATTCCACAAATCCCGATCAAAATCGGATAAAAAGAATAAGGGAGGATGCTAATTGGCGATATTTTTGCAATTTGGGCCGCTGATAACATCTGTGCTCCGTATGGAATCAGCCCTTGGATCACACATGAAAAAATATCGAGAATACTTGCTGATTTACGCGGATCAATTTCGTATTGATCAGATAAGTCTTTGGCCAGAGGTCCAGCTGTAATGATGGCAATCGTATTATTGGCAGTAGCCAAGTTGACCACACTAACAAGTCCGGCAATCCCTGCCTCTGCTCCCTTTTTCGTATGAACGCGTCTGGAAATGAACTGAAGAAGAAAAGCGATCCCGCCATTTCGCTTCATCATTTCTGCCATTCCACCGATCAGAAGAGACAAAATGATAAGCTCTGACATTCCGCTGATCCCTTCGGTTATGGCCTGTAAATAAGCATGAAGTGTTAGGCTACCATCAAATATTCCGATGACACCAGCCAAAACGATTCCACCAAAGATCACCGCCATTACATTAAAACCAATTATTGCAAATATTAAAACGCCAAGATAAGGTAAGACCTTTATCCAGCTGAAATCACCTTCTTGAGCTTCAAGTTGACCTCCTGAAGTGAAAATCATTAAGACAATAATGGTGATAATTGCAGCAGGTAAAACAATGATGAAATTTGTTTTAAACTTGTCCGACATTTTTGTTTTTTGCGTGCGAACTGCGGCAATTGTTGTATCAGAAATAAATGATAAGTTATCTCCAAACATGGCACCACCTACAACGGCAGCTACTGAAAACGCTGCAGAGACACCGATTTCAGCACTAATGCCGGCAGCGATCGGAGCAAGTGCCGCAATCGTTCCTGTTGATGTCCCCATTGACACCGAGATAAAAGCAGCAATGATAAATAATCCACTAACCATAAACTGCTCAGGAACAAAGGAAAGCGCTAGATGTACTGTCGAATCAACAGCTCCCATCGCTTTTGTAGCAGCAGAAAAAGCTCCTGCTAAAATAAAGATCATGACCATAATCATAATATCAGGATGGCCTGCACCTTTTGCAAACCACTCGGTTTTCTGATTCAGTGATTCTTTTCGATTCATTGCGAGTGAAAGAACCGCCGCGACCAGTGCAGCAACAACGATTGGAAGACTATAAAAATCGCCAGTTATGACGCCTGATCCCACAAATAAACAAACAAATAATAACAGTGGTAAAAGTCCTGAAGCTTTTGCATTTAGCTTTTGCATGATGTAACACCCTCTTCTATTGTTAAAACCGTTTTTCACCAATATTCAACACTTTAAAAGGCGGAAGGTCAAAAGTCAAATGGTAAAATGAGTTTAAGAAAAAGTCAACTATGAAAAAATATTGATAGAAAAGAATAAAGACAATGGGAACCATCATATTTTAAAAAAGACAAGCCAATTCGGATGCTGAAAATTTAATATAATTGGAAAATGGTAGAAATCAAAAAACGAATTTTTCTTTTTTTGGGATAAGATTAAAATATTATAAATAAATGACCTTCAAAAGAGATTTCCGCTCTGTTTTGTTATATAATTTACAGATGATACACTGAAATGTATTTCAAAACTTTTGAATAGATTAATAGGAATAAAGTACTGGTGGGAGAGTGTAACTTGAATGGCAGCGTTGTTTAAATTTTTTCAACATTCTGGGGTTAGGCGTTTTTTTGTTTTTGTTGTGTCGGCGGGAATTTTATATTTATTTAGCAGTATGATCAATCTGATACTACTTACGTTTATTTTTACGTTTTTAATGAACCGTTTAGAGAATGTCATCAGAAATTTCTTGAATCGTTTTATGAATGTCAGTCAAAAACTCATTATATCTTTATTATACTTAGCATTGGCCATCGGACTTACGATTGGTGGAATCATGTTTTATCCAGTGATCGTCGAGCAGATTCAGCAGCTTATTAGAAGAGGGAAATATATTGCCGCACATCCTGATAGCATTCCATTTCTTGATATGGTTACCGATATGTTTGGTGATATTAATCTGTCGGCCTATTTTGAAAAAGGATTTAATTTTATCTATGAATATATAACAGATATCAGCACATTTGGCATACAGGTTGTCATGTCTTTAATTCTCAGTATGTTCTTCCTAATTGAAAAAGATAAAGTTATCAACTTAATGGATAAATTCAAGACGAGTAAAGTCGCTTCATTTTATGAAGAGTTTGCTTACTTTGGAAAGAAATTCACAAGTACATTTGGTAAAGTCATTGAAGCCCAGTTCATCATTGCGACTGTCAATTGTGCATTAACAACGATTGCCCTTGCATTTATGGGATTTCCCCAGCTTTTTGGTCTGGCAGTCATGGTGTTTTTCCTCGGCTTAATTCCCGTTGCCGGTGTTGTGATCTCTCTCATTCCGTTAAGTATAATTGCCTATAGTATTGGCGGCGTCGCCTATATCTTTTCAATGGTGTTGGTCATCATGATCGTTCACGCAATTGAAACGTATTTTCTCAATCCGAAATTGATGTCGGCGAAAACGGAATTACCTATCTTTTTCACATTTATCGTCTTAATTTTTTCTGAACATTTTATCGGGATTTGGGGATTGATTATTGGGATTCCAATTTTTGTGTTTGTTTTAGATATCCTGAATGTTACAAATAAAGAAGAAAATAGGGCGTCTGTCACCGGAAAATAGCAAATAATTGTAAATATAAAAATTTTGTTTACATTTTTCGAATTTTCAGGTATAAATGTAATATAACATTATAGCGCCACACGTTTAATCCTTATTAAGGAGTGGGGGACCCGATCATTTGGGGTGAATTTCTCAGTTCACGGAGAACTGAGAGACGGACATCTCTTCGTCCGAACCCGTCAGCTAACCTCATCAACGTGAAGAGAGTCATGTGGAACCAAAATTAAAAATGGTAAAGTCCATGAGAGATCTCTCATGGACTTTTTTTGGAAAGGGGATGCTTCAATGAAGTTAGCTACAAAGATTATCATTTCTTTAATACTAGGTGCAGTTGTCGGAATTATTTTAAATGTTACTTCACCGGATCTATTTGACAAGCTCAATACATTTTTGTTCGGACCGCTTGGTACGATCTTTCTAAATCTAATCAAGATGCTTGTCGTTCCAATCGTGTTCTTTTCTCTTACTCTAGGAGTTGCCGGTCTTGGAGATCCAAAAAAACTTGGAAGAATCGGTGCGAAAACGATCTCTTATTTTCTAGTGACAACAGCAGTCGCTATTACAATCGGACTTTCTTTAGCATTGATCATTAAGCCTGGAACAATCGGAAGTTATGATAAAAGTGCCGCGGAGTTTTCAGCTGAAAAAGCACCGAGTATTGCCGAAACACTGCTTAATATCATTCCGACGAACCCCGTTCAAGCAATGGCTGAAGGGAATATGCTTCAAATTATTGCTTTCTCCATATTAGTCGGTTTTGGTATTACAGTACTTGGCAAAAAAGCAGATGCTTTGCTGAGAGTGGTCGAGCAAGGTAATGATTTGATGATGTATCTCGTCAATCTCGTTATGAAATTCGCACCATTCGGAACTTTCGGATTAATCGCAACAGCGATTGGCAGTCAGGGATGGGATGCCATTAAAGCGATGGGTCTTTATATGATTGTTGTTGTCTTGGCGCTTTTCATCCATGCAATCGTCACTTACGGTTCAACAATCGCCTTACTTGCTAAACGAAATCCGTTAACATTCTTTAAAGATTTTTCAGAGGTGATGCTTGTTGGCTTTAGTACATCAAGCAGTAATGCAACATTGCCGATTTCAATGGATGTTGCGCAAAGAAAACTAAAAGTTCCTGAACCGATCAGCAGTTTTGTACAGCCGCTTGGAGCGACGATCAATATGGATGGAACAGCGATTATGCAAGGGGTCGCGACCGTGTTTATCGCACAAGTTTACGGTCAAGATCTAACATTCACACAATTGATCATGGTCGTGTTGACAGCCGTATTGGCTAGCATTGGAACTGCAGGGGTCCCAGGAGTCGGTTTAATCCTGTTAGCGATGGTTCTTCAATCAGTTGATCTCCCTGTAGCTGGAATTGGGCTAATTTTGGGAATTGACCGTCTATTAGATATGATCCGAACAGCTGTCAATATAACAGGAGATGCAGCATGTGCCGTCATTGTCTCTGAAACAGAGAAAAAGCATGGCAAGATTGAAGCGCCACATTCAGACGTGTCTGCCTAGAAAAATGATATAATCAAACAGTGTCTTTTTGGGCACTGTTTATTTTTTTTTGAAAAAAAGGAGAATTGTTATGACAAAGCATCCTGTTTTACAAATAAAAAGTATTGATAAAGTCATTGATGGCCGTCCGATATTGAAAGACATTGATTTTACAGTCAAAAAGGGAGAAATCGTTGGTCTACTTGGTCCTAATGGTTCAGGAAAAACAACGCTTATCAAACTGTTAACAGGTTTAATCAAAAAGAGCAGTGGAGACATTTTCATCAATGGTTTTTCGATTGACCGTCAGTTTGAAAAAGCGATCCAAGCTGTGGGCGCCATTGTGGAAAATCCAGAATTTTATCCGTATCTTACAGGCTATGAAAACCTTAATCTATATGCGAAAATGTATGCGGAAATCAGCCAAAATAGGCTAAATGAGGTGATTGGACGGGTCGGTCTTGAACAAGTGATTCATCATAAAGTGAAAACCTATTCACTTGGGATGAGACAACGTTTAGGAATTGCTCAAGCGATTCTTCAGCGTCCAAAACTGTTGATTTTGGATGAACCGACAAATGGTTTGGATCCAGCTGGAATGAAAGATTTTCGTGAACATTTACGGGAACTTGCTGAACAAGATGAAACGGCTATTGTCTTTGCGACACATTTATTAAAGGAAGTCGAAGACTTATGCGATAGGGTGATCATCATCCAGCATGGCAAGGTAAAATCAGCTGTTAGCTTGACGGAAAAACAAAACCAAGAAAAAACGCTTCTTGAAGTAGAACCCCGTGATCAAGCGCTCAAGTGGCTAAAAGAACATGGCTACAACGTGAAGATTGAAAGAAATCTGTTGGCTGTTCAAGTAGCAAAAGCGGACATCCCTAGTTTGAATAAACAACTTGTCACGGCGGGTCTTGATGTTTTTTCAATTACGCAATGTAAACTGTCTCTTGAAGATGAATATATGGCTTTAACAAATGTTAGGGAAGGGAGGGGTTCTGATGTACAAATTAATTCAAAATGAACATTATAAACTACTAAAGCGAAAAGTCACTTTAGTATCGCTCGCATCTCTTGTCATTTTACAATTTTCGCTCGCTTTGGTTATAAGACAAATCATAGTCGGAGCGGGTGTGGAAGATCATTTTATCGGTTATTTTTCATTTGCCACCCACTT
The DNA here is from genome assembly GCF_027706145.1 of Bacillus changyiensis. GTDB lineage: Bacteria > Bacillota > Bacilli > Bacillales > Bacillaceae > Bacillus > Bacillus changyiensis. Next base: position 59,922 of record NZ_JAQFWW010000006.1, on the reverse strand, counting down.
ACAAATTCTTTTACAGGGATTTTCGATTGTAGTGGCGGCTTCAATTATTTCCTTTGAATATGATAAAAAGACGATAAAGTTTTTGCTGATCCGCCCTGTCAAAAGAGAAAGAATTTTATTTGCCAAATTGATGACAAGTATATTGGTAAGTATGTGGCTATTTTTGTTTTATTACGGACTTTCTTTATTATTTGGTTTACTCTTTTTTGGAACAAAGTTTGATGCAAAAGCCGAATCCTTATTTTCTAACACGTTAAAGCTAATCGGTACACAATGGCTTGAAGTCTTTCTTATGATCACCTTTGCCTTTTTATGTTCAGCTTTGTTTAGGAGCAGTGCACTTAGCATGATGGTCTCGATTGTTGTGCTGTATAGTGCAAAAGTTCTTGTTTCAATTACAGCCTATCTAGAAGAGCCCTGGGGAAAATGGTTGTTGTTTGCCAACACCGATTTTAGGCAATATGCTGAACATGCAAAACCGCTTTTTCCAGGAATGACCCCTTTATTTTCACTTTTTATCATTTTCATTCATTTTGCTTGCTTTATTGGTCTCGCTTGGTGGAGTTTCTGTAAAAGAGATATAAAGATATAAAGCGTTTGAAAGGAAGAGGTTGCCCGGTCATTTCAGTTCATGTTGAATCCAATATGTTGCAGATCCGCTTTTTGGAAACTATAATACTTATTAAATTAATCGGAATTGTATGGGGGATGCCTAGTGAACTCTATATTTGTAAAAAACGTGAAACAACAGGAGTGGCTTGAGAAAATTGGAAAGTTAGCCGATGAATTTGAAAAGTCGGCAGCTTATTATGACGAACACGCTTTATTTCCGAAAGAGCATATTGAAAGATTACGCGATTCAGGTTATACCGCATTAACTGTTGCCAAGGAACAGGGCGGTGAAGGTATCAAGCTTTATGACATGCTGTTATTACAAGAAAGACTTGCAAAAGGGGATGGGCCGACCGCACTGAGCATCGGCTGGCACTTGAGTGTGATGGGAGAATTGGCTGAAGGAAACAGCTGGGATTCCAATGTGTTCAACTTCGTGTCTGAAAAAGTATTAAATGGAGCGCTTATCAACCGGGCCGCTAGTGAAGCACAGACGGGTAGTCCAACAAGAGGCGGTCGTCCTGGAACATTTGCTGTCAAGACAGATGATGGTTGGGTTGTAAATGGCAGAAAAACATTTACAACGATGTCACCGGTTCTTGATTACTTTCTCGTAACGGCATGGATTGATGAAAAACAATCGATCGGCGTTTTTTTGATCCACAAAGATACCGATGGGGTCATGATTGAGGAAACATGGGATATGATGGCAATGAGAGGGACAGGGAGTCATGATCTTATTATGACAAATGTCCGCCTTGATTTCTCTATGTTAGTTGAGCTTCAAACGAAAAAAAGAACAGATAAAATAAACGGCTGGCTTTTGCATATCCCGGCTGTCTACCTTGGGATCGCCCAAGCAGCTAGAGATTATGCAGTTCAATTTGCAAAAGAATATCAACCTAATAGTCTGAAAGTGCCAATAAAAGATGTACAAGCAGTTCAGCGTCAAATTGGGGAAATTGACCTAGAGCTCATCAAAGCCCGCCATTTTTTGTATCATGTCGCAGAACTTTACGATGATTCGAAGCGACGCAGGCAAATAAAGGGAGAACTGGGTGCCGTTAAATACACAGTGACAAATTCAGCTATTCATGTTGTTGATAAAGCGATGAGAGTCGTTGGAGCGAAAAGTCTGGCGAGGACGAATCCTTTGCAACGGTATTATCGTGATGTTCGGGCTGGCCTCCATAACCCGCCAATGGATGATGCAACCATTTCAAAATTAGCGGGAATGGCATTTAATGAAACATAATGTGCTGCTAGGGAGAAGCCGGGTTTTCTGCCGGCTTCTTTCATTATGATTAATCGGTTTTTTGAAGAGATTTGTATTCTCTTTCAAGCTCGCTCAAAGATAGTTCATAAAGGTGGCGTTCTGACTTTTTATATAAACCGAGTTGAATTAGTTGCTTGATCAAGTGTTTTTTTCTCGCTTCGACCGCTTTTCGTAATTGAGGGGCCAAATACATTCACCTCACAAATATTGTTATTCTAATTGAGAATCGTTATTATACAAAAGAATCTGAGGGAATGTAAAGGAAGAAGCATTACTAAAAAAACCGGCAAGGCCTTCCTTTGTAACCTTTACCGGAATTTGAAACGATTTTAACGTTGATCTCGTCTATAATATATTGGATGAATAAGGGGAGCATTAGTGAATATGTTCAGATAAAAACTTGCTGACCTCTTCTGGTGTTTTCGCATTTGCACTATGAAGATGGCCTATTTTTTTACCTTCTTTGAAAATTAAAAGGCTCGGAATACCCATCACTTGGTATTTTTCAGCAAGCTCTGGTAGGTCATCTTTATTTAGTTCATACCACTCATGTCCTTGGTAAGTCTGAAGGATGTCGCCGATAAACATATTCATTCGGGTGCAGTCAGGGCACCAGTCGGCGTAAAATTTTATGATCGTTTCTTGATCACCTTGTATGATGTCATCGAATTGTGCTTTTGTTGTGATTTTTTTCAATTAGCATCCTCTCCTTTTTCATGCCATTTTAATATAAAATGAAAAGGAATGACATTTAAATGCTTATTCCTTTTCCTAAAATATTAGATCATTTTCCACGGAAAATGATAAGATAGTAAAGATGAATCCAGTAGGGGGAGTACGAAGTGAAGACAAGATTAGGATTGGTGTACGGCGGAAAATCAGCAGAGCATAATGTTTCCCTGCAAACCGCATTAGCCGTCATTAAAGCATTAGATACCGAAAAATTTGATATACACCCGATTTACATTACAGAAAAAGGTGAATGGCTAAAAGGACCGCAGCTATCAGAACCTGTATCAAATGTAAAAATGCTTCAACTTGAACAGACAGGACAGACTTTTTCTCCGGCTATTTTAAACCGTGATATGTTTCCAGGATTGTCTAATGAAGAGCCAATTGATGTTGTGTTTCCGCTATTACACGGACCAAATGGTGAAGATGGTACCATTCAAGGCATGCTTGAACTGTTAAATATTCCTTATGTCGGAAATGGTGTTTTAGCTTCTTCAGCGGGAATGGATAAAGTCGTCATGAAACAACTGTTTGCCCAAGTAGGACTTGAGCAGGTAAAATATTTATTCTTTGTGAAAAACAATTGGAAAACTTCAAAAGAAGCAAGCTTTCTCAAAGTAGAAGCAGAACTCGGTTACCCATGTTTCGTTAAACCGGCAAACCTCGGTTCAAGTGTTGGGATCAGCAAATGTCGGAACCGTGAAGAGCTTGATCAAGCTTTTCAATTGGCTTTCCAATATGACCGGAAGATTGTTGTTGAAGAAGGTGTCATCGGTCGAGAAATAGAGATCGGTGTCTTAGGAAATGATGAACCAATGTGTTCTGTTGTTGGGGAAATCGCTCCGAAAAAAGATTTTTATGATTACAAAGCAAAATATGAAGATGGTGACACAGACTTACTTATTCCAGCTTCTATATCAGAAGATGAATACGAAACCATTCGTGATATGGCTATAAAGGCTTTTCAAGCAATTGACGGTTCTGGTCTTGTTAGAGCAGACTTTTTCTTAACAAGTGAAGGGAAAGTGTTAATTAACGAAGTCAACACAATGCCTGGATTTACCCCGTTCAGTATGTTTCCTCTCTTGTGGAAGCAGTCCGGAATTGAATACTCCGATCTAATCGAAAGACTTGTCACTTTAGCGATAGAGCGACATGAGGAAAAACAGCAGATTAAACATACATTTTAATCCCAGTTAGGTCTAGAGACCGTGAAAGACACTATCTCTTTTTTGGGATAGTGTCTTTTTTCATTGCTGGAGAAAGAGAGGGTCAAACATGATCAAGAGAACGGTTAAAGACATTGCCAAGATGGCAGAAGGAATCATTCTGGATGAAGCATTTAGCGACTGTATGGTAAAAGGCGTTTCAACAGATTCAAGAAGATTGGCGAAAGAGCAGTTGTTTATCCCACTAACTGGTGAGCGTTTCAATGGCCATGCTTTTGTAAAACAAGCTTTTCAGGAAGGTGTAGCAGCGGTGTTGTGGAATCAAGATGAACCGAATCCTCCTCAAGGGCATGCGGTGATTGTGGTTGATGATACACTTAAAGCTCTCCAAAGACTTGCGAAAGCCTATCGCGAGCAACTACCAACCAAAGTAATTGGTGTGACTGGTTCAAATGGAAAAACAACAACAAAAGATATGATTCATGCTGTTCTACAAACCGTTTATCGGGTTCATAAGACAGAGGGAAACTATAATAATCATATCGGTTTGCCCCTTACTCTTCTTGCCATGCCTGAAGATACCGAAATTGCTGTTTTGGAAATGGGGATGAGTGCGAAAGGTGAAATTGAATTTCTCAGTCGCCTTGCCCGTCCGGATGCTGCAGTGATCACAAATATTGGAGAATCACATCTTCAGGATCTTGGTTCAAGAGAAGGGATTGCAGAAGCAAAGTTGGAAATTGTAAGCGGCCTTTCGAAAGATGGTACACTCATTTATAGTGGGGATGAACCACTTCTGTCAAAAAATCTTGTGAATCCCCCATACCAAACGAAAACATTTGGAGAAGATCCGGCTTTTGATTATCAATTGGAAAAGATGAAGCAGACAGACCAAGGTACTACATTTGATGTCAAGGGGATAGACAACCATTTCTATATCCCTGTATTAGGAAAACATAATGTGAAAAATGCTTTGGCGGCAATTGCGGTTGGTGATCTTCTTGGGATTACCGATGATAAGCTTGAGGAAGGTCTTAAAAACCTAAAAGTAACGGGGATGAGACTTGAACTTATGAAAACTTCCAGCGGTCTGGCGATCATTAATGATGCTTATAACGCGAGCCCAACATCAATGAAAGCGGCTATTGAGCTTGTCGAACAGCTGACTGGATATGGTAAGAAGATCGTTGTGCTTGGTGATATGCTTGAACTTGGAGAACAGGAACGAACCTTCCACGAAGATATTGGAAAGGCGATAAACCGAGATGCAATCGATCTTGTTTTCACATATGGAGAACTGAGTGAATACATTGCAAAAGGAGCTCTGCAAACATTCTCGGAAAACCGCGTATTCCACTTCCGTCGTGAACAGAAAGAGAACCTTAAACAGCTGTTAAGCGAAAAAGCAGAAGCCGGGGATTTAATCCTTGTTAAAGCATCAAGAGGAATGAAACTTGAGGATGTTATAAAAGAAATGTAAAAAAATGAATCATTCAGTCGGTTTTTTATATGATAAAAAGTAAAAGAAAACGGGTGACAGGTCATGATAGGATGTTTATGCATTCATGGTTTTACCGGAGCACCGTATGAATTAGAACCGTTAGCTTGTCATTTAAAACAAATAGAGGATTGGCGAGTTGAGATGATCACACTTCCAGGACACGGAGATATGCCGGTACTTAAAGGCGTTTTATTTCAGGAGTGGATTGCTTGTGCGGAAGTTGAACTTGTCCGTCTTCTGAAAACATGTGATACTGTATATTTAATCGGATTTTCTATGGGAGGAATGATTGCTGCCTATTTGGCGGGGAAATACCCAGTTAAGCGGCTTGTACTATTAAGTGCAGCCGCCCAATATATTAGCCCTGGGCAACTACTTAGTGATCTGAAACAAATACTAAGGGAATCATTTCAGGGAAAAATGAAGAACAACCAGCTTTACCAAAGATATAAACGAAAGTTGACAAGCACACCGATTTCTTCCACGGTTGAATTTTTAAGACTAGTGAAAGCCACTAAACCATCTTTAAGACATCTGCACATTCCTGTACTCATCGTTCAAGGTGAGTGTGATTCAATTGTCCCATTATCAAGTGCTTATTATTTATATGGAACCATTCCTTCACATGAAAAACAGCTTTGTCTTTTACCGGGTTCAAAACATCATGTCTGTCTTGAGGAAAAGCCCGACTATCTTTTTCAAACTGTGGAAACATTTCTGAAGAAAAAGATGGGGGAAAAAAATAATAATTAAGTTGCATTTGGAAAAAATAAAAGTATAAGACACACCAGCTACTGGAAAAAATAAAAGAGTACTGTCGAAGAATATAAAGCGTGTGTTACAATATCAAAAAGGTTCCGGCTCTTTAAAGGGCGGCTTGTTTCTCTTTACATAGTCAAATATGCCCTTTGGCCCACGAAGCTCGTCTTATTGAAAAACATATAACGGAATGGTAATATAACATGTAAAGTAATTCGGGCTTTGTATTAAGTATGAACCTGTCCTTTATATAAAGGGCAGTTTTTATTGATGAAACACGACATTACTGAAACAGTAAGCAGAAGGAGTTTGAATACATTGACTATAACGTTTCAAGATTTTCAATTAAGTTCTGATCTCACAAAAGCGATTAATCGTATGGGATTCGAAGAAGCAACACCAATTCAAGCGCAAACAATTCCGCTCGGTCTAGCAAATAAAGATGTGATCGGACAAGCGCAAACGGGAACAGGAAAAACGGCTGCGTTCGGTATTCCCCTTGTTGAGAAAATCAACCCCGAATCTCCTAACATTCAAGCCATTGTTATTGCACCTACTCGTGAATTAGCCATTCAAGTTTCTGAAGAGCTATATAAAATTGGACAGGATAAACGTGCCAAGGTGCTTCCGATTTATGGTGGGCAGGATATTGGACGCCAAATTCGTGCTTTAAAGAAAAATCCACACATTATTGTTGGTACACCTGGTCGTCTGATTGATCATATTAACCGTCGTACAATGCGTCTCCAAACGGTCAATACCGTTGTCCTGGATGAAGCAGATGAAATGCTGAACATGGGCTTCATCGAAGATATTGAATCCATTCTTTCAAATGTACCGGCTGAGCATCAAACTTTACTATTTTCGGCGACAATGCCTGCTCCAATTAAAAGAATTGCAGAACGGTTTATGAACAATCCGGAGCACGTGAAAGTAAAGGCAAAAGAAATGACGGTTTCCAATATTCAGCAATTTTACTTAGAAGTACACGAACGGAAAAAGTTTGATACATTAACACGTCTACTTGACATTCAATCACCTGAGCTTGCGATCGTATTTGGACGTACGAAACGCCGCGTTGATGAGTTGACTGAAGCACTCAACTTACGCGGATATACAGCAGAAGGGATTCATGGAGACTTAACACAGGCAAAACGGATGGTAGCTCTTCGTAAATTCAAACAAGGTGCCATTGAAGTATTGGTAGCGACAGATGTTGCTGCCCGCGGTCTGGATATTTCTGGTGTAACTCATGTCTATAATTTTGATGTACCACAGGATCCTGAAAGCTATGTTCACCGAATCGGCCGAACAGGACGTGCTGGTAAAACAGGAATGGCTATGACATTTATCACACCGCGTGAGAAAGATATGCTACGTGCAATTGAGCAAACAACAAAACGCAAAATGGATCGAATGAAAGAGCCTACACTTGATGAAGCAATCGAAGGACAACAGCAAGTAACAATTGACCGGATTCGGACCATTATTTCTGAAAATAACTTGAATTTCTACATGACTGCTGCGGCTGAACTTTTAGAGGAGCATGACTCTGTCACTGTCCTTGCGGCTGCGATTAAAATGATGACAAAAGAGCCAGATAATACACCTGTCCGTTTAACAGAAGAAGCTCCACTCAGAACAAAACGCAACAAAAATCATCATCGTTCATCCAAGCGTAGGGATGGCAGAGATGGTGGTGGATACAGAGGTAAAGGGAAGAAATCGTACGATAAAAAGCGTTCTTCAAATGATAGACGTCAGAAAAAATCTTATTAATGACAAAGGGACTAATCTCCCCTAAAATGAAGCCAGTGGAGCTAGATCAGTTGTGTCTCTTCACTGGCTTTCCTATTGTTTCGTTTTTCAGGAACTTTTCAGGAACACATCCGTAAATAGTGGTAGATTGGGGGAAATGATATTGAGGAATGAACCAAAACATCAGATTAGCAATGATGGACTCAAAGTATGGAAAATCAGTGCTGCCATCACATCGTTTGTTCTACTATTATTAGCTTCCGGTTTGTTGACATTGGTCTTGATCTTTAAATGGCCTTTGTGGATTGGAATATTAGCGATTGTGATTTGGCTGTTACTTTCGTTCTTTATTATTTTTATTATTCCTAATATTCGTCATAAAATTTGGCGGTATGAAGTTCATGAACATGAGATAGACATTCAGCATGGGATTATTTGGGTGACGCGTGTGATTATACCGATGGTCAGAGTTCAGCATGTTGATACAGCACAGGGACCGCTACTCAGAAGGTACCAACTCGCATCTGTACAAATTTCAACAGCTGCCACAACCCACTCCATTCCGGCGCTTGATGTGGAAGAAGCAGATCGGCTTAGAGACTTTATATCTCGGTTGGCAAGGGTGACTGAAAATGATGTCTGAACCGAAGCGGTTACACCCGGCAGCCATGATTCTCAATTTCTTTAAAGGGTTAATTGAAACGGTAAAGAATTTTATTGTTCCATTTGGTGTTGCCTTTTTTTTGAATCAAAACAAACTGGTAACGATCATAGCTGTTATAGTAGTCGCAGCCGTTTTCATTTCCTTGATTATCATCAGTATTTTAAGATGGAGAAAGTTTACCTATCGAATTGAAGAGGATGAATTGCGGATCGAGGAAGGTCTGATCACGAGGAAAAAAAAGTATATTCCAATTGAGCGGATTCAAACCATTAATACAAGTGCAGGAATTATTCAGCAGTTGTTTAAGCTTGTTAAACTTCAGGTTGAAACAGCTGGAGGTGGAAAAGAAGCGGAAGTCTCTTTAGCGGCCATCACACAAATTGAAGCAGATCAGCTTCAAAAAATGCTTTTAGAAAAAAAGAAAGAAATGATCCAAGAAGATCTAGATGACGAAATTGTGGTTCAAAAAGAAGTTGTGGAAAAAACAGAAGAACCTCCACAAAACATGGTCTATAAAATGAACGGGCCTGAGCTTTTAATTGCAGCATCAACTTCAAGTGGAATCGGAATGGTTATTTCTGGTATTTTTGCTATTTATACGCAAGTAGACGAATATGTCAAACTTGACTGGCTGTTTGATCAGTTTTCCTTTTTGGACAGTGCTGGAGTCGCTGTCATTGCTTTTCTTATTTTTCTAGTCCTTTTTATTGCTTGGCTATTTAGTATTGTAGGAATGTTGTTAAAATACGCGAACTTCTCGGTCGTACGGAAAAAGAATGAACTGGTCATTTCCAGAGGGTTGATTGAAAAACATCAAACCACTTTACCTTTAAAAAGAGTCCAAGCGATTAAAATAAAAGAGGGTTTGATCAGACAGCCGTTCGGTTATGCATCTATTACGATTGTTAGTGCTGGTGGAAGTGCAATGGAGCAAGACAAATCAACGGTTTTGTTTCCGATCATCAAGAAGAAAGAAGTTCAAAAGCGGCTTCATGAAATGCTGCCTGATTATGCACCTGAAGAAGGGCTCAACCATCTGCCAAAACGTGCCTTACGCCGTTATTTGTTGCGCGCATCATGGCCTGTTGTGGCTGTCATCCCTTTGTCTATTTTCTTTCCGCCATGGGGATATTTGTCGGTTTTATTGCTCCCGTTTTTTTGGTTGCTTGGCTATTTGACATTTAAAGATGCAGGATGGAAAATCAGTCATAAAAAATTGCTCATTTCTTCACGCTTTCTTGGTAAGACAACAGTTGTCATGCAGAAGAGACGAATGCAAGTTTATAAGGTAAGCCGTTCTTATTTTCAACGTCGTAAAAAACTTGTTTCAATTCATACTACCATTAAATCTTCTATGTTAATGGAAAGTTTTTCTGTGAAAGATGCAGAAGAGAAAGATTCAGAAACGATTTTTCAATGGTATTCATATCAAAAAAGAGCGAACGGTTAAAAGCCGTCGCTTTTTTTGTTTAACAATAGAGGGGCGAATGCAAGCCCACCGAAAAGACCAAAAATATGTGCAATCATATTAACCTGCTGATTGATCAATGTCATCAATAATGAAATAGCAAGAATGGTTAGAAGAATTTGCGAGTTGGCCCTGTCGATCAGATCTTTTCGAAAAAGAACCATATAGACATAAACACCGAATAAGCCAAAGATCGCTCCAGACGACCCGACATGCATATATTCCAAGGGCATAGTTAAGTACGTACCGATATTCCCAACCAATCCTGAGCCTATATAAATGAAGAAAAAACGCAGTTTGCCTAGCAATCGCTCCAGCGCTGGGGCAAATAAGAAAAGTGAAAATGAGTTGAAAAGTAGGTGCGAAAAACTTGCATGAATGAAAATGGGTGTGAGGACTCGCCACCATTCTCCTTTAGCGATTCCTAAATTAAATCCGGTCATTAAATTAGACCACATCTGTACAGAAGGAAGCGGTAGCAAAAAAAGAGTCCATATGGCAATCTGGATGGCCAATATGGCGACTGTCACCGGATAGAATTTAATAAACGTCTGTGGATTTTCGGTTCTAATAAACATACGTTAGCCCCTTTGCAATGATCTTGTACATATTATCATACATTTATGTGAAGCCATTGATAAATAGTACAAACGTAAATGTTGCGGCAGCATGTCTGCATATTGTTTTACCCACCCACATATATTGGGTAGTGCAATAAGGGAGACAAGTCGTTGCAGGCTTTTATGGTACGCGTGCCGATATCGTCGGCCCCTTTTTAAAAGCGTACCGTTAAAGTCGAACAAGCGGTTTCTTCCTTTTTACATCAATGATTAAAAAGGGGTTGAAAAAGGTGAGAAAAAGCTTTGTTTTGCTTTTAACGGGGCTGCTTGTTGTCTTTATGCTTTCTGCCTGCGGCCAAAAATCGCAAGAAGATATTGTCACGGGGCTCGACAAGAAGGCAAAAGAATACACGTCCTATAAGGCAAAAGCAAAAATGACGATTGAAACTGGAACTGAGCCGCAGGTGTATAATGTGGAAATATGGCATAAAAAACCGTCTTTCTATCGAGTCTATTTAGAAAACCCGAAAAAGGATCAGAGTCAGGTGATTTTGCGGAATGAAAATGGTGTGTTTGTTCTGACACCGTCTTTAAATAAAAGTTTCCGTTTTCATAGTGATTGGCCCAACAACAGCAGTCAAGTATATTTATTTGAATCGCTTGTAAAGGATATTAAAAATGATGGTGAAGCTAACTTTTTAACAAAGGATTCAAAGTATATGTTTGAAACGAAAACGAACTATCAGCATAATCAAATGTTACCGACACAAGAAATTGTATTTAACAAGAAAAACCTGACCCCTTCATCAGTGAAAGTGATGGATACGGATCGAAAAGCGATGGTCACAGTAGAATTCAAAAGTTTTGAATTTGATAAACCTTTAGATAAAAGCTCGTTTGATGAAAAGAAAAATATGACACTATCGCAAATCGATGTAACGACAAGTGCTGAGCCATCAGAATCCTTTGCGGTGAAAACGCCTCTTGACCTTCCGCAAGGTGTGAAGAAGCTAGAAGAAAAGGAAATGACAACAGATGACGGCAAAAGAATTGTCATCACATATGGCGGCGAAAAAACTTTCACATTAATTCAGGAAAAAGCTCGAGTCGCCAAAACATCAGCTTCTGTTTCCATGAGTGGTGAACCAGTTAACCTTGGATTCACAGTCGGTGTTCTTCAGGAAAAATCACTGTCTTGGACATACGATGGAGTTGACTATCTCCTCTCTTCAGAAGACCTTTCACAAAATGAACTTCTAATGGTTGCGAAAAGTATGCAAGGTCAGTCATCCAAGTAAATAATGGCCATTCAGGTTGGGCGTCCAATCAGTCGATTTTTTCGACGATTAGACGCCCTTTTTTACGTTAAAGTCATCTTAATTCGTGTTTGACAAGTGCCCTCTTGATTACTTCGTTTATTAGAGGAAACAGGAGTTTGCTAGAAAATAATGTTGTTAAAAGTTGGGATTCGTAGACTGATTAATTTGTTTTATGATCCCCTATCAATATTATTATATATTCTGACAAAATCAAAAAAATATTCTTCAATCCGTATCCCAACCGGTTGATAAACCATTTTTGTTTTTTTTTATAACTCGGTGTATGTTTTGAACCTTTTCTTCGTAAAATGTGTTTTAAATCGATCTGTACAAAATTTCTTTTTACCAACATTTTTAGTATGATAAATAGGACGATTTGAAACAATTGAATAGGAAGTGTCAGCATGAGATTAAAACCATTTTACAGAAAAACTTGGGCAGAAATCGATTTGACAGCTTTAAAAGACAATGTGCGTCATATGAAACAGCATATCGGCGAGGATGTTCACCTGATGGCAGTTGTGAAAGCAAATGCTTATGGGCATGGAGATGCTCAAGTCGCTAAGGCGGCATTGGTAGAAGGAGCGTCCATTCTTGCCGTAGCTTTCTTAGATGAAGCGATCTCATTAAGAGAACAAGGGATCAAAGCACCGATCCTTGTGCTTGGTGCAGTCCCGCCTGAATACGCCCATATTGCAGCCGAATATCGGATTACAGTTACGGCTTATTCAGTGGGCTGGGTAAAAGAAGCTCTTGGTTTCCTTAGTGATGACGAGACCGCTCTTGATGTCCATCTCAAAATCGATACTGGCATGGGACGGATCGGATGTCGAACAGAAGAAGAAATAAAAGAGATCATGGAGTTGGCCAAAGCGAGTGGTAAAATAAACTGTAGAGGCGTGTTCACCCATTTTGCGACAGCAGATGAAAAGGAGACGGACTATTTCCATATGCAACTTGAACGGTTTAAAAAACTGATAAAACCTCTCCCGCTTGACCGTTTGATGGTTCATTCATCAAATAGTGCTGCAGGATTGCGGTTCAAGGAACAGCTTTTTAATGCAGTCCGTTTCGGGATCGGCATGTACGGTTTGTCTCCTTCACCAGAAATAAAAGACGAGCTCCCATTTCCATTACAGGAAGTGTTTTCACTGCAAACTGAACTTGCTCATGTCAAAAAAATTGAAAAAGGTGAAAGTGTCAGTTATGGAGCTACATATACGGCAGACCATGATCAATGGATCGGAACTGTACCTGTCGGGTATGCGGATGGATGGCTGCGCAAGCTGGCCGGTAGTGAAGTGCTGATTGATGGCAAACGGCAAAAAATTGCCGGGCGAATTTGCATGGATCAGTTTATGATTGCTCTTGATCAAGCGTATCCTGTTGGTACAAAAGTCACCTTGATTGGAAAACAAAAAGACGAATCGATCTCAGTCGACGAAATAGCAAAAAGGCTGCAAACGATTAATTACGAAATTACGTGTATGATAAGTTCTCGTGTCCCCCGTATGTTTTTAGAAAATGAGCGTATAATTGGAGTAAGGAATCCGATTTTACCAAATGATAAAGAATGAGTAGAAAAACAGCTTTGCTTACGAAAAGAATAATGATATGATTAACATGGAATGAATAAAGTAGTATTCGTAAGTTTGGTGGAGGTGTATGTTTTTGTCTGAATCCAGCGCTACAACTGAAATAATGATTCGTTTGCCAGAAGCATTAGTATCTGAACTTGATGGTGTTGTCATGCAAGATAACGGAAGTAGGAATGAGCTGATATATCAAGCTACAAAAATGTACTTGCGCGAACGCAAAAATCGACAAATACGGGAATCGATGAGACGCGGCTATATGGAGATGGCCAAAATCAATTTAAACATCTCTTCTGAGGCGCAATTTGCAGAATTTGAGGCTGAAAACACCGTAGAGCGCTTAGTAAGCGGAGGATAATCATTTGATTGTGAAACGCGGCGATGTTTATTTTGCTGATCTATCTCCTGTTGTTGGCTCAGAACAAGGCGGGGTGCGCCCGGTTTTAGTGATTCAAAACAACATCGGCAATCGCTTCAGCCCAACTGCTATTGTTGCAGCCATAACAGCCCAAATCCAAAAAGCAAAATTACCTACCCACGTCGAAATTGATGCGAAACGCTATGGTTTTGAAAGAGATTCCGTTATATTGCTGGAACAGATTCGAACGATCGATAAGCAAAGACTAACGGATAAAATCACTCATCTTGATGATGAGATGATGGAAAAGGTTGATGAAGCCTTACAAATTAGTTTGGCACTTATTGATTTTTAATAAGGGAAAAGAAGTTGCTCACAGAGGTAAGAGCAACTTTTTTTGTGTTCCAAAAAACCCCACGATATAATGATGATATTGAAGAAAAATTTTGTTGTTTTCGTCATAGGGGGGATCAATGTGTCGAATGATGTGATTTTAAACTATATCATAGAACACCAAGATGAACTTGCTGAACATTGGGCAGACATTTTAAAAAACCTGGATAACAGGGAATCTTTAAACGATCAGATGTATCAAATGATTAGCCGAGATTATCTGGAGCTTTTAATGAATGATTCAAAAATTGAAACTCAAAAAGCGGCCGATATTGGCAAGTTTTCTTCCAAATCGGTCCAAATCGGTGTTTCCTTCAAACTTTTATCATCTAGTTTATCGGCATTTTGGAAACATCTTTATCATGAGATAGACAACTATACTCAAGATGATCAGTGTAGCGATTTGATTTGGCAAATTGATCAGTTTATTGATCCGATTAACAGCGAAATCCTTCATCAATATGCTGTTTCTTGGGAAAAAACCGTTGCATTGCAAAAAGTTGCTTTACAAGAGCTTTCAGCACCACTTATTCCGGTTTTTGAAAACATTTCGGTCATGCCTCTTGTCGGGACAATTGATACTGAACGTGCCAAGAAAATGATGGAGAACCTTCTCAACGGAGTGGTGAAACATCGTTCTGAAGTGGTCTTAATCGATATCACAGGCGTACCTGTTGTCGATACGATGGTTGCTCATCATATTATTCAAGCTTCTGAAGCCGTTAGACTTGTTGGCGCAAAATGTCTGCTTGTCGGCATTCGGCCAGAAATCGCACAAACAATTGTTAATTTAGGCATTGATTTAACACAAGTGGTGACAAAAAATACGTTGCAAAGAGGAATTGAAACCGCATTAGAAATGACAAATAGAAAAATTGTTTCGTTGGGGGAATAGTGGTGAGAACACCTAAAATTCCAATTTTGAAACTTGGTCATTACCTGCTCGTATCTATCCAGATAGAACTTGATGACCAAACAGCTCTCCAATTTCAAGAAGATTTGCTCAATAAGATTTATGAAACGGGATCGAGTGGAGTGGTCATCGATCTGACATCAGTAGATATCATCGATTCTTTTATCGCTAAAGTGTTAAGCGATGTGATGATAATGTCAAAACTGCTCGGGGCTAAAATGGTCCTGACAGGTATACAACCAGCTGTTGCGGTGACATTAATCGAACTCGGTGTTTCATTAGCAGACATGTCAACAGCGATTGATCTTGAAAAAGGGCTTGAGACATTGCAGCGTGAATTGGGGGAATAGTCATGAAAGACCGGTCCTGTGTAAAGATTTTGACAGAATGGGATATTGTAGCTGCCAGACAACTTGGGCGAAACATTGCCAAAGAACTTGGATTTGGCACAGTAGATCAAGCAAGAATTACGACAGCTATTTCTGAACTGGCCCGAAATATTTACCTATATGCTGGAGAAGGTCAAATTTGCATTGAAGAGGTCCAAGAAAAAGCGAAAAAGGGGCTGAATATCATTGCAGAGGATCATGGCCCGGGTATAGCCGACATCCGCAAAGTGATGGAAGACGGCTTTTCAACATCGGGTGGACTAGGGGCCGGTCTTCCAGGAGTAAAGCGTTTAATGGACCAATTTGAATTACATTCAGACGCAGAAAATGGAACGAAGATCAAGGCCGTAAAGTGGCTTTAGTAGGAGGGAACGAATGGAGTTCAAGGAAATGATCACGCAGCGTTATCAACAACTACTTAGCCGTTATTTATCTGAATTAACTGAGACATCTTTATATCAAGGACAAAAATTCAGCAGAAAAACAATTGAGCACCAAGTGCCGCCAGAAGAGATCATCAGCATCCATCGGAAGGTTTTGTCTGAGTTGTATCCAGATTTGCCAGTTCAAGTATTCCACTCACTTGATTTTTTAATTGAAGTGATGATTGGATACGGTCTTGCTTATCAAGAGCATCAAACATTAAGAGGCATTCAGCAGGAAATCAAATCAGAAATTGAGATTGCTGCAAATGTCCAGCAAACACTGCTTGAGACAACGATACCGAAGGATAAAACCCTCGACATTGGGGCTATAAGTGTCCCAGCAAAGCAAATGAGTGGTGACTACTATCATTTTGTTCGTGATCAGGACTCGATTAATATTGCGATTGCCGATGTGATCGGAAAAGGGATTCCAGCTGCTTTATGTATGTCAATGATCAAATATGCGATGGATTCTTTACCCGACTCTGGCTCACATCCTTCACAGGTACTGAGAAGTCTAAATCGAGTAGTTGAACAAAATGTTGATTCAAATATGTTTATTACGATGTTTTATGGAAATTATCATCTTCTACATCACCTATTCAAGTTTGCCTCTGCCGGTCATGAACCAGGCTTTTATTACTGCTCTAGCGAACGCAAATTTTACGATTTACTTGCGAAAGGTCTTGTTCTCGGGATCTCATCTGATTTTGACTATAAACAATACGAACAAAAGCTACATGTTGGTGATATGATTATTCTTTTTTCTGATGGTGTAACCGAAAGTAGAAAAGATAGCGGATTTTTGGAACGGTCAGACTTAAAAAAATTAATTGCCTTACATATGTCAGAACCAGCACAACAAATGGTTGAGAACATCTATGAAAGTTTGCTCAAGCTACAAGACTTTAAGCTCCATGATGATTTTACTCTTATTATTTTGAAAAGAAAGGTTTAGAGCTTTTTTCTGATGGGTATTAAAACAGTAGCTAGAATGGAAATTTGAGGTGATACTGTTGAACTTGAAAATCGGTACAAAAGATTATGATCATGTAGTAAAAATGAAAGTAGCAGGAGAAATAGATGTGCAATCCGCTCCGTTATTACGCGATTCTTTAATGGAATTTGCGGAGGAGGGAAAGTGTCTTGAGGTTTGTCTTGAGGACGTTTCATATATGGACAGTACAGGATTAGGTGTGTTTGTAGGAATTTATAAAACGGTAAACAAAACAGGAGGGTCTTTAGTGCTTAGGAATCTGTCTGACCGTTTACTCCGGTTATTTGACATCACAGGTTTAAAAAATATCATCGACATTTCTGGAAAGTCTGAGGGTGAATTATCATGAAGCGATTAACTGATTACATTGAAATGAAGTCACCTGCTAAACCGGAATATGTAGGGATTGTACGTTTGACACTATCTGGAATAGCAAGTAAGATGGGGTATTCTTATGATGATATTGAAGACTTGAAAATTGCTGTCAGTGAGGCCTGTACAAATGCTGTGCAGCATGCTTACCGAGCGGACAAAAACGGTGAAGTTTCCGTGAAGTTTGGTATGTTTGAAGACCATCTAGAAATCACTGTCACTGATCAGGGTCAAAGTTTTGATATTGAAAAGGAACAGAAGAACATCGGTCCATATTCCTCAAAATATACGGCAGATCAGTTAACAGAAGGAGGGCTCGGATTATATTTAATTGAAACGCTTATGGATGAAGTCAACGTACAAATTGACCCAGGTGTGACTGTATCAATGATTAAGTTCTTAAACAGGGAGCGAGTTGATGATGACACAACCGTCCAAAAATATAAAGCTTACTAAAGATGACATAGCCCGGCTCATTAAAGAATACCAGAACCAACAGGATGAAAACGCCCAGCTGACCCTTGTCCGGTATTATACAAATTTAGTGGAAAAGTTAGCAAATAAATATTCAAGAGGAAAAAACTTTCATGAAGATTTACAACAAGTCGGAATGCTTGGCTTACTCGGGGCGTTGAAACGCTATGATCCTGAGATGGGGAAATCATTCGAAGCCTTCGCCATTCCAACGATTATTGGGGAAATCAAGCGGTTTCTCCGCGACAAAACGTGGAGTGTCCATGTCCCGAGAAGAATTAAGGAATTAGGACCGAAGATCAAATCGGCGGTTGATCAATTAACCACAGAAACACAACGATCCCCACGGGTCGATGAAATTGCTGAATTTTTAAATGTAACTGAAGAAGATGTACTAGAAACAATGGAAATGGTAAAAAGCTATCATGCTCTATCTGTCGACCACAGTATTGAAGCAGACACAGATGGGAGCACAGTCACGATTCTTGATATGGTCGGCACCCAAGAAGAAGGTTATGAAAAAGTAAATCAAAGGCTGATGCTTGACAGTGTGTTAGATGTCCTGTCAGACCGTGAAAGACAAATACTCGATCTGACTTATATTCAAAACAAAAGTCAAAAAGAAGCCGGACAACTACTAGGAATATCACAAATGCATGTATCAAGACTTCAGCGCAGAGCTGTAAAACGATTGAGGGAAGCATTAGCGGAAGATCCTTTTATGGAGTTGAAATCATGATCTGGACCGAAGCAAACCAACATATCCAGGCGCTTGTTTATCAAATTCCTAAAGAAGGGAAAAGGATATGCGGAGACAGTTTTTATTTTCATACAACTGATACTGGCATGATATGTAGTGTAGCTGATGGACTTGGCAGTGGTGATCTAGCTCACGAATCTTCTTCAACGATAAGCAAAATGATCGAAAAACACCGTGATGATGATATTTTAAGCTTAATGGAACGCTGTAACCAAGCCATGAAATATAAACGGGGTGCGACCGTAGCTATTTTAAAAGCGGATTTTAAAACAAAGACATTGACCTACAGTTCTGTTGGAAATATTCGCTTTATTTTATATCATCCTTCAGATCAATTCTTTTCTCCAATTCCAGCTAAAGGATATTTATCAGGAAAACCGCACACTACTAAAAAAACATTCACCTATTATTATCAACAGGGATCAAAGTTCATGATCTATTCAGATGGGCTGTCGGTTCCTGCTCTTCGACATGAACTGAAACATCATTCTCCAGAGACGATTTCACAGAAACTAGAGATGTACACTACACAAGGAGATGACGATTTAACCTATATCATTGGGCAGTTTTGTTAAACTGTTCAGTTTGGTATAGGTTTTTGGTACACTTAAGAAAGAACATCTATATGGAGGCTATCATGGATAATTTGGCATTGATCGTCAAGCAAATTGCTAAGGAAACCGGACTGACATCCAAACATGTCGAAAATGTAATTCAGTTGTTAGAAGACGGAAATACCGTACCGTTTATTGCGAGATATCGTAAAGAACAAACAGGTTCCATGGATGAAGTGCAAATTCAAACGATCTCTGAACGATGGGGATATATTCAGCATTTAAATCAGCGAAAAGACGAAGTGATTCGCTTAATTGCGGAGCAAGATAAGCTGACAGACGACTTGAAGCTGAAAATTGAAAAAGCGGAAAAACTACAAGAAATTGAAGACTTATACCGTCCATATAAGCAAAAAAGAAAAACGAAAGCAACAATTGCTAAAAGCAAAGGGCTTGAGCCGTTGGCTGACTATATCATCACACTTCCGCAAAACAGGGACATCTTTGCTGAAGCCCAACAATACATAAATGAAGAAAAAGAAGTTTTCAGTGCTGAAGAAGCACTTGAAGGTGCAAAACATATTCTTGCTGAACGAATCTCAGACGAACCGGAATTTAGAAGGTGGATTCGACAGGAAACGTTTAAAAAAGGGACGTTAAAATCGGCAGTCAAAGATACTGAAGCGGATGACAAGAAATTATATGAGATGTATTACGAATATGAAGAACCCATTCTAAAAATTGTCCCTCACCGTGTACTTGCTGTCAATCGTGGTGAAAAAGACGAGATTTTAAAAGTGTCGGTTGAACCGCCTGTGGAACATATTCTCGGTTATTTAGAGAAGCAGATTTTAAAACATAAACAAACAACAGCAAAAGCTGCTTTGATCAGTGTGATCGAAGATAGCTTTAAACGTCTGATCCAGCCATCGATTGAACGGGAGATTAGAAAAGAGCTGACAGAAAAAGCGGAAGATCAGGCCATTCACATTTTCTCCGAAAATTTACGCAAACTGTTGCTTCAGCCGCCGATGAAAGGAAAGCTTGTTCTAGGTGTGGATCCGGCATTTCGAACCGGCTGTAAACTAGCAGTTGTCGATGAAACTGGAAAAGTGCTAAAAATTGATGTGATTTATCCACACCCGCCAGTCAATAAGAAACATGCGGCAACTGAAAAAGTAAAAAACATTATTGAAGAATTCGGTATTGAAGTGATTGCGATCGGAAACGGAACCGCTTCAAGAGAAACGGAACAATTGATTGCCGAATTATTAAAAAATATTGATCGACAAGTCTATTATTTAATTGTTAATGAGGCTGGGGCAAGTGTCTATTCTGCTTCAGAGCTGGCAAGGGAAGAGTTTCCCGAATTACAGGTTGAAGAACGAAGTGCAGTGTCGATTGCGCGGCGCCTTCAAGATCCGTTAGCCGAGCTTGTCAAAATCGATCCTAAATCAGTTGGTGTCGGTCAATATCAGCACGATGTTAGCCAAAAAAAATTAAACGACTCTCTGCGCTTTGTAGTTGAAACGGTCGTCAATCAAGTCGGTGTCAATGTGAATACAGCCTCAGCTGCACTACTACAGTATGTAGCAGGACTATCCAAAGCAGTCGCTACCAACATCGTGAACAAGCGTGAAGAAATTGGGAAATTCACAACTAGGAAAGAACTAAAAAAAATCCCACGGTTAGGTGCGAAAACATATGAACAATGCATCGGGTTTTTACGAGTGCCAGATGGTGACGAAGCGCTTGATAGAACAGGAATCCATCCTGAAAGCTATAAAGAAACAAGAGAGCTCCTAAAGAACCTCGATCTTTCAACAGATCAAATTGGTTCGTCCGAACTTAAAACTAAAATTAAAGAACTGAATCATACTGAAACCGCTGCACAACTCGAAATTGGTGAAATCACACTAAAGGACATTTGTGACCAGCTAACAAGACCTGAACGTGATCCAAGGGATGAAGTGCCAAAACCCCTCTTGAAAACGGATGTTCTTCAATTGGAAGATTTAAAAGAAGGCATGGAGCTGCAGGGCACTGTACGAAATGTAGTTGACTTTGGTGCATTTGTGGATATTGGAGTCAAGCAAGATGGGTTGGTTCATATTTCTAAGCTCAGTCATACCTTTGTCAAACATCCACTTGATGTTGTGTCAGTCGGCGATATTGTAACAGTTTGGGTGGAGCATCTAGATACGGCTAAAGGAAGGGTTGCTTTATCAATGATGAAAGAAAAATAGCACTGCTCATAAGCAGTGTTTTTTTCTGTAAAAATACCAACATTGGTTCAACAGTTTAATTTGGTCTTGATTTTTTTCATAAAAAGCTTTTTGCATTTGGTTTTTGAGCCAATTTGGCATTGTTCATCCCTCCTAAGGCTCTGATATTTAAGTTTATGCGGACTAGAAATTGTCCCGTTCGGTTTTTTTCAAAAGAGAGGTGGATTCACGAATGGACGATCAACAATTACAAAAACTGACACAGCAGCTGTCCTTGCAATACTTTCATAAGCCTTTTCAACATAAGGCATACTTTAATCATCGACTCAAAACAACAGGGGGAAGATATTTACTTCATTCCCACCACATTGAGCTTAATAGGAAATATTTAACAGAGTATGGTCAAAAAGAACTTGAAGGTATTATTAAACACGAACTTTGTCATTACCATCTTCACTTGGAAGGCAAAGGTTACCAACATCGGGATCAGGATTTTAAAGCCCTCTTAAAGAAAGTGGGAGCGCCGAGATTTTGTACACCATTGCCGACAATGAAAAAAACGACACGAAAAACGAGAACATATAAATGTAAAAAATGTGGACAAGCATTTTTAAGAAAACGTGCCATGGATATAAATCGTTATGTTTGTGGGAAATGTGGTGGAAAAATAAAAGAAATTGTAAAAAAGGGTTGACGTATACAGCTTGTCTATGATAAATTATAAAAGCCGTCGCAATAATATGATTCAAACAAATTGTCCTTGACACATTTTGTCGCTGAATTTATAATAAAGAAAGTCTGATTTATTCCACAGTAGCTCAGTGGTAGAGCTATCGGCTGTTAACCGATCGGTCGCAGGTTCGAATCCTGCCTGTGGAGCCAATGGAGAAGTACTCAAGTGGCTGAAGAGGCGCCCCTGCTAAGGGTGTAGGTCGTGTAAGCGGCGCGAGGGTTCAAATCCCTCCTTCTCCGCCATAAGGAATGAAACATAAGGCCCGTTGGTCAAGCGGTTAAGACACCGCCCTTTCACGGCGGTAACACGGGTTCGAATCCCGTACGGGTCATTTCATAGATTTGTTGGGCTATAGCCAAGCGGTAAGGCAACGGACTTTGACTCCGTCATGCGTTGGTTCGAATCCAGCTAGCCCAGCCATTTTATTTTTATCTTGAGCCATTAGCTCAGTTGGTAGAGCATCTGACTTTTAATCAGAGGGTCGAAGGTTCGAGTCCTTCATGGCTCACCATGTTATATGCGGGTGTGGCGGAATTGGCAGACGCGCTAGACTTAGGATCTAGTGTCTTACGACGTGGGGGTTCGAGTCCCTTCACCCGCATTTTAAAATTTCATACGCGGTCGTGGCGGAATGGCAGACGCGCTAGGTTGAGGGCCTAGTGGGTGAATAACCCGTGGAGGTTCAAGTCCTCTCGGCCGCATACTAGTAATCCCAAGGGTTTGAGTGCCCTTGGGATTTTGTTATTTACTCGATTATTTTATTTTTTTACTCCACTTTTACTCCAGTTACTTAAAGTAAGTCATCTATCTAATAATCTTTCTGTTTACTGTGATACTCATATTCTATAGACTCGTCATAAAATAAATTTTATATCTGTGTTCTCTTATAAAGTCAAATAAATCGTTCTCCATCTTATAACTTACGTTATCATTCTTATTATTTATCTAAGAAAAGTTTTTAAAAAAATAAAAATTTAATATTTACTTTTTAATAAGAATAAAGTAATATTTCCTATTACAAATAATAACAGGTTGAATGGTAAATAAAAGAGGTTGTTAGATGAAAAATGTTGTTTTTACTTTGATATTGCTTTTATTACTAGTTAGTTGTTCAAATAACTATAAGGAAATTACTCTTTCAAAAAGTGATTGCCAAAAAAATTGGGCACTTTGCTCTATTTTTCCGAATGGAAAAGCCAAACTCTATTCTTCTCAGGATCCTATAAAAGTAGCATTATTGGATAGCGGGGTCAGTAGCTCCTTGCCGATTTTTAAGAATAGTTCAATAACTACATATGACTCTATAACCAATAAACCTACCACCACGGATTCTTTAGGTCATGGTACAGCCATAGCTAGTATTATTATGGCTCCCACAAATAAACATACAGTTCAAGGAGTATCACCCAAAGTAAAATTGTTCGATGTTAAGGTACTTAACGATAAAGGGGGTGGTGATGTTAATGATGTGATTAATGGGATTAATTGGAGCATTAAGCAGGACGTTGACATAATTAATCTTAGCTTTGGATTTCAAAAAGATGATAATAGATTAAAAAGTGCTATTAATAAAGCAATTGAGAATGACATTATAGTAATTGCTTCTGCTGGCAATACATTGGGTCTTTCAACAGATTATCCAGCAAGATATCAAAATGTAATATCTATTTCTTCTATTAATAAAAAACTAAAGAGAGATCCATTAGCTGCAAAAGGTAAGATAGACTTTGTCGCACCAGGGGTTCAAATTCCTGTTATTACGCCTAAAGGTGAATTAAAAACCGTTAATGGAACATCTTTTGCAACAGCTTATGTAACTGGTGTGGTATCAAATATCCTATCTGAACATCCAGAATTTGAAAGGGAAGATGTCTTAAAGGTTTTAAAGAGCACAGCAAAAGATTTGGGGAAGAAAGGCCCTGATAAAGAATATGGTTATGGGTTAATTCAATATAACTAGTACATAGGAGGAAAGATTAATTTGAAATATTTCGTTAGCTTTTTGGTAGCAATTTTTGTATTCTATAGCTTAGGGACTGATGTTACTTCAGCTTCAACAACGCAGCTTGAATCCACAAATGAAGAAGTAATTGATAATGAGAAAATAAACTCTGAAACAGAAGAGATTTTTGGTGAAACTGTTGATGGAAATAATGTTGAGATAAATTCCGAAATCGATGGTGATAAAGCAACTATTGAAACAGATATTGAAACAGATGACTTATCTGTTGATGGAGAATTAGAATTAGATTTAGAAACCGGTGACATGGTAGTTACTGCAGAAGCAGAAGATGAATCAGGAGAATTACCACAAAAAGAATTTGAAGTTCAACTACATGAAGTTGATGGGGATGAATTCACTGCTACATTGAAAGATGTCGAAACAGGAGAAGAGTTTGAAGTAAATACTACCCAATTACAAGCATCATGGTATCCGGTAGTTGTAATTGCTATTACAGTTGCGCGGATTGGAATCAAGCAAGCTATAAAGAAATTTGGAAAATCAAGTGTTAGAAAAGCAACCAAAAAATATGGTTCAAAAACATCTGCGGCAAAAGCTGTACGAAAAGTGAATATGGTGAGATTAGATAAACATTACAAGAAACACAAAAAGGAATTCGGTAATATTTCTAAATCTCAATATTTGAATAAAGCACGAACTTTTTTAGGAAAAGCTACTAGTAAAACAGTGCTTACAAAAAGAAGTAAGAAAAAATTTAATGGTAAATACCGATACTATAAATATAATAAAAAGACTAATGAATTCTTATCAGTCGAACGACAAGAAGGTAGGGATGTGATTATGACTTATTTCAAGCCAAAATACCCAAATAAACAAAAGGGTTATGATTATTATAAGGATCAATAAATAAAAAATGAGAGAAAAGAGGGGTTAATTGAGGTGAATAAACTTTATAGATGTTTAGTGTGTGGGTATAAAGGATTAATACAAAAGCCTTTGTATAAAGGAGAGTATCAAAAAACTTTTGATATTTGTCCATGTTGTGATTTTGAGTTTGGTTACAGTGAAGATCATGATGTGAGGTTAGGCTATATTGTCACTCCAGATCATTTAATTGAGGCTGCATTTCAATTGTATCGCAAACAATGGATTGAGGCTGGAATGAAAATTCAAACCCCTGAAGATATTCCAGAGGAATTAAGAAATGGTGATAGCTTAAAACCTGAAGTGTTGTTGAAACAACTGAAAAGTTTAAATCTTGATTTGGATAATTTTGATATCGATGGTTTTAATGAATAATAAAGACTTTAATTACAGCACTGGATAACCATATGGAGAATTTTCCATGCAGGTTCTCGTTTGAACTCAATTTTAAAAAGGTTGATGATTAGGACTTTAGAAAGGTTCTTATTGTCAGCCTTCTCATCAGAAAAATAAAGTGAAATTTTCAACGGTCTGAAAAAAAAAGCCTATACTTACTTCTTGCAACTACTTATCCAATAAAAAACTTACTCCATAAATAATGAAAAACAATCAAATTATGAGTAATGTAAAGAAAAGAATGCAATGAAAACAAGCTTTTGTAACAGATGATAAGTTTTCACTATATTTGAGGGCCTAGTGGGTGAATAACCCGTGGAGGTTCAAGTCCTCTCGGCCGCATACTAGTAATCCCAAGGGTTTGAGTGCCCTTGGGATTTTGTGTATGCTCAAATTTTCGTTTTGATCAGTGCCCAAAAATGCCCACTAACTTAAAGTAACTCAGCTAACTAATCTGGAAGTTTTTTCTGTTTACTGCGATACTCATATTCTATAGACTCTTCATAACTTCATCAACGCAACTTGAATCCACAAATGAAAAAGTAATTGATAATGAGGAAATAAACTCTGAAACAGAAGAGATTTTTGGTGAAACTGTTGATGGGGAATTAGATTTAGAAACCGGTGACATGGTAGTTACTGCAGAAGCAGAAGATGAATCAGGAGAATTACCACAAAAAGAATTTGAAGTTCAACTACATGAAGAGGTAAGGCGTATTTTAAAGAACAATAAAAATCAAGAGGTGTTTAAATGAGAAGTTATACTTGTCCTGTTTGTGGTTTTAATGGGTTAGATGAACCACCATATGATGAATACAATATAGGATCAAATAATATTTGTCCATGTTGTAATTTTGAGTTTGGTTACAGTGAAGATCACGATGTGACGTTAGGCTATATTGTTACTCCATATCATTTAATTGAGGCTGCATTTCAATTGTATCGCAAACAATGGATTGAGGATGGAATGAAAATTCAAACCCCTGAAAATATTCCAGAGGATTTAAGAAATGGTGATAGCTTAAAACCTGAAGTGTTGTTGAAACAACTGAAAAGCTTGAACCTTGATTTAAATAATTTTGATATCGATGGTTTTAATGAATAATAAAGCAAACCCTAATTTTAACACCAGATAACCATGTAGGAAGTTTTTCTATGTAGGGGCTCGTTTTAGCTTTCCTTGATTTAAAAAAGGTTGGCGATTTGGATTTAGAAAGGTTCTTATTGTCAGCCTTCTCATCAGAACAGTAAAGCTTTCAACGGTCTGAAAAGCCTATACTTACTACTTGCAACTACTTATCCAATAAAAAACTTACTCCACTTTTACTCCAGTTACTTAAAGTAAGTCGTCTAAACGGTCGGCAGTTTTATTCTGCAAGATAAATCCCCTCTTATCATCGATAATGGGGAGTTTATTTAATCCGTTCTTAACTGCGCTGATACTTGGCTTTTAGAAGCTTTTTTTAAGTGATTAAAACCAACAAATTTTTTGCTTTCTTCATCCCATAGGCGGAACTTTAACGACTTAAGACTTGTTGCCAGTGTAATGGTCGGAACGTTTTGCAATGGTTCAGTGTTGTTATGCACTATTTCAAGCTTATAGTTTGGGACTCTCGGGCTTAAATGATGAACATGATGGAAACCGATATTGCCTGTTAGCCATTGCATGACTTTTGGAAGCTTGTAAAAAGAGCTTCCTTCAACTGCTGCTTTTACGTATTCCCAATGCTCATCTTCTTCAAAATAAGAATCCTCAAACGTATGTTGAATATAAAACATCCAAATTCCAAGAGATCCCGATATCATAAAAATTGGCACCTGAACCAGCAGGAAGTTTTGCCAGCCAATAGCCCAACATAAAAGTGCTGCCAAAGCGACAATCCCCAAGTTCGTTACATACGTATTCATCCGTTCTTTGCGTTTTGCGCCTTTACGATTAAAACGATTGGTAATCCCGAAGACGTAAATCGGACCAATAATAAACATAACAAACGGATTTCTGTACAAACGGTACATTATTTTTGTCTTAGTTGAGGCTTCCTTATATTCCTCAACGGTCAGTACCCAAATATCGCCTGTACCGCGTTTGTCCAGGTTGCTGCTTGTCGCATGGTGGATAGAATGCTCGTGTGCCCAATGATCAAAAGGATGCAGAGTCAGATTTCCTATTATTGTTCCAAGGATTCGATTCGCCTTTCTGTTTTTAAAAAAGGAATAGTGGCAGCAATCGTGAAAGATGATGAAGGTTCTCACTAAAAAACCTGCCGCAACGACAGAAATCGCTAATGTAAGGAAATAAGAAATCGACAAGCTTTTATATGCCAAACACCATAACAGGAAAAATGGTACCAATGTGTTAATGATTTGATAAATACTTTTTTGTAAATCGGACTTTTCATAAGGTGTAACCAGTTTTCTCAAAGTCCTTAGGTTTTGTTGATTCATTTTTTAAAGTTTCACCTTCCCTGATGACCTAATCTAAGTATAGAAAACGTTTGATTGCCTTTGAAGTGCCAGCTGTCATACTCCATATATGATAAGTATCTTTCCCATCCCTCTGTAAAATTATTGGAAATTGAAACTGATTTTCAGCTCAATTAAATTTTTTTTAGCAGAGCTAGCCGAGATACAAAAGGCGTATGAAGATTATACCCGGCTCTTTATTGGGCCAAACTCTCTCCCTGCTCTCCTATGGGAATCGGTTTATTTAGACCGTGAACATTGATTGTTAGAGGAACAAACATTACAAGTAAGGAAATCAAAATAAAAAGAGCTAGAAGACATATTATTATTGAGCTTGATTTTCTAGTTTCTTAAATTAAAAAGGCTTTGGAAAGTGGTAATGAAGAAAAGGAAGATTATTTGTGGTCAAGTTTTTTATGAGCATCTTTGCAAATGGGGATATACCATGAGTGACCGTTTGAAAACATCTGCAGAAACAAAGATTTACCAGTAAACAGCCCTGCTTTTAAAAGAATCTTGCACTTGAATAAGCCCTAGTTATTAATAGGCCTCTTAGACATGTTATAAATTCGATGCAGAATTATTGACATTTTCTATTTGTACTTACCGCTTCTGCACTGGTATCTACACGCCTAATAAATAATGCCATGAATAAAACGATAATATTAATTCGCTATTATTTCCGTTTCATGCTATGATAAAGAGGAATTATTTTTGTTCGGTGTAAAGGATAGTATGAATATCGACTTTTCGTCTTGATGATACTTTGGGCAAGGATAGTATTACAATGTGTGATAACGCACTAGGAGGCAACAAAAATGGAACAAGGTTCAGTTAAATGGTTTAATGCAGAAAAAGGTTTTGGCTTTATCGAACGTGAAAATGGAGACGATGTATTCGTACACTTCTCTGCAATCCAAAGTGATGGATTCAAATCTTTAGACGAAGGTCAAAAAGTAACGTTTGACGTTGAGCAAGGTCCTCGTGGAGCTCAAGCTGCTAACGTTCAAAAAGCTGATTAATCTTAAAGCGTTTATACAAACAGGCACTTTTATATAGGGCCTGTTTTTTTATGTTCTCTGTATAATACTCAATAAAAAACCCTACTCAACGTTCGAGTAGGGAGATCGTAGAAGGTAATAGAAAAAGATTTAAAGCTTCAAAGGTTTGTTTACAGTATAACACACTGGGTTGACAATATGCGGAATATAAATAAATTATTAATTTTTCTTTTCGAATACAACTATATTTTACGCCTTCTTTTTTCACTAACCTGCCCGTTAATTTAAGTACAAGACTTCACAGTCTCAAGTCCAACAAACCATTTTCAGATAACCTCTGATTAGCTAAGATCTTTTCCTTTCCTGAGAAGATCACCTTGAATCTTTTGAAGGAATTAAATAACTAGGAGAGGAAACATGAAAACACATTTTACATATGCTTCGGATTGTTTATTTCATATGCTGACCAGCTAGCTTTTTCACGAAAGGATCAAGTGTTGATGGAAAGATATATCCTTAGCTGATAATGTACAGATTAATTGGATAACAATCAATTGTTTTTTATACTAAAAGTAAGTTTTCTAATTAATCAGCAGTATAAGTGTCCGTATTCGTTAATCGTTGTTTTAACAGAACCCACGTCTCAAACTTTCATATGTATTTAAAATTGAACTTGATAGAGAGGTAATCTATTATCTTATTGAAGGAGTTGTCAGTTTGCAGGAATTAAGAAAAGAAAAATATGATGGCTTAAAAACACTGTTTCATAACAAATGTTGCCCAACATTTGTGTATTCAATAATAGAACAATTGATTCCGGGGGTTGTTTATGTAGATGATCAAACAGTACCCAGTTCGTTTTTGATAGGGACAAAATCAGGAATTTATTTTATTGCAGGAGAACAGCATAATCGATATTCGTTAATCATTATTTTAACAGAACCCACGTCTCAAACTTTCATATGTATTTAAAATTGAACTTGATAGAGAGGTAATCTACAATCTTATTGAAGGAGTTGTCAGTTTGCAGGAATTAAGAAAAGAAAAATATGATGGCTTAAAAACACTGTTTCATAACAAATGTTGCCCAACATTTGTGTATTCAATAATAGAACAATTGATTCCGGGGGTTGTTTATGTAGATGATCAAACAGTACCCAGTTCGTTTTTGATAGGGACAAAATCAGGAATTTATTTTATTGCAGGAGAACAGCATAATCGATCATTCAATGATTTCATTGCTGGATGCTATGAAAAACAAACTTTTTTGCAACACTAAACACATTTGTATTTTCGCAATACTATTTTAAAGTGAGCAATCTATAAAAAACGACTCCATTTTTACTCCACAAATAATCAAAAACAATCAAATTATATGTAATATAAATAAAAGAGTGTGATGATGTGAGGGGTTAATCATTGAATATCCCATCAAGGTTCAGATCCTTTGGCTGTATACCAGAGATACCAAGGGTTCAAATTCCCTTGGTATTTTTGTTTGCAAGGATATAAAGTATTCGTATACTTCAATTGTCGTTCTGCAGTTGTTAATTTGGTTAATGAAAAGGGCAACATGTGATTATAATGTTTAAGACTTTTATTTATTTAAAATAGGTATCTTATCAAGCAAATCTTTTAAATAAATAGAATCCCACGGCAAGTGCTCTGTTATACCTAAGCCAACTACATCTGTTTCTTCAGATAGTTCTTGAATTAGATGAATCAGTTGAGGCATTTGCATTGTTCCCTCAGGAGAATAATTTACAGGTACTTCAGGGTTGGCAAATAATATAGAACGAAATGTCTGTGGGTCAAGTACATCTAAATCAAGGTGAATAGCTAGGTGCTTAATGTTGCTTTCTTTAAGCCACTCTTTTATAGATTCAGTACTGTTTATTAATTCTTTAGTTCCAGCGGTTCTAATACCTAGTCTTTGAATCACTTCGGTGTCCTGTTCTGCAGGAGCAATACCTAGTTTTTGAAACTCTTCTGATATCACTTTCGTTTCTTGTTCTGTAGGAACTACTAATCCCGCGATAAAGACATTTTCAGGTTTTAGTGGGATTTTCACATGTTTTGCAAACTCCTCATCTCCTTCACCCAAAAGATTCCCGAGAGGTAATGTATGTCCATTATCATACCCAATATATCTGACTAAATCACTGTGAGCATCGATCCAAATTAAACCTAACTCCCCATCGTATCGTTCGTTTAAATAGGCAAAGGGGGCTTGTTCGACTAAGCAGTCACCACCAAACACGACAATACGATCTGGCTGATGAGCATCAATCATATGATGAGCAGATTTTAATTGTTCTAGCAATTGTTTTCTCCCATTCATACCATTCTCGTTTTCAAGTGGAATTCCATCATAAGCTTGAACTGGAACCTTAATAAGGGGATGGTCATTGTCTGGAGCTAGCCAAGAAAGCAGCTCAGCTCCAAAAGAGTAGTTAGGATTGTTTCCCCCTTGCCATTGTGGCATTAAAAGTCGTATTGTTTTAGTCATGTTTTTCTCTCCTTTACTTCAAAGTACGGTTAGTATAAACTGAACGCAACTAAAATAGTAGTACGCACTTTTTTGATAGGTGCTACCCGAAAGGATAGTGTAAATATGAGTATGGCTGAATATAAAGGGAAAATTAAAAATATTCAAGATACACCTTTTGGTTATACAATGTCAGTTATAGGTGGTAAATGGAAAATGGTAATTATTTATCTTCTAGCAGAACATCAACCAGTCCGCTTTAATGCATTAAAAAGACAGATAGGAGCTATTACTTATAAAACATTGAGTTCACATTTAAAAGAATTAGAAGCGGATGGTCTAGTGGAACGTAAGGAATATCCTCAAATCCCCCCTAAAGTTGAGTACAGTCTCACAGATAAAGGTGAAACTCTATTACCCGTTTTGGAAGAGTTATGTGAGTGGGGCGTAAAAAACCAAAATACCTGATTGTTTACATATTAAAGAGACCCTACAAAAAAGACAAACAAGCTAACAAATCATCAAGTATGTCAGCTGTTCTCTGTTGACTATTAGGGAAAAGAAAATTAATCATTATATTTGTTTGAATTGATGGATGCCTTAAAGTTGTGTAATGTTATGTCATTTTCTAATAGGTATCATAACAAAGATCTATGCCCTATTTTATGGTATTATTGCTGACCGGATTTTTCACATGGAAAGATCTATTGTTGTTGACAATGTGGAGATGTTTAATTCTTTGAAGAAAACTACTGTATTTTCTATGATCTAGTAGCACAGCACTTGCTTAGTTTGAAGTCGCAGCAAACAAAAAAATGTGATACTATTAAACGATATTTCCTATTCAAGAAAAAATCAACAAGTTTTTGGAGGTTTCTTCTATGAAAGACCATCACAAGTATCCTATCATTTTTACAGGAAGTATTTTAATAGTTTGTTTAGCGGTATTCGGCGCATTTAAATTATTTGATTATTACAGTTCAGAAGATACCCCTCCCCCTCAATGGGAAGGGAAGAGTAAGGATCAGAATTGGAAAGTAGTTTTCAAAAAACATGATGATCATTCTAAATATGAAGGAGATTTATTCTGGATTGGAAGTAAGGAAAATATCGAAAAAACTTACTTAGAACAATTAGTTGTCAAATATGATGATGAAATAGAACTTGATTCTAAAAATGAAATACCTATGAAAGATTATTCAGGAGGTACTACTAAAAATGGTGACCTGAATGAAGAATCAGTTTCATTTTTAGCATTTACAGAGTTATCGCAATTAGAGGGGCGGACAATAACAGCTTACATAAAGTGGAGACAAGGGAATAAGAGCTATGATACTCGATTTACTCTTGAGAAAAAATCATAAAATTTTTGCAGTCCTATTTTTCACGTCAAGGTACAAGTCCTCTTTCGGCCGCATACTCTTAAGCTCAGAACTGGAACTTGACAGAGAAATAAGTATATCCATTACTCTTTAAAAAGGATAAACTATAACTATATAAAATTTAACAAAGGTGGTAATTTGAAGTGGTTATAGTTGCCTCTAAAGCATTTCAAATGTTGGGAATTGTCGGCTTTATGATAGCTTTTATGTGGCAAATGTCAGTAGGTTGGTTCATAGGATTTTTCTTTACCGGTCTGTTCTATATGATGTTAGTAAAAGAAGATAAACAAAAAAAATATACATTTTTCGTGGGAGCCATATCCTTCTTATATTCATTTTATTGCTTATTTACTCAGGTTTTCTAATTCCTTCATGTCATATCATTTCAATAATTTAAATACGCCTGCTTCAGGCTGTTAAACCTCCTTGGGAACATCCGTGACATTGCCTGTAGTTACGCACGAGCTGTACTTAGAACGATTCGTTTTTGCTCTTGTAATTCATAACTAAAAAGAAAAGAGGGTCTTTGAAAGTTAACCTCTTCTTTTCTTTTTAGTTAGTGAATGATGATGCCTGTTTATAAGAGACTGATGACAATTTACATGACTTGAGGAGAAAATTCGCCGTTCAATAAAAGGCATAAAAAAGTGAAGCACCATCCCTCCAAAACAAACAGTTAAAAGGGTTCCGATACCGATAGGACCTTTAAATATAAAGGCTAATAATAAGAAAAGAGCATACACCAATGTTCTTGAAAATAGGATCGTTTTTTTAAAAATATCTCGGATAATAAGTGTTAAATGATCAATTGGAGTGGACGCAAATTTCGTTTGAAGATACATTGCTGTTCCAAGACCAATGAACACTAAACCGATTCCGAAACAAGTGAGCTTGCTTAACCATATGTTTGGCTCCATGACATGATGAATGGAAAACATCCATAGATCAATGCCTATCCCAGTAATGAAGGCTGTAATCAAGCCCAAAAAAATAGGTTTTTTTCTCGTTAATATAAAATTAAAGATTAAGAGGATAACAGAAATCAGGACCTCCCAACTACCTACGGTAAGACCGACTTCTTCGGAAAGACCAACCAAAAGGGCATCAAAGGGAGATGTGCCTAGTCCTGATTTTATTGTTAAAGAAATGCCTAAACTTAATATGAGTATACCTAATCCGTAATAAACATACTTCATTTAATCATCAAGATATGTGGGATGCCATCTTCCATAAATTCTTGTGAAGAAATCTGATAGCCTAATTTTTTATAAAAGCCTGCTACTTGTGTTTGCCCATGCAGCTTAAATTTAGTTATGCCTTTTTCTTTCATGATTTTTTCTAACTCTCCTATGATGACTTTTCCCAATCCGTACTTACGGTAAGATTTGAGGACGCAAATTCTTTCCAGTTTTCCTGTGTTGTCAACGATACGTACACGACCAGTGCCAACAGGCTGATGTTCGTGATATACCAAAATATGCTGGCATTGTTCATCAAGCGTATCATATTGATCAAACTCATCGGATTCAGATACATTTTGTTCCTCAATGAAGACCGTTTTTCTAATACTGAGAGCTTCATGTAAATCAGTTTCAGTTGTTATTCTTTTTATATTCATGATTAATCAATCCTCCCCTAAAAAAAATATTGCAAATGCAACAAAATTAAGTTATATTAAATGTACGTCATTTTTATTGTATTTGCAACAAAAAGTTGTGTTGTACCTTGTGCGAGAAAAACACACACCGCTGTGTATACGAGAATAAAGTCTGGGAGATCCTTTTTTAATGTTTTAGGAGGTATATTTAAATGAAAAAGTTTGTTATTGAAGATGATTTTTGGGATTTGTTTCCTGATGCGAGAATTGGTATTGTTGTTTGTAAGGGGATAGATAACTCTATAAAAGATACAGATAAATATAAAGATATAATTGATCATTCAAAAAAGGAAGCCTTACAATATTTACAGCATGAAGAATTTAGCAGTAACGAAGTCATCAAAGTATGGAGAGAGGCATTTCAAAAGTTTAAAACTAAAAAAGGTGCAAGGTCATCTATTGAGGCATTACTAAAACGG
Organism: Bacillus changyiensis; assembly: GCF_027706145.1. Lineage (GTDB taxonomy): Bacteria > Bacillota > Bacilli > Bacillales > Bacillaceae > Bacillus > Bacillus changyiensis. The sequence continues at coordinate 25,223 of NZ_JAQFWW010000006.1, read as the reverse complement.
GTGGCTAAAGGAAACCATATAGGGACTATTAATCCATTGGTTGACATTTACAATTCTATTTCTTTCAAATATGCATTGCCTTGTGGTGGTGAAGATATAGACACTTTCGATGGTGATATTCGATTGACTAAAGCAATTGGAAATGAAAATTTTGTCACATTAGGGACGGATAAAAATGAACCCCCATATGAAGGTGAAATTGTATATAAAGATGATGGTGGTGCAATTTGCAGGTGCTGGAATTGGCGTGAATCAGTAAGAACAATGCTTACTGAAAATACAAAGAATGCTTTTTTGTGTATTGAATTAGTTGATGAAAAACGAGTAAATGAGTTTGAGAATGCTTTGAAAGACTTAGCATCATCAGTACAAGATCACTTAGGAGGAACATGTAACATTTCAATTCTTGATATGAACAATAAAGAAATACCAATTGGGTAATCTTCTCATTGCATACAAGTCTCTATATTGGATCAAAATAGATTCAGTTTGGAGACTTTCTTGTTTAGTTGGTGGTCTATTTTACGATATTATCAAGAATACTTGAATCGGTGTAAATTTGTGTGCAGTTCCTCAGCTTCATCACATTTAAAGCAACTTACAGTAAGCTACGCATTTATGTACAGTCCTCTAAAGTGTTATTAACATTTTATATTGCAAATTCAACAAAATTAAGGTAAGTTTTATATGTGGATTTTATTGCATTTACAACAAATATATGTACATAGGGAGTTAATAATGAAGGAAATTCTTCGTGAAATCGGAATGATCGCAAGGGCATTAGATTCTATCAGCAATATAGAATTTAAAGAGCATGATTTGACAAAAGGGCAGTATTTGTATCTTGTTCGAATATGTGAAAACCCAGGAATCATTCAAGAAAAGTTAGCTGAAATGATTAAAGTAGACCGAACAACTGCAGCTCGTGCGATCAAAAAACTTGAAATGAAGGGCTTCATCGAAAGGAAAGATGATGAACAAAACAAAAAAATAAAAAAACTGTTTCCGACGCAAACAGGAAAAAAGGTATTTCCTTTTATAAAAAGAGAAAATGATTATTCGAACAGTGTCGCATTAAAGGGATTTTCCGAAAGAGAAGCGGAAACCATGTTTAATCTTCTTCAAAGAGTAAGAAAAAATATAGAAAAAGACTGGGAGTCTGTAAAAAAGGGAAACAAAAGAAAATATTGATGTTATAAAGGAGCGACATATGACAATAAAATTAAAAAAGTGTACGCTTGAAGATTCCCGCAAACTCCAAGACATTAGTTATGAAACATTTAACGAGACATTTGAGCATCAAAATTCACCCGAAAGTATAAATGCCTATTTAGAAAAGGCATTTAACTTAAAACAATTAGAAAGAGAATTATCCGATGTTTTTTCACAATTCTTTTTTGTTTACTTTGATCAGGAAGTTGTTGGCTATTTAAAGGTCAATACTAATGATGCTCAGTCTGAAAAAATGGGTGATGAATCACTTGAAGTCGAGAGGATTTATATAAAGAATAAATTTCAAAAACATGGGCTTGGTAAATCTCTGCTAAATAAAGCTGTGGAAATTGCGCAGGAGTATAATAAGAAGAAAATTTGGCTAGGTGTATGGGAAAAAAATGAGAATGCTATTGCTTTTTATAAGAACATGGGATTTATTCAAACTGGAGCCCACACTTTTTATTTGGGTGATGAAGAACAAATCGATTACATCATGACAAAAATTCTTATTTAGAGAAGGAGGATAATGATGTATATTCCAAAATGAAATTTTGGATTTTGTTCAAAAAAACTCTTTTGGCACGATTGTTACAACAGAAAAAGGGAAACCAATTGCCACTCATTTGCCATTGGGATTTAATAAACAAAGTGATGATTACTATATCAGCGGGCATATCGCCTATGGAAATCCTCAGTGGAGAACATTTGAAACGTGTGAAGATGTACTTGTTATGTTTCAGGGACCGCACGCTTACATTTCTTCTTCTTGGTATGGGCATGAAGAAGTTCCAACATGGAATTATCAAGCCGTCCATGTATATGGGAAAGTAAGTATTTTAGAGAAAGATGAATGAATAGAAGAATTAAAAATGATGATGGAAAAATACGAAGAACATCGACAGAATCCAATTTTATGGGATAAACTTTCTCCTCATCTTTTAGAAAGTGACCTGAAAGGTATTGTTGGATTTAAGATTAAGGTGGGAGAAATTCAGGCTGCATATAAATTAAGTCAGAATCGAAATGAAACGGATTATCTTCACATCATTGATCAATTAAAAAATGAAGGAAATTCAAATTCAAAACAAATGGCATCACTAATGGAAAACAGACTAAAAAAATAAAGATAAGCTGATTATCATCACTGAAAAACCACGCCAGAAGCCCCTGCTAAAAAACATCTATTGTTCCTAAAACTGTCATATGAGTGAAAGACTCACATACCAATCAACGGACAATACTAAAGGTTTCCAGTTTATTAGCTTTGTCAAATATCAAATACTTGAAATGACGGAGTTTGTGTTTATAATAAAAACTGCGAAAATTCTAGGCTTATCGGCCGCATGCTAGACAATCCCAAGGGTTAAATGCCCTTGGGATTTAGTTATGTTCGTTTCATTTTATTTTTCGTTCATTTTTTTAATCAGCTGTGTTCTAATTTCATTTAATCGTTGATCTACAGACACTTGCGGGATTTTATAGCCGATGAAAAAAGGAGAAGCGACGAATCTGGGCACGATTTTGCAAATGATTTTTAAGTTAGTATGATAAAAAAACATATTATAGCTAGAACATTTTTGGTTAAAATCATATAAAACATATTGTACTGTTTTTTGAATATAATCGGCGAGTTTATCGGTGTGCTCTAAAGTATCGTTGATTATCATATTAAACTCTGTAAAACCCATAATTGGGTTGGTTGACAAGTTAAGTTCTATTTCAGACGGCTTCTCTATTACCTTTATCCCTTGAAAATGTTCGGGTAAGAGTTCTTTCATATAATCAACTTGCTCTAGCCCGACAATTTGCATATGCGCATGTTTAATGCTTCCTCCGGAGAACGGCCCATAGTTTTTATACAAAATTACACTTTTAAAGCAATCTTGGGCCTCCATGTTTAGCCATTTTTCTAAACTGAAGCGGATGAGTTTTCTCATTTTCGCTTTACGATATACAGCGATGTCTTCACTACAATGATCCGTCTCAATAATAAGCGTTTGATACGTGTTTTGTATCGTCGGGTATTTATTCTCCAGCCAAATCATATCCTCTTCCGTTTCTAAAATGCCTGTTAATTGATCACGCTCACAAAAAGGGCAGGCACTTTGCCTATTGATGATCGTCTCTGGTTTTTTTTCACCGATATAACTTGAAAAATACAGTTTGTGCATAGTCAGCAAACGCTCCTTTGAATAACCATTACTCAATATCTTTGAATATTCTAAACGAATGAAAAATAGTATGCAATATTTTAAAAGAATTAAGTTTTTAGAAAAATAAAATATACGCTGTTTACCTTTACGCAATCAAGGGTTTTAGTCCCTTTGGGATGTTGTTTTGAATTAAAAATAACAAATGATCGATATTGCTGTTTCGAATAAATTCATATAAACAGAACACTTGTTCTCTTTTTTGTTTTATAATTGATGAAAAGATGTCTCTTTATGAAGTGAGGAGGGATATTTTTCAATGGATGAAAAACGTGTATTAAGGTCTTTTTTGGAAGAAAATCGAGACAAACTAGAAGAACCTATCATTGCGCTTTTTTTAAAGAAAAAAGAGAATTTTTCTTTATTAAAAGACGTAATAAATAACCCTACTTATGAAAATAAAGAAGAGTTAGATCAAGCTTTTAGAAATCATTATTACAATGTAAAAGTCATCAATTATGTGAGCAAGTTAATTCATTTTTACTCAATTGATTATGATAAGAGAATTTCGGCAGACAAAAAAAGGACGCCAATATATTTTGAAGCAACTGAAAATCCGGAAAAACTTTATTTTAATCTTCAATCAGATCATAAAACTGAAAATATTTTTGAGGAGACACAAACAGCACTTGAAGAGATGATAACGAATCAGAGCTTATATCATGCTCTTCAGACGCTCAATAAAACTCAAAAAAAAGTAATCGAATTGATATATTTAAACGAATTAAGGAACAAGGAAATAGCTAATATATTAAACTTGTCAGAACAGATGGTTTCTTATTATCATCGTACCGCTTTGAGAAAGTTAAAATCAAAAATAAATTTGGGATGTGAGCAAAATGAATAAATGTAATGAACTAACATATGATGAGATTATTGACAAATTCTTGCCAAAAATAAAAAAGAGTCTAAAAAATACATCTATTCAGGAAAGGGAGGACTTAGAGCAGGAGATTAAAATAAAGATTTTCGAAAAATTAAAAGTGTTAACAGAAATGAAAGCACCAGGTTTCTTTGAATTTTTAGATAAGAAATAAAACATTCAGGGGAATTGCGAGACACTTGCGGGAACAGCCCGCGGAAGCCGAGCAAGTTCCCCGATTTTTATGCACACTACTTTCAAGGTTCGGAGTAAACATTCAATCATTTACTGGTACGCTTGATATGGTAATGTTGTTTAAAGGGTAATCTATGATGGAAAAGTAAGATTGAGGTTAGATGATGACCCGAAACTAATTCTCGTAAACCACTATCCCGTTTTAAAGGTTACGAATGTACAGTTAAATCTTTATTTAAACATTTGATATGGGGAATCTTGGTGAGGATGTAAGTGATTTATTAGATATTAAGAAAAAACAAGTATTAAATGACTTTGAAAGTTTTTTCTATTTATTGGGGGCGTATAGAATGGGGAGGAAATGTCTAATCATGCTAAAGTATATACAGTTGATGAAATTATTACTTTTTTAAAGCGAAACAGTTATCAATACAGTCATATTGTTTATATTAGTTGGGACGAAGGGACATTAACGATCAATTTAGATCAAGTACTTGAAGTCATAGATGATGTTACTGCTGTAAGTTTTGATACGTGGATATTTTCACCATTATCAAGATGTGTTATTGAAATATTTCATGATGGTGAAGTAAAAATAGGAAGTTTAATTGCATGAATCTCTTGTGAGGTTGTTTTATTATCAAAAAATTGGTTTTATGGGGGACTTAACTTGAGAAGAATGGATTATGGTTTACTCTCTTTTCTTTCCTCGCTTGTTGGAATTATTTTAACAGGATTAAGTTATTTCATTCCCAATAGTCTGTCCACTTTAATTATGATTGTTTTTTGTTTAGGGATCATTCTTGTCATTCTCAGTATCGTGTTTTTTGCTATGAGTCTTGTCAAAGGCGAAGATAATACGATTAGATATTTGGGCTTAGTATTAATGGCACTAACGATAATAGGTGTGATTGTAAGTTTTATTTTTATGACGTTTTCAAGTTTCAATCATCCTTAAGTAAAGGAGCTGACTGAAAAGAGCAAAGGTGTCCAATAGTCAAGAGAATGACTATTGGACAGTTTTTTTAACAACCCATCGCAACCATTTTTGCTGCAAAAGCTGTGATGACTCTATCCGTTCCAGCATTATCTGTTGTGCTGGCACAATTTCTTAGATTTTGGTCGCAGGAACAACGAGCAGGATAATCCTCTTTCTCCCCATAACATTCATCATGTGCTTTGCAGCATCTATCTAGTGCATTTACTGGTGTTCCACTTCCGCAATTCTCTCCACACCATTTGTATTTAATCAATGGGTTCCAAGGAAGACCATTATATCTGAATTGACAACAAGTACCTGAACCGTCTAATCGAAAACATAAAACGGTAGCCTGTGTTTTGAAAAGCTTGTTCTCCGCCGATTTTTGAATCGCGTCTGTTGGGATTTGATCAATTTCTTCAGGAAGAGTGAGTTCTTCATCTGTACGAGGTGCATTGTATTCACCTATAAACTCTCCCCCATCATATGTTATCACTCTCATCGTATGCTGCGTTTCATTTGCTTGCTTTGTTAAAGATATGACTCTTACTAAAGTACTTTCCTTATTTGTTTCGACGGATTTACTTTTAAGGATATGGACATACAACTGTGGTTTAAACTTAATATACATACTAAGTTGGGTGACAATGAATTGTTCAGCTACATCACCTTCGTAATAATTAATTTCAAATGCTCGAGTTTCTGTAAAAGTTGTTTCATCAAATGAAAAATAGTCTTTTGTCTCCTCTAGGACAGGTAGCAGTACAGGTGATTTTAATCTCTTTTGAAACTCAGCTTTCTCCAAGACAATTTCTTTGGATATGATATTCACTTAACATCTTCCTCTCAGTCGTTTTGAGATCCTACATGATTAGAAAGAGAAAATGGTTAAAAAAAATCAAACCAATTTGTTGAGAAAATGTATTTGATTTTCCCACTTTATATTCTCTTTAAAAAACATAAGGTTAAAGAAATCCTTTTCACAGGCTTTAATAAAAATAAATTAGAAATTGGGGGATTCGTAATGAGCTGTTTAGAAAAATCGATTAACGAATACCAGCAATTGAAAATTGATTTACTCAAAACAGTTAAGCGGTTAGACACATGTCCTTATGATGGGCAGAAGGGGATGTATCAAGACATTGCTAGATGTTATAGCAATGAAGTGAAAGAACTACAAAAATTGCTTCATAGAAAATATCATCTGAAGTTTTGTTATGCTAGAAATGAAGACGATCACAGCAGTGAGTAGACACTTAGGTGGGATCATGAAAATTTAAGTTTAAGAAGCGATTTCGGTTTTATTTACTTGCTATTGTTGATTATTAATCGCGACCTGTTTTGTGGAACAAAGGTTGTCGGTGGAATCAAGCCTCCGACTAAGATACTAATTTTAAGAATTTCCACATGAATTAGCCAAAAATGTTTTAAAATCCAGAAGACAAGTTCACTTTCTATAGATAAGAAAGGAGAGTGAATGTAAAATGAGTACGCTAGAGATAGAACAATTACTATCGCAAATTGGGAATTTTGGGTTTCCTTTAATATTAGCCATTTACCTGTTATTTAGATTTGAAAAAAAGATAGAGAAGTTGACTGAAGTGATTTCAAAGTTGGAAAGCAATATACAGGAACTCAAAAAATAATCTTCTTTTTTAACTTTCCTCCTGTGGATATAGGAGGATTTTTGTCGTTCATAAAGGATTGACATCACATATAGACTCTATTATAGTTTAGTTAAGTGAACTAAACTATAAAACAATAATGAGGGAGTCATCATGAAGTCAATCTTGAAAAATAATCGTTTTTTATTTATTTTAGGGTCAGAATGCTTTGCTGTTTTAAGCTTTTCCATATTTGTATTAGCCATATCCTGGTATATGGTTGATGGTTTGAATCATCCACAATATATGGGGCTTGTCATGGCTGCTGCGGCACTTCCAAGAATGTTCACAATGATAGTCGGAGGTGTTCTGGCAGATCGCATTCAAAAATCTAAGATCCTGTTTGGTACGAGTTTAGGAAAAGTCATTTTGCTGGGGATTCTTCTTTGGGTATATATCAATGGAGAGTTAACATTTTCAGTCATTCTCATTCTTTCGTTCTTTATCGGAAGTTTAGACGGTCTTTTTTTTCCTGCTCTTTCATCGCTCATTCCATCTTTGGTGAATAAAAAGGATCTGCAATTGGCCAATACATTGATCCATAGTTCTCAAGAGTTGCTTTTCTTAATTGGACCTGTTTTAGCAGGGGTTCTGATTAATTATTATTCTTTTTCTGCGACGTTTGCGGTATGTGTGATTACGATGTCCGTTAATATGTGTTTAGTGTTCCCTGCATTTGTTCGAGATGAAAAACCATCGCCTTCAGAAAAAAAACTAACCTTTTTAAAGGAGTTTGTTGAAGGCTACCACTATATACGGAAGTCATCCATTTACACAGTAGGTATAGCTATTATTATTGTATTGAATTTCTTTGTTTTGGGACCGATTTTTTTGAGCCTGCCGATATTGGCTAAGGAAGCTGGAGGAAGTGCACTTGACTTAAGTTTCTTAGAAGCAGGCTTTTCTATTGGTTCGCTTTCAGCTACAATGATATTGTTAATATTTAGTATCAATAAACATCGTGGAAGATTGATTTTGTTATTTTTACTCTCTTCCGTTATTTTTCTTGGAGTTTTTAGTCAAATGCCTTCCATGTGGGGTTTAGTACTAATTGTCATGCTGATAGGCTTTTTCAGTTTTATGACTTTTATCCCGGCAGATGTTATGATTCAAGAACATACAGAACCTCAGTTGATGGGTAGAGTCATGGCGATCGTTTTTATAGCACAAACAGCCTTTGACCCAATTTCTCAGACGCTTTTCTCCTCCCTGATGACAATAGGTTTTTCTGTTCGAACATTACTTTTTATTTTTGCAGCAGTGGGATTGGGATTGACCATTCTAATAGTTGCGAAGGCTAAGCAATGGACGAACAAGCAATCTGTATTAAATAGGGGGGATTAAACAATTGAAATCCGATTATTTACGAGTAGTAAAACAATTAAATGAAGCGATTGATGAATTTGCTGTGCTAACTTCGAAAGAATCTGTTAAAGTGGATGAATTTAATTTAACTTGGCAACAAGAACTGATTTTATCGCATATTGCAAAACATGAGAATATCACAGCTCATGAAATTGCAAAGTCATTTGATATTAGTAAAAGTGCTGTGAGTCAAGTCCTCACAAAGCTTCAGCAAAAAAAAATGATTACAAAACTGGTGAATCCATCAAATAAAAGAGAATCCTTTATTAAACTAGATGTGAACGGGCAGAAATTTATTCAATTAATTGAAGAACTGGATGTAAAGCTGATTGAAAATTATTATTCTAAAATTGACATATCTGAATTCATTCAAATGACAAACACAATGAAAAAATTAAATAAATTGATTAAAAGTGAAAAAACAGAATAAGCCATTATCAGCCGATAGCCAAAATCATGATGATCACAACAATTGAAATTCCTCTTAGAGGAACAGCTTAATATCGAAAGTAGGAGCAAACATGACAAAACAAAGTATCATTTTTTTTGATATAGATGGAACATTATATAACCATGATAAAACATTACCTTTCTCGACAAAGCAGTCCATCTTTAAGCTGAAGGAGCTAGGGCATAAAGTAGCAATTGCAACTGGACGTGCTCCTTTTATGTTCGAGGATTTACGAAAAGAATTAGAAATAGATACCTATGTCAGTTATAACGGACAATATGTCGTTTTGGATGGCGAAGTCCTTTTTACTTATCCATTAGATATGATATCTCTAGAAAAATTGACGGCGGATGCCTTAATTCAAGATCATCCTATCGTTTATATGGATCATGAAGATATGAAGGCGAATGTGTTAAAGCATCAATTTATTGAAGAGAGCATTCGTTCATTAAAAATTGGTCGCTTCCCTACACATGATCCGCATTATTATAAAGGACGAGAACTGTATCAGGCTCTTTTATTTTGTCGCGAAGGGGAAGAAACATCTTACCAACAATCTTTTCAAGATTTTGATTTTGTAAGATGGCATCCTGTCTCAGTTGATGTCATTCCAACAGACGGGTCAAAAGCCAAGGGGATAGAAAAAATCGTTGAGAAACTAGGTTTTCCTCGCGAACGTGTTTATGCATTTGGTGATGGACTGAATGATAAAGAAATGCTCTTAACGGTAGAGAATAGCGTGGCAATGGGAAATGGAGAAGAAGAAATAAAAAAAGTTGCAAAATATGTAACGAAATCAGTTGAAGACGATGGGATTTACCATGGCCTCAAAATGGTTGGTCTTTTATCATGATTCATTTCTAGTTTTGTGTCTCAACATTTGAATTCATTCTAGAAGTTGATCCTTGGGCATGAGTGATACCAACGAAATCCACAAACTGAGTTTTGATTCACTCACCATATTAACAGATAAGTTGGGATGCATAGGTTTGAGAACATAAGGTTGAAGTATGGTGAAGGTGAACATTTAAAAAGCTGGCGCTTTTCGCCAGCTCTGTTCATGAAATAGAAATGTTCTATTTTCCTTAAGCAAATGATCTTTCAGGGGTATGAAAATCGTTTACCGATGATGTAATCATTCTACCAGCAATGTGATGAGTGTCAGATGGGGTAGTGAAATGAATCGAGATCGCTAAAAATGCAGCCAGAGAAACGAAAGCGCCCATTCCTAATAAAACTTTATTTTTCATTGAAGACAACTCCCCTTTTGATTTGATTTCTTGCCTGAATGGCTTTGCGGTAAAATTGGATTGATTCCTCAAGTTTACCAATTCCATTATAATACTCTGCTGCGTCCAAAGCCAACTCTTCAATCTCAACATATAACTCTTTATTTTTAAGGTATTTGAATTCTTCATCTATAGATTCATGATCAAAATATATTTTTTTCAAAATGTGAAGCAGTGTTTCATAGATTTTATCATGTAGTTTTAGACTGCTCTTTATCCCTTGTGTATAAAGGTTAACTGCTTTATCACGTTTTCCCTGTTTTAAGCAAACATACATCAGTTGAAATTGAGCTTTAGGGACATATGAGGATTTTTCTTTTTTAAATATTGATAAAGATTTTTGTATATGTTCATATGACTTGGAAAACTCTTTTAAATAAAAATAACAGTTTCCTAAATTGAAATATGCGGATGCTAACAAGTGGTTGTTTTTTGTTTGTTGAGCTTTATTTAACGATGTTTTCAAGGTTTTTAATGCATCATCATATTTGTAAGTATCAACTTGGTTACCAGCTATGACAAAGTAACAATATATTTCTTTCTCTAGTAAAGTTTCGTGGGCTTTAAATGTATCGAGTGCCATCGTCGCGTAATTTATCGATATATAATTTTGTCTGAGGTGATAATAAATTTCTGCTAGTTTATAATAAAACTCCGCTTTTTCTTCTTCGCTATCAACGAAGGTTAATTTCTTTTCGGCAATTTTGTAACAGGTTATGGCGGTGTTGAAATGATGTTGTTTAAATTCATACATACCTTTAAAAAACCAATAATAGTATTGAATCATTTCATCAACCTGGGTATGTTCCATGTCATCTTTTTTTGCTTCAATTTTTGATAATGAATCAGACATGTCTATTGCTTTGTTAGGTTCCAAATCTTTCAACATCAGATTGTGACGAAAATCAATTAAAGAGTAATACAACAATACTGTTTGATCTTCTTCCATATCTGTAAGTTGTTGTTTTATTTCAGCCTTAACGAATTCCGCGTCTGTTACTTTGTTTGTGCGTATTAAAGAATACCATTCATTCAGCTTGATTGCTACATGCTCCGCTGGGATTTTTTGCTTCATGATGAATACCCCTTCCATCATTAACTCTCTATTCCATATATATGTTATCTTACCACACTACTTTAATTTGGAAAATTAAAAATTTTAAGCTTTCGGTATCCCGCAAAAAAATAATGTTTACAATTCAGTGACAAAGATCAAGTAGATTTCATGTGAAATAGAAGTAATTTGACCCAATGTGATGAAGAGTAATTTTCAGCTAATTTTAGACAAGGGGAAAGTTTGTTCTAAATATTGGTTGTTTTATCTATATATCATCATTCTATGAAAAAATATACTGTGCCAAGAAGTAAGTTGTTCATTATAGTCTGGTAAAAAAAATAAGGCTTGTAGTTTATTTACAAGTAATATAATTCTAATTATAATGAACTCGTAATTTTTTATCGTTTTCATATTCTTGTAAACTTTCAAGAAGGGAAGGTATAACACTTATGGATCCATTTTTAGAAAAGTTGAACCTTATTAGCCATAAGATGAAGCAACATAAAAATGAATTAAGAACCATTCTCATGGAAATTAGTACGAGTGAAAGTGCGGATTATGAAATTTGTTCTAGTATTGACGTTCTGGAACAAGCAGCAAGGGAACTACAATATATGAAAAGAGACACAGTTCAAAAAGCCGCCATTTTTCATCCAACAAACTCTATTCTTTATTCTTATGTCTTATATGCCATTATTCCAGGGTTTTACTGTAAGTCTATTTCCTTAAGACCTTCCACCTCATCACAGTCTCCCACCATGAAAATTCACAATTTTTTCAAAAAATATACAAATTTTAATATTGAAATCGAACCTATAGGCTATGCAGATTTTAAAAAGAAAACGTCTGATGCAGAAGTTGTCGTGTTTACAGGTAATTACTATAATGGTCTATCTGTTCAAAAAGATTATCCTCACGCGCTCTTTATCTTTTTTGGCTCTGGATTAAACCCTTTTGTTATAGGAGCTGAAGCTGATATGGAATACACTGCTGCAAAAGCAGTAGAAGCGAGATTATTTAATTCTGGCCAGGATTGCATGTGTCCGGACTTATTTTTTGTTCATAGAAGTCAGAAAAAAAGCTTTGTTAAATGCCTTCTGCAACAGTTAAAAGAAATACAGGGAAGCGGTCGAATGAGCGACAAAGTCAGAGACAGCAATTATAAAGAGCTGGTGCTACAAACTGAAATATATCTTAACGACTATGAAGATAGAATTATTTATGGAGGCCAAGTAGATCTAAGAAAGAACTGGATTGAACCATCTGTTTTAGTTTCCGACATCAAAAATATGCCGCGTTGTGAAGAACATTTTGCACCAATATTTAATATCGTCTCCTATGACAATGCCTTTGAAGTGCTTGAATGGCTCACAGATGCAAACCAATTGGAATCATCATTTGGTGTATCCATTTTTGGACAGGCCGATTTAGCTGAAAAATTGAAAAAACATTATACAGTTTCTCTTAATCAAACCCTGTTTGATATTGAAAATGGTCATCAGCCTTTTGGAGGCTATGGTCCCAAAGCGAGTTATGTGAAATACAAAGGCCGCTTGGAGAGCAGACCAATTTTAATTTCTAAAGAAGTCAACCGTGTTTTTCATCAATATCCAATCAGAGTTTATTAAAAAGGGGGAGCTGTTTTTGTTTGCATCAATATGGGATCTTTACTCTTATTTATTAAAAAATTCAAATGTACAAAAGGTTTTTGCAATGGTCGGAGAAGGCGAAGGCCTACTAGAAGCAGCATACTTGGCCAAATTGGATGTGTATACAGCGAAAGATCAAAGAATTGCAGCTAGTATGGCGATGGGGTATGCCCAAGTCTCAGGTGAACCTGTTGTATATGTTGCGAGCCCTGGCCCAGGACTTGTCAATGGATTAACGGCTGTATTAGAGTCATTTTCTGCTTGTGTTCCTATCATCATCGTTTCTTCAGGGACAGCGAGAACGGCTGTTGGTACAGGTGCTTTTCAAGAACTCAATAGTGTCGAACTGATGAAACCGATCACAAAATGGCAGTATCGAGTAGAGCATGTGGATCAAGCTGAGTGGGCGCTAAAAAGAGCGATGTATTTGGCTGTCAATGGAAAACCAGGACCTGTTTATTTAGAAATACCAAATGATTTGGAACAACAGCATTATGAAAAGCCCTCTTCATTACTTCAGAAAGAGGCTGTTGCGATATGCCCGCATCGTGAGCAAATTCGCTTAACAGTGGATGCTCTTGCCGAATCAAAGCGGCCTGTTTTCATCGCTGGAGGTGGTTGTCAACATTCTCCTTCATTTGGTTCATCACTTTTAGCATTGGCTGAAAAATTTCAGGCAGCTGTGTTTACAACGGCTTCTGGTAGAGGAATTGTGAATGAACATCATCCGCATGTATTCGGTAATATAGGTCTTTATGGATTGCCGGAAGCTAAAAAGCTGTTAAGGGAAGGGGATCTGTTTATTGCTTTTGGAACACAGCTTGAAGAAACAGCTTTAATGGGTTGGAAAGATATTGCTGATCAACATGTATTGATACACATTGATCGTGATTACACAAGTTTGAGAAAGTCCGTTGAAGAAGATGTAAGCATCTTAGGTGACGTTTCAATCGTTGTACAGGACTTGTTGTTGTATGAAGCCAAGGGGGAGTGGAAGCGTCATGAATGGCTAGAAAAACAGAAATCGGTTAAACATCAGCTGCTTAACAAGTGGACAAACGCTGATTTTTCGGAACAACCTATTAGAGCAACTTTTCAAATGATATCAGAAACTGTTGAAGAAAACGACATTTTGGTTCAAGATAACGGTCTTCATGATATGTGGGGCTATTCCTATCCTATTTTTATTAATCAATCGGGAAGGACGCTTGTTCCAGGGGAGCAAACTGCATTAGGAGTGCCGATGGGTGTAGGCATAGGAGCAAAATTGGCTCAACCTGACTCAACAATTATGACGTTTATCGGTGATGGATCATTTGAAATGGGTAAAGGTGCACTAGATACTGCATATGAACTCGGGATTGGGATGATTTACCTAATTATTAATAATGGTGGTTATGCATGGCCACGATTAAATCAACAAAAAATGAAGATTTCCATTGGTTGTGATTTTAGAGAAGATCATCAATGGCGCCATGAGATTCAATCTCTCCAAGGTACTTTTTTCTCTCCAACAAATAAGACAGACTTAAAAAACGCTATTTGTACAGCGAGAGCACTAAGTAAACAAGGCAAATTGTCTTTAATTGAAATCTGCACGGATTGGAAAAAAGATATTCCATATACGGTCCAGCAGGAATATGGGGTGGTAGTAGATGATGAAACACCAAAACAAAGTCAGTGTTGGTCATAAAGATGTGACAGAGACCCTTCTCAATCTATTGGATAAATTTGTTTACTTAATGGAAGTTAACCGTGTAAAGCGAAAAGATGCTGTTGCCCTTTCAGTCAGAAATCCATTGCTTTTTTATGTAGCCTATAAAGGTTGCAAACAATTAGGGATTATTCCCATTGTGATGGGTGAGATGAAAGATCCGCAAAAAGAGCTTGCAAGAATCCGAGTACCGCTGTTTTGTTATGAGTTAGATTTCGACTTTTGCCTTGAACGTTATGAAGATATTGAACAGGCGCCTCTTCCAGAAGAAGCTGGAGCGATTGTTAGAACAACAGGGTCAGTTACAGGAATGCCTAAATTTGTTGTCTGGTCTAAGAAAGGGATCGCATATCAAAGTGAACAAACTGTCGAAAAGCTTGGCTTTACAGAGAAGGATGTTTTGTTAGCAGCTGTTCCCTTGTGGGGAGCGTATGGCATCAGTCTCGTTAATATCATTGAAAAATGCGGAATGAATCTCGTGATTCCAGAGCATTTACGACCGCGATATGTTTTGCAATTAATCAAAGAAAGTGGAGCTACTTTATTTGAGGGAACGCCTTCATTTTACAAAATCATGCTTGAACATTTCAGCAAAAATGTAGATGAACGAAAAGCAGCTTCCAGCATGCGTAGTTGGGGTTGCGGTGGGGAGATTCTTCCTGAGACGGTGGCGAGAAAATGGTTTGAAATAGTCAAACAACCGATCCTCGATGGCTATGGATTATCAGAGGCCGGACCAAATGTTGCGTTGAATACATGTGAGGATTATTGTATAGGGACAGTGGGCAAGCCGTTAAAAGGGATCGAATTAAGGCTGAACGATAAGAGAGAACTGCTTGTTAGGAGTCCTAGTAATATGATAGGTTACTACTCATCAAATTCAGCAGAAAACCCTATTGATGCTCAGGGGTGGTTGAATACTGGAGATTTGGCAGAGATCAATGAGAGTGGCTTCCTAAAAATTATTGGTCGGACTAAAAATATTATCGTGATTAAAGAAAAAAATATCAGTCCTGAATACATTGAACAAAAGCTGCGTCACTATCAAGACATTCAAGATGTTGCTGTTGTGGGTGTTCGCAATGAAAACAATAGGATGCGGCTTGCTGCCATATTCATAAGCAAGAATCATCAGAATATCAATCTGAAACATGTTAAACGTTACGCACAGGAACATTTAGAAAAAGATCAAGTGCCTTTTTATTATAAACAAGTCGATGAGTTTCCGATGCTGGCTAATGGAAAAATTGACCGAGTTGCTTTGGGAAAATTGTGTTTTACACAACAAGCAAAGGTTGTGAATAGATCATGAAAGAATCGTCTGTTGTTTTACTCGGTATTGAAATGACCGTGAAAAAAGGGATTTCAAGCTATCAATGGCTCACAAAAAATGAAATACCTATGAAGAGAGAACCTTTTCCATATCAAAAAAGCAAATTTAATGATGAGACTGTTGAACCGTTATGCGAAGGACTGTATCAAATCATCACCGAGCTATCCCATCAAGGTATTGTCCAGCAAAATGATAATATCGGTTTATTTGTCAATGTTTCAAATGCCATCTGGCCTGATATTGAGAGATACGCACATGCTTTGGAAAAAGGGAAAAAAGCTGTTAGACCCCATATGACAATTTCTTTTGAGAACAGCCTTCCAACTGCCCAAGCATCCATACAGCTTGGTCTTAATGGACCTTCCACAACATTTGCAGACCACTGTGGCAAGATGTATGGAATTGGCTTAGCTCATAATGTTCTAGTTGATCAGCTGGCAGATTTTATGCTTGTGGCAGAAATATATCGAGAGCCGGTCACTAATGGTGATGAGAATGGATTTACGGGGCGGATTACAATTGCTGCCTTAGCAACTGAGCTCCAAAGCCAAGCCTATCAACCTCTGTTTGAAATAAAGAACTGGGAATGGATAAACGAACAAACTGAACAGATGAATTTTAGTGAATGGATTCACCAATATGCTGACAGTAATCAAGGTCAAGAAGTGATTCGTTTAACATAAAAGCAGTGGGAGGCTATCAATATGAATAGGGTTGGTATTAGTGGAATAGGACTTGTTTCCCCATTCGGTCTTGGAATGGATTTGTTTGAAACGGGTTTATACTCAGGCGAATGTGCGATGTCACCTATTACCCGGTTTGATGCGAGTCCATATAGGTGCCAAATAGGTGGTGAAGTGAAAGGCAATGTAACAAATTCGAAAGACAGTATGGCAAAACAATTTTTAGCTTTTGCTATGGAAGAAGCTGCAGAGGGTGCTGGTTTGAGCAGAGGAAAGTTAGAAAATCACAGGATGGGACTCATTTTACCAGTTGTAACAGGGCCAGGAAATAACGCGCTTGAACATGATGCGGCAGAATGGATCATGGACCCTGAACTCAATCTCCCATCTTCATTGTTTCATAGAAGTCACATCATCAGACCAACGTCCGCCTGTGCTTCAATCGGTACAGCTCTATCCATTGGCTACAGTATGATCCGCCATGGTCAGTTAGACATTATTGTTATCGCGCGTGCGGAGGTGTTTAATCAATACGACTTTGCTTCACTTGACATTGTGAGAGCCATTACGAAAACCGAAGCAAAGCCCTTTGATGTCAAGAGGAACGGCATCACAATCGGTGAAGGGGCAGGCGTGCTGATCTTAGAGTCAGCGGCTAGCTTTGCAAAGCGGCAACAACAGCCGCTTGCATGGCTTGATGGGGCTAGCTGTGCAACAGGGGGCGAAAAGCAAAACATGATTGAGCTTGATAAAGGAAAGGTTGTCCATTCAATTCAAACAGCGCTTCAAATGGCTGGCATTGATAAGCCTGATTATATACACGCGCATGCAACAGGTACGCCTCAAGGTGATACAATCGAATCAGAAGCTTTGGTGGAAACCATTCAAGCTGGTAGCAGTATACCTGTCAGCTCTCATAAAGGAGCGTGTGGTCATTTATTGCGCTGTTCAGGGTTTTTAGGAACAGCTGCTGCTTTATTGACATTGAAGCTACAATGCATTCCGCCCACAACCGGCTTGGATGAACTTGATCCAAAAATTACAGCAAATATTGTGAAAGAGAAGGAATGGGCAAGTGTCTCAAGTGTTCTTGTCAATAATTTTGGTTTTTGTGGCAATTATGCATCCTTTATCATACAGCAGCCTACAACAGAATGGAAAGGAGGCTCCTCTATTTGACTTATCACATTGAGGCGGTTTTGCCTCACAGACACCCGTTTTTGTTCATCACTGAGGTGAAGAAGACAGTTGACAGTATAAAAGTGGAAGGAGCGTATCAAATAAATCATGACAATATGTATGTAATCAATATTAATGGAGAAAAGCAGTTTCCTAGTGTACTCGTTGTCGAAAGTCTTGCTCAATTAAGTGCTTTTGCAGAGGAAAGTCATGACAATGCTGACTCACAAGAATTGGTTTTTTTAACCGGTTTGCAAGACATGCAATTTCTTAAACCGATTTACGCAGGAGATCTTGTGGAGCTAAAAGTAGAAATCATCAGAAGGCGGAGAGGCCTGACACTAATAGAAGGGACTGCTAGTGTAAATGGAGATATTGTTGTAAAAGGGCATATTAAAACAAAATCTAGCTAGTGTCATTGAAAGGTGGAGTATCGAGTGAATTTCAGCAGTGAGCAATCACTAGCAGATATTGGCCGCGCTTTGACAGGAGTTTCATTT
Source organism: Bacillus changyiensis (assembly GCF_027706145.1). Lineage (GTDB taxonomy): Bacteria > Bacillota > Bacilli > Bacillales > Bacillaceae > Bacillus > Bacillus changyiensis. The sequence goes on along the minus strand of NZ_JAQFWW010000006.1, from coordinate 6,878 downwards.
GTCATCAGTGTGTTTATCTGCATCATGATATTTATGTTAGGCAGAGTCATCATCAAGGCTCTAAAAAAAGAACGGTTATTCGTCAAGTCGGCAAAAAGTAGTTTGCTTTTTGTTATAGCGGCTGTTATGTGTGGATTATTGCTTTATTTTCTGCACATTTCTTATCAATGGTTGAGGACAGAGGTAATCCAGTTGCAGTCCGTCGGTTTTCAAATATCTTTTGTGTATTGGTTATTGAGTGGACTTGTGGGATTATGGTTTCTCTACTTTTCTTTTACTTTATTTTATCGACAAGAAAAACAGATTCAATTTTTGCCATTAGTGATCAATGGGGCAATTAGCGGGTTGAGTAACACAATTGTCATTTATATCATTAACCAATCGTTAAATGTACAAGGCAATTTTACAAATGGTTTATTTTATGCATTTTTAATCGGTTTGGTCGTTCATATCATGGCAGAACGATATATTCGTACGAAAATTGCTGTCCTTACAAATCAAGTCATTTACGAAAAAAGGGTCGCACTGATTGATAAAACACTTCATATCCCTTTTGAAAGAATGGAACGCTTTGAGAAAGGAAAGATTAGTGCTTGTTTAAATAATGATACAGAAAAAATCAGTGAGGGCATGCATTTGGCCGTTACAGGTGCGACAAATTTAATCACCTTGTTCTTTTGTTTAATTTATTTGGGTATTTTGAGCTTTTGGGGTCTGATTTTATCATTGGCTGTTGTCGTGATCACGATTCTAATCAACCTGATTGTTGCAGGAGAAGCAAATCGACTGTTTGAACAAACGAGAGACATTCAAAACAAGTTTTTTGGCTTCATAAATGATATGTTAGCGGGTTTTAAAGAACTGGCACTAAACAGAGCGAGAAGAAAAGCGTTTCAAGAAAACTTTGAAGGAGCTTGTGAAGACTATCGAAGAAAGGGAACAAAGGCAGATTTAAAGTTTGCTAATGCCTTCATCATGGAAGACATTATCCTATTGTCAGTCGTTGGATTTGTCGCTTTTCTATTCCCAGTGATTTTTCATATGCAGGGTGATTTACTGTACAATTACGTGTTTATTTTTCTATATATGATTGGACCTGTCACATATCTCCTGCATTCTTTTCCGCAAATTATGCAGATTCATGTCAGTTGGAAGCGCATGACTAGCTTGATGTCAGAGGTTTCTGAATTAGAGAAAGACGATGAAACGGATGTGGAAGTGACTGGAAAGAAAGTGACTTTAACTTTAAAGGGAGTTCAGTTCCAATACAAAGGTCTAACGGAAAACTTTTCAGTTGGGCCAATTGATTATGAATTTAAGCCTGGAGAACTGACTTTCATCACTGGGGGAAATGGTAGTGGAAAATCGACATTTGCCAAGCTCATTACTGGGCTTTACCCAGCGGATCGAGGTGAAATGTTGATTAACGGTATTCCTAAAACACCTGAACAAATAAAAGAATACTATTCTGCCATTTTTAGTGATTTTCATCTTTTTGATCGGCTATATGGTATTGAGATAGGCGGAAGGGAAAAAGAAATGAACAACTTACTTGAGCTTCTGAGAATTCAAGATAAAGTCTCGATCAAAGATGGTGAATTTAGCACGACCAAGCTGTCAACAGGTCAAAAGAAGCGGTTGGCTTTGCTTGTCGCCTATTTAGAAGATCGGCCAATTTGTTTATTTGATGAATGGGCAGCAGATCAAGATCCGGGTTATCGCAAATTTTTCTACCATCATTTGCTCCCTCAATTAAGAGACAAAGGGAAGTGTGTTATTGCCATCACACATGACGATCATTACTTCCATACCGCTGACCATCTTGTCAAAATGGACCAAGGACAGTTTGTAGAGGATTAAATAAGGAGGTACAAGAAGATGGATCACTATTTTCCATTAACTGATGGACAGCTGGGAATCTGGTATGTTGAAAAGATGTATCCAAACACAAGTATTTCTAACAATGGTGCTCTTATACAATTGGACACTGAGCAACCCGTTCATTATGGTCTGATCTCAAATGCCATAAACGAGTTTATCAAAAAAACGGACAACATCCGTTTGCGGATATTGTCTACAAAAGAAGGAAAACCAGTTCAGTATGTCGCTGATTTTATTGAAAAAGAGATCGATATTGTTGATTTAAACGGTGCAGATGCTGAAAGTAGCAAGCAAATCGCTCTTGCTCACTTTCAGCGGCCTCTGCCGTTAGAAGATGCAGATCTATTTGATTTTAAAGTGTTTAAAGTAAGCCAATATCGGTGTTTCATTTATGTCAATATTCATCATATCATTTCAGATGCTGTATCTGTCATGAGCTGTATAAATGAAATGATTTCGATTTATTCTCATTTCATAAAAGGTACATCTCTTCATTCGACAAAAACGCAATCGTTTATTCAACAAATTGAAGCAGAGCAAGAATACAAGAAAAGTCACCGATTTGAAAAAGATCGTCACTATTGGGAAAAGCTTTTTCAAAGCAGGCCAGAAATGACATCTTTAAAGCCTAGTCGTGCATATCGTAGCAGTGCGAAATCAAGACGGTTATCAGAAATTGTATCAAAACCACTCGCAAAAAGGCTGAAAGAATATTCAACTGAACAGCATATCAGTTTATTTAATTTGTTCTTGGCAGGCGTTTATATCTATTTATCAAAAATGACGCAAAAAAAAGATATTGTCATCGGCACCATGTTTTCCAACCGAACAACCCTTCGTGAAAAAGAGCTGTTTGGCATGCTTGTTAGTACTGTTCCATTTCGTGTGCAAGTTGATCCGACTCTCACCTTTTCGGCATTCGCAAGAAATGTAAGTCAGCAACAGCTCAGAACAATGAGACATCAAAAATACCCTTATGAGCTTCTTTTAAATCATTGGCGTAATCAGCACCGTACACATGATTATTTGTACACCACATCTTTGCAATATTTGGAGATTGATTTTCCGAAAACAGATGGAATCACATATGATGTCGACTTTCTATATAACGGATATGAAATTAATGATCTTGCTTTCCATATCGTCAACAATGGAGAAGACATCGCATTTGAAATTGACTATCGACTTGATCTATTTGAAGAGCAAGAAATCCAAGATATGTTTGCGAGAATTTTGCTGTTGTTTTCTAAAGCATTATTGGCGCCACAGCAGCAGATTGGACAGCTTAATTTATTAACAGAGGCTGATCAAGCCCTCTATTTTAGAGAGGAATCAGAAAGTAGATTAGATGAAATAGAGGAATCTTTTCAGGACATTTTTCAAAGAATGGCAAAAGAATCACCGGAAAAAACAGCGGTTATTTGTGGAAATCGTACCCTTTCATATCAAGAATTAGATGAGCGGTCAAACCAGCTTGCCCGGCTTCTTCGGCAAAAAGGTGTTGCACCAGAAAAAAGAGTCGCAATTTTAACAAACCGGACAGAAGACATGATCGTTGGGGCCATTGCAGTGATGAAAGCAGGTGGAGCTTATGTTCCGATTGATGCTGAATTTCCAGAACAAAGAATCCAATTCATCTTAAAAGACAGTCATTCTGTTATGTTGTTGACAGATCAAATGGACCGAGAAGCTCCTGTAGAATGCATCTATTTTCAAGATGAAGCCATTCATCAGCAGTCAACAGCAGCGCTTGACAATGTGACGAAGCCGGACAATTTGTGTTATATCATCTATACTTCTGGAACGACCGGCAATCCTAAAGGCGTCATGATTGAACATCGGAACTATACAAATATGTGGAAAGCCTATAATGAGGCATACGGATTTCAAGAAATGAAACCGTGTATTTTGCAACTTGCTAGCTTTTCGTTTGATGTATTTGCCGGTGATATGGCGAGAACTTTATTGAACCAAGGGACCCTTGTGATTTGTCCTTCAGAAGCAAAGCGTGATTTAGGACAGCTACAACAACTGATTGAAACTCATCAAATCACGATGTTAGAGTCGACTCCTGCTCTGATTGTTCCGCTTTTAGATGATATGTATGAAAAAGGAATTGAACACACTTCACTTCAATTGGTTGTGCTCGGTGCTGATTCATGTTTGAAAGAAGACTTCAAACGAATGATCAAACACTACGGAGAGAAGATCCAAATTTATAACACTTATGGTGTAACGGAAGCGACGATCGAAACGAGCCTTTATCGTTTTGAGCAGGCGTTTGCTGATTATGAGGGTATTACCCCAATTGGTAAACCGTTATTACATATGTCCATGTACATTTTTAGTGAATCGATGCAACTTCTACCACCTCACTCAATTGGTGAGTTGTATATAGGTGGAAAAGGTGTAGCCAGAGGCTATTTGAACAATCCGACACTGACTAAGGAAAAATTTATCGCAAATCCTTTTGATCCTTCTGAAAGGCTCTATAAAACAGGAGACCAAGCGAAGATGTTGCCTGATGGGAATATTCAATTTCTGGGGCGTCATGACTTCCAAGTCAAAGTTAGGGGGCATCGAATTGAAATTGGGGAGGTTGAGGCAAAAATCATTCAGCATCCTGCAGTAAGGAGAGCTGTTGTCAAGACTGTTGAACCTAAACCGCATCAGATCGTATTAGCTGCATATCTTGAAGCAGATGAAGCAAACATTGCAGATCAAGTAAAAGCCTTTTTGTTTAGAGAGTTGCCAGATTATATGGTTCCAACATATTTTATTCAATTAGACCAATTGCCTTTGACCACAAACCAAAAAGTCAATCGGCAAGAGCTTCCAGAGCCTGAAAGCTACTTCAAAGAACATCGACAAACAGCTTTACTTCATACAGCTCTCGAAGCTAAATTGGCGGAGGTTTGGAAGAAAACATTAAAGGTGGATCATTTAACTTCAAACTCAGATTTTATCCAACTCGGGTTTCATTCATTACAAGCGTTGACCCTTGTGAATGAAATTGAGAAAGAGTTTGGGATTCGGTTAACACTTGGGGATATTTTTTCTCATACACTTTTATTTGCAATGGCGAAGGTCATTGAGGAAAAAATGAAGGCCGGTCACCTTGAGGAACTATTACCTGCGGTGGAGAGTGATGCTTATCCTGTGACAGCTGCACAAGAGGGAGTTTATACAAGATCGTTAATTACAGATGATGCCAATCTATTTCATATGCCTTGCGCATTTCAAATAGATGGACCTCTTGATGTGAACAGGCTTTCGCTCGCATTGCAAACATTAGTCAATCGGCATGAATCACTCAGAACGTCTTTTATAAAAAAAGACGATACGCTCAAACAGAAAATTCATCCGAATGTTACCTTGCATGTTGAGTATGATGTACACAACCAGTCTGAAATAGAGGAGCTTGTTTCTGCTTCACCTCAGCCGTTTTCATTAGATAAGCCTCCTCTCATGCGCGCAAAGTTGATAAAGATACAATCTGTTGACAAGCATGTGTTATTACTAGATTTTCATCACATTATTTTTGATGGTATGTCACTTCAAGTATTTATGGAAGAATTGACCGGCATCTATAAAGGGAGAAGTTTGCCAGATCTTAAGCTCGGCTACAAAGATTACGCTGTCTGGGAGAAGCGTAAATTAGAAGACCAGCAGCTTGCTGAACATCGGGACTTTTGGTCAACAATTTTAGTTGATCAACCGGGAGAACTTCATTTACCTATTGATTTTCCAAGGCCAGCTTTGCAGTCCTTTGCAGGGAACATCTTTGAATTTGAACTAAATAAAGACTTGCTCAATCAGTTAAAAGAGTTTTCTTTGCAGCATGGTCTGACACTATATATGACTCTTTTATCGGTTTACTTTGTATTGTTAGCTAAATATACCGGACAAGCTGATTTGGTTGTTGGGACACCTACATCAGGACGCTTCCATCCAAGTATGGAAAGAACCACAGGACTATTTGTCAATACTTTACCCGTTAGAAAAGAAGTAAGCAAAACAATCAATTTCAGTCAATTTTGCCAAGAAGTCAAACAAGACATACTTCAAATACTGAATTATCAGCAATATCCTATTGATGAATTAGTCAAACAACTAAAGTTAAATCGTGATCCAAGCCGAAACCCACTTTATCAAACCGTATTTGCACTACAGGATATCAAAGAAAGCTATCAACTGTCTGAAGAAGTCAAAATGTCTATTTTCGACATGGAGTATAACACGTCTAAGGTTGATTTAACATTGGAGGCAGCAGTGCTTGAGCACTGTCTTGGTTGCCGCTTTGAATACAGCACAAGTTTATTTAAAAAAGAAACGATCGAACGAATGGCAAAGCATTTTGAACATCTGATTGAGTCGGTGTTGGCTGATCCTGAGCAAACACTCGGTGAACTCGAACTCATTTCTAAGGATGAACAGGCACTTGTGGCCAAGATGAATGATACGGATGTGCCACTGCCATCATGCCCATCCATTTCGACACAATTTGAAACACAGGCAGAGATACGTCCTGATGAAACAGCCGCAGTCTTCAGAGGTGATCGCCTCTCCTATCGGGAATTAAACAGCCGAGCTAATCAGCTGGCACATCTATTGATGAAAAAAGGTGTTGGACCTGATGTGTTAGTCGGGATCATGGTCCGTCCATCATTTGATCTATTGGTCGGAATGCTTGGGGTGTTAAAAGCGGGAGGCGCTTATGTGCCGATCGACCCTGAATACCCAGAAAGCCGTATTCAATATATGTTAAAAGATAGTCAAGTCTCTCTTTTATTGACACAGTCAAAGCTAACAGAAAAAACCGCATCATTCTCCGGGCAAGTGATTGATGTCGATAAAGGATTTAAAGGAGAAAGCGAATTAAATCCACCATCAGTAACAGAGGGGCACCATCTTGCTTATATGATTTACACGTCTGGATCAACTGGAGAGCCAAAAGGTGTATTAATTGAACAGCACAGTGTTTTGAATTTATGGCA
>NZ_JAQFWW010000005.1 GCF_027706145.1 Bacillus changyiensis | reverse complement strand
TTTAGTTTGGTGGCGATAGCGAAGAGGTCACACCCGTTCCCATACCGAACACGGAAGTTAAGCTCTTCAGCGCCGATGGTAGTTGGGGGTTTCCCCCTGTGAGAGTAGGACGTCGCCAAGCGGTTTATATGATGAAGATTAAAAAAGTTTTCTCGATAATGAGAAGGCTTTTTTTTTTATACTTAAAAATCGAGACTAATGTCTTACTACTGTGTGTAGAAGTATTTAAAATTTGTATATGCAGGAATGATTTAATTTCTTAATCATTTACTTATTAAGATAATGTTAATAACAAGCATATTTACATTGTTAATATAAACATGTATCACATAAATGATAGTTACAAAATTTATACAAAGGAAGGGTTTAAATGAAAGGTAAAAAGGGGAAATAGAGAAAAAAGTGGTGATTCAAGAAGGTAAACCGAATAAAAATGTTTACTCAATCACTCAAAAAGGGATTCAGGAATTCAATGAATTTTTACAATCTCCAGTAAAAGATGATATTTTACAATCTGATTTTCATATAAGAATGTACTTTGGTGAATATGTAACAAATGAACAAGTTTTGGACTGGATTCACAAGGAAATAGACGCGAAAATGGCACTCATCAATCAGCTCGAAGAAAACTATATGAAATGGAAACCAAACTTGACTGAAACCCAAAAAATTTCTTTTGATATAGGAATAACCTTATATAGAGCTCAAGTAGACGTTTTAAATGAAAAGTTGAACATATTTACGGATGGGCAAGAAGGAAAAGAAAAATGAAATTTCGAAATGTAATAAATAAAGGGAAAGGTTATAAAGTTGTATTTGTAATGTGTATAGGTATATTTCTCTGTATGCTAGATACGACCATTATGAATATAACCATACCTTCTATTCAAAAGGAGTTACATATTTCTTTAGAACAAATTTCCTGGGCTTTGAATATTTACACGATAATATTTGCGGTTTTCTCAATATCTCTCGGCAGGATTGCGGACATACTTGGAAGAAATAAAGTGTATATACTTGGTTTAATACTATTTAGTTTTGGTTCTATTCTGTGTTCACTTTCTCAAAGTGCAGCTAGTTTAATAGTAGGAAGAGGGATTCAAAGCATTGGCGCAGCAATTGTTTTTCCAACAAGTATGGTCATTGGAATCTCTGCTGTTTCTCTTGACTAAAGAAATCGCACCTTGGGTTACACAAGGGCTTGCAGCAGCTTTAGGTCCGGTCATTGGAGGTATGATTACACAATATGCAAATTGGAAATGGGTTTTTCTTATTAATGTTCCGATTTGTGCTGTGAGTGTATTATTATGTATCTATTTTTTAGAATTAAAACATGAACAAAAATTAAAGGTCTCAATCGATTGGTTAGGTTTAGTATTTAGTGGTGTATCGATTTTTTGCATAACCCTAGTTCTAGTAAAAGGGAATGAGTGGGGCTGGCTTTCTTTTTTATCTGTATTATGTTATGCGTTAGGTATAATCTTTTTAATACTATTTTTAGCAACAGAGAAATATTGTAAAAACCCAATGGTTCATTTAGATTTATTCAAAGATAGACAGTTTAATGGAGCTGCTATGACAGTAATTTTAAGTAACTTGTTTTTAATTGGAGTTACAGTGATATTACCTACATATTTGACAAAAATTCAAAACGAATCTGATTTGACAGCAGCTCTTTTAGTTACCCCTGTATCGGCCATGATTTTTATATTTTCACCAATAGCTTCTATAGTTGCTGAAAAAATAGGCAATTTTATTGCGGTATTAACTGGATTTGTCTTCATGTTTATCGCCTATTCAATGTTATATCATTTAAATATGAATTCCAGTTATACGGGATTAATCATTAGCTGTTTGACAATGGGAATAGGTTATGGGATTATTGTCGGGCCAATTACAGTGATGGCTGCATCTTCTTTTAAAGGAGAATTGTTGACTGCATCCCAAAGTGTAATAGCCGCACTTCGGCAAGTTGGGATTGTTTTAGCAGTTGCGATTTTTGTGAGCAACTTGAACGTTAATATTAACCACACTAAAGAAAAATTCTTCATCATGCGGAATCAATGGTGAAGAGCCTTTCTCTAACAGAAAAACAAAAAACTAAAGTGCTAGAAAACACAAAAATGAAGGTAAATAAAGAAAATAATGGTGTTTAGGAAAGTGATGTAAGACAATTTATTTCTTCAAAAGAGAGGAAACATTTAATAAATAATCGTATAGCTAATGAACTTAACAAAATTCCTAAGATGAAAAGAAAGGTTGTCAAGGATTCAATCAAGCAAACAGTGACAGAAAAGATTGATAAAAAATTGAGAAAAATAAACAAAACAATGAGTATTACCAAAATGAAATATCTCAATTTAGTCATCTAGAATTGACAGCAGCTTTTTTAAAGATGTACAAAATGTCATTACCCTTTATTTTACTAAGTTGCTTCGTGTCTATTTTCTTTTTGAAAAAACGGTCAAAGAGGTTAGTGCAAGTGAGGTGAATACTCATTCACTTCATCCGCACCAACCTTTAGAGAATTTACTGGACAACATGATATATAATAAAATATCATCAAGGTAACAGCGGCAATTGTTTTGCTGCTGTACTTCTTATAAGTAATATTGGGGATGAAGAACCAGTGTCCATTCAAAAATATTTTTCCGAAAAAACTCTTTACAAAGTGACTTACTATTGTATATAATAGTTCTTGTCAGCTTGAGAGTTATGCGGAGGATTAGCTCAGCTGGGAGAGCATCTGCCTTACAAGCAGAGGGTCGGCGGTTCGAGCCCGTCATCCTCCACCATGCCGGTGTAGCTCAATTGGTAGAGCAACTGACTTGTAATCAGTAGGTTGGGGGTTCAAGTCCTCTTGCCGGCATCGTTACTTTATGATATAATATAAAAGTTGCCATTCGTTTAATATTGGAGCCATTAGCTCAGTTGGTAGAGCATCTGACTTTTAATCAGAGGGTCGAAGGTTCGAGTCCTTCATGGCTCACCATTTTATGCGGATGTGGCGGAATTGGCAGACGCGCTAGAATCAGGCTCTAGTGTCTTTTGAAGACGTGGGGGTTCAAGTCCCTTCATCCGCATCGCCAGTCATATTTTGCGGAAGTAGTTCAGTGGTAGAACACCACCTTGCCAAGGTGGGGGTCGCGGGTTCGAATCCCGTCTTCCGCTCCAACCATCCACGCCGGGGTGGTGGAATTGGCAGACACACAGGACTTAAAATCCTGCGGTAGGTGACTACCGTGCCGGTTCAAGTCCGGCCCTCGGCATTTGTTATATGCGCCCGTAGCTCAATTGGATAGAGCGTTTGACTACGGATCAAAAGGTTAGGGGTTCGACTCCTCTCGGGCGCGCCACTTTGTATTGCGGGAAGTAGCTCAGCTTGGTAGAGCACATGGTTTGGGACCATGGGGTCGCAGGTTCGAATCCTGTCTTCCCGACCATTATTCGGGGCCTTAGCTCAGCTGGGAGAGCGCCTGCTTTGCACGCAGGAGGTCAGCGGTTCGATCCCGCTAGGCTCCACTTTTGAAAAATATGGCGGTGTAGCTCAGCTGGCTAGAGCGTACGGTTCATACCCGTGAGGTCGGGGGTTCGATCCCCTCCGCCGCTACTTATCTAAAGGACCTTTAGCTCAGTTGGTTAGAGCAGACGGCTCATAACCGTCCGGTCGTAGGTTCGAGTCCTACAAGGTCCACCAATATTACGGAGGAATACCCAAGTCTGGCTGAAGGGATCGGTCTTGAAAACCGACAGGGGTGTCAAAGCCCGCGGGGGTTCGAATCCCTCTTCCTCCGCCATTATATCAATTTCCCATTATCGCGGGGTGGAGCAGTTCGGTAGCTCGTCGGGCTCATAACCCGAAGGTCGCAGGTTCAAATCCTGCCCCCGCAACCAATATTTTAATGGTCCGGTAGTTCAGTTGGTTAGAATGCCTGCCTGTCACGCAGGAGGTCGCGGGTTCGAGTCCCGTCCGGACCGCCATTAATAAGGCTCGGTAGCTCAGTTGGTAGAGCAACGGACTGAAAATCCGTGTGTCGGCGGTTCGATTCCGTCCCGAGCCACCATTTAAAATTTAATATATGGCGGTTGTGGCGAAGTGGTTAACGCACCAGATTGTGGCTCTGGCACTCGTGGGTTCGATTCCCATCAATCGCCCCAAAAAATAGTTGCGGGTGTAGTTTAGTGGTAAAACCTCAGCCTTCCAAGCTGATGTCGTGGGTTCGATTCCCATCACCCGCTCCATTTGTGTATCATGGGCCTGTAGCTCAGCTGGTTAGAGCGCACGCCTGATAAGCGTGAGGTCGATGGTTCGAGTCCATTCAGGCCCACCATGATTATTCCACAGTAGCTCAGTGGTAGAGCTATCGGCTGTTAACCGATCGGTCGCAGGTTCGAATCCTGCCTGTGGAGCCAATGGAGAAGTACTCAAGTGGCTGAAGAGGCGCCCCTGCTAAGGGTGTAGGTCGCGTAAGCGGCGCGAGGGTTCAAATCCCTCCTTCTCCGCCATTTTTTGAATAGGCCCGTTGGTCAAGCGGTTAAGACACCGCCCTTTCACGGCGGTAACACGGGTTCGAATCCCGTACGGGTCATCATTTGAATCCCTGCACATAGATGTAGGGATTTTTTATTTATATGAAAAAGAAGCTAAGCCCAAGCAAAGGGCTTAGTCATCTTCTGTATAAGGCTCTTTTTCCGCAGGCGGCAAGTCTCCAAATGAAGTCATAATTCCTTCCTCATCAAGCAATTCTTCGTATTTTTCATGGTCTTTTGTCGGATAGACTGTGACTTCTTTACCCGTTATATCTGTTGCAACAAAATTTTCGTAGTCTTCTACATTTCCTACTGGTTCACCATACTCGATATGCATCTGACCATATGATAGTGGTGGCACTGCCAGATCTTGAGGGGTAATTGAGCTACCGTAACGTTCGACTTCTTGATAAGCATCTTCTGAATCGTAAGCAACATTTTCTTCATCATCTCGTTCAAAATGACCGAAAGGGGGATTTAAAACTTCTTCTTCAATTGGACGATCTTTTGATACGGATACATTTGAAGAGTGTTCACGACAAGTTGTGGCTGTCGGGAGTACTGTCAGACGATCATAAGGGATGTCTTTCCCACACACCTCACAACGGCCGTATGTGCCTTTTTCGATCAAAGAAAGAGCATGCTCTATATCGTGTAAATGTTCTTTTTCATGTTCCCAAAGCGCGAGATCTTTTTCCCGCTCATACAGTTCTGTACCTTCATCACCAGGGTGATTGTCATACGCAGACAAATCTCCTGTAGAATTAAATGGATAAGTAAAGTCTTTTTGAAAATGTCCATTGTTTTTAAATCGGAAAAGAATTTGTTCTTTTCCAGCTTTCAGTTCCTTTTCAAGCTTTTTTACCTGTTCTGTTGTTAGCACATGTATCGCCTCATTTCTAAAAAGTGCTGCACCTTTAGTATGAACGATTTTAAACAGAACTTTCACTGTAAAAAAAAAGAACCTCCTAAGGTTCTCTTTTTTAAAGAATATATTGGATAACTAAGGCAAGCGCTAGTAAAAAACCAAAAAATGTATTTGTTTGTGCCGTTGATTTCATAGCGATCATCAGATCAGCCGGTTTTTCTTTAAGTTTAAATTCTTTTATAGCTTTAATGGGTTTTGGAAGACTTAAAAGCACAAGACAACTCCAAACAGAAATGATTGCGAACATGATATACAAACCAATTAGTAAATAAGAAACAATAAAGAAGACTGTTAAAATTTGGACCGCGTTTTTTCTTCCTGCTAAAATTGGAAGTGTTTTCCTGCCATTTTCTTTGTCACCGACTAAATCGCGGATATTATTGGATAGGTTAATGCCTCCAACTAAAATTGTAATTGGAAGTGAGATCAAAAAGACATTCCAGGTAATTTCTCCGGTTTGAATAAAGTATGAAATGAGGATAATGACCATTCCCATAAAGATACCAGACATCATTTCACCGAATGGTGTATATGAGATTGGGAGTGGACCTCCGGTATAAAAATAGCCAACCGCCATACAAATTAATCCGATAAGCGCCAGCCACCAACTTGAAGACATACAAATATATACCCCGAGCAACACAGATACGCCGAATAACCCATAGGCCAGATATAAGACTGTTTTGGGCTTCATTCCGTAACGGACAATAGCACCTCCAATACCAACGGAGTTTTCATTATCAAGGCCCCGGACATAATCAAAATATTCGTTAAATAAATTTGTGCCTATCTGAATCAAGACTGAGGCTAAGAGCATGGCTATAAACAACCATATATGAATTCGCTCCGTTTCAAGAGCCATAACCGTACCGATTGTAACAGGGACAAATGCAGCAGTGAGTGTATGAGGTCTTGTTAACATCCACCATACTCGCCAGTTATTCGTCTGTTTTATTCCAGAAACACTTTCTGAAAGTGATTGATGTTGCATAAGTTTGACTCCTTTAAGTTTTAATACGTACACATCCCCTCTAAGTTTAGAAAAAGTTAAAAAAGGTGTCAATATAATGGGTGATATTGTTAGAAAAAAAGCTGTCCAGTCTTCATTTTCATTTATCTGCTGATATGTATATAATGAAAAAGAAAAAAGTGTTGTTTTATTGACACATATCGTTCTCAGGTGTATTGTAATAAAAGCATTTTACGGACTTTGGAGGAATGATCAAGGTGGCAACATTGGGACTGACCTTACAAAACGAAACATCTAACGTATTAGATAAACTTAAAAAAGTCGATCATGCTGTTTTAATAAGCTATTCTAGCAAAATAGAGACAATCGATCCGCTTGCTTTTTTTGAAAGTGGAATGGACAAACGGTTTTTTTGGTCTGATCCAGATCAGCAATTGACACTTGTCGGTCTTGGACAGGAATTAACTGTTGTCACACACCAAAAGGATCGAGGACGTTATCAGGACATTCATGAAAAATGGGAGCATATAAAAGATAGATCATTTCATTTCCATGAGGATGGCAACGTAACTCAATCAGCAGTGGGTCCTTTACTATTTGGCGGTTTTTCTTTTGACCCATTGAAAAAAAAAGCAAAACATTGGCACGATTTTCAAGAAGGCGCTTTTTTTATTCCTTCTAAAATGTTGACTAAAACTTCAGATGCTACGTTTATCACAATGAATAAATGGGTGCACCCTTATGAAAATGTCCACCATGTTCTTGATCAATTAATCAACGCCGTTAAAAAGTTGAGAACGTTCCCTATTCATGACGAACGGGCAGAACATCAACAATATGACAAAAAAACTGAGCTTTATGTAGATGAATGGCTTGAAGCTATTCGTCATGCTACAACAGACATTCAAAAAGGTAAGTATGATAAAGTCGTACTCGCTAGAGAAATTCTTTTGACATTTCGGGAACCTATTCAGCTGTATCGAGTGATCAGTCAATTATTATGCGACCAAACGTCAAGCTATATATTTGCCATTAAGGAGAATGGCAAATGTTTTGTTGGAGCATCACCTGAACGGCTGATTAAAAAGGTTGCTGACAAGGTTTTATCCACTTGTCTTGCAGGCTCGATTAAAAGAGGTCAAACTGAGCAGGAAGATCAAATGCTCGGTCTTGAGTTATTACACGATAAAAAGAATGCAATGGAGCATGAGTTTGTTGTAGACATGATTCATCAAGCATTTTCAAGATATTGCGATGATGTTGAAAAACCAGCAGCACCTGAGTTATACAAGACAAAAAGTGTACAACACCTCTATACCCCAATCATTGGTCAAATGAGCAAAAAATATTCTTTATTTGATTTCATTGAGAAATTGCATCCAACACCTGCTCTTGGAGGAGATCCTCAGAAAACAGCACTTGAGGTAATTAGAAGTATTGAACCGATGTCAAGGGGATGGTATGCAGGTCCGATAGGTTGGCTCGATTCGAGAGATCATGGAGAATTTGCAGTTGCGATACGATCGGGTTTGATTGATTCTCATCAGGCTAGACTGTTTGCCGGCTGTGGAATTGTGAGAGATTCCGATCCGTTACAGGAGTACGAGGAAACCCAAATGAAACTAAAGCCAATGTTGTCCGCTCTTGGAGGCGATCCTAGTTGACAGAAAATCCGATTACTAAATATATAGGGAATTTTATCGATGAATTAACACTAGCTGGGGTTAGAGAAGCAGTAATTTGTCCGGGATCAAGATCGACGCCTCTTGCACTTCTGGCAGCGGCACATCCTGATTTAAACGTTCACGTGCACGTTGATGAAAGATCAGCCGGTTTTTTTGCATTGGGTATGGCAAAAGCGGAGCGAAAACCTGTTGCTTTGATCTGTACATCTGGAACCGCAGCAGCTAATTTTTACCCGGCCGTGATTGAGGCTCATTATTCAAGAATACCGCTTATCATCTTAACGGCTGATCGGCCGCATGAACTTCGGGGAGTGGGAGCACCTCAGGCGATTGATCAGCAGTTCTTATTCGGAAACTTTGTTAACTATTTCACAGACTTAGCATTGCCTGATGCACATCCAGAAATGCTCACCTATATCCGGGCTGTAGCAGACCGTGCTGTTGGAGAATCATTAAAAGAACCCCATGGACCTGTTCATATTAATGTTCCATTAAGGGAGCCACTAATGCCAAATCTTGATGATCAGCCGTTTGAAAGAATGAGAAATCGATCTCATATATCTGTGACTGGCAGTCATGCAACCATTCATGCAAAAGATCTTAACACTTTGAGCACACTGATTGAAGAAACAGAAAAAGGTGTTATTGTTTGCGGCGAGCTCCAGAATGAAGCAGCTAAATACGAGATCATCTCACTTTCAAAAGCATTGGGGTATCCTATTTTAGCTGATCCACTCTCAAATTTACGAAATGGAAGTCATGCTCAAGAGACCATTATTGATGCGTATGATTCTTTATTAAAAGATGAAGACTTAACAAGCTTTTTAATGCCAAAGCTTGTCATCCGTTTTGGGGCGATGCCTGTTTCAAAGCCGTTGTATCAGCTTTTAAAGCAACATTCAAATATCGTCCAGATGATCGTAGATCCTAGTGGAGGCTTTCGAGATCCCACTCAACAGAGCTCATATATGTTACATTGTACAGAGAGGGAATTCGTTAAAGTTATGATCCGTTCAGTTGCGCAAAACAGATCATGTGACTGGTTGGAAAAATGGCAGTATGTTAACAGCCGTTTTCGTCATCATTTGCGAAATCTTGAAGTCGAGGATCTTACATTTGAAGGAAATCTGTATCGCCATTTGCAATATTTTATTCCTGAAAACAGTTCACTTTTTGTTGGTAATAGCATGCCGATTCGCGATGTAGATACATTTTTTGAGAATCAGGAGCGCTCATTCCGAGTGTTTGCTAATCGAGGTGCAAATGGGATTGATGGTGTAGTCTCGACAGCGCTCGGCGTATATGCAGCAACGAAAGAGCCTGTTACACTTGTGATTGGTGATTTATCTTTTTATCATGATTTAAACGGTTTATTAGTTTGTAAGACGCTTGATATTCCACTGACAGTCATCCTTGTGAATAATGATGGAGGCGGAATTTTTTCATTTCTTCCTCAAACAACTGAACAAACATATTTTGAGCAATTATTTGGTACACCGACCGGACTTGAATTTAAGCATGCTGCAGAATTGTATGGGGGGCGTTATCAATGTCCAGAGTCGATCGCTCATTTTACTGATGCTTATTTATCTTCTATTCACCGAAACGGACTTGATATTATTGAAGTGAAAACAAAGCGACATGACCGTGTCCAGCATCAGCTTCAATTAATGGAGACAGTTCTTTATGAAATCAGAAAAGAGTGGACATTTTGAAACTGACATTAAAAGACGGTATTAGCTATGAAATAGAAGATAATGGGTGGTCAACAAAACAAACAGTGGTTTTTTTACACGGGTTTACAGGCAGTGCGAAAACATGGGATGGAATAGAACGGTATTTCCCAGGAATTCGTTGTGTAAAACTGGATTTACTCGGCCATGGGAGAACCGATTCGCCAAGTGAAAAAAAACGCTACAGTACAGAAAAGCAATGTGCTGATTTATTGGAAATTTTCGATCAGCTTGAATTGGGAAATGTTCATCTAGTCGGGTATTCGATGGGTGGTAGACTTGCTTTGTCATTTGCGATGATTCATCCTGAGCGAATAGCTCGTTTAATTTTGGAAAGCAGTTCTCCGGGGTTGCAAACAGAAGCAGAAAGGCAAGACCGAAGAGCACACGATCGGCGACTTGGGGAACAAATACTCCGCAAGGGGATGGAGTGGTTTGTTGACTATTGGGAAGGAATCCCTTTGTTTTCTTCCCAGCATAAACTGGAAACTGCCAAAAAAGAAAAAATTCGCAATGAACGTCTCAATCAGCTGCCTCTTGGTCTTGCAAACAGCTTGTCCGCAATGGGAACCGGTGCACAACCTTCTTGGTGGGAGAAGCTTGCTTTTATCGATTACCCAGTTCTCTTAATTGCCGGGAGTCTTGACAATAAATTTGTAGCGATCAATCAAAACATGAAGCAATATATTCCTGGAAGCCGTCTTGTGATCGCCGAGCAAACAGGTCATGCGGTTCATGTGGAAGAGCCTGATTTTTTTGGTAGAATAATAAGTGACTTTATTTTAAAGTAGGAGGTTATATTGATGACGGTAGAATGGAAAAGTGAACGTCAATATGAAGATATTTTATATGAGACATATCATGGCATTGCAAAAATTACGATTAATCGGCCTGAAGTACATAACGCATTTCGACCGAAGACAGTTTCAGAGCTGATTGATGCATTTGCATATGCAAGGGATGACGCAAATATCGGTGTTATCATCCTTGCCGGTGCAGGGGATAAAGCGTTTTGTTCAGGTGGAGATCAAAAAGTACGAGGTCATGGAGGATATGTGGGAGAAGATCAAATCCCGCGTCTAAACGTGCTCGACTTACAGCGTTTAATTCGTGTGATTCCAAAACCTGTTGTTGCCATGGTTTCTGGCTATGCAATTGGTGGTGGACATGTACTGCATATCGTTTGCGACTTGACTATTGCTGCAGACAATGCAATTTTTGGACAAACAGGACCGAAAGTGGGTAGTTTTGATGCCGGTTATGGATCAGGCTATTTAGCGCGAATTGTAGGCCATAAAAAAGCGCGTGAAATCTGGTACTTATGCCGTCAATATAATGCTCAAGAGGCAAAGGAAATGGGCCTTGTCAACACGGTTGTTCCGCTTGAAAAACTTGAAGAAGAAACCATTCAATGGTGTGAAGAAATGTTAGAAAAGAGCCCGACAGCACTTAGGTTTTTGAAAGCTGCTTTTAATGCTGATACAGATGGACTCGCAGGTATTCAACAATTTGCCGGAGATGCGACATTGCTATACTACACAACAGATGAAGCGAAAGAGGGGCGCGATGCCTTTAAAGAAAAACGCCGCCCAGACTTTGGACAGTTCCCTCGTTTTCCTTAATATAAAAAACAGCTTGGTATGAACTGAGCTGTTTTCTTTTTAAATCAGTTTTGGAGATGATTAAAGATGCTAATGGAGCAGCCGAATTGGCTTAAACAGCGGGCAGAATTGACACCTGACAGGCTGGCTGTTATTCAAGGAAACAAACGGCTTACCTTTTTAAAGCTGTTTACAGAGGCAGAAAAAATGGCCGCCCAGCTGAAACATTTGGCTATTGAAAAAGGCGATACAATTGCTATTCTGATGACAAACCGACTCGAAATGGTGATTTGCATCCACGCTTGTTTTTTCCTTGGTGCTCGTGTCGTTCTTTTAAATACAAGACTGTCAAAATCGGAAAGACTCTATCAAATCGAACATTCAGAAGCTAAGCTTATGATAACTGAAGAACCTTTTGCTGAGCAACATATGAATGCCATGACAGTAGAAGAACTTCAAAAAATTTTGCCTGAGCCGTTTTTTCAACCAGTCGACATTCATTTGGATGATACAGCTACAATCATGTATACATCTGGTACAACTGGACGGCCTAAAGGGGTGATGCAAACCTTTTCTAATCACTACTTTAGTGCAGTTTCTTCTGCTTTAAATCTTGGTCTTATGGAGGATGATCGCTGGCTAGTGACTTTACCTCTCTTTCATATCAGTGGCTTGTCCGCTTTATTTAAGTCTGTCATTTATGGAATGACGATTGTTTTACATAAAAAATTTGAAGTAAAGGATGTTCTGCGCTCAATTCAAGCTGACCAAGTAACGATGATTTCGGTTGTTCAGACAACACTTGCGCGTCTAACAGTAGAGCTTTCCAACTGTCCTGAGCCGTTAAGATGCTTGTTGTTAGGTGGGGGACCGGCTCCATTTGCCCTACTCGAAGAATGCAGAAAAAAACAATTACCAATTGTTCAGACTTATGGCATGACAGAAACTTGTTCGCAAATTGCAACACTTACACCACAGTACAGTATGACAAAACTCGGTTCAGCCGGAAAACCGCTGTTTGCTTCAAACATTCGGATCGAACGAAATGGGGTGTCATGCAACACTGGTGAACATGGTGAAATTATTGTAAAAGGGCCGACAGTGATGAAAGGATATTTGAAAAATGAAACAGTTACTCGTGAATCATTAAAAGATGGCTGGTTTAAAACTGGTGATCTCGGCTACCTTGACAATGACGGATTTTTATATGTATTAGATAGACGTTCAGATTTAATCATCTCAGGTGGTGAAAATATTTATCCCGCTGAGGTAGAAGCGGTTCTTCAAACCCATCCTTTTGTTATGGAAGCTGGAATAAAAGGAGTAGATGATAACATATGGGGAAAGGTTCCACATGCATTTCTGGTAATCAGTGAAGCGGTTGACGAGGAAGAACTCATTCAATTTTGTAAAGATAGACTTGCTGCTTATAAAGTTCCAAAAGCTTTTCAGATTGTTGAAAAGTTACCGCGTAATGCTGCAAACAAATTGATGAGACACAAATTGTAGAAGGAGAAGGATATGATTCAAATCAAAAGATTGACATTGTACCATTTGTGCATGCATTTAAAAAAACCCTTCAAGTCTAGTTTAGAAACGTTGCAGGAACGCAAATTTCTTATTATAGAGGTAGAAGATCAGCACGGTGTGATAGGCTGGGGGGAAGTTTCTGCTTTTTCCTCTCCATGGTACACGGAAGAAACAACTGAGACATGCTATCATATGTTGAAAGATTTTTTTATTCCGATTGTGCTTTCTGAGAGCTTTTCTCATCCTTCTCAAGTTCCAGAGCGATTGCATAGATTTAAAGGAAACAGAATGGCAAAGGCCGGGGTTGAAGCCGCTTTTTGGGATCTGTATGCTAAAAAACATGGTCAATCTTTAACAGAGGTACTAGGAGGAGTGAAATCAAAAATACCCGCTGGTGTTGTCGTTGGACTTGGACCAATAGAGGATATGCTTCAGGAAATTGATCAATATGTAAAAGAAGGTTATCAAAGAATAAAACTTAAAATTAAGCCTGGACAAGATATTGGTTTATTAAAAGAAATTAGAAAGCATTTTCCACATGTACCATTAATGGCAGATGCAAACTCCTCATACCAGCTGAAAGATCTTAAACGTATAAAAGAATTGGATCAATTTCATTTAATCATGATCGAACAACCATTGGCAGATGAAGACATTGTTGATCACCGTCACTTACAAAAGTATATCAAAACTTCAATTTGTCTTGATGAAAGTATACGGTCGGTCGATGATGCTAGAAAAGCGATTGAGTTAGGTAGTTGCCAAATCATTAATATTAAACCTTCACGTGTTGGAGGTTTAACGGAAGCGCTAAAAATTCATGATCTTTGCAAAAAGCACCATCTGCCTGTCTGGTGTGGCGGAATGTTGGAAACAGGTATTTCTAGGGCGCATAATATTGCGCTTAGCTCACTCCCGCAATTTTTGATACCAGGGGATATCTCCGCATCTTCGAGGTACTGGGAAGAGGATATTGTTCAACCTGAAATTCAGATTCAAGGTGGGTATATTAAGGTACCAGAAAATCCAGGAATGGGATTTTCAGTGAATCAACATGTATTAAGAAAAAACTCTGTTAAAATCGATGTATTTAAACGTTAAAAAGCATTTTTGTTAAGCGATTTTCTATTTCTTAAGGTTTGTTTGTTTTGTGGTATTCTTTTATATTTAATGTGTATTATATTCCCCTTCTCGTTTGGACCGGCAATAAATGCCGGTTTTTTTACTCTTAAGGGCATCCAACTTATGGACACCCTTGATCCTATTCCTCTAACAGCATGTCTTCGCAAACGGCTTGTCCGATCAGTTGATCAGCTTGTTCATTAAAACCGTCCAGACAACCGTATTCATAATCCCATAAGTTTGCGAAGGAGCGGGCGGCCTTTTGAAAAGAGATCTCATCAGCTCCCTGGATTTCTTGAAAAAAAGCCTTCATCAAGGACTCATGCTTCATCAGCCTGTTCCTCCTTCAATACTTCTGATTAATGATGCTCTGGTTTAAATGTTTTACAATCCGTTTCCTCACTTGTAGAAGCTTTTTCACCTGCATGGCTCACTACATAAATGGCATCAGCTGTACATTTGTTTCCTTGGCCCCAATACGTACAGTTATTAACTTCACAAAGTACTTTTTGTTCCTCTTTATGTTCCATTATGATCCCCCTTCAATTTTTTGTACGGTATTAGCGTATCCGTCCTTTGTTTTGTTTATTCTTCTATCTTTTGACATGATGAATTAAAAGGTTTATAATAAAACGTAATAATTACGTTTTGGAAGGAGAATTGTCAATGAAACCAAATATTCACCCAAAAACTTACAAGGTTATGTTTCACGATGTAAACAGTGGTTACCGATTTTTGAGCAGTTCAACAAGAACTTCTAATGAAACAGCAGAGTGGGAAGATGGTAAAACATATCCGGTGATTAAAGTTGAAGTAAGCTCTGACACTCATCCATTTTACACAGGTAGACAAAAGTTCAATGAAAGAGGGGGAAGGGTCGAACAGTTTAAGAAAAGATTTAATCTCGATTAAAGGCCGATATTCGGTCTTTTTTTGATAAAAAACACGCACATCAAGATCTTGATGTGCGTGTGTCAGTCATTATTTATTTGATAAAGCTTTTTTAAGGACAGCTAAGTTTTCTTTCATGATGCTAGTATAGTCTTTGCCGTCTTTAAGATCTTCTTCTGAGACGGATTCAAGATTTTTCATTGTTAGGCTTTCAGCGCCGATTTCTTTTTTAATGATGTCGGAAATTTTACTGCTAACATTACTTTCAAATATCACATATTTTATGTTGTGTTCTTTAGCTGTTTTCACGATATTTTCCAAATCCTTCTGAGAAGGCTCTTCAGTTGGTGAAAGACCAAGCACACTCATCTGCTCAATTCCATAACGTTTTTCCCAGTATCCGTATGCAGCGTGAGAAACGAGAATCTCTTTTTTACCCGCGTGTGCAACTGTTTTTTTAAATTCTTGATCAAGCTTTTCCAATTCAGATTTGAGAGATTCATAGTTTTTTGTAAATATTTTTTTATGTTCTGGTTGTAATTTTACGAGCTCATTTTTAATATTTTCCGCTAACTTTTGGGCGAGTACAGGGTCAAGCCAGACATGTGGATCGTGATCACCATGGTCGTGATCACCATGCTCATGTTCCTCGTCATGACCATGCTCTTCTCCATGTTCAAGAAGATCAATTCCTTCTCCAGATTTCACAATGTCGACATCACTATTTTTTAACATATTGACTGCTTTATCAGCGAACCCTTCTACACCGACCCCAGAATAGATAAAGGCATCTGAATCTGATATCTCCGCAATCGTTTTTGAGCTTGGCTCATAAGTATGTGCTTCAACATTAGGAGGATAAACACTTTTAACGTTTACATATTCCCCACCGATTTTCTTTGTGAAATTTTCAAGTGGATAGATCGTTGTATAAATATCTAACTTTCCATCTTTTTTATTTTGATCTGCTGAGGTTCCTGTACTTGAACACCCTGCTGTTAAACCAATTGCAAGGAGGATTGCAGATGCTAATCCGATTGTTTTTTTCATTTTGTTTCTCCTCTCAACATAAAATCGAATTGTTCCGATTTAAAATTATTCCTGTTACATTGTATCGTAATAATTACGATTTGAAAAGAGAAAAATATTTTTATAGTCTAGTTAATGAAAAAAAATAAGTTATATGGTATGCTTAACTGCAAAATTCGTTTAGAAAGGAACAAGTCATGAATCTTTTGGATAATATTTTACAATTTAATCAGCAGTTCGTTGAACGTGAGGATTATAAAAAATATCAGACAAGTAAATTCCCTGATAAAAAAATGGTCATCCTCTCCTGCATGGATACAAGGCTTGTTGAATTGTTACCACATGCGATGAATATGCGAAATGGTGATGTGAAAATTGTCAAAAGCGCAGGAGCACTTGTTTCACATCCTTTTGGAAGTATTATGAGAAGCATTCTTGTTGCTGTTTATGAGTTGAATGCTGATGAAATATGCGTGATCGGGCATCATGATTGTGGTATGAGCAAACTGAAAAGTGAAAGTTTTCTTGACAAAGCAGTAAAACGGGGAATTTCTAAAGAGCGAATACAAACTCTCGAATATTCAGGAGTTGACTTTAAGCAGTGGTTGAAAAGCTTTGATTCTGTAGAGGATAGTGTCAAAGACAGTGTGCAAGTCATTAAAAACCATCCGCTTTTACCACAAGATGTTCCCGTACACGGACTTGTGATTGATCCAGGGACAGGAAAACTTGATGTTGTCATTAACGGCTATTAATGCTTATGTTTTTTTTCCGGTACGGGATCAATACCACCGGGATGAAATGGATGGCATTTTAGTATCCGCTTAACTGTCAGCCAGCCTCCTTTAAGCGCTCCGTGTTTTTGGATTGCTTCAAGTCCGTAATTGGAGCAGGTGGGATAAAAGCGGCAAGATGGAGGCAAAATAGGCGAGATCCATTTTTGGTATGTTCGGATGATCAGAAGGAACAGAGTTTTCATGATTGTTCAACACCTTTTTTAAATGATTGTGGATAGATTAGAGGAAGAAGAACATATGGTAGAGTCTATAAATCCACACGCAAAAGAATACCACAAAATATTTAAATTTAAAATAAATAAGTATATACACCCTCCTGAAGAAACAGGTCGTTTCTCATTTGAAACTGAGTTTTCTAAGTAAGTGATAAACTGTCCATAACTCAGCTCATACCATTATCATACATTGAAATCTATATGCTATAATACAAAAAGATGAATGAGAGGGGAGAGATAATACATGCCATCAGTTGAAAGCTTTGAGCTTGACCATCATGCTGTTAAGGCACCTTATGTCAGACATTGTGGAGTTCACAAAGTCGGAACAGATGGGGTTGTCAACAAGTTTGATATTCGGTTTTGTCAGCCAAATAAACAGGCGATGAAACCTGATACGATTCATACACTTGAGCATTTGCTCGCTTTTACGATTCGGACACATGCTGAAAAATACGATCACTTTGATATTATTGATATTTCACCAATGGGATGTCAAACAGGATATTACCTTGTCGTAAGTGGCGAGCCGAAAGCTGAGGAGATTGTCGATTTGCTTGAAGATACATTTAAAGAGGCTGTTGAAGTGAACGAAATTCCAGCTGCAAATGAGAAGCAATGTGGTCAGGCAAAACTTCATGACTTAGAAGGCGCAAAGCGAATGATTCGTTTTTGGCTAACACAAAATAAAGAAGATTTATTAAAAGTATTTGGATAAATCTTTAGACCGATCCGACTCTAATAAAAGGAGTCGGTTTTTTATTTGTTCACAAAGAAAATAATGCCATTTCTCTGCTGTTTTGTTAAACTTTACTTGTAATATATCAATGAAAAAGGGTGATAGGATGCGTTGGGGAAAATGGATTGTTCTATTGTTTTTGATGATTAGTCTGACTGCATGTGGTCAAACAGAAAAGACGGCATCATCTGATCAAAAGCCAAAAATGCTAACTGCAAAGCTTGAAGTACCAAAGCATGTGGCGAAAAAAGAGAAGGCTCATATCAAAGCTTCTGTTTTATATGGGGACGAGCCGGTGACAGATGCAGATGAAGTAGAATTTGAATGTTGGAAGTCGGGAAGCAAAGATGAAAGCCAGCTCCAAAAAGCAAAGCATGAAGGAAAAGGGGTTTACAGTATTGAAAAGGCTTTTTCAAAGGATGGCCTTTATAAAATTCAAGTTCATGTTACAGCCAAAAAACAGCACACCATGCCAGTAACTGAAATAAAAGTCGGGAAAGTTGATCAAAAGCCAGAAAAAGAGGATCAAAAAGAAGAAGCTCATCATCATTGATGAGACTGTTCTTTCTTCATATGACGTCTTTTAGGAAGTGGATCGATTTGATGTTTGTAGCTGTATGCTTTAGATGTTGTAACTAGTGATATCATCAAAACAGCACCGAAAATCAATATGGCTAAAACAATCCAAAAGATCATAAAAAGCCTCCATTCTCCATGTTGTTTTACTATAGCTTATCATAAAAGAGATGTTTCCCGTACAAACTAAATGGGTATATCAATAGTAAACTAAGAGGAGGTCGATCTTAATGTCTGAAAAATTAAAAACAACGGTAAACAAGCAAGTTGCAAACTGGACAGTTCTTTATGTGAAGCTACATAATTACCATTGGTATGTAAAGGGGAAAGATTTTTTTACACTACATGAAAAATTTGAAGAGTTTTATAATGAAGCAGCTGTTTATATCGATGATTTAGCTGAACGGCTGTTGGCGATGCAAGGCTCTCCAGTAGCCACGATGAAGGAATGTCTTGAAGTATCCACAATTAAAGAAGCAGATGGAAGCGAAACTGCAGAACAGATGGTGCAAAATATTTATAATGACTTTTCTACTGTTGCTGAAGAGCTCAAAACAGGAATTGAGTTAGCCGAAGAGGTAAATGATGAAACAACAGGCGACATGTTTCTTGCCATACATCAAGTGATCGAAAAGCATAACTGGATGTTAAAAGCATATTTAGGTTAGTTGCAGAAAAGCCGGGGAACACCCGGCTTTATTTATTTTTTGTAACTCGTAATATTTGATTCCAACTGGCTATACTAACATGAAAAGGGGGCATGGCTTTGAACAAGAAGACATATTATGTTTCTGTACAAGATGGGATGATTTCACAGTATTCCAACGTATCACCTTGGGAATTTGAAATTGCGGCAACAGATGAAGAAATTTCTGTTTTGCGAGAGTACTTTGACCAACTGTACTCAGAGGATTGGATTAATTTTTTCCGCGCACATGTTCCGATTGTTGAGTATCATAACGATAGTTCCAATGATAAAATGGATGAACTGCGCAAAAACATTTATTCAATGCTTTACCAACTCGGAAATGGACAAACAAAATCCTTTATCAGTGAGAATGGGCTACATGAAATGAATTCGGCAGATTAAAACATGTACAGGGGAAGACGACTATGTCTATTTTAAAGGATGAAAGTAGGGAATGTGTCATGACACAAAAAAAGCGATCAGAAAGTCAGCTACACTCACTGACTTTCTGATCAGCCATAAATTAAACTTATTTTGTTAAAAGAAATAGTAGACCACCTATCATACAAATGATCATAAAGAACATTCTCGAGTCCATAAAAGATGTTTCTTTTTTCATGGACCGATTATCGTCTATTTAAAAAATTGTTGACCATATCTCCCAGTCCGCCACCACTCTGTTCTTGATGAGAATGGGGTTGTTGATAATGATTTTGATGTGTTGGCTGATTCGTAATCCCTTGGCGAGTATTCTGCCAAGCGCTGTTTTGCGTTTCTGCTTGATAGCGATTGTCATCAAGTCCGACCCTAAGTCCTGCTTGTCTCTCAAACGGTTGAACAACAACGATTTGTCCAGGTTCCTTAAATTCAAACATATAAGATTCTCCAGAGGTCTGTCCAATAATCGTTTTCCAGTTTACATCTAATTTTACTTTCGGTGAAGGTCCTGTCCAAGAGACAATTGCATCAGGATCCACCCGACAAGGACCTTCAAGTATTAACGGATTACCGGCTGTTTTAATGGCAACTTGTGCCCCTGGTCCATTATACGTAAGCTTTGAAGTGAACAAGCCTTTTTGCGATAATACACCGACACCAACAGGTGTAACCCCATAATGACAAGTCTCAGTAAACGCTAATAAATCTTCACTTTCAACACAAACACTTTGCCAAGGACCGTTAGGTTCTAAGTTGATAACTGTGACATGTTCACTTTGATCAGCTAAATAGCAAACACCTTGACCGGTTACTTCCATCATTTCAAGATTTTCGCCAGTGAATTTTCGGCTTATATGGTTGAAAACCTGTTTGACAACATTTCCTTGGTTTGTACCAAGCAATCGCTTGCTATATTTAAATTGCCCTTGATCAGCAATCATTGCTCCTTTTTTAGCAAAAAAATGGCCGCTTCCTTCTGCTTTTAGTGTTAATTCTTGTACTGTATCTAAATAAAAACCCAAAGAAGATCTCTCCCTTAATATAGAATGTTAAAGTGATAAACCAAAACGATTGCAAATTCCGCTCAGATCAAGGCTACTTCCTTCTCCGAGAGCATTAAATTTCCATTCTCCATTGTGGCGATAAAGTTCAGCAAAAATAATCGAGATACTTGATGAATAATCGTCTGTCAAATTAAATTTGCAAATTTCTGTGTTGTTTTGCCGGTTCATCACTCTTATGTAGGCATTGGCAACTTGTCCGAAATTTTGGCGTTTGATATTGGCATCATGGATGGTGACAGTAATTGCAATTCGCTGAATATCAGGAGAAATTTTTCTTAATTGAACAGTGATGCTTTCATCATCACCTTCTCCTTGACCACTAGTGTTGTCCCCAGAATGTTGGACAGCTCCATCTGGACTTAGCGGGTTATTATAAAAAATAAAATGATGTGGTGATTGGACTCTTCCAGTCTGATCCAGTAAAAACAGCTCGGCATCCAAATCATAGCTTACTCCATCAAACCTTAGATCCCAACCCAACCCGATCTGAATTTGATCCAATGAAGGGTTTCCTTTTGTTAAATCAAATTTTTGCCCTTTGACTAGGGTGATACTGTTGGCAAATGACTGATTTCCTTGTGGTGACATCGCCTGTCCATACTGTTGACTTTGATTCATTATTTGCTGACTTTGTGCTGGTTGCTGCCAAGTTTGTTGACTTTGATTCGGTATTTGCTGATTTTGTGTTGGTTGCTGCCAAGTTTGTTGACTTTGATTCGGTATTTGCTGATTTTGTGTTGGTTGCTGCCAAGTTTGTTGGCTTTGATTCATTATTTGCTGATTTTGTGCTGGCTGTTGATTTTGGTTTGAATGTTGTTGTGGTTGGTTGGGATTTGGATGGCTACCGCCAAGCTGAATCCCACTTTTAGATCTTGATGAAGATTGAATTCCCACCTTGATTCCTCCTTTTCATTTCGATCATCATATATCATATAAAACTTGAATATTAAAAAACAATCGAACGATATAATTGCATCTATAATTACGGGTTTCTATGAACTAAGGTTTCATTTATTTCGACTACCTCCGACAATTTTCTTATAAAAGTTAATTCATTATAGTAAATAGATAAAACCACTAGCGAAAAAACGGATATGTGATATGATGAGTGGAAGAAGAAAGGAAACGGATAAGAGGGATTATCATGTATGTATTTAAAGATTTCTATCGCAATACAGTTCAGCTTTCTTTTGAAAAGCATCCTTTTTCATTGACTCCAAAACATGTATGGGTGGTTTGCAGATATCAAAATCAGTGGCTTTTAACAAATCATCAAGATAGAGGATATGAATTTCCAGGTGGTAAAGTAGAGCCTTTAGAAAACCCAGAAGAGGCGGCATCGCGGGAGGTTAAAGAAGAAACGGGGGCTTCGATTAAAAAGCTGACATATGTTGGGCAATATAAAGTTCTTGGAAGAGAAAAAGTAATTGTAAAGAATATATATTTTGCTGAAATTGCAAAAATTGAAGAGCAAGACACATATTATGAAACGAAAGGCCCTATTTTACTTAAGCGTCTACCTAAAGATATTGCAAAAAATAGACAGTACAGTTTTATTATGAAGGATTCAGTTCTTAAAATGACCATTGAGAAACTTAAACAAGATGGTTTAATCGAATGAAAGGCCCGGTGTTAAACCTGAGCCTTTTTTATCAATTCATTCTTCCTTTCATCCATCTTCTTTCTAAACATTCGATACCCTTATACATCATGGCCGCGAAGATAGCAATGATGAGAAGACTTAACATGACAAGGGTAAATTGAAAGACTTGAAATCCGTAAATGATCATATAACCTAACCCCTGAGCTGATACTAAAAATTCTCCTACAATCACACCAACCCAGCTCAATCCAACATTGACTTTCAGTGTGGAAATGATGGCAGGAATTGAAGCTGGAAAAATGACTTCTTTAAATATTTCGCTTTTTTTAGCTCCAAATGTTTTCATGACTTTGATATAGTTCCCGTCAATTTCTTCAAATGATGTATAGATAACGATAGTGGTAATAATCACACTAATGATAGCACCCATGGCAATAATACTTGTGAGACTAGGACCAATAGCAACGATGAGGATAGGTCCAAGTGCTACTTTAGGCATCGCATTTAAAATGACAAGATAGGGATCTAACACTTTGGACATTCTTGGAAACCACCATAAAAAAGCGGCTAAAGATGTTCCAAGTAAAGTTCCGATCAGAAATCCGAGAATCGTTTCAAATACTGTTACCCCGATATGCCCTAGTAATGAGCCGTCCCCGATTTTTTCAAGAAAAAGCGTCCAAACAGCTGAAGGAGAACTAAAAATGAGTGGGTCAATCCAATTTAGTCGGCTCGCGATTTCCCATAATGTGAAAAATAAAATAAAGATGGCTATTTGATAAAAACGAATCTGTCTTTGTTCATATCGATGCTTTTTTAAAAATTGTTCGTGATGAGAGTCACTCTGTTTGATGATGTTCAAGATGATTTAGCTCCTTCCATATGTTCTGAAAAAGGGTCTGAAATTCGGGGTGTTGCCTTGCTTTAAAAGGTGTTAGAGATTGTAATGTCTTTGGAACGATAAAGGTTTTATAGATTGTTCCCGGCTGTTTTGAAAACAGGAAAATTCGACTGCTCATCGCAATCGCTTCCTCAATATCGTGAGTGACAAGGATGGCTGTTTTTTGAAAGCTATTTAATGTGTTAAAAACCAAGTCTTCAAGGTTAAGTTTTGTCTGGTAGTCAAGAGCTGAAAAAGGTTCATCAAGTAGCAATATATCTGGGTCAACGGCTAGTGTGCGAGCTAATGCGGCTCTTTGTCTCATACCGCCGGACAGTTCATGGGGGTATTTGTTTTCAATTTGTTGTAATCCAAGCTTCGCCAATAAATCAAAAGCTGCTTGTTTTGTTTTGTTGTTGAGTTGTTTAGTGATCCGTAGACCAAGTAGAAGATTTTCCTCGATTGTTTTCCAAGGAAATAAATAATCCTGTTGTAGCATATAACCAATTTGCCGATCTTTTTGGCTATTTTCAATAAGGACATGGCCTTCTGTGGGCGAAATAATGCCAGCTATAATTGACAATAATGTTGTTTTTCCACATCCGCTAGGACCAATCAAGGAGACAAACTCTCCTTTTTTGACATCGAATTGAACATTGGTGAGCGCTGTTGTTTTTTCTTGCAAAGTAAAGTAAGTATGGGTGATATTCTGTACTTTTAAAAAAGACAATCCGGCCACCTCCTAGTGTTTTTTTGTGACCTTTTCGGCAATTTTTGAATGGACCATTTCTTTGTAAGGTGTGTATTTCGGAAGCTCACCGGCTTCATCTACAATGGTTTGAAGCAGTTTCCATTCTTTCTCATCCAAGATCGGGTTTTCCGCAAATGTTTTTTGCTGTTTATACCGGTTAATTGAGGATTCAATGATGGAAAGGTCTGTATCTTGAAAATGTTGTCGTATACTTGTGGCAGCATCTTTTGCAGAATGTGACAAGACCCACCGCTGTGCTTTGTAAATGGCACGGGTGAACTTTTCTACCTTATCTGTGTTTTTCTCTAGATAGCTTTTTTTTGCCATAAATGTGGTATAAGGAATTTTTCCTGATTCTTTACCGAAAGAGGCAACAATATGACCAATTCCTTCCTTTTCAAAAATAGAAGCTTGTGGTTCAAAGAGCTGAACGAAATCGCCTGTTCCAGAAGCAAAACTATTTGGAATGTTTGCAAAATCAATTGACTGAATCAAGTCGATATCTTTTTGTGGATCAATTCCTTGCTTTTTCAAGACAAACTCACCAGCCATTTGGGGCATGCCTCCTTTACGTTGACCGAGAAAGGTTTTGCCTTGCAATGCTTTCCAGCTGAAATGGTCAATTTTTTCTCTAGACACTAGAAATGTGCCGTCCGTCTGCGTAAGCTGGGCGAAATTGATAACCGGATCACTTGCCCCTTGGGCATCTACATAAATGGATGTTTCTGAACCGATTAACGCGATATCAGTACTGTTTGATAGGAGAGTTGTCATTGTTTTATCTCCACCCCAAGTTGTTTTCAGTTCAACATCCAGTCCTTCTTCTTTAAAAAAACCTTCAGATATAGCGACATATAAGGGAGTGAAAAAAAGGGAACGGGTCACTTCAGCAAGATGAATCTTTTCAGTTTTTTGTTCGCTACAGGAAGTGAGGATAAATAGCATAAAGGTGAAGGATAATATAGTAAAAAAGAAACGCTTCAAACCGATCTCACTCCTTTCATTTCGGTTGCTTTCGGCATAAAATAGTTTATGTTAATGACAAAACAGGTGTGAGGGATAGCTGCGGAGTGAAAGAGGTGTGTTTGAATCATGTGGATCGAAAAACGAAGATTTCCATCACCAAGCAAACAAGTTCACTTGTTTATAGTTACATACCTTTCACAAGGGTTAAAAGTTAAAGGTTTGTTGGCTGAACCGGCTGCTGCTGGTCATTATGACGGTTTTTTATATTTGCGAGGTGGAATCAAGAACATTGGGATGGTCAGACCTGGACGGATTGTTCAATTTGCTTTACAAGGTTTTGTCGTCCTTGCGCCCTTTTATAGAGGTAATCAAGGTGGAGAAGGAAATGAAGATTTTGCGGGGGATGACAGGGAAGACGCATACGCGGCTTTTCATCTATTAAAAAAGCATAGATTGGTGAAAGATCAGCGAGTTCATATTTTTGGTTTCTCACGTGGTGGAATCATGGGGATTTTAACAGCGATAAAAATGAAATCGGCTGTGACATCATTTGTATCGTGGGGAGGTGTGAGTGATATGGTCATGGTTTATCGAGAACGTAAAGATTTACGGCGGATGATGAAACGGGTGATCGGAGGCTCACCGGAAAAAGTTCCTGAAGAGTATCAGAGAAGGACTCCATTTGCCAAACTCGACAACATTGAAACTCCAATTTTACTAATTCATGGCGTGCAGGATGAAAATGTTTCGATCACTCATGCCAATCATTTAGAACATGAATTAGTCGAGCGAAACAAGTTGGTTGAGACCTGGTATTTTCAGCAGTTCACTCATTACTTTCCTCCGCAAGAAAACAGGCGGGTTGTTAGAAAACTTTCACAATGGATGAAAAACAGATAGCGGACAAGTTATGATAAACTAAAGAGAATAGAGATAAAGGATGGGGATATTAGGTGGGAATGCCAGTTGAATTTAATACAATGATTGTTACAAAAGGAAAAGAAACGCGGATTGAAGAAAACATATTTATCTTAAAAAAAGAGGGCTACCGTGTTTATCCTCTTCATGTACCAATAGAAGTAAGAAAAACAAAGGAAGGAGATGTAACCGGAACAGCGTATGCTGAGCGGCTTGAATGGTCAGATGGTTACACTTTTTTAACATATCGACTTGTTTCCTTAAATTCGACGAATTAAACAAAAAGCCAAGGTGTCTTATATGACATCTTGGCTTTTTGTTGTCTTTATGCGGGTAAATCTTTTTCTTTTCCTGCAGTTAGTCTGTGCACTAACATGGTGAGTGCACCATCACCGGTAACGTTTGTAGCTGTACCTAAACTGTCTTGTGCAAGATAAAGGGCAATCATTAAGGAAACGCTTGTCTCATTAAAGCCAAGCATGGACTGTAAAAGGCCTAGGGC
Organism: Bacillus changyiensis; assembly: GCF_027706145.1. Lineage (GTDB taxonomy): Bacteria > Bacillota > Bacilli > Bacillales > Bacillaceae > Bacillus > Bacillus changyiensis. The sequence goes on along the minus strand of NZ_JAQFWW010000005.1, from coordinate 206,101 downwards.
AGCCATAACTGCTCCTCCTGGGGCACCAGGGGCGGCAACCATTGTGATTCCCAGCATTAAAATAAATGGCATCATTGTTGTAAAAGTCGGTGTCTGACCGTTTAAAATCATGACTCCCATTGCACAGCTTGTCAGTGTAATCGTACTGCCTGACAAATGAATGTTGGCAAGTAGTGGGATGGCAAAATCAGCAACTTTTTGGCTAGCTCCTGTTTTTCGTACTTGTCTGAGTGTAACAGGAATGGTTGCTGCTGATGACTGTGTACCAAGTGCAGTAAAATAGGCAGGTGCCACGATTTTTAATAATGCGAACGGATTTCTCTTATTGGCAAGACCTGCAACAGTATATTGAAGCAAGAGGATCACAATATGCAGTACAATAATCATGACAAATACTTTTGCAAATACGGATAAAATCGTTTGAACTTGACCGCCATAGGTCATATTGGCAAAAATACCGAAAATATGAATAGGCAGTAATGGAATAATAATATAAGAGATCAGTTTTTCAACGATCGTTTGAAATTCATCAAATGCATTTTTTAATGTTTTTCCTGGTAGATATGCGATCCCAATTCCCATGATAAAGGAGAAGATCAGCGCGCTCATGACATCCATAAAAGGGTTCATTTCAATTGAAAAGAAGCCTTTTTGCAAAACTTCTTCCGGATTTTTAAAATCGAGCAGTTGATGTCCGGCAATAATGGAAGGAAGTAGGTTTGTTCCCACAAGATATGCCAAAAGCCCGGCAATAATTGTTGATAAATAAGCAATACCTGCGGTAATACCGAGAATTTTCCCTGCTCCGCGACCGATCTGTCCGATACCAGGAACAATAAATGCAATAATAATAAAAGGAATGACAAATTTAATGAAGTTCCCAAAAATGCCGTTAAAAGTAGCGGCGGTTTTAACAAGCCAAAGCGGAGCAAAACTTCCAATGATAACACCGAGAACAATTGCAGTGATAATCCTAGGTAATAAACCAAATTTCATTGATGCGTCCTCCTGAAATAAACAAATGTTTTTTAAATGATACCATAAGAAAGCTTTAAATTGTTAAAAAAGAAAAAAGTCTGTATTTTCAAAAAATATAAATGGCATTTAAAGGTCTATAATTTGACTAAAAATATGGGTAAGGTTACTTGTTTACTGAAGTATATTGAAGGTTATTGCAGAATATAAAAGCATAATACCTTTAGAAAAGAAGCTGGTGGAGAAACACAATTGATGTTTCTCCACTTTAGGACTTATACAAGAGGTCCTCCAATTTTTTCGATTGTTTCTGTATTGGAAAATTTCTTAAAATTGATTTTGAATTCATTTGCTAACTGGATGGCTTTTTCTTGGTAAGTTTTTTCATCCGCCCATGTTTTAGCTGGTTCAAGTACTTGATCAGGGACACCTGGGACGTGGATCGGTGAGTGCAGTCCGAAAATTCGATCCGTTCTCATCTCAGTGTTGTCTAGGTCGCCCTCTATTGCAGCTCGAACCATTGCTCTTGTATGAGCGAGGCTGATCCTTTCTCCTACACCATAACCTCCACCAGTCCAACCAGTATTGACGAGGAACACGCTGACACTGTGTTCGTCAATTTTCTTCCCGAGCATTTCGGCGTAGACATTGGCCGGAAGTGGAAGAAAGGGAGAGCCGAAACATGTGGAAAAAGTTGCTTCAGGAGTCGTGATTCCTCGTTCGGTTCCTGCTAGTTTGCTTGTATATCCACTTAAGAAATGGTACATTGCTTGTTCTTTCGTTAGTTTACTAATCGGAGGTAGTACTCCAAATGCGTCTGCTGTCAAAAATACGATGGTTTGAGGATGTGCAGCAATACTTGGTTTGACTATGTTTTCAATCGCATCTATTGGGTATGCGGCCCTGGTGTTTTCTGTATAAAATGTGTCAGAATAGTCGGGTTCCCCAGTCTCTCTGTCAATTACCACATTCTCTAAAACAGAACCAAAGCGAATCGCCCGATAAATCTGCGGTTCTTTTTCTTCGCTTAAATGAATGCACTTTGCATAGCAACCGCCTTCAATATTAAATATCCCTGTATTGGACCAACCATGTTCATCATCTCCGATTAGCTTCCGATTTGCGTCTGCTGAGAGCGTCGTTTTTCCAGTTCCAGATAAACCGAAGAAAAGCGCTGTTCCGCCTTCCTCACCAATGTTAGCTGAGCAGTGCATTGACAAGACATTTTGTTGAGGAAGGAGGTAGTTCATAATTGAAAAAATCGATTTCTTCATTTCACCGGCATATTCAGTCCCACCGATTAAAATCGTTCGCTTCTCAAATGAAATGATGATGAATGTTTCAGATCTTGTACCGTCGAGAAGTGGATCAGCTTTGAAATTTGGTGCAGAAAGGATAGTAAAGGGCTGCTCAGACATTTTTGTTTGCTGCCCTTCAGGTCTAATGAACAGTTGTCTAGCAAACAGGTTATGCCAAGCGAATTCGTTGACGACGGTTATCGGCAGTTGATATTTTACATCTGCTCCTGCGAACCCGTTAAATACATACAATTCATCACGTTCTTTTAAATAATTGACTACTTTTGTATACAATTTTTCAAAAACATCTTTTGAGATTGGTTGATTGACAGCACCCCAATCAATTTTTTCTTTTGTGCTGTCTTCTTCAACAATGAATTTGTCTTTTGGTGATCGGCCGGTATATGTACCGGTCGTTGCTTGAATAGCCCCTGAAGATGTTAATATTCCTTCTTGACGTTTCAGAATTTTTTCGACCAAATGTGGAACAGGTAAATTAAAATGAACGTTTTGTCCGGTTAATAACGTTTGTAAATCGGCAGTTAAATCAACAGAATTCATAAGAACCTTCCTTTACACGTTATTTAATGTGTATAACATTAATGTAGAATTAGTATAACACATTTATTTATACAGTCTATACTATTTATCAGATTTCGTTCGGGTTTTTTCTTCAATGGAGATTGTTCAAATTTACTTCAACTTATATTGACATAACGAGCCATTTTAAGATAAGATATTTCATTGAACGGATACTCTTATTCCGAGTTGACGGAGGGACAGGCCCGATGAAGTCCAGCAACCGGTTATCTCATATTATAATGAGATGAAGACGGTGCTAACCTGATGCAAGGTGGTTGTTAAATAAACCTTGAACAATAAGAGTGAAAGGTAAGCATGACTAAACCCTTTCCAAAGTGAACAGGAAAAGGTTTTTTTAATGCCTTCAGGACGAAGGTACTGGGCGTTTTTCACAGGACGTGAAAGGTATTAGCCGAGTGTCTAAATGGACGAAGGTACTGGGCGTTTTTCACAGGACGTGAAAGGTATTAGCCGAGTGTCTAAATGGACGAAGGTACTGGGCGTTTTTCACAGGACGTGGAAGGTATTAGCCGAGTGTCCGAAATGGACGAAGCTACCGGAAATTTCACAGAATATAATGAGTAGATTGGAATTCAGCCTCGGTACATATAAAGATTCTAAAGAAGTCTTTTAAAATCAGGGAGTATGAAGTCCTACTATCGTCGCTAAACTAAGAGGAACGAGTTCCGTATCATATTTCAAGGTCACTACTGATTGATCTACATATACAGGAGGAAAACATAAATGAGCAAAAATCGTCGGTTATTTACATCAGAGTCAGTTACGGAGGGACATCCGGACAAAATTTGTGATCAGATTTCGGATAGTATATTAGACGAAATTTTAAAGAAAGATCCAAATGCTCGGGTTGCATGTGAAACATCTGTGACAACCGGTTTGGTGTTAGTAAGTGGTGAAATTACAACATCTACTTATGTTGATATTCCAAAAACAGTTCGTGAAACAATAAAGGAAATTGGATATACTCGTGCTAAATATGGCTTTGATGCTGAAACATGTGCGGTTCTTACATCAATAGATGAACAATCCCCTGATATTGCAATGGGAGTTGATCAGGCATTAGAGGCAAGAGAAGGCGAGATGAGTGAAGCTGAAATTGAAGCAATTGGAGCCGGAGATCAAGGTTTGATGTTTGGGTACGCATGTAATGAAACGAAGGAACTCATGCCTTTGCCGATTTCCCTCGCTCACAAGCTGGCACGTCGTTTGACTGAAGTTCGTAAGGAAGAGATTCTTCCATACTTGCGTCCGGACGGAAAAACACAGGTTACAGTCGAATATGATGAACAAAATAAACCGGTTCGTATCGATACAATTGTCATTTCAACACAACATCATCCAGAAATATCGCTTGAACAAATTCAACGCAACTTGAAAGAATATGTGATTCAACCGGTTGTTCCAGAAGAACTGATTGATGAGGAGACAAAATATTTTATTAATCCAACTGGTCGGTTTGTTATTGGTGGTCCACAGGGTGATGCCGGTTTGACGGGACGGAAAATTATTGTTGACACATATGGTGGATATGCACGTCACGGCGGTGGTGCATTTTCCGGAAAAGATGCGACAAAAGTTGACAGATCCGCCGCATATGCAGCGAGATATGTTGCGAAAAATATCGTAGCTGCAGGGCTTGCTGATTCCTGTGAAGTTCAACTTGCTTATGCTATTGGTGTTGCACAACCAGTATCGATTTCCATCGATACATTCGGTACAGGAAAAGCGGCTGAAGACACATTGATCAGAGTGGTTCGAAATAACTTTGATTTAAGACCTGCTGGCATTATTAAAATGCTTGATTTGCGCCGTCCAATTTACAAACAGACAGCAGCATACGGACATTTTGGACGTCTTGATCTTGATCTGCCTTGGGAACGGACTGATAAAGCAGAACAGCTTCGTAAAGAGGCGTTAGCAGAATAACTAAATAGCCGCTTACATAAGCGGCTTTCATTTTGCACGATAAACGTTAAACCTAGGAATATATAAGATGAATAAGTTGTTTTTTTGTGAGATAATCATTTTTATGAAAACAATTTTAAAGTTTATGAAACATTTTTCTTTTAATACATGTCTAATCAAACAGCAGAAAGTTATCTGTATGAAATTTTTAAAAAAATCGGAGGCAATACTATGTGTGGATTTGTAGGGGTATTCAATCATTGCCCATTATCCGAGACAACAAGCCAAGAAGAATTAATAAAACAAATGAATGAAATGATCGTTCATCGTGGCCCAGATGATGATGGTTATTATCATGATGAACATGTAGGCTTCGGATTCAGAAGACTGAGCATCATTGATGTTGAAAATGGAGGACAGCCTCTGTCTTATGAAGACGATTCATACTGGATCATTTTTAATGGAGAAATTTATAATTATATAGAGTTAAAAGAAGAGCTACTTGCAAAAGGGTACCAGTTTCATACCGATTCAGATACAGAAGTGCTTCTCGCAACTTATCGCCATTATAAACAAGAAGCCGCTTCTAAACTTCGTGGAATGTTTGCATTTTTAATTTGGGATAAAAAAGAACAACTGTTATATGGGGCGCGCGATCCGTTTGGGATTAAACCACTTTACTTTACCAAAACTGAAGGATCTGTTTATTTTGCATCTGAAAGAAAGAGTTTGATGCCAATTGGAGCAGATTTGGAGTTTAATGAGCAGGCACTTCAACAATACACATCATTCCAATTTGTTCCTGAACCTCAAACTCTTGATAAAAAAGTGCAAAAAGTCCAACCTGGTCAGCAGTTTACGATTCGTCCTAATGAAGATATCCAATTTAAAACATACTGGAAAGTTCAATTTAAACCTGTGATGACAGAAGAAGAAAAACTTGTTCAAGAAGTTAGAGATGCTATTTTTGACTCTGTAAAAATCCATATGAGAAGTGATGTACCTGTCGGTTCATTCCTTTCAGGTGGTATCGATTCTTCTTTTATCGTTTCTGTTGCGAAACAGTTTCATCCTAATCTAAAAACGTTCTCTGTCGGTTTTGAGCATGAAGGCTTCAGTGAAGTTGATGTAGCGAAGGAAACTGCCGAAAAAGTCGGTGTGGAAAACTTCAGTGCCATCATTTCTCCTGAAGAGTATATGAATGAACTTCCAAAGATCGTTTGGCATTTAGATGATCCACTTGCAGATCCAGCAGCGATTCCTTTGTATTTTGTCGCCAAGGAAGCGAAAAAGCAAGTGACAGTTGTGTTGTCTGGAGAGGGAGCAGATGAACTATTCGGCGGATACAATATTTATCGTGAACCATTGTCATTAAAACCGTTTGAACGGATCCCATCACCTTTGAAAAAGATGCTTCTCCATATCGCTTCAGTCATGCCTGAAGGAATGAAAGGAAAAAGCTTTTTAATGAGGGGATGTACACCTCTTGAACAACGATATATCGGAAATGCGAAGATCTTTGAAGAAGATGTAAAAGAAAAGTTGCTCAGCCAGTATAATGGTAATCTCTCTTACTGTGATGTAACAAAACCATATTTTGAAGAAAGTCAGTCATATAGTGACATTAATAAGATGCAGTATGTTGATATTCATACATGGCTTCGCGGCGATATTTTGCTGAAGGCTGATAAAATGACAATGGCCAATTCATTAGAGCTTCGCGTGCCATTTTTGGACAAAGTTGTGTTTGATGTAGCTTCAAAAATTCCGGAAGAGCTAAAAACAAAAAATGGCACAACAAAGTATTTACTTAGAAAAGCGGCTGAAGGCATTGTTCCTGATCATGTGTTAAATCGTAAAAAACTAGGTTTCCCTGTACCGATCCGTCACTGGCTGAAAAACGAGATGCATGATTGGGCAGTGAATATGATTAAAGAGAGTGAAACTGATGCATATATTCATAAAGAATATGTATTGCAGCTCCTTGAAGATCACTGTGCGAACAAAGCGGATAACAGCCGTAAAATCTGGACAGTCCTGATCTTTATGATCTGGCACAGTATTTTCGTTGAGAAACGGTATGTGCCCGAAGAACTAAACCATCAACCAAAAGAAGTTATTATTGTTTAACAATACAAAAAGGTTTTCGATTCATCAGTCGAAAACCTTTTTTCTTAAATGATTTGGCAAAGAAGCTGTCTAAAAAGTCCTTTATCAACATGAATTAGGGGGAATTGCGAGACTCCTGCGGAAAACGAGCAAATTCCCCCATTTTTATTTATCCACACTACTTTCAGGACACCCCTTTTGATTTAAAAACATATGATCATATACGTCAAGGTTCCGGTCAACACGCCGAGTGCTAGTCCTGAAAGGACATCTGAAGGATAGTGGAGGCCGAGATAAACTCTTGAAAGACCAACACTTACTCCAATCGGGATTAATAAAAACATGCTGATCGGATAGAATATGATAAGTGGTGTGATAATGGAAAATATAGCCGTTGTATGCCCTGATGGAAAAGAATGATCTGTTAGTGGATTTGGCAGGACATGTGTTTGTTTCAATGTCATGTAAGGTCTTTTTCTAGGACAAAGCTTTTTCATCAGCATGACTTGAAGATGGCTGATCAAAAGAGCGATGGCACATGCAGCACCCGCCATTCTTAGGTTTCCCGAGCCAAAAGCAATCAGTGTTAGTGATGTTAAAATTGTGCATAAAGCGCCTCCTAAATGGGTCAAAATGCGAAAGTAGCGATTTAAAGATTTTTGATGAAAACGGCCATTGAGAATCAATAGGACCCGACATTCAAAGTGATATAGGCCATTCATCAGCTTATTCAACAGATCACCCTCCTTAGATGAATCGCTTCACTTTCATTGTGATAAATAAATGTTTAATAAGTAATAAGTATTTGTAAAGATTCCGGGAATTTTTTAAAAAAGCCATAAGCACTGTTGGCTTATGGTTTGGAATTGTTTTTGTTTAATTTACAACGGGAAAAATGGTAAAATTAACATGGCTCATCCTTTTTTTGCAGGGACTTGTAATGCTGTCCTTTTTCAATATATTCTTTGTGAATTCTTTCCATTTCTTGTTTGTCATGGTCTGTCAATGGACGAATGACTTTTGCTGGTCTGCCAAAAGCGAGATGAAAGGGTGGGATCTTTTTGCCAGGTGGAACAAGACTGCCAGCTCCAATAAAGGCGCCTTCACCGATTTCGGCCCCATCTAAAATAATTGATCCCATACCGATCAGTGCATTCCGGCGAATCACAGCACTATGTAATGTCACTTGATGGCCAACCGTTACACCATCTTCAATGAGAAGCGGCAGGTCTGGACTTTGATGCAAACAAGAAAGATCTTGAATATTAACGCCTTTTCCAATCGTAACTGGTGCAACATCACCGCGGATCACAACAGAGAACCAAACGCTTGCTAGTTCTCCAAGTTTGACATCACCGGTAATTGTCGCATTATCGGCAATAAAGGCGGTTTCATGTATAACAGGTAAAGTACCTTGATAAGGGTAGATCATGTGCTTCATCCTTTCAATTTGTGTCATTAAAAAAGTGTGTGAGGTGGTCATCATTATGCTGTACATGGAAGCAGAACGGCCAGTGGCTGTCATCGTCGTTGTCCATGGTGCCTGTGAACATCATAGACGGTACAAATGGTTAGCAGAAATGTGGTGTTCATCCGGGTACCATGTGATCATGGGTGACTTGCCTGGTGCTGGTACATCAACAAGGCGTAGAGGGCATATCCGGACATTTCAAGAATATCTTGATGAAGTAGACAAATGGGTTGACAAGGCAAAAGCTTTTCAGTTGCCTGTGTTCATTCTTGGACACAGTATGGGCGGGCTTGTTGTCATTGAATGGTTCAAGCAACACCGAGAAGGTATTACCGGTCTCATTTTATCATCACCGTGTCTTGGGCTGCAATTAAAGCCGAATAAATTAATGGATGTGATCGCAAAAGGTCTTAATGTTGTTGCTCCGACCCTTAGATTTGAATCAGGGATAACCCCTGATAAAGCAACGAGAAATAAAAAAATCATTGAAATGGATAGCAATGATCCATTATATTTCACAAAAGTTTCTGTTAGATGGTATCAAGAAATATTAAAAACGATGAAAAACGCGATGGAGCCAACCGATGCTTTCATAAAAACTCCATTGCTTGTCATGCAGGCGGGAACTGATTTTCTTGTTGATAAGAAAATGGTCATCAAGTGGTTTGACCAACTTCCTTCACACCATAAGACATACAGGGAATGGGAAGGTTTATATCATGAAGTTTTTAATGAACCTGAACGGGAAGATGTCTTTAAAACGGCAAAAGCATTCACAGAACACCATATCATATAATGGAGGTGCAATCTTTGTCAGTACCGGAGCATCCTTTTGGATTAATGGCAAGAGTATATAAAGATGTTTTTCCGCTTGTTCATCAAGAATTAGATAAATGGCGAACCAAGGCGGAAAGCATTGAAAATCCTGAACTGAAATCACAGGCACTGGCGAGCTTAAAAAATAAAGCTTTTCATTGTGAAGGAGGCGGCATTATGGCACTCCTTTCAGGTCAGCAAATTGAGCAATCGATTCGCTTTATTATCGCCTATCAAACGATTAGCGACTATCTTGATAATTTATGTGATCGGAGTACATCCCTTGACCCGGAAGATTTCTCAATGCTTCATCAGTCAATGAAAGATGCTTTGACTGTCGGGGCGGAATTAAAAAACTATTATCAATTCAGGGAAGATCAAAATGATCAGGGCTATTTGCATGAATTAGTCAAAACATGCCAAAACGTCTTAGCTACGACCGAAAATTATCATGTCATGAAGGATTATTTGTACGAACTTTGCAGTTATTATTGTGATCTGCAAGTTCATAAACATGTCATTGAACATGAACGTGTCCCACGGCTTGAAGCTTGGTTTAACAACTATAAATCCGCTTTACCAAAGATGGAATGGTATGAGTTTTCAGCGTGTGCAGGTTCGACACTCGGCATTTTTTGTTTAGTATCCTATTCAGTTCGTTCTGACTTTACGGAAGGTCTGGCAAAAAAAATTCGTGATAGCTATTTTCCGTACGTACAAGGATTGCATATTCTGCTTGATTATTTGATTGATCAAGAAGAAGATTTGCTCGGTGGGGACTTAAACTTTTGTACATACTATTCATCCCATACAGAGATGATGGAAAGACTTAAATATTTTATCGAAATGGCTGATGAACATTTGCGTGGAATTCCGCATGAAAATTTCCATCGTTTAATTAACAGAGGTCTATTAGGTGTATACTTATCCGATGATAAGGTAGCGAGCCAAAAAGAAATGGGGCGTCTGGCTAAAAAGTTGATTAAAGCAAGCGGCAAAACGTCTTTCTTTTTCTATATCAATGGTAGAGCGTATCGTAAGTTACAAAAAATGCCTTGGAATAAAAGTTCATAAGTAAAGCTCAAATCACGTTTGGATTTGAGCTTTTTTTTCTATGGCAATGATAAATGGTGGATCATTGCGCTGATTTACATATTGAAACAAGAGAACACGAGCTGTATCTTGATCAAGTGAACAGCAAAATTCAAGAAGGTCGTCTTTTTCCCGTTTACCTTCAGGATGACCATGATAAACGACCAAAACGATCAAACCTTCAGGTCGTAAAATGTTTAATAACTGTTTAATACTTGAGATCGTTGATGCACTTTTCGTTGTTAACGATTTATCGCCACCCGGCAAGTATCCTAAGTTAAAAACGGCTGCTGCTACCTTTCCAGAAATATGTGTTGGAAGAGTGGAGATGAGTTGATCATGACTTTTTTGAAACAGAGTCACCCGCTTTAGATATTCATTTCCAAGTCTTTCCGCAGTATGGGAGAGAGCAGATTGTTGAATATCAAAGGCATAAACATGCCCGCTTTCACCAACAAGCTCTGCCAAAAAGTAAGTGTCATGCCCATTTCCCATTGTTGCGTCAATGACAATATCTCCTTCACCCGCAGCTAGTTTTAAGAGATCTTTTGCGTAAGGTAGGATTTTTTTAAGCTTCATGATGAGTTGCTTCTTTCAGCGTTTTAAAATATTTCCCTTGGTAACTATCTCGCGTTTGTAGTTCATCGTTTATCGCATTCAGTACTTCCCATTTATTAACGCTCCACATTGGTCCGACCATTAATTCGATTGGACCATCTCCCGTAATTCTGTGTATGATCATTTCCGGTGGCAAAATCTCTAGTTGATCACAGACAAGTTGGACATACTCGTCTTGAGAGAGGAATGTAAGCTTTCCTTTTTCATATTGCTTGACCATTGGTGTTCCTTTTAAAAGGTGGAGTAAATGGATTTTGATCCCTTGTACATCTAAATGGGCAACAGCTCTTGCTGTTTCCATCATCATCTCCCGGTCTTCTAGAGGAAGGCCGTTAATGATATGAGAACAAACACGGATTCCATGTTTTCTTAGTTTATTGACACCTTCAATATAGCACTCATAATCATGGGCACGATTGATCAAGGAAGCCGTCCGTTCGTGAACGGTTTGCAGGCCGAGTTCAACCCAAAGGTATGTCCGTTCATTCAGTTCAGCCAGATATTCGACAACATCATCAGGAAGACAGTCAGGACGCGTTGCAATTGAAAGGCCAACAACACCGTCAAGATTCAGAACGGTTTCATACTTTTCACGGAGAACGCTGACAGGGGCATGTGTATTCGTAAAAGCTTGGAAATAAGCCATATATTTGCCATCTTTCCACTTTTCATGCATCCGATCGCGTATATCATGAAATTGAGTCACAAGATCATCAACACGGTTTCCGGCAAAATCGCCGCTTCCGGCAGCACTGCAAAATGTACATCCCCCATGAGCAACCGTTCCATCACGATTTGGACAGTCAAACCCACCGTCTAGGGCCACTTTAAAAACTTTATGACCAAAATGTTTTTTTAAATGGTAATTCCATGTATGATAACGTTTGTCACTGTTTGAATATGGAAAAAGATTATGTTGATGCACCACAAAAGAACCTCCTCTAATAGATGGCATTATAAAATTGTAGCAAAAATAAACGATTTGAACAAATCGAAGTTGGACCATTATTTTCTTTACTGATCTAAGGATCGTCTGGCCAAACTAAAAGTGATGGAATGATTCCATTAAGGAGGGGTTTTCTTGGCGACAAGACAATCTGTTGGTGAGCACATCCAAAGAAGCGAAGATGCATATGAATTCGCTATATCTCAGTTTGAAACTGCATGTAAGCAGGAACATTATAATGAGACAGAGTACAGTGATGCGCAGCTTGGGCTTGAAAGTGCGGTCAATGATTTGAATAAGCTCTCATTGTTTGCGAATGAGCAGCAACGAGAAGAAATTTACCGCAAGCGGCTTCAGCTGCAAACCCTTCAAAACAATATGATCTTGCAGAGATCATTTGAAAGACCTCTTTAATAAGGGGTCTTTTATTTATATATGGCATTGTTCCACCACCGGGTGTTCAGTAAATAAAAAAAGTGTTGACAATTTGCATATCTCTCTTTATTGTATTAGGTGTACTATAAAAAGTAATACACTTAATACATGATAAAAAGAATCTCTTTTTAAAGGAGAGTTTAAAATGAAACGAAAAAAACGAATGAACACAAGAAAATACTTCACTTTAGTGATTTCTGGGGCAATTGCTTGTACATTTCTTTTTATGTTTACAGCAGTTAGTTCTGTTGTGAAGCAAAAGGTTGAACAAAAGCTCCTTCCAAGTGATTCTATTCAATATATTCACACGCAAATTAAGCCTTAATAAAGATATGGATCGTTATCCTATGCTAAACAATATCGGAAATGGTAAGAAAGAAGGGAGATAGATGATTCAAATCGATCCAAGAAGCTCAACACCGATCTATGAACAGATCATTCAGCAAATGAAAGAGCTTTGTTTAAAAGGGATAATGAAACCCGGTGATAAGCTTCCTTCTGTTAGAGAGCTTGCAACGGTTATTATTGCAAATCCAAATACTGTTAGTAAAGCCTATAAAGAACTTGAACGCGAAGGAATTATTGAAACTTTGCGGGGAAGAGGGACATACATTTCAGAAAATGCAAAAATCACGCTTGATGAAGGGAAGATCACGATGATTAAAGAGCAACTAAAACAACTGATCATCGATGCGCACTATGCAGGAATTGACATAAAAAAACTACAAGAGTGGATAACGGAAATCAGCAAAGAAGTAAAGGGGGGCGAACAAATATGATCGAGTTACAGCATGTTTCAAAAACAATTAATGGACAAGAGATACTGAAAAATATCTCTTTAAAGCTTGAAGAAGGGGAAATTTTCGGGTTGCTCGGGCGAAACGGTTCAGGGAAAACAACGCTTTTGCGCCTCATCCAGCAAATTTTACTTCCTGATGACGGAGAGATTCTATTTGATGGTGTCAAAGTTAAGGATCATCCGCTAGTGAAACGTAATATCGTGTATATGCCTGTTCAAAATCCTTATTTTGAAAAATACCATTACAAACAGCTCGTTGCTTTGCTTCGCAACATTTATCCGGACTTTGATGTCACTTATGCCAATGAATTGATGAATAGATATGGAATACCTGAAACAAAAAAATATCGTGAACTATCAACAGGATTAAAAAAACAATTTTCCATCATTCTTGCTTTCGCTATTAGACCAGCGGTCATTTTGCTTGACGAACCGACAGATGGAATTGATGCGGTCACAAGGCATGATGTTCTTCAATTGATGGTTGATGAAGTGGCTGAAAACCGTACCACAATCCTAATTACGTCCCACAGACTCGAAGATATTGAGAGAATGTGTAACAGAATCGGGTTTCTTGAAGACAATACATTGTCAAATGTCATGGACCTTGATGAACTAAAAAGTGAATTTATCAAGATTCAAATGGCTTTTGAGGAAGATATCAACTTGAAAATCAGGGAAAAAGAAATTCCTGTTTTAGATCAAACTGGGGTGTTTTATACAGTGCTTCTTTCGAAAGAAGATGAGATCAGAAAACAATTTCTTAAAAGTTTGTCTCCTAAAGTATGGAATGAACTTCCTGTCAGCCTTGAGGAGGTATTCATTGCAAAGTTTGGAGGAAAACGCAGATGGTAGACCGGGGATTACTTTATAAGGAATGGAAACAGCATCAAATTTTGTTTCTGATCATTTTTTGTTTTTTGTTATTCATTCATCCTTTTTCACTTTTAAATGATTATCGTGCCTACTTAAATGAGCTGCACTACTATCCTAATGAGGCACGTTTTATTATTGATTATGCACCTTATGGCTATGCAATAACTTGGCAAATAGGGCTAGGCATTATATTAGCTGTCTTTCAGATAGGAATGGAGCGAAGCAAAGGTTTGCTTGACTTTACCTTAAGCTTGCCCTATTCAAGAAGTCAGGTATTTAATACGAAATTTTTCCTCGGCGTCATCGTGTTAATCGCATCTCAATTGCTCAGTTATTTGTTATCAGAGCTATTGATCATGATTCTTAAACCTGAAAGTGTGCTTTTTTTCCACCATTATATGATTGGCTCAATGGTGATTAGTTTTATGGCTTATGCTTTAGTCATGGCTGCAGGAGCCTTGACAGGTCATATCATTGCTCAGTTATTAACAGCGTTTAGTGTTGCAATCATGCCTTTTTTAATCATTGGTCTGCCTGTATTAAATCTGTCAGTTTGGATGGGGAGGTCTGCTTTTGAAAAATCGTTTCCTTTATTTGATAGTTCATTAAAGTATCTCATTCCAATCGTTTATATAGATGGACATTGGGTCACTGAATCAACATTTATTTTGTTCATCCCAGTTTTTATAAGCATTTTGTTTTATTTGATTGGCCACTTTAGTTTTCTAAAACATCACAATGAACGAAACGGAAATTTTTTCTTGTTTAAACAACTTGACCGTCCCGTTCAAATTACAGTCACCATTTTTGGAATTCTTGGTTTTGGGTACTTCGGTTATGAATCCGGCGATTCTCTTACCGGATATGTAATCGGGATGATCATAGGTGCAGTCGTTGGCTTTTCCATTAGTTACTTTTCAATTTATAAAAAAACAAAGTACTGATCATGTTATTTTCTCCGACAAAAGGGAGGTATTCATCGTAAAGTTTGGAGGGAAACACAGATGATAGACCGCGGATTACTTTTTAAAGAGTGGAAACACAATCAAGCTCTGTTCATTACAATTTTTTGTTTACTGCTTCTTATCACTCCTGCTTCGATTATAGATCAATATCATGACTATCAACATACATTTTATCACTTCTCTGATAGGGCCCGTTTTGTGATTGATTACACGCCAACAGACTCATTCACTTGGCGAATTGGGATAGCTATTATATTGGCGGTCGTTCAGTTAGGAGTGGAGCGAAGCAAAGGCTGGCTGGATTTTACGTTAAGTCTACCCTATACAAGAGGTCAGGTATTTAATACAAAATTTTTGCTAGGTGGAGTGGTGTTAATGACCTCCCAGTTGCTTAGCTATTTGCTATCAGAGGTATTGTTCATCATTCTCAAACCTGAAAGTGTATTATTTTTTCAGCATTATATGATTGGTTCTCTGGTGATTAGTTTTATGGCTTATGCTTTAGTCATCGCTGCTGGAGCCATGACAGGCCATATTTTTGCACAGTTGTTAACAGCGTTTAGTGTTACAATCATGCCGTTTTTATTGGTTGTTCTACCTTTTCTAAATGTAAAAATGATCTTTGAAAGGGATACTTTTTGGCATCAAATCCCCTTATTAGATAACCCATTGTTGCAGTTTTGCATTCCAATCGTTTATATAAATACAGGTGCTTGGCTCAGTGAGTCAATGAATATCCTGTTAATCCCAGCTATCATGAGCATTTTGTTTTATCTAATCGGTTACTTTTGTTTTAGCAAACAGCCTAGCGAACGAGCAGGAAGCTTTTTCTTATGGAAACAGCTTGACCGTCCGGTTCAAATTGCGGTGATTATTTTTGGGATTCTTGGATTTGGATATATAGGTTATGATGCTGATGATTCTCTTATCGGATATGGAGTTGGAATGATCATAGGTGCAGTCGTTGGCTTTTTGCTTAGCTACTTTTTAATTTATAAAAAAACAAAGTATTAATAAAGGAGAGAGATTATGATTCATATTCAGCATATCCATCATTCTTTCACAATTGGAAAAAAAGGACGAGAAAATGAAATTAAAGTGTTAAAAGATGTTTCACTGACTGTCGAAAAAGGTGAGATCGCCTGTGTTGTGGGGCGAAGCGGTTCAGGTAAATCAACACTATTAAACTTAATATCTGGCTACATAGCCCCGACAAAAGGGAAGATTGTAATTGATGGAACTGATGTGACAGCATTCAGTGAGAAAGACTGGGCAACGTTCCGGCTTGAAAATTTCGGCTTTATCTTTCAAAGCTTTCAACTCATCCCAAGCTTAACGACGTTTGAAAATATTGAGCTACCGCTCACCTTAAAAGGCATTCGTCCGGCAGAAAGAAAACAAAAGGTCAATGAAATGTTGCAACGGGTCGGTCTTGAAAATCATGCTGGCCATTATCCGAACGAGCTTTCCGGTGGACAGCAGCAACGCGTCAGTATCGCACGGGCACTCATTTTAAACCCGTCGATTATATTAGCAGATGAGCCGACGGGAAGTTTGGACTCTGAAACAGAACAGGAAATCCTCCAGTTTATAAAGCAGCTGAACAGAGAAAGAGGAATTACTTTTATTATCATCACTCATGATGATGAGGTAGCATCAATCGCCAGTAAGAAATTTCATTTAGCAGATGGCGTCCTGAAGAAAGGGGATGAGACCCTTGAAGTTTAAAGATCAGCTTAGATTTATTAGAAGAAATATGAAGAAAAACCGCTTGCGGGTGTTTATGACGATTCTTGCAACAACTGTTGCCTGTGCGTTTTTAATTGTGCTTGCTTCTGTTGGGTTTGGATTGCAAAAATCGATGACTGAAGAGCTGATGAAGGATCAGATTGTCACGAAAATTGATGTCTTCGGGAAAGATGATCAACCTGACAAGCCGGTTCAAAAGAAAGACTTGAAAGAGTTTGAAAACCATGAACATGTTACAGCTATTTTTGAGCGTACAGAAGTACACGTACCTATAGAAGCTAAATTTGGTAAGCGGACCAACACTCAAGTACCACAGCTTATGATTACGGATATGGCGGGAGAAGAAAAAGCCAACTTAGATTTGGACCGCGGACGGGTGGCAAAGTCACCGAACGAAATTGTTGTCGGCTATCATTTTGGCAAAATGTTCTGGACGAAAAAAGAAACGGAGAAATATGAAAAACAGGTAAGTAAAAATGTAGAAGAAGCTAAACAACCAAAGGGGTATAAAGGCGATATCCTGGGAAAAACGATTGAATTAAAAGTCACAAAAGAAGGGGAAAAAGGGAAGAAAAAAGTTAAAACATATGATCTAAAAGTTGTCGGTGTGGCGAAAAAACCTTCATATGATTGGGCAACTGACTCCAACGTTTTTGTTAGTAATGAAATGGAGAAAGATATAACTGGTTTTCTAAAAGCTGATAAAGATAGTGGGGACATTGTAAAAAGTTTGGCGGTTTATGCTGACAGCGGTGATCATGTCGGCGATATTACCAAAGATTTAGAGGATAAAGGATACCATGTTGATTCGATCACCAAAAAGCTCGAGGGTATCAATGTGTTTTTCACCGCTTTTAAAATCGGTCTAATTTTTGTTGGGGTGATAGCGGTGTTGATTTCTGCGATTGGAATCTTTAATACGATGACAATGGCAGTCACAGAAAGAACACAGGAAATTGGCATTATGAAAGCAATCGGGGCAAGTCCGAATATCATTCGCAAAATGTTTTTACTGGAAAGTGCCTATATTGGTGTCATCGGCTCTGTATTTGGAATTATCATTTCATATGGTGTCAGCTTTTTGGTAAATAAGCTTGTACCCGTTATTTTATCATCGGTTTCTGAGGGAGGAAACGGCGAGGTGTTTAATATCACTTTCTCACACATACCGGTTAGTCTTGTCCTGATTGCAACCGTGATCAGTGCAGGAGTGGCAATTCTTTCAGGCTTGAATCCAGCTGTTAAAGCAACGAAAACGAACGTACTAACAGCTCTAAGAAGAGAATTATAGATTGAAAGCCGGCGTCGCGCCGGTTTTTTGAAAATAGGCATCATGATTCCCAGCAGGAAATTTATCTATCCGAAAAGGGGACGTTATTGTTGAATTTTAAAGATCAACTTATATTTATTAGAAGAAATATGAAGAAAAACCGTTTGCGGGTGTTTATGACGATCCTTGCAACAACTGTTGCCTGTTCGTTTTTAATTGTGCTTGCGTCTGTCGGGTTTGGGCTGCAAAAATCGATGACGGAACAAATCATGAAAAAACAGATCGTGACAGAAATCAAAGTAGCTGGCAAAGAAGGAAAAGCTGGTAAACCAGTTCAAAAAAAAGATTTGCAAGAGTTTGAGAATCGAAAACATGTAACAGCCATATTTGAACGTATGTACTTAAACGAGGATGTAGAGGCTAAATTAGCTGATCGCACCAATACTAAAATTAAGGATCTCACATTCACAGACATGGATGCAGAGCAAAAAACGAACTTTAAACTAGACCGAGGTCGGTTGGCAAAGTCACCAAATGAAATTGTTGTCGGTTATGATTTTGGTAAACTGCTTTGGACGAAAAATGAATCAGAGAAATATGAAAAACAGAAACACAAAAAAGAAAAAAATGTAAAAAAACCAACAGGATATAAAGGCGATATTTTAGGAAAAACGATTGACATAACAGTTGCAAAAACAGGAGAGGAAAACGCTAAGAAAAAGAATCATCAATTTAAGATTGTCGGGGTGAAAAAACAGTCTTCATATGCTTGGAAAATGGATACCACAGTCTATTTGAGTGAAAATGCTATTGACTATTTAAAACCGGAAAAATCCCAGGTTGTAAATAAAATGTTTGTATATACTGACAGTGCTGAACATGTTGGAGAAATCACAAATGCTTTAGAAGATAAGGGCTTCTATGTTGATTCCATTACGAAAAGGCTGGATAGTATCAATTTGTTCTTCACCGCATTTAAAATAGGTCTGATTTTTGTTGGGGTGATAGCGGTATTGATCTCTGCGATCGGTATCTTTAATACAATGACAATGGCTGTCACAGAAAGAACACAGGAGATCGGAATTATGAAAGCGATTGGT
Organism: Bacillus changyiensis; assembly: GCF_027706145.1. Classification (GTDB taxonomy): domain Bacteria; phylum Bacillota; class Bacilli; order Bacillales; family Bacillaceae; genus Bacillus; species Bacillus changyiensis. The sequence continues at coordinate 187,074 of NZ_JAQFWW010000005.1, read as the reverse complement.
GCAAGTCCGAACATGATTCGCAAAATGTTTTTGCTGGAAAGCGCCTATATCGGTGTCATTGGGTCTGTGTTCGGAATGATGATTTCATATGGTGTCAGCTTTTTAGTGAACAAGTTTCTACCGGTTATTCTCTCATCTGTTTCTCATGGGGGAGGAGAGGAGTTTCATATTACTTTCTCATATATTCCACTCAGCCTTGTGCTCATTGCAACAGCGATCAGTGCAGGAGTGGCAATTCTTTCAGGTTTAAACCCGGCTATTAAGGCGACCAAAACGAATGTATTGACGGCATTAAGAAGAGAGTTATGAATATTAGGAAATACATTTTATCTATTTAACCTGAATTTATCTTTATTGAGGACCATGTTTTTTCACCCTATTAAAATGATAAACTATAAAATACAATATAAATGTGATAACGTTATCCAATCTCAAAATAGGAGTGATCAAACATGGGTAAAAATTTTAAAAATCCACTTTTAAGAAAACGTAGTATTGAAAATCACCCTTCTGGAGATTTATTGGAAGAACTAAAAGAACAAGACATGTCTGACATTACAGGTGGTTGGGGCACAAGAGCACAATCTATAGCCAAAGCCCGGTCTATGGGGCTAGGTACAAATTACGGAAAATATTGTACATTATCAGCTGAATGTTTCTCTACTATCCCTTGTGCATAAAGCTTCAAAAATGTTTTTTTTCGTCACTATAGGATAAATAACACCCCAATTGTGAGATGAAAATTCTAGCAATTGGGGTGTTTCTTTCTGTCATGCCCATCATAAAGTTTTTAAAAGGAAAAATGATTAAAGCAAAATAAAAAGACATGGTTCGAGATAAATCGAATTCATGCCAATCCAGTTATTCATGATATTGTATTTTTTAGGGAAGTGCATAAAATTAGAAGCGAGATCTATGTAAAATAGAGTGATTCGGTTTCTCTTCACTATGGTCTTGATATTTTTTCCATGGAGAACTTAGTAGTTCTCGAAGTTCTTTTGTTGTTTTACAGCCTGTTTTATTTAAGATACTTTTTATCTGCTTTTTTATTGTATTTGGAGACTTGAACATGATTTCACTAATATTTGCCCGACTATATCCTTTGCAAATCAATTTATATAGGTCTTTTTCTGCAGTACTGAGTTTATAGAGGATAGATTCCTCTATTAATTTAGAATATTCAGTTAATATTATTTTATAGGGATTAAATGTACTATTTGCATATCTTATTTTATAAGCTATATCTTTATAATTTTTTTTAGAAACAAAGTCAATTGCACCAGCAGAAAAGGCCTGTTTTATCAAATTTTCATTCTCATTATTTGAAATATTAATAATAATACTCGCATCATTTCTTTTATGAAATATATAAGAACATGTGGTTATTCCATTTGTTTGATCTCCTTCTAATTCTAAATCTAATAAAACAACATCAAATTTTACATTAGTTGATAAAAAATAATTCAAATTATCCTTTCTGCATATTTCTCCTATTATTCTAATATCCGGTTGATTTTTCAAGATTTCTTTAAAAATGCCTAACCAATATACATCATCTTCAATTATTAGTAAGTTGATTTTCCCCATAGTATCACCGCTTCTTGAGATTTAATATGATGTAGTATTTTTTAATTTGATGACATATTTTGTTTTTACCCTAAATTTATCCTCATATTAACAAGAAATGGGTTGGTAGTCAAACTATTAACAAACTCCATTTCTAAAATTGTTGGGGCCATATTTTTTCACCCTATTCAATTTCAGATTTATTAAATAAAGTTATATGTATCATCTTTATTTTTCAAAATTAAATATAGGAATAAATTGAACTAGGCATTGACATTTTAACAAAGGAGACGATTGTTATGGGGAATGCCACGATCACATTTGATCATGTGTTAGATTATTGGATCACTTTTTTTCCAGAGAAAAAAGGGTCTTTAAAAGATATAGAAAAAGTGATTAAAGAAACAATCAGAAAAGATTTCTTGGAGTTGAAGAAAAAGTGGGAACAGTCTCCAAAAGAGGACAAAATATCATACTTAAAATTAGTCAATAAAGTTCTAATGATGGATGATGATGGAAAAATTTCAAACATATTAGAGAGTAACTCAGTTCATTTTGAGTTTATTGATGTTATAAAACCATTTATCAACTATCATATTTCACTTAAAATGGAGGAAATATTAGAACAAAAAAAGATGATGGATTTTGCAAATATTATTAAATGTATTTTCAAAAACATCAATAGTAGTCTTTATAGTGTATTTTATAAAACTATAATATTAGAAATAAATCTAGCGCGTGAAGAATCAAATTTAAAAGGAGAAACAGCTGAAAAAAGATTCTTATATTTTAAAGATTGTATGTTAAAAGATAAGAGCTACTTACGTTACTTATATTTAGATTATCCTTATCTATTTAACTTAATCAATAAACGAACTCTTCAAATCATTAATTTTATCATTTCTATTATTAAAGACACTAAAGATCATTACAAGCAGTTAATAACACAATTTAATAACAAAATAGGACTAGGTAAGATTGTAGATATTACTATTGGACAAGGTGATACTCATCGAGGATCAAAGTCTGTCAGTTTTTTAACTTTTCATTCTAAATATAAGCTGGTGTATAAGCCTAGATCAATGATGTTAGAAAAGAATTTCAACAGATTTATAAACTGGCTTAATTCCATGGGAATAAAAGGGTATTTAGATTTAAATACAGCAAGGGTTTACTCAATCTCTTCTTGTGGTTGGATGGAGTATATCGATTATGAAGAGTTAAATAATAAGAAGGATGCAGCAAATTATTATTATAGAATTGGAGAATTACTTTGTTTATTGTACATTTTTAATTCTAAAGATTTTCACTATGAGAATATTATTGCTAACAAAGAACATCCGATATTAATTGATATAGAAACAATTTTTCATGGGAAAGTGAATAGTGATTACAATGATTCTTCTGCAATTGCAAAGGCTAAAAAACTAATTGATGAATCGGTCTGTTCTATTTATTTATTACCAAATAGAATATCATTTGCCAATGATGATTCAGGATACTTAGATTTAGGTGGAGTTAGTGGTGCAGAAGAGCAGGTTGCTAGTTTAAAATCATCTATTATACAAAAAGATGGTACAGATGAAATGAAAATTGTAAGAAGTTATGGTGTTTTGTCACCTCAAAAAAATTTACCAAAATATCAAAATAATATAGTAAAGTCTAATCAATATGTTGCTGAAATTAAAAAGGGTTTTTCTTTAGTTTATAAGTGGATACAAAATAATAAAAATTTAGTTATTCAAGCTGTATATACTGATTTTCGAGATGCTCAGTGCCGGTTGATTATAAAACCAACCTATTTATATTTTAATTTGTTACATAGTAGTTTTCATCCTGATCTACTTCAAGATTCAATTCATAGAGAAGTATTTCTAACGAGAATTGGAATGAGTAAATATGAAGAAAAATATAAATATTTTCTTTCTAGTGAATACAAGGATCTATTAAATGGAGACATCCCTTATTTCTACACAAATGTTAGTTCGTTAGAGATTAAGAATTCTCATGATGAGGTTGTAAGAGGGGTGACATTAGAAAAATCACCTCTAACAATAGTTGAAAACAAAATTGAGAAGATGAGTGAAGCTGATTTTGAAAAGCAACTTGATTTTATCGATTTAAGTTTTCTTTATAGTGAGTATGAAGGTGACAAAGCTTTAACTAATATTTCATTTCAGACAAAGGATTTGTTGAAAAGAGATAGGACGTCTGAAATGGAAAGTTTAATAAAGATAGGTGATTTTATTTTAGATCAAGCAATAGAAGGAAATTATCATAACCAAAAAGAATATACTTGGCTCGGGCTTATGATTTACGGTAAAAAGGAACAATTAACACAAATAACTGGGTTTGAACCTGATTTATATAAAGGTAATAGTGGTATAGCGCTATTTTTTGCTTTTTTATATGATATGACAAAACTTCAAAAGTACAAAGAAGCAACTATTCGAGCTTTAAATCCAGTCATTACGCTTCTAAAAAATTTAATGGAAATAAAAAGCGAAGAAACTATTTTAGAAATTGGAGGATTTTCAGGAATTAGCGGTATGGTTTATTCACTTTATCATTCAGGAAAGTATATTCATAAAGAACAATTTGTATCGACAGCAATCCAGAGTATCAATTTATTAACAACATACGCTAAAAAAGTGGAGTATGAAGATATAATCGGGGGGATAAGTGGAGCTATCGCAGTTGTTTTATCTGCATTTAAGAGTAATGCTAAAGAAAAGACACAACATTATTTATTTGGAGCATTAAGGAGTTTATATAATAGATTTGTTGAAGTGATAAAATTAAAAGGAAATAAAGGTAAAATTGACTGGAGTAAGATTTCAGAAGGTTATACTGGTTTTGCTCATGGTAGTAGTGGGATATCAGCTGTGATGATGCAACTATACCCTATAATAAAAGATCCTTTTATTTTAAAAATTGTTACTTCTGCTTTAGATTTTGAACGAGAGTTATATTCAGGTAAGGAAAAGAATTGGCATATGCAGGTTGGGGATGAAGGATTTAGCAATGGTTGGTGTCATGGAGCACCAGGGATCCTCTTAAATAGAATTTTATTAAAAGCGAACGGTTATGATGATGAATGTATGGAGATTGAAATAGAGACAGCTATAAAAACCACTATAAAGAATGGTTTTGGAAATAACTCTACGCTTTGTCATGGAGATCTTGGAAGTTTATTGATTCTTGATTATGCAGCAGATGTGATGAAAGATTTAACCCTTAAAAAATATTGTGAAAATACATTTATAAAAATTCATGAAGACACAATAAAACAGGTCATCCTTGATAAAAATCATCCAGATCATCATTTATTTGGGTTAATGATTGGTTTAACTGGGTACGGGTATTTAATATTGAAACATCTAAAACCAAGTATAAATAATATTTTATGGCTTCAGTAGACGATCATTATCCTATATTAAAGGAAATGGTGAGGCTTATGATTAGAAAAGTTCCTTTTATTGAACAATTTCACCAGACAGAATGTGGTTTGTGTTGTGTTGCCATGATTTTAAGATATTACCGTAGCTTTAATACACTAAATGATTTAAGAGATATAGCTGAAGTAGGGAGAGATGGGCTGAATTTAAAACAGGTTCATGATTTATTCAAAGCTTTACATTTTCATTCAAAAGTATATCGGACTGAAGTGAAAGGGTTAGAAGCGATAGATCTCCCATCTGTATTATTTTGGAATAGTGATCATTTTGTTGTTCTAGAAAAAGTGAGAAAGAATAAATTTACTATTGTTGATCCAGCTATTGGGAGAAGAACTTTACCTTTGAAAGAGTTTGAAAAATCATTTTCAAACATTGTCTTAGTACCTCAACCTAAACATGATTTTAAAGCGAAAAAACAAAAAGAAAGTTCGTATAAATTTTTATCAAACACTGTTGTAGACAATAAAAAAACATTTATATTATTATTTGTTTTATCATTTTTTACAGCAATGGGAACGTTGTTGATGCCAATTATTATTCAAAACCTGACGGATAGTGTAATAAAAAAAGGATCTATATCAATATTCGAAATAACAATTTCACTACTTTTGCTAGTACTTTTTTTCTTGTTACAATACTTTCAAGGTGTTGTTCTCATTCAAATAAAATCTACACTAGATCAAACATTGATTAGTAAAGTTTTTAGTCATTTATTAAAAGTACCCTATAAATTTTTTGAGTCAAGACCAACTGGAGATATACAGTACAGATTAAGCAGTGTAGAATTTATTAAGGATTTGTTGTCAGAAAAAGCGATAAAAGGAATTCTTGATGTTGTCTCCCTTATTGTTATTTTATTTTATATCGCGTATAAGTCTTTATCTCTTTTTATGTTAGTTACCATATTATTTTCGGTTTTTGGCGTAGTTACTATTTTGATAAGACCAAAATTAAAAGAGTTAAACTTATATGAAGTATTAGAGCGTAGTAAAATACAACGGCTGCAAATTGAAACCATTACAGCGATATTCAATATTAAATTATCAGGAATCGAAAACGAAGTTTTTCATAATTGGAAGAAACAATTAAAAAATGTTATAAGAAGGTATAAAAAGAAAGGTGCATTGTTGAACTTTTATAATACATTTTCACAAGGTATGCAAACCATTGCTCCTTTTGTTGTTTTGTTAGTTGGTTTTTATTTGTATATACAACAAGAGTTGACCTTTGGCGAAGTTTTGGCCTTTTACTCTGTTACTTCTATGTTTTTCACAACAAGCACTTCCATGTTCCAATTGATAAACGATTTATTAGTTGCTACAACGAACATAGACAGAATAAAAGATATTACTGATGCCAAAATCGAAAATGATCATGCTGAGAGTAAAAATGTTCCTGTGAAAGGTGATATTGTTTTAAAAAATGTATGTTTCACTTATGCAAAATCTTCTGAAGCCGTTTTAAATGACATTAATATTAGAATAGAAAAGGGACAGAAAATTGCAATTGTTGGCAGGTCAGGATCCGGTAAGAGTACCTTAGGAAAATTGCTTCTCGGTTTATATGAACCAACGAGTGGGGACATATTTTATGACGGTATTAATCTTAAAAATATCAATAAAAAAGAGCTTAGAAGAAATATGGGGGCTGTTCCCCAAGACATTTATTTATTCAATAAATCAATTTATGAAAATATTGCAATGGGTAAACCGGATGTCAGTTATGAAGATATGATGAGAGCATTAAAAATTGTAAATATAGATGAAGAAATTAATGAAATGCCAATGAAACATAAAACGTTAATTTCTAACATGGGGATGAATCTTTCTGGAGGACAAAGACAAAGACTAGCATTAGCTAGGGCTATCATAAACGAGCCCGGTATTGTATTACTGGATGAAGCTACAAGCTCATTAGATTCTGTAAATGAGGCAAAAATTGCTTCACATTTTATTAAAATGGGGAGTACATGCATGATTATTGCACATCGATTGTCAACAATTGTGGATTCTGATATCATTTTTGTCATGAAAAACGGTTCAATTGTAGAACAAGGAAAGCACAAAGAACTGTTACAGAAGAATGGAGAGTACTATCGTTTATATGCAAGTAGTATAGACGGAAGTAAGAAAGATTTGCAACGTGAAAATGTTCCTTTATAAAAATAGCGTTGATCTAAGATGATCTTTATCTTGTTATATGTTGCTTGTAATAGTCATTGTCAATGAGAAGGTAGTTTATAAAGTGAAAAATCCCCTTTCTAAAAGGGATTTTTTTATGCCCAAAACCGAAAACTTGTTTGTTGAAAAAAGCGGCTGAAGCGAATAGAATTTAAAAGAAGTTCTATTTAGAAAGAAGGTAACACAATGCCACGTACATTATGGCTTTTGGTCATCGGTATGTTTATTAACGTCACGGGGGCCTCTTTTTTATGGCCGCTAAACACCATTTATATTCATCAGCATTTAGGGAAGTCATTGACTGCTGCCGGGTTTGTCTTGATGCTGAATTCAGGCGCAAATGTGATTGGAAATTTGTGCGGCGGTTTTTTGTTTGATAAAATCGGTGGCTTTACATCGATTATTCTTGGAATTATCATTACGTTTTCAAGTCTTTCAGGTCTTGTGTTTTTTCATGATTGGTTCGCATATATTATTTTATTAACAATTGCTGGTTTTGGTTCTGGGGTTGTCTTTCCGGCATGTTATGCGATGGCTGGCTCAGCATGGCCAGAGGGAGGAAGAAAAGCATTTAATGCTGTGTATGTCGCGCAAAATGCCGGAGTTGCTGTTGGTTCGGCACTTGGAGGATTTGTGGCGTCATTTTCCTTCACTTTTGTTTTCTTTGCGAATGCAATGCTCTACGCTGTTTTTTTTATGATTGCTTGTTTGGGATTTAAGAAGATTCAATCTGATCAAGCTGTTCAGTCATCTGTTTTAGATCATGCCGATTCAATCAATGGAAAATCGCGATTTACTGCTCTCATTTTTATCTGTACAGGGTACTTGCTCGCCTGGGTTGCTTATTCACAATGGTCTTCAACAATTGCCTCACATACACAGGAATTGGGCATGCCCCTTAAGCAGTACAGTTTGTTATGGACTGTAAATGGTGCACTCATCGTGCTAGGGCAGCCATTCATCGGCATGTTTGTGAAGCGGTTTGCTGAGTCGTTGAAGAAACAGATGTTATTAGGCTTTGTTATTTTCATGCTTGCATACGGAATTTTGTTTGTAGCCGAAGACTTTACGGCATTTCTTGCGGCTATGATTATATTAACAATCGGTGAAATGCTTGTCTGGCCTGCTGTTCCGACAATCGCAAATCAGCTTTCTCCACAGGGAAAAGAAGGATTTTATCAAGGGTTTGTCAATAGTATGGCAACCGGTGGCAGAATGGTCGGACCGCTTTTAGGCGGAATGCTTGTTGATATCTATGGTATGCAGATGTTACTGGCGGTACTTCTTGTTTTATTGGTGTTCAGTATTGGAACAGTGTTTTTATATGATCGAAGAGAAAAGGAAACGTCTGTTCATCAGGACTTCATATTGAAAAAATAGGTAATTGTCATCATGTAAAAATGAATCGAATGCATCAAGATGAACATCCAATTGTTTTCATATAATGGAAGAAACAAGCTTTTTTTTCATCAAAGACAGAACACGTTTTCTGTTGGTTAGTAGTATCGAATATCATCGCAAAGGGTTCTAGGGGGGCTGCTCGATGGCCTGAAGTCGCTTGACTAATCTAAGGGCTTTAGGAAGGTGATGAAGATGCTGCATCAAGTTTTGGTTGCTTGTTTGATTGGAGGAATTATGGGGGTTCTCGGGCATATTAAAAAAAGAGGCCGCCTCGAGAAACCGAGAACAACGAAACGATTTATTTACTTGGGGTTTTTTGAAGATATTCTTGTCGGTATGGTAGCTTCAATTTTACTTGTATTATCTGCAGAACCTGACTCCGGAATTCAGCTTGTGATTTTATCCATCATTGCTGGCTATGGCGGTGAAGCTGTTTTAAGAAGCTTTGACTTTGTCAGGGAACAGCAGGGAAATGGACAGAACTCCGGACGGAAAAATGATTCTCCACACGACTAAGATCCTCACACTTACCCTTTTTCAGCATATTCCCATTGTATACAAACCTGCTTGCACTTATGAACAGAATTCTATAAAATACAAATAAGATTACAGTTACGGCAAGAACAGTGAAGAGGAGTAGTAAGAAGCCTATTTTGTCAAAGAGAGTTGACGGCTGGTGAAAGTCAATCAAATGAGCTTCTGAACTCGCCTCTGAGTTGCAGCGGTGAAGAGCCACTGCCGCATATCTGCGTTAAAGATATCAAGTGAGTGTGTAAATGACACACTAACAAGGGTGGTACCGCGGGAAAATAAATCTCTCGTCCCTTTCTAGGGATGAGAGAATTTTTTTGTTTTTAGAATAATCTGAATATAGCAGTGCCAGTCTTGTCAAAACTTGAACACAAACAGCCGTAAGCATTTTAAAGGAGGTTTTTACAATTGAGCTTTGATCATCAAAAAATCGAAAAAAAGTGGCAAGACTATTGGCTAAATCACAAAACATTTGCAGTGCTTGAAGATCCATCTAAACCGAAGTTTTATGCATTAGACATGTTTCCATATCCATCAGGAGCAGGCCTGCATGTCGGCCATCCTGAAGGCTATACAGCGACAGACATCCTTTCGCGGATGAGACGGATGCAAGGATATGATGTTTTACACCCGATGGGCTGGGATGCATTTGGCCTTCCAGCTGAACAATACGCGCTTGATACGGGAAATGACCCTGCTGTTTTTACGAAGCAGAATATCGATAATTTCCGCCGCCAGATTAGAGCGCTCGGTTTCTCATATGACTGGGACAGAGAAGTGAATACAACAGATCCTGACTATTATAAATGGACACAGTGGATTTTCTTAAAGCTTTATGAAAAAGGTCTTGCATATGTGGATGAAGTACCTGTGAACTGGTGTCCAGCACTTGGTACAGTTCTTGCCAATGAAGAAGTTATCGATGGAAAAAGTGAACGTGGCGGCCATCCTGTAGAAAGACGTCCGATGAAACAGTGGATGTTAAAAATTACTGCGTATGCTGATCGGCTTCTCGAAGATCTTGAAGAACTTGACTGGCCTGAAAGTATTAAAGAAATGCAGCGCAATTGGATCGGGCGTTCAGAAGGTGCACATGTTCACTTTAAAATTGATGGTCAAGATGAAACATTTACAGTATTTACAACACGACCTGATACGTTGTTTGGTGCAACATACACTGTTCTTGCCCCTGAACATGAGTTAGTTCAAAAAATAACGACGGCTGAACAAAAAGAGGCTGTCAATGCATATATTGCTGAGGTTCAGTCAAAAAGTGATCTGGAACGAACGGATCTTGCGAAAACAAAAACAGGTGTATTCACAGGAGCTTATGCGATCCATCCGGTAACTGAAGAAAAAATTCCGGTTTGGATTGCCGATTATGTTTTAGCTTCATATGGAACTGGAGCGGTGATGGCAGTTCCAGCCCATGATGAACGAGATTATGAATTTGCGACAACTTTCAATTTGCCGATTCAAGAAGTCGTTAAAGGCGGAGATGTTGAAAAAGAAGCGTATACAGGAGATGGCGAGCATATCCATTCCGATTTTTTAAATGGACTTCAGCAAGCATCTGCGATTGAGAAAATGTGTCAGTGGCTTCATGACAACGGAAAAGGTGAGAAAAAAGTAACGTATCGCCTTCGCGATTGGCTTTTCAGTCGTCAACGTTATTGGGGTGAGCCAATTCCGATCATTCATTGGGAAGACGGTACATCAACTGCAGTTCCTGAGCAAGAGTTGCCACTCGTTCTGCCAAAAACGACCGAAATTAAACCAAGCGGTACTGGAGAGTCTCCACTTGCCAATATCAAAGAATGGGTTGAAGTGACAGACCCTAACACAGGCAAGAAAGGTCGCCGGGAAACAAACACAATGCCACAGTGGGCTGGAAGTTGCTGGTATTTCTTGCGTTATATCGATCCGAACAATCAACAAGAGCTAGCATCAGCTGAAAAATTAAAGGAATGGCTTCCTGTTGATATGTATATCGGTGGTGCTGAACATGCCGTTCTACATTTATTATATGCGCGCTTCTGGCATAAATTCCTGTATGATATCGGTGTCGTGCCAACAAAAGAACCGTTTCAACAGCTTTTTAACCAAGGCATGATTCTTGGGGAAAACAATGAAAAAATGAGCAAATCCAAAGGCAATGTTGTCAATCCAGATGAAATTGTTGAAACACATGGAGCAGATACACTTCGTCTTTATGAAATGTTCATGGGACCGCTTGATGCATCAATTGCCTGGTCAACGACAGGACTTGATGGAGCCCGTCGCTTCCTTGATCGTGTCTGGCGCTTGTTTATTGATGACAATAATCAATTAAACGTGAAGATGGTAGACGGAGCAGGAAAAACGCTTGAACGTGTTTACCATGAAACAGTCATGAAAGTGACAGATGATTTCGAAGGCTTGCGGTTTAATACAGCGATTTCCCAACTGATGGTGTTTATTAATGAAGCTTATAAAGCTGAGGCGCTTCCGAAAGAATATATGGAAGGCTTTGTGAAATTGCTCTCTCCTGTCGCACCACATTTAGCTGAAGAGCTGTGGAGTCGTCTCGGGCATGAGGACACGATCACATATGAAGCATGGCCTGTCTATGATGAAGAAAAACTTGTTGATGATGAAATTGAAATTGTCGTTCAACTAAACGGTAAAGTGAAAGCGAAATTAAATGTACCAGCAGATTCAAGTAAAGAACAGCTTGAAGAACTGGCCAAAAACAATGATAAAGTCAAAGAACAATTGGAAGGAAAGACAATCAGAAAAGTGATTGCTGTTCCAGGTAAACTGGTGAATATTGTCGCGAATTAACAGAATAGGGCTGTCCAATCGTCTTTTTTGATGATTGGACGCCTTTTTAAATTAACGCTGATATATGATGATTTGCCTTTATATTAGGCATATTATGTTTTAGCGTAGTGTGATCTATAAAGCCGTTTAATTGGCACCCTCTTTTTGTTAAAATGAAACTAGTTTTTGAAGATTTTATATATTTAAGGGGGAGTTTTTGATGCTTTATCATCAAAAACAAATAGATCAGCTACTTGAAAATATTGAAGAAGAACCTGAAAGAAAATCAAATGAAAAGATAGGGATATCGTTTATTCCAGTTTTCTATATTTCGCTTCTTCTTTCTGTATGTATGTTGTTTATCGAATATAAATATTTCCTTCTTGTATTATACGCACCGACGGTAATCCTTACATTAATCAATCCGCCTTTATGTGAAAAAAAGGGGGTTTATCGCTTATTCGCTTGTGTTTATTTAATTATCCTCGTCGTTGTAACTCATTTTTGGCTTCAAGTATGAGCTTTAATCAACTATTGCATGGGAGATGGAAACATGACTGTAAAAGAAATTACACCTGATCAATTGAAAAAACAGCTTTCAAAAGGAGAAACGCTTAACATTATTGATGTTAGAGAAGATGAAGAAGTTGTTGAAGGGATGATACCGGAAGCAATACATATCAAGATGGGGGATATTCCAGAAAAACTCGACTTTTTTCAAAAGAATCAGTCCTATATTTTCGTCTGTCGCTCCGGGAGACGCAGTGAAAATGTTTGTATTTATTTACAAAACAAAGGATTTGATGTTGCGAATATGATCGGTGGTATGATTGAATGGACCGGTGATACAAAGCCTAAAACAAAATAAGAACAAAGCCAGCTATACAAGAAACATCAAATATGGCGTAAAATCATAATTTTGACGGTCTTGGCATACCTTTTATATAGAAAGGAGAGAGCGTATGCTGAAAGTTGCCGTATTTGATGAAGAACATGAAAAAGATTTGCAGCATGAGATAAACGAATTTTTAAAAAAGCTGTCTGAAGACCAACTGGTTGAGATAAAATATGACGTATCTGCCGCATGCGATCCTCAAGGTGAACAGCTTTATTGTTTTTCGGCACTGATTTTGTACAGAACATAAACTTGGTCTGAAACGACAGGGCTGTCCAATAAATTGTTTTTTTAACTATTGGACGCCCTTTTCACGTTTAACAAACGCTGGTATATCAGCAATCTTGAATCATGACTTCTAACAAGTGTGCGCTTTTCGGACGAGTCCATTTAAAAATGGAATAGGATGAACCTACCAATCTACTGCACCAGTAGTATGATATATACCCCCTTTAAAGTTAGGAGTGAATCTCAAGTGAGCCCCTTTAAATGTCTTACTCTTTCCATTTATTCTAAATCTTTTGCCCATGACAACACTGCCGCGTACATATTTTTTGCCCCAAACCTTATCTCCAAAAAAACCTTTTTGCACGACAGCGTAAGTGATACCAACACTTTTTGCAAAACCAGTAGCCCCTTGACGATCGATAGCTAGAATTAAATGTTTTTGATGTGGAACACTAAATGTTGTATCGGAATAAAAGGTAATTCCACCAAATTTACGGGAATAATTCCACCACATGATTACATCAGCAGGCTTCATTTTTTGCCGGTTTAGAGCGTTGCTGACATTTGGTTTGTTGACATATTGATCATTTCCTTGTTTGATGATCTTGTTGTCATCACTTGTTAATGTATTGGAGTTGACAACTACTTTCCATTCAGAATTTAATTTCTTCACTTCGACTGGAGTTTCGCAAACTAATCCGCTGTCATAAGATCCTCTTACAACGAAATAATGATGCTCTTCATCTACTTTTTTTGCATTGACAATCTCATAGCTATTTAGCTTGTCCCTGCTCATGATTTCCAAATAGTCGTCAATTGTCAATTGTCTTTCATCGACAATATTGTTCATCATTTTCTCAAGATCTTGATGTTTAACAGCATCAAGATAATCTTCAAGAAATAACTTTGGTGTGGGCTTCATATTTTTAGAAATCGCTGAAGAACCAGGGGGTGCTACAGTAAACATCCCTAAAACAAAGACTAGTAAAATCGCAATACGAGGAAATAGCTTTTTCAAACAATATCACTCCCATACATTTTTATCACACTCTATTATTACCATTTTATTGATAATTTGTAAATAAAAGATTACTTGGGTTGTCCGTAAATTGTCAAAAATGCAAGTTCCTAATCGTCTTTTCTAAAAAAATAAGCAGAAAAGCTCCCGAGCATGTTCGGGAGCTTTTCCGGCAATGTTTCCACTTCCATTACTAAATGATCACTTGTTACTTCTCTCTAAAAGTGAATATTCCCCCGCATTTAAGCCGGCAAGACGTCCTGTGACAAGAGCAGATGTAATATTATATCCACCTGTATATCCGTGAATATCGAGAATTTCTCCGCAAAAATAAAGTCCTTGCTTCTTTTTCGATGCCATTTTTTTCGGATCGATTTCTTTAACCGACACACCCCCGCCTGTTATAAATGCCTTTTCAAGTGAAAGCGTGCCATTTACACTAATGGTCAATTCTTTACAGTCATTGACGAATGTGCGGAACTGTTCTTTTGAAAGAGTAGAATACGTTTCCGAAGGATCGATTTGATTTCGTTCAAAAAGAAACAATAAATATCTTTCCTGCATCCAAGATTTAAGCACATTTTTCAGTGTTTTTTTCGGAGCATCTTTCAATTGTTTTTGCATCTGTTGGAAAAGTTGTTCTTGATTGATGTTAGGAAATAAATCAAGCTTTATCTTTACTTTGTCTTGTTTTTTTAATTCTTTTACGACAAATTGACTGCATCGTAATACAGCAGGGCCTGATAAGCCAAAATGCGTAAAAATCATGTCCATCTGATGTGTGATCATCGGTTTGCCTTTTTTATTTAACACACTTAAGGCGACATCTCTTAAAGATAGACCTTGCAATGTTTTTTGTTTGATAAAAGGTTCATCTGATGTAATAGGAACCTCTGTTGGAAAGAGTTCTGTAATCCTATGTCCAGCTTGCTCTGCCCATTCATAACCATCCCCGGTTGATCCGGTATGTGGTACACTTTTTCCACCAACCGCCACCACAACAGCATGAGTATGGAGCTTTTCCTCATTGTTTGTCACAATACCGAACACCTTATCCTCATCATATAAAACGGATTTCACTTTTTCATTCGTGCGGATTTCCACATTCAGCTGTTCAAGACGTATCATCAGTGCATCTACTACATTTTGAGCTTTATCTGAAACAGGAAACATCCTTCCATGGTCTTCTTCTTTCAGTTTGACACCGAGACGTTCAAAAAATTTAATAATGTCTTCATTATTAAATTCAGAAAATGCGCTATATAAAAATCGACCATTTCCAGGGATATGGCGTATCAGTTCATCAATCGGTAGCCGGTTGGTGACATTGCAGCGTCCACCACCTGAGATCGCAAGTTTGCGTCCGAGTTTGTTTCCTTTGTCAATGAGCAAAACGTTCGCTCTGCGTTCACCGGCTGCAATCGCAGCCATAAGACCAGCCGGACCTCCGCCGATGACGATTACATCATAATGTTTCATATATATCCTCAACTTTCCTGGGTTTCAGGCCTGCAAAAAATGACAGGCAACTACACAAATTTCTGTGTTTATTTTTATATTATAACGAAAGAATGACACCTTCTGAAGAAAATTCTGTTAAAATTTAGCCATGTTATTATTACCTAGGTAAGACATCTGTATGTTAAAATAGAAAAGTTGAATCTACAGAAGAAAAATGGTGATTAGGAACATGTCAAGCAAACTGTTAAGAGGCACATTTATATTAACGCTTGGTACCTACATTTCAAGGGTCCTCGGAATGATTTACTTAATTCCATTCGGAGCTATGGTTGGTGCGACAGGCGGTGCCCTGTTCCAGTACGGTTATAACCAATATACAATTTTTTTAAGCATTGCAACGATGGGTTTTCCAGCAGCCGTGTCAAAATTTGTTTCAAAATATAATTCGATAGGGGATTATGAAACAACAAGAAAGATGCTGCGTGCGGGAATGTCGGTCATGCTTGTCACAGGAATCATTGCTTTTTCACTTCTTTATATGTCTGCACCGTTCTTTGCGGAAGCAGCCCTCGGTGCAACAGAAAACAATGGGGTGACAATCGAGCATGTTGTCTACGTCATTCGTATGGTAAGTCTTGCTTTATTGGTTGTACCGATTTTAAGTCTAGTGAGAGGGTTTTTCCAAGGCCATCAAATGATGGAGCCGACAGCTGTTTCACAAGTTATTGAACAAATTGCGAGAATCATCTTTCTCCTAACTGCGACATATTTAACCCTCAAAGTTTTTAATGGCGGTCTTGTAATAGCGATTGGTTATGCAACTTTTGCTGCTTTAATCGGCGCTTTTGCCGGTTTGTTTATCCTTTATTTCTATTGGCAAAAAAGAAAAGATCAATTACTTTCGATGCAGCCCAACCTAGTTCCATCGGCAAACATTACATATAAGGAAATGTTTAAAGAACTGTTTAGCTATGCTGCCCCTTATGTGTTCGTTGGACTAGCCATACCGCTCTATCAGTACATTGATACAAACACATTTAATAAAGCAATGATTGGAGCGGGTTATGGAAATATCAGCCAAGATTTATTGGCGATTGTCACGCTTTATGTACCAAAGCTTGTAATGATTCCGGTCTCTCTTGCGACAGCTTTCGGGTTAACTTTGATTCCGGCCATTACTGAGAATTTCACGAGTAAAAATTTTGATGGTTTAAAGAGACAGATTGACCAAGCGATGTTGATCATTCTCTTTATTGTCCTTCCAGCTTCTTTCGGAATGTCGTTTCTTTCAGGACCAGCATACACATTCTTTTATGGATCGGAGAGTCTGCACCCACAATTGGGAGAAGACATCTTATTCTGGTATGCGCCGGTCGCGCTGTTGTTTTCTCTTTTTACAGTGAATGCGGCGATCTTGCAAGGCATTAATAAGCAGAAGTTTGCAGTTGTCAGTCTGATGCTTGGGATCATCCTCAAACTTTCTTTAAATATTCCCTTGATCAAGCTATTTCAGGGAAGCGGCTCAATTCTGGCGACTGCTATTGGCTATTCAGTGTCTTTATTATATGGATTCATTATGATCAAGCGACACGCCGGCTATTCTTATCGAATGCTATTTAAAAGATTTTTGTTGATGGTTATCCTGACTTTCATCATGGGTGCCGTCGTCATGAGTGTTCAATGGCTTCTTAGTTTCTTTATTTCATATGAGGGCGGACGAATTCGTTCTGCTATCATCATATTGGTGACATCTGTGATCGGCGGTAGTGTTTATCTATATCTCGCCTACCGTTTAAAATTATTAGGAAAAATATTTGGTCAGCGGTTAAACCGCTTTTTCAAGAGAAAGGCTAATTAGTGATTTAGTCCTCTTTAAGTAGATCGTTCAATCGTTCATGAGTAATCATGGGTGTTGGCTTTCACTTCTAGGGGACTTTTTATTTATTATGCATTCGTGTATGATATGAAAATCTGAAGTTTAATCATTTTGAGAGATCATTCCAAAAAACAAACAAAATGGTAAATCGTCTTCCACAATTGCGATATTTCATTCGATTATCATACAGTTCAGGACTTGGCAACTTGTTAAGGTCGAAATGTATCATCATCACATCAGAACAAAAAATAAAAGACACTCAGAGGAATGAGTGTCTGAAAGAATCAGAATCGTTTGTGAAAGTCAGTTTTCGAATTTCTTTATATCATATGTTCATTTAATGTTCTATTTTTCTGAATATTTTTATGAAGAGATCTTTACTTTCTTTCTTGTTGTTTCCCATTTGCCTCTGCAAGGGCTGTGAACTAAATCATTGTAGGCTAACACATTCAGATCACGCTGGATGGTTCTTGGTGTAATGCCAAATTCATCAACCAGTTCTTGGGTTGTAACGAGTCCCTTTTCTTGAATGAACATGTAGACTGATTTGATTCTGGTAAGCATACGGTTTGTTGAAGGTTTCAAACAACCACTCCCTATCATATGATCGAATGGACTTGACTACCACAACTTACTTACGACTTCAAAATACAGCATGGACGACAAACAAGTATTTCTATAAAACGATCAATAAATATTATACACGATCTACTAGATAAATATCCAGAAAAAAGACGTAACCAAATGTATGAAATAATGAAAATCAAAAAGAGCTGACGAATGAAACCGAACTTCTTTCGCATAGATACGTACATAATAACTGGGGTGATATTTGATGAAACTTTGTGTGCATATTGAAAAAGCAGGTTATGATGAAGAACAACCAACAATTGAAAATATTCAATTTTCTGTTGGGGAAGGTGAGTTAGTCGGATTAATCGGTCCAAATGGGGCTGGAAAAAGCACAACAATTAAGACGATTCTCGGTTTAACAAAACATGTAAAAGGAAATATTTACTGGAATGGAACATCAAAATATGCATACATACCGGAACAACCGAGTTTTTACGATGAATTGACACTCTGGGAGCACATCATAGCTTTAGGCACATTTTTACAAGAAGAGGAGTCTGCTTTTTATAGTAGAGCAAATCAGCTCATTGAACAATTTTCACTCGAACAGGTGATTCACGAATATCCTGGAACCTTTTCAAAGGGAATGCAGCAGAAACTGATGTTAATTCATGCCTTTTTAATGAAACCGGATATGTATATTATTGATGAGCCATTTATTGGACTTGATCCGATTGCAAATCGCTTGTTTTTGGACATGCTGAAAGAAGAGCAAAGGAGTGGGAAGGGGATTTTGCTATGTACACATGTGCTTGACACTGCAGAAAAAATCTGTGATCGCTTTTTACTTCTTTCAAATGGCTGTTTACTTATGGAAGGCACACTTGGAGAACTCCGCGAGAAAACAGGCATTTCACAAGGTTCGTTGCTTGATTGTTTTTATTTTGCTATAAAGGGTAGATCCCTATGAATGGGCAGAGATTGTTTTTAACTAGGCTGAAGGCTGACTATCGATATCAGCTTCGGGTATTAGGTTCGGTGATTGATTGGACGATTGCTTTATATCTCATTTTACCTGTGATTGCAATCGGAGGATACCAGTATATTAGCTTGCTGAATAGTTCTGTCTTATCGACTGGTGTTTGGTTTAGCAAGCTTATTTTATTGATACCGTCTATTTTTACGCTGTTTGGATCAATCAGGACGCTTCTTATGGAAGCAGATCAGCTTTATCTTTTACAAAAAAAGATACTTATTGTTGAGATGAAAAGGTGTGGAGCGATCTATTGTTTATTGATTCAGATTTGTAAATGGCTGGTGTTGTTGGTGCTATTTACACCTATATTAGTCAAGCTTTTTCCTTTTAACTTGTTTGATTGTATGACAATTTTCTTTTTCTATTTTAGTGTTAATTTGTTTATTATCGCTGTAAAGCGAAGATGTTTAGTGAGAAATACAAAAAAATCTCTTATTGAACAGATTTTAGTTATTTTTCTTGGAGCCTGCGCAGTCGTGTTATCAACTTCTGTTTATTTCATCCTAATTGTTGGATTGTTGCTTGCTACCATAGCGGTGAAAATCTACTTCGATTCACTTTCACACCTATTTGTTTTTTATCAAGAGGTTGAGAAAGAGATGAGGCATAAACTTAGATTTGTCAACCTTATTTTATTGTTAAACCAGAATGGAAGTGTTCCGAAGGTTGAAAGAAAAGCAAGGGCGAAAAAACCAAGATTACTGTTTAAAAAATCACAAAAA
Organism: Bacillus changyiensis; assembly: GCF_027706145.1. Classification (GTDB taxonomy): domain Bacteria; phylum Bacillota; class Bacilli; order Bacillales; family Bacillaceae; genus Bacillus; species Bacillus changyiensis. The sequence continues at coordinate 167,327 of NZ_JAQFWW010000005.1, read as the reverse complement.
CTTTTTAAGATACGAACGATTGAAAATGGATATCGAGAAGTGTTTTTCAAAGTGTTTCTTCGACATGATGATTATAAAGGACAGCTTTTTCGAATAATCGGTGGCTTTACCGCGCTTATCATCTTAGGGCCGATCTGGATAAAACTGATGGCTTTATTACTTTTTGCTTATGTTTACCATCACTTAATATCCATTCAGTTTGATAAGGTGATGGAACATTCTTATTTATTAGGTGCTGATCATAATAGTGATGCATTTTATAAAGCTAGACGGAATTGTATAAACTGGCTGTATTATCCAGGGTTGATTTGGTGCTGTCTTGTTTCAATTATTAGTACATTTGTCGGTATTTCACCTTTTTGAATGGTACCTTCTCAAGTAGACAATGGAGGGCATCAAAACTATTTATACGGCTTTAGTCCTGTATTTGATCAGGCTGAGGCCATTTCATTTTTGTAAAACAATCGCAATGATTTATTGTTCTTATTCCTGCCCTCTTCACAAGATGCCCCCTTTTTCTTCTGACTTGATCATTTTTAATGACTGTACAAATAGGAGATCTGCACTATTAATCGTATTTGTAGCTTGTTGATGCATGAATAGGTGGAAAATAATAAGCTGTTTGACCGTCATTTAGAACTTTGCGAAACTACGGGCTAGCCATCGTTCATGTTTAAATAATCACAATATAATTTGGTCCATTTATGCACAAGCTAATGCAGAATAATGTTTCGTAGTTTACACATGCAAGTGATGGCGAATTGAAACATATACTTTTTGGGTTGCAACATAAAGAGTGTTTACTTTCTTCGTTTAGAACGACTAAAAATAGTAAAGATTCATGAGTTGATTGATGAATTTATTTTGGTGGGAGATGAAACACTTGCTAACTGAAATCATGATTTTACTTGTACTCATTTTACTTAACGCCTTTTTTGCTGCTTCGGAAATCGCACTTATTTCATTGAATGATAATAAAATGAAGGCGATGGCTGAAGAAGGACATAAAAAAGCAAAATTATTGCAAAATCTTCTGAGTGAACCGAGTCGTTTCCTAGCCACAATACAAATTGGAATTACCTTGGCTGGATTTTTGGCAAGTGCGTTTGCAGCAGAAAGTTTTGCAGGCAGGATGGCAAATGTATTACACTCCGCTAATGTCCCATTACGGCTTGAAACGTTAGAACTTATTTCCGTTATCCTTATAACACTTCTGTTGTCTTATTTTACTCTTGTATTAGGTGAGCTTGTTCCGAAACGACTTGCATTGCAAAAAGCTGAACCAATTGCAATGTTTACAGTTATGCCGTTAACGTTATTGTCAAAGATTTCTTTTCCTTTCGTAAAACTTTTAACAGTTTCTACGAATTCTCTTGTTCGGCTTGTAGGAGTTGATCCAAACGATAATAAAGAAGAAGTGACTGAAGAAGAAATCAGAATGATGGTGGATGTAGGTAATGAGAACGGAACGATTCAAGAAACTGAACGGTTGATGATAAACAATATTTTTGAATTTGACAACAAAACAGTTAGCGATATCATGACACACCGAAGCCATGTTGTTGGTGTTTCTCTCGATATGCCTTTAAATGAAGTCATAAGATTAATCAACATTGAAAAATATACGAGGCTTCCCGTATTTAAAGGAAGTATTGATAACATTGTGGGAATTCTTCACGTTAAAGACTTATTAGACTTCATTGAACATGGTGGGGAATCAGAATTAGAGGTAAGCAAAATTTCACGTACACCTTATTTTGTTCCGACATCTAAAAAAATCGATTTATTATTTAAAGAATTGCAAAAGAACAAGGTTCATATTGCTATTGCAATTGACGAGTATGGCGGAACCGCTGGTATTGTAACCACTGAAGATTTACTTGAAGAAATTGTAGGTAACATTTTTGACGAACATGATGAGGAAGATAAAGAAATCGAAAAGATTGATCCAAACACTTATATTGTTAATGGTATTGTCAATCTAAGAGATCTTCGTGAAGAAGTCAATTTTAATTTCCCATACGAGGAATATGATACGCTCAGTGGCTTTTTGATTGGACAGCTTGGCAGAATACCATTGAAAGGCGAGAACCCGGTTATTGAATATGGAGGTGCAGTATTTACAGTAGAAGAAGTTGATGAACGAAAAATTAGTAAAGTGAAAATTGAAATGACAAAAAAGCCTAAAGATGAAGACTAAAATGGTGCATCTAGCTAAGTGCGAGGTGCATTCTTTATTTTTAACGACCTAAACGAGAAATGGTCGCTAGTGTTACAGCACAAATTTGGTTGACAACCTTATAAAAAATAAGACAGAGCATAAACGTGAAAGAATAACGTTTTAAAGAAGAAGGACACCGAAAAATTCAAAAAGGTGTCTTTTAGATATAGATTTTTAAAAAAAGGTGATGCACTACAAATAGTAGGCATACACCTTTTTTTATGAAACAATCGGTTTATTCAGCAGTCTTTAAAGAAGACTAAGGTTTTGTACTTTAATGACCTTCCAAAAAGAACAGGTGAATGAAAAATAGGATGGCAAACACAAGAATAAGCGGATGAATCTCACGCCATTTGCCTTTTGCCACTTTTACTAAAGGATATGAAATAAACCCTAGTGAAATGCCTGTAGCAATGCTTGATGTGAGTGGCATTGTCAGGATGACAAGAAATGCTGGGAATGCTTCATCAAGCTCTTTCCAACGGATATTTGTAACAGCACCGATCATCATGCTTCCTACAATAATTAAAGCAGGTGAAGTAATTGCAGCAATTCCAGAAACAGCGCTGACAAGCGGGCTGAAAAATAATGCGGCTCCAAAGAGAACAGCGACTGTTAATGAAGTCAGTCCCGTTCTTCCGCCCGCAGCAACCCCTGCTGATGACTCGATATAGGCAGTTGTCGGACTTGTCCCAAACATAGCACCGATCGTCGTTGCTGTAGAATCAGCCAGTAGGGCTTTTTTTGCATTTGGGAGCTTATTGTTTTTCATCAGCCCTGCTTGCTCAGCAACTCCGATCATTGTTCCTGTTGTATCAAAGATCGTAACGAGTAAGAATGAAAAAACAACTGAGTAAAGTCCATAATGAATCACATCGCCAAAAGCAGCAAAAGGATTTGTGACGATGAGTTTTTCAGGTAAATGAGGCATTGAGAGAATCCCTTGGTCAAAGTGAAGTTGACCAGTGAAAAAGGCAATCAGCCCAGTCAAGATCATTCCATAAAAAAGAGCACCATTCACATTCATTACCATCAGAACGACGGAAAAAGCTAGACCAACCAATGTTAAAATGACTGCAGGTGAATGGAGGTCACCAAGACCAATTAAATTGGCTTTATTTGCTGTGATGATGCCCGCCCCTTTTAAGCCAACAAATGCAATAAACAATCCGATTCCGGCTGTGATCCCGTATTTTAAATTAGCAGGAATTGACTCAATCAGTTGTTTTCTAAGAGGTGTTAACGATAAGATAATAAAGAGAATACCTGCTGTAAATACAGCACTGAATGCTATGTGATACGTAATTTCACCATGTGAAGCACCAACAACAGAAACGGCAAAATATGCATTAAGTCCCATCCCTGGTGCAATTGCAATCGGAAAATTGGCTGAAAGCGCCATCCAAAGCGTGCCTACGACAGCGGCAATAATCGTTGCAGTGAATACTTGATCAAAAGGTACACCAGTCCCAGAAAGAATGCTGGGATTCACAACAACGATATAAACCATTGTAAAGAAGGTTGTGATACCCGCTAAAATTTCTTTTTTAACTGTGGTTTGGTTTTCTTTTATATTAAACATTTTTTCCTCCAATATCGAACGTTATATCAAAACAAGATCTATAATATTCGTTATAATTGGATTTGGCAAGTGTTTTTTTGCTTTTTACATGAAAGGAAGGGTGAAAAAATGAATTGGGAAAATGAGGTATCGAATAGAAAAGTTGAAATTATTGGCGATATTCAAGAGTTTTTAAAAATGAACAGTGTTCTTGATGAAGAAACTGCAGGACCTGGTAAGCCTTTCGGTGAAGGGATTAACAAATGTTTGACAAATCTTTTGGACAAGGGAGCAGTTCACGGTTTTAGTGTAAAAAATCTCGATGGTTATGCAGGACATATTGAATGGGGAACAGGAGAAGAGCTGATTGGTGTCCTCTGTCATATTGATGTCGTTCCTCCTGGAGATGGGTGGACAAGCGCTCCGTTTGCTGCAGAAATCAGGGATGGCCGCATATATGCTAGAGGTGCCCTTGATGATAAAGGACCGACAATGGCAGCATTTCATGCGCTTAACATTTTAAAAGAACTGAACCTGCCTTTGTCAAAACGAATTAGATTGATCATTGGAACTGATGAAGAAAGTAATTGGCGCTGTGTCGAACATTATTTTAAACATGAGGAGATGCCTTCGGCTGGTTTTGCTCCAGATGCTGATTTTCCGATTATTTACGCAGAGAAAGGCCTAATTGATGCAACTTTACAAATTGAATGTCCTCCACATGAAAAAAATACGAATCTTATTTTGGAAGCATTTCAGGCTGGTAAGCGCCTGAACATGGTTCCTGATGCGGCTGAGGCTACACTTTCAGGAACGGTTACAGATGACTTTGAACAGGCTTTTGTCACATTTGTCAAGGAGAAATATGGAGAAGGACAAATGACGAAAAAAGACAATACTGTGATCTTAAAAGTGTTAGGAAAATCTGCTCATGCTATGGAGCCGAATAACGGTGTTAATGCGGGACTTATTTTGGCTGCATTTTTACATACTCAAACACTTGATAAAGCAGGTTTTCATTTTGTAAAAACAGCGTCTGATGCTTTTTACGATGATACCCGAGGTAGAAAAATCGGAATTGCCTGTGATGATGAGATGAGCGGAGAACTAACTTTGAATGTTGGCCGTATGAATTATCAAGCTGAACAAGGTGGCGAGATCGGCATTAATATTCGCTATCCGGTCACAAAGAAGAGCGGTCCAATTCAAGAATCGCTGCAGAAACTAACAGGAATGGAGCTTAGCAGTTTTCAAGACAGCCAACCTCATTATGTATCTAAAGACCATCAGCTGATTAAAACGCTTCAGAAAGTATATCATGAACAAACTGGTGAAAAAGCAGAATTAATCTCAATCGGTGGAGCGACATATGCTCGATCATTAAAAGCAGGCGTTGCCTTTGGACCACTGTTCCCTGGTCGTCCTGATGTAGCTCACCAAAAAGACGAATATATGGAAATTGATGATCTTTTGCGTTCTGTATCATTGTATGCTCAAGCAATGTATGAATTGGCAAAGTAATCATATGGCAAGCCGGCTGAAAAAGCCGGCTTGATTTAGTGAGAACTATTGCCGGGCTCCAATTTAAATCATATAGTTATAGGGGTAGGAACCGTTGAGGGGAGAGGGGCTATTTTGAACTTACATATGAGTAAGCGGTTTTATTCATTCTATTTTTTATTCTTTTTTGGCTATGGCGCGTTTTTTCCGCTCTTGTCTGTCTACTTAAAGGACACTGTCCACTTAACTGGAGGACAGATTGGATTAATTATGTCGATCAGTCCGGTTGTTATGATATTCATTCAACCTATTTGGGGAATGGCAAGTGACTTGACGCGAAAACCAACAGTATTATTAACGGTTGCTTTACTGTTTACCGCTATATTTGCATTTTTATTCTCGTTTGCACATTCGTTTGTGATTCTGATGGTGATGATGGTCTTACTTTCGATGTTTCAAAGTGCAGTTGTTCCGCTTTCTGATAGTATTGCGATTGACTTTGCTGAGAAATCAAAGATCCCTTATGGCTCGATCAGGCTTTGGGGCGCTCTTGGGTTTGCAACAGCTGTTTTTATTATAGGCAGGCTTGCAGAAACATTTCACCTTTCCGTGATTTTTTATACGTTTATGCTTTTTTTAATCTTGGCAGCGGGATTTGCTTCAAGACTTCCGAAAGAAAATAAAACAATGAAGGTTAACTTAAAGTCAGGGATTAAAGAGCTTCTTAAAATTAAAAAATACTTTCTTTTTTTAGTAGCAGCTTTTTTTATGATGGGCCCGACTTTAGCTCACAATATTTATTTCGGTATTTATATTAATGAAATTGGCGGTACGCTTGCCGGGGTAGGAATCGCGTTTTTGTTTGCAGCCGGTAGTGAAGCTCCATTTATGAAAGCAGCGAACAGTTTAATTCAGCGGTTTGGAATTGAGAGAGTGTTGTTATTTGCTGTTTTTATTTCTTCATTGCGCTGGATTTTTTATTTTTTTACGCCATCACTTCCATTTGTTTATGCAACATGTGTTGTTCAAGGCTTTTCAGTCGGACTGTTCATCCCTGCCGCTCTTCAATATGTCAGAAAGTTGGCACCAGCACATTTAGGTGCGACAGCGATCAGTTTATATTCAGCAGTTGGAAACGGTTTGGGGAATTGGTTTAGTACATATATGGGGGGCTTAATTTTTGAACGGTATTCAGCGCTCTATGTCTACCTTTTCTTTGGTATTTTATCTACGCTTTCTTTTCTGATCATTTTGGGAATGAATATCTTTGCGAGAAAAGCGTCTGCTATGGAATCTTCAATTTCATCATAAGCAAGAAATATAAGCTTGTAGACAATGCTTTCTACAAGCTTTTTATGTTGTTTTGTCTCATTTCATATTGTCTCAATACTCTCTGGTAGTAATGGTTCAATTTTACAAATTAATTTACCTAACATTACCATGAACCTTACAAAAGCAAAAAAGGGAGGTTATAAGTACCATTAATATTTGTTAAAATGTAGAGAAGATGAATGGAAGGAAGTTATACATATGTCTGTACAACCGCATTATTTTATTGGAATTCCATTTCCGGCTGAGCTTTCAGAGCATCTTTATCAAATGATGAAAAATGATCCGGATTTTTCTTTTCATAAATGGGTACATCCTTTAGATTATCACTTGACCCTCGTGTTTCTAGGAGCTGCTGATCGAGATCAGCTTTTAGCACTTGAGAACAAACTTCAGCTAATTGCAGAGCAAATTTCTTCTTTTCGGCTCACACTGAAAAAAACCGGAACATTCGGCAAATCGTCACAACCGAGGATATTTTATGTTGAACCAGAATACTCTAAAATTCTTTTACATGTAAGAGAAAAGGTGAAAAGGGCCGCTACTGAAGTGGGTTTTACAATCGAGAATCGACCATTTCACCCGCATATTACAATCGCCAGAAAATGGAAATCAACTGTTCCTTTTCATGAACATACCAAAACATTGAAAAACGAAATATCATTCACAGCAAATCAGTTCGTCATTTTTGCAACCCATTTAGACCAAATTCCCAAATATGAACATAAAACTATTGTAGTTTTTGGGAAACAGGCGGCAACAGACGAGCAGGATTCGGAGATGAAAAACAATGGCACAGATTATTAAAATACAGGACTGTATCTCAAGATATGAGCAAGATCCTTATCACTATATGAATCAATATATTCGCTTAAAAAAACAGCGTTGGCAGTCAATGGTCGACATTGCGAAACAGAAGGAAGCGGCTCAATTTCTTGAATCTCAATCTTTAGAAGAAGAAAAAGGTCGTCAAAAAAAATTTTCATTAAAGAGAAAAAAAGATACATCCGATATTAAGACTAGCAATGAAGTGAGTGGTCAGTTGTTTAACAGTTTAGATCAGGATCTAAACGAATCGTTTCTTGCGAGGATTCCTGTGGATAGAAAAGATTTACTATCTTTTTTTAAGGAATACATTTATGAGTTCCAGTTAAAATGGGCAAGCTCGACGATTTCAGACATTTCCAAGCTTTCCCGGGAAATAAAGAATGACAAGATCCTGCAAATTTTAGCTCAGCAGCTTCCTGATTCTTATTTTCTGATGTATCGTCCGGTTTTACAAGTTAATCAAGCAACAGCTGAACTAAGCATCATCATTTTAACTCCGCTTGAAATCTTTTGTGTCGTATTTCTTGAAGGTGAAAGGGAAAGTGTTTTTCATGGGTCCAAAAACCGTTTTTGGAAAGAGAAAACAGTAAGAGGTGTTGAGAAGTCTGTTTTGAATCCTTCTACTGAACTTTTAAGAACAGGATCAATTGTGACGGGTTTATTAAAAAAAGCAAAAATTGACCTCCCTATCCACAAAGTGATCATCAGCAGAACATCTTTTATTGATTTTCCTGACCCACCATATGGAATAGAAGTTTTTGATAGAAGACAGTGGAGTGATTGGCTAGCAAAACATAAAAAAAATATTGCTCCCATTAAAAATCAACAGCTAAAAACAGCTAAGCTTTTGTTATCTTATGGAGTCTCAGATTCAAAGCGAAGAAAGGAATGGCTCAATTAGCTATTCATGCATTTTTTTAGAATGACAAATGGAGAAATAAATTATGAGTGAATGGTATATCATCATTAATCCGAAAGCAGGAAACTCGTCATCTCTTAGCGTTTGGAAAACATTGCAAAAGGAACTTCGGAAAGCAAATGTATCGTATCGCTCGTTTATGACACAGTATCCTGGGCATGCTGAGGTTTTGGCACGACAAATATCAACGATACAGGATGATAGGCTGAAACGTTTGTTAGTTGTTGGTGGGGACGGAACGATCCATGAAGTTTTGAATGGTTTAATCAGTCTCCAAGATATTCAACTAAGCGTCATTCCAGTCGGCTCAGGAAATGATTTTAAGCGAGGTTATTCAGTTAAAAAATCACAGATGATTAAAAATTTAAAGCGCACAGGGGAATCGCTTACACGCACTTATGCACTGGGCAGTTTTCAAACAAAAGATAGTTCAAACGATCTTTATTTTGCTAATCATCTTAGTATCGGTTTTGACGTCTATGCTGAAAAAAAATTTTCAGAATTACCGAAATGGATGGGGTTTTTAAAGTTGAAGCCGTTGCTTCATCCAATCATCTTTTTTGTCTCTGCTTTTACCTTTAAACCGTTTGTCCTTTCGATTGAAACTGAAGGAGAAACTAGAACATATAAAAAAGTCTGGTTTACAGCTGTTTCAAATCATCCATACTATGGTGGAGGGATGAAGATTGCACCAAATGCAAATCCACGTGAGACTATTTTGGATGTGATGATCATTGAAGATCTTCCAACACTCAAAAAAGCTGGCCTTTTGCTTGCCATGGCTTTTGGTAAGCATATAGGCAAAAGAGGTGTTAACGCATTTAAAACGAAAGAAATCTACTTCCATACAAATGAAAGAATTCTATTCCAAGCAGATGGGGAAATCATTGGTTCAACCCCTGTTTTTGTTAAAACAAGTACCGATTCTCTTCGTTTAAAAGTTTAATTTTGCTTGACGAAGTTTGCCAGATAGCGATAAAATTTAAAAGACGGCTATTGTTTAGCACAGATTACTCTCAATAGCCGTCTTTTTATTTGAATATAGATTAATATGAGACGTTTTTTTCTGTTAGAAGGCATTGAATGCCTTTAAAATCTTTGAGAAATGATGGGTTGAAAATCGATATGAACTGGTTGGGACAATTATTAGGTAGCGAATGGGAAATTTCCCCCGCGGGAGGAGCTACAGGAGATGCATATTATGCAAAACATAATGGACAGCAACTTTTTTTAAAACGGAATAGCTCTCCTTTTTTAGCTGTCTTGTCTGCGGAAGGAATTGTTCCTAAGCTCGTTTGGACGAAACGATTGGAAAATGGAGATGTGATTACAGCGCAACACTGGCTTAAAGGCAGGGAGCTGAAACCGAAAGATATGAACAGTCAAGCAGTGGCTGAGATGCTTCGGAAAATCCATACTTCAAAAGAGCTGTTAGATATGCTGAAGAGACTCGGTATTCAGCCTTTTCAGCCAAGTTCTGTAATCACACAATTAAAACAATTTATCCAAGCCCGACAGTATTCGATTCCACAGCTTGAACAAGTCCTTTTTTATCTTGAACATCATCTGAATGATGTAAAGTGCGCAGCAAAAGTTGTCTGCCACTGTGATGTGAATCATAATAATTGGCTTTTGACAGATGAAGATCAGCTTTATTTAATTGATTGGGACGGTGCTATGATTGCAGATCCTGCCATTGATTTAGGGCATCTTCTTTACCATTATGTTGGGGAGCAAGATTGGGAAAAATGGCTGAAACGTTATGGTATTTCAATAACTGACAATTTAAAGCTCAGGATGGCTTGGTACGTATTGGCAGAGGCTGCAATATCACCGCTTTGGCAACTAAAAAGAGGAAATCATGAGAGCTTCCATCAAGACCTTGAACAGCTTAACATACTGATAGAGCGTCTTATCTGACCTTTAAGAAAATGAATCAATTTCTTCTACCCACTGTGTGAGTCGATCTTGGTGCTCAAGAATGTGATTTTGAATAGAAGGTGATGATTTTCCTCTTTGGCTGTAGAGGTATATGTCTTCGAGCACACCTTTTAAGTTAGCATCAAGGTCAATATTTGTGTATAACGATTTAATGATTCGTTCAACCTGTTCACATTCAGCAACAGTACCGGAGCAGTCTGCTTGATGGTCAGAAAGAATGTCTTTTAATAGGTGCATTTGATTTTCGTGATTTAATCCCATAAAAATGGCACTTCCCTTCATTCGCAATATATGGATATATTGTTCAGGAAAGATGTTTTTTATACACGAAGGATCTGAGGACCTTAGAGAGCTCAGGTTCTTTTTTGACTTGGGAGAAACCTTGCGGGATCATCAATTTCTTGATATGTTGTTAGTTGATATTACAGATAGAGGTGTAAGTACATGAGAATGCGTCACAAGCCTTGGGCGGATGATTACTTGGCAGAGAACTCACATATTGTCATCAGTGATCCGTCTGAATATAAAGGGGAATGGCATTCCATTTTTGGAAATGACAATCCGATCCATATTGAAGTTGGGACTGGAAAAGGTCAGTTTATTTCAGGGATGGCCGAGAAAAATCCAGATGTGAACTATATCGGCATTGAGTTATTTAAAAGCGTTATCGTCACTGCGGTTGATAAACTAAAGCAAACAGAAGCACCAAATGTAAAATTGTTAAATATCAATGCAGAGATGCTCCCTGATGTATTTGCAGATGGGGAAATTAAGAGAGTCTATTTGAATTTTTCTGACCCGTGGCCAAAAAATCGTCATCAAAAACGCCGTTTAACAAACCATGTGTTTTTGAAAAAATATGAACAGGTGTTAGGTGGAAAAGGGGCCATTCACTTTAAAACAGATAACCGTGGTTTATTCGAATACTCCTTAAAAAGTTTTTCTGAATACGGTCTTGTTTTGACATTTATTAGCCTTGACTTGCATCAAAGCGATTTTGAAGATAATGTAATGACTGAATATGAAGAAAAATTTTCTGCTAAAGGTCAGCCTATTTACAGAGTTGAAGCTGAGTGGAGAATATGAAAAAACAGATCATTCCCAGGTCTGTTTTTTGTTTTGCTTAAATGATCTTTTTGCTACGATAGAGTGGGAGGGATCTTAGATGGAAACGTTAAATATTGGGAGTATCAAATTAACATGGTTAAACGGCGGTGTTACACATATGGACGGAGGCGCTATGTTTGGTGTTGTACCAAAACCACTTTGGTCAAAAAAATATGCTGTTAATGATAAGAATCAGATTGAATTGAGGACAGATCCAATCCTTGTTCAAAAGAGCGGAGTAAATTTGTTAATCGATTCAGGCATCGGATTCGGCAAAATGACGGATAAACAAAAAAGAAACTATGGTGTTACAGAAGAAACGTCACTTGATCAATCATTGAAAACACTTGGACTTTCAACAGATGATATTAATGCTGTGTTGATGACCCACCTTCATTTTGATCATGCGAGTGGATTAACACGTTATGAAGGAAATGAACTTGTTTCTGTTTTCAAAAATGCTGTGATTTATACGTCTTCTATTGAATGGGAAGAAATGAAACATCCCAATATTCGCTCCAAAAATACATACTGGAAAGAAAACTGGGAAGCGGTACAACACCAAGTGGAAACGTTTACAAATAAACGTGAGATTGTCCAAGGGATCTCAATGTATCATACAGGTGGACACAGTGACGGACATTCTGTCGTTGTTCTGGAAGATTCGGGTGAAACAGCGCTTCATTTGGCAGATATCATGCCTACACATGCTCATCGGAATCCTTTATGGGTGCTTGCCTATGATGATTATCCGCTTAACTCAATTGCTGCTAAACAAAAATGGCAGGCAAAAGCAGCTGAAAAAGATGCGTGGTATATCTTTTATCATGATGCGGTTTTTAGAGCTTTAAAATGGGATGAAAACGGAGATATTACAGTGTCATTGAGAAGAGAGAAGAGTTTGTAATCTGACAATGGGGTGTCCTGAAAGTAGTGTGGATGAATAAAAATTGGGGAATTTGCTCGCTTTCCGCGAGCCTCGCAGTTTCCCCTGATCCATGTTGATAAAGGACTTTTTAGACACCCCCTCATATTATGTTGCGGTGTCAATAACAGCTACAATCATGCCTGTTTTTGCATCAATCATTACTTCATACTGTTCAAGCTCTCCAAAGACTGAACGAGTGATCCCTGTTTTATAAACTGTTATGGTTTCACCGTTTACTGTATATGGTTCAGGAACAGTATAAATCCACGATCCATCAATCGGACCTCTCTGTTTAAAAGCAGATTTTACGATGCGAAGCGCTTTTTCTGAAGAAATGTAAGGTGATGCGACATATTCTTTAACAATAAAAGCTGCCGCAATGCCGACTCCAGCTCCAAGAACAAAATGGCGCAACTTCATAATCGATTAGCACCTCCAAAGTTTCTTATTCTTCATTATACAGAACATGTCCTTTCATGTTAAGAATAGCTTCTTTTCTGGAAAGATATTGTGTACTTATGTAAAATGTGTACTAGATCTATAAGAAATGAGGGAAACAGATGAACCACGAAACGAAAATACTATTTCAAACGCTGACCGAACTTCCTGGTGCACCCGGAAATGAACATCTTGTACGTGCCTTCATGAAAAAAGAACTTAAAAAATATTCTGATGAGATCATTCAAGATCGGCTTGGCGGTGTGTTTGGCGTAAAACATGGCCCTAAGGATAGTCCGAAAATCATGGCGGCTGGCCATATGGATGAAGTAGGATTTATGGTAACTGCTATTACGGATAATGGTATGATTCGGTTTCAAACGCTTGGCGGTTGGTGGAGCCAGGTGCTTTTGGCTCAACGTGTCGAAATCCATACAGAGAATGGGCCGATTCCGGGAGTCATCGCAAGTAAACCACCTCATATTCTAAGTGATGAAGAGCGAAAACGTCCAATGGATATTAAAGCGATGGTGATTGATATCGGTGCAGATGATCGGGAAGATGCAGAGAAGATCGGTGTCAGACCTGGTCAACAAATTGTGCCAATCTGTCCATTTACACCGCTAGCGAATGAAAAAAAATGGATGGCGAAAGCTTGGGATAACCGCTATGGTTGCGGTTTGAGCATCGAATTAATGAAAGAAATGCAGGGAGTAGACCTTCCGAACACGCTGTATTCGGGAGCGACTGTTCAGGAAGAAGTTGGAACAAGAGGAGCCCAGGCAGCAGCCAACATGATTCAACCTGATTTATTTTTTGCGCTTGATGCCAGTCCGGCAAACGATACGAACGGAGATAAACAGCAATTTGGTCAGCTTGGAAAAGGGGTGCTTCTAAGGATTTTTGACAGGACAATGGTGACTCACAGAGAAATGAGAAATTTTGTGCTTGATACTGCTGAAACCTATGATATTCCATATCAATATTTTGTTTCTCGTGGCGGGACAGATGCTGGAAGAGTGCATATTTCTAATGAAGGTGTCCCTTCAGCAGTGATCGGTATCTGTTCAAGATATATTCATACTTCAGCTTCTATTATTCATGTTGATGATTATCAAGCTGCAAAAGAATTGCTCATTAAATTAGTTAAAGCATGTGACAGATCTTTGGTTCAATCGATGATAAACGATTAATATGTAAGAGGTTGTCCCGAAAGTAGTGTACATTTATAAAAATCGGGGAATTTGCACGCTTTCCGCAGGTGAGAACCCGCAGGAGTCTGCAATTTCCCCTGATGCATGTTGATAAAGGATTATCAGGAAGTTTCAAATAAATATGAGAGTGCTTTCATGGCCTGATTTACAGTCTCAACCGTAATATTTGCTTTGTTTGACAGTTCTTTTAGTGGATGGTGAAGAGACTTCGGACGAATGATAATGAGTGGTTTCCCTTTTGCAATGGCAGATGAAGCATCCATGGCTGTGTTCCATTGTTTATATTTTTCACCAAAAAGTGCAATCACAATATCTGCCTTGTTCATGAAAACGGAAGTTCTGAAATTGTTTATATCTGAGGCTACGTGATCTTTTGCGATTGAATCAGCCTGTTTGCCTAATATTTCTTCACCAATGTTGTCAGAGCGGTCATGATCTTCCATTGGGCCGACAAATTTGAAGGGTAGTTTAAGAGATTTTGCTTTTTCTTTTACTTCTTCGCGCCAGTTGGTATGTATTTCTCCCGCTAAATAAACGATAAATTCCATGAAAACTCCTCCTTTGTTTGAATAAAAACCATTAACATACTTTTACCCGTTTACTGATCATGTTAAACAAGTGTAGCTTGATTTTATTTGAAAAATAGACTGTCGGCAAATGTCTGGCTATACTGTTAGATGTCTGGTATGATCTGAATGAAAATGAGAACAAATTTATTGGAGGCGTTATATCTTGAAAAAAATTGAAACTGCTGAAGAACTGGAAAAATCCATTCTTTCAGATTTATCTCTATTGATGTTTTCAGCTGATTGGTGTCCGGATTGCCGTTTTGTCGATCCGTTTTTACCAGAGCTTGAAGCGAATTTCCCAGAATTCACATTTTACTATGTTGATCGGGACCAATTTATTGATACATGTGCAGAATGGGATATTTTCGGAATTCCAAGTTTTCTCGTTTTTAAAAACGGTAAGGAAATTAGCCGTTTTGTCAATAAAGATCGCAAAACAAAAGATGAAATTGAACAATTTTTAAATGATTCTCTGAAAAAGTAACGACGAAAGGAGAGTTCCTCTATGAAAATGACGCCAAGGAAACTTTCCGACACCTTAAAAAGACGTCTGCAAAATGAAAGCTGGTCCTTTCATTTCGATAAAGAAAAAGACACACTTCGGATCGAGGACAAGCTTGCTAAAAAGGGGATAACTCTAGAGCTTCCTGGAATCATCGCAAAATGGGAGCAAAAAAAAGATGAAGTCATTGAAGAAGTGGTCTATTATACAAAAGAAGCCTTAAAGGCGATGAAGGACCAATCACAAGAGATCAAGGGGCGAGAAAACTTGATTTACCCTGTGATCCGTTCAACGTCATTTCCTCAGAAATCAAGTGGTGGCATTCCACTCATCTTTGATGACCATACCGCAGAAACGAGCATTTATTATGCGCTTGATCTAGGCAATACGTATCGGCTACTCGATCAACATATGCTTGACAAAGAGGGCTTAACACAGGAAAGTATAAAAGAAATGTCCTTGTTTAACCTTCGTTCCCTTCAAACGATTGTTAAAGAAGATATTGTAGCTGACAATCATTTTTATTTTTTCAGAGCGAATGATGGTTATGATGCCAGCCGGATTTTAAATGATTCCATTCTAATAGAATATGAAGAAAAAGTGCAAGGAACACTCGCAGTCTCAATCCCTCATCAAGATGTCCTCATTATTGCGGATATCCGCAACCAAGCAGGATATGATATTCTTGGGCAAATGTCGATGAGTTTTTTTGCCAATGGAACTGTACCGATAACAGCGCTTTCCTTTTTATATGAGAAAGGAAAGCTTGAACCAATGTTTATACTGGCAAAAAATCACCCTAAAAAGTAATGATAGAAAGGATTTTTTGAATGAACGCATTTTATAACCTAGAAGGAATCGGTGATACACTGTTAATCAACCTTCACGATGTTTCAACTGAAAACATTGCTTTTGAGCGCTTTGGAGATGTCGTCAAAATTTTTGATAAAGAATCAGCTAAAACAACAGGCTATAACATTTTTAACACTTCATCTTATATGAAACTGTCTGAAACAGGATCAATTCCACTGTCTGAGAGCTTTGTTCAAGATGTGAATGAAGTGTTAGCCCGAAACGGCTTGAAAGATCAGCTGACAGTCGACCTTTCTCCAAAGTTTGTCATCGGTTATGTTAAAGAAAAAGAGAAACATCCGAATGCTGACAAACTGAGTGTATGTAAAGTAGATGTAGGAGCTGAAACATTGAATATTGTTTGCGGAGCGCCAAATGTAGATGAAGGACAAAAGGTTGTTGTTGCCAAGGTCGGGGCTGTGATGCCAAGCGGTCTTGTCATTAAAGACGCTGAACTTCGAGGAGTGCCTTCCAGTGGAATGATCTGTTCTGCAAGAGAATTAAACCTACCTGACGCACCACAGGAAAAAGGAATTCTTGTCCTAGATGATCATCATATAATAGGGGAAGAATTTCAGTTTTAAAATGTCATAAATTAAACTGAGCTTCCGAATCAATGTAAACAAAGCCACTTGAGTGAAAAAACTTAGGTGGCTTTTGATTTTTAGGGACTGGATAGATTGACCTTGATCTTTTCTGGTGAGAGAAGCAATGGTATACTAAAAAACGTCCCCGAAAAATTTAAGGGAGTTAGAGAGTGATGATTGATGAGCTGGTTTAATAAATTATTCAACCTAATATTAGGTGAAGATGAAGACGACAAAGAACAGGTTAAATACATAGAAAAGCAGTATAATGTACGACCTGTATTTCAAGAAAATGAAGAAATGCCACCAATACCAGATGCAAAAGTGGTTTATAAATATCCAAATGGGAAATTCCGTTTTCCAATGATTCCAGACCAGAATACGAACAAAAAGAAGCCAAGAGAGCAGCAAACAAAGCGAAGAGTCAACAACAATTCTTCGCCTCATAGACAGCATGCAGGTTTTACAAAAAACAAGGCAGAGTTTACGAAAAAGCCATTTAGACCATCAGTTATACCTTCACCCGTTTATGGCTTTCATGAACAAAAAAGAGTTCAACCTGCTTCTCCGCCAAAACATAAAGTAGATCGTGTTAGGGAAGAAATGGAAATTAGAAAGCCTTCCCTGTCAGAAGAAGTGAAATCCATCAATATAACCGAACCAACGGAAATCCATCTTACATCTTCAGAAGACAATCAAAAAAGAATGCGATTGATTGAAGAAGACGATGATTTCCAAAAGCAGCATGCAGAAGAAGCAACAGCCATAAAGCCGTTTGTTGAAACTGAGTCGTCTACTGATGAAACTGCAACAGACAGACAAAATGAGTGTGATAACCACTCTTTCCTAGATCATGACTTACAGCAAAGTGATTTAGAAAACAAATTAGAGCAGCATAATGTCTTGGAAAACGAACATGAACAAAAAGAAGTGAAACAGGATACTCAAGTTCCTGATCAAAAAGTAAATGAGCCTACGGGTGGGTCTTCACAAAAGCAGCAGAAGAGCTACACATCTCGAGTGCCTTTTAATGTTATGATGCTTTCATCTGACAAACAAAATCACAAGGCACCACAAAGTTATCAATTTCCAAGTTTATCACTTCTCGATGTACCGCCTGCTCAAAGACAGGATGATCACGCATGGATACAGAAACAAAAAGATCTTTTGGATGAAACGCTGGAGAACTTTAATGTTAAAGCAAATGTTGTTCATGTGACATATGGTCCTTCTGTAACGAGATTTGAAGTGCATCCTGAGCCAGGAGTAAAAGTAAATAAAATCACCAATCTTTCCGATGATATTAAGCTCAGTTTATCTGCTAAAGATATTCGGATTGAGGCACCGATTCCAGGGAAAAATACGGTCGGGATCGAGGTTCCAAACTTACATAGCAAGATGGTCTATTTGCGTGAGATGATTCGAAGTTCTGAATTTAGGACGAGTCAGTCTCCATTGACCTCGGCTCTTGGGCTAGATATTTCCGGGAAGCCAATCGTTCTCGATTTAAAAAAAATGCCCCATGGATTAATTGCCGGTGCTACGGGATCAGGAAAAAGCGTTTGTATTAATACGGTGTTAGTGAGCCTCTTGTATAAAGCGGCGCCTTCAGAAGTAAAGCTCTTACTGATTGACCCTAAAATGGTTGAACTTGCGCCATATAATCAAATTCCGCATTTAGTGAGTCCCGTTATTACCGATGCTAAAGCGGCAACTGCAGCTTTGAAATGGGTTGTCGAAGAAATGGAGCGACGCTATGAATTATTTGCACATGCGAGAGTTCGTGATATTGAGCGCTTCAATGAAACAGTTCACGACAAGAAAATGGGAGAAAAACTCCCATATCTTGTCGTTGTGATTGATGAGCTTGCCGATTTAATGATGGTTGCGCCAAATGAGGTGGAGGAAAGTATTTGTCGTATTGCACAAAAGGCCAGAGCTTGCGGCATCCATCTACTCATTGCCACTCAGCGTCCATCTGTCGATGTCATAACCGGTTTAATTAAAGCAAATATACCGACTAGAATCGCCTTTTCTGTATCAAGTGGTGTTGATTCAAGAACAATTATTGATATGTCAGGAGCGGAAAAGCTCCTTGGAAAAGGAGATATGCTCTTTTTGGAAAATGGCTCTGGAAAACCTGTCCGTCTTCAAGGTAACTTTGTTTCTGATTATGAAATTGACCGAGTCGTTTCACATGTAAAACAACAACAAAAGCCAGTCTATTTGTTTGAACAAGAAGAGTTAATTAGACAAAATCCGGCTGGTCTTGAGCAGGACGAGTTGTTTCCGGAAGCTTTAACATTTGCTGTTGAGCAAAATAGTACTAGCACCTCTAGTCTTCAGCGAAGATTTCGTATCGGCTATAACAGAGCGGCCAGATTGATCGATATGATGGAAGGAAAAGGCTTCATTTCAGAAGCGAAAGGAAGTAAGCCGAGAGAAGTCTTAATTTCAAAGGCGGAATTGGAACACCTGATAGAAAGTGGTTCATTTTTTAGCTAAACGTGGTATGATAGCTGATGGGTGTATTTTTTTCACCCATCATATACTCGGTCTCTAAACTATTCTTAATTAACTAAAAGATGCAGCATAACAAGAGGTTGCAAATTGACATAAGCGTCATATACTGGAAAGCAGATAGACGTTTGTTGGAGGTACAATTATGACTGTTTATCATTTTGTCGGCATAAAGGGGACAGGTATGAGTCCACTTGCCCAAATTCTTCACGATAATGGATTTACTGTCCAAGGATCGGATATTGAAAAATACATTTTTACTCAAAAGGCTCTCGAAGATAGGAATATTCCTGTTTATCCCTTTAATCCCGAAAATATTAAACCGGGAATGACTGTAATTGCAGGGAACGCGTTCGATGATTCCCATCCAGAAATAGCAAAAGCGTTTGCTGAAGATATTCCTGTTATTCGCTACCATAAATTTCTAGGCGATTATTTGAAAAAATTCACCAGTGTTGCTGTAACTGGGGCACATGGAAAAACTTCGACGACAGGGCTTTTATCACATGTGATTCAAAAAGCGAAGCCGACTTCTTACTTAATTGGAGATGGTACAGGTAAAGGTAGTGAAAACAGTGAATATTTTGTACTGGAAGCCTGTGAATACCGTCGACACTTTCTCAGCTATCAGCCAGATTATGCGATTATGACAAATATTGATTTTGACCATCCCGATTATTTCGCTAACATTGAAGATGTGTTTGATGCATTTCAAACGATGGCTTTACAGGTCAACAAAGGAATTATTGCTTGTGGTGATGATGAGTACCTTATGAAAATTCATGCAAATGTTCCAGTTGTTTATTATGGTTTTGCTGATGAAAACGATTTTCAGGCGAGAAATGTGATCAAAAACACGGAAGGTACAACATTTGATGTTTTTGTCAGAAATACATTTTATGACACCTTCTATATTCCGGCTTATGGTAGCCATAATGTGCTTAATTCTTTGGCTGTAATTGCTCTTTGTCATTATGAACAAGTAGATGTTGATATTATAAAAGAAGGCCTTCAAACTTTTAGCGGTGTCAAGCGAAGGTTTAATGAAAAAGTGGTAGGCGATCAAGTTTTAATTGATGATTACGCGCACCATCCAACTGAAATCATGGTGACGATTGAAGCGGCAAGACAAAAATATCCTGAGAGGGACATAGTTGCAGTATTTCAGCCACATACATTTACTCGAACTCAGTCTTTTTTGAATGAATTTGCGGAAAGCTTAAAAAAAGCTGATTATGTTTATCTTTGTGATATATTTGGATCAGCTCGTGAACATGCAGGCAAGCTAACAATCTCTGACCTTCAAGAAAAAATCGGGGATGCGGGACTGATCGATGAACAAGATATAACCGTATTAAAAGAGCATAAAAATAGTGTGCTGATCTTTATGGGTGCAGGAGACATTCAGAAGTATTTAAGAGCATATGAAAATGCATTAGTATAACAATGACAGAAGGCAGTGTGAGACAATCCGCTGCTTTTTTGTACATATTAAGCTGATCAGCTAAAGGGATTTTGCTATACTGTATAGAAAAATGATGATAAAAAGTTTACATTTTGGTTAGTTGGGTATTACATCACTGTAAAGCCCAGGAATAAGGAGGATGTAGAAGATGATGATTCTTTATTTAAGCGTTGCACTTATCGCTGTCGCTTTTCTTATCTTAGTAATCTACATATCAAAAACATTAAACACGGTACAAACCACACTGAAACATGTTGCTTCGACCTTGGAGGGGCTTGAAGGACAAATGAACGGTATTACAACTGAAACAACAGAGCTTTTACATAAGACAAATCGTCTTGCAGAAGATATTCAAGATAAATCTTTAAAACTGAACACGGTTGTAGATGCCGTTCAGGAAGTGGGAACTTCTATTAGACAATTTAACACTTCAATACAACAAGTATCACATACAGTGACTTCGGTAGCGGAAGACAATCGCGAAAAAATTTCTCAAGTTGTCAGTTGGAGCAATGCCGCTTTAGAAATTTGGAATAAATGGAAACAAAAAAGAATGAAGGAGGAATAAAACATGAGTAAAGAAGGAATGAATACTAAAGATTTTTTTATTGGAACGGTTATTGGTGGAGTTGTTGGGGCTTTGACAGCTTTATTACTTGCACCGAAATCAGGAAAAGAACTACGACATGACCTCGGCAATCAGACTGCTGTTATCAAAGATAAAACTGATAAGCTGACAAATCAAGCAAAAGAAAAAAGTTCTGAGTACATCAGCCTTGCAAAAGATAAAACATCTTCTATTTCACAGCTTGTCGCTGATCAATCCACACAGCTTATGAATAAAGTGAAAGATTTGAGAAATCAGGGAACAAAAATGGCTGGAGAAGCTAGTGAATATATTGAGGAACCGACAGAGAACAATAACTAGACGGGAACCTAAAGCTTTCCGAATGAAAGGGGATCACCATGCCAAAGCAACTTATTCAAACAGAAGCTGAATTTAAACATCTTGAAGCAGATCATGAATCATTTGTTTTCTTTAAGCATAGCCTAACATGCCCTATTAGTCGGCGAGCATTCGAAGAGTTTGAAAAATTTTGCGACAAACATCAGGATGTACCTGCGTATTATCTAAAGGTACAGGAAAGCCGTTCATTATCAAACTACATTGCTGAGCATTACGCTATTAAACATGAAAGCCCTCAAGCGCTCATTTTTAAAAATGGTGAAGTGAAGTGGCATGCTTCTCATTCACAAATTACTGCAGACTCACTAGCAGAAAACAGCAAATAAACCAAGTTTAAAAGGCCAAATTTATTTTGGTCTTTTTTGTTTTCCTTTAGGAAAAGACAATTTTCCGAAAGTACATCGATTGAGCTACCATGCTATTATATAATGAAAAATAGGGGGTGAATGATAAATGACTAACGATTTAAAAGAAATGCTCCACTCTGTATTAGAGGAACAATTAAACCCCATCAATCTGCACCTTAATAAGATGGAAGGTCGTTTTGATGGTATAGACAAACGTCTTGAAGAAATTGAAGGTCGTTTTGATGGTATAGATGAGCGTTTTGAAGAAATTGAAGGTCGTTTTGATGGTATAGATGAGCGTTTTGAAGAAATTGAAGGTCGTTTTGATGGTATAGATGAGCGTTTTGAAGTGATGGAAGGTCGCTTTGATGGTATAGATGAGCGTATTGAAGGAATGGAAGGTCGTTTTGATGGTATAGATGAGCGTTTTGAAGAAATTGAAGGTCGTTTTGATGGTGTAGACAAACGTTTTGAAGTGATGGAAGGTCGCTTTGATGGTATAGATGAGCGTATTGAAAGAATGGAAGGTCGCTTTGATGGTATAGATGAGCGTTTTGAAGAAATGGAAGGTCGTTTTGATGGTGTAGACAAACGTTTTGAAGTGATGGAAGGTCGCTTTGATGGTATAGATGAGCGTATTGAAGGAATGGAAGGTCGCTTTGATGGTATAGATGAAAGCTTTGAAGTGATGGAAGGTCGCTTTGATGAAATAGATGGGCGCTATGACGGGGTAAATCATCGTCTTAATGGGATGGATCAGCGTCTTGATGGTATAGAGAACGACATAAAAGAACTGAAAAAAGGTCAAGAAAGGCTTCAAAAAAATATTATTGTGAGTATGGGGAAATTAATGGAGGAGACCATAGGATATATTGATGATAAGAGTGCTGCTTTGAATCAACGAATCTACACAGCAGAAACAGAAATACAACGATTAAAAAGCCAGTCAAGTTAGAAAACCAAAACAAATAAAACATGAACAAAACACAGAAAAATTCCATATAATACTTTAACACTTAAAAGCGTTTAGGTGATAAAGATTTTTTTCGTGACATTTTTGCAAACTTTGTTTATAATTAACCCTAATTAATTGAATCATTCTTGAAGCTAAGAGAAAGGATGGAGAGTATGAGCAACACTGAACTGGATTTGCTAAGGCAGCAGACAAATGACCTGAATTTACAGATTTTAAAGTTGATTAATGAACGGGGCAGAATTGTCCAAGAAATTGGAAAAACAAAAGAAGCACAGGGAATTAATCGTTACGATCCTGTAAGAGAAAGAGCGATGTTGGACAGTATCATTGAGCATAATGACGGACCGTTTGAAGATTCTACAATACAGCATATCTTTAAAGAGATATTTAAAGCGGGTCTTGAGCTTCAAGAAGATGACCATAGTAAGGCACTCCTCGTCTCGCGTAAGAAAAAGCCTGAAAACACGATTGTCAATCTAAAAGGTGAAACAATCGGAGATGGTGAACAAAGGTTTATCATCGGTCCATGTGCAGTAGAGAGCTATGAACAGGTTGCTGAAGTTGCCGCTGCCGCTAAAAAGCAAGGTTTAAAACTGCTTCGTGGTGGAGCCTTCAAGCCCCGTACAAGCCCATACGATTTTCAGGGACTTGGTGTTGAAGGATTAAAGATACTAAAACGTGTCGCTGACGAATATGATCTGGCTGTGATCAGTGAAATTGTCAATCCAGAACATATTGAACAAGCGATTAACTATATAGATGTTATTCAAATTGGTGCTCGCAACATGCAAAACTTTGAACTATTAAAAGCAGCGGGCTGTGTCAAAAAACCTGTTCTCTTAAAGCGCGGACTTGCTGCAACATTGAAGGAATTTATTAATGCAGCAGAATACATCATTTCCCAAGGAAATGATCAAATTATCCTTTGTGAACGTGGTATCAGAACATATGAAACGGCGACGAGAAACACGCTTGATATTTCAGCCGTTCCAATTTTGAAACAAGAAACACATCTTCCGGTTTTCGTCGATGTCACCCATTCGACAGGACGTCGTGATCTCTTATTGCCGGCAGCAAAAGCAGCCCTTGCGATTGGGGCTGATGGTGTGATGGCTGAGGTTCATCCTGATCCATCAGTTGCTTTGTCTGACTCGGCTCAGCAAATGGATATTCCGACATTTGAAAAATGGTTAAATGAGCTTAAGCCGCTTGTTCAGCTAAAAGCATAATCCATCCATTTAGGCCGCTTTTTAGAAGCGGTCTTTTTACATAATATTTGCCCAAGAAACTCATTATTTTTATTGATCTTATCGGGAACGTTTTCATATTGGACAAAACCGTGTATAATTTCAAAGAGGCCCTTTTGCTTTGAATGATCAAAATGAATGTAAACTTGTGATCTGTTTGTTTGATATAAAATCTTTACATGATTATATGTCTCAACAAAAATGTTCATGTGTAGAAAAAGGAAAGTGTACCTAGTTTAAGGAGTGGTAAAAAAATGAGTAACGTTACAATATATGATGTTGCACGTGAAGCAAATGTCAGTATGGCAACCGTTTCCCGGGTTGTCAATGGAAATCCAAATGTAAAGCCAACAACAAGAAAAAAGGTGCTTGAAGCGATCGATCGTCTAGGATATCGACCAAACGCCGTTGCAAGGGGATTGGCTAGCAAAAAAACGACAACGGTTGGTGTGATTATACCCGATATTTCAAGTATTTTTTATTCAGAGTTGGCAAGAGGTATAGAGGATATTGCTACAATGTACAAATACAATATTATTCTAAGCAACTCCGATCAAAATATGGATAAAGAGCTTCATTTACTTAATACGATGCTTGGAAAGCAGGTTGATGGAATCGTCTTCATGAGCGGTAATGTAACAGAAGAACATGTTGAAGAATTTAAACGCTCACCTGTTCCGATTGTACTTGCTGCATCTGTTGAAGAAAAAGGAGAAACACCATCTGTTGCAATCGATTATGAACAGGCAATTTATGATGCGGTAACCAAGCTAATTGAAAAAGGTCATAAGCGATTAGCATTTGTATCAGGTCCACTAATTGAACCGATTAATAAAGTAAAGAAACTTCAAGGATTTAAAAAAGCTCTTAAGGATAAAGGACTTGAATTTAAAGAAGAGTATGTTGTTGAAGGTGACTATACGTATGATTCTGGTATGGATGCACTGACTGAGCTCATGAGACTAGATGAAAAGCCGACTGCTGTCCTTTCAGCAACAGATGAAATGGCACTTGGCATTATTCATGCGGCACAGGATAAAGCTCTTTCAATACCGGATGATCTTGAAGTGATCGGTTTTGACAATACAAGACTTTCTTTAATGGTTCGTCCACAATTGACAACAGTTGTTCAGCCGACCTATGATATCGGTGCTGTGGCAATGAGACTTTTGACAAAACTGATGAATAAGGAGCAAGTAGAAGAGCATATTGTTCAGCTCCCACATCGACTTGAAGTCAGACAATCTGCAATATTGTAAACAAGAAGAATAATGAGAAAGAAAGCAAGTTTTCACCTTTTGTGAAATGTCTTGCTTTCTTTTCCTTAGTGGAGAGAATATAGAAGATGAAACGATTTGATTATCTTACACCGGTTGGTTTTATTTTAGGCATGTTTATATTAGTAATCGGCGTCATTTCAGGTGCTGGTCTTACCGGATTTTATTCATTTGTTGATTTAACGTCCTTTTTCATTGTGACAGGAGGATTGTGTGCGGCTGTTTTTGTCAGCTTCTCACCAAAAGAACTAAAAAGAACACCATCTGTCTTAAAGCAAGTTTTTATTTCAGAAAGTGATGATATAAAGGATCTGGTCAAAACATTTATCAGCCTTTCTGAGCAGGCACGCAAACAAGGGATTTTATCATTAGAAACTAACTTGAATGAAATGAATGATCCCTTTTTAAAAAAAGGCTTGGTTCTTGCTGTTGATGGCTGGGATGAAGAGACGATTCGTAATGTGATGAACTCGGAAATTGCAGCGATGGAAGAAAGGCATAGAAAAGGTCGAAGAATTTTTGAAAAAGCTGGAGAGTTTGCTCCTGCATGGGGAATGATCGGAACCCTTGTCGGGCTTGTGATGATGCTTAAAAATTTAAATACGCCCGAAACCCTTGGTCCAAACATGGCTATTGCTCTTTTAACCACGCTCTATGGCTCTCTTTTATCCAATATGTTGTTTATTCCAATAGCTGCAAAGCTTGAAGAAAAGACAGAAAATGAAATCTTTAAAAAACAGGTGATGATAGAAGGGATAATCGGTATTCAATCGGGAAGAAACCCACGTAATCTGGAAAGTCAGCTAGTTGTATTCGGCTCTAAAGAAGAATGGCGAAAAAAACAGGTGGGGCCTGTAAAACATAAGGAGTTTGATGCATGAAGCTCAGACATGAAAGAAGAAAACGTGAATCCGGTCGAAAATCTTCAAGCTGGATTTTCACATTTTCAGATTTGATTACCTTGATCCTTGTGTTTTTTATTTTACTATTTTCAATGTCGCAAATTGACCTCAAAAAATTTAAAGCTGCAGTCGGATCTTTTCAGGAAAGGGTAGACGGAAAGTCTGTAGTCAACCAAAAACAATTAAATGATAAACAAAAAATAAAAAAAGCTGTTCAACATGAAGAAGACTTATTAAAGAAAATCAATAACTATATTGAAAAAAACCAACTTTCAGGTCTCATTATCGCTAAACGAGATGAACGGGGTGTGATTCTCGTACTTCAGGAAGCCGTCCTTTTTGACTCAGGAAAGGCGGATATTAAAAAACAGGCCTATCCGCTGTTGCATAAAATCTCGGTTCTGTTAAAAACAGTCCCAAACCCAATTAATGTTGAGGGACATACAGACAGCCGACCAATTTCCACCTACCGATTTCCTTCCAACTGGGAGCTTTCTTCCGCAAGGGCGAGCACTGTGATTCAATATTTTACAGCAAAAGAAAAAATGAATTCCTCGCGATTTGTGGCAGTCGGATATGCAGATACAAAACCGGTTAAGGATAATCGAACAGAAAGCCATATGAAAGAAAATAGGCGTGTTGAAATTGTCATTGGCAAAATGGATAAAACAAAGTAAAGGGGCTGACCAATCAGTCGAATTTGACGATTGGGTGCCCTTTTTACATTTCACAAACGCTGATATATCAATCATACAATTTTCATTTAGTCTGGGATTGCATTCGGCTGAAGCTTGTTCGAATCGGAAAAAGTGTTTTTGAAACCGTTTGGGCATTTTTTTCGGTAATTTCATTTCTTCTTGGAATTGGAGGGTATAAGTTTTCAGGATCACACCAAGTAGTCGGAAGTGATACAGAAGCTTGCTTTTCCCATCTATTCAGCCATTTTTTCGGCAGATGCCCTTTCGCATCGATCCCTTTCATTTCTAACCAAATTCTGGCCCATGCTCGTGGGACGACTCTCCAAATATCGTAACCGCCGCCGCCTACAGCAATCCACCTCCCACTGCAATATTTGTGTGCTATTTCGTGAGCAAGTTTTGGAATGTAGTCATAAATTCTCATTGTTGTACATAAGTGTGTCAAGGGGTCGTAAAAGTGAGCATCAGCTCCATTTTGCGTTAAAATGACATCAGGTTTAAAAAATTCAGCGATTTCAGTGACGGCTGTATGGTAGGATTCAATAAATGATTGGTCTTCGGTGAATGCGTCAAGTGGGAAATTAAAGGCGTACCCATAGCCTTTTCCATGGCCTCTTTCCTGAACTTGACCTGTGCCTGGGAAGAGATAACGTCCTGTTTCATGAAGTGAAACCGTGCAGACGGATGGGTCATCATAAAATGTAAATTGGACACCATCTCCATGATGGGCGTCTGTATCAATATATAGGATTTTAGAATGATATTTTTTCTGCAAATATCGGATAACCACAGAACTGTCATTATATACGCAAAAGCCTGAAGCTCTCCCTCTGAATCCGTGATGAAGCCCACCTCCAAGATTAAGAGCGTGTTTTGCTTTGCCTGTCATAACATAATCAGCAGCAGTCAGGGTCCCACCTACTAAAAGAGATGCTGCTTCATGCATACCGGCAAAAACAGGTGTATCCTCCGTGCCTAGCCCATAGCTTTCACTTTCTGCTGCTGATAGTTTACCTGCTCCAGCTTGTTGAACGGCTCTAATATAATCATCGGTGTGAACAAGCTTGAGCTCAGATTCAGTTGCCATACGAGGCGCGATGATTTCATCTTGCTCCAACGCATTTATTGAGTCGAGAAGGTCATATGTGATATAAACTCTCAACTGGTTAAAGGGATGGTCTTGATGAAATTGATAGGTTTGATATGTGGGAGAAAAAATAAACACGCTGTCCTTCATAGCAGTATATCCCTTTGTTCTGCTGGCCAAAGGACTTGATAGCCTTTTGACTTTATGTCTTTGATACATAAGGTAGGATTCATCGTTTGTACACGAAATACAAGAATTTTTGATTTTTCTTCATCACTGGGATAAACAAGTACACTTAATATACCAATGTGTCGTTTGCTGAAAATCGAACTGATCTCAGCGAGGCTTTGTGTGATATCATCTGTTTTAATCTCAATTTGTGAACCTGGAAAATGGGCACCAGTCAATTGGACAAAAGTATGAAGTAAATCCGATTTTGTCACAATCCCAACAAGTTTATTATTTTTTACAATTGGTAAACAGCCAATTTCATATTCAAAAAAAACAACAGATATTTCCTCGGCAAAATCAAGTGGATGTCCTGTGATCACTTCTTTAGACATAATCAGTTCGACCGGCTTTTGTAAAGATTCGGGAGAGTTATGTTGAGACAGTATGCTCGGACTGGCTATTTTCACATCCCGATCTGTTACAACCCCTACGACTGTTCCCCGTTCATTTACAACCGGCAGATGTTTAATATGGAATGATCTCATCCGTCTGATCGCTTCTTCGATTGTATCTGTTCTCGAAAGCGTCACAACATCCTTTTTCATGATTTTTTCAACAATCATATTCAGATCCCCTTTGCTTTTGCTCCCTTTAATACATAAAGCGGTTGTGGAATCGAATTTTGTCAAAATGTTCAATCGATTCCTGGTTGACCTCTTTTCCAATTCGAACCATTAAACAATTAGCAGGATGTGAACTGATTTCCGGATCATCTGTAGCAAACCAGACAAGGCCTCCGGCATTCATCATCTTCTCCATCATCTTTCTATATTCCCATACATCCTTATTCGTTTCTTTTAAATCCCAGTGCCAGTAATATTCAGTCGTAATAATAATATACTTTTCCATCTGTTTATCCATCATGCTAACTTCTAAAAGCGTTTTTCCAACAGAGCGGCCTCTAAATTCTGGTATCACTTCAATGGCGCCAAGTTCAATTAAATTTTCCATGTTTCCCTCGGACCATCTTTCAAGCGGATCTGGATAAACATAAGTAACATATCCGACAATGGTGTGATGGAAACGAGCAATAATAATCCGTCCTTCAGGCAATCCAGCGATTTCAATTAATGCTTCATGCTGTTTTTGAGAGGGGCGAAAGGCGGTAAGCTCGGCATGAAATTCGTAGTTTGCCAGCTTATCAGGTGTGATTGGACCTTCGATCAGCAAGGCGCCTTTCTCAGTGTGCAATTTTTTGGAATGATAAGTTTTGTGATGCTCCACATATACACCGCCTTACATCTTAGTTGAAACAGAATGCCACGAAAACACTCGGAGTCGATCGTTTTCGAGCAAAGTTTCTGATCTATTTTCTTGAAACGATAAACTCTTATATACATAACATAACAAAATATGAAGCGTTTTCAAAGTGAAGAAGATTATTTTTTAAAAATTGAGAAAATAAAAGATCTGTACTATAATATATTTTGAGGATCGAAACAAAGGGGGATGGGACTATCAATGAAAGCGTTATCAGTTGTGAAAGGGCATTACAATTTAACTGATTATGATGAGGCATATCGGACTTTTGACTGGAAAGCTGTTGAAAAAAACTTTTCGTGGCACAAAACTGGAAAAATAAATACAGCTTATGAAGCGATTGATCGTCACGCTGAAACACATCTCAAAAATAAAGTCGCATTGTATTACAAAGATCAAATCCGAGAAGAAAAATACACCTTCAGAGAAATGAAAAACGAAACAAATAAAGCCGGGAATGTATTAAGGGAGCACGCGGATGTCAAAAAGGGGGACCGTGTGTTTGTTTTTATGCCGAGGTCACCCGAGCTGTATTTTATGATTTTAGGTGCTATCAAGCTGGGAGCAATTGTTGGGCCACTATTTGAAGCTTTTATGAAGGGGGCAGTCAAAGACAGGCTTTTAAATAGTCAGGCCAAAGTGATTGTGACAACTCCCGAGTTACTTAACCGGGTTCCTATACAAGAGCTTCCAGATCTTCAATCGGTTGTCGTTGTCGGAGAAGGAGTAAAAGAAGAAGGACCTATCATTAACTATTTTTCTAAAGCAAAAGAAGCAAGCACTGATCTTAGAATAGAGTGGATGGATCAGGAAGATGGGATGTTGCTTCACTACACATCAGGTTCAACCGGTACACCAAAAGGGGTTCTCCACGTCCATCAAGCGATGATTCAGCATGATCAGACAGGTAAATGGGTGCTTGATCTCAAAGAAGACGATATCTATTGGTGTACAGCTGATCCTGGCTGGGTAACCGGAACCATTTACGGGATTTTCAGCCCTTGGTTGAATGGTGCTACGAATGTTGTAGTAGGAGGTAGATTCAGTCCAGAAAAGTGGTATGAGACAATTGAACAATTGGAAGTAACCGTTTGGTACAGTGCGCCGACCGCTTTCCGTATGTTGATGGGAGCTGGAGACGAATTGGTAAAGCAATATGATCTAAGTTCTTTAAGGCACATTTTGAGTGTTGGAGAACCTTTAAACCCGGAAGTCATTAGATGGGGACATAAAGTGTTCCATAATCGGATTCATGATACATGGTGGATGACTGAAACAGGAGCACAGATGATTTGCAACTATCCTTCACTAGAAATTAAGCCAGGTTCAATGGGAAAACCGTTTCCTGGAATAGAAGCTGCAATTGTCGATCATCAAGGAAATGAGTTGCCGCCATACAGAATGGGCAATCTCGCTATCAGAAAAGGCTGGCCAGCGATGATGCGGGAAATTTGGGATAACCCTGGAAAATATAGCTCATATTTTATGCCGGGGGATTGGTATGTTTCTGGTGATTCTGCTTATATGGATGAAGACGGTTACTTTTGGTTTCAAGGACGGATAGATGATGTGATCATGACATCAGGTGAACGTGTCGGTCCATTTGAAGTGGAAAGCAAGCTTCTTGAGCATCAGGCCGTTGCTGAAGCAGGTGTTATTGGTAAACCGGATCCTGTCCGCGGAGAAATTATTAAAGCATTTATTGCACTAAGAGAAGGATATGAACCATCAGATCAATTAAAAGAGGAAATTAGGCAGTTTGTTAAAAAAGGTTTGGCTGCTCATGCAGCTCCACGGGAAATTGAGTTTAGGGATAAGCTTCCAAAGACAAGAAGCGGAAAAATTATGAGACGTGTGCTGAAAGCATGGGAGTTGAATCTGCCAACCGGGGATCTCTCGACGATGGAAGATTGAGAAGTACCCATTGACATGGTAAGAAGTTTATGTTAAAAAAGAGTGTAATCAAATAATAAAAGGTGAAGACTGAGCCGAGTAGAACGATCCTTCCCTGTTATAGAGAGCTGATGGTCGGTGTAAATCAGCACAAAAGGATCGTTTGAATTACAACTCATGAACCGCTTTTACGAGAAAGTTTCTGACTTTTGCAGTAAAAGAACGGAGTGTTCCGTTATCAATTAGAGTGAAAAGAATGCGGTCTGTGTTCTTTTAAGCAGGGTGGTACCGCGATTTGCATCGTCCCTTCGTTTTGAACGAAGGGGCGTTTTTATTTTAAGAAAAAGGAGCAAATGATGATGACAAATTTATTTGATGATCTTATGTTTCGGGGACTCATTCATCAACAGACAGATGAAGAAGGGTTGAAGGAACTATTGGAAAAAGAAAAAATCAGCTTATACTCAGGGTTTGATCCGACAGCTGATAGCCTTCACATTGGACATTTATTGCCAATACTAGTGCTTCGCCGCTTTCAGCTAGCTGGTCATCGTCCGATTGCACTTGTTGGCGGAGCGACAGGCTTGATCGGTGATCCGAGTGGAAAGAAAGCAGAGCGGACGCTTAACAACCAAGATATCGTTGAGGAATGGTCAGAGAAGATTAAACATCAGCTTTCTCGTTTTCTTGATTTTGAAACGAACGAAAACGCTGCAGTGATGGCTAATAATTATGATTGGATCGGACAAATGAATGTCATTGAGTTTTTACGCGATATTGGTAAAAACTTCGGCATCAATTACATGTTAGCAAAAGATACAGTCAGCTCCAGAATTGAATCAGGGATCTCGTACACGGAATTTAGCTATATGATTCTTCAGTCACTAGATTTCTTAAATCTATACAGAAACAACCAGTGTAAACTCCAAATCGGTGGCAGTGACCAATGGGGGAATATTACATCAGGTCTTGAATTGATTCGTAAATCTGAAGAAAATGCTAAAGCCTTCGGTTTGACGATCCCGCTTGTTACAAAAGCAGATGGTACGAAATTCGGTAAAACAGAAGGCGGTGCAGTATGGCTTGATAAAGAGAAAACATCTGCATACGAGTTCTACCAGTTCTGGATTAACACAGATGACAGGGACATCGTAAAATACTTAAAATACTTCACATTTTTATCTAAAGAAGAAATTGAAGAGCTGGCAGAAAAGACGGAAACCGCTCCAGAAAAACGTGAAGCGCAAAAACGTCTTGCCGAAGAAATGACATATCTTGTTCATGGTCGTGAAGCTTATGAACAGGCTGTTAATATCTCAAGAGCGCTCTTCAGCGGAGATATTAAACAGTTAACAGCTGAAGAAGTGAAAGTCGGCTTTAAAGGGGTGCCTTCTCTTGAACTGGAACAGACAGCAGAACTTTCTCTTGTTGATGTACTTGTGCAAACAAAGCTGTCACCATCCAAACGTCAGGCACGTGAAGACATCACCAATGGTGCTGTCTACATTAACGGTGAACGCCGTACGGATATTAGCGCTATTCTCAGCAGTGAAGACCGCATTGAAGGACAATTTACTGTGCTTCGCCGCGGGAAAAAGAAATATTTCTTGTTGACGTATAAGTAATTTTAATTCCTCTTATAACCAGCCAGTCAAGTCTGATTGGTTGGTTATTTTAATATACTCTCCTGAATGAAACAAATGACTCATGATACCCTCAAACTACTAGAATTGGTTAGCCTAGTTTACACAATCCCAATGTAAAAGAAAGGAAGTGTCCTGAAAGTCGTGTGGATGAATAAAAATGGGGGAATTTGCTCGCTTTCCGCGGGCGATCCGCAATTCCCCCTGATTCATGTTGATAAAGGACTACTCCAATCTTAAATCGTAAGTTTTAACAATTTTCCTTTTTTCAGACAGCCCCTTTTGCCTTACAAACTGTCCCTGAAACGTTTGCTAAGTGGATCTTTAATTCTTTGGCAAATCGGCTGGGTTGATCAATCATTGAATAATGACAGCTATTAGGTAAAATAACGAGTCGTGAATATGATAATGTTTGGTCAAGCAACAACTTCTAGTGTGGTCGGAGATAGCGATCATATTGGCCTCATCATAATGTTGCCGGACATGTGATAAATATGGCACAAGGTCTTCTGTTTGGTGATGATCAAGTGCCAATGAAGCCTGTTGCAATTCTTTAGCTCCTGTTTGATGATCGAATGGCTCAACAAAGTTGTCGTGGGTAATAGACACATCACAAAGGATTCTTTCAGTGAGAGGGAAAACGCTTCCCTCTTTTATTGTTTGCAGTAATTAATAGGCTTTTTTTAGCAAACTATAGCAGTTAGCGATATTTTCATGTGCAGCGTTGGGATTTCCGTTCATTTCGTGCTGAATTATGTTTGCAGATAACTCCTGAATTTTTGATGCCCGTGGTGCTCTTCTTTCGTAGTAGGCTTGAAGTGCAGTTTTGATTGTTTGATGATGCCCTAGCTCATCTGCAAGTACGATGGCGTCTTCAATCGCCATAGCGGCACCTTGGGCAAGTGTCGGGGCACCGGCATGAGCGGCATCTCCACCGATTACAACTCGTCCTTTATACCATTTATCTGTTAGTCTAATCTGTTCAATTTTGTTGAAGATCACCGGGTGTTTCTTTGAAATGTGTGTTGTAATAAACTCTAGTTCTTTTCGATGTGATAACATTTCTTTTACTCTAGTAAAGCGAGTTCTTTCATCATCCTGATAATCTGCTGGAAAAGCTTTTAGTATAAATACATAACCTGCTTTTACTGAAAGTGGGATAACTCCTACTTGGAACTCGCCTGTTTTATAAATCATTGCTGATTCAGAAAAGGTGTTTTCAGGGAATTCGATATAGAATCGGAAGGCTCCAACTCCTAGATATTCTTTCTCTGTTTTCTTTTCGAGCATCGCATCTCGTACGGCAGAATGGATGCCATCAAAGCCCACAAGAAGATCACATGTGAAGT
Source organism: Bacillus changyiensis (assembly GCF_027706145.1). Classification (GTDB taxonomy): domain Bacteria; phylum Bacillota; class Bacilli; order Bacillales; family Bacillaceae; genus Bacillus; species Bacillus changyiensis. The sequence goes on along the minus strand of NZ_JAQFWW010000005.1, from coordinate 132,969 downwards.
CTTTCCCATTTTTACAGAAAACAGTTACAGTACTTGCTGTTTCTTTATAAGATACCACTTTCATACCCCATCTGATGTTAACCCCGGCTGTTTCGGCGTGTTTTGTGAGGATGTTATTCAGTTTGGCTCGTAACATGTTATTCCTTCCAGGCAAAGTGTCATCGATAAATTTTTCGTTTACTTTTTCTATTAATTCACCTGCTTCATCAAAAATTTCTAACCATGTTGTTTGATAGCCTAAAGAACAACAATCATTGAGGACACCAATTTCTTTGAGAACGTGTTGCGCATTTTGCGGTTGGAGAATCCCCGCACCTGTCGTGCGGTTGCATGGAGATGCTTCAAACAGAGTCACATCATGACCTTGATTTTTAAGAGAGATGGCTGCACAAAGACCGCCAATCCCCCCTCCTGCTATTACAATGTGATAGTGTCTTTTTTTCATTTGAATAAACCACCTTTGTATGATGATATATATAATTAGGCGACTAACAATATCTTACATTACTATATACTGGGTAATATGTCAAAAATATTTTTAGAGGTTGCATATCGCCATATGCGACCCTATAATTGACAAACAAATAGGAGGTTATGAAAATGGTTGACTCTAAACTGCGAAACTCACAGAAACATAAACAAATCATGAAAAATGCAGCAAACTACTCGAATGTTGATTTATCATCACTTGATTTATTTTTAGCACTTCTCGGTGTTTCTAAAAAAATGACACATATTATTGATCATTACTTTAAAAATTACGGGCTTTCGGAAGGGAAATTTACCGTTCTAATGCTGTTGTTAGATGCTCCGAATCATACCTTAAGTCCGACAGAACTTGCGAGGCAATCAAATGTTACGAAAGCAACTATTACAGGGCTATTAGAAGGGTTAGCCCGTGATAGCTATATTGAACGGAGGCATGTCAAAGAAGATCGCCGGAAAGTCACCATCACTTTAACAGCAAAAGGGAAAGAATATTTGCTTCAATTTTTGCCGGATCATTTCGATAAAATCTCAGATTTAATTGGAGATAACAGTGAAGAGGAAAACAGATTGTTCATTAAAATGTTGGAGGATATCTTTGAAAAGTTAATGATTTTTAAAGTAGTCGATGAAAATCAACGGAGAGCTGAAAAATGAGGGCAAACGCTGTTGTACTTTCTGAACAAGATCTGAACGAATTAATAGACAATATTCAACAAAAAAGTGAATTTAATTTGTATATATTGACATGAAAGTAAATGTATTGTATTTTGATTGTAAATTTATGAAAGGAGATGATTCATAATGAATGTTTTAGAAGTGAATGATTTAAAAAAAATGAACTATAATCAATTAATCTCTATCATTGGTGAAACAAATCGACCGCCAGGAGGGATAAAAACAATCATCAACTTTGTTAATACTGTTCACATAAATGAAAATCATAAAGTCCTTGAAATTGGAACTTCAACAGGATTTACTGCAATAGAATTAGCTAAAATGACTAATTGTCAAATAACAGCGGTAGATATTAATGAAGAAAGCTTGAAGATTGCTCAAAAAAATGCTGATCGTTTTAAGGTTGAAGATCATATCAACTTTGTAAAAGCAGATGCAACCAATTTGCCATTTGATGATGAGGAATTTGATTTTATATTTGCTGGTAATATCATTTCTTATATTCCTGATCGAAAAAAAGCATTAAGTGAATATAAAAGGGTTTTAAAGTATAACGGAGTTTTGTTGGTAGCTCCTATGTTTTATGTAGAAGTTCCTTCAAATATGTTAATAGAAAAAATAAGAGATGCTTTAAAAATGAATATAAAAATTGATTATGAAGATTATTGGGATGAATTTTTTACTGATGACGAGTTAGATATCTATCTTGCCAATAAATATAAATTTGATTATATTACGGATCAACATATCAGTGATTATGTAGAAGAAATATTCCGTACAAATGAAAATATTATTGATCACAATATTAAAGATGTAGATTCAAAAAATTGCTTAAAAGACATTTACATTCATTACATTTACCTATTTAGGGATAATCTTCATAAAATGGCTTATAAAGAAATGTATATCAGAAAGAATAAGTTTAAATTTGATAGAGAACTATTCACATCAACTTATATGAAAGGATGTGATCTTAAGTGATCATACATTCTACAGATCATAATAGGTGGTGCAAAGTGTTAGAGTCAAAATGGTATGAAAATATGTTTAAAATATATTCAGATATCATCAAGTATTCAAACCAATTTTATGATCAAAAAAATTTTTCAATTGCTGCCCTTCCAATTACAACGACTAGTATATCAAGCCCTATGGGATTGGGGTCAGATTCCCTCCCTGTCAAGATAAATTTATTGGGACAAGAGACTTATTTAGCTGATTCGATGCAATTTTTATTGGAGTATACGTTGAGATTTAATCAAAATGGTGTTTATTATATTATGCCTTCATTTAGAGGTGAGGATTCTGATGAACGTCATTTAAGCCAATTCTATCATTCAGAAGTTGAAATAAAAGGCGGTCTAGATGATATTATTCGATTGGCGGAAGAGTATATTCAATATATTACATCATTTATTATTGAAAAAGACTACTATCACTCTTTAAATGTCCCTGTAGATCATTTTAATGATATTAAAAGAATCATATATTCAGGTCATTTTCCGCGAATCCATTTTAAAAATGCAATTGATTTACTGAAGAATGAATATCCAGCAGGAATTGAAATTAGAGGTGGTTTAAAAACAATAAATGCTGAAGGAGAACAGCATTTAATTAAAAAGTATAACGGTGTTGTTTGGCTAACTCATTTAGAACATAAAAGCGTGCCTTTTTATCAGCAGTATGATCCAGATGACCAGAAGTATGCACTAGCTGCAGATCTGTTAATAGGTATGGGCGAGACATTAGGGTGCGGAGAGAGAGCAGATTATCATTCTGTGCAAAAATCGCTTATGGATCATCAAGTTACCCCGGATCATTACGAATGGTATATTAATATGAAAAAACAGTACCCTTTACAGACAAGTGGTTTTGGAATGGGAATAGAACGCTATATAGCTTGGCTAACAGGAAATTATGATATTCGTAATATACCGGTTGTCTATCGAGATAAGAATGTTAAAATTGAGCCATAAGATGGAAGAAGAGGTCTGTCAAAATGAAAGCATTTGTATGGGCACCTGCTAACAATGGAACCGACCTAACACAAAAACATAAAGATTTAGGAATCAAGCGTCTTAAAAAGATGGGCTATGATGTCATCTTAGATGATAATATGAGTCAAAATTATTTAGGTTTAGGAATTAATGAACCTTCAAAATTAATTGATTTTTATAAAAAATTCATTCGTACAGATCATAGCGTCTTAATACCTATTTATGGCGGTTTCACTAGTAATTTCATATTGGAAGATATAGTTGAAATTTCTAGTTTTAAAGAAAATCAATTAGTTTGTGGTAAAAGTGATCTTACCTGTTTGTTGAATAGTTTATATCAAAAAACTGGAATGAACAATGTGTACGGTATAGATTTATCTAAAATATGCAATCCAAATTTAACTAGTGAAGAAATAAAAATCATTGAAAAATCATTAAAAAAAGAAGAGATCGTATTTGATTGTCCATTATCATATAACGATGGATATTGGTATATCAGTGAAAGAACGAACTTCCCCCATCATGCTTGGAGCTATTTTTATTCTGAAGAGATTGATTCTATATCAGGAAGTGTAGTAGGCGGAAATTTAGAAAGTTTATGTTCTTTGTTAGGAACAAGATTTTCACCAAATTTTAAAGATAAAATCGTTGTCATTGAAACAATCCCAGATGTTTCTCCTAGAAAATTTTTAATGAATATCAAACAACTGATAATGGGTAGTAATGTATTACAAGCTAAAGCACTTATCATTGGCAAGTTTTCGCCTCAATCAATCTTAAATCATGATTTTATTTTATACCAATTATTAGTTGGAGAATTGAAAATGAAAAAATTTCCTATTATTTTCAATATTGATTTTTCTCATACAGAACCTTCGTTTCCTTTTTATACAGGTGGATTTTTAGAAATCAATTTTAGCAGCCAAAAAATGAGGATATCATGTCATTCTTAACCATCACTTGTCTTTAGTGGAGACGTCTCTATACAACGCATTTCCTCAAATCATTTTCCGGAGTGTCTTCACTTCCACTGAGGAAAAACAATCAAAGGAGTGTTGACGTTGAAAAGGTTAGCTTTATTATTGCACCATGCTGGAACTGCACCAGACTTAATATATCCTAGTCTTGAGAAACTGAATGATGTAGAAGTCATCACTTTCTATATAAAATCGCCAACCAATAAGACATTAAATCAGGTTTATCACGCAGTTGTAGGATCGATAGGACCTGGTTTTGAGTGCAAAAATGAAAAGGATATGGTGGAGAAAGTTGTTTCTTATCACAAAGAACAAAAAATTGATGGGTTAATCACATTTGCTGAAATGTTATTAAAGTCAGTTAGTGAAATCGCCAAAGAAATAGGTATTTCTTTTATGACTCCAACTATAATAGAACGTGTTCAACATAAGGCTTTACAAAGAAAGAGGTTACAGGAAAAAAATATACCTATTCCTAAATACTTTGAAATCAAAAATAAAAATGATTTATTAGAAGCAGCTGAAAAGATTGGTTTTCCTAGTTTGTTAAAACCTAATTTTGGAGGCGGTGGTTATGGGATTTTTGAAATAAATTGTCTAGAAGAATTATATGAAAAGTATGATGAGCAGTGTTTTAAATATGAAAATATCATTACTGAAGGTGAAGAAAGCACTTTTAATTTAGAAGAAAAAATGATAGGAACTAAATGGCATGAGAACGACCAACTTGCTGATTATGTTAGTGTTGAAAGTATTATTATAGACCGTCACGTTTATCATTTAACTGTTTCTGATCGAACGAAGTTATATCAACCATTTCGAGAATCTGGCTATATCACCCCCACATCATTAAAAAAAAGCTATATAGACGCACTTTATCGATTAACTACCTCTGCTTTAAAAGCTTTAGAATTGAATAATATCATGACACATACAGAAATAAAATTGACAGAAGAAGGACCCAAAATAATAGAAGTTAATGCCCGTCCAGGAGGAACCACCCCTTTTAGAATAAACAATGCTTCAAATGGGGAATTTGACGTTTTTTATGAATTAGCAAAATTATCTTTAGGTGAAAATGTGTCAACGGATATAAATTTTTATAAATATGCAGCTGCTAAAATCAGTTTATGTCCAGTTGGAGAATGGAGAATTAAAACAATTGATTTTTCGAAAATCAATGATATCGAATCTATAGATTTAATGATTCCTATTGCACAAGCTGGTCAAAAAGTGTCCTCTTTTAGAGGAATTGAAGATTTATTAGGGCTATATTATCTTTCTAACAAAAATTTATATCATTTAATAAATGATATGTATTTAATTGACAAAAAGTTGATGGTAGACTATGAACCATCTTCATGATGTACTGTCCACATTAAAATTAATTAGTCCAGTATACGAGATTTCTGATGTATTTGTAATACCTAAAAAAAATAATGAAGCTTTTTTGAATTTTTATAGCAGAAAAATCATAGATAAAAAAAGGGAGTTTTTTTTAAGAAGTTTTGGAGGTTCTTTTTGTATCACTCCTTTTTCTTTATGGAAAAATAACAAAAAAGCAACGGTATTCTCAATAGGTGATGGACTTTATCAAAATCAGGAAATAAACTTGTTACTGATTGAACTTTTTTCTAAAGAAAAATGTAATTTTTCTATTGTTCACACCGAGATAAACAATTATTTGATGAAACTTCAAGATATTTTAGATTACGATATTGTTGAAACAGATAGGTGGAGTTGTTGTTGGTTAAACATATCAGTAATATTAAAATGACTCAATATTTGGAAGATTCTTCTTTTCTTTATGCGGGTGGGTATGGTAAGGGTATACCTGTTTATTCTAGAAAAGGATTGGACGTTATCTATCGTTTTGTTGATGTTTTCAGAAAAATAGTGAATGATGAAGGCTTAAACGTTATTGAGTTAAAACATACTAAACTAGTTGATAAAAATGATTTTCTAAAAATGTATAAAGACATCAATGATTATACGGATGAAATCGTAGAATATGGTGAGAAGTTAGTGATGTCAGATGTGTTAATAAACTCTTTCAAATACCTAAAAGATCATTTTGAAAATCAAACTAAATCAGTCTTCACATGTTCAAGTGTGTATAGAGACAAAGCAAACAAATTAACACCGCTCTACAAAGATAAAAATATCTTTCCAGTCGTGCAGTTAGATCAAATAGTAAAGAAAGATAACGATCACGAAAATATAAAAAAATTAAAAAAAATATACAAAAACTTTTTTGCTAGTATTGGTATTGAAATCGCATTTCTTGAAACTCAGGAAGTTCCTTCATATGCAAAATATGAGTTATATTTTGTTACACATGATAAAGGTAGTTTGACTAAGCTAGGAATGATCTATGTATTATCAGATCAATTTAAAAAAAATCTTAAAATTGATGGTGATGTAGAACTTTTTGACTCTGGATTTTCAGGTAAAACATTGTATAAGTCATTAGAAATAACATCGCAATATTGCGGGGATTTTTCCATACATCCTTATGTTGCAGATGTTGATTTCTTGATTGCTTCTTCTAATCAGACGAACAAACAACAACTTTTTAAAGAATTACGGTCTCACCAATACAACTTTCAGGTGTTAGATTGCACAAAAAAATCCTATAAACAATGGAAAAAAAGCGGTGTATTACATTATATTTTGGTTCATGATCAGTTTTCTTTATTTACAAGAGATGTAAATGGAGAGATAAAGGAAAAGGTTTATCATACTTCAACAGAATTATTGAAAAGAATAACTGAAGAAAAAAGTATCCGCTCTACAGAAACGATAAAATATAGTCATGATATGATGAAATCTGCACAACAAGACCTTACAAAAAACCTTTGTGATGATTGTTACAAAAAAGAGTTTTATGGATATTACAGCGATGATAAAACTTACAAATGTTTGAGTTGTGGAAAGATAATAAATAAGATTATTTTAACTTTAGATCCTAAAAAGAGATTTTATTGAGGGAGAGATATGAGAATCAATGATTTTCACATCAATATTAAAGTTCGTATCATCGAAAATTTCTTAAGCAGATTTATCGGTAGTATGATTTTCCCTTTTATGGCTATTTACTTATCGATTCATTTCGGAAAGAAAACGGCAGGAATCTTACTGGTAGTCAACGTGTTTGCAGGGTTAATTGTTAATTTATTAAGCGGTTATTTATCAGACTACTATGGTCGAAAGAAAATAATCGCTGTGTCTGAAACGATTCGCTTCTTTTCTTTTTTAATCATGTGCAGTTGTAATTCACCATGGGCTACATATCCTCTTATTACTTTTCTTATGATGATGCTTAACTCTTTATGCTGGGGTCTATCTGTACCTGCTAATGATGCAATGCTTATAGATGTAAGTACAGAAAAACAGCGTAAATTCATGTACTCTATTATGTATTGGAGCAGTAATTTATCAGTAGCTATTGGTGGAGTTTTGGGTGGCTTTCTTTTTGAAGACTACCTATTTCAACTCTTTATCGTGATGACGTTTTTGTCATTTTTAGTTGTGATATTAGTGTTGTTTTTTATAGAAGAAAGTTATATGCCTAACAATCAATCCATAACAATTAAAAAACACCTCATTGAATTATTTAGCAATTATCAATTTGTTTTAAAAGACACAAAGTTTGTCTTCTTTGTACTTGCTGGTGTCTTCATTCTTTCATCAGAGTATCAGCTGACTCATTATATTAGTATACATTTATTAGAAATCATGCCTGAACAAAAACTTTTAATGTGGGATATTGATGGTATAAAAGCTTTAGGTATATTAAAAAGTATAAACACGATATTAGTCGTTATGTTCATGTTATTCATTCATAAAATCGCTTTCAAATATGAGGATAAACAGGTTTTATTGATTGGTTCAATATTACTCGTCACAGGTTATAGTGTCATGTCCTATTCTGGCCATATATTCATATTATTCATGATGATGGTAATAGCTACAATCGGCGAGGTTCTTTTCGGTCCGTTAGAACAAACTTACTTTGCGTCTATGCCGCCAGATCAATATAGAAGTTCTTATTTGGCTTTTAATGGATTTAAACTTAATTTATCATTATTAATTGCTTCTACTACTGTTTTGATGAGTAGTATAGTCCCTTCATTCATGATTTCTGTTTTCATTCTAGGACTTGGATTAATGGGAGTTCTCATCTACTATATGATATTGCCTCAAGAAAAAAAGGACTTTGAACACAATGAGATGTGAACGGTATTTACGGGCCGAAGAAGACAACCGAGGTGTGATTGAGACAAAAAAAGCCTTCATCGTTTCTACTCATCATGACCATACATTAAATCATCCAGTTATAGATTTTGTTTAAAGCGGTTAAATATGTTAATGAAACTTCTTCAATAACTAAATGATCAACTTGAAGTATTGTAACTTTTGCACCATCATCTGATAGCGGTATAATGAGTTTTTCAGATGATTCGTTTCTTCATTTTTCATTCGTAATTGAAGTTCACCTAATTCAAGATGAGTAACTCTCAATTGCTTACCATCTTTTAAAATGTTATTGTCATTCTCGACTTTTGGGGTAGGAAATAAAAGGTATAAGTGGTGTAAATACTAAAATAAAAGTTGACCACCCTTAACACCCAATCTCTTATCATAGAGTTTGAAAGAACTTCATGAATTGGGAGGAAAAAAGGATGTTAAAGATGGCTAAATAATATAAAGCTTATTAGAAAATTGCAATTTAAAGAAGGTCGTTCTATTCAACAATCAATGATTAAAAAAGGATTTTGTAATGAAGTCAGCCGCGTTTCTATATTTTAACAAATTGGAATAATTTGACTTTGAGAAACAAAAGTTGAACAGTGTCATCAATTAAAAGTAACTGTCATAGATAATCCAGCTTGGTCTTTCAGGTGTGAGTGGCCAAGGGCAGCAGCTATCATCAAGGATGTAAGCTTATTTTTTTTAATGTTATGGCATGGATCAACATAGGCAAGTCTTATAAATGATCTGGTTGACAATATACCCGTATGGGTATATTATAATCCTTGTCAGTAATTTTTTTTAAGAGACGAGGTAAAAAAATGATACTTTTTATGATTGTGATACAGATCTTAATTCTTGAGTTTATTTATAATAGATATATTCCTGTTAGAGGAGTTCAATGTTTTAATACATTGAACGCGGATGCAATAATAGTAGATGTAAGAGATTATCATCAGTCATATAAAGATCCATTGCGTACGGCTATCAACATTCCAATTGCTTATTTGAAAAGAAATTATCATGAAATATCAAGTTCGAAAGTTTATGTTGTAGCTTCAGACCATCTTGAGAAAAATATGAGTATTAGATTCCTCAGAAAAAAAGGTTTTGAGGTATTGGGCTATACTTTAACAGACTGTAGATGTAATCCCGATAGAAAAGAAAAACAACAACATAGAAAGGAGAATATATATGGGATGCAATGACAACTGAAAAACAGAGTAAAGCGTATCGAAGGACAGCTTAAAGGAGTTTTGAAAATGATGGAAGAGAAAAAAGTTGTAAAGATGTTATTACTCAGTTATCTGCTGCAGTTAGAACAGTAGGCGTTATTGTAAGTTCAAACCTTAGTTGAATGTGTTTTAGATGTTGATGAATAAATTAATTAAAGAAGCTGTCAACTTGTTTGTCAAAAGTAGTAGATAAAAAATCGGATCGACATTTTTTTCTCTCTCTATATACCTATAGGGGTAATGGTAATAACTTATTGAGGCTATAGGGGTAGATATAAAAGGAGGTAGGCATGACAGAAAAGAACAACAATCATCTTATTTAGTGGAGATATGATAGAGGAATGGTAACCTATATTTTTGTGAATGGTGCAGCTTATGATCACGAGGTAACTATTTTTCACACAAAAGAAAGCATAATGTGATACCTATATCTATCGGAATTAATTCAACAAAATGTTTAAATTGGTGTCTTTATATGATAATGGACTTGCTAGGTCTACAACAAGAAGAATTATTGAATATGTGGTGTTGCAGCCTGTTTAGCTGATGCCTAAGATGGCAATGTCAATCTGTTTTATCTAATTATAGATAGGGGAAATTCCACCTATATAAAGGAGAGACTAACTTGGAATATTTGAATTATTTATTAATTGCCCTTTTTCTATTTTTCATCATTAATCGGATCATCCCAGCTAAGGGAGTTAGACAGATCTCAACAACTGATCTAAAAAATGAATTAAAAGATAAGAAAAAACAATTTGTCGATGTCCGGACTCCTGGAGAATTTAAGGGAAATAGTATTAGGGGGTTTAAAAATCTCCCACTTCATCAGCTTTCACAAATAGCAGAGAAGGAACTGTCAAAAGATAAAGAAGTTATTGTCATTTGTCAAAGTGGAATGAGAAGTCAAAAGGCTAGTAAACTGTTAAAAAAATTAGGATTTACAAAAGTAACGAATGTAAAAGGCGGCATGAGTGCTTGGAGATAAAAAAAGGAGGAAATAAAATGGAACAAATTACTGCTAAGGAAGTTGAAAATTTATTAGATGAAAGAAAAAATTTAAATATTATTGATGTTCGAGAAGTGGAAGAAGTGGAAACTGGTAAAATACCCGGAGCAATTCACATTCCGCTTGGATTAATAGAATGTCGTATGCATGAATTAGACAAATCTAAAGAGTATATCATGGTTTGTCTTTCTGGTGGAAGAAGTGGTCGAGCGTGCCAGTTTCTTGAGAGTCATGGGTTTAATGTGGTGAATATGACTGGTGGGATGCTTGCATGGGAAGGAAAAACTGAGTAATTTTTTCGGAAATTAAAATACTTGTTTGAGTAAAAAAGTGGGCTTGAATAAATGGAATCACTAAAAACAGATTGAAAGGCTTGGTTGCCCAATGCCAATTGTAAAGGCAATGAATGAATTAGAAACTAGTCAAGTCTTGAAAGTTTAAGTTATTCAAAAAGAGGTAAAAGTAATGGTCTATAGTACCTATCAATGATTGAAAAAAAGATGTTATCTAAGAAAATCATTTAATGATGGTTTAAGTGATAGAAAATATTCTTATGTAACAAGTAATCATCGCTATTTTAGAATGAAGAAACAGCGGAATATGCATTTAACCATATTTCAAGTGTGGTCTCTAGTCCATTAGGAGAATTGGAAGAACGTTTAAGCGACCAAAATCAGATGATGAAATCTATGTAGTTTGTCGAACAGGAAACCGAAGTGATATGGCACCTCAAAAGGTACTTGGTCGGGTAAATCGAATACTTTGAGTAAATAGGAGGGAACTATATGAACACAGTTACAGTGTATACAACAACACGCTGCCCATATTGCGTCATGGTAAAAAATTTTTTAGTAGATCAGAACATTGCTTTTAAAGAGGTAAATGTTGAAACAAATCCAGAGATTATGCACGAACTAGTAAAACAAACAGGTCAAATGGGGGTGCCTCAAACCAAGGTAAATGATAAGTGGGTTGTTGGTTATGATCCAAATAATATTATGATGGCATTAAAAAACTAGAAGTAATTCGGGAAAAGTAAAAAAATTGAGATTATCGCAAGAAATGGTGGATCAGTTGATGCATAAAATGTATTTCATATCTCAACAGCAGTGGAAGATCAAGAAGTAGTCATTTTTTGAACAAGGTTTAACCGTTTCAGGGTGGTATGAATACTTAATTTGAAGGTTAAATCATTCTCTAAATAACAAATCAGATACCTTACGAAAAAACAGACTTTTGTCATAGAAAAACAAAAAACAAGAAAGAGATTAAGGCATAGCAGAAGAAGGGGTTGTCCAGTAAGTCAATTTTTGACGATTGGACGCCCTTTTCATGTTTAACGAATACGAATATATTAGCAATTTTAAATCATAAGTTTTAACAATTTTGTTCTTTTTTTCGTAAGTTATTTAAATAGTTTACTTACCAATTTCCCTGTCAGTTTTTCGGCAGCACGACGGGCGATTCTTTTCCAGACTGTACCTTTTTTCACTGCGTTTACATCACTTAAGATTTTAGCTGACTTGTACATTGCAGATCTGATTTTGTTATGTATTAAAAAATTGAGATGAGCGCCTGTCCACTTGTTTAAAATATTCCCTCAAAACCTCCCCCAAATCGAAGAGAGTAAATAAAAAACCCTAGAGTCGTTGGTATATCAACGTTTCTAGGGTTTTTTATGATGCTCTTTAAAGAGCATTTCGCTTAACGAGAGTAGAACTCAACGATCAATGCTTCGTTAATCTCAGGAGCAAGCTCAGAACGCTCTGGTAGGCGAGTGAACGTACCTTCAAGTTTTTCAGCGTCAAAAGTTAAGTATTCTGGTACGAAGTTGCTTACTTCAACCGCTTCTTTGACGGCAGAAAGATTTTGTGATTTTTCGCGAAGACCAATTGTTTGACCAGGTTTTACTTGGTAAGATGGAATATCAACACGGCTTCCATCAACAAGAATGTGACCGTGGTTAACCAATTGACGTGCTTGGCGGCGAGTACGTGCTAAGCCAAGACGATAAACAACATTGTCAAGACGACATTCAAGAAGAATCATGAAGTTTTCACCGTGTTTACCGGCCATTTTCGCAGCTCTATCAAATAGATTGCGGAATTGACGCTCGTTTACACCGAACATATGGCGAAGCTTTTGCTTTTCTTGCAATTGCAAACCATATTCTGAAAGTTTTTTACGTTGACCTGGACCATGAGGACCTGGTGCATAAGGACGTTTTTCTAATTCTTTACCCGTACCGCTTAAAGAAATTCCTAAACGGCGGGACAATTTCCAACTTGGACCTGTATAGCGAGCCATAATGTGACTCCTCCCTTGGTTTTATTTTTGTGAAAATAAAACCCATCTGTTCAATTCAACCATGTCCATTTTATTTTCATGTATCCTCGCTCCAGCAGCAAAGAGTTACACGATACACCTTATGAAATAAGGAATAAAATGAAGCACAGAGAAGCAGAACAAAAAGGCTGCATTATTTCACACAAAGAAGATTATATAATGTTACAAAATGAAAGTCAACTGTTGCCGAGCAAAATCCAAAAAATATAATATTAAATAGGACATAATACCTGTTTTTGTGATACAATTAGGAATAGATTAATACTTAATTATGGAAATATTCGGGTGATAATAATGGATAAACAAATTAAAAGCCTATGTCTGTCTTTCCATCAAGATATGCTGAGATATTTAACAAAAAAACCATCTGTGACATATAACGAAGCTTATAGTTGGCTGAAAGCGGAAGCAGAGTCACTGTTTTCTTCAATAGCTTTAACAATACAAGCTTACGAGCCATCCAACTTGGAGGAACAAATCGATAGCATTAAGAAAATTACTGATGATCATATGATCATAGCAATAGGAGAAAATAGTAAGTACATTCAGATTTCATGTCAAAAGAACTATAAAATACCATTGGGATTGGGTGAAATTGTTTGTTTATTTTTGAACAATTGCTTAAAATTTGAGAAAGCCTATAATCAAACAAGGATTTATGAAGAGGCTAAATTATTTTATGATCTGATGGATCAGGAGAAAGTCCTGAAAACACTGCTTGAGTGTCTAAAAAAAGTTTTTCCGCATTTAACTTACTGTCTTTTTTTATCTTTTGATCAGGATCAGTATTTAAATTTGCCTGCAAAAGAAATTGATGTTCAAGATGAGTCGATGGATGCTTGTGCACTTGAGGTTTATTTATCAGGGCAAGTCATATTGAAAAACAAGTCTGTCATTTATATTCCAATTAAAGGACGGCAAGGGATATATGGTGTTTTAAAAGTTGAGGGACAGAACGCAAGCGAAGTTGCAGGTGATATCGGTATTATTGCTAATGCAGCAGGAAAAGCTTTTGAAAATGCCCGTTTATATGAACAATCAAAAAGTATGATTGACAGTTTGATGCTGATTAATGAAACGTCTCATCAGCTTAATCGTACAAGGAAACTACCAGATATGATGAAGAATTTGTCTGAAAGATTAGTTAGCTCATTCGGTGCTGAAGAAGTAGGATTTTTTTATAACATTCACTTGAAACAAGAAAGTTTGCTGCCAGGGAGTACCGCTTTTTTTCAAACAGAAGCTGCAGCTCCTTACATCGAATATGTGAAAGAGAAAATTTCTGAAGAAAGCGGCGTTTTTGTCGGAAATGGCTTTGCACTGTTTGGTGTTGAAGGTTATGCCTCATTAATGGGTGTTCCGATGATTGAAAACAATGAAAACAAAGGACTTGCCATCGTGTTGAAAAAAAACGTCTGTGCGTTTACTTTTGAGATGTTTAAGTTGTTCCAAACACTGATTCGGCATTCTACTCTTGCGATTACAAACTCCATGTTAAGGGATCGGCTGAAACATTTAGTTCAGACAGATCAACTAACAGAGTTGTATTCAAGAGCTTATCTTGATGAAAATGTCCAACATAGCATTGTTTCCGATAACGAAGGAGTGCTTGTTTTAATAGATATTGATAATTTTAAGAAGGTCAATGATACCTACGGACATCAAACTGGAGATGAAATTCTCATTAGTGTCGGGAAGGTGATTCAGCAAAACATTCGTGAACAGGATATCGGTGCAAGATGGGGGGGAGAAGAGCTAGCGATTTACCTTCCGAAAAGCGATTTGTCTGCTGGTGAACGGCTCGCTAATCGCCTGATTGCTCTTGTGAGAGAAAGCACGAACCCGACAGTCACCATTTCCTGTGGGATATCATATTGGTCACTCAACCTGCCTAAAACTTTGACAAATCTTGTGAAACAAGCAGACGAAGCCTTATATGCCGCAAAACGTAATGGAAAAAACAGGTTGATGATTCATGGATCACTCTTAGAATGTTAAAAAATTGAACTGCATCTAAAAGTGATGCAGCCGGCTTGTAGAGAAACATACTTCTCTACAAGCTTTTTTATGTTATCAAATGGTTTGATTGATTTTTCACTTCATTGTTGTAGATGAAAGCACATGTGAGCGATGACACCCAAAAAAAACGATGACGATCAGATAGGAGTTTGTTGAATAACCTTAATCAAGACTTCAAACCGGTAATCGCACAGGTGATAGTGTTGTACGGTGATCTAAATAGACAGTCTGGGAACATCTAATTAAATACTCTTCGCTTGGATATTGATTGAAAACGGAGCATCGAGTTTGCGAACAGTTATTACTCTTTAAGAATCTCATGTCTAAAGTGGTGATTCAACAAAACCACGTCAATAAAACGGTTATAGTTGCACTTTGAATCACCAGAACTAAGACTGCTTTTTTTCTGCTGCCCTTGTCATGTTTCATGTCTAACATTCTATTGAACACATTATTCCGTTCCGGTTTGCTCCTTTCACATTTCCGGAAAGGTTAGACCTTAGCATTGTATATTGGTACTTTTACTGAGTGAAATGGTTCAAGTAGTAATCATCATTAGATTATGGTTTTAGCATCAAATTAATCTTTGTTGGGGTTCCTAAGAGGGTCTGCTCTCAGTCATAGGGGTTGTCTAATATATTCCAAAAAATGAAGCAAGTGAAAAAGATAAGTTGTGTTCTCCACTTGCTTTTTATTCTCTGGAAGGAGCAGGGGGATTCTGCTCCTTTTAGTATATGTTGTAGGGCAATGCTGAAATCCCTTTTTTTGCGTTTATGCTCAAAATGATTTATTGTTGCTCGCTTAAACGCTTTTCAAGGATGTCGGAGAATTGTTTTAAGTAAAATTCATCTTTTTCATCAAAGCGATCTTTTATCGGGCTGTCGATGTCAAGCACCCCGATGATTTCACCACGTACTTTAAGAGGAATGACTATTTCGGATTGGCTAGCTGCATCACAGGCGATATGGCCGGGAAAGGCTTGAACATCTTGAACTCGCTCAACTCTAACGTTCGAATAAGCAGTGCCACAGACTCCTTTTCCAAATGGAATTCGCACACATGCTGGAAGTCCTTGGAAAGGTCCTAGTACTAGCTCTCCACCTTTTGCAAAATAAAAACCCGCCCAGTTGACATCCTCAAGTGTATGATACAAGAGAGCTGCGGCATTGGCTAAATTTGCAATCATATCTGGCTCACCTGCAGTCATTGCATCTATCTGTTTGAGCAGAAGTTCATATTTCTTTTCTTTGCTGCCTTTCGTTTTTTCGACATGAAACATGATTTTTCCCTCGCTTTTTCATTAAAATAGTAAAACCTACGTGCTATGTGCTGCGATTTGTCGATCACTTTTTACAGGAACAAGCCCCTTAAAGTTGAATTGGTTAGTTAAGAAGGGGTGAAAATTGATGGGATCAAACTCTTTTTTAACCACAAAGGATAAGATTATTCAATCAGCCATCGAGTTATTCAACCAAAAAGGATTTTCAGGAACATCAGTACGAGAAATTGCTAAAACAGCGAATGTCAATGTGGCCCACATCTCCTACTACTTTAATGGAAAAGGTGGATTAATGGAACACTTAGTATCCTCTTTTTATGAAGGGTATTTAAAAATCCTTGAAAAAGGCTATCAATGTCTTGATGAAATGACTGCAAAAGACTGCCTTCTTCAATTGGTTTTTGATATTCTATCTTATCAGCATGAACACCGTCAATTAACTCGATTTGTCTATCGTGAAGTGACCATTGATTCGACGTTAATTCGTGAAGTCATGTCAACCTATTTGACAAAGGAGAAGTACATCCTTCATCTGATGATTGAAAAAGGCAAAACGAACAGAGAATTCTCTCATTTTCCCCTTTCCCATTTTATGATTCAGTTAAAATCTCTTTTAATGATGCCTTATTTACAGCCACAATATATCTCTGAAGTCCTCTACTTGCAAATGCATGAACCTTACTTTTATCAAGCCTATTTTAAAGAAATAAAAACTTGGCTTAGCAGTTTATTAAACAGGGAGCATGAATCAATTGCTGTCACATAGGTGTTCAAAAAACTCGTAACCAAATCCGGCATCCCTTGCTTGATGGGCATCAGACCCATAAACAAGCGGGATGTTTTTTTGTTTCGCTTCTGTTATCATCCACTTTTCTAAATAAATGCCGTCTGCATGCGGCTTTCTCAAGCCAGCTGTATTAAAATCTAGTTCAAGTCCGTGTTTGGCAACTTCCGCTAAACATGTCGCAGCAGATTGTCGGACATGCTCTGACATGGTATAAGGAAACAGCTCAATGAATTTTTTTATCAGTGTGATATGGCCGATTCGTTTCGGTTTAAAAGAGCCGAGCGCTGATAAAATAGATGCGTGGATTTCGCGATAATATGCACGATAGACTTGTTCAATATGACCGTAATACTTAATCAGTTGTTGAAACGCTTTTTCATCGTAATCCAGACAAATATGTGAAGAGCCTGCAGGTAAAAAATGAACAGAAAGAATTCCGTCATCAAGATAAGGGCCATACGTATCAAGCATTGCTTTCGTTTCGTTTTCACAGATACGGATATAGTCAACCTCAAGGCCAACTAAAATATTTATTTGTCCTTTATATTCCTTTTTAAGATTATTTAAACTTTCAATGTAGTGTTCTAACTCAGAATATGTCATGGCACTATCTTTTGTTGGCGTTGGATCTTCGAAAGAAGTCGGCAATGGAGCATGTTCTGTAAATGTCACAAAATGAAAGTTTTTTTTACATAACTCTTCTATATATTTCCTGAATTCATCCTTTGATCCGTGTGGACAAAAAGGGGAATGCACATGAGCATCATGTTTTATCATGATATCACCCCGTGAAAAATAGTCGGAAGTTGTCATTTTGGTGTAAAAAAATTAAAAATTCTGCTCAAAAAATGTTGGTTACATGGTATCATAAGTACAATGAAATTGATAGGTTTAATCAAGGTACGTACAAAAATTACAAATATTTACCCTGACAGAAACAAGTTAAACAGCAAGGGGGCTCACTATGGAGTTTGTCATTGGCTTATTGGCGTTATTTTTAATCTTATTCACTACAGGTTACTTATTCAGAAGAAATATATATAAAGAAATTGATCGGTTAGAAGCTTGGAAAATCGAAATATTAAATCGTTCAATTGTGGAAGAAATGTCAAAAATCAAACATTTAAAAATGACAGGACAAACTGAAGAGTTTTTTGAAAGATGGCGTAGAGAATGGGACGAAATCGTCACTTCGCATATGCCGAAGGCGGAAGAACTTCTATTTGAAACTGAAGACTATGCTGACAAATATCGCTTTCAAAAATCAAAACAAGTTCTTACTCATATTAATAATCTATTGTCGGCGGCTGAATCCAATATTGATGAAATTCTAAAAGAAATTGCCGATCTCGTCTCAAGCGAAGAACAAAATCGCAAAGAAATTGAAGAAATGAAAGAACAATATACTAAGGTTCGCAAAAATCTTTTGGCATACAGCCACTTATACGGTGATCTTTATCCGAAAATAGAAGCTGATCTTGATACAGTATGGAAAGGAATTCAACAATTTGAAGCAGAAACTGAAGGCGGAAATTACATAGAAGCAAGAAAGGTGTTGCTTGCTCAAGAGCAATTACTTGAACAACTTCAGTTACACATTGATGATGTCCCGAAATTGCTAGCCGATTGCAAGCAAATGATGCCAAACGAGCTGGCAAAACTGAAATCTGGTTATCAAGAAATGATCAATCAAGGCTATAAACTTGATCATATTCAAATCGAAGAAGAACTTGATAATCTCTCTAAAGAATTAAAACGTGCTGAAGATGCCTTAATGAACGACCTTAATTTAGAAGAGGCATCAGCTGCCTTACAAGTGATAAACGAAACGATTCAAACTTTATATACAGAGTTAGAACAAGAGGTCAAAGCTGGTCAACTGGTCTTAAGTAAAATGCCGGAGCTCGCGGTAACACTTGAAACACTTGAAAACAATACACAGGAAACAAAAACGGAAACTGAATTGGTTAAGAAAAGCTATAGTTTAACAACAGGTGAATTGGAAAAACAAGAAACATATGAAAAGCGTCTTGAAAGTATTCAAAAGCAATATGAGCAGATGAAGAACAGGCTTAATCAAAAACATGTTGCCTATTCACTTTTGAAAAAAGAACTTCAAGATATTGAAAAACAGATGGATGCGGCCCAAAAAGAACATGATGAATACAAGGACATGTTACAGCTTCTTAGAAAAGAAGAACTACAGGCTAGAGAACTTCTTGATCAACTAAAAACAACAGTAAAAGACACAGCCAGACGCTTAGAAAAAAGCAATGTTCCTGGTATTCCAGGATCTTTAACAGAACGTATCCAAAAAGCTCGTTCCATCGTTCAAAAAGTGAATGAACAATTTCATGTGTTGCCGCTAAATATGGATTTGATCAATGAGCGTTTAGCAGAAGCGAAAGAGCTTGCCACAGATGTTAAACAACAGACAGATGAACTTGTTCAAATGGTCTTGATGACTGAACGTATCATTCAGTATGGCAACCGTTTTAGAAGCCATAATCAAACCCTTTCCGAGCAACTGAAGGAAGCAGAAAACCGATTTTATGCCAATAAATTCGATGAAGCTTATCGAATCGCTGCAAGTGCAGTGGAGAGTGTCTCTCCAGGCGTTGTAAACCAATTATTAACAGAGCAATCAGACGATCAACTAGAATTATGAAAGGCTAGCACCATTTAAAGTGGTGCTGGCTTTTTTGTTGTGTGATTTAGGGGGGGGGAATAGTCCATTTCAATTGGAAGTGTTCAAAATTTTTAAAAAATCTTTGCTCAGCTGCATTTGGAGACATTCTCCACCATTACCATCCCGATAAAGTCGTCGCAACGGGACATTCATTCTTTATTTGTGGAAGAGCAATAATCAGTGGCAGGTACAAGTGGATTCGCTTTTCTTTTGGTGGTGGAGAGAAATTCTTTCTTGAAGAAATACTAGATACACGATCATTTTGGAGTAGGGTGTGCAAACTATTGCCAAGATAAAGCCAAAAAGGTTCTGGACAGCACAAAAAAGTGCGGTTTGTAGAAGTTGAAAGGTATAAAAAAATTAGACGGTCTTAAGCCTGATGGATTCAGAGCTTAAGCCGTCTAATGATTTCGTTATTGTTTTTTAACCGACGTTCTTCAAACGGGCTGGATCATTAGGAATCATCAGGGTTATGATATAGCCAATGACTGCTCCGCACAGTGCAGGAACGATCCAACCAACGCCGTAACTGTACAGCGGGATGTATTGGTGTAAAAACTGATCGACAACGCCAAGATTAATACTGGCTGCATTTAAACCGTCAATGATACTGAAAATCCCTGTTGCGATGATTGTACCGACATATACTTCACGCCGTTCATTAAAGAGTTTATCAATAAACGAAAGTAAAATGATCACGATCGCAAGCGGATAAAGTGCTGAAAGAATCGGTACCGAAAATGAGATGATTTCAGTTAGACCGAAATTAGCAATCACCATGCTGAACAATGAGACGATGATGACGACAGTTTTATAAGAAAGCTTTGGAATTAGCTTTGAAAAATACTCTCCGCATGATGAGACAAGTCCGACACTTGTCGTTAAACAAGCAAACAAAATGGCAAGACCGAGCACAACATTCCCAAGTGAACCAAACAAAAATGCAGATGACTTGGATAAGATTTCTCCCCCGTTATTAAGAGATCCGACTGTTTCAACACTTGTTGCACCTAAATAAGCGAGTGAAACATATACCAATGCAAGTCCTACGGCAGCCACAATCCCTGCTTTAATACAAGAAGCAGCAATTGATTTTGGATTGGTGACACCGCGTTCTTTAATTGCTGTAATGACGACGATCCCAAATACGATCGAAGCAATCGCATCCATTGTTTTATATCCTTCTAAAAATCCAGTGAGCAGTGGAGTGCCTTGATATTGGCTTGCTGCTTGACCGATACTGCCCATCGGTGTGACAAATGCTTTAATGACTAAGATTGCGATGACCATTAATAACAGCGGTGTTAAAACTTTGCCGATGCGGTCAACTAGTTTACTTGGATTTAATGCTAAGAAATAGGTAATGGCAAAAAAGATTATTGTAAAAATAAATAGATAAATACGTGATGTATCTCCACCTAAGAAAGGCTTAATTGCAATTTCATATGAAACATTTCCTGTTCTCGGTATGGCGAACAATGGCCCAATCGTTAAATAGATACTAACAATCAAAATTGTACCAAAGATAGGGTGTGCTTTGTCTGCAAGTCCTTTTGCACTGCCAGTTAGAGCTACGGCAATCACACCAAGAAGAGGGAGTCCAACTCCTGTTAGCAAAAATCCAATAATAGCCGGTAATACGTTTTCTCCTGCAGCCTGGCCAAGCTGGGGAGGAAAAATCATGTTTCCCGCACCGAAAAAGAGAGCGAATAACATAAGTCCAATCGCTATCGTTTCCTTAGCGGATAGTGAAGTTTTCATTAATAGAACCTCCTGGTTTTGTTTAAATTTTCTGTCAATTTACTTTTGGGGATATAATATGACAAAAGGTCCAATGACTATTATATTGTAAAAATCAGAGAAGTCAAACACTTTATTTTTAATTTTCATTTATAAGTTATTATGATAACATATACAGTCATAAAAAAGAACGTTCTCTGTTAAAGGAGTAGATCATGATTTATCTTGATAATAGTTCAACAACAACACCTTATCACGAAGTATTAAACATTTTTCAGAAAGTAAACCAACGGTTTTATGGGAATCCGTCATCATTACACCAACTAGGGATTGAAGCAGATCAACTGCTAACTGAAGCGCGTCGCCAAATAAAAGCAGCCCTATCTATTAAAGATTATGACATTGTCTTTACTTCAGGTGCTTCTGAAGCTAATAATTTAGCACTTAAAGGTATTGCCTTTGCACAGCAGCAAAAAGGCAAACACATTATTGCTTCGTCGATTGAACACCCGTCTGTCACAGAATCGTTAGAACAGCTAAGAACGTTCTTTGGCTTTGAGATTACATACCTTCCAGTGGATAGTAGGGGACTTGTGTCAATTGAGCAGTTGGAACAAGTGATTCGTAAAGATACAATCCTTGTCAGTGTGATGCATGTCAACAATGAAATAGGTGTCATTCAGCCTATAGAAGAGATCGGTAAGGTCGTGAAAAACATGAGTGATGCGTTTTTTCATGTTGATTATGTCCAAGGGATTAACAAGGTTCCTTTAAATATTATCAAAGCAGGCATCGATCTTTGTACAATATCAGGGCACAAATTTCATGGTTTAAAAGGAACAGGAGCACTTATACTCAAAAAAGATATTTCGCTGTTTCCAATCATTACAGGAGGTGAACAGCAATATAACAGAAGAGCTGGTACAGAAAATCTTGCTGGAGCAGTAACACTAGCTAAAGCCATTAATTTGTCATCACAACATTACGTCGAGTATATTGAAGAAATGAAAGCAGTGAAAGCCGATTTTATTAGACAGCTTCAACAGGTAAATGATGTTATATTAAATACATCGGAAAAAAATAGTGCACCACATATTATTAACTTTTCTGTTCCCGGAATTAAAGCTGAAGTCCTTTTGCATATGCTTGAGGAACGCGATATTTTTGTCTCAACAACATCAGCATGTTCATCGAAGCATGGGAAGCCGAGCAAAGTGTTGCTTGCCATGGGGAAAGGGGAACAGGTTGCAGCAAGCAGCATTAGAATAAGCTTAACATACCAAAATAATCAAATGATTGTTGAGCCATTTATGACGGCATTAAAAGAAAGTGTACACAAACTGAAAGGAATTATGAGGTAAAAACAATGAAATATGATTACATTTTAATTCGATTTGGTGAAATTTCAACAAAAGGAAAAAATAGACGGACTTTTGTTGAACGGCTGAAAAAAAATATAAAAATGGTTATGCATGATTTTGAGCATATTCGTTATCAATCAACTCGTGACAGAATGACTTTAGTATTGAACGGTGAAGATGCAGAAGCCGTAGCAGCTCGTTTGAAACATGTTTTCGGAATTCAGTCTTTCAGCTTTGCTTTCAAATGTGAAACAGATCTTGAGACGATCAAAAAAATGGCTCTTTCTTCAATTCAAAAGCAATACAAAGCTGGAGACACGTTTAAAATTTCTACCAAAAGAGCTTATAAACAATTTGAGTTAAATACGAATGAAATGAATGCCGAAATTGGTGGACATATATTGCGAAATACAGAAGGTTTGACTGTAGATGTTCATTCACCAGACATCCATTTGCGAATTGAAATTAGAGAAGCTGCTACTTATTTAACTTTTCGCGATGAAAAAGGAGCTGGAGGATTGCCAGTGGCCAGTGGAGGAAAAGCAATGCTGATGATCTCGGGTGGCATCGACAGTCCTGTAGCTGGATTTTATGCGATGAAGCGGGGGCTGGAGATTGAAGCTGTTCACTTTTTTAGCCCACCCTATACGAGTGAACGTGCCAAACAAAAAGTCATCGATCTAGTTGCTCAACTGACTAGATTTGGTGGAGATATTAAACTGCATATCGTACCATTTACAAAAACACAGGAACAGATCCAAAAACAAATACCTGAAAATTATTCAATGACAGCTACTCGCAGACTGATGCTACAAATTGCTGACAAGCTCCGTGAACGCAATAAAGGTCTGGCAGTTATTACTGGGGAAAGCCTTGGACAAGTAGCAAGTCAAACGCTGGAAAGTATGTATGCTATTAATGCGGTCACAAATACACCCATATTACGTCCACTGATCGGAATGGACAAAACAGATATTATTGAAAAAGCAAAAAAAATTCGGACATATGATATTAGCATCAGGCCGTATGAAGATTGTTGCACGATTTTTACCCCAACATCTCCGAAAACACGACCGAAAAAAGAGAAGATCGAGCATTTTGAAAGTTTTACAAATTTCGAACCACTTATTGAAGAAGCCCTTGAGCATACGGAAACAATGATTTTGAAAAGTAACGTGGAACCGAAAGAAACATTTAGCGACCTTTTTTAAAAATAGTTCATTTGGTCTGTATACAATTACCAATCATTCTTTGCATGAAGTCATGTGTTTTTACACAATATATACTCACAAGGAGGTGAGAACACATGGCTCAACAAAACAGACAAAGCAGTTCTAACCAACTATTAGTACCAGGCGCTGCACAAGCTATCGACCAAATGAAATTCGAAATCGCTTCTGAGTTCGGCGTCAACCTTGGGGCAGATACTACTTCTCGTGCAAACGGTTCAGTTGGAGGAGAAATCACTAAACGCTTAGTATCTTTCGCTCAGCAACAAATGGGCGGAGGCACAGCTCAGTAATTAAAAACTTAAAAACAATGGATAACGGGTGGGGGTTTTCCCCACTCTTTTTAGTATTTGTTGTATAATAAAAAGATCGTAAATATGATGAGGAGATGTATTTATTGAAAAGAGAAGAATTAATTGCTCCACAGAAGTATAATATTTCCAACGAAGTCGAAAAATTCAAAAAAATATCAAAAACGGCTTTAATTTTTGAAAGTGAGCAAGGTCTCAAAAGATCATGGACATATCAGACCTTAATGGAAACCGCTGATAAAATTGGCACCCTTTTGATTCATTCTGGACTAAAACAAGGTGATAAGTTAATCGTTATGCTTCCTCGTGTATTGGAAACTTATGCTGTTTATATGGCGATCTTAAAAGCCGGTATGGTGATCATTCCTTGTTCTGAAATGCTTCGCGCAAAAGATCTAGAATACAGAATAAAGCATGCTGATGTAAAAGGTGCGGTTGTCTATCCATCATTTATTCATACTTTTGAAGATGTTGAGTTAAAACATAATCTGAAAACATTTACACTGGGTGAAAATAAACAAGGATGGACCGACTTACTGACGGAAATGGAGAGTACGGACGGAACAGGTTTTCAAGTAGCTGAAACAAGTCGTGATGATATCGCATTTTTATCTTACACTTCTGGAACGACAGGACAACCAAAAGGCGTTGTACATACACATGGTTGGGCTTATGCTCATTTAAGAACAACAGCTTCTGCTTGGCTAGATATTACAAAAGACGACATTGTCTGGGCAACAGCTGCTCCAGGCTGGCAAAAGTGGGTATGGACACCATTCTTAGCTGTGTTAGGAAGCGGTGCGACCGGGTTTGTTTATCATGGACGATTCAATCCTGAAACATATTTGGAATTAATGGAACGCTATCAAATGAATGTGCTTTGTTGTACACCGACAGAGTACCGGTTTATGGCAAAAGCCGATCATCTTGATCAATTCGATCTTTCATCTTTACATAGTGCTGTCTCAGCTGGTGAACCATTAAATCGAGAAGTGATCGATACGTTTAAAAGGCATTTTAACATTGAAGTGCGGGATGGCTATGGACAAACGGAAAGCACGCTCTTGATCGGGACCTTGAAAGGAATGGAGAGCAAACCTGGTAGTATGGGAAAGCCAACTCCTGGCAACATTGTAGAGGTTGTAAATGAGGAAGGGGAAATTTGTCAGCCTCATGAAATTGGAGATATTGCCGTCCATTTAAGCACACCTGCTTTGTTCAAAGAATATTATCAAGATCAAGAACGAACACGGCTCCAAAGGCGAGGAGAATATTTTATTACAGGTGATAAAGCAAGAAAAGATGAAGAAGGTTATTTTTGGTTTGAAAGCCGAAATGACGATATTATTATCAGCTCTGGTTATACAATCGGTCCATTTGAAGTGGAAGATGCACTTGTCACACATCCGTTGGTCAAAGAATGTGCCGTAGTTGCAAGTCCTGATCAATTTAGGGGGTTCATTGTAAAAGCATTCGTCGTATTAAAAGACCGTGCTAAAGAAGATGAGGTTCTGATTAAAGAGCTACAAAATCATGTAAAAACGTTAACAGCCCCCTATAAGTATCCACGCGAAATTGAGTTTATTGAAGAATTACCAAAAACCCCCTCGGCCAAAGTGAAGCGATTTGAATTGAGGGAACGGGAATTGAAACGGAAAACGAATGGTGAATCGTGAGTTCGTTTTTGAAGGGCGTCCAATCGGTCGATTTTTTTGACGAATGGACGCCTTTTTTTGCGCTTTTCAGGCAGCTTCTTCTAGGTTTTCAGCTTTTTTAAAGGAAGGTTCGTTTCACTTTTTCCCAAAAAGAGTTATCTTTTAATTTTACTGTTTTAATCATCTTTTTTGAAAGTTTCACTTCGATCTCTTTCACATGCATCATACTAAATGCTTCATTATCAAGGCCAATAATCGGATGGTTATTTCCATCTTGAGTAATCTTGAGTGTCAGTTTGCAATCGGCACTTAAAATAAATGGGGAACCTAGTGTTCTATAATTATTATTGTTTAAGGAAGCAAGTTCTGTTACTTGGATACATGACAGTTTTGGGTCAACTATTGCTCCTTGAACAGACTTATTGTATGCTGTGCTACCTGTTGGAGTTGAAACAATCATTCCATCTCCACGAAATGTTTCAAAATAAAGGTTATCAATGTACACGTCCATCACAAATGTTTTAATAATACTTGAGCGAATAGATACTTCGTTTAAACAGAGAAAACGACTTGTTTGATCTACTTTAACATCGATGAGCGGATATTTTCTAACTTCGATTTGCGGTAAGTTTGTTGTTTCAATCATTTTGTTCGTGTCGCGTATATTAAAATCTGAGTATAAATGAGCTTTTCCTTTTTTGGCTACGCCTACATAAAGACAATCATCTCTAAAATTTGTTTTTCTGACTGCCTGTAAAAATGCACCATCACTACCGACACTTGCAATTATATTAGCTTCTTTGTGTTGGTTGACAACCTGAAATCCGTAATCTGCTGCCAGTTGTTTCAACATCAGGCAATGTTCAGCAACATCCTCGTTTTTTTCGTGAAAAAAGTAAATGTTTCGCCGGTCTCTCACATCTATTCTCCCCTTTATCACTTGAAATGAATTTTTCTATATCATCACTCATTTAGAAATCGGCACTTCCTGGTATATACAACCAACAGCAATTAGTCTTATATACGGTTCTAGGCTAAATGCCACGATGACGAATAGCACTCAAGTATCTCAGCTTCACAAATGCTGACTAGATGGTAAATTTGAGACTGCTCTACCGACTAAGAGACATCTAAGATTCACCTGCTTTCTAATTTGTTTTATGATTTAAAGATAAGATAGTCTTGATGATGATTCTATTGTATCAAAAGGGATGGGATCGTTCGGCAGTTCTAACGAAATCTCCACTTTCTGGTGGGTTTTTGTCACGAAAAATTTTAGATGAAGAAATGTTGATTCATCAGGGTGACTTCTAGACGGTTTGTGTTAAAATACCTGTGACCCTAGTTTATCGTGGTTCTTTTACGTATAATGAATACTTGGACTCTTTCTGTTCATATACGTATTAAGAGCTCAGTTTTTTATTAAAAGGAGGAGAATAAATGAATCGTAAAAGATGGGTAGCGCTTGTGATCGCTTTAGGGCTGTTGGTTATATCAGTGATGATGAGTGTTGTGGTAAACACATTCGAAAGTATAGATGAAGATGGCCATATGCAGTTTGGGTTTACAGACGGTGAAAAAGAAGTCGTTTTGGAAAAAGGAGATTCTAATAAAATTGTTGTTCTTGATGTGAATGGCACGATTTCCGACAATGGAAGTGCTAGTGGCCTTCTCGGTTCAGAAGGGTATAATCATAGATCTTTTTTACAAAAACTTGACAATGTGAAAGAGGATACTAAGATTAAGGGTCTCATTTTACGTGTTAATTCACCGGGAGGCGGGGTATATGAAAGCGCCGAAATACATAGGAAATTAGAAGAGATCAAAAAGGACACGAATAAACCGATTTACGTCTCAATGGGATCAATGGCGGCATCAGGTGGTTATTATATTTCAACGCCAGCCGATAAAATTTTCGCTGCACCTGATACATTGACAGGTTCTTTAGGTGTCATTATGGAAAGCTTAAATTATAGTGAGCTTGCAGATAAACTAGGTTTGAAAACAGAAACAATTAAAAGCGGGCAACACAAAGACATTATGTCTCCAACAAGAGATATGACGAAAAAAGAACGGGAAATCATGCAATCTATGGTAAATGACTCATATCAAGGGTTTGTTAATGTGATTGCTAAAGGCCGCAATATGTCAGAAAAAGATGTGAAAAAAATTGCTGATGGTCGGGTATACGATGGTCGCCAAGCTAAAGAGCTTCATTTAGTTGACGAACTTGGTTTCTATGAAGATACGGTAAAAGCGATGAAAAAAGATCAAGATCTGAAAGACGCTTCTATTGTGAGTTATGAAGACACAAAAGGCATTACTTCGTTGTTATCAATGAGTGCAAGCAAGCTCTTTAAAAGCGAAATCGACTTTTTGAATATTAAAGAAACACTTTCTACAGCTGGTGCACCAAGACCGATGTATCTTTATGCAAAATAGGAGGGGACCGAAAAATGGATGTCACATTTGATGGCAAAGATCAAAATGAAATAACAGCGTCCGAGCAAAAATCGGCTCCCGTGTTAGAACATGCCTATGCCGGTTTTTGGATCAGATTTTGGGCTTTTTTGTTGGATGGAATTGTTGTTGGCAGTATCAATAGACTACTGATATCACCTATTTTTAGTTTGTTTGGTCTTCCTAAAGAGACAGGGCTTTTCTCTTTTTCTTTATATTCAATTACAACGACTATTGTATTTTTTGCCTACTTTGTCTTGATGACAAAAGGTTTTAAACAAACATTAGGCAAAATGGTTTTCGGCCTCAAGGTTGTGTCTCTCCACCCGGAAAAAGGGCTGACATGGGATGGGATTTTGTTTAGAGAGGTAATCGGCCGTTATATTAACAGTATTTATATCACGTATTTTGCTGTTGTTTTCTCACGCAAGAAGCAAGGCATTCATGATTATTTTGCAGATACAGCAGTCATTCATGAAAAGCTATATCAAAAAGTTGAATAAACTCGAAAAACCTCGGTTATATGAAACCGGGGTTTTTTATTACAATGAAATAGCAGCCTCCGTTTACGTTTATTTTTTGTGATTTCATCCCATAATGCCTAGTATAAGAGGAAGTGAAGTCATGATTTACATATGGATTGCAGGAGTCTTACTTCTGCTAACGGCTGTTATGATGATGAAAGTCCAGTTTGCAGTCGAATATCTTCATACAAATGAGAATGACGAGTTGACTGTTCAAATGCGGACAGCTTTTGGTCTTTTTCGGATGAAAAAGAAAGTACCGCTCATTAAAGTCAATCAAGAAGATATGACAATTGATTTAAAACAACAAACCAACACAACTTTACAAGAAGATGAAGAGAAAAGTAAAATCGGTCATGATCAACTAATCAATCGTCTTCATGATCTAAAAAAAATAACTGAACAAATCATTAATGTGAAACTGATTTTTCGTAAATTTATGAAGCGCATTCATATCACCGAGCTTAAATGGATGACAGTCCTCGGTTTTTCCGATGCTGCTTTAACCGGAATTGTAACAGGTGGGGTATGGTCTGTAAAAGCTTGTGTAATGGCTTTATTTGATCAGCTTTTTAGTTTTAAAAAACGTCCGGAATATCAAATAATCCCTGTCTTTAACAACAAAGTTTCTCAAACCCAGCTAACATGTATATTCTATTTTCGCCTTGGACATGCTATAATCGCAGCTTTCAGAATCGTCATGAATCGGAAGGGGAAGATGCGCGGCTTCATGAAGCTGCCAAAAAATGTGTCAGGTTCAACTAAGAATGACTCATCTGTATAGGAGGAATGAAATATGGCTGACCATCCAATTCAAGGTTTAATGAAAACCGCAATGGAAAATTTAAAAGAAATGATCGATGTCAACACCATTATTGGAGATCCGGTAGAAACACCTGACGGTAGTGTCATTTTAACCGTTTCAAAGGTTGGTTTTGGATTTGCCGCTGGTGGAAGCGAATTTAGCGGTAACCAAATGTCAGAATCAAAAGGGAACGACGGGGAACGCAAAGAAGCGAAGCTCCCATTTGGCGGTGGAAGCGGTGGTGGAGTATCGATCACACCAATTGCATTTTTAATTGTTGGTTCATCGGGTGTTAAAATTCTGCATTTGGACGAAAATACACATGTTGTTGATAAAATCTTAGAATCCGCACCACAAACGATTGAGAAAATTCAGCATATGTTTAAGAAAAACGACAAACCGAAACAAAAAATGAATAATCAAAATAATATATCATATTAAAAAAAGGATTGTCCAAAAAGTTTTTTACCTTTTTGGATATCCTTTTTATTATGTTCTCAACCCTCTTTTTTTGCAGTTTGTCTTAGACTCTTTTATAGTAGAAACATACAAATATGAAGGAGGAATCAAGATGGCTTCAATAACATTTAAAGGTAACCCTGTTACATTGATAGGTTCAAAACTTCAAGTTGGTGATCAGGCTCCTGATTTTACAGTGTTGTCTCATTCTCTTGAAGAAGTCACCTTAAGTGACATAAAAGGAAAAACTGCTATTTTGTCTGTCGTTCCATCGATTGACACAGGCGTTTGTGATGCTCAGACGCGGCGGTTTAACGAAGAAGCCGCAGGCCTAGGTTCAGTAAACGTTTATACGATCAGCGCCGATCTTCCATTTGCACAGAAGCGCTGGTGTGGTGCAAATGGAATTGAGAATGTAGAAACATTGTCAGATCACCGGGAGATGTCGTTTGGAGAAGCGTTTGGTGTATATATGAAAGAATTGCGACTGCTTGCCCGAGCTGTCTTTGTTTTAGATGAAAATGGAGTAGTCACTTATGCTGAATATGTAAAAGAAGTGACAAATCATCCGAATTATGAGAAAGCACTTGAGGCTGCCAAATCACTTGTGAAGTAAGATGAACAGAAAAGCTCCGGGTGAAAAATGTCCGGAGCTCTTTTTTTAATAAGGAGAGACAATATATGCAAACCAACCAAGTAGAAGTCATATATGAATGGCTTGACAATGGAACGAAAATGATTGCCGATGACCGGAACATTCCATACATCGAGGCTCTTGCAGAAGCAGGAGAAGCCTTTTTTTTAAGAGAAATTCATTATCCGTTATCTGATTCAGTTACACAAAAAATGAGAGATTTGATTGATCAAGCTCACTTTTCCGAATGTAACCATGAATCCATACGTAAAGCTTTTCAGCTTGCCATACTGAAAGGTTTAAAAAACGTCGCGCATCCAAACAGGCAGATGACACCTGACACAATTGGGGTCTTTATCGGATATCTTGTAGAGAAATTTATGGGCCATCAAAAAGGGATTACTGTTTTTGACCCGGCAGTGGGCACAGGAAATCTATTATTTGCTGTCTTAAATCAGCTTGGCGAGTCCACTGGGAAAGCGTTTGGATCTGATATCGATGATGTTTTATTAAAACTTGCTTA
Source organism: Bacillus changyiensis (assembly GCF_027706145.1). Classification (GTDB taxonomy): domain Bacteria; phylum Bacillota; class Bacilli; order Bacillales; family Bacillaceae; genus Bacillus; species Bacillus changyiensis. Next base: position 101,512 of record NZ_JAQFWW010000005.1, on the reverse strand, counting down.
TGATCAGGCAAACCTTCAACAAAAAGAAGTCGAGTTTTTCAATCAAGATAGTCTTCAGCCTATGTTTATAGATCCTGTTGATGTTGTGATATCAGATCTTCCTGTAGGTTATTATCCAGATGATGAAAATGCAAAGGCATTTCATGTAAAAGCAGATGAAGGACATTCTTTTGCTCATCATTTGTTTATTGAACAAAGCTTGCAATACACAAAACCAGGAGGATATTTATTACTTGTGATTCCGAACCATTTATTTGAAAGTAGTCAAAGTGAACAATTGAAATATTTGTTGAAGGAAAATGCTTACATAAATGCTTTGCTTCAATTGCCTTTATCGATTTTTAAAGATAAAGAAAACGCTAAAAGTATTTTGGTGATGCAAAAACATGATGAAAAAGTCAAAGCTCCAAACCAGGTGCTCCTCGCTGAACTTCCATCTTTTTCTAACCAGCAAGCAATGCTCGAGATGACAGTTAAAATTGATCATTGGTTTCAACAAGAAAAAATTTGAAATGAGTCAGAGAGAGTATCTCTGGCTTATGTTATTTTCAGAAAATAACAATTTCTTGATGAAAACGTTAACATTTGAGAGATTGACTTGAAAAGGATTCTTTGGAGTGTTTAAATGAAAAGGCAGATGTTTTTGAATTTATTGTGAACAAACTCATACATACTTTTTTTAAGATTGACCTGAATAAATGTCATCGGAATTTAGAAAAGTCACTATTTATGGGTAAAAAGGAGCGTCAATTATGTCTAAAATTATCGCAATTAACGCAGGAAGTTCTTCATTAAAATTTCAACTTTTCGAGATGCCCAGTGAAAAAGTCTTGACAAAAGGCTTAGTGGAAAGAATTGGTTTGGATAACGGTATTTTTACAATCTCTGTTAATGATGAAAAAAATATCGAAACAACAGATATTGCAAATCACTCTATTGCTGTTAAAATGCTTTTGAACAAGCTAACAGAGTTGGGAATTATTAAAGATTTAAACGAGATCGACGGGATTGGCCATCGCGTTGTCCACGGTGGTGAAAAATTTAGTGATTCGGTTGTTTTGACAGATGAAACGATTCATGAGATTGAAGACATCTCTGATCTGGCACCGCTTCACAATCCAGCCAATATTGTCGGAATTAAGGCTTTCAAAGAAGTTCTTCCAGATGTTCCGGCTGTAGCCGTTTTTGATACAGCTTTTCATCAAACGATGCCAGAACAATCTTATTTATATAGCCTTCCTTATGAGTATTATGAAAAACTGGGAATTCGTAAATATGGATTTCACGGAACATCGCATAAATATGTAACGGAACGCGCAGCAGAACTTCTTGGCCGTCCACTTCAAGAATTGCGGCTTATCTCCTGCCATCTTGGGAATGGGGCGAGTATTGCAGCTGTTGAGGGTGGAAAATCAATTGATACATCAATGGGTTTCACACCGCTTGCAGGGGTGGCAATGGGTACACGTTCTGGAAATATCGACCCTGCGCTTATTCCGTTTATAATGGAAAAAACAGGACAATCAGCTGATGAAGTTTTAAATATGCTTAATAAAAAAAGCGGTCTGTTAGGTGTATCCGGTTTCTCAAGCGATTTACGTGACATTGTTGAAGCCGCCAATAAAGGCAATGACCGTGCGGAAATAGCGCTTGAAGTTTTCGCTAGCAAAATTCATAAATACATCGGTTCATATGCAGCTAGAATGAGCGGAGTTGATGCCATCATTTTCACTGCTGGTATCGGGGAAAATAGTGTTGAAGTGAGAGAACGGGTTCTTCACGGTTTAGAATTCATGGGTGTATACTGGGATCCTGCTTTAAATCATGTGCGTGGCAAAGAGGCTTATATAAGCTACCCACACTCTCCTGTTAAAGTGTTGATCATTCCAACAAATGAAGAAGTTATGATCGCAAGAGATGTCATAAGACTTGCTAATTAAAAAATAACATTGATGACCTCGGTATTTTGTAGCCGAGGTCATATTCTGTCATCCTTCCCTCTTTCAATACTCTCTCCTTACTTGAAGTCAATTACAAGCAGCAAAGAACATTGAATCTGAGATATGTGTTAAGATATTGGACAAACAGCTTGTCATTTTAGATTGAAAAAATAACGAAAAATGACGATATTAAATAGAACAGTGAGCTTTGATAAAAATTGTGATCACTGATTTTGGAGGAGGAAGGCATTTTTTTTGGCGAAGTCATTATAAAAGGTAATAAAAACGAAAGGATATTGCTTTAGATGAACAAAGAAGCGATTTTAATTGAAGTCAAAAAGAGACTAGAAGAAACAATTAAAGATTTAAACTTTCATAATTTATCTAATATAAAAGAGTTTACAGATCAACACTTTGAATTTTTGGAACATCTCAAATGTTTACCGGAATTGGTCAATCAAGAAAAACAGATCAAAAATCAAAACGCTATCATTGAAAATGAAAAGGATTTCTCAAAAAATCATTTTCAAAATGTTACTGATGATGACTTGCTTGCAGATCTTAAACATTATGTAGTCAAAGAGTGGAAGTTAAGCGGTGGAGCAATTGCTCTAAATCAAAGGTCTAGATCAGCTTTTATACCTGAAAAAATCGTCAGGGAAAAAGACATTCATCTCGGTGATATTGTTGAAATAACCAATAAGAATCCTTCCGGGGACAAGAAGCATTTTAAATTAATAAAAAAAGGCGATTCTGATCAATTTGTCGATAAGAGAATTGTGTTACAATGTTGCCCAGTGGAGATTGATGACGGTAAACTAGTGGTAACAAAAGATGTATATGGTAACGATATTAAAATTGATGATGCGCCATTTACAATCGTGATTCAAGAGCAAGACAGAATCAAGAAGAATATTGAGCCTGGTCACTCTGTTGATATTGCTTTTTATGAAGGAAAAGCACATGAGGCACGAGTGTTCTGGCGACATCCTTTGTATTCTTGATGTGTCAAAGTGAATAAATATACAGGCTAGTCGTTTAAGTTGACATACTCCTTTATAATAAATAGATAAAAAGGAGGCAATGAAAATGAGCGTTGAAGAACACAAAAAAGAAGCGCCAGATTGTGTGGCCTGTCAAGTAGTGACCGTCAGTGATACAAGGACGAAGGAAACGGATAAAAGCGGTCAACTGATGAAAGATTATTTGCAGAATGCTGGGCATCAACTGGTTTCTTATCAGATTGTCAAGGACAATCAAGAAGACATTAAAGCTGCAGTGCTTGAAGGATGTCAAGATAGCCGGATTGATGTGATTTTGTTGAATGGAGGAACAGGGATTGCGGCCAGAGATGTAACGATTGAGGCCATTTGCCCGCTTTTCAGCAAGGAGCTCACCGGATTTGGAGAAATTTTTCGTATGCTAAGCTATACTGAGATTGGCTCAAGCGCAATTCTCTCAAGAGCTGCTGCTGGTGTCATTCAAAATAAAGCTGTATTTTTAACACCTGGTTCAAGAGGCGCGGTAAAACTAGCCATGACAAAACTGATCATTCCTGAACTTGCCCATGTGATGAGAGAACTAAGAAAAGATATCCATGATAAATAAAAGCGAACTTCATTCATAAAATTGAATGAAGTTTTTTTTATAAAAAGGTTGAAAAAACCATAATTCCTTGTTAAAGTTTATACTACTAATTGTATTTTTATAAATTTTAATTTATTTTTATACAGACACAACAACTAGGTGAGAGGAGTTTTTTCAACATGTTGCAAAAGAAAAAAGTAGTTTTAGCCTACTCAGGAGGATTGGATACTTCTGTTGCGATTAAATGGTTACAAGAACAGGGATATGATGTGGTTGCCTGTTGTTTAGATGTTGGTGAGGGGAAAGATCTTGCTTTTGTTCAACAAAAAGCGCTTCAAGTTGGGGCTATTAACTCTTATGTGATTGATGCTAAAGAAGAATTCGCCCAAGATTTTGCATTGCTGGCACTTCAGGCTCACACATTATATGAAGGTAAGTATCCACTTGTGTCAGCCCTGTCAAGACCACTCATCGCCAAAAAACTAGTGGAAATAGCTGAGAAGGAAAACGCTCAGGCTGTCGCACATGGTTGTACAGGAAAAGGAAATGATCAAGTGCGTTTTGAAGTTTCCATTCAGTCATTGAACCCGGATTTAGAGGTTCTCGCTCCTGTCCGTGAATGGAAATGGTCTCGTGATGAAGAGATCGCATATGCACAAAAACACGGTATTCCTATCCCAATTCATTTGGATAGTCCATACTCTATTGATCAAAACCTATGGGGAAGAAGCAATGAATGCGGAATTTTGGAAGACCCTTGGGCTGCACCTCCTGAAGGAGCCTATGATTTAACAGTCCCACTTGAAAAAACGCCGAACACACCAGAAATCATTGAGATTGAATTTAAACAAGGGATACCAGTAGCCATTGATGGTATATCATATTCACTCTCAGAATTGGTTTTAACATTAAATGAACTGGCGGGAAAACATGGAGTGGGTCGGATCGACCATATTGAAAACCGCCTTGTTGGCATCAAGTCCCGTGAAGTCTATGAATGCCCCGGAGCGATAACGCTAATAAAAGCACATAAAGAACTTGAAGATTTAACTTTGGTGAAAGAAGTGGCTCATTTTAAACCATTGATCGAGCAAAAAATGGCGGAAGTCATTTATAACGGACTTTGGTTTTCTCCTTTAAGAAATGCGTTATCCGCATTCTTAAAGGAAACGCAAAAACATGTAACAGGCATTGTCCGTGTGAAATTGTTTAAAGGTCATGCTATTATTGAAGGCCGCAAATCAGAGTACTCGCTCTATGATGAAAAATTAGCAACCTACACAAAAGACGATGCATTTGACCATCATGCAGCAATCGGTTTTATTGAACTATGGGGTCTTCCAACGAAAGTAAACAGTATCGTCCAAAAAAAGGAGCAGATAAAAGCATGAAAAAGCTTTGGGGAGGCAGATTTCAAAAAACACCAGAAAAATGGGTTGATGAATTCGGCGCATCGATCCATTTTGATAAAACACTTGTAAAAGAAGATATTTTGGGATCACTCGCACATCTTGCTATGTTGAGAAAGTGCGGGATCCTTTCAAAAGAAGAAGCGGAAAAAATCAAGCAAGGTTTAGAGTCCCTTTTACAAAAAGCGAAAAAAAATGAATTGGTCTTTTCTGTTGATCATGAAGACATTCATTTAAATCTTGAAAAAATGTTGATTGATGAAATCGGACCGATTGGTGGAAAGCTTCATACAGCTAGAAGCCGAAACGACCAAGTAGCAACCGATATGCATCTTTACTTAAAACATCATACAGAGCATATGATTGAATTGCTCACCGCTTTTCAAAACGTCCTTGTTGAAAAAGCAGAACACCATATTGAAACGATTTTACCAGGTTATACACATCTACAGCGGGCACAGCCAATTTCATTCGCCCATCATTTGTTAGCCTATTTTTGGATGATGGAGCGTGATAAACAACGCTACAGTGATGCATTAAAGCGGATCAACCAATCACCGCTAGGATGTGGTGCACTAGCAGGGACAACATTTCCTATCGATCGTCAATATTCTGCTGAGCAACTTGGATTTGATTCGATTTATGAAAACAGTCTAGACGGTGTCAGTGATAGGGATTTTATTCTTGAGTTTTTAAGCGTCAGTAGCATTCTGATGATGCATTTATCAAGGTTTTCTGAAGAAATCATATTGTGGTGTTCACAGGAATTCAAGTTTGTTGAGCTTGATGACACATATGCTACAGGTAGCAGTATGATGCCGCAAAAGAAAAACCCTGATATGGCTGAATTAGTTCGTGGAAAAACGGGGCGTGTATATGGGAGTTTAATGGGACTGTTAACCATTATGAAAGGTCTTCCTTTGGCATATAATAAAGATCTTCAAGAAGATAAAGAAGGTATGTTTGATACAGTCAAAACAGTTCAGGGATGTCTTGAGATTTTTACCGGAATGATCAAAACGATGACAGTGAACAGCAATGAAATGAAAAAAGCAACTCAACATGATTTTTCAAATGCAACCGAACTGGCTGATTATTTAGCGAAAAAAGGGATGCCATTTAGAGAAGCCCATGAAGTAGTAGGTAAACTTGTCTACACATGTATTGAAAAAGGGATTTTTCTCAGCGATCTTCCGCTAGAAGAATACAAAAAGATGAGTAAACAATTTACTGAAGATGTCTACATTGTCCTTGATCCAAAGCATGCAGTTGAAAAACGAATGAGTGAGGGCGGAACTGGCTTTAAAAAGGTAGCAGAAGCGCTCCAAAATGCTAAGCAACAGTTAAACAATTTTTAACAAATTGCAGTTTCTTTCATAACGATAGCGGTTCAGACACAAAATAAGAAATGAATCGACAGAAGGAGTGTCTGAATGAAACAGAACAAATCAACGAATGCTTATTTGTATGATTCAAATGGCGAAAAAGAAACAGTTAAACTGATAGCAGATGCCTATTCTAGTGGTTTTGTCAGTTTGGATATTGATCGAAAACCGTTGACAGAGCAAAAGAAGTCATGAACTTTTAGCTGGAGCAAATTGCTCCGGTTTTTTATTTTTATTCGGACGGGTGTTCACATGTGATATTGTAAAAGTTTTATAGTAAAGTATAGATAGAATAAAATCAAAATCATGCCCATCAGGTTGGGAGGGAAAGATGTGCGCCATGCGTTAATTACAGCCGGTTCAAAAGGATTAGGGCGGAAAGTAACTGAAGCGCTGCTGGAGAAAGGCTGTTCGGTGACAGTGAACTATCGACAAGATGAAGCAGCTGTCAGCCGCCTGAAAACGGAATGGCAGTCATGGCTAGACCGTGTACAGTTTGTTAAAGGAGATGTCACGAAAAAGGAAGACTTACAACACTTGGCGAAGACAGCTCTCAATCGGTTTGGAAGAATCGATTTGCTCATTAATAATGCCGGTCCCTATATCTTTGAACGGAAAAAGCTAGCAGATTATAGTGAGGCTGAGTGGTATAATATGTTAGAAGGGAATTTAAGCTCTGTCTTCCATTTATTTAAAGCGGTGATTCCGATCATGAGGCGTCAGCGGTTTGGCCGTATTATTACTTACGGATTCCAAGGAGCGGATCATGCGCCAGGCTGGTTACACCGTTCAGCTTTTGGAGCTGCTAAAGTTGGTCTTGCTTCACTGACAAAAACAATTGCTATAGAGGAAGCTGGGTCTGGCATTACCGCTAATATGATCTGCCCTGGCAATATTGTTGGAGAGATGAAAGAATCCTCCATCTCAGAAGCGAGAGCATCTCTTGATCAAGAAACACCAATTGGGAGATCTGGTACCGGTGAAGACATTGCAAGGATTATTGCATTCTTGTGTGATGAAGATTCAGACTATATTACAGGAACAGTAATTGAAGCAACAGGTGGTTTAAATGTTATAAATCGCCAAACAAAAGATAAATAGGGGTGAATTTGATGAAAGTTACATATCATGGTCATTCAGTCGTGACAGTAGATACAGGCGATCATCATCTTATTGTTGATCCGTTTCTGACAGGAAATCCATTTACGGATTTAAAACCAGAGGATATTCAGGCAGATGTGATCTTGCTAACACACGGCCATAGTGATCATGTTGGTGATACTGTAGAAATCGCAAAACAAAATCAGGCATTGATAGTGGCACCAAATGAACTTGCTGTATACCTTGGTTGGAAAGGCTTGAATGTTCATCCGATGCATATTGGTGGAGCATATCAATTTGATTTTGGTAAAGTCAAATTAACACAAGCATTTCACGGTTCAGCTTACACAGAAGAAGAAAACCAAAAGCTTGTCTATACGGGAATGCCTGCTGGAATTTTATTAACGGTTGCAGGAAAAACGATCTTTCATGCAGGTGATACGGCCCTTTTCTCAGATATGAAGCTTATTGGTGAACTCAACGAGATAGACCTTGCCTTTTTGCCAATTGGTGATAATTTTACAATGGGGCCTGAAGATGCAAAACTAGCTGCAGAATGGCTCAAAGCGAAGCAGGTTGTTCCGATTCACTACTCGACATTTCCTATGATTAAGCAAGATCCTTATGCATTTGTGGACCTTTTGCCAGCCGGTGTTGGAAAAGTTCTTAACAGTGGCGAATCAATTGAATTATAAAAGCTGAATACTGCACCTTCAATTGTTAGACGTGTTGAAGGTGTTTTTTTGTTCTAATTTTTTAAAAATGGAAAGTAAACTTTCCATAGAGGAGGGAAGTTAAAAATGAAGAATAGATTGGAAGAGATTCGAAAAAAACATGGGATTAAGCAAGAAGAACTTGCTCATGCACTAGAGGTAACTAGACAGACCATTAGTTCCCTCGAAAATGGAAGGTATAACCCATCGATTGTTTTGGCATTTAAGATTGCAAGATACTTTGAAATGACTGTCGAAGAAATTTTTATTTATGAGGAGGAGAGGAGCAATGAATATTAGTTACCTGAGGTTATTGGAAATTGGCGGTGTATTTTTCATGCTATCAGGGGTTGCTTTAGGAATTGTTGGTGCAGAGGTGTTAAACATTCCATTTGCTAGAATGGATTTGGTATCGTTTGCAGTTGGATTTTGCGGATTTTTATTATTAGTTCTCCGCAGTTCATACGAGAAAAATAAAACAAGAGAACAACAAATTGAAGAAAAAGATGAAAGGGTTGTCTTCATCAACCAAAACTCAAAATCGAAAGCGTTTGATTTGTTAATAACAATATTGCCACTTGCTCTTCTCACTTTAGTCATGTTTGGTTATATGAATAAGGTATCGTTTTTCTCCCTAATAGGTTTATACTTTATCTCTATCGTTTACTATTATTATTCAATTTGGAAAAATAAGAAAATTATGTAGTAGAAGCATATATTGAGGAGGTAGAGCAAATCGTGAATAAGTCTCTAAATATTGTCAGTGTAACATTATTTTCATTTGCGATGAGTTACATTTTGTCAGTTGTTTTTCATCATGTTGGAATTGAAATGAATCTGATCACTTCGATTTTGATATTGGTTTTAACTATTGTATTTATCTTAGTTCCGAATCATTTTTTCACTTCAAGATAACTCAAAAGTATATAAAAATTTCGAATGTTAAAAACCAAACTAAAGAATAAGTCAGATTTCACTAATGTCGTCAATGTTATAGCTAGTCAAAACTGAAGCCCCCCTATTTGAGGGCTAAAGACTGTACTGTTTTGGAAGTTCACCACATAAGCCAAATACAAGACTGAGTACAGCCTTAGCTAACTGTGCTTTTTTATCAGGCTATTGTTCATTGAATTTTTACAAGGTCTGATTGCGGAAAAAACGTTTGAGCATTTATAATAAAATCATATCTAGCAGTTTTAGGATGAAGGTGAGAAAGATTGGCGACAAAACATGAACAAATTATAAGATATATTGATTCTTTATCAGTTGGCGAAAAAATCTCTGTCCGCCGGATTGCGAAAGAGATGAAAGTAAGTGAAGGAACAGCTTATAGAGCGATTAAAGAGGCCGAGAATAAGGGATTTGTTAGCACGATCGAAAGAGTTGGTACAATCAGGATCGAGCAAAAGAAAAAAGAAAACATTGAGAAGCTGACATATGCTGAAGTGGTAAATGTGATCGATGGACATGTTTTAGGTGGAAAAGCAGGTCTACACAAAACATTAAACAAATTTGTTATCGGAGCAATGAAACTTGATGCAATGATGAGATATACTGGAGCCGGTAATCTCTTAATCGTCGGAAATCGGATAAATGCACACCGCTATGCACTTGAAGCAGGTGCTGCTGTTCTAGTAACTGGCGGTTTTGACACGGAACCGGCAATCATTGAACTTGCTGACAAGCTTGAACTTCCAATTATTTCAACAAGTTATGATACCTTTACTGTTGCAGCAATGATTAATAGGGCGATCTATGATCAACTCATTAAAAAAGAGGTCGTACTTGTTGAAGATATTTTGACACCGCTTGAAAAAACGGTCTGTTTATCTCCACAAGAAAAGCTTGAAAGATGGTATGAAAAGAATTTTGAAACTGGGCACGGAAGATTTCCAGTTGTTGATGAACAGATGAAAATCCATGGCATTTTAACATCGAAGGATGCTGCCGGATATGATCGTCATGTTTTAATCGAAAAAGTCATGACGAAAAATCCGATTACTGTTGTTGGTAAGACATCTGTCGCCTCAGCTGCGCAGATGATGGTCTGGGAAGGAATCGAAGTTCTTCCGGTTGTAGATGAGCGGCAAAAGTTGATTGGTATGATCAGCAGACAAGATGTTTTAAAAGCGCTCCAAATGATTCAAAAACAGCCGCAAGTTGGCGAAAAGCTCGATGATATTGTAACAGGCGGATTTAAAGAATTAGACGTTGACCATTCTTCTGTCTATCAATATGAAGTAACTCCACAAATGACAAACCATTTGGGAACGCTGTCTTACGGCGTATTTACCACGATTCTAACCGAAGCAGCTAATCGTTTTTTACGATCTCATAAAAAAGGTGACTTGGTGATAGAGAGTATGACGATCTACTTTTTAAAACCGGTACAAATGGAATCTGTTATAGAAATAAAGCCGAATATTCTTGAAGCTGGAAGGAAATTTGGAAAAATGGATATTGAAGTTTTTCACCAAGGTACACTTGTCAGTAAAGCGATGATGATGGTTCAGCTGATGGAAAGAAGCTAAGGGACGCTAATTCGTGTCCCTTTTGTCGCTTTAGGCATTTTCCCGCTTGTTTTCTTTTGCGAGCAAAGGGAGGTAATGTTTATAAGCTTTATACCCAGCCCACATACTACCAATACCAGTCAAAATAAAGATGATCCCAATTCCAGAACTTAAAGCGTCACGGTTTAATAACAGCAGATTCGTCCCGAAAAACATAATAAAAAGCCCTAAACACATACTCGACTTTGCAGAAAAATATTCTTTTTCAATGGCTCTTTTTGTACGAACATATTTTACTTTGTAGTATAGATAAAAAATCGCTGAAATCACAATGAAAAAAACAAAAAACGGCATGGGCGACATTCCTCCATTGTAAGTTTTACAAACCCATTGTATACATAAATGAGTTTGCTTTCTACAATAAAAAGTCATTACTTCCACTTTCCACTAACAAAAGATTATGATTAAATGGTTAATAATAAGAAAAAGAAGGTGTAAACATGAAAACTGAATTAATCAGAACTATATCATTATATGACACTATTATTATACATAGACATGTGAGGCCTGACCCAGATGCTTATGGATCTCAATGCGGCCTTACGGAAATCTTGAGGGAAACCTATCCTGAAAAAAAAATTTTTGCTGTGGGGACACCTGATCCATCGTTGACATTTTTATATCCTTTAGATGTCATTGATGACTCAACGTACAATCATGCACTTGTCATTGTTTGCGATACGGCCAATCAAGAACGAATTTCAGATTCCCGCTATCATTTGGGTGACAAGCTGATTAAAATTGATCATCATCCAAACGAGGATCAATATGGTGATCTTTTATGGGTCGATACAAATGCAAGCTCTACAAGCGAAATGATTTATGAACTTTATTTAGCTGGGAAAGAATCAGGGTGGAAACTTCCAGTGAAAGGTGCAGAATTGATATATGCAGGTATTGTTGGTGACACCGGGCGGTTCCTCTTTCCAAACACAACGAAAAAGACATTGAAGTATGCGGGAGAGCTTATTGAATACCCTTTTTCATCACAAGCACTTTTTAATCAATTGTATGAGACAAAGCTAGACGTTGTGAGGTTGAATGGTTATATTTTTCAAAATATTTCCTTGACAGAAAACGGAGTAGCATCGGTTTTTATTAGGCAGGATATTTTAAATCGCTTCAATATTACACCATCTGAAGCATCACAGCTCGTCAATACATTAGGTAATATTTCTGGGATAAAAGCATGGGTGTTTTTTGTGGAGGAATCTGATCAAATTCGAGTAAGATTGCGGTCAAAAGGGCCGAAGGTCAATGAAATCGCGAAAAAATACAATGGTGGAGGTCACCCGCTTGCCGCTGGTGCTTCAATTTATGAATGGGATGATGCTGAACGTGTGATTGCCGATCTAGAACAAATATGTAAAGAGCACAAATAAGAGGGATCCCTCTTATTTGTGCCATTGTAGTCATTGAATCAAGGGGTAAAAATAATCAGATCATTCTGATTTCATCCCTGTTTATTCTGGTATAAACCAAGATCCAAAATCTGTTACATCTTCATAAACATCAATGTTTTGAGCATCTAATTCTTTTTTGATAAGGGATGTGAGAAGTTCAGTTTCTGCATAAGCGGAATAACCAGACTTTATTCGGTTGACTTTATCTTTGGCCAGCTGATGATAACTGTAAACGAACATTCTGCTTCCCTCCCTTTTAGATATATATCGCTTACTGTCAGTTTAAAATAAAATATGGAAAAAAGCGACGAATGTCTTTAAATCGTTAAAAAAAATCCATATTTAATTTGAAAAAGAAATTTTGATTTCAACTGATAGCCTTGTGTAAATCGTTAGGTCAGTTACCCTTGCTTTATAAGTTTTGTCATTTATCGTGTATAATTTGTTTTCAATTGTTCGTTTTAAAAGTTCTTTTGTTTTATATACACTCTCAATATCTTTTGTGATGACATCTGAAATATTATCCATAATATGCTCTTCAAAGTTCATTTTGTCAGGTTGGGATAATTTATATTGTTTTCCATTGATAAGCTTCACATCAACACTTTGAATTAATAGTTTTCTTTTATTATCTTCATTCAGTTTATGAAGATCCTCTCGGTAAATCGTAATCTGTTCGTTTAAATCTTCAATTCGTTCTTTCTGTTCACGGATCATGACGACCTGTTCTTCTTGAAAAGTCCCATATGTAAATAGAAACACAAACCAACTGATGATCGCTCCACATGCCATACCAGCAAAAAAACGTTGCCACCCTGGTTTTTGATAATAAGGAGGAATTCTCATGAGGAAATATGCTCCTGTGTCAGCCAATTGATGATCAAAAATCCGGTTTGCGCGCCTCCCATTGCTGAAAGAATAAGAAGAATTTGCTTTACAATATCTCTTGTATTTCCTTCCCAAATGCCTCTTTCAAAGCTGTAGACTGCATCAAATGTACCACCAATTGCAGCTACCAAAGCCCAGATCTTAAGCCGGTTTGCTAAGCTGGAGATGATTGTTAAAGGGGGTTGTCCAGATAAATAAGCACCGATTCCACCAATTAACGAACCACCAAGCAAAACACCAAGTGCAATAAAGTAACAACTGAAAAAATTCGGAAAAAAAGGCTGTTCCGGGTCCATTCCGATCACCTCACCTTCCATTATGATATGGACAATCAAGGACAAGTATGATTGGTTTTAGAAAAAAAGAACATTTGTTTCTTCAGCATTCACATCATATAATAAAAGAGATGTTTGAAAAAGGAAGGGGTGGCAGAATGTCTTTTGTTCACCTGAAAGTACATAGCGGCTATAGTTTATTACATAGTGCAGCATCCGTAGAAGATCTTGCAGCCAGTGCAGAAAAGCTGGGTTATCATGCAATTGCGCTGACTGATGATCAAGTCATGTACGGTGCGGTTGAATTTTATAAAGCGTGCCAAAAACGTGGAATCAAGCCGATTATCGGGTTAACAGCCACCGTTTTAGCAGATGAAAAAGAACATCTCGCATATCCTCTTGTTCTTTTGGCAAAAACGAATAGAGGATATAAAAACTTACTGAAAATTAGTAGTGTGCTTCAGTCAAAATCAAAAGCAGGTATAAAAGAAAAATGGCTAAAAAGTTATGCTGAAGATATTATTGCTCTAACAACAGGTGGGGCGGGATATGTTGAGACTCTCTTAAAAGATGGACGAATTGAAGAAGCGGAAGATGTTGCTTTCCGCTATCAAAACCTGTTTGGGGAAGAAAACTTTTATTTGTCTTATCAGCCATATAAAGGAGACTCTCTTCTTTCAGAGCGTATTCTTGAACTATCCACTCAAACAGGCATTCCAATCGTCGCCACTGGAGATGTCCGCTATATTGAAAAAGAGGATGTGTTGGCATACGCTTGTTTAAAAGCGATTAAAGAAGGGGAGAAACTTGACGAAAGCCAGGTGGCTAGTGATGATGACCTCAATCTTGATTTAAAGCCGATCGATGAAATGTTCAACATTTACCGCACTCAACCAGATGCTATAGAGAATTCGGTAAAGATTGCACAACAATGTCATATTGATCTAAGCCTTGGGCAGACACGACTTCCTAAATATCCTACCCCATCTAGCAAAAATCCCGATTCATTTTTAAAAGAGCTTTGTTTTTCAGGGCTTTCAAAGCGATTTTCCGCTCCTTCAAAGGAATATATTGAGCGGCTTGAATATGAACTTGCTATAATAAAGAGGATGGCATTCAGTGACTATTTTTTAATCGTCTGGGATTTTATGAAGTACGCACATGATAATGGGATCATCACGGGGCCAGGCCGTGGGTCTGCAGCAGGTTCACTTGTTGCATATACGCTGTTTATTACCGATGTTGATCCGATCAAACATAAACTGTTGTTTGAACGATTTTTAAATCCTGAACGGATTAGTATGCCTGATATTGATATCGATTTTCCTGACACAAGAAGAGACGAAATCATTCAGTATGTGAAAAATAAATATGGTGCTCTTCATGTCGCACAAATCATTACGTTTGGTACATTGGCTGCAAAAGCCGCATTTAGAGATACCGGTAGGGTAATGGGCATTAGTCCGAAAGAAGCCGATCAGTTAGCAAAGCTGATTCCTTCTAAACCTGGGGTCACTTTGAGACAGGCAAAAGATCTTTCTCCTGAGTTTGCCAAACGGCTTAGTGAGTCAAAGCGGCTTCAGACCATATTTGAGGTAGCCCAAAAAATCGAAGGCTTGCCGCGGCATACATCTGTACATGCCGCAGGCGTTGTGTTAAGCGAAGAGCCGCTAACCAATATTGTTCCCATACAAGAAGGTCATGAAGGCATCTATTTAACACAGTATTCCATGAGCTATCTTGAGGAGTTAGGACTTCTGAAAATGGACTTTCTAGGTTTGCGCAATTTAACTTTGATCGATTCTATTAAAACACTGATTGAAAAGAAAGAACGGATCAAAATTGATTTCTCACAGCTTTCCTATAACGACAAGCAAACGTTTGAACTTTTGTCGGTAGGAGATACGACAGGGGTCTTTCAGCTAGAATCAGCAGGGATGAGAAATGTTTTGCAAAAACTGAAACCAAACAATTTAGAGGATATTGTAGCTGTCAATGCGTTATACAGGCCAGGACCAATGGAAAATATTCCGCTATATATTAAGAGAAAGCATGGTCAAGCACCGATACAATACCCACATGAAGATCTGACAGACATTTTAAAAGATACATATGGTGTCATCGTCTATCAGGAACAAATTATGATGATTGCTTCGCAAATGGCAGGCTTTAGATTGGGAGAAGCTGATCTTCTGAGGAGAGCGGTTAGTAAAAAAAACAAGGAAATCCTTGATACAGAGAGAAATCATTTTATAAAAGGGTGTCTAAAAAAAGGATATTCTCAATTATCAGCAAATCAAGTGTATGATTTAATTGTTAAGTTTGCTAACTACGGGTTTAATCGGAGTCACGCGGTCGCTTACAGTATGATTGGATTTCAGCTTGCTTATTTAAAAGCCCAATTTCCTTTGTACTTCATGTGCGGATTGCTAACAAGTGCGATCGGTAATGAGGATAAATTGGCTCAATATATCTATGAGGCAAAAGGAAAAGGATTGAAGATCCTAGGACCTTCGATCAATAAAAGTGGTTACCCTTTTCTTATAGAAAACGGTGCAGTTCGTTATAGTTTAAGAGCTATCAAAGGTGTTGGACTAGCTGCTGTAAAAGAAATCTACAAAGCAAGAAAAGAGAAACCGTTCATTGATCTATTTGATTTTTGTGTTAGAACATCTGTGAAAAGCGTGAATCGAAAAACGATAGAGACATTAATATTTGCTGGTGCAATGGATGAATTTGGAGAAAATCGTGCGACATTGCTTGCTTCAGTAGACATCGCTTTGGAACATGCTGAATTGTTTGCTGATGACAATGAACAGCTCGGATTTTTTCTTGATGAAACAATCAGTATAAAGCCCAAATATGCCTCTGTCGAAGAAATACCGCTCGTTGATCTTCTTGCTCATGAAAAGGAAACACTTGGGATTTATTTTTCGAATCATCCTTTGACCGTTCATCGCGATTTATTAAATCATCGTGGTGCACGACCTATCATGATCCTAAAAGAATTCAACCAAAAGAAAGTCACTCTCGGTGCTCTTTTGACTAAAATGAAAACGATTCGGACAAGAGCTGGACAATCGATGGCTTTTTTGGAATTGAGTGATGAAAGTGGGGAAATTGAAGCGGTTGTTTTTCCAGATCAGCTCAGACAGTTTTCTCAAGTATTGGAAGAAGGGGTTTCTCTTTATGCTGAGGGCCGACTTGAAACAAGAAATGAAAAGCTTCAGTTCATTATCCAAAAAGCTACCTTAATTGACTCACTGTATAAAGAGAAGCAACCTGCTGTTTATATAAAAGTCGAAGAAAGTCAGCATACTCAAGAGATTTTGGGAAACCTTAGCAAGGTTTTACTGGAACATCATGGTGAGACTGAGGTCTATATTTACTATGAAAAGAAAAAACAAACAATGAAACTCCCTCCAGCCTATTATATAAAGGCTGAGCATGCTGTCCTCTATCGGTTGAAAAGTGTTGTTGGTGAAAAAAATGTCGTTATACGAACATAAAATAAACAGCTTCGGTCATAAAAAAAACCTTAAATTATGGTATCATTCTTAAGATTCTATTGTTTGCCTGAAAAGAATCTTAATCAGCAAAACAAAATTGCCCCTTGAAGGAGTGTTATTCACATGTCATTGAAAGAAAATGCACTACATATGCACAAAGTTAACCAAGGCAAATTGGAATCAAAATCAAAAGTACAGGTTCGAAACGCGGACGACTTAAGTCTCGCCTACTCTCCCGGCGTAGCTGAGCCCTGTAAAGTCATATATGATGATAACAGCAAAGTATATGATTATACCATGAAGGGAAACATGGTAGCAGTTGTATCTGATGGTACTGCTGTTCTCGGTCTGGGGAATATCGGACCTGAAGCAGCATTGCCTGTCATGGAAGGAAAAGCAGTTCTCTTTAAAAGTTTTGCGGGAGTTGACGCTTTTCCAATTTGTTTAAATACATCAGATGTCAATCAAATAGTTGAAACTGTTAAACTTCTCGAACCGACTTTTGGCGGGGTCAATCTTGAAGACATAGCAGCTCCGAATTGTTTTGTGATTGAGGAACGTCTCAAAAAAGAAGCGAAGATTCCAGTTTTTCACGATGATCAACATGGGACTGCGATTGTTACCGTGGCTGGACTGGTTAATGCGCTTAAACTGTCTGGTAAATCGATGTCTTCTGTTAAAGTTGTGGCAAACGGTGCAGGTGCAGCAGGAATTGCGATTATTAAGCTGCTCTACCATTTTGGTGTTAGAGATATCATTATGTGTGACACAAAAGGCGCGATTTATGAAGGTCGTCCAATAGGTATGAATGCCGTGAAAGCAGAAGTTGCAAAATATACAAATAAAAATCGAATTGAAGGATCACTCAAAGACGTGATTAAGGGTGCCGATGTTTTTATCGGTGTTTCCGTTGAAGGAGCTCTAACAAAAGAAATGGTTGGGGAAATGGCTGACCAGCCAATTATTTTTGCCATGGCAAATCCAAATCCAGAAATTATGCCTGCTGAAGCGCACGCAGCGGGTGCTAGTGTTGTTGGTACTGGACGTTCTGATTTTCCCAATCAAGTAAACAATGTGCTTGCTTTCCCAGGTATTTTCCGTGGTGCCCTAGATGCTCGAGCGACACATATCAACGAAGAGATGAAAATTGCTGCTGTTGAAGCAATTGCATCACTTGTTTCAGATCAAGAGTTGAGTCCTGAATATGTCATTCCTGCTCCATTTGATCCAAGGGTTGCCCCGGCAGTTGCAAGTGCTGTTGCCAAAGCGGCTATGGAAACAGGTGTGGCAAGAATTGATGTAAACCCTGATGAAGTGGCTGAAAAAACGAGAAGACTTGCCGTTATAGGTGAAAAGTAATAGCTCTTATTATTGATCATTATATTCTCATCAGCGCGTGATGATTTAAATTCAAGAGTCATTACGCGCTGTTTCTCAAATATCACGATTCGCGATTTAAATTAATTTTTTTTTTATTTGTTTTACAGGGTTTTGTATTCGTTGCCAAGGCTTATATATCAATTTATCAGGATTAACTCTGTAACCTTCATGACGTATTTGCCGATTAAAAAATGTCGAATGGAGGATGACACCGTTTGACAAAAAAAGTACAATAGTTTCGGTATAGTGTAGTTCCTAGTTAAAAAACCAGGACAGGCATATTTGAAGAAACCCTTCAGAAAAGGGAGGTAATCGTTTGTTAAAGGATATATTTAGTAAAAAGAAGAAAAAATACGCTTCTGTTCCTGCGGAAAAAGTCATGCAGGATGTACCGGAAGGCATCATGACAAAATGTCCTGATTGTAAAAAAATTATGCTCACAAAAGAGCTGGATAAAAATTTAAGAGTCTGCATAAATTGCGGACATCACTTTCAAATGAATGCAAAGCAAAGAATCAAAAGTATTCTTGATGATCAATCATTTGAAGAGTTTAATCAAGACATGATTTCAGAAAATCCACTTCAATTTCCGGGATATATGGAAAAATTGGAAAGTGACCGCAAGAAGACGGCTTTAAATGAAGCAGTTGTGACTGGTAAAGGAACAATTGAAGGCTTGCCAGCCGTTGTTGCTGTGATGGATTCGACCTTTAGAATGGGAAGCATGGGGTCAGTTGTAGGAGAAAAAATCACATTAGCAATTGAAAAGGCAAGGGAAGAAAAAATTCCTTTTATCATTTTTACCGCTTCAGGAGGAGCGAGAATGCAAGAAGGGCTTCTCAGTTTGATGCAGATGGCAAAAACAAGCTCAGCATTAAAACTATTCAGTGAAGAAAGTGGCCTCATGATTTCAGTCATGACCCATCCGACAACAGGGGGAGTTTCTGCAAGCTTTGCTTCTCTCGGCGACTACAACCTTGCGGAACCAGGTGCACTGATCGGTTTTGCTGGTCGGCGAATTATTGAACAAACGATTCGCGAAGAGCTACCTGAAGATTTTCAGACAGCTGAATTTTTATTGAAACACGGTCAGCTTGATTCCGTTGTTCATAGAGCTGACATGAAAAAAACGCTTCGTCTTATTTTGGACATTCATCAAAAGGGAGGTGACCATGAATGGCTGGAGAATTAGAATTTGAAAAACCAGTGATTGAACTTCGTGATAAAATTGCCGAACTAAAAAAGTTCACACAAGATTCAGATATGGATTTGAGTTCTGAAATAACAAAACTAGAAAACCGTCTGAAAAAGCTTGAAGAAGATATTTATTCAAACTTAAAAGCCTGGGACAGGGTCCAGATTGCAAGGCATCCAAATCGTCCAACAACACTTGATTATATAGAACATCTTTTTACCGATTTTTTTGAATGCCATGGTGATCGTTATTTCGGCGATGATGAAGCAATTGTAGGTGGGATTGCTAAGTTTCACGGCCTTCCTGTTACAGTCATTGGTCACCAACGCGGCAAGGATACGAAAGAAAATATCCGCCGTAATTTCGGAATGCCGCATCCTGAAGGGTACCGTAAAGCGCTGAGATTGATGAAACAAGCCGATAAATTTAATAGACCGATTATTTGTTTTATTGATACGAAGGGGGCCTATCCGGGAAAGGCAGCTGAAGAAAGAGGTCAAAGTGAAGCTATTGCTAAAAACCTTTTTGAAATGGCAGGACTTTCTGTGCCGGTCATTTCTCTCGTTATCGGTGAAGGCGGTAGCGGTGGAGCACTTGCTCTCGGTGTTGCAAACCGTTTAATGATGCTGGAGAATTCAACCTATTCTGTGATCTCTCCAGAAGGAGCCGCAGCAATACTTTGGAAAGACTCAGGACTTGCCCAAAAAGCAGCTGAAACAATGAAAATTACAGCACCCGACCTTAAGAGTTTAGATATTATCGATGATATTATAAAAGAAGTAAGAGGCGGGGCACATCGCGATTTGAAAAGGCAAGCCGAATACATTGATGAGACATTAAAACAAGCGCTTAAATCATTAAGACACTTGACTAAAAATGAACTGATCCAGCAAAGATATCATAAGTATAAATTAATTGGAAAAATATCGACTGAAAATCAATATATTGGGGTAGAATAAACAAACGTAAGGCCTTTGGCTTACGTTTGTTTTTTTATAAACGGCAGAGAAAGTGAAAGGATTGTGTCATTTTACTGCGGTTTTTCAAAGAGTTTGTTTAAAATTTATTTAAAAATTTTCTATTTAATTGTATAATAATTAGGGTTTAGAAGGGACTTCGGAAAGACTACATCCCTTTTTCATTGTTTTTGAAACAATGATCGTGTTAAGGTAATTTTATATAAGTTTTCGAGGTGAAAAAAATGAAACGTATCGGAGTATTGACGAGTGGCGGCGATTCACCAGGAATGAATGCGGCTGTTCGAGCAGTTGTGAGAAAAGCAATATACCACAATGTGGAAGTATACGGAATTTATAACGGCTATTCAGGTCTTATCAACGGAAAAATTGAGAAACTGGAAATTGGTTCTGTTGGAGATATTATTCATCGTGGAGGAACAGCACTTTATTCAGCAAGATGTCCTGAGTTTAAAACAGTAGAAGGACAGAAAAAAGGAATAGAAAACTTAAAGAAATATGGTATAGAAGGATTAGTTGTTATTGGTGGAGATGGTTCTTATATGGGAGCCAAGAAATTAACGGAACATGGATTCCCATGTGTAGGTGTTCCGGGAACAATCGATAATGACATTCCGGGAACAGATTTAACGATTGGCTTTGATACAGCTTTAAACACTGTTATTGATGCCATCGATAAAATTAGAGACACAGCAACGTCTCATGAACGTACATACGTGGTAGAAGTTATGGGGCGCCATGCAGGTGACATCGCTTTGTGGTCAGGTTTGGCAGGAGGAGCAGAGTCCATCCTTATTCCTGAGGCAGATTACGATATGGATAAAATCATCGCCAAACTGAAAAGAGGTCACGAACGCGGCAAGAAACATAGTATTATCATTGTTGCCGAAGGTGTAGGTAGTGGGGTAGAGTTTGGAAAACGAATTGAAGAAGCTACCAAGTTTGAAACAAGGGTATCAGTACTTGGACACATTCAACGTGGTGGTTCACCGACTGCAGCTGATCGTGTATTAGCCAGCCGCCTTGGAGCGTTTGCAGTTGAACTGCTTCTTGAAGGTAAGGGTGGACGTTGTGTCGGAATACAAAACAATCAGCTTGTACACCATGATATTATCGAAATCCTTGATCATAAACATACCATTGATCAGAATATGTACCGCCTGTCACAAGAATTGTCTATTTAGTGGATAACCCGAGGAGGAAGAAATAATGAGAAAGACAAAAATCGTTTGTACAATTGGCCCGGCAAGTGAAAGTATTGAAAAGCTTACACAACTAATGGAAGCGGGAATGAATGTAGCTCGGCTCAATTTTTCTCATGGAAATCATGAAGAACATGCCGCAAGAATTAAAAACATCAGAGAAGCAGCGAACAAGCTTGGAAAAGATATCGGTATTCTTCTTGATACAAAAGGCCCAGAAATCCGCACTCATAATATGGAAAATGATGCTATTGAACTGAATACAGGTTCTGAAGTGATCGTTTCAATGGATGAAGTGATCGGAACACCTGAAAAGTTTTCTGTTACGTATGAAGGTTTAGTAGATGACGTAACAAAAGGTTCAACTATTTTACTTGATGATGGATTAATCGGGCTTGAAGTTATTGAAGTGAGAACGGACAAGCGTGAAATTTTGACAAAGGTACTCAACAGTGGAGTCTTGAAAAACAAAAAAGGTGTCAATGTGCCAGGAGTTAGTGTTAATCTTCCAGGCATCACTGAAAAAGATGCACAAGATATCGTATTCGGAATTGAGCAAGGTATTGATTTTATCGCAGCATCTTTTGTACGTCGCCCATCAGATGTTCTTGAAATTCGCGAACTGCTTGAAAAACATGAAGCAACTGACATTCAAATCATTCCAAAAATTGAAAATCAGGAAGGTGTCGACAATATCGACCGCATTCTTGACGTATCAGACGGTCTAATGGTTGCCCGCGGTGACTTAGGTGTTGAAATTCCAGCTGAGGAAGTTCCACTCGTTCAAAAAGACTTGATTAAAAAATGTAACACATTGGGTAAACCTGTCATTACAGCAACGCAAATGCTTGACAGTATGCAACGTAACCCACGCCCAACACGCGCTGAAGCAAGTGACGTTGCAAATGCAATCTTTGATGGCACTGATGCGATCATGCTTTCTGGTGAAACAGCAGCTGGAACTTATCCAGTTGAGGCGGTTCAAACAATGCACAATATTGCGTCACGTGCAGAAGAAGCGCTCAATCACAAAAAAATCCTTTCTGCTAGAAGCAAACAAGTTGGCATTTCAATTACAGATGCAATCGGACAATCTGTTGCACATACAGCAATTAACTTGGGAGTAGCAGCAATTGTTGCACCTACTGAGAGCGGACATACAGCAAGAATGATTTCTAAATATCGTCCAAAGGCTCCGATTGTGGCGGTGACAGTAGATGATTCCGTGTCAAGAAAATTGGCTCTTGTCTTTGGTGTTTTTGCAAAAAGTGGACAAAACCACAAATCAACAGATGAAATGCTTGAAAATGCAGTTCAAAGATCACTTGAAAGTGGTCTAGTCAACAATGGTGATCTAGTTGTCATTACAGCTGGTGCTGTTGGTGAAGCAGGTACAACCAATTTAATGAAAGTGTTGGTTGTTGGTGATGCAATTGTTAAAGGTCAAGGAGTTGGACGTAAATCTGCGTTTGGCGAAGTCGTTGTTGCTCACAATGCAAAAGAAGCAGATGAAAAAATGAAACAAGGTGCCGTATTAGTGACAAAAGCTACTGATCGCGATATGATTGGAGCTCTTGAAAAAGCATCAGCCCTTATTACGGAAGAAGGCGGCTTAACAAGCCATGCGGCGGTTGTTGGCCTAAGTCTTGGTATCCCTGTTATCGTCGGAGCAGAAAAAGCAACTTCGATTTTAACAGCTGGAGAAGATATCACAGTTGACTCCGCTCGGGGTGTTGTCTACAAAGGACATGCTAGCGTACTTTAATGCTTAAGTGAAAAAGAAGGGATCAGTTCCCTTCTTTTTTTACAGTTAGAGAAAAATAAAGTATCATAAGGACAGTTAGTTATTCACGTTCTTAAAGGAATCCTGAGGTGAAAACAATGAAGCTTTTTTTATTGGTTCTTGTCATCTTACCTGCAAGTGAAATCGGTCTGTTCTTATTGTCTGCAAACTGGATCGGTATTCTGCCAACAGTATTGCTCATTATTCTGACAGGGTTTTTAGGGGCAGTCCTTGCCAAAAAACAAGGTATAGAGGTGTACCATAAAGTTCAGCGCGATCTTCAATATGGAAAAATGCCAGGAGATGCAATTTTAGATGGGCTCTGTATCTTTATTGGTGGTATATTGCTTCTTCTGCCTGGATTTGTATCAGATTTGATCGGTTTGCTACTGTTGCTTCCGTTGTCCCGAAACAGATTAAAACCATTCTTATCCCGCAAATTAAAGAGAATGTCTGATAGAAGACGGGTAAAAATTATTAAATAAACTAAGGTCGGCAGCCTGCTGTAAAGCGGATTGTCGTTTATTTTTTTACTTTCCTTTAATAAAAAGCCATACGTCTTTGCAAATCCCGGTATGAATGAAAGCTTGAATCACAACGAAAAGAGCTGGTCCTATTATCAGCCCGAAAAACCCAAACAATTTAAAACCGGCAAAAAGTGCGACTAATGCCCCCAACGGATGAAGCCCGATCGACTTGCTTAATATTTTCGGTTCAGCAAGTTGCCTGACTAGCAGAACAACAATGTACAAAACTCCAATACTAATCGCAAGTGGCAGTTGCTTTGTCAGTACTAAATATAAAATCCAAGGAACAAACACAGACCCTGCACCTAAATATGGAAGAAGATCAATAAGTCCAGTAAAAAACGCAATTGTAAATGCATGATTGACTTGTAACAGCAAAAGGCCGATTAAGACAAGGATCATTGTGATACCGACAAGTGTGAGCTGTGCCTTCAAAAAGCCGGTCAAAGCTTTTTTTAATTCAATATAGACAGCTCTGGCTCCTACAAGGAGGCGTTCTGGTAAAGCAACTTGAATTCCATTGGTTAATTTGTGAAAATCTTTGCTTATAAAAAATGTAGCTAATAAGGAAATCATCAGTGCAGCTACTGTGTTGGGAAGAAATGCAAAAAAGTGAGACACAGATTCAAGAATGATGGAAAGAAACGAAGCAGTACTTGAGGTGATTTCACTGGTTAGGTGTTGAATTTGAGCAATAATTGATTCTTGCTGATCTGCTTCAAGACCGTCAAAAAATGTGGCAAACTGATTGTAAAGCGGCATGATCTTATTTGTAAAAAACGCTTCACTGTAAATTGCAATTTTGTTAAGCTGAACGGGCAGCATTTTTGCTAAGTATGCCGTACCAGAAACAATCTCCGCAATGATCAATGTCAAAAGTCCAAATCCTGCGATTAAAAACCCACTCAGAACGATGAAAACATTGATACCTCTTGAAAAACCTGTCCGCTGTTCAAACCACTCAACAACAGGATTGATGATAACAGCAAGAATAAGCGCGAAAAGAAAAGGATAAATAACTGAAAAAGAATAGTAGCCGGCAGTTCCGACTGCTGCTATCACTAATAGTACATAACCAGCCCGAAACGCAATTGCTAAATAAGGTTGATTCACTTCTATTATCCTCCGATCAGAAAGCGTGTCCTATTTTTCATTTTATTCATGAGACCTGTTATTATGAAAAAGGTATAAAAAAATGGAGATGAAACAAATGTTTACTCAAGCCAACTTATTTTTGCTTCTTTTACTGGGGATTGGTTTTCTAGCAAAAAACCAGTCCTTGATCATAGCCGTATCTGTTCTTTTAGTGATCAAACTCATAGGTCTTGATCAAAAATGGTTTCCCACCATTCAAACAAAGGGAATTCATTGGGGGGTAACTGTGATTACAATAGCCGTTCTTGTCCCTATTGCAACGGGAGATATCGGTTTTAAACAGCTTGTTGAAGCGATGAAATCATATTATGCTTGGATCGCTCTAGGTGCGGGTATTCTCGTTGCTTTGATCGCTAAAAATGGTATTACACTGCTTGCGGAAGATCCGCATATCACAACAGCACTTGTGTTAGGAACGATCCTTGCTGTTGCTCTATTTAATGGGATCGCTGTCGGTCCTTTAATCGGGGCTGGTATCGCCTATTTTGTGATGCAAGTTGTTCAATATTTCACCGCTTAAGCCAACTGTACCCCAATCGTGATAGGGGTGCAGTTTTTACATTGGGATCAAGTCTAGTGTTTTTATAAATGCTCCTACGATCGGTAGGTTTATTTTAACTTCAGTGCTCTGCGCTTACGAGAAGTTCAAAAATTTATTATAGGTAAAAATTATATAAAGAAATAAATTTTTCTTATATTGAAAAACAGGAGAGCTGCGTTTGTTCACAATTATCAAAATCTTTCTATTAAAAATTTCTGCAAATAAAGACGGAATCAGACATGATTCAACAAGGGATTTGACTTTGATGAGTGGAGTGGAATCATTGATTCATTAGGACTTGTAAGCATTTTCGGTTAAAAACCTACAAATTTATCTGATAATTGTTTATAATAAAAATAAGCTTAATTTTTATTAAGCTGATCGGAGGATTGAATGGGATATGACAGCATGATTGTTTTATTTGTAAAACAAAATAATGAAAGCATTTTCTTTTTGGGATAAAAAGAGAGTGTACCATGTTGCATTGTTATCACTCCGTATAGTCGTTTTATTTTTTATAGGGGAAACTTAAAAAAGGGAGAGATGTATATGACAGCAACTCGCGGACTAGAAGGGGTAGTCGCTACTTCATCATCAGTTAGTTCAATTATTGATGATACCCTTACATATGTAGGGTATAATATTGATGAATTGACGGAAAAAGCCAGCTTTGAAGAAATCATTTATTTGCTTTGGCATTTAAGGTTGCCAAACAAAGAGGAGCTTGCCGAGCTCAAACACCAACTTTCAGATCAAGCTGGCATCCCCAAACAGCTAATCGATCATTTTAAATCCTGTACCAATGAGAAAGTCCATCCGATGGCAGCGCTTCGTACAGCCGTTTCATTATTGGGTCTATTAGACGAAGACGCTGATCAAATGGATGCGGATGCAAATTACAGGAAAGCAGTCCGTCTGCAAGCGAAGATGCCGGGAATTGTCGCTGCTTTTTCAAGAATCCGCAAAGGACTTGACCCTATCGAACCAAACCCTAAGCTTAGCTTTGCCGCAAATTTTCTCTACATGTTAAATGGAAAAGAGCCTACACCTGTTGAAGTGGAAGCTTTTGATAAAGCGTTGATTCTTCATGCTGATCATGAGCTGAATGCATCTACTTTTACAGCTAGGGTATGTGTGGCTACACTTTCAGATATTTATTCAGGTGTAACAGCAGCTATTAGCGCTTTAAAAGGTCCACTTCACGGTGGTGCAAATGAAGCCGTCATGAAAATGCTTGCAGAGATTGGCGAAGTGGAAAACGTAGAGCCTTTTATACGAGCTAAACTCAGAAAAAAAGAAAAGATTATGGGTTTCGGTCATCGCGTCTACCGTCAAGGAGATCCACGAGCAAAACACTTGAAGGAAATGAGCAGACGGTTAACGAATTTAACCGGTGAAAGCAAATGGTTTGAGATATCTGAACGGACTGAGGAAATCGTCAAATCAGAAAAAAACCTGCCGCCAAATGTGGACTTTTACTCGGCATCAGTTTATCATAGCTTGGGAATCGATCATGACCTGTTTACACCTATTTTTGCCATTAGCAGAGTATCAGGCTGGTTAGCTCATATTCTAGAACAATATGAAAATAACCGCTTAATACGCCCGCGGGCTGATTACACAGGACCAAACATGCAGACATTCATTCCGATTGAGGAAAGAAGCTGTTGATTTAATCAGGAGGTTGCCGTAATATCAGGCTGGCCTCTTTCACTGTTCTTTTTAAACGATGAATATTACATATTTTATGGGAGGTTTTATTGTGACACAAGGTGAAAAAATTACAGTCTCTAGCGGAGTATTAAATGTTCCAAATCATCCAATTATCCCGTTTATTGAAGGGGATGGAACAGGCCCTGATATTTGGAGAGCTGCTTCAAAAGTTTTAGAAGCAGCTGTAGAAAAGGCGTATAAAGGTGAAAAGAAAATCACTTGGAAAGAAGTATATGCTGGAGAAAAAGCTTTCAACAAAACAGGTGAATGGCTTCCGAAAGAAACGCTGGACACCATTCGTGAGTACCTTATCGCGATTAAAGGCCCTTTAACAACTCCGGTAGGAGGCGGAATTCGTTCCTTGAACGTCGCGCTCAGACAGGAACTTGATTTGTTTACGTGTTTAAGACCCGTTCGCTATTTTACCGGTGTTCCTTCTCCTGTTAAGCGTCCTGAAGATACGGATATGGTCATCTTTCGCGAAAATACAGAAGATATTTATGCTGGTATTGAATATGCCAAAGGCTCTAAAGAAGTTGAGAAATTAATTACTTTCCTAAAAAATGAACTTGGCGTCAATAAAATCCGTTTTCCAGAAACATCAGGAATCGGAATTAAACCGGTCTCAGAAGAAGGAACATCGAGACTTGTTAGAGCTGCGATTGAATATGCGATTGAAAACGGCCGCAAATCTGTGACCCTTGTTCATAAAGGAAATATCATGAAGTATACTGAAGGTGCCTTTAAAAATTGGGGATATGAGGTAGCTGAAAAAGAGTTTGCTGATCAAGTGTTTACATGGGCGGAGTATGATCGCATTGTTGAAAAGGATGGCAAAGATGCAGCTAATCAGGCACAAAGTGAAGCCGAAGCAGCGGGGAAAATTATTATCAAAGATAGCATCGCAGATATCTTCCTTCAACAAATTTTGACTCGTCCAGCTGAATTTGATGTTGTAGCAACAATGAATTTAAATGGTGATTATATTTCTGATGCTCTTGCAGCTCAAGTTGGTGGAATCGGGATCGCACCTGGAGCAAACATCAATTATGAAACTGGACATGCTATTTTTGAAGCGACTCACGGAACTGCTCCTAAATATGCTGGGCTTAACAAGGTGAATCCATCTTCGGTTATTCTTTCTGGCGTTTTGCTTCTTGAACATTTAAACTGGAATGAGGCCGCAGATCTCGTTATAAAAGCGATGGAAAAAACAATTGCCTCGAAAGTGGTCACTTATGACTTTGCACGTTTAATGGAAGGTGCAACAGAAGTCAAATGTTCTGAGTTTGGGGATGAACTCATTAAAAACATGTAATAAATACAATAACAACTTAAAAGGGGTAGAGAAACATGGGAAAGAAGCGTAATAAAGTATCTGTGATCGGAGCTGGTTTTACAGGTGCAACAACTGCATTCTTAACAGCTCAAAAAGAGTTGGCTGATGTCGTATTGGTTGACATTCCTCAACTGGAGAATCCTACAAAGGGGAAAGCACTAGATATGTTAGAAGCTAGTCCTGTTCAAGGGTTTGATGCTAGTATCAAAGGAACGGCGAATTATGAAGACACAGCTGATTCAGACATTGTCGTCATTACCGCGGGAATCGCCAGAAAACCGGGAATGAGCCGTGATGACCTCGTCGCAACGAATGAAAAAATTATGAGAAGTGTGACAAAAGAGATCGTCAAATATTCACCTGAATGTATGATTATCGTCTTGACCAATCCTGTTGATGCGATGACATATGCAGTATACACAGAGTCTGGTTTTCCAAAAGAACGGGTGATTGGTCAATCAGGGGTATTAGATACAGCACGATTCAGAACGTTTGTTGCTGAAGAACTAAACCTTTCTGTCAAAGATATCACAGGTTTTGTACTAGGTGGACATGGTGATGATATGGTCCCACTGGTTCGTTACTCATATGCAGGCGGAATTCCGCTGGAGACGCTTCTTCCAAAAGATCGCATTGATGCAATTGTTGAAAGGACAAGAAAAGGTGGAGGAGAGATTGTAAATCTGCTAGGAAACGGTAGTGCCTACTATGCTCCTGCTGCTTCCTTAACCGAAATGGTTGAGGCAATCTTGAAAGACCAACGTCGCGTTCTACCGACAATTGCTTATCTTGAAGGTGAATATGGCTACAATGGAATCTATCTAGGAGTACCAACAATTATCGGTGGAAACGGTCTTGAAAAGATCATTGAACTGGAGCTGACAGAAGATGAACAGAAACAGCTTGATCAATCTGTTCAATCCGTTAAAAACGTTATGAAGGTGCTCTCTTAAGTAATCGGACAGGAAGGCTTTTAGCCTTCCTGTTTTGAATATGTCTAATCAATTGAAAAACAAGACATAAACATGCTCCCAGAGCATATAACTATTCATAATCATCTACCCGAACATTTCAGTTTTTTTAAAAAAACGGTGACCGGATCAATGAAATAAAAAATTCAAATTGTCGAACAGGCCGAATTTCGTTAAAATAAGAATACAAATAGAGATAGAGATGTCGGGGAAATATAAAGCCTGGAGGCATGTCATGAGCAAAAAAATATTAGTTGTTGATGATGAAGAATCGATTGTGACACTTCTTAAATATAATCTTGAACGGTCCGGCTATCATGTTGTGACAGCCATGGATGGAGAGAGTGGCTTATTAACAGCCATTGAAGAAAAACCTGATTTAATTGTGCTCGATCTTATGCTACCAAAAATGGATGGTATTGAAGTTTGTAAGGAATTGAGACAGCAAAAGCTCATGTATCCGATTTTAATGCTGACTGCAAAAGACGATGAATTTGATAAAGTGCTAGGACTTGAACTCGGAGCCGATGATTATATGACAAAACCGTTCAGTCCGCGCGAGGTTACAGCTAGAGTCAAAGCGATTTTAAGAAGAACGCAGACGATGGCTGTTCAGTCTGATGAAACGGATGAAACGGATGTATCCGAACTTTTGATTGGCGAACTTAAAATATTGCCGGAACATTATGAGGTATATTTTCAAGACGAGCGGCTGGAACTGACACCGAAGGAATTTGAGTTGCTTCTTTATCTTGGAAAACATAAAGGGAGAGTGCTGACGAGAGATCTGCTCTTGAATGCGGTTTGGAATTATGATTTTGCCGGAGATACGCGGATTGTCGATGTCCATATTAGCCATTTGCGTGACAAAATAGAAAAGAACACGAAAAAACCTCAATACATAAAAACGATCAGAGGTTTGGGTTACAAAATGGAGGAGCCGAAACTGAATGATTAAATTTCGGACGCGACTTTTAGCGGCCCTTTTAACGCTCTTGATTTTCGTATTTGCATCACTTGGTTTTCTCCTTGTTCATTTGTTTCATACGAATTACAACACAAAACTAAGCCATCATATTGAAGCAGAAACGAACCTGATTGCCTCACTGGTTGATACTGATCAACTTACATCTCAAAAGCAAGTTGCGTTATTAAAGAAAGCAAGCCGTGAACTGGATAGTGATATCTCGCTTATCAATACAAAAGGTCAGGTTCTTTTTCATGATGGAAAATATCCTGAAGGGCATTTAATCAAAAAAATAATAGAAAACGATAAAGATGAAGGCTTTCAAATAAAAGCTGATGACGAATCAATATTTCAGTATGTGC
Source organism: Bacillus changyiensis (assembly GCF_027706145.1). GTDB lineage: Bacteria > Bacillota > Bacilli > Bacillales > Bacillaceae > Bacillus > Bacillus changyiensis. The sequence continues at coordinate 70,620 of NZ_JAQFWW010000005.1, read as the reverse complement.
AGCCATTAAAAGATAGTGGAAAACTACAGGGCTACATGTTGATACGTTCACCGATTGAACCATTACATGATATCAATCAAAAGATTTGGATTCTTCTTGGTGTTAGTCTTGGAACGGCTTTTCTCATTATAGCTGGGCTTGGTGCAAGAATCACTTCTCAATATACAAATCCGATTGAATCGGCAACTCAAGTTGCAATTGAACTTGCAAAAGGAAATTATAAAGCAAGGACATACAATGAAGATGAGACAATGCTCAGCCAGTCGATTAATATGCTTGCTCAAAATTTGCAAGACATGACAAGAGCACAGGAAATGCAGCGGGATCGCCTGCAAACTGTGATTGAAAATATTGATTCTGGACTGATTTTAATTGACGGAAAAGGCTATATTCATTTGGTGAACCGAGCATATCAAAAACAATTTTATGTTGAAGCTGACCAGCTTCTTTACCACTTTTATCACGAAGTGTTGGAACATGAAGAAATCATCGATCTCATTGAAGAAATTTTTATGACCGAAACAAAAGTCCGCAAAATGTTTCATCTGCCGATTAAGATTGAAAGAAGATATTTTGAAATTGATGGGGTTCCGATTATCGGTATTAATGATGAATGGAAAGGGATTGTTCTTGTTTTTCATGATATGACAGAGAGAAAACAGCTTGAAGAGATGAGAAAAGATTTTGTTGCGAATGTTTCCCACGAACTGAAAACACCGATTACATCGATCAAAGGATTTACTGAAACACTGTTAGATGGTGCGATGAATGAACGAGAAACCCTGCAGCAATTTCTCTCGATTATTTTAAAAGAAAGCGGACGTCTTGAAACCCTCATTCAAGATCTTTTAGATCTTTCCAAAATTGAGCAGCAAACCTTTACTTTAAACATTCAAGAGTGTGATATCGGTGAAATACTTGAAGAAATTGAAATGCTATTGAAAAGTAAAGCTGAGGAAAAAAAGATCATACTGAAATTGAACAAACCGAAAGAAACGGCGCTTGCTTCTGGTGATCCTCACAGATTAAAGCAAATCTTTTTAAATTTAGTGAATAATGCCTTGACATACACAACAGAAAATGGGACTGTAACCATTTCAGCTGAAGTCTTACAGAGTGTGGTGCAAGTTAAAGTGAAGGACACTGGCATTGGTATCAAACATGAAGAAATCTCAAGAATCTTTGAGCGCTTTTATAGGATTGATAAAGATAGAAGCAGAAATTCAGGAGGCACTGGGCTTGGTCTTGCGATCGTCAAACACCTGGTTGAAGCGCACCATGGAGAAATCGATGTTGAAAGTGAGCAAGGAGAAGGTACTATTTTTACCGTTCGCTTAAAACGTGGAGGACGTTAACAATCTTTACAAAGACTTAACACCTTTCATATACACGATTAAAACTTCATTGATAATATATCAGTGAACCCCTTCATCCAAGGAGCCAATTGGACGGGCGCGAGAGTACTTGCGTCCTTTTTTTGTTTTCTCAACAATTTTCCTTTCAAAATGAACTTTGCTAAAATAAACAATAGATCAATATGAAGACGATGGAAGTTCTTATATGGGCTTTTTAGGAGGATCAAGATGACGAACAGAAAAAAAATGGTGCTGGTTGACGGAAATAGCTTGGCTTATCGTGCCTTTTACGCACTGCCTCTTCTCAGCAATGAAAAAGGAATACATACAAATGCCGTATACGGCTTTACGATGATCTTAATGAAAATGCTAGAAGAAGAAAAACCGACCCATATGCTAGTTGCTTTTGATGCAGGAAAGACGACATTCAGGCATAAAACATTTAAAGAATATAAAGGAGGCAGGCAGAAGACACCCCCTGAACTTTCAGAACAAATGCCGTTTATTCAAGAGCTCTTAGATGCCTACCGCATCGCCAGATATGAACTGGAACATTATGAGGCTGATGATATTATTGGGACACTAGCGAAATCAGCTGAAGAAGACGGTTTTGAAGTTAAGATTTTCTCAGGTGATAAGGATTTAACACAACTTGCAACAAAAGAGACTACCGTAGCCATTACGAAAAAAGGGATCACAGATGTTGAATATTATACACCTGATCATGTTCAGGAAAAATATGGGCTAACCCCTGAGCAAATTATTGATATGAAAGGTTTAATGGGAGACACATCAGACAATATTCCAGGTGTACCAGGTGTTGGGGAAAAAACAGCGATCAAGTTATTAAAGCAATTTCATACGGTTGAGGAACTTCTATCATCCATCGATGAGGTAAGCGGAAAAAAACTAAAAGAAAAGCTGGCTGAATTTAAAGAGCAGGCTTTAATGAGTAAACAGCTTGCAACGATTATGACAGAAGCCCCACTCGATATTCATTTGAACGGTCTTGAATATGAAGGTTTTGATAGGGAAGCTGTTTTGAAATTATACAAAGATCTTGGTTTTAACTCTTTACTTGAGCGGCTCGGTGAAGACCCGGAACAATCAAGGGAAGAACAGTTTGAAGAGATCGATGTAAACATGGTGACCAGCATCACGAATGATTTATTTGCTTCACCTGCTTCATTTGTAGTTGAACAGCTCGGAGATAACTATCATGAAGCAGAGATTCTTGGTTTTTCCATTGTTAATCGAAATGGTGCTTTTTTTGTCCCTAAGGACATCGCCCTCAACTCTGACGATTTTAAAAAATGGGTTGAGGATGAAACGAAAAAGAAATGGGTGTTTGATGCTAAACGCGCTGTTGTCGCCTTGCGTTGGCAAGGAATTGAACTGAGAGGGGCTGAATTTGACGCACTCCTTGCTGCATACATTATCAATCCAGGCCATTCATTTGATGATGTCGCAAGTGTTGCAGGGGAACATCAATTGAAGATTGTTTCCTCAGATGAAGTGGTCTACGGAAAAGGGGCCAAACAAGCGGTTCCTAGTGAAAACGAACTTGCTGTTCATTTAGCTAGGAAAGGACAAGCCATTTCAATGCTCCATGAAAAACTGTTAGAAGAACTGGAAAAAAACAAGCAGTTGGCACTGTTTGAAAAGCTTGAAATGCCGCTTGCCCACATTCTTGGCGAAATGGAATCGATCGGTGTTCAAGTTGATGTTGATAGACTCAAAAACATGGGTGAGGAATTGACAGGTAAACTGAAAGAGTATGAAAAAAGAATTCATGAATCAGCTGGAGAAACCTTTAATATTAATTCACCTAAACAGCTTGGTGTGATCTTGTTTGAAAAACTTGGGCTTCCGGCTATCAAAAAAACAAAAACAGGATTTTCTACATCAGCAGATGTTTTAGAAAAGCTTCGTGACAAGCATATCATCATCGAAGATATTCTTCACTACAGACAGATTGGTAAGCTACAGTCGACATATGTTGAAGGGCTTTTAAAAGTGATTCGTAAAGATACTTGTAAGGTGCATACTCGTTTTAATCAAGCATTAACGCAGACAGGAAGGCTTAGCTCAACTGACCCTAACTTGCAAAATATCCCGATTCGTCTTGAGGAAGGACGGAAAATTCGCCAAGCATTTGTTCCTTCACAAAAAGGCTGGCTGATGTTTGCAGCAGATTACTCCCAGATCGAGTTAAGAGTGTTGGCACATATTTCGAAGGACAAAAACTTAATTGAAGCATTTACAAATGATATGGATGTTCATACAAAAACAGCGATGGATGTATTTCATGTTTCTGAATCAGAAGTGACAGGGGCGATGAGAAGACAGGCGAAAGCCGTCAATTTCGGAATTGTTTACGGGATTAGTGATTACGGACTATCGCAAAACCTGGGAATTACAAGAAAAGAAGCAGCTGCATTTATTGAACGTTATTTTGACAGTTTTCCGGGTGTGAAAGAATATATGGAAGAAACTGTTCAAGCTGCGAAACAAAAGGGTTATGTGACAACACTATTGAGCAGAAGAAGATACATTCCGGAGCTTACTAGCAGAAACTTTAACCTGCGCAGTTTTGCCGAGCGGACAGCGATGAACACACCGATACAAGGAAGTGCTGCAGATATTATTAAAAAAGCCATGATTGAAATGGCGGACAAGCTGAAAGAAAAAAAACTTCAAGCTAAATTATTGTTGCAGGTGCATGATGAATTAATTTTTGAAGCGCCTGAAGAAGAGATCAAAGTGCTAGAAAAGCTTGTGCCTGAAGTGATGGAGAATGCACTACAACTCGATGTTCCACTTAAAGTCGATTGTGCATCAGGATCTTCTTGGTATGATGCGAAATAATGAAAAGGAAGTGATCTTGTGCCGGAACTGCCAGAAGTTGAAACTGTCCGGCGCACTCTTACCGGGCTTGTCAAAGGAAAAACCATTGCAACGATCGAAATCAAGTGGGCAAACATCATTAAACGTCCGGCAGATCCTGAAGAGTTTGCAAGGCTCCTTGTCGGAGAAACCATTGAGTCAATTGATAGAAGGGGGAAATTTTTATTGTTTCATTTCGGTCATTGTGTGATGGTCTCCCATTTACGAATGGAAGGAAAATATGGACTTCATCAACAAGATGAACCACTTGATAAACATGTGCATGTGATTTTCAAATTTACAGACGGAACGGAGCTTCGCTACCGGGATGTTAGAAAATTTGGCACGATGCATTTATTTAAACCTGGTGAAGAGAGGACAGAGTTACCTCTGTGCCAGCTTGGCCCGGAACCTTTTAGTGACGAGTTTACGATTCGATATTTAAGAGAGCGTCTCAGCAAAACAAACCGTTCAGTTAAAACTGCACTGCTTGACCAGCGCACAGTTGTCGGATTAGGAAATATTTATGTCGATGAGGCGCTGTTTAGAGCAGGGATTCATCCAGAAACAAATGCAAATCAATTAACATATAAGCAGACAGAGTGTCTCCATGAACAAATCATCCAGACATTAAAAGAAGCCGTTGAAGCAGGGGGAAGTACAGTCAGGTCTTACCTTAATTCACAAGGGGAAATCGGCATGTTTCAACTCCGTCTTTTTGTTTATGGCAGGAAAGACGAACCTTGCAAAAAATGTGGAACAGTCATTCGAAAAACGGTTGTTGGAGGACGAGGCACCCATTTTTGTATCAAGTGTCAAAAAAAATAATGTAAAAATCATCAATCCGGTTCGTGTGTTGTTTCTTTTTGATGAAACAATACACAGATGGTTTTCTTTTCTCATATATATAAGAAGCCTATAAAAGCTGTTTCCTAGGCTATCAACAGAAAGGAAGAACCGGATATGATGTTTGCATCTTTCTTACTGCTGGCATTCGCTGTCAGCCTGGACAGTTTTTCAGTCGGTTTTACTTACGGATTACGCAAGCTGAAACTCCCTTTTAAAGCGATTTTAATTATCGCTTGTTGCTCAGGAACCGTAATGGTACTGGCCATGATGATCGGATCATTTCTTTCTAAAATGTTCCCTGTCATTGTTACTGAAAGGCTTGGAGCGGTTATTTTAATGGGAATTGGCGTCTGGGTTTTGTACCAGTTTTTCAGACCGGAAAAAGAGCAGGATATTTCAATCTCAGAAAAAACACTGATTAACCTTGAACTTAAATCACTTGGAATCGTTATTCAAATTTTAAGAACACCAATGAGTGCAGATATTGATAAATCTGGAATGATCAACGGAATAGAAGCAGTCCTGCTCGGTTTTGCCCTTTCAATCGACGCGTTTGGTGCGGGAATTGGAGCGGCCGCTTTAGGTTTTGCACCTGTTCCAATGAGTCTGACAGTAGCCATAATGAGCTCTTTGTTTGTATTCATGGGCATTCATGCGGGGCGTTTTTTATCAAGGTGGAACTGGATGAATAAACTGACCTTTCTTCCAGGGATATTACTTATTATGATCGGAATTTGGAAACTGTAAGAAAGGATGTGAGTTTGTGACATTGGTGATCGGTTTGACCGGTGGAATTGCCAGCGGGAAAAGTACTGTCGCACAAATGTTTCAAAAACGAGGAATTACAGTTGTTGATGCTGACTTCATTGCGAAAGAAGTTGTTGAGAAAGGAAAAGCAGCCTATCAAAAAATGGTCGAGGTATTCGGGGAAAAGATCCTGCTTGATAACGGTGATATCGATCGGAAGAAACTTGGTACACTTGTGTTTACAAACGAAGATAAACGAAAACAGTTAAATGAGATCGTTCATCCAGAAGTGAGAAAAGCGATGATCAAACAACGGGACCAAGCAATTCAAGCTAATGAACAAATTGTCGTTCTTGATATACCACTTTTATATGAGAGTCGGCTTGAATCTTTGACAGACAAAGTGCTTGTTGTTTGGGTTCCCAAACATCTTCAATTAGAACGGCTGATGAAAAGAAACCAGCTAACAGAAGAAGAGGCGAAAAATCGAATAAATGCTCAGCTGTCACTTGATGAAAAAAAGCAGAAAGCTGATGTGGTTATTGATAACAGCGGTAGCTTAGAAAATACAAAACAACAATTTGAAGAACTGTTTGATCAATGCAAAAAGTGAGTGCGGAATATGCACTCGCTTTTTTTAGTAAAATGAGCTGTAGAAGAAATAATTGGTATATATAATTAATGATAATGTGTTATACTTATTTTGAATAAAACATGATATGGAATGACATAAAATATAAGGGGTGTTTGGTTGATGAAAGTAAAAGTTGCAATCAACGGATTTGGCCGGATTGGCAGAATGGTCTTTAGAAAAGCATTACTTGATGAAAAAATTGACATTGCAGTCATTAATGCGAGCTATCCAGCGGAAACACTCGCTCACTTAATAAAGTATGACACAAATCATGGTCGTTTTGAGCTTGATATAAAAACAGGGGAAGATTACCTTCTCATTAACGGTAAGAAAGTGATCTTGACCAATCAGCGTAACCCACTCTTACTGCCTTGGTCTGAACATGGAATCGATATTGTTGTGGAAGCGACCGGAAAATTCAATACAAAAGAAAAAGCGGCGGCCCATATTGAAGCAGGGGCAAAAAAAGTCATCTTAACTGCCCCTGGAAAGAATGAGGACATTACGATCGTAATGGGTGTTAATGAGCGTGAGTTTGATGCCGAGCGGCACACGATTATTTCCAATGCTTCTTGCACAACAAATTGTCTTGCACCTGTCGCCAAAGTACTTGATGATGCATTTGGGATTGAAAACGGTCTTGTGACAACTGTTCACGCTTTTACTAACGACCAAAACAATATTGACAACCCACACAAGGATCTCAGAAGAGCCCGCGCTTGCGGTTCGTCCATTATTCCGACCACTACAGGAGCAGCGAAAGCTTTGTCACTTGTCATGCCGCATTTAAAAGGGAAAATGCATGGTTTGGCTTTAAGGGTTCCTGTCTCTAATGTTTCACTTGTTGATCTTGTGGCAGATTTAAAAAGTGATGTAACAGTTGAAAATATTAACGAAGTATTTCGAATGGCATCCGCAGGTTCAATGGCAGGAATAATTGATGTTTGCGATGAACCGCTTGTGTCATCTGATTTTAATACAAATTCTTATTCAGCCGTTATCGATAGTCTTTCAACAATGGTACTGGATAATAGAAAAATGAAAGTGCTTGCATGGTATGATAACGAATGGGGATATTCTTGTCGGGTTGTTGATTTAATCAAATATGTTGCTTTAAGAATGAAACATCTGTCTGCTGTATAAAATAAAAGCATGGACGGAGATAAAATAAAAACCCCTTATTCAACATTTAAACAAAACCGCCTTGCAAAAAAGAATCAAACAAAGTATACTATTTTTCGTGAACTTCTAGTTCGTGAGCGCTTCGGCATTACTTAAAGGGTTAGGACCTCTCCGGACTAACTTTCCCCCGTGGTAAATGACCGGTTCAGTTGCTTAGAAATTCACTTTTTAATTCTTGTTAAGGGGGGTCCATGCTATGGAAACAATGGGGCGTCACGTTATCTCCGAACTATGGGGATGCGATTTTGATAAGCTGAATGACATGGATTTTATTGAAAAAACGTTTGTAAATGCGGCACTGAAGTCAGGTGCTGAGGTAAGAGAGGTTGCGTTTCATAAATTTGCACCACAAGGTGTGAGCGGTGTGGTCATTATCTCCGAGTCACATCTAACCATCCACAGTTTTCCTGAACACGGATATGCCAGCATTGATGTTTATACTTGCGGAGACTTAGATCCGAATGTAGCTGCGGATCATATTGCAGATGAGTTGAAAGCAGAAACAAGAGAAAACATTGAAATACCGAGAGGCATGGGACCTGTTCAGCTAAAACAGGCAAAAGCACAGGCGCTTTAATGTCAAAAGAGGAGCCGGATTAAAAAGTCCGCTCCTTTTTGTTTATCTGTTTTTCCTTGGAAATATAGAGAGTTTCTAATAGAATAGAGAGAGAAGTGTACATGGGCTGAGAATGTTTTCCGTAAAAATGGGTGATCACAACCCTATAGACCAGTTTGACTTGACACTCGGATCCATCAGAACATGACATTGCTATACCTAACAAACAATTGAATAGGGAGCTGAAAACATGAGGTGTCCAGCATGTCAGCATAACGGATCAAGGGTTTTGGATTCCCGTCCGGTTGACGAAAGCAGGTCGATTCGCAGAAGACGAGAATGTGAATCATGCCATTATCGGTTTACTACATTTGAAAAAGTGGAAGAAATTCCGCTTATTGTTGTCAAAAAAGAAGGAATTCGTGAAGAGTTCAGCAGGGAGAAGATTCTCCGCGGGTTAATCAAAGCTTGTGAAAAACGACCTGTCGCATTAAAACAGCTTGAAGATATTTGTTTCGAGATTGAAAAAGAACTTAGAAATCAAGGTGTTTCTGAAGTGAAAAGTGAAAGCATCGGAGAATTGGTGATGGACCGTCTAGCTAAAATTGATGAGGTGGCTTATGTCAGATTTGCTTCGGTATACCGTCAATTTAAAGATATTAATGTGTTCATCGATGAATTAAAGGATTTAATAAAGAAAGAACGTTAAAGAGCTGAAAGATTTTCCAGCTCTTTTCTCATGACAAAAGCATGATCTGAAGAACGAAAAAAGTGTAAAATGAGGACAAGAAACGAATTGGAAGGTTGGCAAAGATATGAGTAATTATTGGAACGATTTGCTTCCTGTTGATCCTTATATGGTCAAAAGTGATGGGTTGCTACAGGATTTGGATAGGCAAATCATCACACTTTTATATCAGCCTTTAATTGGCTCTTTTTCGCTCAGCCTGTATTTTACGCTTTGGGGTGAGCTTGAAAAAAACAGTGTTTGGGGGGAAAGCTCAACCCACAAACAACTAATGGGTGCACTGCAAGCCAACTTGAAAGCAATCCACACTGAAAAAGGAAAGCTCGAGGGGATTGGGCTGTTAAAGACGTATGTAAAAGAATCGGAAAACGAACGTCTCTTTATATATGAATTAATCCCTCCGCTAAGACCAAATGAATTCTTTCAGGACGGGATGCTGAATGTATTTTTGTATAATCGCGTCGGTAAAACGAGGTTTCAGCAGCTAAAAGAATACTTTTCACATCCTTCGATGCCTGAGGGATTTCGGGATATTACTCGTTCATTCAATGACGTCTTTTCTTCTGTTCAACCGAGCGAATGGAAAATGTCTGATGATATGATGGAGACATTGGAACTTAGCCCTGATCAAGAATTTTTAAAAGAGGGACAAAATCGTTCGCTTTCCGTGACTGATGATGTGTTTGATTTTGATTTGTTTCTAGCAGGATTATCTGACGCACTAATACCTAGAAAAGCGCTAAATGATCAAGTGAAAGAAACAATTAAAAAACTGGCTTTCCTTTATGGAATTGATCCTATGCAAATGCAAAGTGTTGTGATGTCAGCCATAGATGAACACGATACAATCACGATAGAAGCACTCAGAAAGGCAGCAAGCGACTGGTATCAGATTGAAAGAAACGGTTTGTTACCCGAACTTGTTGATAAAGTGCAACCGCTCAGGTTACGTGAGCAACAGAATGAAAAGCAAGCCAATAGATCAAAGGAAGACGAATTAATCGCACTGCTTGAGCGAGTATCTCCAAGGAAATTGTTACAAGATATCGGGGAAGGTGCAGAGCCTTCTAAAGCTGAATTGAAAATAGTCGAAGAAATAATGTTTGACCAAAAGTTAGCGCCTGGTGTCGTAAATGTTCTAATTTATTACGTGATGCTAAAAACGGATATGAAGCTTTCGAAAAACTATATGCAAACCATCGCTTCCCACTGGGCAAGAAAACAAGTGCAGACAGTAAGGGAGGCTATGAAGCTTGCCAAAGAAGCACACCGCGAATATTTAGAGCGTACGAAAGGAAAGAACAGAAAGACTAATCAAGGTAAAAGGGTCATCAGAGAAGAAAAACTGCCGGATTGGTTAGAGGATAGTAAGACTTCCGAAAATAAGAATGACCAAAGTAAAGAGAATGTAGCAAACCATAAAGATTTTGACATGCAAAAACAGAAGATGCTTGAAGAAGTGAAAAAATTGAGAAAGCATTCTGCCCTTTAAAATGTGAGGTGAACTAGATATGGAGCCGATAAAACGTGCTTTGCAAGGTGTGACAACAAGACCTGATTTTCAAAAACGACTTGAAGAAATGAAAAACAAGGTTCTCTCTGATCATGATGTTCAAGAATTTTTAAAGAACCATCAATCAGAAGTAGATCGAACTATGATCGACAGAAGTTTAAACAAACTGTTTGAATTTACACAACAAAGCAAAGCCTGCCAAGATTGTCCCGGTCTTAAAGAATGTAAAAATTTGATTCAAGGTTACTATCCAAAGCTGATGCTAAACGGAAAAACAATTGATGTCCAGTATGATATTTGTCCCGAAAAGCGCAGATATGATGAACGGGAAAGACAACGTTCATTAATTAAAAGCATTTATATCCCGAGAGATTTGCTTGATGCTACATTAGCGGATATTGATGGGGATGATCCGAGCAGGCTCAAGGTTATCCAACATGTAACAGAATTTTTTCATACTTATCATGAAACAGGCAAAGGAAAAGGAGTTTATCTCCATGGCAAATTTGGGGTAGGCAAAACTTTTATGCTCGCTGCGATTGCTAATGAACTTGCCGCAAATGATCATTCATCTGTTCTTGTCTATGTTCCAGAGTTTGTTAGAGAATTGAAAAATGCTATTCATGATCAATCATTGGAAGTGAAGCTGGATATGGTCAAATCAACGCCAGTTCTTATGCTTGATGATATTGGTGCGGAATCCATGTCAAGCTGGGTCAGGGATGAGGTGCTGGGTACAATTCTTCAACACAGAATGTCACTACAGTTGCCAACATTTTTTTCTTCAAACTTTAGTCCAGATGATTTAAAGCACCATTTCACATATTCCCAAAGGGGAGAAAAAGAGGATGTAAAGGCGGCAAGGCTGATGGAAAGGGTGTTGTATTTGGCGACACCTGTACGGCTTGACGGTAACAATCGCCGTAAATGATCAGGAGATGAATAAATATGTCGATAAAAACGCTCGGCAAGTGGATGGCGGTCGTTGTGGTCGTTGCAGTGGGAATCTGGTTTAATACAAAATTTGTTAATATCAATCCTAAGCAAATTAGGGAATGGGTCATGTCATTCGGAATTTTTGCTCCGATGATGTATATCGGTTTATTAATCATCCGTCCGTTTTTATTGTTGCCTGCTTCTGTATTTGCTGTCAGTGGCGGGCTCGCGTTTGGTCCGCTGTTAGGTTCTTTATATTGTTTTGTCGGAGCAGCTGGAGGAGCGTTTTTATCGTTTGCACTGGCATACAAGATCGGTGCAAATTTTAACAGAATATCTGTAAAATTAAAAACACTTCGAATGATTTTACACAAAAACAGTTTCTTTTATATCCTTTATTTGAGACTTGCACCGATTCATTTTGATACTGTCAGCTATGCAGCTGGCATCTTCAAAGTAAAACCGCTTCCGTTTTTAGCTGCCACTTCTATTGGGATCATACCTGGCACCATTATTTTAAATATACTCGGATCAAGCTTGCTATCAGGAGATATGATGGCTATTATCATCACCTTATTGATCTATCTTCTTTTTATCACTATCCCACTGTTACTTAGAAAGAAGATGATGGAACTATTTCAATAAAGGCTCACCTTTTTTAAGTCTATTTTTTTGTCTCGCCCATATACATGTATCAGATGTTGTTAGGGGGGACAAACATGCTCGAAATTACATTTGAAGATGATGATGATACAGCCGTATTTTTACACCTGCTTCGTAATGCAGATGTAAAGCGGCATATCGAGGTTCATGAGGCGGAAGGGAAGATCGGAATTGAAAAGACCCACTCCTCTGCCAGTATTCAAACATACATCCAGCCTATCCTCACGAAATTTTTTATAGAATGTAAAGAAGATGAATATATGCTTTCGGTCATTGAAGGAGATTTTTTCTATTTAGATCGTGATGAACAGCAGCAAATATTGCAACTGGCTCACAGCATAATGGAAGGAGAACTGGAAGGGCTTCCTCTCAACTGTGATTATACCCCACGTGAAGAATATATCATTCAGGAGCTCCAAACGATTTGTCTTGAAGAAACTGTCTTTTCGATTCGTTCCTTTATGACATTCCGTCTTGGAAAATATTATCAACGGCTTCGAGAATATGTCGTGGCAGCGATTGATGAATATAAGATGGAGCAGGAATATCAGACCTTTATTCAATCATTGAGAGATTATGTAACAGGAAAAAAACCAATGATTGACCATATTCACATTGTCCATGATGGTCAGTTTGTCATATGGGAATTAAAGTTTATTTCAGAACGGGAACAAAAGAAATACATGGACCGCCGATTTGTGAGGGAGCACCCGATGTATATTGATTCTCATCTACTTGCACCGCTTGTATCGATCGCACCAAGAAGAATTGACCTTTATACAAGAAATCGGGAACATGGCATGATCCAGACGATTCAGAATATTTTCCAAGAACGGGTAAAGATCTTTTCGCTTGACTCATTCCCTGCACAAGAAAATATTTTTGAAGAGTATTCTTGATTTTGCATGTTAAACGGTTTATAATACGGTTAACTCAAAATCCTATGTATTGATAAGGACATGAAAGCATGAACACCGGCTGAACAGAGAGGGAGACCAAGGCTGCAAGTCTCCTAAGTCTAGGATTATGTTTTTACCACCTTTGAACATCAGTTGTAAACGACGTTTTGTCAAGTAATAACTGACGGGACTTCCCGTTACAGAACCGAAAGCCGAAAACGCACCAAGGGTTTTTTGCGTTTTTCGGGAAAAAGGGTGGAACCACGAATTCCGTATATTAATCCTCGTCCCTTTCATAGGGGGACGGGGATTTTTTATTTTTTAAAAAGGAGTGACTAGGATGTCAGACATGGTTAAAATCAAATTTCCTGATGGAGCGGTTAAGGAGTTTGCAAAAGCGACGACAACAGAGGATATCGCGGCATCAATTAGTCCCGGTTTAAAGAAAAAAGCAATTGCCGGAAAATTCAATAGTACAGAAATTGATTTGCGAGCACCGATCGTTGATGATGGAGCGATTGAAATTATTACAGAAGGCAGTAACGAAGCGCTAGATATTATGCGTCACAGTACTGCGCACTTAATGGCTCAGGCAATTAAACGCCTTTATAAAAATGTAAAGCTTGGCGTTGGTCCAGTGATTGAAAACGGCTTCTATTATGATATTGACATGGAGGATGCACTGACTCCAGAAGACTTGCCAAAGATTGAAAAAGAAATGAAAAAAATTATTGGAGAAAACTTGACAATTGTCAGAAAAGAAGTCAGTCGTCAAGAAGCGAAAGAGCGGTTTGCCGAAATCGGTGATCACTTGAAGCTAGAGTTACTTGATGCAATACCTGAAGATGAGACGGTAACGATCTATGAACAAGGCGAATTTTTTGATCTGTGCCGTGGTGTCCATGTCCCTTCAACAGGAAAAATTAAAGAATTTAAGCTACTAAGCTTGGCTGGTGCTTATTGGCGTGGTGACAGCAATAATAAAATGCTTCAGCGTATTTATGGAACAGCTTTCTTCAAAAAAGCTGAGTTAGATGAACATTTACGCATGCTTGAAGAGGCAAAAGAACGCGATCATCGAAAACTTGGAAAAGAATTAAAGTTGTTTGCAATTTCTCAAAAGGTTGGACAAGGGCTGCCTCTTTGGTTGCCGAAGGGCGCGACCATCAGACGTGTCATCGAGCGCTATATCGTGGACAAAGAGCTCGCTCTCGGCTATGAGCATGTTTATACACCTGTGCTTGGCAGCAAAGAGCTTTATGAAACATCAGGGCATTGGGATCATTATCAAGAGGGGATGTTCCCACCGATGGAAATGGACAATGAAACCCTTGTACTTCGTCCGATGAACTGTCCGCATCATATGATGATTTATAAAAACGACATTCACAGCTATCGTGAACTTCCGATCCGAATTGCAGAACTCGGAACGATGCATCGCTATGAAATGTCAGGCGCTCTTTCAGGTCTTCAGCGCGTCCGCGGGATGACGTTGAATGATGCACACATTTTCGTTCGTCCTGATCAAATTAAAGACGAGTTTATCCGTACTGTTCGCTTGATTCAGGAAGTTTATCAAGACTTCGGATTGGAACAATATTCATTCCGCTTATCTTACCGTGATCCGGAAGATACAGAGAAATACTATGATGACGACGACATGTGGAACAAAGCACAATCGATGCTAAAAGAAGCAATGGATGAAATTGGACATGATTATTACGAAGCAGAAGGTGAAGCAGCATTTTACGGACCGAAGCTTGATGTTCAAGTCAAAACAGCGATTGGCAAAGAAGAAACACTGTCAACTGTACAGCTCGACTTCTTGCTTCCGGAAAAATTTGATTTAACATATGTTGGAGAAGACGGAAAACCACACCGTCCTGTCGTGATTCATAGAGGTATTGTATCAACAATGGAACGATTTGTTGCTTTCTTAATTGAAGAGCATAAAGGTGCATTACCGACATGGCTTTCACCTATCCAATTCCAAGTCATTCCTGTATCACCAGCCGTGCATCTTGATTATGCAAAACAGGTACAGGAACGCCTGCAGCGTGAAGGTCTCCGTGTTGAAGTCGATATTCGTGATGAAAAAATCGGGTATAAAATTCGCGAAGCACAAATGCAAAAAATTCCATATATGCTTGTTGTCGGTGATCAAGAAGTTGAGAATGGGGCAGTCAATGTCCGTAAATATGGTGAGCAAAAATCAGAAACCGTTTCACTTGAAGATTTTGTGAAAAAAGCTGTTGCAGAAGCAAGAAAATAACGAAGAGAAAAGCATGATTCCAATTGGAGTCATGCTTTTTTAACTTTCTGTTCAGTCAGTATCTCAAACAGTCCGCTCAAATGTTGAATTTCGTAATCAGGTTGAACAGGGGCTTCATTTTTTCTACCTTTACGGTTGAGCCAAACATTTTTTATTCCAGTTCTTGACGCTCCGAGAATATCTGTGTTCAAATTATCGCCAACCATTATCGACTCATTTTTTGTAATATTAAGGAGATTGAGACAATGTTCAAAAATAGCTGGGTCTGGTTTCCCTTTTCCAAAATCCCCGGAGATGACAATTTCATTGAAATATGAGGCGAGTTTAGGAACGCCAGCCAATTTTTCTTTTTGTAGACTTGGGTCCCCATTTGTCAGTAATAGAAGATCGAATTTACCTTTTAACTGATCTAAAACAGTAAATGTTTCATCATAAACAAACGGATGTTTACGGCGAACAGTTGCAAAAAAATTGCCTAATTCTTCTGCGAATGTGGGATCATCGATTCCAAAAGTTTTCAGGCCATTTGCCCATGTGTTTTTTCTATATTCTGGAACGATTTTGTTCAATTTCTCGAATTCTTCACTGATCGGTTCGCTAAAATTCGACCATAGTCCTTCAAATGGATTAATCCCGATCATCACAGTATAAGGATATGTTTCATAAGACATGTATAGATCTCGTGCGGATCGGCGTACGGCTATTTCGAATTCTTGTGCATTGACCCCGTATTTTTTTTCGGCTTTATGACATGTTTCGGCAAATGCTGTATTTACGCTTTTTTCGTCCCAGAGCAATGTATCATCTAAATCAAAAAATACGGCTTTCATGATCTACCCCTCTAGTTTTTAATTTATTTAATATTCATTTTACAATAGAAAATCATGATGATAAAGAAATGTTTTTTAGGAATGTGATGTGATGAAGTGTAAAAGTGTGCTACATCAGTTGTTTTTTTGTAATCCTGGGCAGCCTGCTTCAATGACAAAACTCGCAAATGTTGAGACTGGGGCATTTGGTCGAGTAATAAAAGGAAGAACTTGAAAGTCGGCTTGTAGTTGTTTTGGTGTTATTGTGCAGCGAACATATCCTCGTTGTGCGTTATACAGTTTGACATGGGGATTTGCTAGCCAAATATGGGCAAGGGAATCGGTTTTTGCACCATCTCCATCTGAAGCAATTGAAGTTGTGATCAATTCAGTGCCAATTGTTTTTGAGTGGATATCATTGAAATCTGCTTTTAAATCTGAAGCTGCATGCCTATGAATGTCACCAGTCAGTACGACTGGGTTGATAATTCCATATGCTTTGTAAGCCGAAAATAGCCTGTCACGACAAGCAGGAAACCCATCCCATTGATCAAAACTGTATTCAACTTTCGGTCCTGGATCCCGATCAATTTGGGCCAGGACAACTTGTTGCGCTAACATATTCCAAACTGTGGAGGATTTACTTAGTCCGCGATAAAGCCAGCGCTCTTGTGCACTCCCAAGAATCGTGCGGAAAGGGTTTAATCGTTCAGTTTCATTAGCAGGATAGTTATTGCGGTATTGACGGGTGTCAAGGACATGAAATTCCGCAAGGTTTCCATAGCAGAAACGCCTGTATAACACCATATCAGGACCGTTAGGAATTGCAGTACTGCGGATGGGAATATGCTCATAAAAGGCTTGATAAGCAGCGGCACGTTGGCGGAGAAAGTCAGCAGGTGAAGTGTTATATTGTGAATGTGAACCCGCATAGTTATTTTCAACTTCATGATCATCCATTGTTACAATCCATGGCGTTAAAGCGTGAATAGCTTGGAGATCGGGGTCAGTCTTAAAAAGTGAATATCGAAGTCTGTACTGGCTAAGAGAGGTTGTTTTTGCATTGTGTACGCTGGAAAGTTTAACATTTCGATAGAGGTTTTTTTCGTTAATAGGGTATTCATAAATATAGTCGCCAAGAAAAAAAACAACATCGAGATCGTCTTTGGCCATATGCTGATAAGCGGTGAAATAACCATGGTACCATGCTTGGCATGATGCAAGAGCAAACGACATTTGGTCAAGGTTAGTGTGTGTGAAAGAGGCTGTTTTTGTTCTACCTACTGGACTGATTTCACGCCCAGATTTAAATCTGTACCAATAATACCTTGCTGGTTTAAGCCCATAGACTTCAATATGGACGGAATGGGCAAGTTCCGGAAGAGCCGAGACGGTTCCATGTTTGACAGTTTTGATAAAATGCTCATCTTCTGCTACCTCCCATTGCACTGGAACTCGTTGATTTGGCATCCCTCCAAGCCCATCTTCAGCCAGCGGATCAGGTGCAAGTCTCGTCCATAATACAAACCCATCCGGATACGGATCTCCAGATGCGATTCCAAGTTTAAACGGATAATCAGAAAATTTGTGTGCTTTACCAGTAATCGTTTTGTCTTCCGCCATGAGTCCGCGCTCAATAAATGAAGAAAGTTCATTAGAATGGGTATGACCTCTAATGTTTGTATGCATATTTCTAAGCCTCCTCAACTTTTCGATCTTGATTAACTATACGATGAACACATTGTATTTAGCACATGTCAAGAAGATTTAGCTGCTTGTTAAAAGGAGTATTGCTATTTCGAATATGATCTGTTATAATTACAAACATTGTACAAAACTTTTGATCTTGACTTACAGGAGATGTTTCTGTAAGATTAATAATGAATTGAATATATATCAACAAGTAGAGGCACCCGCTTCTCACCTGATTGACACAGTTTTGTAGTTGGCAGGTTAAACGTACATTTCTTCTTTATGCAGATGTTCGCAGTGTGGGTGTTTTATACCCACACTTTTTGTTTGCCTGTGAAAATGTGATGAAACGGTCAAAATGAGTTGTGAAATCAATTCAAAGATTCTATGGAGGTGGCTCATTATTAGCAAAGATCAATTGGTTAATGAGGGGATTCGTGCGCGTGAAGTACGCTTGATCGGACAAAATGGCGACCAGCTGGGAATTAAATCCCGCCAGGAAGCACTTGAAATTGCCGGTCGTGCAAATCTTGACCTTGTGTTAGTTGCAGCTAATGCAAAACCGCCTGTTTGTCGGATTATGGACTATGGAAAATATCGATTCGAGCAACAGAAAAAGGATAAAGAAGCACGCAAAAATCAAAAGATCATTAACTTGAAAGAAGTCCGTCTGAGCCCAGGTATTGAAGAACACGATTTCAATACAAAGCTTCGCAACGCTATCAAGTTTTTGGAAAAAGGGGACAAAGTGAAAGCGTCTATCCGTTTTAAAGGTCGTGCAATTACGCATAAGGAAATCGGCCAGCGCGTGCTTGATCGTTTTTCTGAAGCCTGTGCGGAAGTGGCAACTGTTGAAACAAAGCCAAAAATGGACGGCCGCAGCATGTTCCTAGTGCTCGCACCTAAAACTGAAAAGTAATTTAAGGAGGAAATACCTATGCCAAAAATGAAAACTCACCGCGGATCTGCGAAACGTTTTAAAAAGACAGGTTCAGGGAAACTAAAACGTTCTCATGCATATACAAGTCACTTGTTCGCGAATAAATCTCAAAAACAAAAGCGCAAACTTCGCAAAGGAGCGATTGTTAGCGCAGGTGATTTCAGACGTATCAAGCAACAGCTTGCAAACATCAAGTAATTCGAAAAAGGTATACTTAGGAGGGAAATATAATGCCAAGAGTAAAAGGCGGAACTGTAACACGCAAACGTCGTAAAAAAGTTCTTAAATTAGCAAAAGGTTTTTTTGGTTCAAAACATAGATTATATAAAGTAGCTAACCAACAAGTTATGAAATCAGGAAACTACGCTTTCCGTGACCGTCGTCAGAAAAAGCGCGATTTTCGTAAACTTTGGATCACTCGTATCAATGCAGCAGCACGTATGAATGGTCTTTCATACAGCCGTTTAATGCATGGTCTTAAGCTTTCAGGTATTGAAGTAAACCGTAAAATGCTTGCTGACCTTGCTGTAAACGATCTTACTGCATTCAATCAACTTGCAGATGCTGCTAAAACTCAATTAAATAAATAACTATTATGAACTGCACCCCAATTGTGAGACACGAATAACAATTCGGGATGCGGTTTTATTATGGTCAAATCACTTTCCATAAAACACCTGTGAAAAATTTAATGTTATCGGCTATCCGATAAGCAGACAAGCTATGTCTGCATGACAAGTAAAATTCCCTTCAAGAGTACTTATAGAAAAACCAAAGAAGATGCCGAAAGAAAAAGGCTCCAGAACGACGAAGCCCGCTTTATTTACATCATATGTTCGACCTTCAAATCTCAATCCATCCATAGTCACTAACAACTACAATTCATCCGGCATTTCATAAAAACAAAGAGAATTTGCACATCCATTTTATATGCACCCACCTACTCGCGTATCTTTCAGTTCTAGAGGATAGAAAACGTGCATAACCGTTTTTTATTAGCAAGCTGAGTACGTGGTTGTTCTAAAAAATCCATATTTACAAAATACTTTTCTATGAATTTATGTAAGGGTTTTCATAAAAAGGGTATTGTGCTAAATTATAAGTGTAGGATGAATTTCCCAAAAAAATTGAAGGGGTGTAGTTTGGAATGAAAGCAGTAGTAGCAACAAAAGACAAAAGTATAGAGATCGTAAATAAAGAATTACGTCCTTTACAACATGGTGAAGCCAAAGTTAAGATGGAATACTGCGGTGTATGCCATACAGACTTACATGTGAAGAATGCTGATTTTGGCGATGTCACAGGTATCACTCTAGGTCATGAAGGAATAGGCATTGTAACCGAGATTGGTGAAGGTGTCAAAAGCCTAAAAGTGGGAGACCGCGTCTCTATTGCTTGGATGTTTGAAAGTTGTGGTCACTGTGAGTATTGCCTAACAGGTCGTGAAACATTATGCCGTGATGTAAAAAATGCTGGGTATACTGTTGATGGTGCAATGGCTGAAGAAGCAATCGTATCAGCTGATTATGCAGTGAAAGTTCCTGAAAATTTAGATCCGGCAGCAGCAAGTAGTATTACTTGTGCGGGTGTAACAACTTATAAAGCAGTAAAAGTCAGTGAAATCAAACCTGGTCAATGGATCGGTGTTTTTGGTATCGGTGGATTAGGTAACTTAGCTGTGCAATATGCAAAAAATGTTTTTAATGCTAAAGTGATGGCATTCGATATTAACGATGAAAAATTGGAATTTGCAAAAAGCTTAGGTGCTGATATAATTGTAAACTGCTTAAATGAAGACCCTGTTGCTAAAGCTAAAGAATTGACAAACGATCTAGGTCTTGATGCTACAGTTATTACTGCTGTTGCTAAAACCCCTTTCAATCAAGCCGTTGATGTTGTAAAAGCGGGTGCTCGTGTAGTTGCTGTAGGTTTACCGGTAGACAAGATGGATTTAGATATCCCTCGTCTTGTACTAGATGGAATTCAAGTCATTGGTTCATTAGTAGGCACTAGAGAAGACTTGAAGGAAGCATTCCAATTTGCTGCAGAAGGTAAGGTTGTACCTAAAGTTACAAAGCGTCCAGTTCAAGATGTTCATGATATTTTTAAAGAAATGGAGGAAGGTAAAATTACTGGCCGAATGGTCATAGATTTTACTGAGTAATCTCTCGTCTGAAGTAGAAAAAGAAACGATTAAACAAAAATAAGCATGGCCTGCGTTGGACAACCCATGCAGACGATGCTTATTTTTGCTACTATTCATTTGGAAATTTGGAAAAGTCCTCATCAGTTTTCAGATTGTTATTAACTGTCCCAATCATCATTCTGTATATGATAGAACTCGCCTTTATGATTTCTTTCAAAAGCACACATTGGTTTTTCATCAATGAATTTTAAGATTAAATCATCTATATTTAATATGACACCGATTGAATACTGAAATTGATCAGGTTGATTGACGAATTCATCCTTTTCGTAGCCGCTTAATATCGTCCATCGAGAGTCCCCTTCACCATTAGGGGTTTATCAAGAACATTTTTACTTACAATCACCTTTGTATCAAAGTAGTAATCCCAATCAGAAGATCTAGGATCTTTGTATTCCGTATCACAAATATGTTTCGTCTTGAATAAAACTTCCTGACCGAGTTTCAAATCTTTCAAGTCATAAGGCTCATTTATGAATCATCCTCTAAAGTTTTCACATTCTTTTCAGTGATCTCCACCCACATTCTTTCACCTGCAAGACCATCTTCTGTAGTCTCGTTCACAAACCTTAATTTAACGATGTCGCCAATGGGAATATAGAAAGTATAAGGGAATTGTACATTTTTTTCATAAATGTTATCTAAATCCCACGACATTTACAATGCCACCTATTATTGAAGTTTAGTACCATGAAAACGGACTGCTTAAACAGTTATCATGGTCCTTCTACATGTTTGTTTTTCCATTTTTGAATAGAAGCGTCCCAATCAATCTTACAGTCTGGATAGCGCTGTTTGATTTTGGTCTCCAATTCGGTAAAATCTGCTGTTGAAAAGGACTGAAGTTTTTCTTCAGGTGCTTGTGTCCAGATAAAAATCGTATGGATAAACAGAGGATGGTCTTTTGCTGGAATATGTTTTGTCCCTTCAAACAGCACACCTTTATATGTGATTTTTAAATTTTTACGTGTGTTTTTTTGGTCATCCAAAAAATAAAAATATTCTTTAGCTTGTGCAGATTTCAATCTTCGGTCCGGATTTCTTAAAAATAGTACGGTCCTATAGATGACGTAAATGAAAAGGACCAATAAAGCAAGTCGCAATATCATGACAAGCATTTTTAAAGAACCTCCCCTAAAATGAAATGAAGAATATTAAACTATATATACGAATAACAAAACAAAAGGTTTCATGATTTGATAAAATGACTGAGAAGCATGAATTCCGTATTGAAAAGATTTATTTTTGTATAATAAGAAGGAAGGTTCATTAAAGGAGGATTTATATTGATGGCAAAGCTCGACGAAACACTGACAATGCTAAAAAAACTAACAGACGCAAAAGGTATTCCAG
The DNA here is from genome assembly GCF_027706145.1 of Bacillus changyiensis. Lineage (GTDB taxonomy): Bacteria > Bacillota > Bacilli > Bacillales > Bacillaceae > Bacillus > Bacillus changyiensis. The sequence goes on along the minus strand of NZ_JAQFWW010000005.1, from coordinate 48,380 downwards.
GCAATGAAAAGGAAGTTAGGCAAGTGATGAGGTCATACATTGAACCTTATGCTGATGAGGTTACGACTGACAGACTTGGCAGTTTAATTGCCAAAAAAACTGGACCTACTGATGGGCCGAAAATCATGATTTCTGGTCATCTTGATGAAGTCGGTTTTATGGTAACGCGGATTGATGATCGAGGCTATCTATATTTTCAAACGGTTGGAGGCTGGTGGTCTCAGGTTATGTTGGCACAGCGTGTCACAATTGTGACCAAAAAAGGGGATATCACTGGTGTTATCGGTTCAAAACCGCCACATGTTCTCTCACCGGAAGCACGCAAAAAACCAGCGGATATTAAAGATATGTTCGTAGATATTGGAGCCTCAAGCAGAGAAGAAGCAATGGAATGGGGGGTTCTTCCCGGAGATCAAATTGTACCTTATTTTGAATTTACGGTGATGAATAATGAAAAGATGCTTCTTGCAAAAGCCTGGGACAATCGGATCGGCTGTGCAATCGCAATTGACGTTTTAAGAAATTTAAAGGAAACTCATCATCCGAATGTTGTTTATGGTGTTGGCACCGTTCAGGAAGAGGTTGGATTGCGTGGAGCAAAAACCGCTGCACAAACAATAAAACCAGATATTGCTTTTGGTGTAGATGTCGGAATTGCAGGAGATACACCGGGAATTACAGAAAAAGAATCAACAAGCAAAATGGGAAAAGGGCCCCAAATTATTCTATATGATGCATCAATGGTTTCTCATAAGGGACTTCGCGATTTTGTAACAAAGGTCGCTGATGAAGCAAATATCCCTTATCAATTTGATGCTCTTTCAGGTGGAGGAACAGATTCAGGTTCGATTCATCTAACGGCAAACGGAGTACCTGCTCTATCAATCACCATTGCAACGCGTTATATTCATACACATGCGGCCATGCTCCATCGTGACGATTACGAAAATACCGTTAAATTAATTACTGAAGTCATTAAGCGTTTAGATCAAGAAACGGTTGCGAACATTACATATGACTAAAAAATTAAAGCTGACAACGACTTTTTTCTCTTGTTGTCAGCTTATTTTTCTGGTATCTTTAGTAAGCGCTTACATAAGTGAAAATTTTGAAAAATGAATTGGAGGGTGATTTATGAAACGCAAAATGATTTGGATCATCGGGTTGATCATGTTTTTTTCAGGGGCTGAATCTGCTTCAGCTGCGTTTTGGGAAACAAAAGGGGACAACTTTATTCATGATCCTTCGATAATTAAAGAAGGTCATACATGGTATACGTTTGGTACAGGACATGGGAAGGGACTGCGTGTCATTAAGTCTAATGACGGAATGACTTGGAAAGAGGCTCCACGTATTTTTTCAACCCCGTTAGCATGGTGGAAAATGTATGTACCAAATCATGAAGAAAATCAATGGGCGCCAGATGTCAGTTATTACAACGGTAGATATTGGATGTATTACTCGGTTTCTTCATTTGGTTCAAATCAATCAATGATTGGTCTGGCCTCTACTGACAGAATATCTTCGGGAAATTGGCGTGATGATGGATTGGTGATCAGAACAACATCTGCCAATCACTATAATGCGATTGACGGAGATTTAGTCATTGATAAAGACGGAAATCCATGGCTATCTTTCGGTTCCTTTTGGAGCGGGATTAAGCTGACAAGGCTTGATAAAAAAACAATGAAACCGATTGGAAACTTGTATTCTATCGCAGCAAGACCAAACCACAGCGGAGCAATAGAAGCGCCTAATATCACGTATAGAGACGGTTATTATTACTTATTCGTCTCGTTTGATAAATGTTGCCAAGGAGTCAACAGCACATATAAAATTGCCTATGGTCGTTCGAAAAATATCGTAGGTCCTTACTATGATAAGAGCGGCAAAAAAATGTTGGATGGAGGGGGAACGATATTAGACTCGGGAAATGAACGCTGGAAAGGCCCGGGTCATCAAGATGTTTTGAATAATTCAATGATTGTTAGACATGGCTATGACGCTCTTAACAATGGTCAACCAACTTTGCTCATCAATGATCTGTATTGGGATTCAAAAGGCTGGCCTTGGTTTTAGCTTTGTTTGAATGAGACGGTCAAATAAGTATGCGAGTGAGAAACTGAAGTTGGGTTTTTCCACTCGCTTTTTTTATTAGCATTTTCTCTAAAAATAGCTGGTGGATGCTGGCTACTTTTCGTTTGTTGTGGGCTACAATTGTTTGACTACTTTCAAATTTTTTTTAAAAAAGATATTTTATACTGAAAATTAAATTGACAGTTTGCGATCATATGAATATAATAAAGTTGTTCGTACAAATATATAATTAATTATATAATTATACGAACGTATTGTGTATTGGTTCCATTGATGCCAATATTTTATTTTTAATGTTATTTGTAAGCGCTTTATTTACTTCGTCTCATTCAAAACTGCAAGGAGAAGGTTGTTGATCAAGTCAAAAAACAGGAAGACAACATGTATTTGGAGAGGAGGCGCTCAGATAAAGAGATTCAATGTAAGCAACTTCACTAGGGTGGAGTCAAAAAGCTTTGTGAAGAGGAAAAAATGTGTATTTCTAGAAATGACAGGAATCATCAACCGTGGTCCAACAGAGTAATGAAATGAATTGAAGCGGTATTTCGGTTTCAAAAGCTTTAAGGGGGATAACTTATGGCGTTGACGATTGGGGTTGATTTCGGAACATTGTCGGGAAGAGCTGTCTTGGTTGATGTGAAAACAGGAGAAGAAATAGTGACAGCTGTTAAAGAGTACACTCACGCTGTGATTGACGATCAACTACCTCAGACAAAACAAACACTACCGAGAGACTGGGCTCTCCAACATCCTGCCGATTACATAGAAGTGCTGGGAGAGACAATTCCAAGTCTATTAAAACAATCAAAGGCAGATCCGAGCGAGATTATTGGAATTGGGATTGATTTTACATCATGTACCATTTTGCCAATTGACGAAGCTGGGACACCGCTTTGTATGAGAGATGAATTTGCTGGTGAACCGCATAGCTATGTGAAACTCTGGAAGCATCATGCCGCTCAGGAGCAGGCAAATCGCTTAAATCAACTGGCTGAAAAGAGAAATGAAGCGTTTCTCAAAACATATGGAGGGAAAATTTCTTCTGAATGGCTTGTTCCAAAAGTGATGCAGATCGTAGAAGAAGCACCCCATATTTATGATGCCGCCGCTGAAATCATCGAGGCCTGTGACTGGATCGTTTTTCAATTGTGTGGCAAAAGAAAACGCAGTAACTGTGCAGCTGGTTATAAAGCGATTTGGAACGACCAGAAAGGTTATCCATCCACAACGTTTTTTTCAGCTTTAGACCCGAAACTGACAAACCTTGTTCAAGAAAAATTAACAGAAGACATTTATTCAATTGGAGAAAGAGCAGGTGAATTGACTGAAGAAATGGCAGCTAAAACAGGATTATTGCCAGGAACAGCTGTCGCAGTAGGTAATGTTGATGCTCACGCCTCAGTTCCGGCTGTCGGAATCACAGATCCTGGGAAAATGTTAATGATCATGGGGACATCGACCTGTCATATGTTACTTGGTGAAAATGTTCGCATCGTGCCAGGAATGTGCGGTGTTGTTCAAGACGGTATTTTACCGGGTTATGTTGGATATGAAGCAGGCCAGTCTTGTGTCGGTGATCATTTTCATTGGTTGATCAATCAGTTTGTCCCTGAAGCATATGTGAGAGAAGCGGAACAGGCAGAAGTGACGATCTTTGATCTGCTCAGTCAAAAAGCTAAACGCTTACGTATTGGTGAAAGTGGTTTACTTGCCTTAGATTGGTGGAACGGAAATCGTTCGACACTTGTTGATGCCGATCTAACGGGGATGATGCTCGGGTTGACACTTTCAACAAAACCGGAAGAGATTTTTCGTGCACTAGTTGAAGCCACTGCTTTTGGTACGCGAATGATTATTGAAACATTCCGACAAAGCGGTGTGCCAATTGAAGAGTTGTATGCAGCAGGAGGGATTGCTGAAAAAAATCCATTCATTATGCAGATTTATGCAGATGTGACCAACATGGAAATCAACATATCTGGTTCACCACAAGCACCTGCTTTAGGATCAGCGATTTTCGGAGCACTTGCAGCCGGAAGTGAAAATGGCGGTTATGATCAAATTGAAGATGCTGTCCGACATATGGGGAAAGTCAAAAGCTATACGTACAAACCGAATCCAGAACATGTGACATTATATGATCAGCTTTATGCCGAGTATAAGGCGCTTTATCAATATTTTGGAAAACAAAATCATGTGATGAAGCGCCTTAAAAAACTTAAAAACATCCAGTCTATCAGGTCCATTGTGAAGTAAACCACCAAAAAGAGGGTGAAAACCTGTGCTAGAGGCTTTAAAAGGACAGGTTTTAAAAAGCTAATTTGCAGCTTCAGGACTATCGGCTTGTTACGTTTACATGGGGAAATGTCAGCGGAATTGATCACGACAAGAGTTAGTCGTCATAAAGCCAAGTGGTGTACCTTACAGCAAATTAACCGCTGCAAACTTAGTCGTTTTAAATCTGAATGGGGGGTTGTTGAAGGGGATCTTAAACCATCTTCAGATATACCGACACATCTAATCTGTATAAACAATTTCAAATGATTGGTGGGATTGTTCACACTCACTCTTCATGGGCAACCAGTTGGGCACAATCCGGCAGAGATATTTCTTCATTGGGAACGACTCATGCCGATCATTTTCACGGAAATATTCCTTGCACGATGGAAATGGACGTCGAAGAAATTATGGAACCGAAATACTGGGAAAGTCATTGCGGAAACGTTTCAGCAATCCTCAAGACATTCCAGTGTCCTAGTTTATAACCATGGACCGTTTTGCTGGGGAAAAGACGCCCTGACTACCGTACAACATGCTGTTGGGTTGGAGGAGGTAGCAAAGATGGCTTACCATTCACCGGTGTTGAATCCAGCTCTTCGTCCAATTAAAGATGTTTTGCAAGATAAGCATGATCTCCGCAAACATGGAACCAAGGCATATTACGGACAATAAGGAAGGAGCTTTTTATGAATGACCTAATCACTTATATGGAAAACACGTTAGGTGCATGTCATTGTAAAGCCGATCACTTTCCGCTTACGATTGAAAAAATCGTCATAGGTCAACACGCCATAGATCAAGAATTGCTTTCCTTTGTGGAAACTGCTTCATTTAAAAAAATTGTCATTGTTTGTGATAACATAACGGACCAGATTGCAGGAAAACGGCTGATGTCTCTTCTTAACGGAATAGCTGAGGTGACTTCACTTCAACTTGAAGCAAATAAGGCTGGCGATGTGACGGCAGATGAAAGAACATTGGTCAGTGCATTAATCGGTATACCGCTTGATACGGACATATTGATAGCTGCAGGAGCTGGTACAATTCATGATATTGTTCGGTTTTGTGCTTATCAGCGTGGGATTCCATTTCTTTCGGTACCGACAGCTCCATCTGTGGACGGTTTTACCTCAGCTGGAGCACCGCTCATTTTAAATGGTAAAAAACAGACGATACAAACGATAGCACCGCTGGCTCTGTTCGCAGATATTAACATTCTTCGGGAGGCGCCACAACAGATGGTTGCCGCTGGATTTGGAGATATGCTTGGTAAAATCACATCACTTGCTGATTGGGAAGTCTCTCGTTTACTTAACGCTGAGCCTTATTGTCCGACAGCTGCGAGGATCACAAAAACAGCGCTTGATCAATGTCTCGCTCGAATCGATGAGATTGCTGAGAAGACACATGAAGGCATCCGTATATTAATGGAGTCACTGGTGATCTCCGGCCTTGTCATGCTCATGCTCGATCATTCTAGATCTGCTTCAGGAGGAGAGCATCACCTTTCACACTTCTTGGAGATGAAGGCTTTGGAAAATCAAAAACGGCAGGTGCTTCATGGGGCTAAGGTTGGCTGTGCGACCATCTTGCTAGCAGATATTTATCACTCACTCATTCATGAAGATATTGATGATGACCAAATGAAAAAAACGATTCATTCTGTTTATAAAGGACTACCGAGCGGTCAGAAGATGGCAGAATGGATGAAACATGTTGGTGGTCCAACAAAGTTTAAAGAACTAGATGTTGAAGAGTCTCTTCTCTCAGAGGCACTTGCGTGTGCTCATCAGCTTAGAGACCGTTATACAGGTTTGAAAATGATTGACCAATACGATCTTTTACCTAAGATCAAGCATGGAAGGGGTTAAAACGTGAGAAAGTTCCTTTCATTTTTCATGATATTGTTGACGATAAATGTTTTATTAACAGGATGCAGAGCAAGCCCCACCACAGGCAAAACAGCAGATGAGACTGAACTGACATTTTGGACGTTTAATGGACTGCATGAACAGTTTTATGCAGAAATGGTGAAAGAATGGAACAAAACATATCCTGATCGAAAGATTAAATTAAATACCGTTGTCTATCCATATGGACAAATGCATGATAACCTATCCATTTCCCTTTTGGCAGGAAAAGGACTTCCTGATATTGCTGATGTTGAGCTTGCACGTTTCTCTAATTTTTTGAAAGGTTCAGACATTCCTTTAGAAGATCTAACTTCTTTGGTTAAAGACGAACGTGACAAGTTTGTAGAAGCAAGGCTGACTCTCTACAGTAAAAATGGAAAAGTGTATGGGCTTGCAACCCATGTCGGTACGACTGTGATGTACTATAACATGGACATTTTAAATAAAGCAGGGGTCAACCCAGATGACATCAAAACTTGGGATGATTATCGCAAAGCTGGCAAAAAGGTTGTCAAAAAAACCGGTAAGCCGATGACAACCATTGAAACGACTGATTCCAACTCATTTTTACCACTGATTTCTCAGCAGGGATCAGGTTACTTTGATAAGAACGGTCAATTCATTTTAAATAATGAAACAAATGTCAAAACACTTGAATTTGTTAAAAATTTAAAAGAAAAAGATAAAATCGCAGTTACCGCACCAGGAGGCTTTCATCACAGTGAAGAATACTATGGATTCATGAATCAAGGCGGAGCGGCATCTGTTTTAATGCCAATCTGGTATATGGGTAGGTTCATAGATTATATGCCGGATTTAAAAGGAAAGATCGCGATCAGGCCGCTTCCGGCATGGAAAAAAGGTGGAGATCGCTCAGCAGGAATGGGTGGAACTGCAACTGTCATTCCAAAACAAGGGAAACAAGTTAAATTAGCCAAAGAATTTTTGAAATTTGCTAAAGCATCGAAAAAAGGAAATACCAAACTTTGGACTGTCCTTGGATTTGATCCGATACGATGGGATGTATGGAGTTCAAAAGAATTAAAACAACGTAATAAATATACAGATTATTTTCAAAACGGCACAAAGATTTTTTCTATGCTTCTCGAGATAAAAGATGAGATAAATCCGCTTTATCTCCATGAGGATTTTGCGAAAACTTCCGATTTGGTCAATAAAAATGTCTTATTTGAAGCGATCAAAAATGGTAGCAAATCGCCAAAAGAAGCATTGGATGATGCAGCCGCTGAAGTAAAGGGCCAATAGTAGTCTTTCATTACGGTAAAGCGAGGCGATAACTTGAAGACTGTTAAAACTGACACAGTGCATTCGATTCCGCCGGTGAGCAGAAAAAGAAAACTCAGCAGTTTTCTATATTCAGCAAAAGCAGCACCTTACATTTTCATAGCACCTTTTGTCATCTCCTTTTGCATATTTTTTCTTTATCCGCTTATCAGCGTTTTGATTATGAGTTTTCAGAGCATTCTTCCCGGAGATATTCATTTTGTTGGGCTGGATAACTACAAAGCATTAAATAATCCTACTTTTTTTACCGCACTTTTCAACACGATCACATACACCTTTTGGACATTATTGATTCTAATACCTGTACCGCTTATACTTGCAGTTTTTTTGAATTCAAAACTGGTGAAGTTTAAAAGTGTCTTTAAATCCGCTTTATTCATCCCGGCTTTGACTTCAACGATTGTAGCGGGAATTATTTTTCGGCTGATTTTTGGAGAGTTGGAAACATCACTTGCTAATTCGATTTTAGTTAAACTTGGCGCTTTACCACAAAACTGGCTGAATAATGAACATACCGGAATGTTTTTAATGGTTTTGCTGGCATCTTGGAGATGGATGGGTATCAATGTACTATATTTTTTGGCTGGCTTACAAAATGTTCCGAAAGATTTGTATGAAGCCGCAGAAATGGATGGGGCCGGCACTTTGAAGAAGTTTTACCATATAACACTGCCATTTTTAAAACCTGTCACCGTTTATGTTTTAACCATTAGCATTATTGGCGGTTTTCGGATGTTTGAAGAAAGTTATGTGCTATGGCAAAACAACTCTCCAGGAAATATCGGATTGACGATGGTCGGATATATTTATCAACAAGGACTTGCTTACAACAATATGGGCTATGGCTCAGCGATTGGCATTGTGCTTTTGATCATCATTCTAATCGCAAGTCTCATTTCATTAAAACTGTCTGGTTCATTTAAAAAGGAGGGCTATTAATGGGTCCTGCCAGAGGTTTAAACATTGCAAAAGTAGCTTCTATTTTTCTGTTTGCCCTATTGAGTTTTTTGTTTGTATTTCCGCTTCTCTGCTTATTGCTCGGTTCGCTAAAACCATCTTCAGAATTGCTTCGGTTCGGGCTTAATTTAAAGCTTGACCCTGATATTTTAAGCCTTGACAACTATGCATATTTGTTTAACGGTGGAAGCATTTATTTTAAATGGTTCACAAACAGCTTGTTCCTTACGGTCATTTCCACCGTATTAACACTTTTGTTTTCTTCATTAGTTGGATACGGGCTTGCTGTATATCAGTTTAAAGGGAAAAATCTGCTGTTTGTTCTTGTGCTCTTGATCATGATGGTGCCAATTGAAATCTTAATGCTGCCTTTATTTAAAATGACAGTTTCATTGCATATTTCTGACACATATACCGGTGTCATTCTCCCGTTTATTGTGTCTCCTGTTGCTGTATTTTTCTTTAGGCAGTATGCGCTCGGTTTACCGAAAGATTTGCTTGATTCGGCAAGGATGGATGGTTGCACAGAATTCGGGATTTTCTTCCGGATTATGGCGCCGCTCATGAAGCCGGCTTTTGGTGCAATGATCATTCTTCAATCATTAAACAGTTGGAACAATTTTTTATGGCCATTAATTGTTTTACGGTCAAAAGAAATGTTTACGCTTCCAATCGGATTATCTACTTTACTTAGTCCGTATGGAAACAATTATGACATGCTCATTTCAGGATCTGTACTGGCCATTTTGCCTGTTATCTTAATTTTCTTGTTCTTCCAAAAATATTTTATTTCAGGCCTTACTGCTGGTGGAATTAAAGGGTAATCAAATCTGAAAGGAATGGTTAATTTGACTGAAAAGAAAGCGAAAATGACGATTGATAAACAATATAAAGTTGCTGAAGTTGATCCGCGGATTTATGGCTCGTTTGTTGAACACCTTGGCAGAGCTGTCTATGAAGGAATTTATGAGCCCGGTCATCCTGAAGCTGATAAAGTTGGTTTCCGAAAAGATGTTATTAAATTAGTAAAAGAGTTGAAAGTACCGTTTATTCGCTATCCAGGTGGAAACTTTGTATCAGGTTATAACTGGGAAGACGGTGTTGGCCCTGTCGAAAAACGGCCGACAAGACTTGATCTGGCATGGGGAACGACAGAACCAAACTTAATCGGTACAAATGAATTTATGGATTGGGCTAAGTTGGTCGGAGCCGAGGTGAACATGGCCGTTAACCTTGGGACAAGAGGAATTGACGCTGCTCGCAATCTTGTAGAATATTGCAACCATCCTTCAGGATCATACTATAGTGATCTTAGAAAGTCTCACGGATATAAAGAGCCACACAACATTAAAACATGGTGTCTCGGTAATGAGATGGATGGACCTTGGCAGATCGGTCATAAAACAGCGGCTGAATATGGTAGACTAGCTGCTGAAACTGCAAAAGTGATGAAGTGGACAGATCCATCGATTGAACTAGTTGCCTGTGGAAGCTCTGGCAGTGCAATCCCGACATTTATTGACTGGGAAACGACTGTGCTTGATCATACGTATGAACATGTTGAGTATATTTCTCTTCATTCCTATTACGGAAATCAAGAAAATGATCTGCCCAACTATTTGGCGAAATCGCTTGATATGGACCATTTCATCAAAACGGTTGTGGCTGTCTGTGACTATATGAAAGCGAAAAAACGCAGTAAGAAAACGATCCATCTTTCTTATGATGAATGGAATGTCTGGTATCATTCAAACGAGCAAGACAAAGAAATTGAGCGCTGGTCGAAAGCACCACACCTTCTTGAAGACATATACAACTTTGAAGATGCCTTGCTAGTCGGTTGTATGCTCATCACAATGCTAAAGCATGCAGATCGTGTCAAAATTGCTTGCCTGGCTCAGCTTGTCAATGTGATTGCGCCAATTATGACAGACAAAGGTGGTGAGGCTTGGTGTCAGACGATTTTCTATCCATTTATGCATGCTTCTATTTATGGACGGGGAACTGTATTGCAATCAGTGGTTTCATCTCCAAAGTATGACAGTAAAGACTTTACAGATGTACCGTACTTAGAGTCTGTCTCTGTTTTCAATGAAGAAGCCGAAGAGTTAACCGTTTTTGCGGTTAACCGAGCGACTGACAGCAGCTTAGACTTGGAAGCAGATATGAGAAGCTTTGCTGGCTATACTGTGAAAGAACATATCGTTCTTGAACACGATGATGTGAAAGGGACCAACCAAGAAAACAGAAATAATGTAGTTCCCCACAGCTGTGGAGATGCTCAAGTGTGTGATGGTATACTCAAATCTCGTCTGCCGAAGCTTTCCTGGAATGTGATGAGATTGAAGAAATCATAAAACAACAGCATAACATAGAAGTGCACCTTCAATTGCTTATAATTGAAGGTGTTTATTTTTTTGTATATCTTACCTTAAGCCTTAGATCAGCATGGATAGGGGGAATTGCGAGCCTCCTGCGGGGTCTCGCTGATCGCCCGTGGAAAGTGAGCGAATTCCCCGTTTTTCATTCATCCACACTACTTTTAGGACAACTCCAATCAAATGTTCTCTTATACATTTAATCAACAAAAATAATGAACATATAAACTAAATTGAAAAAAGGTGGACATCCCTTTTAGGTAGACTACATGTCCAATGCCGTGAACGAGTTGTTTCATTTATCAGATGTAAAGCTTTTTCCTTTCGGCATTTAATAGCGAGTTCAGGTTTTTAACAAACGGATCAAACAAATGATTGCGCTTACAAAAAATATGGGATATGTTAAAAAGGACACGAGGGGGGAGATATTGGATGAATGCTATTACGATTGTGATCGCGTCTATTTGTCTATTGGCGATCGCCTACCGTTTATACGGAACATTTATGATGGTGAAAGTGTTGAAGGTGAACGATGACAAACCGACTCCGGCTCATCTTCAGGAAGATGGCAAAGATTATGTCCCGACAAACAAATGGGTGTCCTTTGGACATCATTTTGCAGCTATTGCAGCAGCAGGCCCGCTTGTCGGACCGATTTTAGCTGCACAATTCGGCTATTTACCTGGGTTATTGTGGTTGTTGATCGGAGCAGTGATTGGGGGAGCGGTTCATGATCTTGTCGTATTATTTGCTTCAATGCGAAGAAATGGGAAGTCGCTGTCAGAAGTGGCGAAAGAGGAGCTAGGACCTGTTGCCGGGTTCTGCACAGGGCTTGCCATGCTATTCATTATTACGATTACGATGGCAGGCTTATCAATGGTTGTCCTCCACGCGCTCGAACATAACCCATGGGGGACGTTTTCTGTTGCCATCACGATCCCGATTGCCATGGGCGTTGGTTTGTTTTATAAAAAAACAGGCAACTTAAAACTGGCATCAACAGTAGGGTTCATTTTGCTTATGATTGGTGTATTTGTCGGACCGTCTGTTGCCAATACGCCGCTAGGTGAAGTGTTGACACTTGACACAAAGACACTTGCGATCGTACTGCCGATTTATGCATTTTTTGCAGCAGCCCTGCCTGTTTGGCTTCTGCTTGCACCTCGTGATTATTTAAGCAGTTTTATGAAAATCGGTGTGTTCATCGCTTTGATTGCTGGGGTGTTTATCGTCAATCCGGCAATCCCATTTCCAGCCTTTACAGAGTTTACAGGAGGCGGTGGACCTGTCTCACCAGGACCTGTTTGGCCGTTTATTTCGATTACGATTGCTTGTGGGGCAATCTCCGGGTTTCATGCATTTGTTGGCTCAGGTACGACACCGAAAATGTTAAACAAATGGAGTGATATGAAGTTTGTCGCTTTTGGAGCGATGCTTGTCGAGTGTTTAGTGGGCATTATGGCTTTGATTGCGGCGACAGCTTTACAACCAGGTGATTATTTTGCCATTAACAGTTCTCCAGAGATGTTTCGGACACTTGGCATCGATGTTGTGCATTTACCTGAGCTCAGTAAGGAAATTGGTCTAAATTTAGAGGGGCGGACAGGCGGAGCCGTAACACTTGCTGTTGGTATGACTTACATTTTTACTGATGTTCCATTTTTCAGTCATTTATCATCGTATTTTTTCCAGTTTGTGATTATGTTTGAGGCGGTCTTTATTTTAACGGCCATTGATGCCGGAACGAGAGTGGCCCGCTATTTAATTCAGGATTTTTTTGGAGATCTATACAAACCGCTTAAAAGAACGGACTGGCTCCCGGGCTCAGTCATTGCAAGTGCACTTGCCTGTTTCATGTGGGGCTATTTACTATATTCCGGTGACATTAGTTCGATTTGGGCTCTGTTCGGTGTCTCCAATCAACTGATGGCATCTGTCGGTCTCATTATCGGGGCGACTGTTATCCTAAAAATTGCGGATAAACGGCGCTATATGTTAACATGTCTTATCCCGCTTAGCTATTTATATATCACTGTCAATTATGCAGGATACTGGATGATCAGCCACGTTTATTTTAATGCGGAAGCTGCTGGCTACAGTATGATAAACGGTATATTATCGATCATCATGCTTCTTTTGGGATTGATAATTATGGTTAGTGCACTTAAAAGGTGGGTCGAAATGTGGCGTGATCCTACCTTAAGAATGGAACCATCTATTCCTCGTTAATGATGAAACCGGGGGCACAAAAGGCCTCCGGTTTATGGTGTTTTTAATCCTTGCTCTAAGGTTTCGAGCATTTCGATTTTATCCGAATCTGAAGCGTGCTTCCAGATCACTTCAAACAAAACGCCTAAACCCGGTAGCATCTTCTCTTCACCGCTTTGAATCGCATCGACAATTGTAGACTTTAGTTGATCTTGTGTATTTCCTGTGACATTAGAAATAACTGCGTTTCTTAAATTTAAATCCATTTTCACTTTCACTCCATTCCTCACTTGTTTTTACTATTCTGTACGATTGACAGGTTTAATATGTATCAATGATGAGATATAATGAAACTATTGTCAGACAAAGGAGTCAAACGCTTTGAAACGAATTGAATCTGCTAAAAACCAAAAAGTAAAAGATTGGAAAAAACTTCATAGCAAGAAAGAGCGAACCAAAACCAATACTTATATCATTGAAGGGGAACACCTTGTCGAGGAAGCACTGAAAACACCCGGGATTGTCTTGGAAGTGATGGTTACAGAGGAAGCGAATTTCCCAGATGATCTGGATTTATCTGTTTCTTGTTACATACTAAGTGAGGATGCTTTTACAGAAATCACCGAAACAGAGACACCTCAGACTGTTGCAGCTGTTTGTCGACTGTCGGAAACGGAGAGCAATCCTTTCCAATATAAAAAATTGTTGCTTGCCGATCGTGTTCAAGATCCTGGCAATTTAGGAACGATCATTCGGACAGCTGATGCCGCTGGGATCGATGCCATCGTTGTCAGTCCTGGGACGGTCGATCCATACAATGGTAAAACACTGAGATCTGCCCAAGGATCACATTTTCATCTTCCGATCATAAAATTTGAGCTTTCTGAATTAATGGAACAACTAAAACAAAAAAACATCCCTGTATATGGGACTGCGCTGCAAAATGCAATTCCATATCAAGAGGTGAAACCATCACAGTCATTCGCACTTTTAATCGGAAATGAAGGTTCAGGTGTTGATCCAGAAATGCTAACACGAACTGACCGCAATCTTTACGTCCCGATCTATGGAAAAGCTGAGTCTCTCAATGTGGCAGCTGCCACAGCAATATTACTTTATCATCTTCGCGGATAACCATTGCATCAGACGATGGAATTCACTATAATTAAACTTATTATATGTAAAAACAGTGATAGAGGCTGTTTTTGACCGTGATGCCTTTTTAGGGAAAAAGTGCCTAGACTGAAAGCATTTTTAGGGCAGGTTAAAAAACGTTTCACCTCTTGAGTTGTCACTTGGACCACACCAATAGATGTGTAAAGGTGAACCGGATTCAATTGTCCGTTATGTTTATGAAGTGAGGAAGCAAAGTTTTTTGTTTCTTAAAAAGGGTGGTACCACGGGCCACGATTCGTCCCTTTCATTTGGAAAGGGGCTTTTTTATTGCCGAAAATTAGGTTTTTTACATAAAAGGAGGAATTAAAAAATGCAAGAAGAGTTAAAACGGCTTGAAAAAGAAGCAATTGCTAAAGTAGTAGCTGCAGATTCCTTAAAAGCAGTCAATGATGTTAGAGTTGCATATCTTGGGAAAAAAGGTCCGATTACAGAAGTGCTTAGGGGGATGGGAAAGCTTTCAGCAGAAGAAAGACCAAAAATGGGTGCATTGGCAAACGAAGTCAGGGAAACAATTGCCGCTGCTATTGCTGAAAAAAATGCCAAACTTGAAGAGGAAGAAGTCAAAAGAAAGCTACAAGAGCAAACGGTTGATGTGACACTTCCAGGAAGTCCTGTCAAAACGGGCTCTACGCATCCATTGACAGTTGTTGTCGAAGATATTGAAGATCTGTTTATTAGTATGGGTTATTCCGTTGAAGAAGGTCCTCAAGTAGAAACAGATTATTACAATTTTGAGGCGCTCAACCTTCCAAAAGAACATCCGGCACGTGATATGCAGGATAGTTTTTACATTACCGAAGATACGTTGATGAGAACGCAAACTTCACCAGTTCAAACACGTACACTTGAAAAACACCAAGGAAAAGGTCCTGTAAAAATCATTTGTCCGGGAAAAGTGTACCGTCGTGATCATGATGATGCAACACACTCCCACCAGTTTATGCAAATTGAAGGGCTTTGTGTTGATCACCATATCAGTATGAGTGACCTGAAAGGAACACTTGAAACGGTTGCGAAAAAGATGTTCGGTGAAGAACGTGAAATCAGATTACGCCCAAGTTTCTTCCCATTTACAGAACCATCTGTTGAAGTTGATGTCTCCTGTTTCAAATGTGGTGGAAATGGGTGTTCTGTTTGTAAGCAAACCGGTTGGATTGAAATACTTGGCGCGGGAATGGTGCATCCGAATGTGCTTGAAATGGCTGGATTCAATTCTAAAGAATATCAAGGCTTTGCATTTGGAATGGGTGTGGAACGGATCGCGATGTTGAAATATGGTATTGATGATATTCGTCATTTTTATACAAACGATGTTAGATTTTTATCCCAGTTTAAACAGGCTTAAAAGGAGGACGCACAATGTTTGTTTCTTATAAATGGTTGGAAGAATACGTAGATTTAAACGGAATGAATCCTGAAATACTTGCTGAAAAAATGACGAGAAGCGGAATCGAAGTTGAAGGAATTGAATATAAAGGAGAAGGGATAAAAGGTGTTGTAATCGGGCATGTTCTTGAACGTGAACAGCATCCAAATGCTGATAAATTAAACAAGTGTCTTGTCGATATTGGTGTTGATGAGCCTGTGCAAATCATCTGTGGGGCTCCAAATGTTGAGAAAGGCCAAAAGGTAGCCGTTGCCACTGTCGGTGCAGTGTTGCCGGGAAATTTTAAAATTAAAAAAGCGAAGCTTCGGGGTGAAGCCTCACATGGGATGATCTGTTCTTTACAAGAGCTTGGTATCCAAGGGAAACTTGTACCAAAAGAATATGCGGAAGGGATTTTCGTATTCCCAAGTGAGACTGAAACAGGCACTAATGCACTTGAAAACTTGGCTCTTGATGATGCGGTACTGGAACTAGGGCTTACACCAAACCGTGCTGATGCGATGAATATGCTTGGTGTTGCTTATGAAGTAGCGGCAATCCTTGGTCGTAAAGTCAAGTTTCCAGAAACTTCTTATCAAGCAGGAAGTGAAAAAGCGGTAGATTACATCTCGGTCAAGATCGATGACAAGGGAGCTAATCCTTTATATGCAGCAAAAATGATCAAGGATGTCAAAATTGGTCCATCCCCACTATGGATGCAAACAAAGCTGATCAACGCTGGAATTAGACCGCACAATAATGTTGTTGACATTACCAACTTTGTTCTTCTCGAATACGGTCAACCACTCCATGCTTTTGATTATCATCGCTTCGGTTCAAAAGAAGTTGTTGTCCGAAAGGCTTTCAAAAATGAAACGATTGTCACACTTGATGAACAGGAAAGAACGTTAACACCTGAGCACCTTGTCATTACAAATGGTTCAATTCCGCAGGCTGTCGCTGGTGTGATGGGTGGAGCAGAATCTGAAGTTCGCGAAGATACAACAATGATTTTGCTTGAAGCGGCATACTTTAATGGTCAGACAGTCCGTAAGGCTTCCAAAGATTTTGGTCTTCGCAGTGAATCAAGTATCAGGTTTGAAAAAGGAATTGATCCAGCGCGTGTGCTACTTGCTGCAGAACGTGCAGCAGATTTGATTAGTCAATACGCGGGCGGTGTCGTTTTAGAAGGGACAGTTGTAGAAGATCACCTGGATATCAAAGAAAATATCATCAGTCTGTCTACTGAAAAAGTAACAAAGGTTCTTGGCATGTCGATCAGTCAAGAGGAAATGGTTCATATTTTTGAGAAGTTGGGTTTTTCTGTCAAAACATCAGAAGCTGATGTGATCGTCACTGTTCCGTCGAGAAGAGGCGATATTGCAATTGAAGAAGATTTAATTGAAGAGGTTGCTAGACTATATGGGTATGATAATATACCGTCTACACTTCCTGAGTTAACAGGGTTTTCTGGTGGACTGACCTCTTATCAAGCAAAACGGCGAAAAGTTAGACGTTTCTTAGAGGGAGCGGGTCTTTCTCAAGCGATCACATACTCATTAACAAATGACAAAAAAGCAACTGCCTTTTCTCTTGAAAAGTCATTTAAAACGTTCCTTTCACTGCCAATGAGTGAAGAAAGAAGTGTCTTAAGACAAAGTCTGCTCCCGAATTTGCTTGATTCAGTTGCTTACAACTTGGCAAGACAAAGCGATTCAGTAGCTTTTTACGAAATCGGTTCTGTTTTCTTTAAAGTTGAAGAACAGACAAAACCGGTTGAAAAAGAACATGTTGCTGGAGCTGTCACTGGACTATGGCATAAAAACCTTTGGCAAGGTGAGAAGAAGTTGGTTGACTTCTTTGTGATGAAAGGACTTGTCGAAGGTCTGTTAGAAAAGCTTGGTATTCATGAAGGAATCGAGTTTGTTCAATCTGAAAGAAAAGAGCTCCACCCAGGACGGACAGCTAATATATTGTACAACGGGGCTTTAGTCGGCTTCATCGGCCAGCTTCATCCATTCCTTGAAAAAGAACTGGATCTCCCTGAGACATATGTATTTGAGCTTGATCTGCATGAATTGTTTGCACTGGATGTAGCGGATATCACATATACGGCTATACCGAGGTATCCTTCTGTTACACGCGATATTGCACTAGTCGTCAGCAAAGAGATCACAAGTGGTCAACTTGAGGATGTCATTAAAAAAGCTGGTGGCAAATTATTGAATGAAGTGCATGTTTTTGATGTTTATGAAGGCGAACATATGGAAGAAAGCAAAAAATCGGTCGCTTTTAGCCTGCAATACTTAAATCCGGAACAAACGTTGACAGAGGAAGAAGTCACAGACATTCACAATCAAGTGCTGAAAGCGCTCGAGGATGCGTATCAAGCGGTGTTGAGAGGATAAAAGAAAGCGATGTGAAGCCAGTTCTCGATCAAATCGGGGCTGGCTATTTTTTTAGGACTGGCTCGTCCGATTTAATGTTAATATTTCACTCGATTATTCGTCATATAAACGGCTGAAAAGGGCTGCACCAATATTGAAATGCAACCCACTGGAGCTAAGCCAGCAAGGCTCTTACAGACATAACCTTAAAACGCGGTAAAATGTAGACCTTGAGGCTCGGGTCAAGTAAAGTCCATACTCCAATTGGAGGCTTCCAAAGTAAAGAATCCCCCGCGTAACAGAAGTTCTCAGCTTTATACCATCCGCTTAGCCTTCTCCGTATTCGCAAAATGCAGTTTTGTAAACTGACGAAGCGCAGTCACACCTTTTTTTCTAATCAGCTTTGCCGCTGCTTGATCTACTAATGCTCCCGCCCCTTTAGGTAGCGTGAGCCCCGCTACTTTCGAAAGCTTGTCCATCTCCATTAAAAATGAATAGCGGGCGATAATCGATGCAGCAGCGACAGAGAGGTGGATGCCTTCTGCTTTTGTACTAAAATATGTCTGCTCTTTGATGGCAGTTTTGCCTGCGAGGTGTTTAAAATAAACGGTCGGTTCAGCAAATTGGTCAATTAAAATCGCCTCTGGGCGTGTTCCATCCAGTTTTTTAAGGAGGTTTGTAATCGCTTGGTTGTGCAGGAGGGCTTTCATTTTTCCTTGACTCATTCCTTTTTCTTGCATTTCATTATACTTTTCATTCCTCAAGACTAAGAGGCTGTATGGGACTGTTTTAATTAAGTCACGTGCGATTTGGATGATTTGCGGGTCTTTCAAATGTTTCGAATCCTTGACACCAAGTTCTTGTAAAAGCGGAAGTTTTGTTTTTTCGGCATATACACAGGCAACAGTCATTGGGCCGAAATAGTCACCTGTTCCAACCTCATCAGAGCCGATGACAGACATTGAGCTAATACCTTTAGGCGGTTGATAGATGGAAGATACACTTTTTTTGGAGACTGTTTTTTTATCCATTGGTCTCTCGGCAGATTCATTCCAGCGCTCTGCCTCCTTCTCAGCATTTTTTCCTTGGAACAAAACTTTTCCAGATCGATATGCTGTAATGGTGCAACTTTGAGGTTTTGCTTGAAAAACGGCTCCTTGGATAGAAAGGGAAGTGATATCAGCTTGATAATATGTTTTCATTTTTTCTATAACTGATTGGCTTACTTTTAAAACTGAATGTGACATGAACTTCATCTCCTTTTTAAAACGAACGAATAGATCGTACAATATATTAACAGATGTATCATCACAGCAGGGCTGATCGTTTCATTCAATCTCTAAACATGTTATGATAGAAACTAGGATTCTCGCAAGCAGAATGGAGGAGAAACGTTGTCTGATGGTCGCAAAATAAAAACAACAGTTGACATATACGGTCAGCAATTCACAATTGTCGGCGAAGAAACGAAAAGCCATATGAGGCACGTTGCTTCAATTGTGGATGATAAAATGAGAGAAATCAATGAAAAAAATCCGTATCTTGATATAAATAAACTTGCTGTATTAACCGCTGTGAATGTAGTACATGATTATTTGAAATTGAAAGAAGAACTTGAAAGATTAAAAGGACAACTAAAAGAAAAGGATTGAACATCACGATGTTAGATATCATCATTATCATATTACTTTTATCGGGCCTGTTGATCGGTCTTAAAAGAGGCTTTATTCGCCAATGTATCCGCCTAGTGACATTCATTGTTGCAATCGCTGTAGCAGGAGTCTATTATCGTGATCTTGCCCCAAAACTTGGCTGGATTCCAGCACCGGACTTTTCAGGTGGTCAGGCAGCGTTTTCATTTTTCAATGGCAGTCTTAAAGACGCTTATTACAACATGATTGCCTTTCTCATTCTTTTTATCCTGACAATCATTCTTTTGCGAATTGCTGCATCATTTTTAGATGCTGTTGCACGGATCCCTGTTATTAAGCAGGTCAATCAGATACTTGGAGCTCTGCTTGGCTTTGTAGAAATTTATTTATTTGTTTTTATCATTTTATTTGTCGGTGCGCTCTTGCCAATTGATGAGTTGCACAGTATGATGGCGAGCTCGATGCTGGCTGATTTGGTTGTTCATAAAACACCATTTTTGTCAGACTTGCTAGAACAAATGATGCATCAGTATGGATCTTTGTAAAACTTCTCTGTTTTTCGGGGGAGTTTTTTTAAAGCCAATCTGCTGGTTTGTTGTCGGAATATCTAAAAATTTGTATGATTAGAACTAGGACACGGGATACGAAGAGGTGAAAAACATGCATAAAAAAGATGTTATTCGATTGCTTGAAACGATTGCAATGTATATGGAACTAAAAGGAGACAACCCTTTCAAAATATCAGCTTTCAGAAAAGCAGCTGCAGCACTTGAACAAGATGACCGCAGCCTTTCTGAAATCGATGATATGATGTCTCTTTCTGGCATTGGAAAAGGTACATATGCCGTCATCAAGGAATACATGGATCAAGGTGTATCTGGAACACTCGAACGTTTAAAAAAGGAAGTTCCAGAGGGACTGATTCCACTGTTGAAATTGCCAGGGCTTGGCGGTAAAAAAATTGCTAAACTATATCAAGAGTTGGGCGTCAGTGATATGTCTTCATTAAAGGAAGCTTGTGAAGAGCACAAAGTTCAAGGACTGGCTGGGTTCGGAAAAAAAACGGAAGAAAAGATTCTTCAAGCTTTAGGTGAAGCAGGGAAACGACCAGAACGATACCCGATTGGAATGGCTTTAGCAGTTGCAGAAGAAATTGAGGAACAGCTCAAAGGGCTGCCAGGTCTGATGAAATTTTCGCGAGCCGGAAGCCTGCGACGAGCTAAAGAAACGGTGAAAGATCTTGACTATATGATTGCAGTCACTGATCACAGCCTTGTTCGCGAAGGTCTATTAAAACTTTCAAATGTGAAAGAAGTCATTGCAGCAGGAGATACGAAAGTGTCGCTTTTATTTCAATTTGAATCAGAAATCAGCGCTGACTTCCGCTTGGTGACTGAAGACCAGTTTCCGACAGCACTCCACCACTTTACGGGTTCTAAAGATCACAATATTAAAATGCGCCAACTTGCTAAAGAAAAAGGCGAAAGAATTAGTGAATATGGGGTCGAAAACATTGAAACAGGAGACATTCAAACGTTTTCTAGCGAAAAAGAATTTTTTGCACACTTTGGACTACCCTTTATCCCTCCTGAACTGAGAGAGTCCGGGAAAGAAGTCGAAATATATCAAGATCATCTAGGTCTGGTTTCGATAGAAGATATAAAAGGTGATCTCCATATGCACTCAGCGTGGAGTGATGGTGCTTACTCAATTAAGGAAATGGCTGAGGCCTGTATAGCCAAAGGCTATCAATATATGGCCATTACCGATCATTCGCAATATTTAAAAGTTGCCAATGGTTTAACACCCGAAAGACTGCGAAAGCAAGCGAAGGAAATTGACAAATTAAACAAAGAATTTACTAATTTCCATATTTTTAAGGGTGTTGAGATGGATATTCTACCTGATGGGACGCTCGATTATGATGATGAACTGCTAGCAGAAATGGATCTTGTTATCGCTTCGATTCATTCAAACTTTTCTCAGCCACAGCATGTTATCATGAAACGACTGGAACAAGCACTAATGAATCAGCATGTCGATATCATTGCACACCCAACAGGTCGCCTCATTGGAAGACGAGCGGGCTATGAAGTCGATATCGACCAACTGATTGAGCTCGCCAAAAAAACAAATACAGCATTAGAATTAAATGCTAACCCTGCGCGGCTCGATCTTAGAATGGAGCATCTGCTCAAAGCGAATGCTGCCGGGGTGACGCTCGTCATTAATACAGATGCCCATAGCAAGGACATGCTATATGACATGAAAACAGGTGTTATGGCAGCGAGAAAAGGATGGACTCAAAAAGCGAACGTATTGAATACTCGTTCTTTGGAAGAAGTCTATACGTTTTTGTCGCGCCATCGTTCTTAAGGAGGTTTAATTGATTTTGCAACAAAAAGCGCTATCAGCACTTGAATTTCATAAAGTAAAAGAACAGCTTGCGGAATATACAGCTTCATCTTTAGGCAAAGAAATCATTTTTGATCTTATACCGTCATGTTCATTGGATGAGGTGAAAAAGCTACAAGAAGAAGTCGATGAGGCTGCTACCGTTATCCGGTTAAAAGGAAATGCCCCATTCGGCGGTTTGACTGATATTAGAAAAGCGATAAAAAGAGTAGAGATTGGCAGTGTTTTAAGTCCGGGCGAGTTTACAGAAATATCGGGTCTTTTATATGCGACAAAACAAATGAAGCATTTTCTAGAAAGTCTGTTTGCGGATGGACTTGAGATTCCTTTTCTTCACCAGTATGCGGAAAAACTGATCCCACTGTCAGAGTTAGAAAAAGCGATTCAATCATGTATCGATGACTATGGGGAAGTACTTGACAGCGCCTCAGAAAAATTAAGAGGAATCAGAACACAGTTACGGACGCTTGAATCAAGGATTAGAGATAGACTTGAGGCGATGTTGCGATCATCTTCAGCACAAAAGATGCTTTCAGATACGATCGTCACGATCCGCAATGACCGTTTCGTAATTCCGGTTAAACAGGAATATAGGTCAAGCTATGGAGGAATCGTTCATGATCAGTCCTCTTCAGGTGCAACATTGTTTATTGAGCCTCAAGCGATCGTTGATATGAACAATTCGCTTCGTCAAGCAAAAGTAAATGAAACACAAGAAATCGAACGGATACTACGGATGCTGACTGAAAAAACAGCTGAACACACAGCTGAGCTTTTTCATGATGTACACATTTTGCAAATTCTAGACTATATTTTTGCAAAAGCAAAATATGCAAAGGCGACAAAAGCAGTCAAACCAAGTGTAAATGACCGCGGCTATGTCAGATTGATTCAAGCACGTCATCCACTATTGCCAATCAAAGAGGTTGTTCCAAATGATATAGTGCTTGGGGGAGATTACACAACAATTGTGATCACTGGACCAAATACAGGTGGGAAAACGGTTACCCTGAAAACGCTCGGTTTATTAACATTGATGGCACAATCCGGACTTCATATTCCGGCAGAAGAGGGGTCAGAAATTGCCGTGTTTGATCAAGTCTTTGCCGATATCGGTGATGAACAATCGATTGAACAAAGCTTAAGTACGTTTTCTTCGCATATGGTCAATATTGTTGATATTTTGAAAGATATGACAGAAAATAGCTTGATACTATTTGATGAACTTGGAGCAGGAACAGATCCTCAGGAAGGGGCCGCACTTGCGATCAGTATTCTTGACGAAGTGTACCAAACAGGAGCGCGTGTCATCGCTACAACTCATTATCCGGAACTAAAAGCATACGGCTATAATCGCGAAAATGTAATCAATGCAAGTGTTGAATTTAATATCGAAACCCTATCTCCAACTTATAGGTTGTTAATCGGCGTACCCGGTCGAAGCAATGCATTTGAAATTTCAAAACGGCTAGGCCTTCCTGAGCATGTGATCGGTCGTGCGCAGTCAGAAATGACGACTGAACACAATGAAGTCGACACGATGATCGCATCATTGGAAGACAGTAAAAAACGAGCGGAAGTAGAACTGACTGAAACGGAAGCGATCCGTACTGAGGCTGAAAAGCTTCATCGCGATCTACAAAAGCAAATCAACGAATGGCAGGAGAAAAAAGACCGGCTGTATGAGCAAGCTGAACAAAAGGCAGCTGAAAAAGTCAAGGAAGCGATGAAAGAAGCTGATGACATTATCCGCTCCCTGCGAATGATAAAAGCAGAGCAAAAAACTTTTAAAGACCATGAATTGATTGAGGCAAAAAAACGTTTGGAAA
This sequence comes from Bacillus changyiensis, assembly GCF_027706145.1. GTDB lineage: Bacteria > Bacillota > Bacilli > Bacillales > Bacillaceae > Bacillus > Bacillus changyiensis. The sequence goes on along the minus strand of NZ_JAQFWW010000005.1, from coordinate 24,417 downwards.
GTGCGGTACCTTCATTTGAGAAGGCAAAGAAACCGGTTCAGAAAAAAAGCAACAAGCGAGAATTAAAACAGGGTGATGAAGTCACAGTTTTGAGCTTTGGCCAAAAAGGAACATTGCTTGAAAAAACAGGTGCAAATGAATGGAATGTCCAAATCGGGATTTTGAAAATGAAAGTAAAAGAAAAAGATCTTGAATTTATGAAATCAGCACCTGAGCAAGAGAAACAAAGATCGATTGCTGCGGTTAAAGGAAAAGATTATCATGTATCACTTGAACTTGATCTTAGAGGAGAGCGCTATGAAAGTGCGCTTCATCGTGTTGAAAAATATTTGGATGATGCGATTCTCGCCGGCTATCCAAGGGTATCAATCATTCACGGAAAAGGAACCGGTGCACTTAGAAAAGGTGTTCAAGATCTCTTGAAATCCCACAGAAATGTAAAAAACACCCGATTCGGTGAAGCGGGAGAAGGAGGATCAGGAGTTACGATTGTCGAATTAAAATAAAAGGGAGTTAAAATCGGTATGAAAGAATTTTGGGAAAACGATCTGGTTGAAATTGCTGCCTATTACAGTGTATCCATTCTCTGCCTCGTTATATTTTTGACGATTTTTGAGCTTGTGACTTCATATAAAAATTGGGAAGAGATTCAAAAAGGAAACTTTGCGGTGGCATTAGCAACAGGGGGAAAAATTTTAGGGATCGCAAACATATTACAAAAATCGATCAGTCAGCACAATTCCTTGCTGCAAATGATTGGCTGGGGAATATTTGGCTTCACTTTGCTGTTGATTGGCTATTTTATCTTTGAATTCTTGACACCGCGATTCAAAATTGACAAGGAGATTGAAAATGACAACCGTGCTGTCGGCTTCATTTCTTTTGTCATCTCTGTCGGCTTGTCATTTGTCGTGGCCGCAGGTATTTAAGGGGAGTATAGATGGAGAAATTAGCGAAAGTCTTATTGTGCATCGCAGGGATATTTGTTCTGATTGGTATGATTTATATGCTGTTTTATGCCTGAAAAAAAGGCGCCTGAAGTTTAAGTTTTCAGGCGCCTTTTTTAAAAAATCATTACTTTCTGAATATGATTTGATATACTTGAATTAACAGTCATTTGATAAGGAGGAGTTTTATGTCAGTTGAAAAACCATGGTTGCTTCATTATCCTGAACAAATTCCTCATGAACTACAGTTTGAAGATCAAACACTCCATTCCGTCCTACAACAATCCGCACAACAATTTTCTGAAAAAACAGCCATTCATTTTCTTGGAAAAAAAAGAACCTATCAACAAGTTTACGAGGAAGCTTTAAAAATCGCAGACTATCTCTTGTCTCTTGGCCTTAAGAAAGGAGATAGGGTGTCCATTATGTTACCGAACTGTCCTCAGGCTGTCATTGCATATTATGGCGTGCTTTTCGCTGGAGGCATCGTTGTTCAAACAAATCCTCTTTATAAGGAAAGAGAGCTTGAACATTTGTTAAAAGACAGCGGAGCGGATATTTTAATTACGCTTGATAACCTCTACCCAGTTGCATCAAAAATGAAAGCGTTGACAAATTTAAAGCATACCATCGTCACCAGTATAAAAGACTATCTCCCATTTCCAAAAAATATGTTTTATCCGTTTGTTCAAAAAAAACAGGAGCAATTTTCAATTGAAATCACTGAAAATGAGTCGACACACTTTTTTCGAACAATAATGAAACGTCCTATTCCAAATGGTCCTCCACATATTGAGGTTGACCCTTTTCATGATATTGCAGTTTTGCAGTATACTGGGGGGACAACGGGAACTCCGAAAGCTGTTATGCTTTCACACTGTAACATTTTAGCCAATATTAAACAATGTGTCACATGGTCATACAAATTGAAGAAAGGAAAAGAAAAAGTGCTCGGTCTAATTCCATTTTTTCATGTCTATGGGATGATGGCAATTATCAATTTGACGATTAGCCAAGGTTACGAAATGATTCTCCTGCCTAGATTTGATACGCAAACAGTATTAAAGACGATTGATAAAGAAAAACCAACCATTTTTCCCGGTGTCCCTACCATCTATATCGCTTTATTGAATCATCCCGATATCAAGCAGTACGATCTATCATCTATTAAAAGCTGTTTGTGCGGTTCTGCCCCGCTTCCAGTTGAAGTGAAACAACAGTTTGAAAAGGTTACAGGAGGAAAGCTTGTTGAAGGATTTGGATTATCTGAGGCTTCACCAGTCACCCATTCCAACTTGATTTGGGGTTTGAACAAGCCGGGAAGTATTGGCTGTCCATGGCCTGGTACAGAAGCGGCGATCTATTCTGAAGAAACCGGTGGTTTTCTCGAACCATATGAACGTGGAGAAATTGTTGTGAAAGGTCCTCAAGTGATGAAAGGTTATTGGAATAATCCTGAGGAGACGGCTGCTGTACTTAGGGATGGCTGGCTGTTTACCGGTGATATCGGTTACATGGATAAAGATGGTTTTTTCTATATTGTCGATCGAAAGAAAGACATGATCATTGCAGGGGGATATAATATTTATCCGCGTGAAATTGAAGAAATATTATATGAGCATGAAGCTATTCAGGAGGCTGTTGTGATTGGAGTACCTGATGAATACAGGGGAGAAACTGTGAAAGCGTTTGTTGTTTTAAAAGATCATGTTACAATAACTGAGAAGGAATTAGATGAATATGCTGGATCACGTTTAGCGCCTTACAAAGTCCCGAAAATATATGAATTTAGAGATGAACTACCAAAAACAGCAGTCGGTAAGATATTAAGAAGAGCGCTAGTAGATGAAGAAAAGGCTAAGGTATAAAGTGAAGCCTGCTGCATACAAAACGGCAGGCTTTTAAAAGATGAATGAAGGGAAATATTCTTTTCATCCTTGACAAAATCGGTAATTTTATTTACGATTGAGTCATGAATGAGTGTTCATTCATTAGATAGAAAGGAACGAAGCCAATTGAAACAAAAGAGACCGAAGTATATGCAGATTATTGACGCAGCTGTAATTGTGATTGCAGAAAAAGGCTATCACCAGGCTCAAGTTTCGAAAATTGCTAAGCAGGCTGGGGTGGCTGACGGTACCATTTATCTTTATTTTAAAAATAAAGAAGATATTCTTATTTCTTTATTTAAAGAAAAGATGGGTCAGTTTATCGAACAAATGAATGAAGAAATGAAAGTGAAAAATTCAGCAACAGAGAAGCTTTCCTTGTTTATCAAAAAGCATTTTCAACTGCTGAGTGGAGACCGACATTTGGCGATTGTGACCCAATTAGAACTTCGACAGTCCAATTTGGATCTGCGTTTAAAAATTAATGAAATTCTGAAGAGTTACTTAATGATTTTAGAGGATATCATCACCGAAGGAAAAGAAACTGAAGAATTTAGACGTACACTTGATGTTCGTTTAGCAAAACAGATGATTTTCGGAACAATTGATGAAACGGTGACAACTTGGGTGATGAATGATCAAAAATACGATCTGCCACAACTGGCAGACAGTATTCATGAACTGTTAATTCATGGTTTCAGCAGTGGTGAAAAAGGGGGAATCTAGATGAAGACTTTATCGCTGTCAACAGAAGGCCATATTGCGGTGATCACCATTCAGCATCCGCCTGCAAATGCGCTGTCTACAAAGGTGTTAACAGATCTTTCTGACTGTCTCGATCAGCTTAAAGAGGATCGAAATGTAAGAAGTATCGTCATTCATGGGGAGGGAAGATTTTTCTCAGCAGGTGCTGATATTAAAGAATTTACTTCATTAATGGAACAAGCTGATACAAATCTCGCCAATAATGGCCATCAAGTTTTTGAAAAAATTGAATCCTTTCCAAAACCGATTATTGCAGCTATTCATGGAGCTGCTCTTGGGGGCGGACTTGAGCTTGCAATGGCTTGCCATATTAGAATAGCAGAGGAAAACGCGAAGCTTGGACTTCCAGAATTAAACCTCGGAATTATTCCAGGTTATGGAGGAACACAGCGTCTCCCGAAATATGTTGGAACCGCAAGAGCGCTTGAAATGATCGGAACATCTGAACCGATCTCTGGAAAAGAAGCATTTTCATATGGACTGGTGACCATTTTAGCAAAAAATGAAGCTGAAGTTCTTCTAAAGGGCAAAGAACTCGCAACTAAATTCGCAGAAAAAAGTCCACAGACACTGGCATATGTGATCGAATTGCTTTATGCAGGGAAAAGTCATTCTTATGAAGAAGGCCTAAAGCTCGAAGGAAAGCGTTTTAGCGAATTATTTGGATCTAAAGATGCACAAGAAGGGATACAAGCTTTCCTAGAGAAACGGAAACCGCATTTTAAGGGAGAATAACAAGAAAACATGGGGGATGAAAAGATGAACATTTATGTCTTAATGAAACGCACGTTTGACACAGAGGAGAAAATTCAGATTGATCAAGGACAAATCAACGAAGATGGTGCGGAATTTATTATCAATCCTTATGATGAATACGCAATTGAAGAGGCACTTCAACTAAAAGAGGAACATGGTGGTGAGATTACAGTCGTCACTGTTGGTGAAGAAGAATCTGAAAAAGAGCTTAGAACAGCTTTAGCAATGGGGTGTGATAAAGCTGTTCTGATCAATGTTGAGGATGACTTAGAGGAATCTGATCAATATACGGTTTCATCGATCCTCTATCACTATTTAAAAGACCGTGAATTTGACATCATTCTTGGTGGAAATGTGGCTATTGATGGTGGTTCGGGACAAGTTGCACCACGTTTGGCTGAATTGCTTGGGATACCATGTATTACAACGATTACAAAACTGACCGTAAATGGCAATGAAGTTGAAGCAGAACGTGATGCAGAGGGTGATCTTGAAATCATCGCAACGTCCCTGCCCCTAATTGTCACTGCTCAGCAGGGATTAAATGAACCTCGTTATCCTTCACTACCGGGAATTATGAAGGCAAAGAAAAAACCTCTTGAAGAACTGGAATTGGATGATCTTGATCTAGATGAAGAAGATGTTGCTCCGAAAACGAAGACGATTGAAAGATTTTTGCCGCCAGAAAAAGAAGCAGGTAAAATTCTTGAAGGTGATCCAGAACAACAGGCAACAGATCTTGTTTCATTACTGAGAAGCGAAGCAAAGGTCATTTAAAGTTAACGGGATATGAACGGTTATTTAAAAAACAGGGGGAAATAGACATGAGCAAAAAAGTGATTGTGTTGGGAGAATGCCGTGACGGCTCATTAAGAAATGTTACCTTTGAAGCGTTAGCTGCTGGAAAAACGATTGCAGAAGACGGAGAGGTCATCGGGGTTTTAATTGGCGAATCTGTTTCAGATTATACAAATGAAATGATTCATTATGGTGCTGATAAAGTTCTAATTGCTGAAGATCCAGCTTTAAAAACTTACACGGCAGATGGTTTTTCTCAAGCATTTCTGGCTGTGTTTGAACAAGAAAAACCAGATGCAGTGGTTTTTGGACATACAGCAATGGGCAAAGACTTATCTCCGAAACTTGCAGCCCGCATGGATGCTGGGCTAGTCTCAGATGCGATTAATGTGAGCGTAACTGGTGGGAATATTATTTTTACTAGACCAATTTACTCTGGTAAAGCATTTGAAAAAATAGTTTCGACAGATCAACCGATTTTGGCAACAATTAGACCGAATAACATTGAACCGTTTGAAAAAGATGAGAATCGAACAGGAACGGTTGATAGCATTTCCGTAAACTTGAAAGACATTAGAACTGTGATTAAAGAAGTGGTTAAAAAGACATCCGAAGGTGTCGACTTATCTGAGGCGAAAATTATTGTTGCCGGTGGACGTGGTGTCAAAAGTGCAGACGGCTTTATACCTTTACAAGAGCTGGCAGAGGTGCTTGGAGGTGCAGTAGGTGCTTCACGCGGTGCATGTGACGCAGATTATTGTGACTATTCGTTGCAGATTGGTCAAACTGGCAAGGTTGTGACACCTGATCTATATATCGCTTGCGGTATTTCAGGAGCGATTCAGCATCTGGCCGGGATGTCTAACAGTAAAATTATTGTAGCCATCAATAAAGATCCTGAAGCAGATATTTTCAACATTGCAGATTATGGCATTGTTGGAGATTTATTTGAAATCGTGCCGCTTTTGACAGAAGAGTTTAAAAAGCTGAGTGTCAACACTTAAAAAAAGCCCGGCCAGCTGGTCGGCTTTTTTTTATCAGCCTAAAAATGATAGGTGTAAAACGTTACAAATGGGGAAACGTATATTCAAGAAGCAATATGTTAGCGTGAAATAAAGGGAGATGCTATACTAAAAAGCATAATTTCACAATTGGAGGAATGAAAGAATGGCTATCGTAAAAGCAACAGATCAAACATTTTCAAATGAAACAAATGAAGGTGTCGTTCTTGTAGACTTTTGGGCGCCTTGGTGTGGACCTTGCAAAATGATTGCCCCTGTACTTGAGGAACTGGATCAGGAAATGGGAGACAAATTCAAAATTGTAAAAATTGATGTTGATGAAAACCAGGAAACAGCAGGCAAATACGGTGTGATGAGTATTCCGACTTTACTTGTACTAAAAGACGGTGAAGTAGTTGAAACATCTGTCGGATTTAAGCCAAAAGAAGCATTGGAAGAACTGGTCAACAAACATTTATAATATAAGGGAGTAAGGGCGATTCCGTTGGGATCGCTTTTTTTATACGATATAAAACCCCCAGTTGTGGAGAACATATGATTTGTCATGGTAAACTATAAGCAAGTAAATCGAAACAAGGATGGGTTTTGATGAATAAAATAATTAAAGAAAAACTTGCGATTCTTCCTGATCAGCCGGGCTGTTACTTGATGAAAGATAGGCAGCAGACCGTCATCTATGTTGGGAAAGCGAAAATATTGAAAAATAGAGTTCGTTCCTACTTTAGCGGTTCTCATGATGCGAAGACACAGCGGCTCGTCAGTGAAATAGAAGATTTTGAATATATTGTCACCTCATCGAATATCGAAGCACTGATCCTCGAAATGAATTTAATTAAAAAATATGATCCTAAATATAATGTGATGCTAAAGGATGATAAAAGCTATCCTTTCATCAAAATCACCAATGAACGGCATCCAAAACTCATTGTGACCCGAAATGTTAAAAAAGATAAAGGGCGCTACTTTGGTCCATATCCAAATGTACAGGCCGCAAGGGAAGCGAAAAAACTACTCGATCGTCTCTATCCGCTCAGAAAATGTGCAAAGCTGCCAGACCGTGTCTGTTTGTATTATCACCTAGGGCAGTGCCTGGCTCCATGTGTTTATGATGTATCAGAAGATACTAACAGACAATTGACCGAGGACATTAGCCGCTTTTTGAAAGGTGGTTATAGTGAAGTCAAAAAAGAACTCGAAACAAAAATGATGGAGGCAGCTGAACAGCTTCAGTTTGAACGAGCAAAAGAATACCGCGATCAGATCGCTCATATTGAGTCAATCATGGAAAAGCAAAAGATGACAATGAATGATTTAGTAGACCGCGATGTCTTTGCATATTCATATGATAAAGGATGGATGTGTGTTCAAGTTTTTTTTGTCAGACAGGGAAAGTTGATTGAAAGAGATGTCAGTATGTTTCCCTTATACAGAGAGGCAGAAGAAGAGTTTCTAACATTTATTGGACAGTTCTATTCGAAAAATAACCATTTTATCCCGAAAGAGATTTTGGTACCTGACAGCGTTGATAAAGAAATGATTGAAGCACTTTTGGAAGCAAATGTCCGTCAACCAAAAAGAGGAGCGAAAAAAGATCTGCTTCTACTAGCCCATAAAAATGCAAAACTTGCTTTGAAAGAAAAATTTTCACTTATCGAACGAGATGAAGAACGGACAATCGGCGCAATCGAAAAACTGGGCAAAGCGCTTAACATTTACACACCATTCAGAATTGAAGCATTCGATAATTCAAATATCCAAGGAACTGATCCCGTGTCAGCGATGATTGTTTTTCTTGATGGTAAGCCGCATAAAAAAGAATATCGAAAATATAAAATTAAAACGGTTGAAGGACCTGATGATTACGGTTCAATGCGTGAAGTAGTTAGAAGAAGATATACACGGGTTTTAAAAGAAAATTTGCCACTCCCAGACTTGATTTTAATTGATGGGGGAAAAGGGCAAGTTTCAGCCGCCATTGATGTCCTTGAAAACGAACTCAACCTTAATGTTCCTGTAGCAGGTTTGGTCAAGGATGATAAACACCGAACAGCAAATCTTGTCATTGGTGATCCACTTGAGATCGTACAGCTTGAACGGAATAGTCAGGAGTTTTATTTACTTCAGCGCATTCAAGATGAAGTACACCGATTTGCAATCAGCTTTCATAGACAGCTGCGGGGAAAAAGCGCCTTTCAATCTGTGTTAGATGGCATTCCCGGTGTTGGTGAACAACGGAAAAAATTATTGTTAAAACACTTCGGATCTGTAAAAAAAATGAAGGAAGCAAGTGTTGAGGATATACAAAAAGCCGGAATTCCGCAAAAGACAGCACACCTGATTATTGAAGCTTTAAAAAAATAGTATTGAATTTTTAAAAGGGATCTGGTAAAATCTTTAATAATTTCATAATGAAGATCGTGTAATATGGTGAAGATAGAGGTGCGAACTTCAAGAGTAGGCTTTCTGAGAAAGGTGGATTTCGAGGAAGAAAGTTGAAAGGGGAGCGTCGCCGAAGCGAATAAACATCCATCTGTTGTATTTGCTGGCTTTTTATTGAATAAATGAAAGGCTGTCAAGAAAGTCTCTTTCTTGGAGGGCTATCTCGTTGTGTATAACATCGGCATTTTTGTTGATTAAAGCAATGGGGGACTTCTCTCATTGTTTTTTTGTTTGCAAAAACTGTAAAAGCTTTCTCCATACAAATATGCACGAACGAAATTAAAAAGGGTGGTATGAGATGGGGCTTATCGTTCAAAAATTTGGTGGAACTTCAGTAGGATCGGTGGAAAAAATTTTAAATGTGTCCAACCGTGTCATTGAAGAAAAACAAAGGGGCAATGATGTTGTCGTCGTTGTTTCAGCTATGGGAAAATCAACAGATTCACTCGTCGCACTTGCTAGAGAAATGGCTAAGCAGCCAAGCCAACGAGAAATGGACATGCTTTTGACAACCGGAGAACAAGTAACCATTTCTTTATTGACAATGGCATTACAAGAAAAGGGGTACCATGCTGTTTCATTTACAGGGTGGCAGGCCGGTATCCAAACAGAAAGTATTTATGGAAATGCGAGAATTACCCATATTGAAACAACGAAGCTGAAAAACCATTTAAAAGAGGGAAAAATCGTTGTTGTCGCAGGATTTCAAGGGATCACTGCCGAAGGAGAAATCACAACGCTTGGCAGAGGTGGTTCTGATACTACAGCTGTTGCACTAGCTGCTGCCCTAAAAGCGAACAAATGTGATATTTATACAGATGTGCCAGGAGTTTTTACAACAGATCCACGTTATGTGAAGACAGCTAGGAAGCTTGACGGAATTTCCTACGACGAAATGCTTGAACTTGCTAATCTTGGAGCTGGTGTCCTACATCCAAGAGCTGTTGAATTTGCAAAGAACTATGAGGTCACTCTGGAAGTTCGGTCAAGTACAGAATTAACAGCAGGCACACTAATTGAGGAGGAATCACCAATGGAGCAGAACTTAATCGTAAGAGGAATTGCGTTTGAAGATCAAATGACACGTGTCACGGTATGTGGGCTTTCGAGCGGATTAACGACATTGTCTACTATTTTTACAACGCTTGCTAACGAAAATATCAATGTGGACATTATTATTCAATCTGTCACAAATACAAGTGAAACATCAATCTCATTTTCCGTCAAAACAGAATGTTGTTCCAGAACAGTTCAAGTCCTTGAAAAATACAAAGATGTATTGAATTATAAGCAGATTGAAACTGAAAAGAGTCTTGCTAAAGTATCGATTGTTGGCTCCGGCATGATTTCTAACCCTGGTGTAGCTGCGAAGATGTTTGCGGTTCTTGCAGACAACAATATTCAGGTTAAAATGGTGAGCACCTCAGAGATTAAAGTATCGACTGTCATTCCTGAGAACGATATGGTAAAAGCTGTTGAAGCTTTGCATGATGCATTTGAGTTATCAAAAATCACTGTAGAAAGTAAGTAAATCGTCCAAGAAGAGATACTGGGACACGTTTGGAGATTATGGTGGATTTGCATGAAATCAACTGTCGATCGCTTTGTCAACTACAGCAAAACAGATAAAGAGGCTGGAGAAGCCTCTTTATCATGACCTTAGCTTGGATCTTGTAAATCCCATTTCACTGTTAAAACAACTTTTTCCGCTCTTTTTTTAACTTGTTCATATGATTCTGTAATGTGTTCATTCATCAGCTGAATTTGTTCGGCGATAAATCCGGCTTCGAGCTGAAAGCAAGGTTCTTTTTGAAACTTAAGCCGATTTGAGACTAGCGGGCCTTCAAGTTCAAATTCCAGCTCCTGTTTTTTTGAATAGACCATTGTGAGAGTGCCCCAGCCTGCATCATGAAAAAACGCAGGGATATCATTCCATGAGTCGAGTGGGAATTTTCGGGCTAGGTGTTTGCCTGCCCAATACATCATATCAGTATGGTCTTGTCCCAGCATGTCTGGTAGCACGATTTCTCTGATTAGTTCGTAAGCATATGCGGAGACTTCCAGTTCTTTTAATTTTCCTAAGTTTTCTTCATATTTCTTCATATCTAATGACTCCCCTCTTTCCTTCGTTTATTATAGCTTAAATGGGGTAAAAGATTACAGAAAAGATGAACTTTTGAAAAGAAAAATTTGATATATTTGTTTTCTAATAAAATAAAATTTTCCAAAATATCTTTAAGTTTTAGAAAATTACAATTTATGAACGCGTTTTCTTGACGCGTTTTTCTCATAGGAGTAAAATGAAATTGTCATAAAAACTTAACAAAGTGCTATTGAAGACAAATGGGGATAGGAGGCCTTTCAATACGGATGCACTTATCAACTAGGGGGTAAAGCAATGGCCGGGAACAGAGAGTTTGCGTATCGGAGACTACATTCTTTGCTTGGGGTCATACCGGTTGGCATTTTTTTGATTCAACATTTAGTTGTCAACCATTTTGCGGCAAGGGGAGAGGAAGCATTTAATCGTGCCGCTCATTTTATGGAAAGTCTGCCTTTTAGGTATGCTTTAGAAATATTTGTTATTTTTCTTCCGCTTGTCTATCATGCTGTTTATGGCATATATATAGCATTTACAGCAAAAGTGAACACGAATAAGTTTGGTTATATGAGAAACTGGATGTTCGTTCTACAGCGGTTTACAGGAATTATAACTTTAATATTTGTCAGCTGGCATGTCTGGGAAACACGGATTGCTGCCCAAATGGGGGCGGAAGTAAATTTTGACATGATGGCTCATATTTTAAGCTCCCCAATGATGCTCGGCTTTTACATTGTAGGTGTCCTTTCAACAATCTTCCACTTCTCAAACGGTTTATGGTCGTTTGCTGTCACTTGGGGAATTACCGTTTCTCCGCGATCACAGCGAATATCCACGTTTGTGACAATGGGAGTCTTTGTTGTGCTGTCCTATGTAGGACTGAGAGCGATTTTGGCATTTGTGTAAAAGAACTAGATTACTAGAGGGAGTGGGCTTGGCATGAGTAATTCAAGCATCATCGTTGTCGGCGGAGGACTTGCAGGTCTGATGGCGACTATTAAAGCAGCGGAAAAAGGAACAAGTGTAAAACTATTTTCCATTGTTCCAGTAAAACGCTCACATTCAGTATGTGCGCAAGGTGGAATTAATGGTGCGGTTAATACAAAAGGGGAAGGTGACTCTCCTTGGGAGCATTTTGATGATACGGTTTATGGAGGCGACTTTTTGGCTAATCAGCCGCCAGTTAAGGCGATGTGTGAAGCCGCTCCATCGATTATTCACTTGCTTGACCGCATGGGCGTAATGTTTAATAGAACACCTGAAGGTCTCCTCGATTTTCGACGATTTGGAGGAACTCAGCACCATCGGACGGCATTTGCTGGAGCAACAACAGGACAGCAGCTTCTTTATGCACTTGATGAACAGGTCCGTCGCTTTGAAGTTGAGGGACTTGTGACAAAATATGAAGGCTGGGAATTCCTCGGTGCTGTGCTTGACGATGACAGAACATGTCGCGGTATCGTCGCACAAAATTTAACAACAATGCAGATTGACTCTTTCCGTTCGGATGCTGTTATTATGGCAACTGGTGGACCGGGAATTATCTTTGGAAAATCAACAAACTCAATGATCAATACAGGTTCTGCAGCTTCAATCGTCTATCAGCAAGGTGCATATTATGCAAATGGTGAATTTATTCAAATTCATCCAACTGCAATTCCGGGGGATGACAAACTGAGACTGATGAGTGAATCAGCCCGTGGAGAAGGTGGACGGGTCTGGACTTATAAAGACGGAAAACCTTGGTATTTTCTTGAGGATAAATATCCAGCTTATGGAAATCTGGTACCGCGTGATATTGCGACCCGTGAAATCTTTGATGTTTGTGTTAGACAAAAACTAGGAATTAATGGCGAGAACATGGTATATCTCGACCTTTCCCATAAAGATCCGAAAGAGCTTGATATCAAACTGGGTGGTATTATTGAAATCTATGAAAAATTTATGGGAGACGATCCACGTAAGCTGCCAATGAAAATCTTTCCGGCTGTCCATTACTCTATGGGTGGATTGTGGGTCGATTATGACCAAATGACAAATATCCCGGGACTATTTGCCGCAGGAGAATGTGACTATTCCATGCACGGTGGAAATCGTTTGGGGGCAAACTCGCTCTTATCTGCAATTTATGGAGGAATGGTAGCGGGACCAAACGCTGTAAAATATGTTCAGGGATTAGAAACATCTGCTGAAGATTTTTCTTCTTCACTTTATGATCGTTATATTAAACAAGAAGAAGAAAAATGGACAGACATTATGAAGATGGATGGCGATGAAAATGCCTATGTACTTCATAAAGAGCTTGGCGAATGGATGACTGATAATGTGACGGTTGTTCGACATAATGACAAACTATTAAAAACAGATGAAAAAATTCAAGAAATCATAGAACGTTACGAAAATATCAATATTAATGATACAGCAAAATGGAGTAACCAAGGTGCTGTATTTACACGTCAGCTTCGCAATATGTTGCAACTAGCAAGGGTAGTCACGATTGGTGCATACAATCGAAATGAAAGTCGTGGTGCCCATTATAAACCAGATTTTCCTGAACGTAATGATGAGGAATGGTTAAAAACAACAATGGCTCAACATAAAGGGGAGTTTGAAGCACCGAATTTTTATTATGAAGATGTTGATGTTTCATTAATCGCACCACGTAAACGGGATTATTCGAAGAAGAAGGTGGCGAAATCATGAGTGAAAAAAAGACCATCAAATTTATGATCACTCGTCAGGAAACTGCAGACTCCACTCCTTATCAGGAAGAGTTTGAAATTGATTATCGGCCGAATATGAACGTCATTTCTGCTCTAATGGAAATTAGAAGAAAACCTGTAAATGCAAAAGGAGAAAAAACCACACCAATAGCTTGGGACATGAACTGTCTGGAAGAAGTGTGTGGAGCTTGTTCAATGGTCATTAATGGAAAACCAAGGCAGTCTTGTACAGCATTGATTGACAAACTTGAACAGCCGATTCGCCTAGAGCCGATGAAAACCTTCCCAGTTGTCCGCGATCTTCAAGTAGACCGGAGCCGGATGTTTGATTCGTTAAAAAAAGTAAAAGCATGGGTTCCGATTGATGGCACATATGATTTAGGGCCTGGACCAAGAATGCCTGAAAAAAAACGGCAATGGGCTTATGAACTATCAAAATGTATGACTTGCGGGGTTTGTCTTGAAGCGTGTCCAAATGTTAATGATAAATCAAACTTTATTGGGCCTGCCCCACTTTCACAAGTTCGTTTGTTCAACACCCATCCAACAGGGGCGATGAATAAGTCTGAACGGTTGGAGGCCATTATGGGAGACGGCGGCTTGGCCAATTGTGGAAACTCACAAAATTGTGTTCAGGCATGTCCGAAAGGAATTCCTCTCACAACATCAATCGCAGCATTAAACAGAGATACGACCGTTCAAGCATTTAAAAACTTCTTTGGAAGCGACCACACAGAGTAAAGAACGCACCTCTTCTGTTTTGAAGAGGTGTTTTCATTTTTAAAAAGGGGGTGGAAAACATTGAGACTACCAGGCTATATAGAGGAGCCACTTGAAGAATGGTGTGAATCATTTCGCTTTTTTGATGAAGTAAATGTTCGTTTTTCGGAAACAGATATGTTTGGACATATGAACAATGTGACTCCATTTATCTATTTTGAGGAAGCAAGAATTGCTTACCTTAAACAATTAGGGATCGAAATGGATGGGAGACACACCGGTGCAATCGTAGTGGTTGCCAGCCAGCAATGTGATTATTTCAGACAAATCATGCTTCATGAGACATTAAAAATTGGTGTTAAAACAGCATCTGTCGGTACAACTTCAGTTATGCTTCATTACTTAGCAAAAAATGAAGAGGGAATCCCTTGTTTTACAGGTAATACTGTCATTGTAAAAATCGCAAAAGATAAAGGAACCCCTGCAAGCTGGACAGATGAAGAAAAACAAAAATTATCTAGTTTAGACATTTCCTGAGAAATAATTGAGGAGGGGAAGAATGAAGACAGCGGTGGTGGTAGGCGCCAGTTCCGGAATTGGTAAAGCTCTCGCTCGAAACCTGTCAGCAAAAGGAGTTCAATTAGGGCTTGTGGCAAGACGAGAAGAATTGTTAATAAAATTACAACAAGAACTACCCAATTCTTCATCTATAAAGAAAGTAGATGTGGCTGACAGTGAACAGGTCAATAAACAACTAACAGATTTGATGAATAAAATAGGAAAAGTGGATGCAGTTTTTATTTGTTCTGGTGTCGGATATTTAGAACATGAACTGAATTGGAAAAAAGAAAAAGAAACGATTGATGTAAATGTGACTGGATTTGTAGCATGTTCAAACCTGTTTTTAAATCACTTTATTCAAAATGGGCATGGTCATCTCATTGGCATATCGTCGATTGCCGCCCTAAGAGGAAACGGCCACGCCGCCACCTATAACGCTTCAAAAGCTTTTGTCTCAAACTATTTACAAGGTCTGAGACAAAAAGTGAGGAGGTTTAAAAGAGATATCGTGATTACTGAAATCCAGCCTGGTTTTGTCGATACAGCAATGGCAAAAGGAGATAAGCTGTTTTGGTCCGCTTCTCCTGAGAAGGCGGCAGAGCAAATCATTAGGGCTGTTCAAAAAAAGAAAGCACATGTATATGTTACGAAAAGATGGCGGCTAATCGCTTGGATTTTAAAATGCCTTCCTTAAGTTAAGGCAGTAAAAGAGAAAAATAGGTGTCTGCGTTTTTGCTTTTCTCCTTCAGAAGCGTCACCGACCTTATGAATATTTCATATGATATCACGACTATATCGAAACCCATTCGTTTCAGATCAGCTCTCACCTTAGCAAGGAGGGTTACAATACTTGAAGGAGAAAGAGTTTCAATCAAAGCCGCTGCTAACAAAGAGAGAAAGAGAAGTGTTCGAATTGCTCGTTCAAGACAAAACAACAAAGGAAATCGCAAGCGAACTCTTTATAAGTGAAAAAACTGTTCGTAATCACATTTCCAATGCTATGCATGACTGTGGCAAACCGGATCAGAGCCTTTATAGGCTCTTTTTTGTTAGATGATGAGGCGAACTTTGTTGAAGTACATATCTAAACGGATTTTGGCAAATGGTTCAGATACTTTAAATGTCTTGGCAATGACATGAGCAGCGTTATATAGATTATGGGGAATTTTCATTTTTCGGAGCATGAAAGTGGGAATACAAAAGTGATATGAGAAATAATTTGCTTGGTATTCAAGATAGTCTGTCCAAAATCTAGGCATTGTTTTTTCATCACCTTCATGTCTGAAGAGATGGCACAATTCATGAGAAAAATCATCCCATTGTTCATGATTATTTTTTCTGTCATCTAATGAAATCGTATACATTTCATTGTATTTAAAAGAAAAGCTAGGAGCAGACTTGAGTACAACTTTAATATTCAATGCCTCAGCAATACGATCTAAGCTGATTTGCTCGGGTTGAGTGATGTTAATTTTTTTGTACAGGTTTTCAATCCAATCTTCTAAGTGACTATTAGTATACACCAAACTGACTACCCCCTCAAATAACAATAACTAAAATTCGGAAAATATTTCCCTCTATTTAATTATAAGTAAAAATACCCTTATTTAACAGTGAGAAAAGAGAAAAATTTCCTAGTTGATGAACGCGTATGTTCTATTTTAGCGCAAAAGAAAAATCCCTTTTTTAGAGGGATTTATTTGTAAATCATTACTTCACATTAACAGTAAATGTAACAGTTTTATTTTTCATAAAGTCTTCTGTTGTTACATCACCAAAGTTCAACTTAATTTTTTTGACTTTATCAATATCAATTTCTTTTCCTTCTGGTACGGCAAATTCAAGTACACCATCCTGTTTCACGCCGCCTTGAACTTCTCCACCGACTTCGCCATCAGTCAAAAACATGTTGGCTTCTAATTGCATATCTCCTACAACGGCTTTACCTTGATCAGGATAAAAGTTTAATACTTTTTTAGTCGTATTTTCGAGGTTGATACCGACATTCACTTTATCCTTCATAATTTTAATATCGCCTAGGTTTACCTTCATGCCTAACGCTTCAGTCTTCTGGCTGCTCGCATCAATTTTCTTAGAGTTGTCATCGTTCTTTTCTTCTGTCTTCTTGTCTTTGGAATTATCTGCCCCTGTTGATACATCATCTGTTGATCCGCAGGCAGCTAAGACCAGAGCAAGACCAAGAGATAAGAATAAAACAAAAAACTTCTTCAATTAAAGCGCCCCCTGTTCATAATGATTTCGTCTTTAATAATAGGACAAAAATCACTATGTTTCAACAGGATATTACAAAATTGTTAATATTTGAACTTTAATATGTCAGATGATAAAGGTTCTCAATAGGTAATACTCTTCTGTCTTGTTTTTGGACTCAGAACCACCAGTATTTAGTGAACAGTGATAAACGGTTTCAAACCTCATTTTTTCCGAAAGAGAATCCAGATCCAATCCCAATGAGAATCCAGATGAAAGTAAAGGCTCAAACCATTGATATTAAAGGATTTATCGGCTTGTAAAATTTAACTTTCCCGAAGATGATACTGATCCAATCCGGATGAGAATCCAAATCTTATTAGTAAACAGAATTTAAACAGAATAAACAAAGATATATATGCAATTGCAATACCTTTGCTTAATCAGATTTTTTTTTTGCGGCCTTCCTTTAATTGTTCAACAATAATTTCAAGAGCAGCATCAACAATTTCATCAGTGACTTTACCATCACGGGCAGCGATGAAGAATTTTGGGTCATTCAAAATCTTCTTTGCTTCTTCGGTATATACTTTTTCTTGAGTTTCTTTACTTTCACCTCTAAGCAGGAAGTCGACAGTAACGCCGAAAAAATCGGCAATTTTTATAAGAGTCTCATAATCCGGTTCTCTTCTATTTTGTTCGTACATGCTAATAGTGCTTTCAGCAAGCCCTAAATACTCACCAAATTTTTTTTGAGAAAGGTCTGTCCTCTTTTTTCTCAGTTCTTTAAGACGATCTCCAAATTTCATATTCATCACCTTTATAAATAGTATCACGAAACGTGAATTTTATAAAAAAACTTCACAAAATGTATTGACTTTACATTTCGTGCGGTTTAATATTGTAACTGAGGAACAACACGAAATGTAAAGGGGGATTGAGAATGGATAAAAGAATTAATGGTGCAAAGTTGTTAAAGCTCAGAGGAGATAAACCGCGTTCATTCGTTGCAAATGACCTTGAAATAAGTGAAAGTACTTTGGCTATGTATGAATCTGGTCACCGCACACCCCGTGACGAAATAAAAATTCGTATAGCTAATTATTATAAAACGACTGTACAAGAACTTTTTTTTGAAGATCAACTTCACGTTTAGTGTTGATGTGTGATTATACCATACTCCTATGGTCAGTCCAACTGTCCAACGTGAATACATTGAAGTGAGGTGATCTTAATGGCAAAAGAAAAAAAGAAAAAGAAAACAAACCTCAAAGTTGGAAAAGAAGTATACGGCACGATGGATCGAGAGGAGTGTTTCAGAAAAGCATTTGAGCCTTACTTCACGACAGATAAAGAATTAAAACTCAAAGTTTAAATCATTTTTTTGCTTTCCCTTTTTTTATGGGACAAGCCCTCAGGAGGTTATAGCATGAATCAAATCCAAACATTCAAAAATGAAATATTTGAAGTTGCTGCCAAAATTGAAACCGATCAGATTTTATTCGATGTTGAACAAGTCGCAAAATCGTTAGGGATTACAGAGATGAAAAACGGCAAGACATACGTGATGTGGAGAAGGGTTAATCAGTACATTAAACCTTTCGGCACTTGTGCCGAAAATTCCCCACAAGTGGGGAAAGGCGATTTCATCCCCGAACCACTAGTCTATAAGCTAGCATTCAAAGCAAAAAATGAAGTGGCAGAACAATTTCAAGATTGGCTAGCGATTGAAGTCATCCCAACCATAAGAAAAACAGGCCAATATGGCGGCCCGAGAATTTTATCTGAAAGAGAACAGCGAATCGAATCTCTTAAACTCTTACTTGAAACATCACAGCGTCAAGACGAGATGCAAAAAGCCTTGGACAATCATGAAAATAAGCTGATTGAGCTGAACACAAAAGTGGATGAACAAATCACACTTGACCACGGAGAACAGCGTAGGCTTCAAAAAGGCGTTGCACGCCGAGTCTATTCTTTCACGGATGACAAAACACAAGCGGCCAGGCTTTTTAAGGAATTGTATCGTGAAATCAAAGACCGGTTTGGGGTTGCTAGCTATAAAGATTTGAAGCGTATGGAGCTGTTCACCGCGATCAAATATATTGAAAGTTGGGTTCCTCGTAAGGTTTCTTAAAACCTTTGTGAGTCCCCCTATTAATAAATATTACCAATGAAAATCCAATAATTCAGGAGGCGAACAAATGTCGAACAATCCATATAATCTAGCGAATTTATACAAGATTCTCCATATGGAGAGAAAGAAAGCTTGTTTAACCCAATTTCAAATGGGGAGGTTGCTTGGAAACAAGGATCAATCGTATGTCTCAAACGTTGAAAATGGTCTGATTACATTAACGCCTGATCTTTGTATTAAGTGGTTTAAAGCATGTGAAGCCTATGAACATATTGATCTTGTACATTATCTTTTCAAGCTTCATCCTGTGGCAGCGGCTCCAATAGATCCGGCTTTAAATGAGAGCGTAAGTACCGCAGTCATCAATATGGTTCATCAGTTAGAAGAAGCCTTGCAAGCAACCAAGCATTTAGCCCAATGGGTGGCAAAGGATCGACCGGGACGTACTGAGGAGTTGCCGATGAATGAGATCAAACAGATTTTTGACTTGATCCCAGCCAATAAAACATTGATCTACTCGTTATCTAGAAGCCATGGTCTCAACATGCAAAAGTTAGCTGATAAATGGACTAAGAAAGCATTGGTGGATCAAGTGGCGATGAGAAAAAAGGAGGCAGTGTTGGCATGAATACAAACGATTTTTTTAAAGAAGATATCCCACGGGCGAAACGGAAAATAGAATCAGCTGAGGAGTTATCAACCATGCTTTCAGAAGCATTAAGAGATAGTGACTATGAAGAGGCGATAAGTTTAGCCGGAAGCATCAAAGTGTTAACTGAGGATATCAGCCGTCTAGCAAACAAAGGGAAATTATATCAAACAGCTATGAAGATGCAACAAAGAGGAGTCAACCTTGCAGTCATCCGGAGGTATGTCAATTGATGGTTCACTTTATTCATAAACCAGTCAAAGCGTTAGAAGTTCGAGCATGGTGTGCAAGAATACGAAACTATCCAGAACTACATATTTTATGGGACGAACGAGCAGCCAATTACAGAAAGGAGCTTTCAAATGATGATTGAAAATCCAATGGTTTTAAACAACTGGCATGACAAACTCACAGAGTCGGAATCAAAAAAGGATTTCTTTGGTGATGAAGTGATGCCAACGGATGATTATGTCATTGATTGTGGAGAAGTGATTTTGATAGAGAACTTGGAAAGATACTTAAAGGAGCAACTTGGGTTTGAATTTTTTGCGGGGCAATAAAAAAAGAGCCCACAAGGGATGGTGGGCCAAAAATCAAAAAAATAAAAATAACGATGATAGTAGTCTATCAAATAATTTTTAAATAATCAAGGAGGTTTTTAATATGGCAAAAGCAATCACAGCACCATTTAGCGAAAGATCTGGTGATCAAGATCGGCTTTCACAGGTTGGTGGTTCTATCTTTATCGATAAGAGAGGAAAGGTTCTATTTCGTTTTCCCTCTATGGATGCTTATCGAGAATGGCAAAAGCTAGGCACAGAAGCCTATAAAAGAAAGGTGGAAGCAGCAAAATGAATGGATTATCTATGGTTGATTATTCAGACTATGTTCCGGAAAGCGAGCAGACCACAAGCGTCACTACAGAAGCAATAGTAAGCCGTCAGGCGCAAGAAGTACAGGCAGCTATGGTTATTGCAAAAAAGTTTCCTCGTGATGTTTATGCAGCTTTTGAACGCATTAAGAAAGCCTGTGAAAGAAGATTGTTAGCAGAAAATGCAGTCTATGAATATCCGCGAGGGGGTTCAAAAGTATCTGGTCCTTCTATTCGACTGGCTGAGGCTTTGGCACAGAACTGGGGAAACATTGATTATGGCATCATGGAATTAGAACAAAAGGCCGGGGAATCCTCTGTAATGGCTTACGCTTGGGACCTTGAAACAAACACTCGACAAACAAAGATTTTCACTGTTAAACACGAACGGAAAGCACGGGGGAAAATTACAAAACTTGATGATCCACGGGATATTTATGAAATGGTAGCAAACCAAGGAGCGCGCCGTGTTCGTGCCTGCATCCTTGGTGTTATCCCAGGGGATATAGTGGACGCTGCGGTCGATATGTGTCAAAAAACCTTAATTAGTGGACATAAAGAACCTTTGGAAGACCGGCTGCGAAATGCTATGACGCTCTTTAAAAAAGAGTTTGGTGTGACAAAAGAAATGATTCAAGAGTACATCGGTAGCAACTTAGATGCATTTACAGAACAAGACTTTTTGAAAATAGGTCGCATCTACACTGCCCTACGTGATGGTATGGCTAAAAAAGAAGATTACTTTAACACAAAAGCA
Organism: Bacillus changyiensis; assembly: GCF_027706145.1. Taxonomy (GTDB): domain Bacteria; phylum Bacillota; class Bacilli; order Bacillales; family Bacillaceae; genus Bacillus; species Bacillus changyiensis. Next base: position 3,071 of record NZ_JAQFWW010000005.1, on the reverse strand, counting down.
ACAGGTGCAACCAAATCTAAGGTAGAGGAAGAATTCAAAAAGCAGAAAGAGAAAACAGGAGATCAAAAGGCGGGTGATCCTGCTAATGCGGACGATTCCGATGCTGACCAAGGAGAATTATTACTCTAACGAGATTGATCAATATTACATGTCCAATTCGCAATATAAAAGCTTTCTAAAGTGCGAGGCTGCAACTATGGCTGAGATTAACGGAGAATGGAACCCTCCAACTTCGGAGGCCCTTCTCTTCGGCCAGTACGTTCATGCTTGGTTGGAAGGAGAACAGGCTTTCGATGAATTCAAGAAAAACACGCCTTCTTTATTCACTCAAAAAGGCCAACTATACAAGCAGTATCAATTGGCGGATTTGATGATTGAATCTATTCACAATGACGACCTTTGTATGTTCGTTCTTTCAGGAGAAAAAGAAGTGATGATTACAGCAGAGTTGTTCGGTGTTCCTTGGAAAGGCAAGATTGACGTTTATAATTCTGCTGGCGGACGTTTCGCGGACTTAAAAACGGCCCGATCCTTACGTGAAAAAGTATGGGACTCAGAAATAGGTTATTGCTCTTTTGTAGAGGCGAACGGTTATTTAACTCAAATGGCACTATACGCAGAATTGGAAAAACGGATGACAGGCCGTTCAGAATGGCTTGAACCGTTGATCGTTGGAGTTTCAAAAGAAGATCCGCCTGATAAAGCTGTAACCAATATAGATGAAGCTCGAATGGAAATTGAACTTGAGGACGTTGAAAAGCATATGGAGCGGATTATTCAGGTGAAATACGGTGGAGAAAAGCCAAGACGTTGCGGAAAATGCAAGTATTGCCGCGCGACAAATCAACTGGATAGCATCATTCACTTTTCGGAGTTAGTCAGTTAAAAGCTCAGTGATAGGAAGTAGGTGAGCAGCTTGGATATGGAAGGGTTGGGGTATGTCATCCTTCCTCGTCTACCCTTTAATAATGGGCGTGATGAGACTATATACGATTATTTATTTAAAAAAGCGGAGTATAGGCTTGATGGCAAATTAGATCCTGGTCAGACGGTCATTAAAGTTGTAGAGCTGGCAAGACGCTTTAATTGGTCGCCTGATCAGATCAAATACTCACTAGATCGTATGGTTAAACAGAAATATTTGCAGCTGGATAGGCTGCCACAAAAACGTGGCTTTGTCGTAACGATAGTAAATTATTCGGAATACATACAACTAGGAAATTACAACAAGAAAAAAGATCCTGATCCAAGTAATCAGTCCGAAAACAGCAGACAGAAGGGAGAAACGAAATTGAGTAATCCATTTATGTTTTTCGAGGAAGAAGGGTTTGGCTACCTATCATCTTTCATGTCTGAAAAGCTTAATAGTTTAATAGACGATTATGGTGAAGAAAAGGTGCTAGATGCAATGAAAGAGGCTGTCATACGAAATGCCCGAAATCTGGCTTATGTTCAGCGAATCCTACAATCAAATGAAATGAAAAGTAAGGAGTGGGGAAATGGCTATCCAGCATATAAAGCAGACGAAAAAAACGGTCAGTATAAACAAGGCATTTCAAAACATGATGCAAAACCTCCGCAAAAAGTCAGCTCAATATTCGGCACAGGTCGTCTCCGAAGAAGAGGCTGATTATGAATGTGCAACCTGTAAAGACCGTGGCATTATCGTTTATCGAGTGCATAAAGACACCGAATGGAATTTAGACGAAAAGCTAAATCTTTTAGTTCCAGAGGAAATGGTTCCAGAAGATGATTTCCTGACCGGTAAGGTTTGTACGCCTGACAAAGCGAGGGAATGGAAAGACACCTATTCCAAACAATGTGAGTGTGTGAGACAAAAGAAAACAGCCCGTCTCATGGCAGCAAGCGGCATCACAGAAGAATTTGAAAAACTAGTCTTTGGAAATTTTAAAACGGAGGGTAAACCCGACATGATCAAGGAGGCCTATGATTGCGCAATAGAGTATTTCAAGGACTTTGAAAACATCCGCGGAAAACGTTCAAACAGTATTGCCTTACTTGGTCAACCTGGCAGCGGTAAGACACACCTTTTAACAGCCATCATGAACAACCTCATCAAGAAGAAATCCATTCACTGCCTGTACTTCCCATACGTTGAAGGTATGGGAGCCCTAAAAACTGATTTTGACCAGCTTGAAACAAAACTTGACACCATGCGAAAAGTCGCTGTGCTCTTTATCGATGATTTATTCAAGCCGGCTAAGGGACAGCCAAGAGCAACCGAATGGCAAATTGAACAAATTCAATCCGTCGTGAATTATCGGTACTTAAACCATCTACCCTTATTGATCTCTTCAGAACTTACAACGGACGAGCTGCTTGATATTGACGAGGCTCTCGGCTCACGAATCCATCAAATGTGCCGAGATTATACAGTGATCATCAAGGGTGACCGGATGAAATTAAATCATAGATTAGGAGATTGAAAATGAAAAACTATCACATCATTCCATTGATGCCAGGAGTATACGAATTGTCGCCAAGGAAGCTAGGGAAAGGTAAAGACCTGACACCAGTTATTAAAATGCTAGAAGAGAAAATGCGAGAAATGGAAAAAGCGATAAAGGAGAGCGCCTAATGGGTGTGTATATCATGCTTGATCACTGCAATTTTGATTGGAAGCCCGAGGAAGTGAAAGAAGTTGAATCTTACTGGCAGGGCGGTTTACCCATTGAAAAAATCGCAAAGATCGTTAAACGGCCAGTGAAAGAAGTTTTTCTCTTACTCTATGATCGTGCGGAATTGGGGCATATCAGGGAAAGAGAAGGTGGGATATTCGGTGTTTGAGCTAATAAAAGCTGTATTTGAGATCTTATTGCTGGCCGGATACAGAGAAAAACAGATTCAGCAATGGATTAAGGATGATGGGAGGTAGGAGAATGAACATTATCAAGATTCGTTACACGTTCAGGCATAAAGGCAGCGGCAACATTGAAATGAAATGGTACAGCATCGGGCAATTGGAAGCAAGGGCAGCGGCTGAACTATCTCCGGTGTTTTCCGATGAATATGAACTAATCAGCCGGGATTTATACACCGGATTAAAGGAC
>NZ_JAQFWW010000004.1 GCF_027706145.1 Bacillus changyiensis | reverse complement strand
ATTTAAAAAATCAAAAATACCAAGTAAAACCCCATTCAATATCCGTACAAAAATTTCAAAGAAAGCTTCGGAAACTAACAAAGCGAAATGGGAGTGTACCGCTTGACTACCGAGTTTTAAAGTTAAAACAAGTCATAATTGGGTGGGTTAATTACTTTAGAATCTCAAATATGAGAAAAGCAATGACTGAGATAGATAAGAAGCTTCGCTCCAGAATTAGAGTTATCATCTGGAAACAATGGAAGGTACCGAAGAAACAAATTAAATCGCTTGTTCAATTAGGGATTCCTAAGGAAGAGGCGACCGGATTAACTCTCTGCCGAAGAGGTTACCGGTACATCGGACTATCGAAAGTTGTTCAAAGAGCAATCTCAAACAAAAGACTAAAGCAGAGGGGACTTCCCTCTGCTTTAGAACATTATCTAAAAGTACACACTGTAATATAAATTGAACCGCCGTATACGGAACCGTACGTACGGTGGTGTGAGAGGGGCGAAAATAATTAAATTATTTTCCCTCTACTCGATTAGCTTGGTTGTCGCAAAATTTTATTTTCCCCTTGAAATTTTGTTTTCTTTAGTTGATTATATATATGTTTGAAGAATAGGAGGATTTCAAAGTGAAGAAGTGGATTTTGGCATGCATTGCATTCATAATAAGCTTTTCATTAGCAGGTTGTGCTTTTAAGGATCAAGGGGAGAAAAAAGTTCTTACAGCTCAAAAAGTAACGAAAACACAGAAGGAACAAGGAAAAGTTAATAGCACAAAACGTGTCTCTGTCACTCTAGTTCATGCTGTCGATGGGGATACGATTAAAGTTAAATACAAAGGTAAAGAAAAAACAGTTCGCTATTTATTGGTTGATACACCAGAAACTAAGAAGCCAAATACATGTGTTCAGCCATATGGGAAAGACGCTTCAAAAAAGAATAGAGAACTGGTCAGCAAAGGTAAACTTCAATTGGAATTCGATAAAGGAAACCGTACTGACAAATATGGAAGATTACTAGCCTATGTATATGTTGACGGAAGATCTGTTCAAGAAAATCTACTGAAAGCTGGGCTTGCCAGAGTAGCTTATGTGTATCCGCCAAATACAAAATATGTTAAACAATATAAAAAAGTTGAGAGTATTGCTAAAAACAATAATATTGGTATCTGGCGTCATTCTAGTTATGTGACGAATAAAGGATTTAAAGGATGCGCTGTTAGTACATCTAAAAAAGTTAAAAAGTCTAAGCCAGCTCCAAAACAGAGTGCTCCTAAAAAACGAGTTGCTTCCCAAGTTTTTAAAAATTGCACTGAATTAAGAAAGAAATATCCAAATGGTGTACCTCGTTCTCATCCTGCCTACCAATCTAAATTTGATCGAGATCATGATCAATACGCTTGTGAACGCTAAATGAAAAGCCCAAAAATGGGCTTTTCTCTATCTAAGAATTAATATTATCCGAACAATTCCCGAAACTTTTAGAGTTGCCCAAAATTAAAGCTAGCTTCATCATCTGACAAACGGAAAACTTCTAACCGTTTAATACTTTCTTCAGTTCTCCCAACTTTGCTAATGCACCAGTTACGATATAATACTTCATCTTTTTGTCCAACAAGATTTTGATCTCATATGACTTTAACCTAGCGACTTCAGCGAAGGCTTCACGAAAGTGTTAGCCGGAAAAAAATAATACTTTCTCTATAAATAAACTTGATTTTTCGGACATCATATCCATTTAATGCCTCCAATACTTCTTAGCACTACACCGTTTTGATGAAATCCCACTGTTCAGTGAAATTCATCTTTCCTTCAATATTTTCTGTAGCAACATTTTCACTAGAAAGTGGATTTGCAAATCCTGAATATGAAAACAACTGGCAAACTTAAAAGAGGACTCGCATAGTGATAAGTAAGAGGGGGGAGAGCAGTGGTTTTACGAAAGAGGTATCGACCAAGGTTAAAGTTAAAGCATAGGGGACCTGTCTCTCCTAAACATTTATTCTTAGCAACTTGTGTTATTTTCTTAATTATAAATCTAGGCTCGCTATGGGTGGTGTCTGCTATTATCGAACCGATTATCATGAGTGTTGCTAAACATGAAGTGAAAGATACAGCAACAGAAGCTGTTAATGAAGCGATCCATCACCATGCAAAGGATATTGATATTAATAAGTTAATCATTATACATGAAAGTGGTGATAAAAATAAACCGACTTATAGTTTCAATCCATCAATTTATAATAAACTTTTAACAGACTTGACAAAAGGAATTCAAAACAATCTTGGAGTCAAAACAAACCAAATGAAAGGATCTAAGAATGCTTTAACGAAAAATAACAAATCTGTTATTTACTATATTCCCTTAGGCGCAGCAACCCAAAATGCCTTGTTTGCAAATCTTGGTCCTAAAATGCCTATCAACATGACTCTTCTCGGAAGTGTCGAACCAGAATTAAAGACAAAACTAACGAGTACTGGTATTAACAATACTTATTTAGAAATATTTGTACGTATCAATGTTGAAATTCAAGTGGCGATTCCTTCTTTAACTGAAGATACGTCTATCGTATCAAACATCAAAGTAGGTGATTTATTTATTCCTGGTGAAGTTCCTGATTATAATGGAAATGGTTCACCGGCTATTACTTTACCTCCTAAAGGTAAATAACCTAAGTCCAATGAATTTAAGAAAAACGGGTCTAATTCAATAAACAGGCTCGTATACATAGCAGTACAAACTGTCTTAGGAGGGGAAAGCATGCTGAAAAAAGGAATGAAAGGAATCGCGGTTACTGTCTTGGCTTCCGCGCTACTTCTTTCTGGGTGCGGGTTATTCCAGTCAGACAAAGCCTCGGAGGAAATCGATCCGCCGCAGGATATCACATATGTAAAAGAGGATAAAAATCAAGATCAACAGTTGGAAAGAAAAGAAGAAAAACCAAACAATCAAAACGATAAAAAGACCAGTGAAGATAAAACGAATGACACAGTGATGAGAGAACTTTACTTGATTGATAAAAAGGGTTATGTCACACCACAGACACTTCCACTTCCAAAACAGGAAGGGACGGCAAAACAGGCACTCGAATATCTCGTTGAAGGAGGACCTGTTTCAAACATTCTTCCTAATGGATTTAGAGCGGTTTTACCGGCGGACACAACGGTAAACGTTGACATCAAAGAAGATGGGACAGCAGTTGCTGATTTCTCCAATGAATTTAAAAATTATAAGGCAGAAGACGAAGAAAAAATTATGCAGTCTATCACATGGACGCTGACACAATTTCATTCGATTGATAAAGTAAAGCTTCGTATGAACGGCCATGAGTTAAAAGAAATGCCAGTCAATGGTACACCGATTTCAGCAGATCTCAGTCGGAAGGATGGTATTAATCTAGAAATGTCTGCTGTAGCTGATATGACGGCTACACACCCTGTGACTGTTTATTATTTGGCTGAATCTGACGAAGGGCCATATTATGTACCTGTGACAAAACGATCAGAAGAACCTGATCAAGTAACAGCAGCAATTAAAGAACTGACAGATGGCCCAAGCAAAAAAAGCGGTTTGTTGTCTGATTTTCAAAAAAATGTAAAACTTAACAGCGAACCGAAAATTGAAGATGGGCATGTAACATTGGACTTTAATAAGGCAATCTACGGAAGTGCAAATGGAGAGAAAAAAGTGATCTCAGATGAGGTGTTAAACAGTATTGTTTTAACATTAACAGAGTTACCAGATATAAAAAAAGTGTCTGTTATGATAAATGGGAAGACCGATCTTGTAAATGAAAAAGGCGAAAAACTTTCAAAGCCTGTTTCAAGACCGAGTCAAGTTAACACAGGTAGTTTTTAATAAGGAATCTTTGATATACTATAAAAAAAAGAGGTATGCGTTTAGTGCTGCCTCTTTCTTTTTTCAGTTTGAAAGTGATGTACATATAAGCGGAGGTTAACTATGAGATATGATGGAAGAGAACATAACGAATTGCGTCCTGTAACAATGGAGCTCGATTTTATCACACATCCCGAAGGATCGGTACTCATCACAGTTGGCGGAACTAAAGTGATATGCAATGCATCTATAGAAGATCGCGTTCCGCCTTTTTTGCGAGGGGAAGGGAAGGGCTGGATTACAGCAGAATACAGTATGTTACCTCGAGCAACAAATCAGAGAACAATGAGAGAATCGTCAAAGGGAAAAATTTCTGGTCGAACGATGGAAATTCAAAGGCTAATTGGACGAGCTTTACGAGCAGTAGTAGATTTAGAAAAACTAGGAGAGCGAACGATTTGGATCGATTGTGATGTCATTCAGGCGGATGGTGGAACGAGAACTGCTTCGATCACTGGTGCATTTACGGCCATGACTTTGGCTGTTGGAAGGCTTGTTAAAAACGGTACACTAAAAGAGATGCCGATCACGGATTTTCTAGCCGCGACTTCAGTAGGAATTGATCAAGCGCAAGGATTGATGTTGGATTTGAATTATCAGGAAGATTCAAGTGCAGAGGTTGATATGAATGTGGTCATGACTGGAGAAGGGCGTTTCGTCGAGCTTCAAGGAACAGGAGAAGAAGCGACTTTTTCAAAAAACGAACTGAATGGGCTTTTAGTTCTGGCTGAAAAAGGAATCATGGAGCTGATTGAAAAACAAAAAGAAGTTCTTGGAGATGTAGTTGCTGACATTCAACAATAAAATGTGAGAAAGGTTTGATAGAAAAATGAAAGAAGTGATCATTGCCACAAAGAATGAAGGGAAAGTTAAAGAGTTTAAAGCAATCCTTACACCGAGGGGCTATGATGTCAAATCTTTATCAGATATCGGTTATACAGAAGATATTGAAGAAACCGGACAGACTTTTGAAGAAAATGCCATTATAAAAGCAGAAACAATTTCAAAAGCGACTGGTAAGATGGTGATTGCTGATGATTCAGGTTTGTCAGTTGATTATCTTGGCGGCAGTCCAGGGATTTTTTCTGCCCGTTATGCAGGTGAAGAAAAAAATGATCTTGCCAACTTAAATAAGGTCTTGAAAGAACTTGAAGGGACAATAAAAGAAGACCGTTCAGCAAGGTTTAGATGTGCGCTTGCCTTAAGTGTCCCAGGCCAAAAAACGAAAACGACTGAAGGTGTTGTTGAAGGATATATAACCGAAGCACCAAAAGGAGATAACGGTTTTGGTTATGATCCGATCTTCCTTGTCAAAGATAAAGATCAAACAATGGCACAGCTTTCAAACGAGGAGAAAAATAAAATTAGCCATAGAGCGGATGCGTTAGAAAAACTATCTATATTATTGGATCAGGAGGAACCAAAATGAAGGTTCTGATTGTCAGTGACAGCCACGGTCTAGAAGATGAACTACAAACGATCGCCCAACGGCATGAAAAGGATACAGACATGAAAATCCATTGTGGAGATTCAGAGCTTGACCCAGCTCACCCAGCACTCGCTCCATATCATACAGTAAAAGGAAACTGCGATTTTTATGCAGATTTTAAAGATGAGATGATGATTCAAGTCGGGTCAAGAAAGCTCTTTTTTACACATGGACATCTGTATGGCATTAAGCAATCACTTTTAAATGTTTATTATAGAGCCAATGAACTAGGAGCCGATATCATCTGTTTCGGCCATTCCCATATCGCTGGTAGCGAACTGATGGACGGAAAACTGCTGATTAATCCCGGCAGTATCCGCCTGCCGCGAGTGCGAAAAGATAAAACCTATGCTATACTAAGTATTGACAATGATCAAGCAACTGTCCGCTTTTATAACTTAGACGGACATGAAATAGAAAGCTTAACAAACCATTACGAAATGTCATCAAATTCATGAGGAAGAATTTTTTTCTTCCTCATCCTCAAAAAAATGAAAAAACCTGTTGACTTTATGGACCAAAGCGCATATAATAAATCTTGTCGCTGATATTTAAAAAATAAACATCATGTCCCAGTAGCTCAGCTGGATAGAGCAACGGCCTTCTAAGCCGTCGGTCGGGAGTTCGAATCTCTCCTGGGACGTACAGCATAAAAGCCTCAAACCACTTGATATACAAGGGTTTGGGGCTTTTATATTTTTGGAGGATTCTGTTCGGTTTTTGGCTTGAATATGAGTTTTGGGAGCGAATTGGGAGCGAATTTAATTTTTTGAATTTCCACCCGCTGTTTGGCTCTTGAAAAAATCGTCAAAATGTGTGGCTGATTTTTGGTCATCCTCTTCAATTACATGAGCATATATCGACATTGTGGTGTCCATTTTTGTATGCCCTAATCTTTCTTGGATTACTTTTGCATGTACTCCTTCATTTATCAAATGAGTAGCAGAGCTATGTCTTAGAGAATGAAATCGAATAAATCAAAGGCGGAAACAAAACGTCCACTTCATATCCTGCCGTTTTCGGTAGTATCAGAGTCTGCAACACTGTTTAGGGATTCTTCTTGATGAATTGACTCTCATAATGCCTATGAACGGAGGAGCCTATGGATACACAAGTTTTGACTATAAAGTTCCCGGTGACGGTTCGACTAATAAAATAGAAAATATTTTCGCTGTTTTCGCTCAACCTTATGGAGCCTATTCAAACGCCATTACAGTAGGAATCGAAAATCAATCATCTAGCGGATTTAAAATGTTTATGAGAGGAACAGGCGCTACGTCCAACATCGAGTCCCAAAAAATCACAGTAAGATTGTTGATTTTCTATGAAGTAGTTTAATGAGGTGGTTTATAAATGATCGAACGAAGAAACGTACCAGCCGCATGGTACATTGAAAACATGGAGATTACAGAGACAGACATGGAGGAAAATATAATATGAAAAACGTTGACAAAGGCACAGTCATTCGGACGGTGCTTCTTTTTATTGCAATGGTGAATCAGACTTTGATGATGTTCGGAAAGGGTGCTTTGCCGATTAGTGAAGACCAAGTCAACACGGTGGCAGATGCTTTATATTTGGTAGGTTCTACAGTGTTTACAATCGTTACGGCAGTTGTGGCTTGGTATAAAAACAATTATGTCACAGAGAAAGGTAAGCAACAAAAAGAAGTGTTAAAACAAAACGGATTAACAAAATGAGAGGGCTGCCGGTTGGCAGTCTCTTTTTATTGTCAAAAATAAAAAATAGAGGTGTTTTACAATGGCGGTATCATTACAAGCATTGATTGATCGTTCTGTTCGGAATATGGGTTCGGGAATCCATCCAGTTGTGAAAGAAACAGCAATCGAAGTGATTAAAAGATCTTATAAAGAGGGTATTTATGTACAGATGACATCTGGCTATCGTTCTTTTGCGGAACAAAATAAGCTGTATGCGAAAGGACGTACTGCGCCAGGGAAGATTGTGACTAATGCTAGAGCTGGACAGTCCAATCACAATTACGGTTTAGCAGTCGATTATGTTCTATTATCCTCAGATGGCAAAACAGCGATCTGGACTGTTAATTCCAAATGGAAAAGAGTCGCTCAAATTGCAAAGGCTTTAGGGTTTGCATGGGGAGGGGACTGGAGGAGCTTTAAAGATTACCCACATTTAGAGATGATGGGCGGTTTAACTTTGAGTCAATTACAAGCTGGTAAACGTCCGGTTCTTGTATCAAAAGTAAACAACACAACACCTGCCATTCCTAAACCAACTAAAAAGCAGTCATTAAAAAGGTCATCTTCCAGTGGTGGTCGTGCGATTGTTAGAACCATTCAGAGTACCTTGAATAAACGATATAAGCTTAATATTAAAGTAGACGGTTATCAAGGACCCGAAACATATAAAGCTTTGCTTAAGGGCTTCCAGAGCGAATTAGATAAGCAATTTCATGCAGGCCTTGTCGTTGATGGGATCTGGGGACCGAAAACTCGTGCGGCTGTCGTAAATGTTCGTAAGGGAGCGAAAGGAAATATCACTTGGATTCTTCAAGCGATGTTGATCTGTAAGGGGTATGATGTGAATGGTCTTGATTCTATCTTTGGTCATGGACTTGAGAAGGCTGTGAGAGCTTTTCAAAAGGCGAATGGTCTTTCGGTGAATGGGGTTACTGGGAGAGTTACTTGGACAAGGTTGTTTGTATAATTAGAAGTTTTAATGAAGTAATAAAAAGGCCCTTTTAGGGCCCTTTTTATGAAACTTGAGAGGTATATAGTCCAATCAAAGTTAAGTAGTTTATTTATTTCATGAAAAGAAACATAGATGTTTTAACTATATAGATTCTAGTTTTATTCTAGATCAATATAATAGCTATCATCTTCCATAATTTTAATCAAAAACTCTTCTAAAGAATCAGCTTAGTAACAGGGGACTTTCATTTGCTTCAAAAAAAATCAACTTATCTTCTTCAAATTCTTCATAAACTTCTATATCTGGATAAAACTCAAAATCATTAACTTTTAATCTAGCATCTCTTATAGAAGCTGGTCCCATAATACGATTGATATTGTACTCAGATTTTTTTCTTAAAAAACCATAACCAACTTCAATAAAGAATTCTCTTAAATCATAAGGAAGTTTTAGTCCTAGAGTTGATTTAGTTTCTTCAATTTCTTTTTCGCTTACCGGGTAAAACTGATTACCGGCTTGGTTTTTAATGAAGTCATATTTCATAAATTATTTACCTCCTTTAAACAGCTTATTAGCTGGTGATCCAGTACCATGAATAACAGATTGATGTTCATTCGGAAATCTTGCAGGGTGTATATTCCACCAGGCTGTGGATGGGGTTGCGGGGAGAGTTACTTGGACAAGGTTGTTTGTTTGAAAAAAGGCCCTTTTATTGGGCCTTTTTAAACAAACAATAAGGTCAGTTGTTTATTTTCCAGTTTTCTCTATATCAATTTCTTTACAAACGATTTTTCCATCAAAAGGCCAAGCCGAGATGTGAATATAGAAAAAGTTATCTTTTTCGGTTATTACAATATCCTGAACAAAATATTTATAGTCATTTTCTTGTTTTGTATAAGATAAATCGTGTTTGAAATTTGTTTCGAAGCAATTCTTAAAAGTACAGTTTATTTTAAAAGTACTTTTCTCATACTCTATTGTAACTTTATCATAATAGTCACTTATCTCAAACTTGGTTAAAGGTGAGTCAATAATGCCATTGTTAATAAGTTGTTCTTATTCATTTCATTACTCCTTATCTTTTATATGGAATATGTGCAGCTGGAGCATCATAATCCACAATTTTCCTATTAATGTCTAAAGAATTACCAGATTCATCATAAATAGGCATGTGATCATATTTAGTAACTCTATCTGGTGGATCAATTCGAATCCTATACTGTCCGTTACGATCTTTAATATGAACGAAATCATTACCGTTTGGTCCATTGGCATTGAATGACCAACCATCAGGTAAAGACTCTTTTAACTCGTCTAGGGACATTTTATTTAAATCAGTTGGTGATAATTTGTCTAGTTTCTTAATACTTTTACCCGTATCTTGAACATCTTTCTTACTTTCAACTTTCTTCTCAATCTTAGACTCGTGATACTTTTCCACCTTGTGAACAGGCTCATGTGGTTTTGATTTTGGTTGATGAGGAGTCTTGGCATCTCCATCACCATGCTTGCCTTTTTGAACCTTCTTGCCTTCGTGTTTTTGGTCTGGCTGTGGATGGGATTGCTGGAAGGGCTACTTGGGTAAGGATGTTTGTATGAAAAAAACCCTCTGTGAAGAGGGCTGATATCAATTTTCATTTTGAAATTTAAAAACTGATTTTATATGTTTAGTTAAGTCTGGAATATCTTCAATACCTTTTTCACAAAGGAACCTGTACTCTTCTTCTGTAAAATAATCTTTCTCAGTACTTCTTCTGTTTTGTTCAAAAAGCTGTTTTTGCATTTCAAATATTTTTTTAGGAGCTATCACATAATTTTTCACTTTTTTTGCTATGAAGCTCTGAAATAAGGTCCATTCTAGATTGCCTTTAAAAGATTCAATACACTTTTTTAATTCAACATAATTTTTTTGGTCAGCATTTTCTTCAAACCTAAAAACTAATTTTGGAATTTGATAGTATATATCCTCCTCATCATACATACCGTGGCGCATTTGCTTTATGGGAAAGTTTTCTTTGAAATAATCAGCTAGTATAAAAGAGTTTGAACACATTGTTTTATCTTTCCTTTCTTATTGTTATACCGTTAGGGTTTTTACTTTTTATTAAATCAAAGTAATCTCCCTCAAGGATTGGAGACTCACTAAATCTAGGATCATATATATATTTACCATCAGAGTAAACTGTATGATATTCGAATTTCTGTAATTTCCCGTATTCTTCAACATGCAGTATTCCCTTTTTCGGTTTTATCTCGAATAACTTCCCATTTCCATCAGCTGCTTCAAAAAGGTCGTCTGCGATCTCTGAACAGTCTATATAGTTCACTTCTTCTTTATAAAGTTTCTTATATTTATTGATTGCCTCTATAACATTTTTATTAGCATCTTTTGGAATAGACTTTACCTCTTTATTAGGCTCATGCTTCTTCTGCTTAGAAGACTCATAAGGATGCTTACCAGAAACGGTTCCAGCACCTTTATTAGACTCGTGAGGCTTTTCCACCTTGTGAACAGGCTCGTGTGGTTTTGATTTTGGTTGATGAGGAGTTTTGGCATCTACATCACCATGCTTGCCTTTTTGAACCTTCTTGCCTTCGTGTTTTTCGGTAACTTTTCCAGTGCTTTTCGTTGCTTCTTTTTTCTTCTCAACCTTATGAATCGGATCGTGATTCTTCTCAATTTTGTGTGCCGAATGGTGGGACTTAGAATTCGACATTTTATGAGGGAGTTTACCTTCACCAGCAGCAGTTTTCATAGAAATTCCTGCAAACTGCAACTTCGACTCAAATGGATTTTTTAATTGTAGCCCTTTTAATTTTGCAGCAACTCTTTGCTTAGATTTCTCGAAGTATTTTGCACTTTTTTCAAGAGCTTTCTTCTGAACTTTAAGCGACTTGTGTTCTATTCTTTTAGAGACTTTAGATAATTTAGATGCAGTCTTGCCAAGCTTTCCAGCCTGTGCTAACTTAACTGCTTTGTCAGTTCCTTTTGTTCCGACAGCGGATAACGCGACTGTTCCAGCACCATAGGTAAACCATTTTGCCCTGCTTTCTGCATCACCATTGATGACGTCTCTCACGAAGGAGTCTTTAATGTCTTTTCCAATAGCATTAAACGTTTCTTGAGGATGTTGGATTGTGTAGGCAATGCCCTCTAACGCCTCTTTTGGATTTTCTATGGTATCTCGTATTCCTGACATTGTATCGAGAAATACTTCTTTCGTTCCTTGCTCGATGCCTCTTTGGATGCGCCCCTCGAAAGTCTTCTCTTGCTGCATTTTTTCGAATTTAAGTGAAGCATAGCGTTGTATTTGCTTTTTTGTAAGATTCTCAGTTCCAAGTTCTGCTGCAATCTTCAGATATTCATCATCACTAATTAGGATATCATCAAGTTTTTCCTTTAGCTCTTTTATTCTTTCTTCCTCTTGTTTTTCTGCTTCTTCTATCTGTTTTTTCGCTTTGATATATTCAGTTCCTTGCTTATCAATTTCTCGTGAATTTTTATATAACTTATTATTGTGAAAAGCTTTCTTATCAAAATACATGGGAGATGCGCTTTTTCCATTACTTGTTGATTGAATCAATGCTGTATATTTTTCGAGTACACTAATGTCTTCCCCTTCTAAAAGAGTATATTCAGATTTCAGAGATTTATCAATCTCATCTACAGCATTCATAGCATTTAGCCGCGTGACTTGCGCTGTTGCCATTTTGTCTGAGAAATTATCTGGTGTCCACAAGCGTATGTTAACGTTATCCTTTACATTGGATATAATCTTACTCATTTTATTGTGCAGATCCGCGACAATTTGGAGCGATTTTGTGTTTGCAATGTTGAGCTCTGAATTTAAAAAAGACATTTCTATGTATGAATCCGATAGTTCTTTGTCCTCAATTATACGCTCAATTCCGTTAAAAAAAGCGATCTGTGATTTTACAAGAATTAACCAGCTATCAACAACCTCTGCCTGCCCACTAAAGAAGTCTTTAATATTATTTGCGCCTTTTCCTGTGAAATTATCACCTAAATTAACCACTCCGAGAAAAGCTTTTTTTAGCTTATCCAGCTGATCTTCAAGAACTTCATATTGCTTTTTTCGTTTATTGGCTGCTTTAATTAAAGTACTTCCCTCAAAGACTTTAACGGAACTGTCCAAGTCGATATCTTTATTTTTTTTATCTTTGGCCATCGAATTTCCCTTTCCCTAGTTTATTTTCTGGCAATCGCCTTGTCCTGTTCTTTCAATAAATCGACATTGCCTTTTACATCCTTGACATTCTTTTCAACCGCTTTTTTGTATTCGTCAATCATTTTATCGATGGATTTCTCTCGGCTGTGGTACTTTGTCGTGTAGGATAATTTATTTTTGCCCAAAGAGCCTAGCTCTGCCAGATCTATAGCTTCTAGTTCTCGTATTACAGCATCCAGACTTTTGATAACAATGTCATGTTTCAGTTTGATAGTTGTCATGAAAACCATTCACTCCATGTATTTTTAATTGAGCTTATTTTATTGTTTAGCTCATCCTCTTTTTTTCCTTGTTCCAATAAAAGGTGTGCCGCCAAGGTAGCTATTCTTGCTTTTTCAAGCTCTCCTTTTATAAGTTGCAATCTAGAAATTTCACTCTCAATAGTTTCTATATACTCTAAGTACTCTTCATTTACGATATTATGCATTTCTGTATGGGCTTCATCTCGCTCTTTATCAAAGCTCTTACCGAACTTTCCAGTCCAGTGCTCATCAAGATGTGGATTCAAAATCTGTCTAATTTCAACAATACCATCTTCATGTTCTTTCTTAATTTCTTTTTTTGCTGCTCTTAATTTTCTAATTAGTTCATCCGTAGCATCATCCATTTGGATAATCTTACTGCTAAAGTTATTCAATGCACTTTTAACACTCATTTGTTTCACCTCAATACTAAAAAGGATGCAATGGCAAATATATCCCTACATTTTTCCGCACTCTCAATAATAGAATAAAAACAATGTGACTGAAATAGACCTTAAGCCCCTTTTTGATCAAAAAAAGAACTAATGTTCTTATTTTGGATAGTTAAATAGACTTAGTCAATGGTGGATACTATCTTGAATTCAGAGTTAACCTTAAGATAACAGTTCAAAAGACCTTTTCCGACATCTGACGAGTATGGACTTATCTGTTTGGTGATAGTAGAGGGATTACTTACTGAAAAGTTGTTTTTAGTAGGAAGTACCTCCCTTTCTGTAGGGATATCCAGATTTTTATTCACAAAATCCTTCATGATCATCAGGCTCTTAAATTTGTATAAGAAAACAAATAGAACTCCAATTTTCTTTTAAGTCTTGTTGGTCTGGGGACCTTACACTTAAAAGCTGTAGGAAATAAGAATAGAGTTAGAACTTATACAAGAGCGTGGAAAAGTTAAGTTTTAAAATCGATGTGTTAAAATATATTTTATTATTTTAGGAGGGATTGAAATGTCAAAAGGCTGGAAAATTGCTTTGTGGACTATTTTTGGATTGTTTGTTCTTGGAGCGGTTATAGGTATTGTTCAATTCTATAGTATTTAGATTAAAGTGTGTTTTAGAGGGGGCTGTCCAATAAGTTGATTTTTGACTATTGGACACCTTTTTCACGTTAAAGAAGCGCTGGTATATTAGCAACCTGTAGTCGTGAATTTTAACAATTTTGCTCTTTTATTAAATAGAACTGTCAATGCGCCATCTGATATTCTTGTATTGAATTAGTGACCTTTACTGCTTCATCTTTGTTCCCTTAATTACGACTCTACATTCCATTCTGAATAAATCTGTTTTTGGCGCTACCCCATTGCAAAAAAATTTTCCTTGACTTATCATAAAGATAAGGATAACTTCTAAAGAAAATGCATAAAATAAAGAAGACCCGACTGTTGGTAGCAGTCGAGTCCATTGTACAAAGTGGCCCATCAACGGGCTGGCTCAAATAACGAAACTTTTGAAATAAACTTCTCTCGAAAACTTTCGCAGGTCTCAAGGGAAGTTTATTTCTGTTTTATATAAGACAACAAGGCAAGAATAAACATGCCAAAAGCAATCATTAAATAGATCGCTTGAAATGTTGTCATTAGCATCACCCCCTTTCCATAGGGTAGGGGATGAGCCAGCTTCCCTTGAGTGAGCCAAGACTATGTACATTGAATATTTTACCACATCTAGAAATAGAAAGCTTAAAATCTCTTGACAAAGTGGGTCGAATTTTATTATACGGTCTATATTGTCAAGAGTTTATTTTTTCGGTCAACTTATTAGGGCAAAAGGTGGTAAATAAGATCGCTTAATAGTTTATTAAAATTGTCTACATTAACTTTATGAAAATGATGCCATTCTGATGTCGAAGCTTGTATTGTAGGAGAGCAGACAATATCATTTTGAAAAGTATAAAGAGCTGTAGTCCCCCTTGTTATATGTGAAATCTCGTAAACTCTTTGAGAAATCAATAGTTTTTTCTTTGAGTAGAGTAAGGTGGGAAATTGGGAGCGGATTCACTCCCAACTAGGTATTTTTAGTTCCTATAGGCAGTAAAGAAGGGTAAAGAACCTTGAATTAAAAGGGGTTTGATTAAGGAATGTCCTATAGTGTCTATAAGGTTCATCGGCCTTCTAAGCCGTCGGTCGGGAGTTCAAATCTCTCCTGGGACGTACCCGTAATTGGGCAATAAAGCCCGTCAATATACGCTTTCTACCCGTTAAATGTAACGGTCAATGTATCGGTCAATTAAAAAACCGACGCAAATTTGAACCGTTCAATTAAACGAAGTAGGAGGCGTTTTTTGTTGACGAAAAAGAAACCGATTTTCACAATCGACGAAGGTTTTTCCGATTTGACTCGGGTGCAAAAACCTTCGGTAAATCCGCCTAAAATGTGCGAAAGTGACCGAATTACTATCGAAAACGCACTTGGAACGATAACGCGGCAGAATAAATAATGGATTTTGCGGGCTCATACGGGCGCTTGTGTAATCGGAGGGCTACCGGTGAGTATAATTTTACCTATGAGGAGGGGGAGAATTGAAAGAAACACCGTTTTATAAAACAATTGGTTCACTATACTATTGATAATTGTATTTTTTCCAATAGGCTTAATTCTAATGTGGGTTAATAAAAATGGACGCTGGACACCTATTATTCGCGTTGTTATTAGCTTCGTAGTTATTTCGATTGCAATATTTGGGTAGTGACACAGAGTCCATATCCGAAAAAGCTAATTTTTTCAAGTTGACGTAGATAAAGAAAAAGTAAAATCTATAGACAAGGAAAGTGAAGTGCAAAAACCGAAAAACGATCAATTTGTAAAAAATGATAAAAAAGAAAAAGCTAAAAAAGAAGAAACAGCCGTGAATGATGAAGAAAAGAGTAAAGAAGGAATTGAAAAAATAATTAAAAAAACTGTCGGTAAAAAAGCCGGTGATGTTCCGAAGGTTCAGGAATTAGAAGTATCAGATCTTTTGGAGTCAGATACGAAAACCGTTAGAACTGTCAGCGTGACATTAAACGGAAATGACAATCTCACCACAAACATGATTAAAAAAGGTATGCTAATAGAAGCCGAAGAGCTTTTTCCAAAAATATTTGAGAATAAAAAAGTAGGTCGAGTTATTCTTACATGGAAATTCCCGTTAGTTGATACGAAAGGTAATTCAGAACCGAAAAAAATATTATCTATTCAAATTGAACTCAAAACCAACGATGAAAGAAATTGGGACAATTTTGATCGCGATAACTTTAAAACCGTTGCCGACCATTATTACGAGCATCTCGTATTAAATAAAAATTAACCCTAACTTTAGCCAGCTGGGGCGTTATTTTCTTAGGCTATGTTTTAAAATAACGTTGAAATTATATAGCTTTTAAGAGAAGCTATTTTGACTTTTCTTAATTTTGCTATTAAAGAAGGTTATACATCAACCATTTTCTATTATCATTTAACGTATATATGGTTTTTTAGCCATTGTCTGAAATGCTGCAACTGTTCCTGAGTATGGAAATAGTGTTCTCCATTCTCTATTACTTGCAAATTACATTTAAAACGTTTAGCAAATTCAGATACAATGTCAAACTCACATAGATTATCTTCTGAACCATAGAGAATTGAAGTCGGATGATTCCAAGCAATAATAGGATGTTCTTTCACATAACAGTAGTAATCCCAATAGAGAGTTTGCCCAATAGGTGTGGAAATTTCTTTCTCTATTTTTAGTCTACTCTCACTTACGTTAAACCATGTCATCATATTATTTATTATACGTTCCATATTTACCACAGGAGAGAGAAACAAACACTGATTCAATGGCTCATGACAATATTCTAATAGGCTGAAATATGCTCCCATGCTACAAGCAAAAATGCTTATATTATTTGATAATGATTTTGCATATGTCATAATTTTATTAAGGTCTTGAACACAGTTTTGAACTTTACAAAGATAAGTATCATCTTTACGTTCACCATGTTGAGGCAAATCAAAACTAAGAACTTGATAACCTACTGCTGTTGCTTCTTCTGCAAATACAATAATCGAGTCATCTGCCTTATTTGACATGTTACCATGCACAACTATAAATAACTTATCTGATGTGTCACCCCACAAAATTGCTGGAATATTTTCTATCTTTAAATTATGTCTTATCATTACATCTATCCTCCATATCTATCTAAAACATAGCCTTTTTTTAAAACTTCTACTCTTTTCGAACTTCAAATAATTCATTCATATCAGTGATATTAACTTTATCAATAATCTTCTCAAGTGTTTCCTTCGGATATCTTTTCGTTTTACCTGAGCATAATTCACTTACTGCTCGCGTCGTCTGCGATATCTTTCTGTTCGTATCCATGCTCTGCGAGCAACTCTTTTAGACGAAGACGCATTTGTCCCACCCTTTCGCTTTATATAACCGTAGTATACGATAAAGAAAAAATTACGCAAACCGTAATTGTAAATTTCGTTTAGTGTAATTATAATTGCGTTAAACGTAAATTGCAGAAGGCGGAATCGTTATGCATTATTTAGCGGAACATCAAACGTTCGACTCGACGGCCAAACTTAACGCAGCTGTCTACGAACATATTAAACGAAATACATACGAATTAAACGACACCGATCGCTTAACACTCAAAACGATTGCTCGTTATGCGGTCAAGATCGCTGGGGCAGCACATCTAAAAGCAGACACTCTAGCGAATTTGATCGGAAAGTCCGTCAAGACAGCGCGGCGTGTCGTTAACAAACTCGCATTCCTTTCGATTATCAAAAAGATCGCAACGACCAGGAAAATTAACGGTGGACGGCGCTAATATCATCGTTATTTTACCGATTGAACAGTCGACAATGACCACGCGAGAGGAAGCGTCAGAGGCTACGGGGGCAACGGTTGAAAGGTCGAAAATTAAGAATGAACCATCACATTCTATTAATCTTTCAAAAAATCACGTAATACATATGGTTCCGTCCTCCGGACTTAAAAATGCGTTGCCAAGCGAAATCTACTCCGCAATGGACCGTTATTTTGAAGCAGACGAAATTTATAAAATACTACGGAATCTTATTGCGAGTCGAAGAACATCCGGAACCATTCGTTGAAGCATGGCATGCGATCAAGGAGCCAGTAAAGCTGAAGAGGAATTTAGTGCTATAATTACTACTTGTACTCAATGGCGAAAGAGTAAATTCGAAGAGATTTAATATAAAGTTTAATGACGGGATAATTACGAAAGTGAGGTCGTCCACATAACGAGAATAAATGCCAGAAACTCGTGGTCTTTTCGGAGCTATGTATCTGAACGAGCGGCGTCTATGCCTTTTATAGCGTAATAGAAAAAAGTTTTTAACAATGTGTATCTCATACGGAGCCTCTAGTATGTAAAGACGAAATACGAGATCAACTGATAATTAGGAGCCGTATCTTTGTGTGCTGCATAATTGTACCGATCCAAATGTTTTGCGATATGTCACAAGTTTTAGGGAGGTTCCCCTTATAAGTATTCGTTATTTTACGGATCAATTAGGTTGATAGTTTCGAAATCTTAACTACTGAGTGAATGACGGACTTGAAATCACCTGATTTTGAACGGTAAAGTCAACAGCAGTTAAGATAGGAGTGAAGATTGGAAATATGAGGTTTTAACAAGTTCTAAAGGGCAAGAAACCCCATTACGAACTTAAATGAAGCGGGTTGGTTCATATTTTTTCATAGCTATGACTACTTCGACATCAATTGTTTTTGGACTTTTTTTGTTAATTTTTCAAATACTAAGTTATATGAATGTAAAATAAGATGTTCTAATAATTCATTAGATAAATTTGCGTCAAAATAAATAGAGTTCCAGTGTGTTTTATTCATATAATAGCCAGGAATAATTCCTTCATCATTCTCTCTTAATTCTTTGGCATAATTCGGTTCACATTTTAAAGTTATGATTGGCTTTTTTTTAGAATCTGTACCTATTAAGGCAAACATCTTCCCGCCGACTAGATAACGATCCGCTTGCCAATCTTCTTGATAATCATGTGTCGTTCCAAGTAAGTTCAAGCAATATGAATGTAATTTTTCTTTTACCATTTAAAGTTCTCCTTTTGAAAATTGGTCATAAATTATTTAACAATTCTATTATAAATGTACTGATAGTTTATGTGAATTATTTTCGGGTTCATACCATGATGAGTCTATGGCAACTTTCTGTTTAAAAAATTAAAAAGGCATTATCCAATTTTCAAAAAGTGGTTTTCATATCTTCCTAAATCACTTTGTTATGGTTTATAATGTTAACATAGGGTTTAATTAACAAAACTCAGGTAAAGAAGGAGGTTGGTTTATGACTTTAAAAAATATAAAGAGCTACAGCGTGTTGTCAGAAATGCAGTTGTCTTCAACAGAATTTAAAAACGAAGCCTATGATTTTTACAAAGAGTTACGTACAACTTATCCTGTTTATCCGGTATCTTTGGGAGATATGGGTAACGGTTGGCTCATCACGAAATACGATGATGCAATATATCTATTAAAAGATGCAAGATTAAAGAAGAATATTGAAAATGTGTTAACTGAAAATGAAAACCGCCCTGTTTTTTTAGAAAATGAGGAACCTTTAACAAAACATATGTTAAACTCAGATCCCCCTGATCACAGCCGTTTGCGATCCCTTGTCCAAAAAGCATTTACCCCTCGCGTTATTTTACAACTTGAAGATAGAATTCAACAAATCACTAATACTTTATTAGATAAAGTGGAGTACAATCATTCCATAAACATTGTAGGTGATTTCGCTTTTCCTTTACCGATTATTGTGATCAGTGAAATGCTTGGTATTCCGCTTGAAGATCAACAAAAGTTCAGGGTTTGGTCACAAGCCATTATTGATTTTTCCAACACGCCCGAAAGTTTAGAAATAAACAATGAAAAAATAGGAGAATTTGCAGAATATCTGAAATGTTTAGTTCATAAAAAAAGGAATCAACCTGCAGAAGATTTAATCAGTTCACTTATCCAAGTGGAAAGCGAAGGAACAAAATTAAACATAGACGAGTTATTCTCGACAATTATGCTCCTTATTGTTGCAGGGCATGAAACAACTGTGAACTTAATGACAAATATGATTTTTGCACTACTTTGTCACCCCGATCAATTACAAAAGCTCCATCAACACCCGGATTTAATTGATTCTGCTATAGAAGAAGCATTGCGATTTCATAGTCCTGTTGAATTAACAACTATGCGTTGGGCGGCTGAATCGTTTATATTGCATGGGCAAGAAATAAAAAGAAAAGATTTGATAATCATTTCACTAGCATCTGCTAATCGTGATGAAAAGATATTTCCGAATGCTGATCATTTTGATATTGAAAGAAAAAACAATCGTCATATCGCCTTTGGTCACGGTAGTCACTTTTGTCTTGGCGCACAACTTGCCCGTTTGGAAGCGAAGATTGCTATTTCTACATTATTGCAACGTTTCCCCAATATCAGGTTCAAAGGTGAAAGGGAAGAGATGAAGTGGAAAGGGACTTTTCTGATGAGAGCTTTAGAAGAGTTGCCATTATGTTTCTAAGCTTACCCCATTAATGGATCGGTCTATTAAAAGTCGGTGGAAATCGAATCTATCTTGGGCTGTCGTAGCAGATAAGCCTCAAACCCATTGATCAACAGGTTGTGAGGCTTCTTCTGTTGTTCAGAACATAGCAGGTTAAAAGTGTGTATTGAAAACGATTTTTTTGGAATTTTATTATGATTTTGAAAATAAGTCCAATGAGTTTCTTTAAATTGTTTAGAGTATTTCACTTAGATATGACACCACTCGCTTGATCTTTTGAATTTTCCAGACTTGCAAGCATGTAAGATCATAATGAGATAACAACTTATCTAAATGTTTGGATTCCGCCGCCGCCTCCAAGTTGCGTAGCTGAAACTACAGCAGAACCACCTATGCAGTTCCCGCCAACTTCAAATGGGAATACTATTGTAACTAATTCTTGACCAGCTTGAGTATATCCTACCCTGTGTATAAATACTCGTGTACCAGCAGGAAGCACACGACCATTTGGTAATGTTAAATTAACAGGAAGAGAATGAAATTGACCGACTAAACCCTCAAAAGCACGAGAATAATTGCCATAGTAACCATCGTAATAATCGTAGTTCATAAACAATTCACCTTTTTCTTGTATTTTTTTCGATACATTACCTATATATGTGCGTTTGCCTTTTATGTTTAGGCGTTTGTACCATAGCCTAATCATTTTATTTTTTTAAAAAAAATGGACAATTTATTATTCCCAGCCGCAATAAAAAAACGACCTCCTTATTTGCAGCGTCGCTCCTGAGTTACAATATTTTAATTGTGGGATTGCCGGGTCGTTTTTCTTCCTATGCTGTAAGGTGGGATGGAGATGTCGATCCCACCTTACAAAGTGTAATGAGTGGAAACTCAACTATAAATTATTTAAAAGGAAGGGCACCTGCTGAATACCATTTCCCATTTTTAGCTTTAGCCCAACCGTAAACTGTATCCTTTCCAGAGGTTAAATAATGTTCTACTACTGAAGTGCTTACTCCATTGGATACTACATCATATGAGTTTCCAGTTGCAGTCGCAGCCACATAAGTAATCGTATTATAGCTGTTTGGTTCTTTGTTGTCATTTGTCCAAGCAACTCGTAGATAATAGTTTAGATTAAATGGAGATTGCAAAGCTAAGATTTTAAAGTAGTAATTGTCTCCTCTTTTTTCATATCTAGTATGGGCCATGCCTTGCGGGTGAACTTTGATGGGGCTAATCGATTGAGCTTTTGAGGTGTGAGTTGTTTCAGCCGATACTCCAACAGCTCCTGACAGTAACATACCTGTTGTTAATACCAGAAGTAATCCCATTTTTTTAATCATCGTTAACTTCCTCCTTTAAATTTTGATACATTAAAAGAATTCTATGGAGCAAATAAGTATCCTTTCCATAAAATTGAATTTCATATATTAGACACAAATTTTAGTATTAAACTTTTTCAAAGTAACAAAAAAAGCCTTCATTAAGGCCCTTCAATTAACACACAAATCAATGGTGTATTTCATCGACAATACTATTAATTAAAGCAATAAGTGCTTGCTTAGTAGATTCGTCTGTTACTGTAGCATCGTCATTAAATTTGGTTCGTACTGTTGGAACTAATAGCGATCCAGATTTAACAATAGTAGCATCAAGCATACCTAATGTAAGCAGTAAAGACTCATGTGCTTTGTCTCCTCCCGTTATTGATGGAGAAGCTGTGATAACAGCTACTGGTTTTTTATAAAGTTCGGCTGAAGAAACAAGCCATTCTAGTGAATTTTTCAAGACTGCTGGTACACTTTTTGCGTATTCTGGTGTACAAATAATAAGTGCATGTGACTCATTTAGCAACTTTCGAAAATCTTTAACGACAGCTGGTGGGTTCATTTGATCGACATCTGGATTGAAATGGGGAAGTTCTTTTATTCCATTATAAAGCGTATATTCAATATCTTCAGGAATAAAGGTTGCTAAAGCCTTTAATATGTTAGTGTTAGATGAACCCGTTCGGATGCTCCCGGAAATTGCCACGATCTTTCTCATATTATCACCTCTACAGACAGAATACCTGTTGAAATATAGGGGCGTCAAAAATAATGAACTCCCGAGATAAAAGGATTAGAAAGAGGAAAAAAGTCTTTGACTGGGTTTTAGCTTTCTGAACAAAAATCTTGGAGTACTTTGGATTATGGATTAGTTTTTTCCTCTGTTCATCTTATGGCATCGAAAGCAACTAGTACAGGCTCCTACACCCAAGATGTAATGCCAACCAACCTCTTAAACAATGAAAGAACTTTATGGTCTTTTATAAGAGCATTTAGTAAATCTAACCCAAGGTCAATTTATTTCAACCTTACTTAACAACTGAAATAAACGATGACATGAACATCATTTTTTTTCATACCATGTGTAGGGGGTGGAAAAATGCCAAGAGCAGCCTATCGAAGTTCGGACGTTGACTTAATGGCAAGGATGATGAGAGCGGAAGCCGAAGGTGAAGGAAAGTTAGGGATGTTATATGTTGGCAATGTCATTGTTAATCGTCTTAAAGCAAATTGTTTAGACTTTAAAGACTTAAGAACAATTCCACAAGTCATTTATCAAGTGCAAGGAGGAAATTATTCTTTTGAAGCTGTTCAAAAAGGTAATGTATTTTATCAAAGAGCGAGAAGTGTTGAAAAAAAATTAGCAAAACAAAATTTAGATTATTGGAGACAACACCCAGGGAAATTCGCTCTTTGGTATTTTAATCCATATGGTCCATGTCCTCCAACATGGTATGGTCAACCTTTAACTGGTCAATTTAAAAATCATTGCTATTATGAACCCAAACCTGGAACATGTGAAAGTGTTTATATTGGAAGTTAACTTATCTTGAACGAGTTTAGATGAATGATATATTAGTAAAAGGACAATATATATTAGAATGATTAATTATGTATTGTCCTTAAAATTTTGTTAACAACTTCAACATTGGTGTTTAAATGTTTTTAACCAAACCTCTCTTAGACATTTCTTCTTTCTCATTGATAGTATAATCACTATAGCTGATAAGAGGTAGGATTAGTTAGCGGTGAGATAATGAATGACCGACAAAAACTTTTAAATCAAAAACTAAAAATAAATAAACAAAGAAAATCAAATTGATGAATTTGCTACCAAAAAAATAGACAACTGTTATTAACAAAAGTGAGGTTATTTTGTCACCAGAACGAGAAAAAATTTTAGATAACGTTCACGAAAAATGGAGCTTTGATTTACATAAAGAGGTTTTTGTAGCTAGGGTAATTTTAGAAAAGAATTTAGTTGGGAACACAACCACGATATTTTATCATGTTCATGGAGTACATAAGTCTGTTGGAAGTATAGATTCATTCGTTGACGAAATTGTAAATCAAGAAAGAACGTATAAGACGTATGAATGATAATGGTTAAACTAAATTCCACTGTTCTTTCCAGACTCAAGTCTGTATTCTTATTCCATTAGTCCAGAATTCCTTAAAATTGTTTTTATATAAAAAATTTATAATGCAATACCTTTATCTTTTGATTGAATATAATATACTTCTCCAAATTCATAGTAGGAAAAATTGAATTTATCAAGGTCAATTAAATCTTTGAAGGTTTTGGGTATTTCACAAGCCCAATTTAGTTCTTCGTTTTTATAAGGAAAGCAATTGTTATATGGGTTTGGTGAATGAATGTATACTGCATCTAAACCTGGGTCGTTTTTGTGAATACATATCCAAGATTGATATGGTTTACCAAATGTTTCGAGTTGTTTTAAGATTACATCATATAAAGCGATATGAGCTTTTATATGCTCTCTCCTTATTTTGATTGTGTGTTCTCCAACTGCATAAAAATCAAGATGTGTATGCGAAAAATTAAACCATGATTCATTATCAATTTCTAAATCAAACGATTCGATAATGTCCCATAAATTTCGAAAATATCTTTTCTTTCCTCGGAATTTTTTCATAGTTACCTCATTTTTAATTTTGATATACATCAATTATACGGTAAAACTGTGAAGGCGGAGTAGTGTCTAATACTAGGGTAAAATCTGTGTTAACAAATCTTCCTTATATAGGTTTTACAACAAATAATGATACATTTGTGATGCTCAGATGTTTTTAAGTACAAAAAGATTTCAATCATCTTTCTATTTTTCGAACAATGCTATTATTGGGCCCCCTTCATACTTGATTTTTTCCATCAATTATACATGCAATTATATTCTTATTTTTGATAAATACTGTCGGTGACTTTGATTTGTAAATTTTGAAAACGCGCACGTCATTGCAAAAATACAAGAACGCTAAAATACATGCACTGTAGAATTTGCTGCAATATACAGTGAAAAAGGAAGTGAAACATTTGATTACTTATCACGGCCCGATCGAAAAACCAATCGTAAATCCTAGTGATGAATTTGTAAGTGATTCCGTTCTGTAATTATTTAAATAGAGATTTAGCATACAGACTAATAAAAGAGTTTATGGCAAGTGAGCAAGATGACACTGTTTTTAGACTGGCGGGAATATGGTACTCAGGAAAAAAGCGTACGACATGGAAGGGCGTCATCATAAGCAATGCAGAGATCTATTTGGCATTACATATGGACTTGTGATGATTGTTAATACTAGTAATTAATGTTACGTATCTTAAAATAAATAAAAGGGGCAAAAAACCATATCGAAAAAAGATAACCAAATAACGGTTAAACCGTTAATACATTAACATTTAGAGCGGCAGGGAGAAATGGGGAAACTTTCAGGTAAGATCCTAAAAGCTTGGCTTCTTATCCCTAGGTGGTTCAGACGGTTGACACTTAGTGCTATTAACATATATATTTTATGGTCATTTTTCGTGAATGGAATAAAAAATATATTTAGATTAGACATCTTTTCATCGTCATCAGTTTAATCGCATCAGCCATCATATTATGCATTTTAAAATTTGAAAAAAGATGATTTTGAATTCCTAATCAAAAATCTTTAACAAAGCCGCTCTCATCCTAAAGATATGCTCTTTCCGCTCTTTTTAAACATGGACATGATTACTACCTAATGTGGATTCCTTAAATTGCCTATTATCTTTTTAACATGAATGAAAATGATAAAGGGTGTGAACAATTTTAAGGAGGATTTTTTATGACAAAAAATACGCAACAACAAAATCAACAGAAGCAAAAACAAAAGCATACGCAAATGCTTGGTAAAGTGATAACAGATACAGAGCTTGCTCAAGAATTTGGGAATATCCAACAACAACTTGCTCAGCTTGAAAATATCGTATCACAATTAGGTTCGCAACAGTCAGGTCAAAATAGGCAGTCTCAACAAAATAGTCAAGGGTTTAATCAATTAAA
This sequence comes from Bacillus changyiensis, assembly GCF_027706145.1. GTDB lineage: Bacteria > Bacillota > Bacilli > Bacillales > Bacillaceae > Bacillus > Bacillus changyiensis. The sequence goes on along the minus strand of NZ_JAQFWW010000004.1, from coordinate 215,521 downwards.
GCAGCAAATCCGACAATTTAGTTCACAATCTCAACAACAAATGCAGCAAACAGATCAACAAGTTCTTCAGTGCATTCAACAAGCTATTCAACAATTAAATCAAGCTGTTCAAGGGATTCAAACAAATATGGCAATGAACCAAATGAGCCACGCTCTTCATCAAGCTCAACAATCATTTGGTCAGCAAGGTCAAATGGGTCAACAACAAAATCAACAAACCCAACAAACCCAACAGAACCAACAAAACCAACAATTTCAGCAGCCTCTACAATAATGATTAGAGAAAAAAAGGGCCGTACACGGCTCTTTTTTTATAAGAACCGATGTACACCAAAAGTTCCGACAAAACTGGGTGTTGCGTAATAAGGGACACTAGCGGGAAGAAATACCCCGATAATGGGAGTTTGAAAAACAGCACCGTATGGAAAATACAACATGCTACCTGGGTGAAGACTGGGATTGTAAACATATGGAACTGAATCATCTGAGTATTGACGAGATTCAGACAAGTGTTGATTGACGAACTGATTCATGATATTCACCTACCACATCATTTTTGTTATTTAACATGATATGGTAACTGCCTCAGAATTGTTTGTTTGTCATAAAAACTGACAAAATTGTATAAATGTCATTTCAATTTCTGTATTCTTAATAAATACGCAGAAAAACTTCTCAATATTTTTTTCTGTAGAATTTCCTTTATTATCAATAATGAAAGCGGATTCAAATAAATTAATAAATCTAAATTATCAAATAATTTTAAAAAATCTGGTTGACACTGCTTGTAAAGGGGCGTAATATGAGTTCAAACAAAAGAACAAATTACTTTATAACTTTCATTTTTCCCGGTGAATGATCGTAGGATAAACGGGTTCCTGCATCATGATTTTAGTGACTATTTAAAACAGAAAGGTGTGCTAAATGGCATGGGGGACCAGAAAGACCGGTGGATTTTTTTAAACGATGTACTGGTTAAAAAAGAAGATGCCAAAATATCAGTCTATGATCATGGGTTTTTGTATGGGGACGGGGTGTTTGAAGGGATTAGAGTCTACAGTGGTAATATTTTTAAAATGAAAGAACATATGGATCGACTTTATGATTCGGCAAGGTCAATTATGCTTGATATTCCCTACCAAAAGGAAGAGCTGACAGAACACGTCCTTAGAACAGTCGAGAAAAATGGGCTAAACAATGCTTATATTCGTTTGGTTGTTTCTCGAGGGATAGGAGATCTTGGACTTGATCCAAGAAATTGTCAAGAACCAAGTGTCATCATAATTGTCGAACCATTAGCAATATTCCCAAAACATTTGTATGAAACAGGAATTGAAATTGTAACAGTTCCAACACGACGGAATCGACCGGATGTTTTAAGTCCAAAAGTCAAATCCTTAAACTACTTAAATAATATTCTTGTCCGGATTGAGGCACAGATAGCAGGGGTCAGTGAAGCGCTGATGTTAAATGACCAAGGCTATGTGGCTGAGGGTTCAGCTGATAATGTATTTATTTATAAAAATGGGAAACTGTTAACACCACCTGGATATATCGGGGCACTTGAAGGCATTACTCGCAATGCCATCATTGAGATAGCGAAAGAGGTTGGCTACGAAGTGAGTGAAGAGCCGTTTACCCGTCATGATGTTTATACAGCTGAAGAAGTGTTTTTAACCGGAACAGCTGCTGAAGTGATCGCAGTTGTTGAAGTAGATGGTAGGAAAATTGGAGATGGTAAGCCGGGCCTGCATACAAATAGGATGCTTGAAAAGTTTCGTGAGCGTGTTGTACGTGATGGAGAAAAAGTAAACTTCAAAGATCAAAGTTTAAATGTCAGTTAAATAAAGACAAACGTAGAAGAGGATAAGTAGCAGCGAAATATTCCATCTGTAGAGAGCCGGGAATGCTGGAAACCGGTGATGGTCTTCGCAGTGAACTCCCCTCTGAGTGTCAGCCTGAACGATTTTCATATTTAGTAAGGTTGGCCGGGTGAGCGTGAACAAGTTTACTCGTTATGACTCGGATAATTTTTATCCAAAAGACGGCTGAAAAGCCGTGAACAAGGGTGGTACCGCGGAAAGAAAAGCCTTTTCGCCCCTTTTGACCTGTGATGATGAAAAGCAGTGTCAATTGTGGGTGAGAAGGTTTTTTTAGCTATCAAAGCATGCTTGGACATCGCTTTGCATCATATACTAATAACTTGCAGTGATGAGGAGGAAGGTAAATGGGAACGAATGTACAGTTGGATGCAGTGAATGCCCAATGTACACAAACAATGGCAGGGGCGTCAATGCTGATTGAAGCTTTAAAAAAGGAGAAGGTTGAAGTCATCTATGGATATCCGGGCGGGGCAGTGTTGACGATTTATGACAAACTGTACGAATCTGAGTTATTCCATGTGCTGACACGTCATGAACAAGGGGCGATTCATGCGGCAGAAGGATATGCGAGAATTTCTGGGAAACCGGGGGTTGTCATTGCAACTTCAGGTCCTGGTGCGACTAATCTTGTGACAGGTCTTGCTGATGCAATGATTGATTCATTGCCATTAGTCGTTTTCACTGGCCAAGTAGCGACTTCTGTTATCGGATCTGATGCTTTTCAAGAAGCAGATGTTCTTGGGATCACAATGCCGATTACCAAACATAGTTACCAGGTTCGACATACTGAAGATCTTCCACGCATTATTAAAGAAGCCTTTCACATTGCGACGACGGGAAGGCCGGGTCCTGTTTTAATCGATATTCCTAAAGATATTGCAGTCTTAGAAGGTGAGTTTAGCTATGAAAAAGATATTCATCTGCCAGGCTATCAACCGACGAAAGAACCGAATTATTTGCAAATCAGAAAGCTAGTTGAGGCGGTGAGCGGAGCAAAAAAACCGGTTATTTTAGCTGGAGCGGGTGTCTTGCATGGGAAAGCGTCAGAAGAATTAAAAAATTATGTTGAACAGCAGCAAATTCCGGTAGCTCATACACTTTTGGGGCTTGGTGGCTTTCCGGCAGACCATCCTCTTTTTCTCGGAATGGCAGGAATGCATGGAACATACGCTGCTAACATGGCTTTGTACGAAAGTGATTTATTGATTAGTATTGGCGCTCGTTTTGATGATCGGGTGACTGGGAATTTGCAGCATTTTGCAAAATATGCGAAAGTCGCCCATATCGATATTGATCCGGCTGAGATCGGCAAAAATGTTCATACCCATATTCCTGTGGTTGGCGATAGCAAACTTGTTTTAACAGAGCTGCTGAAACAAAATGGAAAACCTAGTGCTTCTAATGAATGGAAAGCACGGCTGGCCAATTGGAAAAGCGAATATCCGCTTTGGTATGAAGAAAGTGCAGAGGCTAGTTTTAAACCACAGAGACTAATCGAGTGCATTCATCGTTATACAAAAGGTGAAGCGATTTTAGTAACGGATGTCGGCCAGCATCAGATGTGGACGGCACAATTCTATCCATTTAAAAAAGCAAACAGATGGGTGACATCAGGAGGGCTTGGCACAATGGGATTTGGCCTTCCGGCGGCGATCGGAGCGCAGCTCGCAGATCAGGATGCAACAGTTGTTGCTGTGCTTGGGGACGGAGGCTTTCAAATGACATTTCAGGAGTTATCAGTTATCTATGATTTGAAACTTCCGATCAAAGTTGTCATTTTAAATAACAATTGTCTGGGAATGGTCCGGCAATGGCAAGAAATCTTTTATGATGAACGTTATTCACATTCTAAATTTACGTCTCAGCCGGATTTTATCAAGCTGTCAGAAGCTTACGGCATCAAAGGCGTTCGAATTACATCTGAAAAAGAAGCGGAAGAAAAGTTGAAAACTGCTTTAACAGCAAATGAACCGATGGTCATCGATGTTCATGTCACACAAGCTGAAAAAGTATTTCCAATGGTTGCGCCTGGAAAAGGGTTACATGAAATGGTGGGGGTGAAACCGTGAAGAGAATCATTACACTGACAGTTCTGAATCAAAGCGGTGTATTAAACAGAATAACAGGATTATTTACAAAAAGGCATTACAACATTGAAAGTATTACAGTGGGACACACCGAAACAGTTGGAGTCTCGAGAATTACATTTGTCGTTCATGTGGAAAATGAAAAAGAAACTGAACAACTAACAAAACAATTAAACAAACAGATTGATGTCCTCAAAGTGACAGATATTACAAATCAATCAATTGTGCAAAGAGAGCTGGCTTTGATCAGAGTTGTGTCTCCTCCGTCAAGTCGAACTGAAATAAACGGTGTGATCGAGCCGTTTCGGGCATCTGTTGTCGATGTTGCTAAAGATAGTGTTGTCATTCAAGTGACGGGTGAATCCAGCAAGATTGAAGCACTAATAGAATTATTGAAACCATACGGGATTAAAGAGGTAGCCAGAACAGGTACAACGGCTTTTGCAAGGGGAACACAGCAAAAACCGGCCTCTATTAAAACATTATCTATTGTATAAAACAAAAAAAGGGAGAGATTGAAATGGTAAAAGTCTATTATAACGGTGACATTCAAGAAAACGTATTGGCAGGTCAAAAAGTGGCGGTTATTGGATATGGTTCACAAGGTCATGCTCACGCATTGAATCTAAAGGAAAGCGGAGTCGATGTAATTGTTGGTGTTAGGAAAGGGAAGTCATTCACTAAAGCTGAAGAAGATGGTCATCAAGTGTTTACGGTGAAGGAAGCTTCGGCACAAGCGGACATCGTCATGGTCCTACTGCCCGATGAGCAACAGCAAAAAGTATATGAAACCGAAATTAAAGAGGAACTGAAAGCTGGCAATTCAATTGTGTTTGCCCATGGATTTAATGTTCATTTTCATCAAATTGTTCCGCCGGCAGATGTTGATGTTTTTCTTGTTGCTCCGAAAGGGCCAGGACATCTTGTCAGAAGAACATTTGAACAAGGTGCAGGTGTTCCCGCACTGTTTGCCATTTATCAGGATGTGACAGGTGTTGCAAAAGATAAAGCACTCGCCTATGCAAAAGCGATTGGTGCCGCAAGAGCTGGTGTGCTTGAAACGACATTTAAGGAAGAAACTGAAACAGATTTATTCGGAGAACAGGCTGTTTTGTGTGGGGGACTGACATCTCTTGTCAAAGCAGGTTTTGAAACATTAACAGAAGCAGGTTATCAACCTGAATTAGCATACTTCGAGTGTTTGCACGAATTGAAATTGATTGTTGATTTGATGTATGAAGAAGGTTTGGCAGGTATGAGATACTCCATTTCTGACACGGCCCAATGGGGAGATTTTATTTCTGGACCGCGGGTTGTTGATGAAAACGTCAAAGCGAGGATGAAAGAGGTATTAAAAGATATTCAAAACGGAACATTTGCGAAAGAATGGATCGTTGAAAACCAAGTAAACCGTCCTCGTTTTAATGCGATTCAGGCCAGTGAAAACGAGCATGAACTTGAAGTGGTCGGCAGAAAGCTTCGAGAAATGATGCCTTTTGTTAAACAGGGCAAAAGAAAGGAAACGGTGATTCCGGTTGCGCAAAATTAATTTTTTTGACACGACACTCCGAGACGGTGAGCAGTCACCAGGCGTCAATTTGAACACGCAGGAGAAGATGACAATTGCCAAGCAGCTTGAAAAACTGGGGGTTAATATAATGGAAGCGGGGTTTCCCGCTTCGTCCCCTGAAGATTTCAATGCAGTTAAAAAAATTGCACAAACAATCAAAAGCTGTTCAGTAACGGGGCTTGCCCGTTCTGTCAAAGGGGATATTGATTCAGCTTGGGAAGCACTTAAGACTGGAGTTGAGCCAAGGATTCACATCTTTATTGCTACATCTGATATTCATTTAAAACATAAGCTGAAAAAAACGCGGGAACAAGTTTTAGAGCAGGCAGTGGCCATGGTGAAATACGCAAAACAGAAGTTCCCGATTGTGCAATGGTCAGCTGAAGATGCTTGCCGAACAGATCTCCCCTTTTTAGCTAAAATCGTTAGCAATGTCATTGATGCTGGAGCTGATGTCATCAACTTGCCTGACACTGTTGGCTATTTAACACCTGCCGAGTACGGACATATCTTCCGTTATATGAAAGAACATGTCCCCAACTTAGATAGAATCAAGCTTTCTGCCCATTGTCATAATGATTTAGGCATGGCTGTTGCGAATTCCTTAGCTGCCATTGAGAATGGAGCAGATCAAGTTGAATCAGTGATAAACGGAATTGGTGAAAGAGCAGGAAATGCATCTCTTGAAGAACTTGCCGTAGCCCTTTATATACGTAAAGATTTCTATCAAGTCGAGTCAACGATACAATTGGATCAAATCAAACGGACGAGTGATTTAGTAAGCGAGTTGACAGGAATGGCTGTCCCAAGAAATAAAGCGGTTGTCGGTGTCAATGCATTTGCTCATGAATCCGGTATTCATCAAGATGGCTTTCTTAAAGAAAAAACAACTTATGAAATCATCTCTCCTGAACTAGTCGGCGTTAAGACGGACGCTCTTGTCCTTGGAAAGCACTCAGGACGCCATGCTTTTAAAGATAAACTACAAAACTTAGGATTTCAGTTTGCAGAGGCAGAAACGAATAGACTTTTCGGAATATTCAAAGATCTAACAGGGAAGAAAAAAGAATTTTCAGATGAAGATCTCATTTCTCTTATTCTGGAAGAGAAAGCGCTGGACCACAAAATCGGCTATGATTTTATTTCGCTTCAAGTTCATTATGGTACTGCACAAGTACCGACAGCAACGGTTTCACTGAGAGATCAGAAAACAGAACGAATCATTCAGGAAGCGGCGACAGGAGCCGGAAGTGTCGAAGCGATTTACAATACACTGAAGCGCTGCATAGAAAAAGAAGTTCAGTTGCTTGATTATAGAATTCAATCTAATAGAAAGGGCCAGGACGCTTTTGCTCAAGTCTATGTCAGAGTGATGATGAATGGAAGAGAATCAGGGGGCCGTGGAGTCGCCCAAGATGTCCTCGAAGCATCCGCAAAAGCGTATATAAATGCAGTGAACCGGTTTCTCATATTTGAGTCGAATGCCGAAAGATTATCAAAAAAAACAGCTGTAGGATCATGATGAAGAAGAAAGGAGCTTGTTTCATTTGAAAAAACGAATTGCACTTTTGCCCGGTGATGGAATTGGTCCTGAAGTATTGGAGGCTGCTGTAGATGTGTTGAAAAGTGTTGCTGAACATTATCATCATCAATTTGAGTTTGAATATGGGCTAATTGGTGGAGTAGCACTTGATGAGGCAGGTGTGCCGCTTCCTGAAGAAACAGTTGACACCTGTAAAGCTGCGGACGCCATTTTACTCGGAGCGGTAGGTGGGCCAAAATGGGATCAACATCCTTCTGATTTAAGACCTGAAAAAGGATTGTTAAGCATTCGCAAACAGCTTGACCTTTTTGCGAATTTGAGACCAGTTAAAGTGTTTGAAAGCCTTGCTAGTGCATCACCGTTAAAAAAGGAATATATCGAAGGTGTTGACTTTGTGATTGTTCGAGAACTAACAGGTGGCTTATATTTCGGAAAGCCGAGTAAGCAGTATGTTAATCAAGATGGCAGTCAGGAAGTTGTTGACACACTATTTTATAAAAAAACGGAGATGGAAAGAGTCATCAGGGAAGCCTTTCGTATGGCGAAAGCTCGTAAAGGAAAGGTAACATCGGTTGATAAAGCGAATGTCCTTGAATCTAGCAAACTTTGGCGAAAAACTGCTGAAGAAATTGCAGATGAATTTCCAAATGTCGAACTTCGTCATATGCTTGTTGACAATGCGGCGATGCAGCTTATTCATGCGCCAGCTCAATTTGATATTATCGTCACTGAAAACATGTTCGGCGATATTTTGAGTGATGAAGCATCTATGCTAACAGGTTCGCTCGGAATGCTTCCTTCAGCAAGCTTATCAAGTTCAGGGCTTCATTTATATGAACCAATACACGGATCAGCACCTGATATTGCAGGACAAAATATCGCAAACCCACTTGCTGCGATTTTGTCGGCAGCTATGATGCTCCGCACGTCATTCGGGCTTGAAGCAGAAGCGCAAGCCGTGGAGCATGCGGTTGATCAAGTGTTGAAGTCAGGCAAACGGACGAAGGATCTGGCAAAAGATGCAAATGATTGTAGTACGAAGTCGATGACGGAAGCGGTAAAAGCCGCATTAGCGGATGATCATGCGATTTCTAATATCATGTCTGCATATGTTTAAAGGAGGGAAGCCGATGAAGCCGCGAACGATCATCGAAAAAATTTGGGATCAGCATGTTGTCAAAAAAGGAGAAGGGAAGCCAGATCTTTTATATATTGATCAGCATTTGATCCATGAGGTCACTTCACCTCAAGCGTTTGAAGGATTAAGACAAAAAGGGAGAAAAGTCAGGAGACCTAATTGTACATTTGCGACGATGGATCATAATATTCCAACTGTAAACCGTTTTGAGATCAAAGATGAAGTCGCTAAACGTCAGATTGGTGCACTTGAACGAAATTGTGCAGAGTTTGGTATTCGGCTGGCCGATTTGTCAAGTGTTGATCAAGGAATCGTTCATGTCATTGGACCTGAACTTGGTTTAACACTTCCGGGAAAAACGATCGTCTGTGGTGATAGTCATACATCAACACACGGGGCTTTCGGTGCGCTCGCTTTTGGAATTGGAACAAGTGAGGTCGAACACGTTCTCTCAACCCAGACGCTTTGGCAACAAAAACCGAAAACACTTGAAATCCGTGTTGATGGTAAACTGCAAAAAGGTGTAACAGCGAAAGATGTAATTCTTGCTATTATTGGTAAATATGGGGTTAAATTTGGTGCAGGGTATATCATTGAATATACCGGTGAAGTGTTTCGAAACATGTCAATGGATGAACGGATGACAGTTTGCAATATGTCAATTGAAGCTGGGGCAAGGGCCGGACTAATTGCACCTGATGATATCACCTTTGAGTATGTGAAATCCAAAAAATATGCTCCGAAAGGCAGGGAATTTGATAAAGCTGTCGCAGAATGGAAAGGTTTGCGTACTGATCCAGGAGCTGTTTATGATCGGATAATTGTCTTAGATGGAAATGAGGTTGCTCCAATGGTCACATGGGGTATTAACCCGGGAATGGTATTACCAATAAGTGAAGCGATTCCAGGTCCTGAAGCATTTGACAGTGAAGATGACAAAAAAGAAGCATTGCACGCCTATAAATATATGGGTCTTAAACCATATAAAAAAATTGAAGATATCACAATTCAACATGTTTTTATCGGGTCATGTACAAATTCACGGATGACAGATCTCAGGCAGGCGGCAGAAATAATAAAAGGTCAACAGGTAGCTGACGGTGTCAGGGCAATGATTGTCCCCGGCTCGCAAAGCATCAAACTTCAGGCTGAAAAAGAAGGGCTTCATGAGATTTTCCAAGCGGCCGGTTTTGAATGGAGAGAATCGGGATGTAGCATGTGCTTGAGCATGAATAATGATGTTGTCCCTGAAGGTGAGCGCTGTGCTTCTACTTCCAACCGAAATTTTGAAGGCAGACAAGGAAAAGGCGCTAGAACCCATCTTGTCAGTCCGGCAATGGCCGCACTGGCAGCCATTCATGGACACTTTGTTGATGTTAGAAAATATGGTCGCGAGAAAACAGTCGTATAAGGAAGTGTGTATATGGAGCCTTTAATGAAACATACTGGAAAAGTGGCTGTATTAAATAGAATTAATGTAGACACAGACCAAATCATTCCTAAACAGTTCTTAAAACGGATTGAAAGGACAGGATATGGGCGTTTCGCTTTCTTTGATTGGAGATATTTAGAAGATGGTAAACCCAATCCTAAGTTTGAACTTAATCAGCCTGAATATGAAGGAGCCTCCATTTTAATTGCAGGTGAAAACTTTGGTTGTGGCTCTTCAAGAGAGCATGCACCATGGGCATTGGGCGATTACGGTTTTAAAATGATCATTGCCCCGTCTTTTGCTGATATTTTTCATCAAAATTGTTTTAAAAATGGGATGCTACCAATTCGTTTGCCATATGAAATATGGAAAGGGCTTTTAGAGCAATATGAGCATCAGTCTTGTTTACTGACGGTTGATCTTCAAGAACAAATGCTGACAGATGATTACGGAAAACAAATTCCATTTGAAGTTGACCAGCATTGGCGAGAAATGTTGATCAATGGCTATGATGAAATTTCATTAACATTGCTACTCGAAGATGAAATTGAACAGTTTGAAAATCAGCGAAGCACCTGGCTTCATGTTTAAACAAAAGCTTTCCGATATTTTTCGGAAGCTTTTTTTCTAGGGAGAGGGCAAAGGACTTAAAAGAGCCAACCTCAGTTTCCTTGTTTTTGGCGGCTCAGGTTGTTACACTTGATAAAAATAAAGTGCCTGAAAGGAACTAAGGAATGAAGCATGACAAGAAAAACTCAAAAATCATCCCGTTTCCTAATGTAAAGGAGCGGTTAGTCCATAAAGGAATGTCTGCCCTTAAGGAAAAAAAATATCATGAGGCGCTACAGCTGTTTTCTGAGGCCAGGAACTATGACAATGAGGAATCAGATCTATATTTAGGAATGGCTATCTGCTTTCTGGAAATCGGTGAGTTAGAACAAGCTAGAGGAATTTGTGAAAAAATGTTAAAAGAAGGCCATGGCCACTATTTTACAGTTTTGCAAGTGTATATGACGATTTTAATTCAGTTGAGACAATATGGAAAAGTACAAGAAACGCTTGAAGCCGTTCTTCAGGAGAACAAACTACCTCCTGAAAGTGCAGAACAATTTTATAAACTGCTTGAATTCAGCCGCAAAATGACAGAGGCTCCTGATATAGAAGATATGACAGAAGAACCAGTGGAGGGACAATTTCAGGAGAGTTTGTTAAACAATACGGAGGAACAGGTTAAGCTAGTTCACACGTTAAAAGATCGAAACATAACAAAATTCATCGGTTTATTAAAAACGATTTTACAAAACCCCGATAGTCATCCCGTTGTAAAAACGATGATTTTGCAATTACTTGCGGAATCAGACTATGGAAAACCGGTATCGGTCACAAAATTTGGCGAAATGATTACGGTTCATCCAAATCAAGCGATTCAACCGGACATGATGCCAGTATTAAAGAATGTTCTCAATGTATTGGATGACACGCTAGGGAATGAAAACCCTTCGCTTTATCAAGCTATTGAAGAGTTATGGCGCAGACACCTATATGTGTTATACCCTTTTCACCCAAAGTTTTCAGATGACCAGCTTTGGGCTGCTGCTTTGCACAAAGTCGGTTATGAAATGCACGGCATTGAGATTGATAAAGATGAGCTTCACAACCTTTATTCGTTTCATGATCATCTTCTTGAGGAAGCATGTGCAACGATAAAGAACATAGAAGAATTTTCTTATTTGTAAATGTTGAAAGCAGAAAGCATTATGTTATAATATAGTGGTTGTATTTGCGAAAACGGAGGGTTCCGTTTGCAGCTATAGCTTCATTATAGACTTGTACATAATGATGGCTGTTTAGGAAGAGCGAAAACTGCAGAGCTTTCTATGGACGTAGCCGTTAGCTTGTTTTAAAATGGAAAACCGACACAACCTGAATAGATTTTGGAGGGAAACACATGTCAGTAAAATGGGAAAAGCAAGAAGGAAACGAAGGCGTTTTAACGGTTGAGGTAAATGCTGAAACCTTTAATAAAGCGCTTGATGATGCATTTAAAAAAGTAGTGAAAAAAGTATCTATCCCTGGATTCCGTAAAGGGAAAGTGCCGCGCGGTCTGTTTGAACAGCGTTTTGGTGTTGAATCACTTTATCAGGATGCTTTGGATATCTTACTTCCAGTCGAATATCCGAAAGCGATTGAAGAAGCGGGTATCGAACCTGTCGACCGTCCGGAGATCGATGTTGAAAAAATCGAAAAGGGCGAAAATTTGATTTTCACTGCAAAAGTCACAGTTAAACCAGAAGTGAAACTTGGTGAATACAAAGGACTCGGTATTGAAAAAGACGATACAGCTGTAACCGATGAAGATGTTCAAAATGAACTTAAATCTCTTCAAGAGCGTCAAGCAGAACTTGTTGTCAAAGAAGACGGTAAAACAGAAGAAGGCGATACTGTTGTCCTTGACTTCGAAGGATTTGTAGACAATGAACCGTTTGAAGGCGGTAAAGCAGAAAACTATTCTCTTGAAATCGGTTCAGGTTCTTTCATACCAGGTTTTGAAGAGCAGCTTGTTGGACTTGAAGCTGGTGCTGAAAAAGACGTTGAAGTGACATTCCCAGAGGAATACCATGCGGAAGACTTAGCAGGTAAACCTGCTGTTTTCAAAGTGAAAATTCACGAAATTAAAGCAAAAGAGCTTCCTGATCTTGATGACGAGTTCGCAAAAGATGTTGATGAAGAAGTTGAAACACTTTCTGAACTAACTGAAAAAACGAAAAAACGTCTTGAAGAAACAAAAGAGAATGAAGCGGATGCAAAATTTCGCGAAGAACTGATCATGAAAGCTGCTGAAAATGCTGAAGTCAATATTCCTCAGGCCATGATTCAAACAGAGCTTGACCGCATGATGAAAGAATTCGAACAGCGTCTACAGATGCAAGGTATGAATTTAGAGCTTTACTTCCAATTCTCCGGCCAAGATGAAGATGCACTGAAAGAGCAGATGAAAGAAGACGCTGAAAAACGCGTTAAATCGAATTTGACTCTTGAAGCCATTGCAAAAGCTGAAAATCTTCAAGTAACGGATGAAGAAGTTGAAGAGGAAGTTTCTAAATTAGCTGAGGCTTATCAAATGCCTGTTGAAAATATTAAGCAAGCGATCGGTTCTACAGAGGGAATGAAAGAAGATTTGAAAGTTCGCAAAGCAATTGATTTCCTTGTAGAAAACCGTTAATATCTTTCGTGAAATAACATAATAAAACAAGGGCGCGAATGTTTCGTGCCTTGTTTTATACAATTTTGACTTATCGCCTTTTCTTTGGGAAGGATAGATAATGTCAAGCTGATAAACATACATATTGAATATGAGCGGAAGCGGTCCGCAAACACAAAAAGTATGGTAAAATGCAGATACATAATGGAACGAAGCTTTACAAGAGATGTTTCTCTGACTGAGAAACAGCAATGACAAGGATATAAGGGGTGAAAGAATGTTTAAATTCAACGAGGAAAAAGGACAATTAAAATGCTCGTTTTGTGGAAAAACACAGGAACAGGTACGCAAGCTTGTCGCTGGACCTGGTGTATATATATGTGATGAGTGCATCGAACTTTGCACAGAAATCGTCGAGGAAGAACTTGGTTCAGAAGAGGAAGTAGAATTTAAAGACGTCCCTAAACCAAAGGAAATTCGAGAAATTCTTGATGAATATGTAATCGGTCAAGATCAGGCGAAAAAATCTCTGGCAGTAGCTGTTTACAACCACTATAAGCGGATTAATTCCAACAGTAAGGTCGATGATGTCGAACTGTCAAAAAGTAATATTTCGATGATCGGTCCGACAGGGAGTGGTAAAACACTTCTTGCGCAAACGTTAGCTCGTATTTTAAATGTACCGTTTGCGATTGCTGATGCTACTTCTCTTACAGAGGCAGGCTATGTCGGTGAAGATGTGGAAAATATTTTGCTTAAGCTTATCCAAGCGGCAGACTATGATGTGGAAAAGGCCGAAAAAGGAATTATATACATCGATGAAATTGATAAAGTCGCAAGAAAATCAGAGAACCCATCAATTACTCGTGATGTATCAGGAGAAGGTGTCCAACAGGCACTGCTCAAAATTCTTGAAGGCACAGTTGCTAGCGTTCCTCCCCAAGGTGGAAGAAAGCACCCACATCAAGAATTTATCCAAATCGACACAACCAACATTCTCTTCATTTGTGGTGGAGCTTTTGATGGGATCGAGCAAATCATTAAGCGTCGTCTCGGTCAGAAAGTCATTGGCTTCGGCTCTGATAACAAACATGAGGCACTGGAAAAAGAAGTACTTCTTTCCAAAGTCCTTCCTGAAGATTTACTTCGTTTCGGACTGATTCCAGAATTCATTGGTAGACTTCCAATTATCGCTAGTCTTGAGCCTCTTGATGAAGAAGCATTGGTTGACATTTTGACAAAACCGAAAAATGCCCTTGTGAAACAGTATTCGAAAATGCTTGAATTGGATAATGTGGAACTTGTGTTTGAAGATGATGCGCTTAAAGAAATTGCCAAAAAAGCAATTGAACGCAAAACAGGAGCGCGTGGACTTCGTTCTATCATTGAAGGAATCATGCTCGATGTCATGTTTGATCTACCTTCACGCGATGATATTGAAAAATGTGTCATAACGGGTGAAACGGTTACTGAAGGTGAACCACCTCGTCTTATTTTAAAAGATGGTACTGTCGTAAAAAAAGATAAAAAAACATCTGCTTAATTCTTGGGGCTTTCCGTTAAGTCCAAAAATGAAAGCAAGTGAAGAAACATAAGTCGTGTTTCTTCGCTTGCTTTTTTATTGTTTCGAAAAGAACTAGGCTAATGTCGCAATACATCTGAGCGAACATGTCTTACTTCGACTTTTCGTCGTGCTTGACGCTTTTCTTTTGCTATCCATACAATCGTTACTTTCCTATATTTCAGCGCTGACATACCATTGAAGCAAATAGTGAAACCTGAAGAATCCCCTTGTTATGGCCGAATGAAACATCATCTGACCGAACAAGATGATAATCCGTTCCGTACGATGCCAAAAAAGGAAAAATGCAACTGTAAAATACAACAAAATAATCCGGTCTAAACGTTTATTCCCTTCTTGATCAGGAAATACTATTTGACAGACGATTATGAACGAAACATTTCAGGGAGGGACCATAGTTTGAGTTGGACTAGCATTGCACTTTTTGTACAATTATTTTTTGGCATTATCATCGGTTTATATTTTTGGAATTTGCTTAAAAACCAACGAACACAAAAGGTCTCGATCGATAGAGAGTCCAGAAAAGAGATGGAAGAGCTCAGGAAGATGAGAGCCATTCATTTATCAGAACCTTTATCAGAAAAAGTGAGGCCGACAAATTTTCAAGACATTGTCGGGCAAGAAGATGGAATCAAAGCACTAAAAGCCGCTCTTTGCGGCCCTAATCCCCAGCATGTCATCGTATATGGTCCCCCTGGAGTGGGAAAAACTGCAGCTGCGCGGCTTGTTTTGGAAGAAGCAAAAAAAAATCGGCGTTCTCCGTTTCAAGAAGGCTCTGTATTTGTTGAACTTGATGCGACAACAGCGCGTTTTGATGAAAGGGGTATCGCTGATCCTTTGATTGGGTCAGTTCATGATCCGATTTATCAAGGAGCGGGCGCAATGGGCCAGGCAGGTATTCCTCAGCCGAAACAGGGGGCTGTCACACATGCCCATGGGGGTGTGTTATTTATCGATGAGATCGGCGAACTTCATCCGATTCAAATGAATAAAATGCTAAAGGTTCTTGAAGACCGAAAAGTATTTTTGGAAAGCGCTTATTATAGTGAGGAAAACACTCAAATTCCAAAACACATTCATGATATTTTCCAAAATGGATTACCAGCGGACTTTAGATTGATTGGGGCAACAACAAGAATGCCTGAAGAAATTCCGCCAGCGATTCGTTCCAGATGTCTTGAGGTGTTTTTCAGGGATCTTGAAAAACCGGAATTAAAAACGGTTGCGAAAAAAGCAGCAGAAAAAATTAATAAACTTGTTACAGATGAAGGCCTCAACCTTCTGACAAAATACGCAAGAAATGGACGCGAAGTCGTTAATATGATGCAAATTGCTGCTGGAATGGCACTGACTGAAGAACGGGAACAAGTAACCCTTGAAGATATTGAATGGGTCATCCATTCAAGCCAACTTACCCCGAAATATGAACAAAAAATTGGACGAAAACCACAGATCGGTATTGTCAATGGTCTTGCTGTTCATGGTCCAAACAGTGGTGCACTGCTAGAAATTGAAGTTACTGTTAATCAGGCGCTTGATAAAGGGTCAATCAATATTACCGGGATTGCAGAGGAAGAGAATATTGGCAACCAGACAAAATCGATTCGTCGAAAAAGCATGGCAAAGGGTTCTCTTGAAAATGTGATGACTGTCTTAAGAACAATGGGTGTTAAAGCATCTGATTATGATATTCATATTAACTTCCCAGGTGGGATTCCTGTTGATGGACCATCAGCAGGAATTGCAATGGCTGTCGGTATTTTTTCAGCGATTCATAAAATTCCTATCGACCACACGGTTGCAATGACAGGAGAGATCAGTTTGCACGGACAAGTAAAACCGATCGGTGGTGTGATCCCGAAAATTAAAGCAGCCAAACTGGCAGGTGCCAAAACGGTCATCATTCCAAATGAAAATGTTCAATCGATCTTAAAACAAATGAAAGGAATTCATATCATTCCGGTTAAAACGTTGGAAGAAGTGTTAGACTTATCTCTAGTAAATCCTCCTTCAGAAAAACCAGACAGTGATCGCATTAAAAAAGAATCTGTATAATCCTCATCATTTGCCGGATGGGGATTTTTTGAGCAAATAGCTTGGCTTCTTGAAAAAGAAGTTTCCTGATAGGACATCTTTTCCTTTTTCAGAAGTGAAAGAAAGGGTATACTACAGTAGACTTATTTTATTTTGTGCAGAGATAAAAAAATTGTATTATAATGATTCATACTAAAGTCATGGAGGTGTCAGTTAAATGGCAGATGAAATGAAACGAAACATCCCGCTCCTCCCTTTAAGAGGTTTACTCGTCTATCCGACCATGGTGTTGCATCTTGATGTAGGCCGTGAAAAGTCGGTGCAGGCGCTTGAACAATCGATGATGAACGATCATATGATCTTTTTAGCAACGCAACGTGACATATCGATAGACGAGCCAACTGAAGAAGAAATTTTTGTATTTGGGACCTATACGAAAATTAAGCAGATGTTAAAATTACCCAACGGTACAATTCGCGTTTTAGTTGAAGGGATTCAACGTGCCCGTATTCTCGAATATCACGATCTAGATGATTATACATCTGTTGTGATCGAACGAATAAATGAAGACATTGAAAAAGACGTAGAAGACGAGGCACTTATGCGCACACTGCTTGATCACTTCGATCAATACATAAAGATTTCTAAAAAGATCTCGGCTGAAATGTTTGCCACTGTAACAGATATTGAAGAACCGGGAAGAATGGCGGATATCGTTGCTTCACACCTTCCTCTTAAATTAAAAGACAAGCAGGAAATACTTGAGACAATTGATGTTAAAGCAAGGCTAAACAAAGTAATCGATCTCATTCACAACGAAAAAGAAGTACTTGAGATTGAAAAAAAAATCGGACAGCGCGTCAAGCGGTCAATGGAAAGAACGCAAAAAGAATACTACCTTCGTGAGCAGATGAAAGCAATCCAAAAAGAACTTGGAGATAAAGAAGGTAAAACAGGAGAGGTCCAAAAGCTGACAGATAAAATTGAAGCGGCTGGAATGCCTGATCATGTGAAAGAAACGGCATTTAAAGAACTGAATAGATATGAAAAAATCCCGTCTAGCTCCGCTGAAAGTTCAGTGATTCGCAACTATATTGATTGGATTCTCTCTCTCCCGTGGACCGATGCAACGGAAGACAGTCTTGATTTAAAGCTGGCCGGTAAAATTCTTGATGAAGAACATCACGGTCTTGAAAAAGTAAAGGATCGGGTTTTGGAATATTTAGCTGTCCAAAAGTTAACAAAGTCTTTAAAAGGACCGATTTTATGTTTAGCTGGGCCGCCTGGAGTGGGGAAAACCTCACTCGCCAAATCGATTGCGAAATCGCTCGGACGAAAATTTGTACGTATATCACTTGGTGGTGTAAGAGATGAATCTGAAATTCGCGGTCATCGCCGCACTTATGTAGGTGCAATGCCGGGTCGGATTATTCAAGGCATGAAAAAAGCTGGAAAGATTAATCCTGTTTTTCTTTTAGATGAGATTGATAAAATGGCTTCAGATTTTAGAGGTGATCCTGCTTCAGCGATGCTTGAAGTACTTGATCCTGAGCAAAATCACAACTTTAGTGATCATTATATAGAAGAAACGTTTGACTTATCAAAGGTTCTTTTTATCGCAACAGCCAACAATTTAGGAACGATCCCCGGACCGTTAAGAGATCGAATGGAGATCATCACGATTGCGGGCTATACAGAAGTAGAAAAGGTGGAAATTGTCAAAGATCACCTTTTACCTAAACAAATTAAAGAACATGGATTGACAAAAACAAATTTACAGATAAAGGATCAGGCTGTTCTTGATATTATCCGTTACTATACAAGGGAAGCCGGTGTTCGAAGTCTTGAGCGTCAAATTGCGGCAGTATGTCGAAAAGCAGCTAAATTGATTGTCTCAGGAGAAAGGAAACGAATTACGGTAACCGAAAAAAATCTTGATGAATATCTAGGGAAGCGAATGTTCCGCTATGGACAGGCTGAGCTTGATGATCAGATCGGTGTTGTGACAGGACTTGCTTACACGGCAGTAGGCGGAGATACGCTTTCAATTGAAGTGTCATTATCACCAGGGAAAGGTAAGTTGATTTTAACAGGAAAGCTTGGGGATGTGATGAGAGAATCAGCTCAAGCAGCTTTCAGTTATGTTCGTTCAAAAGCAGAGGAACTAAAGATCAGCCCTGATTTTCATGAAAACTATGATATTCATATTCATGTTCCAGAAGGAGCTGTTCCAAAAGATGGTCCATCTGCTGGAATTACGATGGCAACTGCTCTTGTATCAGCGTTGACAGATCGTCCCGTTTCCCGTAGTGTCGGAATGACGGGTGAAATAACATTAAGAGGCAGAGTACTTCCGATCGGTGGATTGAAAGAAAAAGCTTTAGGTGCACATCGTGCTGGATTAAAAACAATTATTATGCCAAAAGATAATGAAAAAGATCTTGAAGACATTCCAAAAAGTGTACGGGAAGGACTGACATTTATCCCTGTAGCTCATTTGGACGAAGTTCTCAAGCATTCACTAGTGGGAGAAGAGAAATGAAAGTTACAAAATCAGAAATTGTAATCAGTGCGGTTAAACCAGAACAGTACCCTGGAGGGGGACTGCCGGAAATCGCACTGGCCGGAAGATCGAATGTCGGTAAATCATCCTTTATTAATACAATGATTAATCGTAAAAATTTAGCAAGAACATCTTCGAAACCCGGCAAAACACAAACCTTAAATTTTTACTTGATCAATGATATACTTCATTTT
The DNA here is from genome assembly GCF_027706145.1 of Bacillus changyiensis. Taxonomy (GTDB): domain Bacteria; phylum Bacillota; class Bacilli; order Bacillales; family Bacillaceae; genus Bacillus; species Bacillus changyiensis. Next base: position 196,293 of record NZ_JAQFWW010000004.1, on the reverse strand, counting down.
GTTGATGTTCCAGGTTATGGGTTTGCAAAAGTATCAAAAACTGAACGTGAAGCATGGGGGCGGATGATTGAGACATATTTGACACTGCGTGAAGAACTAAAAGCGGTCGTTCAAATCGTCGATCTCAGACATGCCCCATCACAAGATGATGTCATGATGTATCACTTTTTAAAACATTATGATATTCCAGTGATCGTGATCGCAACAAAAGCCGATAAAATTCCAAAAGGAAAATGGGACAAACATGCCAAGGTCGTTAGACAAACCTTGAGCATTAAACAGGGAGATGAACTCATTCTGTTTTCATCAGAAACAAAAAAAGGAAAACCAGAGGCTTGGTTTGCGATTGAACAAGCGATCAACCGTTAAGAAAGGGCTGTCCAGTAAGTCGATTTTTGACTATTGGACGCCCTTTTCGCGTTTAACAAATCATGTCGGACAAGTGCTTTATTGGAGTAATTATTTCCTTTTTATCAATAATAAGAACAAACTGACAGCAGCTAACGCAAAAGGCCAATAGATTCCAATATAGGTGGTCTCTGGTTTCATTGTTTGAAGCCAGTCGGTAATTTGCCGATAGAAATAAAGATATAAAGCGATGGCTATAAGTAAAAGGCTTTCCAATTGATATTGCTTTTCGCGAAAAGACTTGAATAAAAGGGTAACCCCAAAAATCAGTACAATCGCAGTAAAATCATCAATATGTATAAATAATTGCTTTTTTAAGATGAAATAAATTCCAATTGCGGTCATGAGTGAACCAGCAAAAAAATGTGTGGAATCAGCTTCTTTTTTCCCCTGATATAAAAAAGCCAGTCCGATTAAGGCGACAAGGACAAACCACTCTTTTTGTCCTGTAAACAGGCTGGCTTGTTCAGATCGTAAAAATGCGTAAATCGATATGGCTAGTAACAAGCACGGAAGTAAAATAGAACTTTTTTTCAAAGGATCACCTTCTTGATGTTGATTAAACACAAAAACTATTTCTACTATATCACATGACTTTTTTTAAATCTCTTTACAAAATGTGAAGAGAAAAAAGTGAATATATGTTATAATCGTTTTGAAAATCAATTCTATCTTATAATTATTTTAATTTGGATGGGTGTTGGGGGTGTAGGCAGACATTATGCATATACTTGTCGTGGGATTGGATTATAAATCAACCCCTGTTGACATACGTGAAAAATTGACTTTTCAGGCATGTGATCTGGGGCAGGCCATGTCACAATTAAAAAAAGAAAAAAGCATACTTGAGAATATTATTGTATCGACATGTAATCGTACTGAGCTGTATGCAGTTGTAGATCAACTTCACACCGGACGCTATTATATGAAAATGTTTTTGGCGAACTGGTTCGGCATGGAAAAAGAAGATGTTTCACCTTATTTAAAGTTTTATGAAAATGATCAAGCTGTCCAGCATCTTTTTCGTGTAGCATGTGGTTTGGATTCAATGGTTATTGGTGAAACCCAAATCTTGGGTCAAGTTCGTACAAGTTTTCAAATTGCTCAAGAAGAGAAGACAATTGGTACCGTTTTCAATTATTTATTTAAACAAGCGATTACTGTGGCAAAGCGATGTCATGCTGAAACAGATATTGCTTCCAATGCAGTTTCTGTTAGTTATGCTGCCGTTGAACTTGCCAAAAAGATCTTTGGTGATCTTTCCAGCAAGCATGTACTGATTCTTGGGGCTGGGAAAATGGGTGAGCTTGCTGTCGAAAATCTTCATGGTCAAGGAATCGGACAGGTTACGGTTATCAATCGGACATTCTCAAAGGCAAAAGAACTTGCCAACCGTTTTTCAGGTGAGGCGAAAAGTTTAAATGAATTACAATGTGCCTTAATGGAGGCTGATATTCTTATTAGCTCGACTGGTGCCAATGGCTATATTGTTACGAGAGATATGATCGAACACGTCAATAAACTTCGTAAAGGCTCCCCTCTATTTATGGTCGATATTGCTGTACCACGTAACCTTGATCCGGCTCTTAGTGAAGTAGAAGGTGTGTTTTTGTATGACATCGATGATCTTGAAGGTATTGTGGAAGAGAACTTAAAAGAGCGTCAGGCTGTTGCTGAAGAGGTAGAACGAATCATTGAAACAGAAATTATCACTTTTAAGGAATGGTTAAACACGCTTGGAGTTGTTCCAGTCATATCAGCATTGCGAGAAAAAGCTTTGTCCATTCAGTCTGAAACAATGCAAAGTATTGAACGGAAACTGCCTCATTTAAGTGTAAGAGAAAAAAAGCTATTAAATAAGCATACAAAGAGCATTATTAACCAGCTTTTGCGCGATCCGATTTTAAAAGTGAAAGAATTGGCTTCAGAAGAGGATGCAGAAGAGAAACTCAGCTTGTTCATGCAAATTTTTAATCTTGAAGAAGCAGACGAAGAAAACCAGCCAGTTCAAATGCTTAAAAAGCAACAACAGCAAAGTTTGACTTCTATTGCGAGCGAGTGACAGCTATGACAGACACATTGCTAGCACGGCTTAATGAAGGTATGATTTTGTTATATGCGGCAAGCGTTCTCTTTTATTTTATAGATTTTCTTCAGAACAACCGGAAGGCTGGCAAAATGGCCTTCTGGTTGCTTTCTATTGTTTGGATTTTACAAACGGCATATTTAGTTTATTTTATGTGGTATACAGGAACATTCCCTGTCTTGAACAATGTGCAAGGCCTCTATTTTTATGCTTGGGTGCTTGTGACATTGTCACTTGTTTTAACAAAGTTATTAAAAGTCGATTTTCTGATTTTCTTTACAAATGTAATCGGATTTTCTATTGTGGCAATCCATACATTTACCCAGACATTTCAACAGTCTGCAGAACTGTCAGGGAAGCTGGTATCAGAGCTTTTAATTATTCACATTACAATGGCAATTCTTTCATATGGAGCCTTTTCTTTTTCATTTGTTTTTTCTGTGCTCTATCTTTTTCAGTACCATTTATTGAAGAAGAAAAAGTGGGGTAAATGGCTTTTGCGAATTGAAGATCTATCAAAGCTAGATTACTTGGCCTATATCCTTAATATTATCGGTGTACCAATGCTGCTCTTGAGCTTGATATTGGGCATTATTTGGTCATATGCTTCACTTGAAACGTTGTACTGGACAGACCCGAAAGTGTTGGGTTCAATTGTACTTCTCTGTTTATATGGATATTATTTATTTATAAGAATTGTCAGAGAACAAAAAGGGAGGATCGCGGCCTTATTGAATACCGCATCTTTTCTGGTCCTCTTAATCAATTTCTTTTTGCTCGGCAGCTTTTCACGATTTCATTGGTTTAGTTAACTGGCTTTTCGAGCGGAAGAAGGGAGGAATTTAATTAATGAGAAAGATCAAAGTAGGCTCACGAAAAAGTAAACTGGCGATGACTCAGACGAAATGGGTCATTAAAAAACTGGAGGAATTAAATCCAGCTCTAACATTTGAAATTAAAGAAATTGTGACCAAAGGTGATCGGATTGTTGATGTCACATTATCAAAAGTTGGCGGGAAAGGGCTTTTCGTCAAAGAGATTGAGCAGGCTATGCTCTCAGAAGAAATTGATATAGCTGTTCACAGTATGAAAGATATGCCTTCAGTTCTTCCAGAAGGTCTGATGATTGGATGTGTCCCAAAACGGGAAGATGTTCGAGATGTGTTGATCTCTAAAAAGCAACAAACTCTTGCAGAACTTCAACAAGGAGCAATTGTTGGCACAAGCAGTCTTCGAAGAAGCGCACAACTTTTACAAATTCGCCCTGATCTTAAGATAAAATGGATTAGAGGCAATATCGACACAAGGCTGAAAAAGCTTGAAACTGAAGACTATGATGCGATCATTTTAGCTGCTGCAGGTTTGAAGAGAATGGGTTGGAATGATGATGTAGTGACAGAATATTTACATCCTGACCATTGTCTGCCTGCCGTTGGACAGGGGGCATTGGCGATAGAATGCCGATCTGAAGACAAAGAACTGCTGTCTTTACTATCAATGTTGAATGATCACTATACTGAAAAAACGGTTATGGCAGAACGTGCTTTTCTTCAAAAGATGGAAGGTGGCTGTCAAGTTCCGATTGCAGGGTTTGCGACGATGAGCCAAGAAGGTATGATTGAATTAACAGGTCTCGTCGCTTCACCTGACGGGAAAACGGTATATCGAGAAAAAGTGAAGGGTTTAGATCCGGCGGCTGTCGGGATTGAATGCGCGGAAAGCATGTCAAAAAAAGGGGCGAAAACTTTAATCGATCGTGTCAAGCAGGAGCTAAACAGCAATGACTGATCATCTGCCTTTACAAGGGAAGAAGGTGCTCGTTACCCGCCATAAAGCGCAAGCTAGGTCTTTTGGAAAAAAGATAGAAGCATTGGGGGGAAGACCGATATTAACCTCTTTAATTTCGTTTCTCCCCGCCATGTCTTCGAAAGAAGCAAGTTTCTTCCAAGCGGATCTTGAACAGACGGATTGGCTTGTTTTTACGAGTGTCAACGGTGCTAAATTCTTTTTTTCTTATTTGGAGGGGTATGGGATTAGCTTTTCAGCTCAACATAGAACAAAGGTTGCTGCTGTCGGTGAAAAAACTGCTCGCTATATACGAGACAGACATTTAGCAGTTGATCTTGTGCCAGACCTCTATGTTGCTGAACAATTGGCGGAGGCATTAAAAGAAAAGGTTGGCCTGAATGATAAAGTAATGGTAATTAAGGGGAATTTGGGACGAAATGTGATTAAAGATACCCTTGCTCCTCTTGGTATTGATATTTCAGAATCAATTTTATATCAGACTGTCCCAGATCATGATGGAATTCTAAAACTGAAAGAGACTGCCAAATCTGAAACATTTGATTTTGTGACGTTTACAAGTTCTTCAACCGTACATACATTCATGGATATCATGAGAGAAGAAAGCAAAAAATGGGTGGAACATCAAACAGCTTTTATCAGCATCGGACCTTTGACTAAACAGGCGCTGGATCAATATGGAATACCTTCATTAATGCCGAGTGTTTATACAATCGATGGAATGCTTGATAAAATGTGCAGCATTTCAAAAAAAGGAGAATGACAAATGGAAACAACTTTTCACAGACATCGTCGGTTGCGATCTTCAGCAAGTATGCGACGAATGGTAAGAGAAACTGAATTGAGTGTATCCGACTTTATTTATCCGGTTTTTGTAACTGAGGGAAAACAAATAAAAAGTGAAGTTCCTTCTATGCCAGGTGTGTACCAGCTTTCTTTAGACCTACTTAAGAAAGAAATCGAGGAAGTTATCCGTCTAGGTATTGAAGCGGTCATTGTTTTCGGCATTCCTGAACATAAGGACCATGTCGGCAGTGAGGCTTACCATGATCACGGAATTGTACAAAAAGCGATTTCAAAAATAAAAGAAGATTTTCCTGACCTGATTGTGATTGCTGACACCTGTCTTTGTGAATATACAGACCACGGTCATTGCGGCATTGTAGAAAACGGTGATATTCTGAATGACGAGTCACTCGAGCTTTTGGCAAGAACGGCTGTCAGTCAAGTTCGTGCAGGTGCAGATATCATTGCTCCATCCAACATGATGGATGGGTTTGTTGCTGCTATAAGACAAGCTCTAGATCAAGAAGGATTTACGAATATCCCGATCATGTCATACGCAGTTAAATATGCGAGTGCATTTTATGGTCCGTTTCGAGATGCTGCTGGAAGCAGCCCGCAGTTCGGAGATCGGAAGACATACCAAATGGATTATGCAAATCGATTGGAAGCCAAAAGAGAAGCAAAATCAGATATTGAAGAAGGTGCGGATTTTCTGATTGTCAAACCGACACTATCCTACCTTGACATCGTTCGCGAAGTGAAAAATGATTGTCTGCTGCCTGTTGTCGGTTACAATGTAAGCGGAGAATATGCCATGGTTAAAGCAGCTGCGCAAAACGGCTGGATCGATGAAAAAGCGCTTGTCATCGAAATGCTGACAAGTATGAAACGAGCAGGATGTGATTTAATCATTACATACTTTGCGAAAGATGCGGCAAAATGGATGGCGGAATAAGGGAAATGATTGGAGGTTTTTGAGAATGCGAAGCTATGAAAAATCTAAAGCGGCTTTTGCGAAAGCAAAACAAGTGATGCCAGGTGGGGTGAACAGCCCGGTTCGCGCTTTTAAATCAGTCAATATGGACCCGATTTTTATGGAACGAGGCAAAGGGTCTAAAATTTATGATATTGATGGAAATGAATACATTGATTATGTCTTATCATGGGGACCGCTCATTTTGGGACATTGCAATGAAAACGTGATCAGCGCTGTTCAGAAATCCGCTCAATACGGAACAAGTTTCGGCACACCAACAGAAATCGAAACCGAGCTGGCTGAGCTCGTCATTGAAAGGGTACCATCTATTGAAATCGTTAGAATGGTCAGTTCTGGTACAGAAGCAACGATGAGTGCATTAAGGCTTGCTAGAGGCTATACGGGTCGTAATAAAATTGTTAAATTTGAAGGCTGTTACCATGGACATGGGGACTCACTGCTGATCAAAGCAGGTTCTGGAGTTGCAACGCTCGGCTTACCTGATAGCCCTGGGGTTCCTGAGAGTGTTGCTAAACATACAATTACCGTTCCATACAATGATCTGGAAAGTATAAAACTTGTCTTTGAAGAATTTGGAGATGATATTGCTGGTATTATTGTTGAACCAGTCGCTGGGAATATGGGAGTTGTCCCGCCTGTTAAAGGCTTCCTTGAAGGGCTTCGAGAGCTTACGGAGACATATGGGTCACTTTTGATTTTTGATGAGGTCATGACCGGTTTTCGGGTAGATTATCGTTGCGCTCAAAGCTATTTTGGTGTGACACCGGATTTGACATGCCTTGGCAAAGTGATCGGCGGCGGACTCCCTGTAGGTGCTTACGGAGGAAAAGCTGAAATCATGGCAAAGGTTGCACCGAGCGGCTCGATTTATCAGGCGGGCACACTATCAGGTAATCCACTTGCGATGACGGCAGGACTTGAAACATTGAAACAGCTAACACCTGATACTTACCGCGAATTTTCTCGAAAAGCAGATCGATTAGAAACAGGTATTTCTGAAGCGGCTCGGAAAAATGGAATTCCTCATACATTCAATCGCGCCGGTTCAATGCTCGGTTTCTTTTTTACAAATGAACCTGTTATCAATTATGATACGGCCAAACAATCAGACCTGAACTTGTTTGCCAACTATTATAAAGGAATGGCTGATGAAGGTGTGTTTCTTCCACCGTCTCAGTATGAAGGGCTGTTTTTATCAACCGCTCATACAGATGAAGATATTGAACATACAATTACAGCTGTTGAACGAGTTTTTTCTAAAATGAGTCGTTCAGAGTAACTCAATAAAGCTATCGGGGTGCCGGTGGCTTTTTGTTATAGAAATTTTTCTGTTCATATTCTCCCACTTTTTTTCATACATCTTTACTGACATCTAATTTTAAAAATTAGGTGAAGGGAGGATATTAATTTGTCGCAAAACAATCGATTGCAATTTTCTGTAGAAGAGTCTATTTGTTTTCAAAAAGGACAGGAAGTATTAGAATTATTATCTATTTCGTTGGATCCTGACATTTCTGTTCAGGAAGTGAATGATTATGTATCCATCCGCGGGTCATTAGAGCTGACAGGCGAATACAACATAGATCAAACCAGAGAGTATGCTGAACTACCTGCTACAAGCCGAATTGTGGAAGAAGTCAGATTAAAAGAGGAGGGGATTGCTGAACTGACACATTGTTTTCCGGTCGATATTACGATTCCAAAAAATAAGGTTAACCACTTGAATGATGTCTTTGTTTTTATCGATGCTTTTGATTACCAACTAACAGATCCACGAATGCTGACTATTCAGGCCGATTTGGCGATTGAAGGACTGTTGAACATGAATGGGGAAACGGAAGAAACGCAACATCCCCAGACTTCCGCAGTTGCTGAAGAAGAACTAGAACCGATTGACAGGTCTGATTCAAATGCGGAAGGGAAGCCGGAAGAATCCATCGATTTTGCCAATCTTCATGATGAAATAACGGATGAGGAAGTTGATAAAGAACAGGAAGAAACAGTTCCTATTTATCAAGCTTTTACAGGAGAAAAACCGTTTGTAACTTCATCATTATCTGCACAAGAAAGACTAAAAAAAGAAGAGCTGCAAGCGGATGAAAGTGAAGAATCTGCATCTTTCTTAGGAGAAAAACCGTATGTTGCTCCATCGCAATCGGCACAAGAAAGACTAAAAAAAGAAGAGCTGAAAGCGGATGAAAGTAAACAACTTGAACCCGTTTACCGTTCTTATTCTGAGCATGAGGAGTCAAAAGAAACTGAGTTTTTTGATGTGCCTCGTCTGTTAAAAGACGAAGAAGATAAGAGTGATGAAGAGTCTTTTGACATTGAAGTCAAACAGGAAATGTGTGAAGAAGAACGAGAAGCGGAGATGACAATTGAAATTCCCGAATATTCGTTTTACAAGCAGGAAAAAACCGAAGAGCCTAGAGATGAAGAGGAATCTGATGCTCCAGCTAAAGAGAATGATAATGCTCTCTATTTGACGAAACTGTTTACAAAACAGGGAGAGGAGGAATTTTCACGTATGAAGATGTGCATCGTTCAGCAAAATGATACAATCGATCTTCTGTGTGAACGTTATGATATCAATGTTCAACAGCTCATACGGTTAAATTCCCTTTCGATTGATGAGGAACTAAAAGAAGGGCAAATCCTTTATATTCCTGATTATAATAACAGCCATGCCTAAGGTAAGTATAAACATATGGTGAGTGAAATGGAGGATATTCAGTCTATATTAAGCTGGTATGGTCTTACGGCCGAGTATATAGAAGATGTCAGTCAAAAGTTGAGGAAGGTTTATACGAATCACGGTATTTTTGCTTTAAAAGCATTAGAAACTTCGAGGAATAGCCGTTTTACTGAACAAATGATTGAACTTGAGAAAAAAGGCTATAGACACTTTGTTCCTATTTACCGGAATCGCGAAGGAGACTTTTTGACTGAAGCGAGTACTGGTTTTTTCTATTTAATGCCATGGCTTTCTCTGGAAAAAGAAGTAGAACGCGATCAAAAACATGAATACTTATTTAAAGAAATTGCTCATCTTCATCAAAAAACAGAGAAGAAGGTGGAAATTAGAAAAGAAGATATCCTTCAACATTATGAACAGACAAGGCGAAAGTGGGAAGCGGAAAAACTCAAGTATGAAGAATTTGTCACCGCGGCAGAAAAAGAATGGTATATGTCTCCATTTCAACTTCAAGCTGTCATGTATTATCAGGAAACAATCGCAGCTTGTGATTTTGCCCTTGATCGTCTTAAAGATTGGCAAGAAGTAATCAAAGATCAAACGTCTTCAAGAATTGTTTTAAACCATGGACGATTGTCTGTTCGACATTTTCTCTACAATGATACTGGAAACGGGTATTTGACAAACTTTGAGAAAGCGGGTTATGCTCCTCCTCATCATGATCTGATCGTGTTTTATTCAAGATTGTTTAATATGAATCCTGTGATGTGTAGAGAATGTGTGAATTGGTTTTATACGTATCATCAAGCATACCCACTAAGGGAAGAGGAAATTAGTTTATTTTTAAGCTATCTGGCTTACCCTGGATTGATGTTTACTAGACTGAGATATTATCATGCAGAACAAAGTGTCAGAGAGAGAGAGGAATGTGTGAGATTATTAAAAGCTTATTGGAAAATGAAAAATGCGGAGCCGCTTGTCACCAATATTTATGAAACAGAACAAAACCGAAAATTACAGGAAGAAACCGAGTCCCCATCAACATGATGCGGACTTCTTTTATTAAAACCAGTCAAGATGAACGGCACATGCTATGAGAATGAGAATTCCTAGAAGGAGAACGTCAAATGTCGTCGGAAAGAAAATGGTTCGAATGCCATGAAAGATTGTGATCGGAAGGACAACTTGAACAGCAACAAGCCGTACTTGTTTCAGCCAAGGTTGAAGCGAGTGTGTTGTGAACCTTTTTCGCATCTTCTGTTTCCCCTCCTCTCCATTTTGTTACAGTATTATATGAAAACATTATACCCATGTGCATGGTCTAAACCCGTATAAAGTTAGAGAAAAACGGAAAAGATGATTGACGAAAACTAAAAAAGTTTAGTAATATAAGTACAAGAAAAAGTACGTGCTAAAAGATCAATAGATATTTATTCGCTGTGAATGGGAAGAGTACGAAAACAAGACGCTTACAGAGAGGGAATCCGTCCGCTGAAAGGTTTCTCAGTCAATCTGTTTCGGAAAGTCGCCCAGGAGCGCAATTTCTTGAACGAAAAGTAGAGAAATTCGGGAAAGCCCCGTTACCCATTTAAGTGTGTGGATGCTGTTAAGCATTCATGAAAAAAGGTGGCACCGCGAGAGAGTTCTCTTCGTCCTTTAATTAGGATAAAGAGGACTCTTTTCTATTGATCAGCCGTTTACTTGCTGGAGGTTTGAAAATGGATAAACAAGAATTGACAATGCCGACAAAATATGATCCGGCCACAATTGAAAAAGACAGGTATGAATATTGGGTGAATGGCAAGTTTTTTGAAGCTACTAACGATCCTGAAAAAGAACCATACTCAGTTGTCATTCCGCCGCCAAATGTAACAGGAAAACTGCATTTGGGTCATGCTTGGGATACTACTTTGCAAGATATTGTGACTAGAATGAAACGAATGCAAGGGTATGATGTTCTTTGGTTGCCAGGGATGGATCATGCCGGAATTGCTACACAAGCTAAGGTAGAAGCAAAGCTTCGTGAAGAAGGGAAAACCCGTTATGATCTAGGACGGGAAAAATTCCTTGATGAAACATGGAAATGGAAAGAGGAATATGCCCAATTCATTCGCAGTCAATGGGCAAAACTCGGTCTTGGTCTCGATTATTCAAGAGAACGATTCACTCTTGATCAAGGTCTCTCAAAAGCTGTCCGGGAAGTGTTCGTCAAACTCTATGAAAAAGGGCTCATTTATCGTGGGGAATATATTATCAACTGGGATCCTGCAACGAAAACAGCCTTGTCTGACATAGAAGTCATTTATAAAGATGTTCAAGGTGCCTTTTACCATATGCGTTATCCGCTTAAAGACGGTTCAGAGTCAATTGAAATCGCGACAACACGTCCGGAAACAATGCTTGGAGATACAGCAGTTGCCGTCCATCCAGAGGATGAAAGATACAAGCATTTAATCGGAAAAACATTAATTATTCCAATTGTTGGAAGAGAAATTCCGATTGTGGCAGATGATTATGTCGATATGGAGTTTGGGTCAGGTGCTGTAAAAATTACACCGGCTCATGATCCAAACGACTTTGAAGTTGGAAACCGCCATAACTTAGAGCGCATTCTTGTGATGAATGAAGATGGAACAATGAATGATCGTGCACTTCAGTATAAAGGGATGGATCGTTTTGAATGCCGTAAAGCGATTGTTAAAGACTTGAAAGAGCAGGGTGTGCTCTTCAAAATTGAAGAGCATATGCATTCTGTTGGTCACAGTGAGCGAAGCGGTGCTGTCGTTGAACCTTATCTTTCAACACAATGGTTTGTACAAATGCAGCCACTTGCTGATGCAGCGATCGAACAACAACGAAAAGAAACAAAAGTCCAGTTTGTACCTGATCGTTTTGAAAAAACATATCTTCATTGGATGGAGAATATTCGCGACTGGTGCATTTCCCGTCAGCTTTGGTGGGGGCATCGGATTCCAGCATGGTATCATAAAGAAACTGGAGAAGTCTATGTCGGGCTAGAAGAACCAGTAGATGCAGAAAACTGGAAACAGGACAATGATGTTCTTGACACTTGGTTCAGTTCGGCTCTATGGCCATTTTCAACAATGGGCTGGCCTGATCTGGACGCGGAAGATTTCAAACGATATTATCCAACAAATGTTCTTGTTACAGGATATGATATCATTTTCTTCTGGGTATCAAGAATGATTTTTCAAGGGATTGAGTTTACTGGGGATCGACCGTTTAAAGACGTTTTAATTCATGGGTTAATCCGCGATGATCAAGGTCGTAAAATGAGCAAATCGCTTGGTAATGGTGTTGATCCAATGGAAGTCATCGATCAATATGGAGCTGACTCTCTGCGCTATTTCCTAGCAACTGGAAGCTCACCAGGACAGGATTTACGATTTAGTTTCGAAAAAGTAGAATCAACATGGAATTTTGCCAATAAGATTTGGAATGCATCCAGGTTTGCTTTGATGAATATGGATGGAATGACTTATGAAGAACTTGACCTCTCTGGTGAAAAAACAGTTGCTGATAAATGGATTTTAACAAGATTAAATGAAACAATCGAAACGGTGACACAACTTGCAGAAAAATATGAGTTCGGTGAGGTCGGTCGCCATCTATACAATTTTATTTGGGATGAATTTTGTGACTGGTATATTGAAATGGCCAAACTCCCGCTTTATGGAGATGATGAAGCGGCCAAAAAGACAACCCGTTCTGTTTTAGCATATGTCTTAGACCAAACGATGCGTCTCCTTCACCCATTTATGCCTTTCTTGACAGAAGAAATTTGGCAGCATCTTCCTCATGAAGGAGAGTCCATCACTGTTGTGACGTGGCCAAAAGTTGTTAAAGAATTCACCGACAAACAAGCGGCTGCCGATATGAAACTTCTTGTTGAAGTGATCCGGTCTGTTCGCAATATTCGCAGTGAAGTGAATACACCGCTAAGTAAACAGATTGAGCTCTATATGAAAACAAACACAGCCGAAATTGCTGAACGCCTTGAAGAAAACCGATCATATGTAGAGCGCTTTACAAATCCGAGCTTGCTTCAAATTGGGACGGATCTGAAGATGATGGATAAAGCAATGACTGCTGTTGTCTCAGGTGCCGAATTGATTTTACCGCTTGAAGGGCTCATAAACATTGATGAGGAAATCAACCGCCTTCAAAAAGAGTTTGATAAACTAACGAAGGAAGTTGAACGGGTTCAGAAAAAATTAAACAATGAAGGCTTTATAAAAAAAGCACCTGAACATGTCATTGAAGAAGAGCGGGCGAAAGAAGCCGATTATACGGCAAAACGAGAAGCGGTAGAAAAAAGAATCGCTGAATTGAAAAACTAAACGCGAGGTGTTTTCCGGTCACAGTCAGGCTGGAAAACACCTTTATTATTGAAGGGAAGGGACAGGCTTGTTTAAAACGTTTGCTGAAGCGATCAGCTGGATTAACGGAAGGCTTAAATTCGGTGTGAAACCAGGCTTAGAGCGAATGGAGTGGTTGCTGAAAGCACTTGGAGATCCGCAAAAAAAACTGAGGGCCATCCATGTAGCTGGTACGAATGGTAAAGGGTCAACAATCGCTTTTATTCGTTCGATCTTAAATGAAGCCGGTATGACAGTAGGGACGTTTACATCACCTTACATCATTACATTCAATGAACGAATCAGTGTGGACGGTATTCCTATTTCTGATGAAGAATGGACAGCCCTTTTCAATGAAATCAAACCTTTTGTGATTGAACTTGAAAAAACTGAACTTGGTGCAGCTACAGAATTTGAAATCATTACGACCTGTGCATTTTTATATTTTGCTAAGTACCGTAAAACCGATTTTATTCTTTTAGAAACCGGGCTTGGTGGTCGACTTGATTCTACAAATGTCGTAGAACCCATCTTAAGTATCATCACATCAATCGGCTATGATCACACCGCTATTTTAGGTGAAACGATCCAGGAGATCACCAGGGAAAAAGCAGGAATCATTAAACGAGGAGTTCCTGTACTAACAGCGGTTCATCAACCTGAGGCAACTGAGATTATCAAACATACAGCCGAGGAAAATGACGCTCTTTATATTTCCCTTCATGATTCCTGTCAACTCTATGAAGAACACTCTTTACCTAGCGGTGAACAGTTTTCCTTGCACACATTGGCACATCAATATAAAAAGATAGAAACTAGCCTTATCGGCGTTCATCAACGGCAAAATGCTTCCTTAGCCATTCTAGCAGCCGAATGGCTCACAGTTGAAAAATATGCTGACATTGGTCAAGAAATGCTTCGTTCTGGCATCAAAAAAGCAATTTGGCCAGGCCGATTTGAAAAAATATTGGATAAGCCACTGACATATATCGATGGAGCACACAATCAGGAAGGTGTTGATCGACTCGCTGAGACAGTAGCGGCCCATTTTAAGGGACGGAACATCCATGTTTGTTTTAGTGCCCTAAAAGACAAACCATATCAAGACATGATCCGCAGAGTTGAAACGTTTGCTTCATCTATTCACTTTACTTCATTTGACTTCCCGCGAGTTGAATCAGCTCAAAAACTGTTTGAACAGTGTCGAATAACTGATAAAACCTATAACGAAGCAATCGATTCCGTTATCCAATTTATTGAGGAAACACGACAGGATGATGATGCAATCGTGCTTATCACTGGTTCGCTTTATTTTATTTCTGCAGTCAGATCGATGATGGTTTAATAAAAATGCGTTTTTAGCTTTAGCTGAGAACGCATTTTTATATTTTAAGAAAAGCGACACCTTTTCGAGTTTGCTAATATAAAAGGCAAACATAAGGTGAGGCTGATGTTTATGATCTATTTATTTATAGCAGGTGCAGTACTTGGCTCTTTCTTTCATATTGCTGGTCGGCGTATACCTAAAAAAATCTCTTTGTTCATTCCACGTTCTTCATGCCCTATCTGTCTTCACAAACGAACTTTTCTTGAGCTTATCCCCATTTTGTCATATTTGTTTTGCAGGGGAAAATGTAAACAATGTAAAAGCGCTGTTTCACTTGCTATAGAACTGGGAACGGCAATGCTTTTTGTTCAGGCGTATACATGCTTTGATCAAGAGGGAGAACGATTTATAGCGCTTTTGCTCATTTCGCTATTAATGATCGTGTTTGTATCTGATGTTATGTATATGGTGATTCCGAATGTTGTACTTTGTTTTTTCTTGCCGTTTTTAATCTTGGTACGAATATTTGTTCCGCTTGATCCTTGGCATTCCAGTTTAACAGGTGCTGTTTGTGGCTGTTTGCTGCCGTTATTCACTGCTATATTCACAAAAGGTGGCATCGGTGGCGGAGATATAAAATTGTTTACTGTCCTCGGTCTTGTTCTTGGCTATCGACTAGTGTTACTCGCTTTTTTTCTTTCCGCAACGATTGGAACGGTATTTGCTCTTATTGCAATGTTTGCAGGCCAATTAAACAGAAGAGAACCTTTACCTTTTGTGCCGGCCATTTCGATCGGAACTTTACTTAGTTATTTTTATGGTGAACATTTAATCAATTTATATCGTCAGTTTGCTTTTGGGTGAAAAAAATGACGAAACATTTTTTTTTGAGACGACAAAAGTCTTGTTCTTTTTCTAATCAGCTGTGATAGAGTGTGAACAATAAGAGGGACAAGCCACCTGGGAATCGCCTCCTTTCTGTTGGCTTGCCTTCGGTTGCTTGCATAAAAACGGTAGAATGCCGTCTTCATAAACATCACAACTAGAAAGTGAGGGAAGTCTATGAAAAAACGGAGAAGCAAGGTCATATCGAGTGAGAATGAACCGCTTAGGGTGATGATCAACGGCAGAGAAGAAATCATCTACGGAACAGAAGAAGAGTTATCCAAAAGCAACGAAGAGAAAAAACTGATTTTTTCAAACTGGGAAGAAAAACGGAAAGCAGAACAAGAACTATCCGCATCACAAGAAGACAAAACACCTGAAGCAGATGAATTCACTTGGGTTTCACCTGATGAGGACTTGAAAGATGATCCTAAAGTAGTCACTTCCTTTAAAAAGAAAAAGCATGATAAGGGAAGTGAAAAAGCAAAAGGATTATTCGGCTATTTTATGAAGCGATTTGCAACAACAATTGTTTTTGCGATTTTGCTTGGTACAGGACTTGGAGTGTTTGCGTTGAACCTCTCAACAACTAAAGAATCAGTTCCAGCAACCAGTAGCTTTGATAGAGACGAAAGCAAACCAGTTAAGGCGGGTGACAGTAGTGAGAATAGCTCAGCTACTAAAGAAAAACACAATTTTAAAACTTTTGTCGTTCAAGTTGGGAAATTCTCTACAAAAGAAGGAGCGGAATCCTTAGTTTCTCAAATAATCAATAAGGGTTATGCTGCCGTCTCATTGACAAAAGATGATGGTCATTATGTCATTGGGGGCCTTTCTGGTGAAAAGCAAATCACATTACAGCTGGAACAAATCTTAAAAGAGACCGATTTTGATGCTTGGGGTGGAAAAGAGCTGTCTTTTTCGCTAGATTCAGATGTATCCGAAGCATTTGAAGAGGCTGCAGAACTATCATCAAAAGCGATTCTTGGAGCTGAAGTAAGTGCGGAAAATCTTGCTGAACTCAAAGCGGAAACGGACAAAATTCAATCCTTAGGAGACAATCAAAATTTGATAAACAGCCTACATAAAGTAGAACATTTACTAATAAAACCGACTACAGAGAATGGCTGGAAAAGCCAACAATTGTTATTAAATCAACTCAAATAATGTAAGATGAGTAGCACAGACCAATCATGGTTTGTGCTCTATTTTTTTAGAACACTGACAGTTATCATGTGTTTTGAAGTTAACAACATGGTCTGCAAACAGTAAAACTCTGATCAAATTCTCTCTTCTATTTTTTAGATTTTGTTATCAAATCATCATTTTTCTGAAATTGTAGCACACGATTTCTTTTGGTAGGATAGACAGGTATCCATTTTCTAACTCAAAAACCCATGAAAGGATTGCTTTATATATGACTAAACCGTTTATTTTAGCCTCACAATCCCCACGTAGAAAAGAACTTCTTGATCTTCTGCAATTTCCATACAGCATTGTTGTCAGCGAGACGGAAGAAAAAATAAATCGAAACTTTTCACCTGAAGAAAACGTCAAATGGTTGGCGGAACAAAAGGTGCAGGAAATAGCTGAACGTTATCCAGAAGCTGTTGTTCTTGGCGCAGACACTATTGTTTGTTTTGATGATGTTTATTTGGGAAAGCCTAAAGATACTGAAGATGCTGAGAGGATGCTGAGGATGCTTTCTGGAAAAACACATTCTGTGTTTACAGGTGTTTGCATAAAGTCAACCGATAAATCCGTCACTTTTTATAATGAAACCGAAGTCACTTTTTGGCCCCTTGAAGAAGAAGACATCAGCGCCTATATTAAAACAGGAGAACCGTTCGATAAAGCAGGTTCTTATGGTATACAAGGAAAAGGCGCGCTCTTTGTTAAGCAAATAAAAGGAGACTATTATTCAGTTGTTGGACTGCCGATTTCTAAAACGATGAGAATGCTGAAAAAATTTGAGCTTCACTCCAATTGATGAACCCAAACGAGAAGGGACATCAGGGAGGGTTTAACATGAGTGATCAGACATTAAAACTAAAAGATTACCCAGAAGATGAAAGGCCAAGAGAGCGGCTTTTAAACATAGGAGCAGAAAGTTTATCGAATCATGAGTTATTGGCGATTCTTTTACGCACCGGAACTAAAAAAGAGTCGGTTTTACAGCTTTCAACCCGGCTTCTCCAGTCGTTTGACGGGTTGCGTTTGTTAAAAGAAGCCTCGGTTGAAGAACTTTCTAGTATATCTGGAATCGGTCGTGCAAAAGCTGTTCAAATACTGGCGGCACTTGAGCTTGGACGACGTATTCATAAACTGGTTTATGAAGAACGGTATGTTATCCGTTTTCCTGAAGATGCAGCAAATTTTTTAATGGAAGATATGCGCTTTTTACAACAAGAACACTTCGTTTGCCTTTATCTGAATTCTAAAAACAAGGTCATTCATAAACGCACGGTTTTTATCGGAAGTTTGAATTCTTCAATCGTTCATCCTCGGGAAGTGTTTAAAGAAGCTTTAAAGCGGTCGGCTGCTTCGTTTATCTGTGTCCATAATCATCCATCAGGAGATCCGTCACCGAGCAAGGAAGATATAGATGTAACAAGGCGTCTTAATGAAAGTGGACAGCTGCTTGGCATTGAATTACTCGATCATATTATAATTGGTGATCAAAAATTTGTGAGCTTAAAAGAAAAAGGGTATTTGTAACACTGTATTTTTCACAAAATTAAGCTATAATAGTGTTTATGGGTTTTTGTGTTAGGAATTTTGTTTGAAGAAGGGAAGATACATAAAAATGTTTGGAATTGGTGCTAGAGACCTTGGAATAGATTTAGGAACAGCGAACACGCTGGTTTTTGTGAAAGGGAAAGGAATTGTTGTCAGGGAGCCATCTGTTGTTGCGCTTCAAACAGACACAAAACAAATTGTGGCTGTCGGAAACGATGCGAAAAACATGATCGGCAGAACTCCAGGTAATGTTGTGGCACTTCGCCCTATGAAAGACGGAGTTATCGCTGATTATGAAACAACAGCGACGATGATGAAACACTATATTAGCAAGGCAATCAAAAACAAAGGATTGTTTGCCAGAAAACCTTATGTTATGGTTTGTGTACCTTCAGGGATTACAGCAGTAGAACAACGGGCAGTTATCGATGCCACACGTCAGGCTGGAGCAAGGGATGCATATCCAATTGAAGAACCGTTTGCCGCAGCTATCGGCGCAAATCTTCCGGTTTGGGAACCAACTGGAAGTATGGTGGTTGATATCGGTGGTGGAACAACTGAAGTAGCTATTATTTCCCTCGGTGGAATTGTAACATCTCAATCTATTCGAGTCGCTGGTGACGAAATGGATGAAGCGATCATTTCTTATATTAGAAAAACTTATAATTTAATGATCGGTGATCGTACAGCTGAAGCTGTCAAACTTGAAATTGGTTCTGCTGAAGTCACTGAAGAACCTGAAACTATGGAAATTCGCGGCCGTGATTTATTAACAGGATTACCGAAAACGATTGAAATCACCGCAAAAGAAATTACTGGAGCACTTCATGATACTGTATTTGCCATTGTAGAAGCTGTAAAAAATACCCTTGAAAAAACGCCACCTGAACTTGCGGCTGATAT
The DNA here is from genome assembly GCF_027706145.1 of Bacillus changyiensis. Classification (GTDB taxonomy): domain Bacteria; phylum Bacillota; class Bacilli; order Bacillales; family Bacillaceae; genus Bacillus; species Bacillus changyiensis. The sequence goes on along the minus strand of NZ_JAQFWW010000004.1, from coordinate 177,282 downwards.
TATGGACCGTGGTATTGTTTTAACAGGTGGTGGCGCACTGCTTCGTAGCTTGGATAAAGTCATTAGTGAAGAAACGAAAATGCCGGTTATAGTGGCGGAAGATCCTCTTGACTGTGTAGCAATCGGTACAGGTAAAGCTCTTGAACAAATTCATTTATTTAAAGGGAAAAATTAATTACACAGGGAATAGAAGAGGTGTATAAATCATGCCGCAGTTTTTTACAAATAAACGGTTGATGCTTTTACTCCTTTGTATCATTATTTTGGTGGCAATGATTGGGTTTTCGTTGAAAAATAACCGTAATGCAACTTGGCCTGAAAAATTTATTGGCGATACAACCGGTGTATTCCAAACCATTTTTCATACGCCCGCTCAGTTTGTTGCGGGCTTCTTTGAAAATATAGATGATTTAAAAAACACCTATGATGAAAACGAACGCTTGCGGAAAAAACTCGACGGACAAACACAATATGAAGCAAAGTTGCAGGAGCTTGAAAATGAAAATAAGTCATTACGAGAACAACTTGGGCATTTAAAATCAATTCGAGATTACAATCCGATATTAGCGACTGTTATTGCCAGAAATCCAGATAAGTACGAGTGGTGGAACATGATCACGATTAATAAGGGAGCTAAGCACGGAGTCGAAAAAGATATGGCTGTTACAGATGAAAAAGGAAATCTACTTGGCAAAATTAAAAGTACGAAAGTGAATAATTTCACTTCGACTGTTCAGCTTTTAAGTGCAACAGACAGAAATAATAGAATTTCTACTATTATTGCAGCAGACAAAGGTAAAAAAACAGTGAATGGTATCATTAATGGATATGATTCTGACAAAAAGGCACTGTCAATGGAAATTATCGAACCTGATGAAGAAAGAAAAGTGAAAAAAGGTGATCTTGTTGAAACTTCTGGGGCTGGTGGAGTCTTTCCAAAAGGCTTAGTCATCGGAAAAGTGATAGATGTTGAACCAGATTCTTACGGTTTAACGAAGATCGCCTATGTAGAACCTGCTGCTGATTTTTATAATATTGATAATGTCATTGTCATTGACCGGACTTTGGATACGGCTGACATCGATCAGTTGAAAGAGAAGAAGAAGGAGAAAGGTTCGTGAAACGATTCCTTCTTCCGGTCGTGATGATGTTTGTTTTGGCGTCTGATAGCATATATGCTGACTTTATCAGATTTCCTTTTGTAAACGACGATCAGCAGTTGATCCCGCGCTATCTCTTGCTTGTTTTAGTTTTCATGACAGCATATGTAAAACAAAATTTTGCTATTACATATGGATTTATCTTCGGATTGTTATATGATATTAATTATACAGATCTTTTAGGTGTCTATATGTTTGGCTTTGCCGGTATATGTTATTTATTATCAAAAGCATTTAAAGTATTACAAACAAATGCGATTGTCGTTGTTTTTCTAGCAACACTTGCTGTCTGTGTCATCGAGTTTTATCAATATGGTGTGCAAATGTTGCTACGTCCAGAAATGATGTCATTTCACCAATTTGTGATTAATAGGTTGTTGCCGACTTTAGCTTTAAATGCTGTTGTAGGAAGTTTACTTGTTTATCCGTTTAAATTGTTTTTTACCAGTCTTAAGAAAGAGCTTCGGGAAGAGTAAAAAAGGATATTGATCTACCGATGTCGAAATGAGTATGATGTTGAGGTGAGCACTGTGAAGGCCCAAAAGCACCAATACGTAACAATTAAAGGAACAAAAAATGGACTAACACTTCATCTTGATGACAACTGCTCTTTTGAAGAATTACTATATGGTCTTCAGGATGTGCTGTCACTCAAACATGATATGGGTGGGAAAAATCAGAAAATCAGTGTACTTGTTAAACTTGGCTACCGTTATATAACAAAGGAACAAGAAGCAAAACTGACCGAAGTCATCACTGACAAACAGAATCTGTTTATCCATTCCATTGAAAGTGAAGTCATGACGAAAAAAGAAGCAATTCGCTTAAAAAAAGAAAGTGAAGTGATATCTGTCGCTAAAATTGTCCGTTCTGGACAAGTGTTGGAAACAGATGGTGATTTACTTTTAATAGGGGATGTGAACCCTGGAGGAATGGTGATAGCCGGAGGGAATATTTTTATCCTCGGCTCATTAAGAGGGATTGCCCACGCTGGTTTTAATGGAAATACACGAGCTGTTATTGCGGCTTCTGACATGAGACCAACTCAATTGCGAATCAATCATGTGCTCAATCGCTCCCCAGACCACATCCAAGAAAAGAACACCATGGAATGTGCTTATTTAGATGAAAATGAGAATATGGTCATTGACCGTCTTCAAAAATTAGCTCATTTAAGACCTGGTTTAACAAGGCTTGAGGGAGGAATGTAAAATTGGGTGAAGCTATCGTAATAACCTCGGGAAAAGGCGGAGTTGGTAAAACGACAACATCTGCAAATCTTGGCACCGCCTTAGCAATTTTAGGGAAACGGGTTTGCCTTGTGGATACAGATATCGGTTTGCGTAACCTAGATGTCGTCATGGGTCTTGAAAATAGAATTATCTATGATCTGGTGGATGTTGTTGAAGAAAGGTGTAAAATCCATCAAGCACTTGTAAAAGATAAACGTTTTGATGATCTCCTTTATTTGCTTCCAGCAGCTCAGACAAGTGATAAATCAGCTGTTTTACCGGAACAAATGGTCAAATTAATTCAGCAGTTAAAACAGGATTTTGATTATATTGTGATCGACTGCCCAGCTGGAATTGAACAAGGCTACAAAAATGCTGTATCAGGGGCAGATAAAGCAATCGTTGTGACAACACCAGAAATTTCGGCTGTCAGAGATGCCGATCGGATTATCGGTCTTCTTGAGAAAGAAGAACATATTGAATCACCTCGTTTGATTATTAATCGGATTCGCAATCATTTAATGAAAAACGGTGATACACTTGATGTTGATGAAGTGATTCAACATTTATCAATCGAACTCATTGGGATTGTCAACGATGATGATGAAGTGATAAAAGCATCTAACAATGGAGAACCTATTGTAATGGATCCGAACAACAAGGCATCAATTGCGTACCGTAATATTGCACGTCGTGTTCTTGGGGAGTCTGTGCCATTACAATCTTTCGAAGAAGTCAACAAAGGTGTTTTTGCTAAAATTAAATCATTTTTTGGTGTGCGTGCTTAAACGATCAGCTTGTCAGGTAAGGCTAAAATTAGCTTTAATGACAAGCTTTTTTACTATCCAAGCAAAATAGGATATTTGGAGTAAATAAAAAGCCATGCTCAATCATGGCTTTTTAACTATCTTTTCATTTGAAATTTTTTTTCGTATTTTTCCATATAAAAAGGTCAATACAGCTCCGGCTGCCAATGCGTTTAAATGAGCGATGAGATAGTGAAGATGCCCATTGTTCTCTGCTGCAGCTATCGCAAAGCAGTTGTTCCAAATCCTATTGCTGTCAGATTGCTTAAATAAACATATCCTCCAGCTAGTGCTCCACCAATACAGCCTGCAATGAGCGGGAATTTGTATTTTAATGTAACTCCGAATATTGCTGGTTCTGAAACACCAAATAGTGTTGATTCAAATGCTGATATACCAATATGAAGCAGATGCGGAGGATCCTTGGGAACGTGGATTGGTTTCAGAGGAGTAAAAGCAAAGCAATTTCTTACCAGAACAGGTTTGTGTATGGAGCAGCCAATTTTAAAGGTTGAGCAAGATGACAAGCTCATTCGCTCTATGGATAGCATTGTGTCCGCATCAAAAATGACTTCTAACAAAGATTTACTACTAACAGCAAAACTTTACGAGTTTTTATATTTATTGGTTGAACTCTATCCAAATCGAAAATCAATAGCGAAGTAAAACAGCAAAAATATATTGAAGATGCGCTTCTTTTTATCGAACAAAATTACGCAAATTCTATTACAGTTCATGATATTGCTAAATATATATCAATTGACCGTTCATATCTTCATCGATTATTTAAACAATATCTCAATAAATCACCACAGGAATATTTGTTAAATTTAAGAATAGAAAAAGGGTGTTTTTTGCTTGCCCATTCATCGCTTAAAATTGGTGATATTGCTCGATCGGTTGGATATAATGATACATTACTATTTTCAAAAACATTTAAAAAAATAAAACAATCTACTCCGTCAGAGTATCGAAGTAATCATTATAAATTGTAGGCCGAGCAGGTGGCTGCAGGTGAAACTTAAGCGAAATAGAGAGTAACTACCATTTTCCTTGTTTTATGGATAACAAGTCATGTTTTCAAATTCCGTTTCAACAAGTCCTGAGCTCACGCCCTGGTTTCACACACGAAGGTATTTCTTCTATGACGATCTTTACCTGCATAAATGGATTGGACAAGACATACGATGGTACAAACAACCTGAATGTAAAGGATGGGGGTTATGAGTCATAGAAGAGCACATGAGATTCGTAAAAGAATCGCTAAAAAAAGAAAGCAGAGGCCGCTAGGAACGAAACAGGCGGACAGCAAAAAACACGAACATCTACCAGTTTGGACTGCCTTTTCAGAGGAAGATGGAAAACATGGTAATGTTCCTGTATATGAAGGTCATTCCCATTTAAATGGGAAACATCCGCTCATAAAGGCCGATGCACTCATCATCAAATCTCTTTTGTCCGCCTGCCTTGTTCTTGTTTCTGCAATAGCTTATAAAGGTCACTTTGAACCTATTAAGCAAATAAAGCCGGTCGTCAGTCAAATTTTTACTGAGGAATTTCAATTCGCTTCTCTCAGTAATTGGTATGAATCTACATTTGGACACCCGCTGGCAATGTTTAAGCCGAAGAATAGTAAACAACCGAATCAAGTTGAAGTCAACCAAGGACTCGTTACACCTGCAATGGGAAAGGTCCAAGAGAAATTTTCCGGGCAAGGAATTAAAGTGGAAACAGAGAGTGAAGCAATTGAGAGTATGAAAGAGGGCTATGTCATTGAGATGAATAAAAGTCCTAAGACAGGTCTAACCATTGTCATTCAGCATGCGGATAATAGCTATAGTTACTACGGGCAATTGAAAAAAGCAAATGTTGCCTTATATGACTTTGTTGATAAAGGAAGCAAACTAGGAACGATACAGCAAAATAAAGATCATAAGGGTGTTTATTATTTTGCGATTAAACAGGGGGAAGAATTTGTTGATCCGATACAGGTGATATCATTTGATGACTAAATGGACAGAGCTTATGACAAAGCTCCATATTCATCCTCTGCTATGGTTTGTAATGGCGCTTGGTTTACTGACTGGGCATATTAAACCATTATTTTGTTTAATGATTATTATTTTTATTCACGAACTTGGCCATGCTACAGCTGCTATTTATTTTTCATGGAGGATTAGGCGAATTTTCTTGCTGCCTTTCGGGGGAACACTTGAGGTTGATGAACATGGTAATAGACCATTAAATGAAGAAGTTGTTGTCATTCTGGCCGGGCCGCTGCAGCATATATGGCTTCAGTCTGCGGCTTGGTTTTTGTCAGTCAAAGCAATAATCGGACCTCAGTTATTTGAAATGTTTACATTTTACAATTTGACCATTTTGGTGATTAATTTATTCCCGATCTGGCCGCTTGATGGAGGAAAACTCATGTTTCTTCTTTTTTCAAAATACTATCCATATCAAAAAGCACAACGGATGATGTTGATCTTTTCATGTTTTATCTGTGCTTTATTCATTGGAGGAGTGTTACTAGTTTCCCCTTCTCAACTAAGTGCTTGGGTGTTGCTGACATTTCTGTCTGTCTCTTTATACAAGGAGTACCGTGATCGGCATTATAGCCATATTCGCTTTTTGCTAGAGCGTTATTATGGAAAGGATAGAGAGGTTTTTCAGTTGAAACCGATCATCGTTTGTGCCAGTGATCAAATATATGATGTGATGCTTAGATTTAAGAGAGGCTGCAAGCATCCGATTGTAATAGAAAAAGACGGGAAAAAAGTGAGTCAGCTTGATGAAAACGAAGTTCTTCACGCTTACTTTGCTAACAAGCATACAACATCTTCAATGGAAGAGCTTATGATGGCTTTATGAACGACCCCGATTTACGTTTGTTCGCTTCTTGGGATTCAGCGCTTCCCGTAGCTTCTAGCTATCAATATCGTTGATACGAGGAATTGAATATCTAACGGTTTCTTGTGATTTTGGCTGTATTCACAAATATTTGTGGTCATGTCTTTTATTGTTTCACTAGATCCAACCATTTTCATCGAGCTACTTCAATATATCAAAACTGGTAAAAAGCATTGACATTCACCATTGATTTTGGTATAGTTTTTTATGTTATGGCTGTAGCACCATTGCTACAACCGCTCAGCGCAGGTGTTAAGTGCTTACTATAGCCCCCTGCTGACTGGCGAGTCTTAGTCTATTAGGAGGTGCAGAGATGTACGCAATTATTCAAACAGGTGGAAAACAAATTAAAGTTGAAGAAGGCCAAACTGTATATGTTGAAAAGCTTGCTGTTGAAGCTGGCGAAACAGTTACATTTGACAACGTATTGTTTATCGGCGGTGAAAACGTGAAAGTTGGTAGCCCAATGGTTGAAGGCGCTACGGTAACAGGCAAAGTTGAAAAACAAGGCCGTGCTAAAAAGATTACCGTATTTAAGTACAAACCAAAGAAAAACCAACATAAAAAACAAGGTCATCGTCAGCCTTACACTAAAGTTGTAATTGAAAAAATTAACGCTTAAGGCGTGAAAAGATATGATTCACGTAAAAATGACAAGGTCCCAATCGAACAAAGCGATTTTATCCTTTGAAATGTCGGGGCATGCGAATTTTGCTGAACGTGGACAGGATCTCGTTTGTGCGGGAGCATCAGCCGTTACCATTGGAGCCATCAATGCGGTCGTGAAGTTGACAGGTATTGAACCGCTTCTTGATCTCGGGGAAGACGGTGGATTTATACATTTTAAATTCCCGGATGAAACGGATCAGGAGGCATATCATAAAGCTCAGTTACTTCTTGAAGGTATGCTGGTTTCTCTACAAACCATTGAACGAGATTATGAAGGTTACTTAAAAGTAACGACAAATAGAATATAGGAGGTGAGTTACATGTTAAGATTAGATCTTCAATTTTTCGCATCTAAAAAAGGAGTAGGTTCAACTAAAAACGGACGTGACTCTGAAGCGAAACGCCTCGGTGCTAAACGGGCAGATGGTCAATTCGTATCTGGCGGTTCTATCCTTTATCGTCAGCGCGGAACGAAAATTTACCCAGGTGAAAACGTAGGTCGCGGTGGAGATGATACACTATTTGCTAAAATCGATGGAACTGTTAAGTTTGAACGTTTTGGTCGTAACCGCAAAAAAGTGAGCGTATATCCTGTAGCCTAACCTAGACAAACTCCGGTCGTTTTAGACTGGAGTTTTTTACATATTTATTCATATAACCACTACCCCAAGTATGGGATTCCATCTCATCTGCTTCATAAACGTGTTTCAATTACATGACCTTCTCTGTTATAATTCAAAGTGCAAACAAAAATCAGACTCCTAAAAAAGAGACCTAATGATTGGGAGTGCTAAAATGGAAGAAATGTCAAAAAATAAATTGGATCATAAAGTGTTAACAACCGAGCTTGTTCACTTACTTAGCCATTCAAGGCATGATTGGATGAATAAACTGCAGTTGATTAAAGGAAACCTAACATTAAAAAAGTATGACCGTGTGTTTGAAATTATTGAAGAAGCGGTCATTGAAGCTCAGCATGAATCAAAGCTTTCAAATCTGAAAATGCCGCGTTTTGCTTATGAATTACTTACATTTAATTGGAAGGCTCGTTCACTAACACTTGAATATGAAGTGCTTGGAGAAGTCAGAGATTTATCAGCTTATGATGAAAAGCTTGTATGTCTAATCGGACAACTATTGCGTATTTTTGATGAGTCCGTTTTGAAAGGCACTGATAACCATCTGACCATCACACTGCAAATAGATAGAGCTGATGTGAATTTCGTGATTTTTTTGGATTTTCACGGTGTCTTTACAAGCCTGACAAAATTAAAAGGATTTCAACGGTCACAAGAAGATTTTTATGACATGAAACGGTTTGATGTGTCAGATCACGAATGTCTTGTAGAAATCGATATGAAGTAAAAGCGGGTTTTTAGGAAAGAACGGAGGACAATATGTTTGTTGATCAGGTAAAAGTATATGTTAAAGGTGGAGACGGCGGGAATGGCATGGTTGCTTTTCGCCGTGAAAAATATGTACCAAAAGGAGGGCCGGCAGGCGGAGATGGAGGAGACGGCGGAGACGTCATCTTTAAAGTGGATGAAGGCCTCAGTACATTGATGGACTTTAGATATCAAAGACACTTTAAAGCGATTCGTGGAGAACATGGCATGTCAAAAAATCAGCATGGTAGAAATGCTGAAAATATGGTCATTAAAGTTCCGCCTGGTACAGTTGTTATTGATGATGATACAAAACAAGTGATCGCCGATTTGACTGAACATGGCCAGGAAGAAGTGATTGCAAAAGGTGGACGCGGTGGACGCGGCAACACTAGGTTTGCAACACCTGCAAATCCAGCACCTCAACTTTCAGAGAATGGTGAACCAGGAAAAGAACGTTATGTGGTGCTTGAACTAAAGGTTTTAGCTGATGTCGGTCTTGTTGGTTTCCCAAGTGTTGGAAAATCGACGCTTCTATCGGTTGTTTCCTCAGCAAAGCCCAAGATTGCTGATTATCACTTTACAACACTTGCTCCAAATCTCGGGATGGTTGAAACAGAAGATGGCCGAAGTTTTGTGATGGCTGATCTGCCAGGGTTAATCGAAGGGGCTCATGAAGGTGTTGGCCTCGGACATCAATTTCTTAGACATATTGAAAGAACACGAGTGATTGTTCATGTGATTGATATGTCAGGTCTTGAAGGCCGCGATCCATATGAAGATTATCAGACCATCAACCAAGAGCTTGAACAATATAATTTAAGACTTACTGAACGACCGCAAATTATTGTTGCAAATAAAATGGATATGCCTGAAGCAGAAGAAAATCTTCGCGCATTTAAGGAAAAATTAACGGATGATCATCCTGTTTTTCCAATCAGTGCGATTACGAAACAAGGGTTAAGGGATCTGTTGTTTGAGATTGCTAATCGTTTGGAAACAACACCGGAATTTCCGCTTTATGATGAAGAAGAATTGGCTGAAAACAGGGTTATGTACAAACTTGAGGATGAAGAGGAGTCATTTGTTATTACCCGTGATCCGGACGGTACCTTTGTTCTGAGCGGTGCCAAACTTGAGCGCTTATTTAAAATGACGGATTTCTCAAGAGATGAGTCTGTCAAACGGTTTGCCAGACAATTACGCGGAATGGGCGTTGATGAGGCATTAAGAAAACGAGGAGCAAAAGATGGGGATATCATCCGATTGCTGAAGTTTGAATTCGAATTTATTGACTGATCATCAGGAGAGTTTGCCCATGCAGGCTCTCCGTATTTTAAGGAGAGAGAGAAATTGGCGAAAGAGGAGATCTTTTATCTTGTCAGAGAAGACGTATTGCCAGAGGCGATGAAGAAAACACTTGAAGTTAAAAAGCTAATTGAACGGAAGAAAGCTGAATCTGTAGCAGAAGCAGTGCAAAAAGTTGACTTGAGCCGCAGTGCTTTTTATAAGTATAGGGATGCAGTATTTCCTTTTTACACAATGGTTAAGGAGCAAATAATCACTCTTTTTTTTCATTTGGAGGACCGTTCAGGAACGCTGTCCCATTTACTTCAGGTTGTGGCTGAATCGGGGTGCAATGTCCTATCAATCCATCAATCGATACCGCTTCAAGGAAGGGCCAATGTCACCTTATCTGTTAGCACAAGAGGAATGAATAGAAATATTGATTTGCTAATGAATACATTAAGAAAACTAGAATTTGTCGAAAAAGTCGAAATATTAGGTTCGGGTGCATAAGATGAGAGTTGGTTATTTAGGTCCAGAAGCTACGTTTACCCATTTAGCTGTGCGTTCTTCGATTTTGCATGCCAAACACCAACCATATCATACAATCCCAGCCTGTATGGATGCTGCTATGAAGAGGGAAATCGATTTGGCTGTCGTTCCACTGGAAAATGCACTTGAAGGATCAGTCAATTTAACGATTGATTACTTAATTCATGAACAGCCACTTTATATTGTTGGTGAAATCACGGCTCCAATTCGCCAGCATTTACTTGTTCACCCTTCTAAAAAAGCAGATTGGAAAGAGATTCAAACGATTTATTCTCATTCACATGCGATTGCACAATGTCATAAATTTTTACACAGTCATTTTCAATCGGTCTCGTTTGAATATGCCACTTCGACAGGAGCGGCGGCAAAATATGTGAGCGAACATCCGGAAAAAAACATTGCTGTGATCGCTAACGAAATTGCAGCTGAAACCTACCAATTAGAGATTGTGAAACGCGACATCCATGATTATCACGATAACCATACAAGGTTTGTGTTTCTTCACCCTGATCAACATATTTCATTTCAAGTTGATCCGTTATTAACATCGAGACCGAAGACGACATTGATGGTCACTCTTCCTCTAGATAGATCAGGAGCGCTTCACCAAGTGTTGTCCGCTTTTGCTTGGAGAAATTTGAATCTTTCTAAAATTGAATCCCGTCCGACAAAAACAGGATTAGGAAATTATTTTTTTATCATCGATATTGAGAAGAGCTTAGATGAAGTTTTGCTTCCTGGGGCGATCGCTGAACTTGAAGCCTTAGGTTGTAAAGTAAAGATGCTAGGGACTTACCATACTTATCGTTTATAAAATAATAAAAAAACTCCTCCGCAGTGCTGAACAGCCGGAGGAGTTTCGTGGTAAAAGCTGGTGGGTAGTTTTCCACCAGTTTTTTTATCGTTTTTCTGTTCTAAATTCATTCAGGAATAAGAATATTAGCTTTTTTTAGAGCTTCGCAAGCTTGGTCGATTTTTTCGTCAGTCGCCGCTTCTAGTGTATGAAGATGGGTCCCATTTGTAAGCTGAGATAAGTATGCGGCATTTGTTGAAGAAATTTTTTTAATAAAGTCGCTCACTTCTTTTCTTGTGCTCACTCTGATAGAAGCTGTCAAATCGCCATATACAGGATGTTCAATGATGACATCTTTAACTGTTACCCCAAAATCGACAATTAGATTCAGCTCTTCTTCAGCTCTTTCTGGCCCATGTTCACATGCGATGATACGTGTAACAGGTTGTTTTTCACTAGTTTGGGAGTGTAAATACAGATATCCTTGACTTGTAGCGATAATCGGTTCATTTTTGGCCTTTAATAAAGAGATATCCTGGACGATCACCTGTCTTGAAACAGCAGATTTTTTTGCCAGTTCACTACCTGTTAAAGGTGTTTGTGATTCTTTTAGCCAAATGAGTAGTTGTTTTCGCCGCTCAGCTCCTGTAAGTTTGATTTCCTCTGCCAATCCGATAGTCTCCTTTCTCATCATTCATAGCTGAAAAAACATCTAGCAGTTGATCGACATGCTCTTTGGATGTGTCATAACCAAAGGAAATTCGAATAAATTGAAGCGCTTGTTCTGTTGATATATTCAGAGCCTTCATCGTGTTTGAAGGTTCATGGTAGCCAGCTGAACATGCGCTTCCTGTTGATATACAGATATTGTGTCGATTACATTCCAACATAACATATTGTCCTTCAAAAGCATCAAAAAAACAACCTAAAATGTGCGGTAGCACTTCAGTATTTGCCGACGCGGAAACGGCGAGTGAAACCGGAAGTTTCCGGTTCGCAATCCCTTGTAAAAAATGGTTTCGTAGTTTTAGATGTTTTTCGTATACTTCATTCATTTGATTGATCGTCCATTCAGCTGCCGCAATAAAAGCCCCGATACCGGGAACATTGACAGTGCCACTCCGAAAGCCTTTTTCATGCAGGGTTCCAGGATAGACCGGTTTCCAGTTGACACCGGGTTTCATATAGACCGCTCCTGTTCCTTTTGGACCGTATACTTTATGACTTGAAATAGATAAAGCATCAACTCCAAGATTTGAAGCATTGACTGGAATTTTCGCAAATGTTTGAACAACATCACTGTGCAGGAGGACTCCTTGTCGATGCAGATAAGAGGAAAGTTCACGCAGAGGCTGAATAACACCTGTTTCCGAATTTGCATGCTGAATCGATACAAGACCTGTTTCTGGACGAAGGTGCTGTTTCAATATGTCAGTTGTAATTACTCCGTCAGCATTTGGTTTCATTGTGCTGACTTCAAATCCTTGCATGGTCAATTGCTGCTTTAAGATATGGATTGACTGATGTTCCATTTCTGTCATTAAAAAATGACGTTTCTCCGAAGGAAGACCATTTAAAATTGAATGAATGGCCAGGAAGTTAGCTTCCGTTCCACCACTTGTAAAATAAATTCCTTCAGGATCGCCGTTTATCAGTTTTGCCAGTGTCTTACGACAGTATTTCAGAATATTGTCTGCTTTGCCGCCAGCATCATGGAGGCTGCTAGAATTACCATAAATATCTGTGCTTAGTTTTTCAAACGCTTGTAAGGCACTACTTGAGATCGGTGTTGTCGCTGCATAATCAAGATAAATCACATCCAGAGTCTCCCATTCTATAAAAAGTACTTGAGTTTATTTTATCGATATGTAAATATAGGTGTCAAGACAGATGTAAATTTACAGGAGGAGTCAACATGTCTGGTCAGACAATTATTGTTGTCGGTGCTGGTGCGGCTGCTTTATCTTTGGCTGCGGCTATGCCGCCTTCATATCAAGTCATGGTCATTACAAAAAAATCAATCAGTGACAGCAATTCAACACTTGCACAAGGGGGCATTGCCACATCGATATTAGCCGAAGATACGAGCTATGCACATATAGAAGATACACTGTATGCGGGCTGTGGCCATAATCATTTTGATATTGTCAAAGGTGCTATTACAGATGGAAAACGACTTGTTCACGAACTGATCAAACATCATTTTCCTTTTGATGTGGATCATGACGGGAATTTAGAGCTTGGCAAAGAAGGAGCGCACTCTATGAAGCGGATTTTACATGCTGGAGGAGATGCGACAGGACGGATGTTGATCCAGTATTTAATTGAACAGCTCGGTGAACATGTCATGTTGAAGGAGTATGAAACTGCGGCTGACTTATGGGTTGAAAATGGACGCTGTGCTGGTGTTTGGACTAAAGATCAGGCTGGGAAAACTCACCTTAGAAAAGCGGATCATGTGGTTATTGCGACAGGAGGCTGTGGCCAGCTATTTCAAATCAATACTAATAACCGTTCTGTTACAAGTGACGGACTTTCTTTGGCCTATCGGGCTGGAGCAGAGCTGACCGATTTGGAGTTCGTTCAGTTTCACCCAACACTCCTTATCAGTGATGGGGTCTCATATGGGCTTGTTTCTGAAGCTGTTCGTGGGGAAGGAGCTGTGTTAATCGATCAAAATGGCCAACCCGTGATGGAAGGTGTTCACACACTAAAAGATTTGGCACCCCGGGATATTGTGGCAAGAGTTTTACATCAAAAACAGACAGAAAGAGCTCGCCTGTTTTTAGATATTAGAAACATAGCAAATTTTGAAAGTCGCTTTCCAACCATTTCTTCTCTTTGTGAAAAAGCTGGTATCTCAATTGAAGAAGGCCAAATTCCTGTATCACCAGGAATGCACTTTTTAATGGGGGGAGTCTCAGTCAACAAGTGGGGAGAAACAACGGTTCCCAACCTTTATGTGATTGGGGAATCAGCCTGTACGGGTTTTCATGGTGCTAATCGGTTAGCAAGCAATTCTCTACTAGAATGTCTTGTGTTCGGAAGAAGAGCTGCTGAGCGTATACAAAGTAAAAAAAATCTCCCTGTGGTGAATAAAAAACTACACAAACCTGATGAGATCGTATTTGCTGTCCCAGAATCGACTTTGGAAGACATACAGACAAAGATGACACAATCTGTATCAATTGTGCGTTCAGCTCCAGAATTATTAAAGATGAAAAATTGGCTTGAACAAATGCCAGTTCAAATCATAAATGTGAAAGAAATCACAAACGAACAGCTTGAGCTGTCACATGTCTGGCAAACAGCCAAACTGATGACACAATCTGCATTACTTCGTACTGAAAGCAGAGGCGGGCATTATCGCTCAGATTTTCCGATGAAAGACGATGCGATTTGGAAAGGAAAACAAATCATCCATTCAGTTGACGGTGTAAAGATTAGAAAAAATGAAGGGATTGGAGACCATGCAATTGCTCAAGCTTAGACAAATGCTTGTCGAATTTTTTAAGGAAGACATTGGCTGGGGGGATCTCACTTCTCAGGCTGTTTTTGAAGGGGATCATCAATGTGATGCCGTTATCATTGCAAAGGAAAATGGTTTTTTTGTCGGAGAGATGGTGATCAAAGAAGGTATTCGCCTGATTGATGAAACGATTTTGGTGACGATGCACAAAAAGGATGGAGAATCGCTTACAAAAGGCGACATCATCGCTCGGCTTAAAGGGCCAGCCGCTTCACTTTTGACAGGGGAACGGGTCATTTTAAATCTTATTCAAAGAATGTCGGGTATTACAACATTAACAAAACAATCTGTAAACCGTTTAAATGATCCTTATATTAAAATTTGTGATACAAGAAAAACTACCCCTGGGTTGCGAATGCTTGAAAAATATGCTGTCAAAACAGGTGGAGGTTATAATCACCGCTTTGGATTGGATGGCGGGATCATGATAAAAGATAATCATATTGCAGCGTGTGGCTCGATTTTACAAGCGGTTGAAAAAGCCCGTGCGACATGTGGACATATGATAAAGATTGAGGTGGAGATCGAGTCTGAAACAGAGCTTGTTGAAGCAATTGAAGCAAAAGCAGATATTATCATGTTTGATAATTGCTCTCCAGAAACTGTGAAAAAATTCGCGAGCATGACACCTAGTCATATCATAACGGAAGCTTCAGGCGGTATAACATATGAAAACCTCCCTGCTTACAGGGGAACAGGCGTGTCCTATATCTCACTCGGCTATTTGACGCATTCTGTGAAAAGTCTTGATATTAGCATGAATATCGACCTTTAAAACATGAGAACGGAGAGGAAATAAATGTCTATTTTAAACTTAATCAATCAAGCAAACAGCGGAATGATTCCCCACTATTACAAGGAAATGTCAGAAGAAGAAATGGTGACAAGAATTTTGCGGATCAAACAAAAATTTGGCGAAAAGTTGTTTATTCCTGGTCATCACTATCAAAAAGATGAAGTGATTCAATTTGCTGATGCAACAGGGGATTCACTGCAACTAGCACAAATAGCCCAAGCCAATAAAAGGGCGGAATTCATTGTATTTTGTGGTGTTCACTTTATGGCCGAAACTGCCGATATGCTGACAAACAAAGAACAGGTTGTCGTTTTGCCTGATATGAGAGCTGGTTGTTCGATGGCTGATATGGCAAATATGCAGCAGACAAACCGAGCATGGAAAAAGTTGACTGAAATTTATGGTGATACGATGATCCCATTAACATATGTGAATTCTACTGCTGAAATTAAAGCTTTTACTGGAAGAAATGGCGGGGCAACAGTGACGTCATCAAATGCTAGCCGTATCTTAACATGGGCATTGAAGAAAAAAGAGCGGATTTTATTTCTACCTGATCAGCACCTTGGACGTAACACAGCCTATGATCTAGGTATTCCGCTCAGCCAGATGGCAGTATGGGATCCTATTGCCGAAGAACTGATCTATGAAGGCGATATTCAAGATGTGAAAATGATACTTTGGAAAGGACATTGCTCTGTTCACGAAAAATTTACGGTCGATAATGTCAGAAATATAAAAGAGCGCGACCCAGAAATCAATGTGATTGTCCATCCTGAATGTTCACATGAAGTCGTGATGCTCAGCGATTATAACGGTTCAACTAAAAAAATTGTTGATACGATTAACAAAGCAGAACCAAACAGTAAATGGGCAATTGGAACAGAAATGAATCTTGTCAAACGAATCATTAAGGAACACCCTGACAAACAAATTGAATCACTGAATCCCGATATGTGTCCATGCTTGACGATGAACAGAATCGACCTTCCTCATTTATTATGGTCCTTAGAAGAAATCGATAAAGGTCAACCGACTGGTGTGATTCGAGTAAACAAAGAAATCACATTGGATGCTGTAAGTGCATTAAACCGGATGTTAAATATTAGTTAAAAACAAGTTTTTAGCATAACCCCTTCTGACTGTGCATAAATTTGTGAGGAAACATATTAGTTAATCTTATGTGTATGTTCACGTTTTTGCATAGGAGGGGAAAACGTTGAAAATTCATATTGTCCAAAAGGGAGACACTCTGGAAAACATTGCACAAAAATATGAAGTGGATTTCAAGGAGTTAAAGTCATTAAATTCACAACTCAGCAATCCCGATTTGATTATGCCTGGCATGAAAATAAAGGTGCCGTCAGAAGCAGTGCCAGTTAAGAAAGAGGAACAAGTCAATATGAGAAAGGAGTTTCCAAAACCGCCACAACATCCATTTGCAGATGAAAAGCCGATATCAACGGTTGATATCGAAGATACGAAACCGAAGGAAAAGCCTTCTGTTCCATATGTCCCACCTGTTCCTAAGTTGGGAGGGAACGATTTGCCGGAAGGAGATATTTCCGGTGTTTATCAAAATGTAAGCCAGTTACATCAGTCATCTGTACCTCCAAGGCCGTATGAACCTCAACAGCAATCATCCATCATGAATGATCAATGGAGAAATGAGGAGGAGAATAATATGGAAAATGTCAACTATCCAAATATGTCTCAGCAACCCCAAGGAGGAATGGAAAGCCAAATGCCTTCCGGAATGCCATCATATCCTACTGGTTATTATCCTCAGCCATATCCGTTTTATCCAGGGTGTTGGATACCTGTATCACCAATCCTTCCTGGCTCAGGTTTAGCCTATCCATGGTATCCTTACCCTGCTCAAATGCCCTACATGCCTCAGGCTGGCTATATGAATCCAGGAGGATTTCAAAGAGATGACAATTTGGATTATGAAAACGATAGTCGCCAAACATATTATCAACAACCGTTTACAGCTCCAGGCTATATGGGACAATATCCATATCCTCCATATCAGGGGCAGTATCCTACCTACCCTGGATTCACCCCACAAGGTTCCGGTTATACAGGTAACCCGAATGATCCAGACTGCGGATGTGGAGGTCCTAGCCAATTTCAGGGAGGTTACCCAGGAGGCGTACCATACGGACAGATGCCGCAAATGGGAGCTCCTTATATGGGAGGCTACACTCAGCAACCACAAACAAGTCAAATGTTTAACAGACCTGAAGAGGATGAAGACTAATCTAAAACGGGACGATGAACCATCGTTCCTTTTTTCATGCTTTTAAAAAAACTCTCTTGGATTGTCTATAACTAACAAGGTTAGTCTTCCTCGTTAAAGCACATTTTAAAGAAGAGCGGAATATGCTCAAAATTAAAGGTTTAACGGGGGGCTTACTTTGGATAACAAGCTAAAGGTGTTTTCAGGGGTTTTAATTTTGACTGCAGGTCTTTCTGCATGTGGAAATAACAATGCGATGGATACGAGAAATAACGACAATACCCGTCCAGTCGGATATTATACAAATGACAGAGATCGGAATGACAGAGTGGATAATGACGGTCCTGTCACAGATATGCTTGAAAATATGGATGGGCGAAACGGAACAACAAATGTAACAGACCGTAATCGTCGTGATGTTCAAGTTCCAACACGCGGTGGAACGTATAGCAGAGGGGATATGAATTATCACAACCATTTAACAGATACGACAGGTACACCAAATATGAGGTATGACAGACCGGAAAATCTGAGAATATCCAGAAATATTACCGGACAGATCAACAAAATGAATCAAATTGATGATTGCCAAGTCGTTGTAACAGACGAAACCGCCATCATTGCAGTACGTGCTGACGAACGTCTAACAAATGCTGAAAGAAATCAAATACGAAATACGGCCAAACAGTATGCTGGAAAGAGAACGGTTCAAGTCGTCAAAGATAATACCCTATTTACAAGGTTTCGGGAAATGAATGACAATCCTCAAAACTTACGGGATCGTGGCGACATTCGAAATGGTCGTTTAGGAAACCGCTAACAAAATGCCGGGGCTACCCCGGCATTTTCTTTACAATACAGATAAAGTAGTACATAAAAGAATGGATGGGAGGCAAAAAAATATGGCTGGTCATTCCAAATGGAAGAATATTCAGAAGAGGAAGAATGCACAAGATGCTAAACGCGGAAAAATATTTATGAAGCTTGCCAAAGAAATTTATGTGGCTGTTAAAACGGGTGGACCTGATCCAGAATCAAATTCAAGTCTTCGTCTCGTGATGGATAAAGCCAAAAATGCCAACATGCCAAACGATAACATTGACCGTGCGATAAAAAAAGCTGCCGGAAATCAAGATGGAAGCCAATACGAGGAAATGACTTATGAAGGTTATGGACCAGCTGGTGTTGCGATTATGGTTAAATGTTTAACAGATAATAAAAACCGGACAGCAACAAATGTCAGAACCGCTTTTAGCAAAAATGGCGGAAATCTTGGGGAAACGGGTTGTGTTTCATATATGTTTAACAGAAAAGGATACATCGCGATTGAGCGAGAGGAACTTGACTCAGATGAAGATGAATTCATGCTTGAACTTATTGAAATTGGTGTCGAAGAACTTGAAACAAGTGATGAGCTGTTTGAAATTTATACAGAACCAGAGCAATTTGAAGAAGTCAGACACGGATTGAATCAACGCGGTTATAAGCTCGCTATCGCTGAAATCACCATGATTCCTAATATGTATGCTGAAATTGCTGAACAAGATCAGGAGAAGATTGAAAAGCTCGTTGACGTGCTTGAAGACGATGATGATGTTCAAGAAGTCTATACAAATGTTCATGAATGACGCTGATGAAGCGTCATTTTTCTTTGATTTTCAAACGACAGCGGAAACAAGTGATGTTCTCACGTCATATATTAAAAAGGACATTTTAGAAGAGAGGAGGGATCAAAGTGGCTGATAACAACCAACAACCGGATGTCGAAACAGCAGAGCTGATTGAGAGAATCAACAACCAGGTTAACGGTCTTGGCCAAGCGATCTTAGAATTAGTTCAAAAGAATAGCAATCTGGATATAAAACAAATGGATTGGACAAAAATGGAGAACACAGAATTGAATCAATCAATTCAAAACAACATTAACGAATATATCCAAAATATTAACAATTTGAATGCTAATTTACTGGGGCAAATAAATGACTCAACGTCTGGAATGATCAATAAAAACGATGGAGAACAATAACATGATTGGCTAATGAAGCTGTCTAAAAAGTCCTTTATCAACATGAATCAGGGGGAATTGCGAGACTCGTGCGGAAACAGCGAACCAGGCGAGACCCCTAGGAGCAAGGAACGAGCTCCGGGGAGGCTCGCGGATCGCCCGCGGAAAGCGAGCAAATTTTCCCCAATTTTTATTCATCCCCCGTTTTTTTATGTTAGAAATAGAGTAAATGGAAATTTTGTTTTGAATGATAAAGAGAATGAATATTAAACGATGAGGAAAATCATGTTACCATTGATGTAATGAAATATTTGGAAGGGGGATAAACAATGGAACGGATAAACCGTGTCCTTCAAAAATTTCTATCCCATCGCAATGTGACAGAAGAGCTAATTCGAAAAATTGACGGACTATAAACCGACTGAAACTTCAATGTCAGTGAAAGAATTAGTAACACACATTCTGTTTTCGTTCTATCAATTTACATTGACCGATAAAGAAGGGAACCCTGAAGTTTTTAAAAAGAAGCTAGAAGAAACTGAGACAAGCCTTGATGAGCTAACTACATCTTATACGGAAAAAACGAAAAAATTGTTCGAATCTTTTACAGATGAAGAATTAGACCGTGAAATTGATTTGACGAATATATTCGGACAAAAGGTATTTGCTGAACAGCTCCTTCAGTTTGCGATTGACCATGAGATTCATCATAAAGGCAATCTATTTGTGTATGTACGTGAAATCGGGCACACTGATCTGCCATTATACGTTAAACTTCGCTAACGTGATCAGCCTGAAAAAATCCTCAAAAAATGAATATGAAAGTAGGAATCGTGCACATTATAAGTAAAATGGTTAAGGAGGATTTTAGGTTGAATACACAACGTGCCCAAGAAATCGTTGAATCTCCAGTGATGGTGGATGTTACGTATAATGGTAAACAAATTTATATACAACATGTTGATCAGCAAAACGAAACAGCCAGAATTTATCCACTTGATCAACCCGAGAAAGAACAGGATGTACCGGTGGGGAAATTAGAAGAACATTAAAAAGTAGAGAAACTTCCTTAAAAGTAAACAGATGAATGTTTACCTGAGGAAGTTTTTTTGTTATGCCTTTTTCATCATGAACAACAGAGTGGGAGAACGTACAAAGAAAAAGGGATCTATAATATATCGGGAAATCAACTAGACGAGTAACGTTATAAATAAATAGGGTACTAAAGGATCAACCTTAAACAATACGAATTCATGTCTGATGTAAAACGGTGAAATATGGACTCTCAACATAAGATGGGACTGATAGTTAGTCTTTTTGGTTTGAAAAGTTGTAATTGATGACTTTTCCAATGTCTTTGGCCAGCATATAAACGACAGGCTCAGGGAAAATATCACTAGAGTTATCAGATTGCTGGCGTTTGTTTAATACAGATATTCATCTTTTTATGAGTAAAAATTGTTTTTCTTTGAGACCCATTGTTTTTGTAGCCAGTTTCTTTTATAAAGAAAAGCGATGATTTCCATCAACAATTTTGGGACTTTTTGCGGGAATCTCTTATTTTTATAAAGGTTTTGATAAGCGGTTTTTAAGTCTTCCCATTGTGTGCATTGTTTAGTTTGCAAAAACCTTGCGACATCGATTACTTTCACCGCTCTGGACGGTGTCAATATGAGATTTCGAAGATGAATGTCAGAAGGATTTAATCCTTTTAACTTTGCGGCCTGTAAAGCACGGTCCACTTCTTGAATCATTTCGTCTTCAATTTGAATTCCTTTTGTTAAACATTCATAAAAGGTATGTCCTTTAATGTATTCCATTAAAATATAAGAACGGCCTGTTTCATAAATGTCCGGATAATAAGGGGAATCAGCTAGATTTTTGTATATGTCTGCCTCCCTTTCTGCAACTTCTTTGAACTCGGGAAAAAAGATTTTCAATGCCATGTCTTTTCCTTGTTCTGTCAGTTTGAAAACATAGGCACTTCGTCCTTTTCCAATTAGTTCGAGTTCGGCAGGTTTTTGAACAAGCTTGTTAAATTTCTTTTTCGTATTATATATAACGGCTTCTGAATATTTTTGTACTTTAGTCATGTCTCCGAGTTCACCTTCTTTTTAAATGAAAACTCTCTAATGTTGTTATACACGACAATTGCAAACTTTTCATCTTAAAAGTATTGTACCATGCGTTTAGTTGTAAAGTCTGAGGAGAAGTTTGACAAATCCCCAAGACAAATATCATAAATGATTAATTTTTGAAAGCATTGGTCAAACTATGAATGATACTTTGAAGGTAAAAAAGAAGGTGATGTTTGTGAACCGACGAAAAATTTTGATAGGAATGAGTTGTTTTCTGCTTTTTAGTTTATTAAATGGTTTGGAAGAAAAGGCTGCTACGGCAAATGATAGAGTGCCTGCTAAAGTTCAGGTTCAACTTGAAAAAGTGTACTTGGACGGGGATGTGGGTATTGAGAAAAAACAAGAGACCTTTGATGAAATAGCGGACTTTAAAACGATTTATAAAGGATGGCGGCTTGTCGATCAAAAAGAGGGATTTATGTTGTTTCGCAAGCAGATCGACGACATTTCTCCACTAAGCAAGACAAACGGTTATATTGGTGTGACAGAGGATGGGGTCATTTCAACGTTTCATGGACGCCCAGGGCTTTTATCTGAACCCATTCAGTCTTTTTTTCAGATTGATATAAAACGGCTTGAGAGCCGGCTGGTAGATGACCTGAAGAAAGGAATTCGCTACAGAACTAAAAAAGAATTTCAACATGTCATTGAATCTGTAAAATTATCTGGTCATCAACATCATGTGAAAGATCTGAAGACATGACACTGTTATGTCTTTTTTAGAGCGAACATATGTTAACTTTTTCATTCTAGCTTTGCCTGTTTTATGTTACAATGAAGAGCAGTCAAAGAGGTGAATGAATATTGATCGAATTTGTGAAGGGGACCATTGATTATGTGTCACCCCAATATATTGTCATTGAGAACGGCGGAATCGGATATCAGGTATATACGCCTAACCCATTTATTTATAAAGAAAACAGCAAAGAAACGATTTATACATATCATTACATAAGAGAAGATACTTTTTCTCTGTACGGTTTTTCCACGAGAGAAGAAAAAATGCTGTTTACAAAATTGCTGAATGTAACAGGAATCGGACCGAAAGGAGCGTTGGCGATCCTTGCTTCCGGAGACCCTAGTGCAGTCATTGAGGCGATTGAGTGTGAGGATGAAGCATTTTTGGTTAAATTCCCTGGTGTAGGGAAAAAAACGGCTAGGCAGATCATTCTTGATTTAAAAGGAAAATTGGCAGATTTCATTCCATCAACGGAAGCCAACCTGTTTCATCATGAGGAACGAGAACAAGTTCATCAAGCTGAAGTAGCTCTGCAAGAGGCACTTGAAGCACTAGGTGCGCTTGGCTATTCTGAACGTGAGATTAAAAAAGTGTTGCCGCATTTGAAAAAAGAAGGTGCTCTTTCAACAGATCAATACGTTAAAAAAGCTTTGCAAAAATTATTAAAGTAAGGTGATGGTCAATGGATGAGCGGCTTTTATCAAGTGAATTAGACAATGATGAATCAGTGATAGAGCAAAGTTTGCGGCCACAAAAACTTTCACAGTACATTGGTCAGAACAAGGTGAAAGAAAATCTTAAGGTTTTCATCAAAGCTGCCAAAATGAGGGGCGAGACGTTAGATCATGTCTTATTATATGGACCTCCAGGGCTTGGAAAAACAACGCTTGCTGCAATTATCGCAAATGAAATGGGTGTTAATCTTCGGACAACATCAGGACCAGCAATCGAACGTCCAGGTGATTTGGCAGCGATTTTAACTGCCCTTGAACCGGGAGATGTATTGTTTATTGATGAAATCCATCGTCTTCATCGCTCAATTGAAGAAGTTCTCTATCCGGCAATGGAAGATTTTTGCCTTGATATTGTAATTGGTAAAGGACCGTCGGCACGTTCTGTTCGGCTTGATCTGCCACCTTTTACACTCGTCGGTGCCACGACTAGAGTGGGGCTTTTGACGGCTCCACTACGGGACAGGTTCGGTGTTTTGTCAAGGCTTGAGTATTATACCCAAGATGAACTTTCAGAAATTGTATTCAGAACGGCGGAATTGTTTGAAATTGAAATCGACCGCCTCTCCGCCCTTGAGATCGCAAGAAGATCTAGGGGAACACCGCGTATTGCCAACAGGCTGTTAAGGAGGGTCCGGGATTTTGCACAAGTTTTAGGGAACAGCATGATCACGGAGGAAGTGGCGATCGATGCACTGGAACGTCTTCAAGTTGATCGGCTCGGTCTTGATCATATTGATCGTAAACTATTAATGGGAATGATTGAGAAATTTAATGGCGGTCCTGTTGGTCTTGATACGATTTCCGCAACGATCGGAGAGGAGTCACATACAATCGAAGATGTCTATGAACCGTATCTTTTACAGATCGGTTTTATTCAAAGGACACCGCGGGGACGAATCGTAACACCAGATGTTTATCTTCATTTTAAGATGGAGGTTCCACATCATGACTGAGTTTCCAAAACTATTAATGATTTTAGGGGCTGTTTTATTTGCCGCTGGTTTCATCATGCAAGTCATCGGTAAACTACCAGGCGATATTTTTGTCAAAAGAGGAAATATAACATTTTTCTTTCCGGTTGTAACGTGTATTGTCATTAGTGTGATCTTGTCTTTGTTATTTTCGATCTTTGGACGGATGAAATAGTTTTTCAAATCAGTATATAGACAGAATAAGGTGAAAAAAATGAAAGTAGATTTGTTTGATTTTGATTTACCGGAACGTCTGATTGCTCAGGTTCCTTTAAAAGAGCGGGATGCGTCAAGATTGATGGTGTTGGATAAAAAAACAGGTGAGATGACGCACAGTACATTTAAACACATCATCGAGTTTTTAGATGCTGGTGATTGTATTGTGTTGAATGATACGAGGGTGTTACCAGCTCGTTTATTCGGTATAAAAGAAGAGACGGGGGCAAAAGTTGAAGTGCTCCTGTTAAAACAAGAGGAAGAGGACGAGTGGGAAACCCTTGTCAAACCTGCAAAACGGGTCAAACGTGGAACCGTTCTGACGTTTGGAGATGGGCGACTAACAGCAATCTGTACAGAGGAGCTTGATCATGGCGGTAGAAAAATAAAATTTCATTATAAAGGAATTTTTTACGAAGTCCTGGACTCCCTCGGTGAAATGCCATTACCTCCATATATTAAAGAGCAGCTTGATGACAAGGAGCGCTATCAGACAGTGTACTCGAAAAAGCAAGGGTCTGCAGCCGCGCCGACAGCAGGTCTGCACTTTACAGAAGAGATTCTAGATACTCTTAAGAAAAAAGGTGTCCATATCGCGTTTATAACTCTTCATGTCGGTTTAGGAACCTTTCGACCTGTAAGTGCTGAAAATGTAGAAGAGCACGATATGCACGCTGAATTTTATGAAATGACAGCGGAAACCGCAGCACTCCTTAACAATGTTAAAAAAAGCGGAGGGCGGATTATTTCTGTTGGGACTACCTCGACAAGAACACTTGAAACGATTGCATCAGGACATGACGGTCAGCTGCAAGAAGCGCGAGGGTGGACATCGATTTTTATTTATCCCGGATATTCATTTAGAGCTATTGATGGGATGATTACTAATTTTCATCTGCCAAAATCTTCGCTTATTATGCTTGTCAGTGCTCTTGCGGGTCGAGAGCATGTGCTGAAAGCTTATCGGACTGCAGTCGAACACGAATACCGCTTCTTCAGTTTTGGAGATGCCATGTTCATCAAATAAATTTTCGAAAAAGATGGGAGGGCTCATATTTGTCGCAGCAACCAATACGCTATGAGTTCATTAAAACATGTAAACAAACAGGAGCGCGTCTGGGGAAAGTCCATACCCCCCATGGCACATTTGAAACACCTGCTTTCATGCCAGTAGGAACGCTTGCCACTGTTAAAACGATGGCACCAGAAGACCTGAAAGAAATGGGTGCCGGTATTATATTAAGCAATACATATCATCTCTGGTTGAGACCTGGCCATGAGATCGTTAAAGAAGCTGGAGGCCTTCATCAATTTATGAATTGGGATCGTGCCATTTTAACAGATTCAGGCGGTTTTCAAGTTTTCTCGTTAAGCGACTTTCGCAAAATCGAAGAAGAAGGGGTTCATTTCCGCAATCATTTGAACGGGGATAAACTGTTTTTATCCCCTGAAAAGGCAATGGACATCCAAAATGCGCTCGGCTCTGACATTATGATGGCGTTTGACGAGTGTCCGCCATATCCGGCTGAGTATGATTATATGAAAAAGTCTGTCGAACGGACGAGCCGCTGGGCGGAAAGATGTCTTACCGCTCACAAACGGCCTGATGAACAAGGTCTTTTTGGAATTGTTCAAGGTGGGGAATATGAAGATTTGCGAAAACTGAGTGCGAAAGACTTGATTTCGCTTGATTTCCCAGGCTATGCTATAGGGGGATTGTCCGTTGGAGAACCAAAGGATGTCATGAACCGAGTGCTTGAGTTCACAACACCTTTATTGCCAGCCGATAAGCCTCGCTATTTGATGGGAGTTGGCTCACCAGATTCTCTAATTGATGGAGCGATCCGCGGTGTTGATATGTTTGATTGTGTGCTCCCGACTAGGATTGCGCGCAATGGAACATTGATGACAAGTGAAGGACGTCTTGTTGTAAAAAACGCCAAATATGAAAGGGATTTTCGTCCAGTTGATGAACACTGTGACTGTTATACATGCCGTCATTATTCTCGGGCATACATCAGACATTTGATTCGTTGCAATGAGACATTTGGAATTCGCCTAACTTCTTATCATAATCTTTATTTTCTGTTAAAATTAATGGGGCAAGTAAGAGACGCCATTCGTGAAGATCGTTTAGGTGATTTCCGAGAGGAGTTTTTTGAACGCTACGGTTTTAACCAACCAAATGCGAAAAATTTCTAAACGCATAGCATATCATTTGAAAGGGGTGAAACATAATGGAGATGTTAGCTACATTGCTTCCGATCATTTTAATCTTCGCCGTTTTTTATTTCTTGATTATCCGTCCACAGCAAAAGCAGCAGAAAGCTGTTCGGCATATGCAAGAGGAAATGAAAAAAGGTGATAAAGTCGTCACGATCGGTGGTCTACATGGTGTCGTTGATGCTATTGATGAGAACAAAGTTGTCATCAAAGCAGGCGATCATACACTATTGACATTCGACCGACGCGCAATTCGAGAGGTGTCAGCTGAATAGCACACAAACGGCTTATACATAAGCAATTTTAGGGAGCAGATCAAACTGCTCCCTAATTTTTTACTCCTTATGTGCGACTCCCCTGCAAATTCACTCCGAAAATACCGCCGATCGCACTAATCCCGAGAAAGCCAGCATGGTACAGTATCTGTTCAAGATTAAACGTTTCTCCGAAACCAAGATATTGAAACAAGAGGACTGTAAGTGAGAAGCAAAGAGCAGTCAAAGCCCCGATTAACCAGCCTTTTTCCTGGGCTTTTCTCCCTGAAATAAAGCCGCCAATAAATAATGTGATAAAAGAAGCTAGGGTAATAAGCCAGCTGAATGAGCTTTCAGATAATGATGTTAAGGATAGTAATAGTGAAATGAGAAGGCTTCCCACAAACATTAATGCAAACACAACAACTAAGCTATAAAGAATCCCTTTGCCAACTTGTTTTGGTTCGTTCATTACATACCTCCTTTCTGGATGGCTCGTCTTTTAAAATGTATTCTGAACAGTAAGAAAATAGACTATGCCAAGAAGAGCTTTTGTACATAAAAGCGGAATTTTGACAAAGGCTAGTGAGAGATATATTGTGCTGGAAGGAGGCGGTTGTATGGAAGAAATCTATGCTCTGGCGTTTCGAACGGTTATTTTATACGTTGTTATTTTTATCTTATTTCGTTTAATGGGAAAGAGAGAAATTGGTGAGTTAAGTATATTGGATCTTGTCGTTTTTATCATGATGGCAGAAATTGCGGTTTTGGCGATTGAAAATGTTCATGACGATCTTTTTAAAACAATTGTCCCCATTCTTGTGCTAACATTAATTCAAATTGTATTTGCGTATATCTCGATGAAAAGTGAAAAAATTCGCCACCTTCTTGATGGAAAACCAACAATTATTATTGATAGAGGGAAAATTGATGAACGGGCGATGAGAAGCCAACGCTATAACTTTGATGACTTGATGACTCAGCTTCGCGAGAAAAATATAGAGCGAATCTCAGATGTGTCATATGCTATTTTAGAGCCAACTGGAAAGCTTTCAGTCTTTACAAAAACAGATCCCCCGCTTGAGTTCCCGTTAATTATTGATGGAATCGTTCAAAAAGAACATTTAACACGGATTGGCAAAGATCAAAAATGGTTAGAACAAATGCTTGCCGAAAAAGGTCATCATCACTTTTCTCATATTTCTTACTGTTCATATCACAAAGGTGCTATTTTTATTGATATGAAGAATTAAGATCTTAAGAAATCCAGCGACCTAACAGAGGAAATCGCTGAAGTTCTTCTTTTTTAATGAGCCCGAAGATGATTAAAAGGGACATGTACGCGCAACTTGAAAGTAGGATGCAAAATAGGAGGCGCACAGGTTCAGATTGATCTAGGAACAAATGTTGTTTAAATAAAATGCTTATCCAACCACAAAGGAATATAACTGCAAAAGACATGCTATATTCTTTTAAGTTGATGCTGATTGGCAACACTTTGCTGACCGTTGCACCATGCAGCAAGGTGACAAGGACGATACCAGTCAAAATTGCAAGTGCTGCACCCATAATGCCTAATGAAGGTCTTGAAGCAAGTATAAAAATGAGTCCTGTTTTAACGAGAGCACCAATTAAGCTGTTCATCATCGCTGCGCCTGCTAAATTTAAAGCTTGTAAAACCGCTTGGAGGGGTCCTTGAAAATAGTACAGCAAAAAGAACGGCGCCATCACTTTGACATAGATTGACGCGTTAGAAGCGCCATACATAACAGTGACAAGTTCATCTGCATAAGAAAACAAAATGACAGCTGAAATCCCCCCACTTAATAAACAGAGCCGCATCGCTTGTTCGAGCCGGTATTCAACGACCTGCATTTTTCTTTGTTCAATTCCTTCGCTGATCGCTGGAACAAGCGCTGTTGACAATGAATAAGTAATAAAACTTGGGAGTGTGAGCAAAGTCATCGCAAATCCAGTCAGCTCACCATACTGTCTTGTAGCTGCTGAAGTTGCAATACCAGCAATTGCTAGGCTTTGGGCGACAACAATAGGTTCGAAAAACCAAGAAAGATTGCCAATAAATCGGCTTCCTGTTGTTGGTAAAGACACACTCATTAGTTCGAAAAACGTCTGTCGTCCAGACTTTAATGACTGAAAAAAGCGTCTTCTGATTCGGATTTTCTTTTTATGTTTAAAAGCAATCAATAAATAGAGAAGTGAGATCAGTTCACCAAACACCGAAGAAAGCATGGCTCCGGCTGCGGCATATTCGATTCCAAACGGTAAACATGCTGTTGTACAGACAGCGACAAGTGATATTCGAACAATTTGTTCAATCACTTGAGAAATGGCCAATGGGCGCATATTTTGTTTTCCTTGAAAGTAACCTCGCAGTACACTTGAGACTGCGATAATCGGAACGACTGGTGCCACAGCCAATAGTGGATAGAGTGTTCGTGCATCTGTGAAAA
Source organism: Bacillus changyiensis (assembly GCF_027706145.1). Lineage (GTDB taxonomy): Bacteria > Bacillota > Bacilli > Bacillales > Bacillaceae > Bacillus > Bacillus changyiensis. The sequence goes on along the minus strand of NZ_JAQFWW010000004.1, from coordinate 148,170 downwards.
GTGTCTCAGCCATTAGCGGTGCATAAATGAGAAATATCGGGGTAAAAAGGGCGCTGAGTGTACCAGTAATGGCAAGAGACATCACTAAAATTTGTTTTGTTTTCTTATGGTCACTGCGCGCTTCTGCTTCTGCTACAAGCTTGCTGATGGCAACTGGAAGACCGAACTGGGTGAGAGTTACCGCTAGAAAAAAAGTGGGTGCAGCCATCATATAAAGACCTACACCTTCTTCTCCGATAAAACGAGCAATGACGATCCGGTTGATAAAGCCGAGTATTCTAGTGATAAATCCTGCTGCTATTAAGATGAGTGTTCCTTTTAAAAAGTTCTGCTTGGTCATTTCTTTGTCCCCTGCCTTCTCAAACAAGCATTAATCATATACAATAGGATATGCGCATACATCGTCCAAGCATGACAAGTCTCTCTTAAAAAATTTGAAAGGAGTGTGGCTTATCATGGACAAACATCCTGCTGACTTGTATAAGGATCACTTAAAACCGTTTCTTCTCAGTAAGTTAGAAGAGTTTAGAATACTTGGTTATGGTGATGTCAGAATAGAGGATTTGTGGTCATTCTTATTGAATAAGAAATGGAGAAATCTTAAAGATGTTCAAATTTACAAATTGGCAGATGCTATATTAGCAGTTAAAATTGGCGAATTTATGAATTATGCAACCGTAGAATCGTTTAAAACGTCTAATTTACTCGACAGTAAAGAAGGGCAGAACTTGCTTGATGAACTGCTGAAGTAATGATCGATTCATCGGTTTGATTTAAGGAGGATATACATAATGAAAAAAGGACGCTTGATTGCGTTTTTCCTTACCGTTTTATTAATCGGTACAGGATTAGGAATGTTCACAAAGCCGGCAGCTGATCATATTAGTTTGGGGCTTGATCTTCAAGGCGGTTTTGAAGTTTTGTATGATGTGAAACCTGCTAAAAAAGGTGATAAAATCGACAAAGATGCATTGATCAGTACTGTTGAAGCGCTGAACCGTCGAGCTAACGTCTTAGGAGTTAGTGAACCCAATATTCAAATCGAAGGAAACAATAGAATTAGAGTTCAGTTAGCAGGTGTTGATAACCAGAACAGAGCACGCGAGATTTTATCAACACAGGCTGAGCTTTCTTTCCGAGACACGAATGATAAAGAACTTTTAAATGGCTCAGATCTCGTTGAAAACGGAGCAAAACAGGCATTCAAACCAGATACAAATGAACCGATCGTTTCGATCAAACTGAAGGATGCCGATAAATTTGGTAAAGTAACGAAAAAAGTGCTGGGCATGAAGCCGAATAATCAACTTGTCATCTGGCTTGATTATAAAAAAGGTGATTCTTATAAAAAAGAGTCGCGCAAAGAAAAACATAAATATATTTCAGCACCTAATGTCAGTCAAGTACTCAATACATCCGATGTCATGATCGAAGGGCATTTCACAGTTCAAGAAGCAAAAGATATGGCAAACATATTGAATGCAGGTGCTCTTCCAGTTAAATTGGTTGAAGAGTATTCAACATCTGTCGGTGCCCAGTTTGGTGAACAAGCATTGAATGATACCGTATTTGCAGGGGTCATAGGAGTTGCTATTATTTTCTTATTTATGCTGCTTTACTATCGACTACCAGGCTTTGTCGCGGTCATTACGTTGTCTGTTTACATTTACATTACGCTTCAAGTTTTTGACTGGATGAATGCTGTCCTAACACTTCCAGGAATAGCTGCACTTATACTCGGTGTAGGTATGGCGGTGGATGCCAACATTATTACCTATGAGCGAATAAAAGAGGAACTAAAGCTTGGTAAGTCAGTGCGGTCAGCTTTCAGATCTGGAAATAAAAGGTCTTTTTCAACCATTTTTGATGCGAACATTACAACAATGCTTGCGGGGATCGTTCTGTTCATTTTTGGAACAAGCTCTGTCAAAGGGTTTGCGACCATGTTGATTCTTTCGATTTTGACAAGCTTTATCACAGCGGTCTTTCTATCAAGATTTTTGCTTTCTTTATTGGTCGAAAGCCGATGGTTGGATCGTAAAAAAGGTTGGTTTGGCGTCCGTAAAAAAGATATTTTAGATATTAGTAAAACAGATGAACATACAGAACCGCCGACACCATTTGATAAATGGGATTTCGTTGGGAAACGAAAATGGTTTTTTGCGTTCTCAAGTATTGTTTTAATAGCAGGTATTGTCATCTTGTTTATTTTCCGGTTAAATCTTGGCATTGACTTTTCAAGTGGCGCACGAATTGAAGTTCATGGCAACAAAAGCCTTGCCGTTGAAGAGCTAAATAAAGACTTTAAGGAGCTCGATCTAAAGGCGGATTCCATCATTCTTTCTGGAGATCAAAAAGAACGTGGTGTTGCTAGGTTTGTCGGTGTTCCAAGTCAGAAAAAAATTGCTGAAGTAAAAGACTACTTTAAAGGTAAGTATGGCATGGAACCAAATGTCAGTACGGTATCACCGACTGTCGGAAAAGAGCTTGCTGAAAACGCCTTAAAAGCAGTTATCATTGCTTCTATTGGCATCATTTTGTACGTATCAATTCGCTTCGAATACAAGATGGCGATTGCAGCAATAGCCTCACTACTGTATGACGCATTTTTCATTATTGCGATCTTTAGTATTACAAGGCTTGAAGTTGATATCACCTTCATTGCTGCCGTACTAACGATTATTGGTTATTCGATTAATGATACGATTGTTACATTTGATAGAATCAGGGAACAAATGAAAAAACGCAAACCGAAAAGCTTTAAGGACCTATCCTACATTGTCAACTTAAGCTTACAGCAAACGTTCGCACGTTCAATCAATACTGTGTTAACAGTTGTCATTGTGGTCATTACCCTTCTTGTTTTCGGTGCAGCATCGATTACAAACTTCTCTGTAGCCCTGCTCATCGGTTTGTTAAGTGGAGTCTATTCTTCACTATATATCGCTGCTCAAGTATGGCTTGTATGGAAAGGACGAGAACTCAAGAAAGCCAAGCAAAACTAAACTTAAAAAGACTGTCCATTTTGGGCAGTCTTTTATCATGGTTTGAATTCTTGAGAATTGGAATGAAACTCAAGATGAACGATTTTGGATGGCAACAAGAATATTGATTAAAATTGTACGGCTTTAATGGAAGAAACAACATTTAGGAAGAATTCATATGTCAAAAGTAGAGTTTCGAAATTGACTTACCAACCAAGGGAGACTTCAAGAGTTATTTTGTGGTGAAATTAACACACCTTATGTTTGCCTGTAAATCTAGTAGGGAAATAAAAAAATATCAACGAACGATCACTTCACCTCCTGCTGTTTTAAAACGGGTGTGGCGGGCAAGACTATTCGAAAAACGATGTGGATTGGGGGACTTGCGATGTATAAACAATGGACCATCATCACAGCTCTTTTTTTTACAATGGTTGTTGCCATTTTTGCTGTTATGAATGTTGAGCCTGTAAAAGTTGATTTTCTGTTTGGAACGGCTGAATGGCCCTTAATTCTTGTTATTTTGGCTTGCGTTTTGATGGGGGCGCTTATTACCGGCTTGACCGGTGCCTTTCAGATCATCAAGCTAAAGAAAGAGCTTAAGACATTTAAAACAAAAAAAACGGAAGAGGAACAATCCCTTATATCAGAACAACGAGAATAGAAAGATTTAAATTGAATCCCCTCAAGTCATTCGAGTATAATAGGGTGGTTGAGGGGTGAAATTATGTTAGCGTCAAAAATGCGTTGGGATGTGAAAACAACTGACACAAAAAAGGCGAAGTCACTTTCCGAGCAATTGGAGATTACTCCGCTAGCCGCCTCATTGCTTGTTATGAGAGGCTATGATACAGCTGATAAAGCTGCTTCATTTTTATATGGTAAGGATGCTGAGTTTTACGATCCGTATCTGCTGAAAGATATGGAAAAAGCTGTACAGCGAATTAAACAGGCGATTGCAAAACATGAACAGATTATGATTTATGGAGATTATGATGCCGACGGTGTGACAAGTACGACTGTTCTATTACAGACTTTGAAAAAATATTCGGCAGAAGTCGATTTTTATATACCAGACCGTTTTAAAGAAGGATACGGCCCTAATGAAGCTGCTTTCCGCCAAATCAAAGAACAAGGGTATTCTTTGATTATTACGGTGGACACCGGTATTGCTGCTGTACATGAAGCAGAAGTTGCCAATGAGCTCGGAATCGATCTGATTATCACAGATCACCATGAGCCTGGTCCTGTTTTGCCTCATGCTTATGCAATCATTCATCCGAAACAACCTGGTTGTCGTTACCCTTTTAAAGAGTTGGCTGGTGTTGGCGTGGCATTTAAGCTTGCTCATGCGCTTTGTGGTGAGGTGCCAGAAGATCTTCTTGATCTTTGTGCAATTGGAACAATTGCAGACCTTGTGCCACTTCATGATGAAAATAGACAAATTGCCAAGCTGGGAATGATGCAATTCAGGAAAACAAAGCGGCTTGGCTTAAAAGCATTGACAAAAATTGCAGGAGCAAATATTCACGATGCAGACGAAGAAACGATCGGCTTTCAGATTGCGCCACGTCTTAATGCAGTAGGCAGAATTGAGCAGGCAGACCCGGCTGTTCATCTATTAAATACAGAAGATGAAACAGAAGCACAAGAACTGGCAGAAGCCATTCATGATCTAAATAAAGAGCGACAAAAAATCGTCGGCCAGATGACAGAAGAAGCTGTTCAAATGATAGAAGAACAGGGTCTAGAGCAACATGTAATTGTTGTGGCTCGTTCAGGTTGGAATCCAGGGGTCGTGGGAATCGTCGCTTCAAAGCTTGTTGAACGCTATTATCGGCCTGCCATTGTTCTTGGTATCGATGAAGAAAAAGGAATTGCCAAAGGTTCAGCCCGGAGTATTAAAGGGTTTGATTTGTTTCAAAACCTTTCAGAATGTCGGGATATCCTTCCGCATTTTGGCGGACATCCGATGGCTGCAGGTATGACATTAAGTCTTGATCATGTGACTGCTTTAAGAGAAAGAATAAATAGACAAGCAGCAGCTGTTTTAACAACAGCTGACTTCATTCCTGTTCAAGATGTTGATCTTTCCTGCCGTCTAGAAGATATTACACTTGACAGTATTGCGGAAATGAATATGCTTGCCCCATTCGGAACAGGGAATCCAAAGCCATTTGTTCTAATCAACGGTGCTAAGGTTGATGAAACAAGAAAAATTGGTGCTCATCAAAATCATTTAAAACTCGTGTTAACTGATGGACAAATGAAGTTAGACTGTGTCGGTTTTCATAAAGGTGAAATTGAAGATGAAATTGTGACAGGCACAAATATTTCCCTTGTCGGTGAGTTATCGATCAATGAATGGAACAATAGAAAAAAACCGCAGCTTATGTTAAAAGATGTAGCTGTTCAAGAGTGGCAGCTGTTCGATCTGCGGGGAAAACGGTCATGGGAAGAAAAAATTTTAAAACTAGACCCGAAAAAACGGACAATCGTTTGCTTTCGGGAGGAAACAGAGTCAAAATTAACAAGGCTCGGTTTTGAAAATGAGTTGGTTTTGATCAAAGGTGAAATAGAAGCAACTCAGCTTCATTTACATGGTCGTTACGCGGTTTTTATTGATATGCCACCATCGATTGAGCTGTTTTATCAAACCATTAAAGGTCAACAATTAGAGCGAATCTATCTAATTTTTAATCAATCTGATGAGCATTTTTTTTCGACCGTACCTACAAGAGAATATTTTCGATGGTATTATGGGTTTCTTCTTAAAAGACGCACGTTTGATTTGGAAAAACATGGCGGGGAATTGGCGAAATTCAAAGGTTGGACAAAAGACACAATAGATTTTATGACAAAGGTGTTTTTTGAGCTTGGTTTTGTTACAATAGAGAATGGTGTTTTAACTGTTACTTATCAACCCGAAAAACGGGACTTAACAGATTCAACAACTTATCAGGAAAAACAGCGCTTAATTGAAGTGGATCAAAAGCTCGGATATTCTTCAGTAGACGAGCTTAAACAGTGGCTGGATAAGCAGATAATGCTTATGAAAGTATGAGGAGGACATGAAAACAGATGGATTTAAAGAAGTATGTAACAATTGTACCGGATTATCCAAAGGAAGGCGTACAATTTAAAGATATTACAACACTGATGGATAAAGGAGAAGTCTATCGCTATGCGACAGATCAAATTGTAAACTATGCAAAAGAAAAGCATATCGATCTTGTCGTCGGTCCTGAAGCAAGAGGATTTATTATTGGCTGTCCGGTTGCGTATGCACTTGGTGTGGGTTTTGCGCCAGTTCGAAAAGAAGGCAAACTACCTCGTGAAGTCGTAAAAGTTGACTATGGCTTAGAATATGGAAAGGATGTCCTCACGATCCACAAAGATGCGATTTTGCCAGGGCAACGTGTCCTTATTACAGATGACCTTCTTGCAACCGGAGGAACAATTGAAGCAACGATCAAGCTAGTTGAAGAGCTTGGTGGTGTTGTTGCGGGAATCGCCTTTCTCATCGAATTGACATATCTTGAAGGAAGAAAAAAACTGAACGGATATGATATGTTAACCTTGATGCAATATTAAACACATTTTATACTATAAAAAGCACTCATGAAATGCGAGTGCTTTTTTCCTATTCTTTAAAAAATGTTATAGAACGGTTTTTTTTGACCTTTTCAATTTCTTCTCTTTACATCTGTGACATTTTTCTTGATAATAATTACAATACAGTTTTCAATATAAAAAAGGTGATTCCATGGCGAACGAACAAGTATTAACTGCTGAGCAAGTCATTGAAAGGGCAAAAGCTTACCTTTCCGATGAACATATTGCTTTTATAAGAGACGCTTATCAATACGCGGAAGACGCGCATCGCGAACAGTACCGCAAATCAGGTGAGCCTTACATTATCCATCCGATTCAGGTAGCAGGAATTCTAGTTGATCTAGAAATGGATCCAGCGACGATTGCGGGGGGATTTCTTCACGATGTTGTCGAAGATACCAGTGTAACGCTTGATGATTTAAAAAATGTATTTAACGAAGAAGTCGCAATGCTTGTAGATGGTGTTACAAAGCTTGGAAAAATTAAATATAAATCGCAAGAAGAGCAGCAGGCGGAAAATCATCGCAAAATGTTTGTGGCAATGGCTCAAGATATCCGCGTCATTTTGATTAAATTGGCAGACCGTCTTCATAATATGCGAACACTGAAGCATTTACCACAGGAAAAGCAGCGGAGAATATCCAATGAAACACTAGAAATTTTTGCTCCGCTGGCGCATCGCCTTGGGATTTCAAAAATTAAGTGGGAGCTTGAGGACACCGCTTTAAGGTATTTAAATCCACAGCAGTACTACCGAATTGTAAATTTAATGAAGAAAAAACGAGCAGAGAGAGAATTATATGTTGAAAAAGTTGTCAATGAAGTGAGAAATCGCGTTGAAGAGGTCAACATTAAAGCGGATTTCTCTGGACGTCCTAAACATATATATAGCATTTATCGAAAAATGGCGATGCAGAACAAACAGTTTAACGAAATTTATGATTTGCTCGCTGTACGAATTTTAGTCAATAGTATTAAGGATTGTTATGCAGTGCTGGGGATTATCCATACATGCTGGAAACCGATGCCTGGTCGATTTAAAGATTATATTGCAATGCCAAAACCGAACATGTATCAGTCGCTTCATACGACAGTCATTGGACCAAAAGGAGACCCACTCGAGGTGCAGATCAGAACATTTGAAATGCATGAGATTGCCGAGTACGGGATTGCAGCTCACTGGGCCTATAAAGAAGGCAAAAATGTCAATGATGGGGCAAGCTTTGAGAAAAAATTATCATGGTTCCGCGAGATCTTAGAATTTCAAAATGAATCAAATGATGCGGAAGAGTTTATGGAATCACTTAAAATCGATTTGTTTTCAGACATGGTGTTCGTCTTTACACCAAAAGGAGACGTGATTGAGCTCCCATCCGGTTCTGTACCTATCGATTTCTCTTATCGGATTCATTCAGAAATCGGCAATAAAACGATCGGAGCGAAAGTGAACGGCAAAATGGTTACACTCGACTATAAGTTGCGTACTGGAGATATTGTCGAAATTATGACATCCAAGCATTCATATGGTCCGAGTCAAGACTGGATTAATCTTGCTCAGACATCTCAGGCAAAGCATAAAATTCGCCAGTTTTTCAAAAAACAGCGCAGGGAAGAAAATGTTGAAAAAGGCAAAGAACTGATCGAAAAAGAGATTAAAAACTTGGACTTTGAAGTAAAAGATGTATTGACAGCTGAAAACCTGCAGAAAGTAGCTGACAAATTTAACTTCACAAATGAAGAAGATATGTATGCCGCTGTTGGTTATAACGGAATCACGGCGCTGCAAGTCGCAAACCGTCTGACAGAAAAAGAACGGAAAATGCGGGATCAGGAAGAACAAGTAAAGAACGTTCAGGAAGTGACCGCTGAAACAAAGCCGTACCAAGGAAAAAAACGTGAAGCTGGTGTACGTGTTAAAGGTGTGGACAACCTATTAATCCGTCTGTCTAAGTGTTGTAACCCTGTTCCTGGTGATCCGATCGTCGGCTTTATTACGAAGGGGAGAGGTGTCTCTGTACACCGCGAAGATTGCCCGAATGTTTTGACAAATGAAGCGCTTGACCGTCTTATTCCAGTAGAATGGGAACATGAGCCTCAAACACAGCGGAGAAAAGAATACAATGTTGAAATTGAAATATTAGGCTATGACAGACGCGGCCTATTAAATGAAGTACTCCAAGCCGTCAATGAAACGAAAACGAATATTTCATCTGTTTCAGGCAAGTCTGATCGCAATAAAGTGGCAACCATTCATATGGCAATTTTCATACAAAATATCAATCATTTGCATAAAGTTGTCGAACGAATTAAGCAGATCAGAGATATTTATTCAGTACGCAGGGTGATGAACTAGGAGGGACACCGTCATGAAATTAGTTGTTCAGCGGGTCACAGATGCAACTGTATCAGTAAGCGGTGAGATCGTTGGTAAAATCGGTCTCGGCCTGATGGTGCTTGTTGGGGTGACTCATGAAGATACGAGTGAGGATGCCGTCTATTTAGCAGAGAAGCTTGTCAATCTGCGTATCTTTGAGGACGAAGCTGAGAAAATGAATCTTTCCCTGTTAGATGTGGGTGGTTCGGTATTGTCAGTATCGCAATTTACATTATATGGTGAAACAAAAAAGGGAAGGCGGCCTAACTTTACAAAAGCCGCCAAACCGGATGTAGCGCTTCAATTATATGAGGAATGGAACAGACTTCTCCGTGAAAAAGGAGTGTCTGTAGAGACAGGTAGGTTTGGAGAAATGATGGATGTCAAATTAACAAACTCTGGCCCCGTTACATTAATTATGGATTCACAAGCTTAGAAAACTGAATGATGGCTGTAGCTTTAAGATGCTGTCTATCACATATTAAAGTTGCTGCCATTTATTTTTTTAGCTCCAATTGTTTTTTATTTGATTTTGTGATGGCATGAATTGTTGCTTTGTTTATCGTTTAGGTCGTACAGCTTGACCATCTGTCATCTGTTTAAACAAAGGAACTACCTTAGCAAGTTGATTTCAGTCCATTTTAGATCATAATGCTCTATTTGGCATTTAATTAAAATAATCTTCGAGTCCACTTAAGATCCCTTCTGTCACTCTTTCCTGATAACCATTCGTGCTGACGATTGCTTCTTCTTGGGGATGACTTAAATAGCCGAGTTCAAATAAAGCAGCTGGTTGTTTATTTTCTCTTAAAACAAAATAATCGCCAAACAAAACACCACGGCTTGGCAGTGACGATTGTTTCTCGATCTCAGCTTGAATATCTGCTGCAAGTTTCTGATCTTTAACTGTGCTGTAATAATAGGCTGTATTTCCTCGAACAGAAGAATGAGTGTAACTATCGAAATGAATGCTGATAAAAGCATCTGCATGCCATTGATGGGAGGTCGCAACCCGCGACTGAAGGCTCACAAAAAAATTGTCATCACGGGTCATGTACACGTTGGCTCCAGCGTCTTTCAATTTTTTCTCCAAAAGCTTAGCCGTTTTAAGTGTTAAGCTTTTTTCAAGAGTACCTTGGGTTCCGATGGTCCCACTATCATAGCCGCCATGTCCTGCATCAATAACAATCGTTTTATGTTCAACAGAGCCGATATCTATATTTGAACTTGCTTGATTGGATGTCTGGACAACCCAACTGGCCACATATGCTGATCTTCCGTTTGCCAAGGTGATTTCATACCAATCACCTTTTGTAGCGGAAATAGGATATACTTCACCATTTTTAGCGCGTTTGACAATGTGAGAGGTGGTTGTTGGCTCACTTCTGATATTGGTATCATCATGAATAATGATGGTCTTTTGTGTTGATCCCTGTTCACTGTTTTTGAAGACGATGTATTGGCTTCCAACCCAGCCTGTTTGTCCATTAAAATCAATTTCATACCAACCGTTTCTTTCGTTTGTAATGGTCATGTTGTAATTTCGTTTTAAGGTTGCAACAATGGGAGCCTGCTGGGAAGCAGAACTTCTGACATAAAGGGTGGAAACGCCAACTGTACCTACGCGTTTGTCTTTTGAAACTGGATCAAATGTTGCCATGCTGTTATCGTTAGAATCAGCTTCTTCTTCTGATTTCTCAACTAGCTTTGACATAACCCAACCTTTTTGTCCATCGTTTAATTCGATTTGAATCCAGTTGCTTTTTTCCTCCAATATCGGATAGCTGTCATTTTGACTAATAACACTTATGATTTCGCTATCTCGTTTCGGTGTACTTCTGACATTTACTACATCATGAGTTATGACTGCTTCCTCAGTTTTTGCCGAAGCTGTTTCAAGTTGTGTGAAAAATGAAACTTGAGCAATTAACACTAGCGATAAAATGAAGTATGAGCTTTTTTCCAAACGAATGTTTCATCACTCCTTTCAGGTGGATTACATACTTCTTTTCCAAGATCTTTTTTTCCTTGCCTTTTTTTAAATAAAATGAAAATGGTTTGTTCATACTATAGAAAAAAAGGGGTAGTGACATTGAGATATAATCATCAGATGGGTAAAGCGATTCACGAGCAAGAAGGAAATTTACATATGAAAGATCATGTTGATCCTGAAAGTGCTGGCTTTTTAGAAGAGACTGCGCCAGAATTGGGAATGACATTAAAAGAGATCATTAAAAATAAAAAGAAACGCTAACAGGGTTGACATCAATATGGTAACCCCGTATTATTATATAAATTAGTATACATATTTAAATGAACTGTTGATGGAGCATAGTAGGTAAGAGTACGTGGGAAGAGAGGAACCGCCTTAGGCTGAAAGCGGTCTGCACGGTATCTTACACGAATGAACACTCCGAAGGTTTCCCGCTGAAAGCTGTCCGTGAGCACAGTACATAGGCGGAGGACGTGAACCTGCGTTAAAGGATTGAAAGCGGGAACTGTTAAGTTCCAACTAGGGTGGCACCACGGGTATACTCTCGTCCCTACTATTTATTTTATAGTAGGATCGAGGGTTTTTTTATTATATAGATAAGTAACTGATGAGGAGGCTCATAAAATGGAATTTATGATACCAAGGGGAACGCAGGATATTCTTCCTGGAGAGTCAGAGCGTTGGCAGTATATCGAAGAAATTGTAAGAGAAATTTGCCACACACATCAATATAAAGAAATTCGGACACCGGTTTTTGAACATACAGAATTATTCTCGCGAGGTGTAGGAGAATCGACTGATATCGTCCAAAAAGAGATGTATACATTTGCGGATAAAAAGGGTAGAAGTCTAACCCTTCGTCCCGAGGGTACAGCTCCTGCAGTTCGTTCGTTTGTTGAAAATAAACTGTTTGCAAACCCAATTCAGCCGACAAAGCTCTACTATATCGGTCCAATGTTCCGTTATGAACGGCCGCAGAACGGACGCTACCGTCAATTTTATCAATTCGGGATTGAAGCGATCGGCTCTAGTGATCCGGCTATTGATGCGGAAGTGATGGCACTAGCAATGAGCGTTTACCGGAAAGCCGGGTTAAAAAATTTGAAACTCGTTATAAATAGTCTTGGTGATAAAACAAGTCGAAATGCTCACAGAGAGGCATTAATCAATCACTTTGAAGGGCGAATTGGCGAGTTTTGTGGTGACTGTCAAAAACGTCTAAAGCAAAACCCGCTAAGGATTTTAGACTGTAAACAAGACCGAGATCATGAGTTACTGAAGTCAGCCCCATCTATTCTTGATTATTTAAATGATGAGTCTAAAGCGTACTTTGCAAAAGTTCAGCAATACTTAACAGATATCAGAATACCATTTGAAATCGATCCGAATCTTGTAAGAGGACTTGATTATTACAACCATACCGCTTTTGAAATCATGAGTAATGCGAAAGGTTTTGGTGCGATCACAACACTTGCTGGAGGAGGACGCTATGACGGATTGACCGAGGAATTTGGCGGACCGAAAGCACCTGGTATCGGCTTTGCGATGAGTATTGAACGTCTGCTAGCTGCACTCGATGCGGAAGATGTCGAGATTGCTGCTGATCAAGGAATCGATTGCTATATTGTCACATTAGGAGAACAGGCAAAAGACTATTCGGTATCCCTTCTCTATAAGCTGCGAGAATCAGGGATCTCTGCTGAAATAGATTACGAGCAGAAAAAAATGAAAGGTCAGTTTAAATCGGCTGACCGTATGAATGCAAAGTATATTGCCATTTTAGGTGAGGATGAATTAAATCAGCAAAAAATCAAGCTTAAAGATGCCAAAACAGGGGAACAGCAAGAAATCATGCTTGATGAGTTGATTGAGTTTATAAAAGAAAATAGCTAAAAGGAGAGAATCGATTTGTTTGGACGAACTTATTATTGTGGCGAAATTATAGAGACAGCGATCGGAGAAACGATAGTCCTAAAAGGTTGGGTTCAAAAAAGACGCGATCTCGGAGGTCTGATTTTTATCGACTTAAGAGACCGTTCTGGTATTGTACAAGTTGTCTTTAACCCAGATGTTTCTAAAGATGCATTGGCTATCGCTGAAACGATCAGAAGCGAATATGTCCTTGATATTACAGGTAAAGTGATTGCACGGGAAGAATCAACGATTAACCCGAACTTAAAAACCGGAAAAATTGAGATTCAGGCGGAATCAGTCACGGTGCTGAATACGGCAAAAACACCACCTTTTTCTATTGATCATCAGGCTTCTGAAGTCTCAGAAGATATTCGATTAAAACACCGTTATCTCGATTTACGCCGTCCGGCAATGTTTAATACTTTGCGCATGCGTCATAACGTAACAAAATCTGTGCGCCGTTTTTTGGATGATCATGGGTTTCTTGATATCGAAACACCTGTGTTGACAAAAAGTACACCTGAAGGAGCACGCGAATATCTTGTACCAAGCCGCGTTCATAAAGGGGAATTTTATGCGCTTCCACAATCTCCGCAACTTTTTAAACAGCTTTTGATGGTATCTGGGTTTGACCGTTATTACCAAATTGCTCGCTGTTTTAGGGACGAAGATTTACGGGCTGATCGTCAACCAGAATTTACACAAATTGATATTGAAGCATCGTTTATGAGTCAGGAGGACATTATGAAGTTGTCCGAAGAAATGATGGCGGAAGTGATGCGTGAGACTCGTGGGATGGAGATCTCTCTCCCTCTTCCAAGAATGTCCTATGATGTGGCGATGAACCTTTATGGATCTGATAAACCTGATACGCGCTTTGGCATGCTTTTGACCGATATTTCTGAAATCGTTCAGGATTCTGATTTCAAAGTGTTCTCATCGGCTGTTGCTAATGGTGGGGCAGTTAAAGCGATTAATGTAAAAGGAGCTGCTGCAAACTTCTCGCGCAAAGATATTGATGCGCTTGGAGAATTCGTCGCAAACTATGGGGCAAAAGGACTGGCTTGGCTAAAATCTGAAGCGGATGGTCTTAAGGGACCAATTGCAAAATTCTTTGCTGATGAAAAACAAGAAAGTCTTAAAGAGGCGCTTAACGCTGAAGAAGGAGACTTGTTATTGTTTATTGCTGATCGGCTGAAAGTGGTCAACCAAGCACTTGGTGAGTTACGCCTAAAGCTCGGCAAACAATTGCAGCTCATTGATGAAAGTATGTATAACTTCTTGTGGGTAGTCGATTGGCCGCTGCTTGAATATGATGCTGAAGATGGCCGTTTCTATGCAGCACACCACCCATTTACAATGCCTGTACGAGAAGATCTTCATTTGATTGAAACACATCCGGAAAAGATAAAAGCGCAAGCCTATGACCTTGTCTTAAATGGCTATGAACTTGGTGGTGGTTCAATCCGTATTTTTGAAAAAGATGTACAAGATCAAATGTTTGCACTACTAGGGTTTACGGAAGAAGAGGCGCAAGAACGATTTGGCTTCTTACTAGAGGCATTTGAATATGGTGCACCTCCACACGGTGGAATTGCCCTTGGTCTTGATCGGTTGGTGATGTTGTTAAGCGGTCGTACCAACCTCAGAGATACGATTGCATTTCCAAAAACAGCGAGTGCAAGCTGCTTAATGACCGAAGTTCCAAGTGAAGTGGACAGCGCTCAACTTGATGAGCTAGACCTTTTAATCAAAAGTAAAGATCGGCAATAAAGGTAAAATCTACAGCCGTTCAATCCATTGAAAATCAATGGAACATATGATATGATTTTTACAAATAAGTCCTGATGTGTTTGTTGTAAACCTAGTTTTGACCGAACATTTTTTTCTTGGGAGTTCGCCGTTTTCAATCTGAGTAAATGCCTCAGCCTACCTTAGGCGTTAGAGGACTTGCAAGACGTTTGAAACAGAACACCCACCTGCTGAGAGCGGGATCAAAACGATGGAATACGACAACGGCACAATTGGGACTTTTTGTGTTTTAATATTTAGATTATGTGATGTGTTGAAAAGATATGACATGTTTAAAGATTAAGCGCTGATATCATACTATCGGTAATTGTACATAAAGGTGAGTGAGTTTCTTGTTACATCAGTTTTCTAGAAATGAATTAGCAATAGGTAAAGAAGGATTAAATATTTTAAAAAACAGCACGGTCGCCGTCTTGGGAATCGGCGGGGTTGGATCTTTCGCGGCAGAAGCTCTTGCTCGCTCTGGTGTCGGTAAAATTGTGTTGGTTGATAAAGATGATGTTGACATTACAAATGTAAACCGTCAGCTGCCAGCTCTACTTTCAACCGTTGGTCAACCGAAAGTCGATTTAATGAAAGCAAGA
Source organism: Bacillus changyiensis (assembly GCF_027706145.1). Classification (GTDB taxonomy): domain Bacteria; phylum Bacillota; class Bacilli; order Bacillales; family Bacillaceae; genus Bacillus; species Bacillus changyiensis. Next base: position 132,894 of record NZ_JAQFWW010000004.1, on the reverse strand, counting down.
ATTGCTGATATTAACCCAGAATGTGATTGTATGGCTTTAAAAATGTTTTATACAGAAGAAACATATGAGCAGTTTTTCTCTTACGAATTGGATTATGTCATTGATGCTTCAGATACGATTCATTATAAAATTCACTTAATGAAAGAATGTCTCAAGCGAAATATTCAGATCATTTCAAGTATGGGAGCTGCTAATAAAACAGATCCAACGAGATTTCAAGTTGCCGATATTTCAAACACACACACTGATCCAATTGCAAAAGTGGTTCGGACAAGGCTCCGAAAAGAAGGCATTAAAAAGGGTGTTACAGTTGTTTTTTCAGATGAAAGCCCGATTGTTATCCGCGAAGATGTCCGGAAAGAGGTTGGAAATGATCAAGCTAAAATTCGAAAAGCACAAATGCCGCCGTCTTCAAATGCATTTGTTCCATCTGTTTCTGGTTTAATCATGGGTGGTCATGTTGTCATGGAACTGGTGAAAGATATTCCGATTAAACGAGTGAAAGATAAATGATACAAAAATGGAGCATAATTTCATGTGTGAAAGTTTGAAAACCTGCGTCGTTTTTTAAGTGACAAGCTATCGAAAAGCTCACGATCAAATGGGTAGACTTTACCTTGAAGACATGTCTGAAATCTATATTCCCCAAGAAAATATGAACAGAACTTTAGGTACGAGCGGTTGCGCAGGCACTGATGCCGGATATTTTTCAAAATATCACTTTTGGTATGCTTGATAAAAGAATGGAGAAAAACGCAGACTGCTAAAATGAAACAGCAGATTCAAGGTGACCACGACATCGATCAGATCAGAATGAAAGCGGAAGGGTTTAACTAAAAAACCGGTCTCTCTCCCTCTTATAAAAAGAGGAAGAGAGATTGGTTTATTTTTTCTTCATTAGCTTTTCATATACTTGCTTTAATGCAAGCTCAAATTTCCCTGTTTGTTTTGGTTGATAATACACTTTATTTTTCAGAGGATCAGGCAAATACTGCTGTTCTACCCAGCCGTTGTGATAATCATGTGGATATTTGTACTCAAGTCCTCTTCCTAGTGCATGAGCCCCTTTATAGTGGGCATCCTTTAAATGATTTGGCACATCACCGATTTTTCCTGAACGAACATCAGCTAACGCATGATCAATAGCAAGGATTGCTGAGTTAGACTTCGGGGATAGAGATAGTTCAATTACCGCATTTGCTAAAGGAATACGCGCTTCGGGAAAACCGATTCTTTCTGCTGTTTGAATAGCTTGAAGTGTTCTTCCGCCAGCTTGAGGGTTTGCAAGTCCGATATCTTCGTAAGCGATGACCAGAAGTCTTCTTGCAAGACTTTCTAAATCTCCTCCTTCAATTAGTCTTGCTAAGTAATGGAGTGCAGCATGAACGTCAGATCCTCTGATCGATTTTTGAAAGGCAGAGATCACATCATAATGAGCATCACCATCTTTATCATAGCTAAAGCTTTTCTTCTGAAGGCATTCCTCTGCTGTTTCAAGAGAGATTTGAATATTGCCATGTTCATCCGCTTTTGTCGATAAGACAGCAAGCTCCACAGCGTTTAGAGCGGAGCGGACATCTCCGCCACAGCCTGTCGCGAAATGTTCAAGTGCCTTTTCATCAATCGTGATGTTGTAAGAACCAAGTCCTCGATATTCGTCATCGAGTGCCCGTTTAATGGCTATTTTAATTTCATCTACCTGTAAAGGATGCAGTTCAAAAATTTGTGTTCTACTTCTAATCGCTGGATTGATCGCATGATAAGGATTAGCGGTTGTTGCCCCGATCATTGTGATCATTCCGTTTTCTAAATAAGGAAGAAGAAAATCTTGCTTGCCTTTATCAAGCCGATGTACCTCATCTAATATTAAAATGACCTGGCCTGACATTTTCGCCTCAGCGGCAACCGCTTCCATATCTTTTTTATTATGAATGACCGCGTTCAGTTTTCGAAATGCAATACTTGTGCTTCCAGCGATTGCAGTTGCGATTGATGTTTTTCCTATACCGGGAGGACCGTATAATATCATGGAAGATAAATGTTTTGCTTTTACCATTCGCTGAATGATTTTGCCTTCTCCCACCAAGTGATCTTGCCCGAGAATCTCTTCAATTTTCGTTGGTCGCATTCGATATGCTAATGGTTTCATCATCATCTCTCCTGAATCTTTTCTTTTTATAGAGTACCGAAAAAAAAGCGATTAGAAAAGAAATGAATATGGTAAGCTGAATAATAACTGTAAAAATGAAAGTTCATACAAAGTGTGCTATAATAACCTGTAATCTATTAGACGGATAAGGCAAACGGCCTTTGTATATGACATATGAAACGAATAAATCGAAGGTGGACGGATGGTAACTCTAGAATGAACCTCTTACGTTCCTATGAGGGTGTCGAGCCCTTTCGTCCAGGTGGAAACTCGGACTAGAAGCTCCCGCGTCCTGCGGGAAACGCTGAGTACCTTCGTCCTGAAGGCATTTTTTGTGTAGAGGTGTTTAATTTGAAAATATCAACTAAAGGTAGATATGGGCTAACGATTATGATTGAGCTTGCGAAAAAGTATGGGGAAGGCCCAATTTCTTTGAAAAGTATTGCCAAGACAAACGATTTATCTGAACACTATTTAGAGCAGCTTGTTTCTCCATTACGAAATGCAGGACTTGTTAAAAGTATTCGTGGAGCATATGGTGGTTATATTCTTGGCGGGGAACCTTCGACGATTACGGCAGGAGATGTTATTCGTGTTTTAGAAGGACCTATCAGTCCAGTGGAAGTTCTAGAAAATGAAGAACCAGCAAAACGTCAATTGTGGATTAAGATCCGTGATGCCGTGAAGGAAGTGCTTGATAATACGACATTAGAGGATTTAGCAAGCTATACGGAAGGCGAGCAAGAAGCTTATATGTTTTATATTTAAGATAGAGGTGTAATTAAGGATGGAACGGATTTATCTAGATCATGCAGCGACTTCTCCGACTGACCCTCGTGTTGTCGAAAAAATGTTGCCTTATTTAACCAAAAATTTTGGAAACCCTTCAAGTATTCATTCATTTGGTAGAGAAAGTCGCAAATGGCTTGATGAAGCGAGATCATTGATTGCTGAAGAAATTGGTGCCCTTCATCATGAAATTGTATTTACAAGCGGTGGTACTGAAGCTGATAATATGGCTATTTTTGGAAGTTCGCAAGCGAGAAAGTCACTAGGTCGTCATATTATTACAACAAGGGTTGAGCATCATGCTGTTCTCCATACTTGTGAAAACCTCGAACAAATGGGTTTTTCTGTTACATACCTTGATGTGGATCAAAATGGCCGAGTAACTAGCAAACAGGTCGAAGAGGCGTTGCGAGATGATACGATCCTTGTAACAGTCATGTATGGAAATAATGAAGTGGGAACACTTCAGCCGATTGCGGAAATCGGTGAACTGTTAAAAGACCATCAGGCATTGTTTCATACAGATGCTGTCCAAGCATTTGGATTTTTGCCGATTGATGTGAAAGACAGCCATATTGATATGATGTCTGTCTCCGGGCATAAATTGAGTGGACCGAAGGGGACAGGCTTTTTATATGTCAATGAAAAAGTAAAACTGACTCAGATTCTTTTCGGTGGTGAACAAGAACGAAAACGCCGTGCTGGTACTGAAAATGTTCCGGGTATTGTTGGATTGAGAGAAGCTGTTTTTCTTTCAAAACAAGAAAGACAGGAAAAAACAGCGCTTTACTACCGCTTCAAAGAAATAATCATCAAAACACTCCAATCTGAAGGGGTCACTTTTGAAGTGAATGGAAGTATGCAAGACAGTCTTCCGCATATTTTAAATTTGTATTTTCCGGGAGTGTCTGTTGAAGCACTTCTCGTCAATCTGGATATGGCAGGGATTGCTGTGTCAAGTGGTTCTGCCTGCACTGCTGGTTCAGTGCTTCCTTCTCATGTTCTTTCTGCAATGTTTGGTGAACAGGCAAGTCAACTGACTTCTTCAATCCGCATCAGTTTCGGTCTTGGAAATACAGAAGAACAAATCAAGCAAGCAGCTGAAGAGCTTGCGAAGATTGTCAACCGTTTAGTTTAGGTTTAAAAGATTTGGAGTTGATAAAAATGACGAAACGGCCTGAAGATACCAGGGTAGTCGTTGGGATGTCCGGTGGTGTTGATTCATCTGTAGCAGCCCTTTTGTTAAAACAGCAAGGGTATGATGTCATTGGAATCTTTATGAAAAACTGGGATGACACAGATGAAAATGGTTATTGTACTGCAACGGAAGACTATGATGATGTGATAAAAGTTTGCAATCAAATTGGAATCCCTTATTATGCTGTGAACTTTGAAAAACAATATTGGGAAAAAGTTTTTCAATATTTTCTTGACGAATATAAAGCGGGCAGAACACCGAATCCTGATGTCATGTGTAATAAAGAAATTAAATTCAAAGCTTTTTTAGAGCACGCTCTATCACTTGGAGCCGATTATTTAGCGACAGGTCATTATGCGAGAGTCGCTCGTACGTCAGACCATGTTAAAATGCTAAGAGGGCTTGATGAAAATAAGGATCAAACTTATTTCTTAAATCAGCTAACCCAAGAGCAACTAAGTAAAGTGCTGTTCCCAATTGGTGAACTAGAAAAAAGCCGTGTCCGTGAAATTGCAAAACATGCAGGACTTGCAACAGCTACGAAAAAAGACAGCACAGGAATATGTTTTATCGGCGAACGAAATTTCAAAACGTTCCTTAGCCAATATCTTCCCGCACAACCAGGAGAAATGCAGACAATGGCTGGTGAGATCAAAGGTTCACACGACGGTTTGATGTACTATACGATCGGCCAAAGGCATGGCCTCGGTATCGGTGGAAGCGGAGATCCATGGTTTGTTGTCGGAAAAGATTTAGAAAAAAACATTTTGTTTGTTGACCAAGGGTTTGACAATCCATTGCTTTATTCAGATAAAATCACGGCGACAAATGTCAGCTTTGTCCGTGATGGTATCAATGATCAAGGTGAATTTTCCTGTACAGCTAAATTCCGCTATCGTCAGGCTGATCATGAAGTGTCGGTCAAAATGACAGGAAGTGATGAGGCGGAAGTCGTCTTTAAAGAACCAGTCAGAGCTGTCACACCTGGACAAGCAGTTGTGTTTTACAAAGGCGAAGAATGTCTTGGCGGAGGGACAATTGATGATGTATATAAAGACGGAAAAAAACTGTGGTATGTCTAAACATAAATAACCTCGGGCGATGAGCAGCTCGAGGTTACCTGCTGTCGAGATCATGTCGATAGCTTTTTTCAAATAGAAACAGGAAAGGAAGAAAGCTGGTGGATTACAACAAAATCGGAATAGAGGCCATGCAAAAAGGAGATTTTGAAAAAGCTGCAGAAGCATTTACAAAAGCAATCGATGAAAATAGCGGTGATGCTGTTCCATATATTAACTTTGCTAATCTGCTATCAGCGGTCGGTGAATTGGAAAGGGCACTCGCATTTTATGATAAGGCGATTAGCCTCAATGAAAACGCAGGAGCGGCTTTCTATGGAGCTGGAAATGTTTATGTTATAAAAGAAGATTATCTTAAGGCAAAGGATATGTTCGAAAAAGCGTATCGAACAGGTATGGAAAACAGTGATTTGTTTTTCATGCTTGGTACTACACTCCTGAAGCTTGATCAGCCCAAACTAGCCATGCCATATTTACAAAGGGCAACCGAACTAAATGAGGCAGACGCTGAGGCACGATTTCAATATGGGTTGTGTCTCGCCAATGAAGGCATACTTGATGAAGCAATTGCCCAGTTTTCCAAGGTAACGGAATATACCCCCTCACATGCAGATGCATATTACAATTTAGGTGTTGCTTATGCATATCAAGAAAAACGTGAACAAGCGCTCGCTATGCTCAATCAGGCACTCGACCTTCAACCTGATCATCTGCTAAGTATCCGTGCGAAACAACTGTTGGAACAAGCTTGATCAAGGGCTAAAAGAAAGGAGGGCGGAAGATTGTGAAACAGCAAAACCCGCAACAAATTCAAATGGATGAAGCCTCTTTTTTAAAAGGAATGGTAACGGCTGTTATTTACCGTAATGAAACAAATTTTTACACGGTATTGAAGGTGAAAGTTCAAGAAACATCTGAGATTTTCGAAGATAAAAGCGTGTCTGTCACAGGCTGTTTTCCAATCGTTTTAGAAGAAGAAATCTACACATTTTATGGAAAAACCGCCTCCCACCCAAAGTTTGGTCTGCAATTTCAAGCTAATCATTTCAAAAAAGAAGTTCCGGCGACAAAGGAAAGTGTTATTCAGTATTTATCTAGTGATTTATTTGAAGGGATCGGTAAAAAGACGGCTCAGGAAATCGTCAACAAACTTGGTGAAGGAGCCATTAACAAGATTTTAGGAGATGCTACAGTGCTTTATGACGTGCCAAAGCTTTCAAAGAAAAAGGCGGATAAGCTTGCATCTCTCCTTCAAAAGCACCAAGGACTTGAACAAATCATGATGTCCTTAAATGAATTTGGCTTTGGACCTCAGCTTTCTATGAAGATTTATCAGGTGTATGAAGCAGAAACACTTGAGAAAATCCGTGAAAACCCATACCAGCTTGTCAAGGATGTAGAAGGGATCGGTTTTATTAAAGCTGATGAACTCGGCAACAGAATCGGTATTTCGGGGAAACATAAAGAGCGAATTAAAGCGGCGGTTTTATATACGGTTGAAGTGACATGCCTTCAAGAAGGCCACACTTACATCATGACAAAACAGCTGATCATAGAGACGATAAAGCTCTTAAACCAATCAGCAAGTGAAGAAAAAGTATTAGAAATGGATGTAGCAGATCAGATCATTTCACTCGGTGAACAAAAAGAGCTTTTCATTGAAGAAGACAGATGTTATAATCCTTCACTTTATTATGCGGAACGAACCTTTGCCAAAAGGGTGCAGAAAATTATGGAGCAAACTGAGTATGATGAGCAGTTTCCTGAATCAGAATTTTTGCTTGCTTTAGGTGAACTTGAAGAACGAATGCAGGTCCAATATGCACCAACTCAAAAAGAAGCCATTCAAAAAGCGCTCATGTCACCTTTACTTCTTTTAACCGGCGGTCCTGGTACTGGAAAAACAACTGTTATCAGAGGAATTGTCGAATTGTATAGTGAGCTTCACGGTTTAAGTTTAAATCCGGCTGATTATAAAAAAGATGAAACCTTTCCTTTTGTTCTCGCTGCTCCGACAGGACGAGCGGCCAAGCGGATGAGTGAGTCAACAGGGTTGCCCGCCGTAACCATTCACAGGCTTCTCGGCTGGAATGGCGCTGAGGGATTTACACATCATGAGGATCATCCGATTGAAGGCCGGCTCGTGATTATCGATGAAACAAGCATGCTTGATATATGGCTTGCAAATCAATTATTCAAAGCTATCCCTGACCGAATTCAGGTCATTATGGTAGGGGATGAAGATCAGCTCCCATCTGTCGGTCCCGGGCAAGTTCTTAAAGATTTGTTAGCATCAGATATTGTCCCATCAATTAGATTAACTAATATTTACAGGCAAGCTGAAGGTTCTTCCATTATCGAAATGGCGCATGAAATGAAACAAGGTAGACTTCCCAAAAACTTAATAGTCCCTACAAAAGATCGTTCATTTATCCGTTGTCGTCAACACCAAATGAAAGATGTGATCGAAAAAATCGTAAAAAATGCTTTACAAAAAGGATATTCAGCACGAGACATTCAAGTACTTGCACCAATGTACAAAGGGCCAGCTGGCATTAATGAATTAAATGTAGCTTTACAACATATTTTAAACCCTCCGAAACCAAAGGGAAGAGAACTGAAGTTCGGAGATATCGTTTATCGAACAGGCGATAAAGTCCTTCAGCTAGTCAATCAACCGGAAAACAATGTTTTCAATGGTGATATGGGTGAAATTGTTTCAATTTTTTATGCAAAAGAAAATACAGAAAAAGAAGATATGGCTGTCATTTCATTTGATGGAAATGAGATTACTTTTACAAAAAAGGATTTTAATCAGTTTACCCATGCCTATTGTTGTTCAATTCATAAATCACAAGGCAGTGAATTCCCGATCGTTATTCTTCCTGTTGTGAAAAGCTATTATCGAATGCTAAGAAGAAACTTACTTTACACAGCAATTACAAGAAGTAAGCAATTTCTTATTTTATGTGGAGAAGATGAAGCCCTAGAATGGGGTGTGAAAAATAAAGATTCATCATTGAGACAAACTTCTCTTCAAAGAAGGCTTTGTCAGGCAGTAGAGAAAGACGATGAGGAACTTATCGCACTTCAAAAACAGCTGCCTTTCAGTGTTTATGACGCCAATATCGGTATGGAAGGTATTACACCTTTTGATTTTATGGAAGAAGAGGTGAAATAACTGTTTAAGTGGAATCCTTTTCATCGTATGAGTCTTTCACTTTCAGCAGAACATAAGACTGTTCAATAAAAGGTGGTTGATCACACTTTGAGAACATGCAATGAATTGGAAGGACTCAATGTTTACGACAGACAGTCAACTCTTTTACTTGGGCTCATTACAGATATTTGTTTTTCGCATGAAGGGACTTGTCTCGGTTTTATTATGGAGGAGAAACGACGATTTTATCATCATCGTTCTTTGCTTCCGCTTCCCTCAGTTACTGACATTAACAGTAACGGTGTTTATGTTGATTTCACGCAATTTAAACCGATGCCGATCCCTAAGAACAGCTATTCTTATGATCAGCTCAAACAAAAAATGGTCAAAACGAAAAAGGGAAGTTCTTTGGGGATTTTGGAAGATGTATACTTTACATCTGACTCGGGCATAATCGTAGCATATGAACTCTCAGACGGTTTTTTTGCTGATCTTTCAGGTGAAAAAAAACAAGTTCGCTCATCAGGTGAACCGCTTGAAGTAGGCAAAAACTCAATTGTCTTGAATGAACAAGAGGTGTGTTCTAATGCTAATATGTCCGAATTGTAAAAGTAAAAACATCGGAAAAATCGGTGTGAATCAATATTATTGTTGGGGATGCTTTATCGAGCTGACTCTTTCGAAAGGAATAATCTCGACACATCAAGTAGAAGAGGATGGAACATTAAGCAGTCTGGACGATTTATTTTCTGAAGATGAACGCAGCATCAATTTTTAATGATGAAAGGAGATGCGCAGATTGAATATGAATCGGACAGTGACTTCTCTTTTAGCACTGGGAGCCGGAGCTCTTATGACGACGATGTTCAATAGAAGAGGTATGAGACGGACGAGAAGACGAATGATGAGAATGTTTTAATTGATAACAGCTTGCAGGATTTTTCTGCAAGCTGTTTTTTACACGTCATTTGACAAACTGTTCTGCGAACAATAAACTAAAGTTATCGATAAACAATTCGTTTGGTGAGGAGAAATGAGCTTGAAAACAAATATAACAATGCGTGATATCGCTGAAAAACTTGGTGTTAGCAGTGTGACGGTATCAAAAGCGTTGAATGATAAAGAAGGAGTCAGTGCCGAACTAAAAGTGAAGATAAAACAGGCTGCCGAAGAGATGGGGTATCGCTTTAATACTTTGGCACGTTCCATGAAAGATGGTCGTTCCTATAATATTGGTGTGGTTATTCCCGAACGCTTCACCGGGATGGTTCAGTCATTTTATTTGAATGTTTACCAATCACTTTCAAAATCATTAGAAAAAAAAGGTTACTATGGGATTCTACAGATTTTAAGTTTATACGATGAAAAAGCAGTAACCCCACCACGTATATATTTGGAACACAAAGTAGACGGACTGATTATTTTAGGACAAATTTCAAAAGAGTATATTGATATGTTAAACTCGGTTAATATTCCTGTCGTATGTATGGATTTTTACGATGAACATGCCAATATGGATGCTGTGATTACAGATAACTTTTATGGCGCATATGATATAACAAACTATTTGCTCAGCAAAGGTCACAGGCAGATAGGCTATGTTGGCAATTTGTATGCCACAAGCAGTATTCAAGATCGGTATTTAGGTTATTATAAGTCACTGCTTGAACATAGAATTCAATTAAATCAAGCTTTTGTATTAAATGATCGTGATGAAGAAGGGAAACTAATAGACATCAATCTTCCTGAACAGATGCCAAGTGCATTTGTCTGCAATAATGACCAAGTTGCAAGGCTTTTAATTAACAAACTGAACTCGCTTGGATATCTGGTACCTGAGGATGTGTCTGTTGTCGGATTTGATAACGATGTATACGCCACAATTGGTTCCCCTGGCTTGACGACAGTTGCTGTCAATGTTGAAGAAATGGCAATGACGGCTGCGCAGTTTATGTATGAAAAGCTGAATGATCCCACAATTAAATTTGGCCGTGTTCTTGTAAAGGGAAAAGTGATTTATCGGGAGTCTGTCAGCGACGTCAAGAATTAAATATTAAAGAAAGACCCAGAGCTTGCAGAAACTGCAAGTTTTTTGTTTTGCCAAAATTAATCGGTTAACTAAAAAATTAAGTATAGAATAAAATTAGGTTGACAGGAAAGCGCTGCCATTCTAAAATTATAATTAAGTTTATCGATAACTTAATAAAACTGCGGAGGGATGTTCAATTGAAAAGTAAAATGAAGTGGTTGATTTCGCTTATGATAGGACTGCTCATCACTGGGACTCTATCAGGCTGCGGTTCTGAAAAGAAACAATCCGGTACAAGTGAAAAAGACATCAGCGGGAATATAACAGTGATTACACAACGAACGGATATTGTTGATACTGTATTTCAAAAATATGCAGAAAAGTTTCAAGAGAAATACCCGAATGTCAAAGTATCTTTTGAAGCACTTGCAGATTACGGAGGGCAAATTACTCCGCGGATGAACACAAAGGATTATGGAGATGTTTTATTGATCCCGACACAAGTACCAATTGCTGATATCCCTGATTACTTTGAGCCTCTCGGCAGTTTAAAGGATATGGAGAAAAAGTATATGGGTGTTGAAGAACGTGCTGTAGATGGAAAAGTTTATGGTATTCCGATTGCTGTCACTTACACTGGTATTGTATACAACAAAAAAGTATTTGAAAATGCCGGTATCAAAAAATTGCCCCGTACTTTTCATGATTTTATGGAAGCGCTTAAAAAGATAAAAAACAGTACAGATGCCGTTCCGCTTTATACAAACTATGCTAGCGGTTGGCCACTTACACAATGGGAAGGTGTCATTACGACTGTGGCTGGGGACCCCGATTATTATAATGTGAAAATGGTAAATGAAAATGATCCTTTTGCAAAAGGAAAACCTCATTATCAAACATATAAATTGATGTATGATTTAGCGAAGCGAGGTCTGATTGAGAAAGATCCGCTGACAACGGATTGGGAGTCTTCTAAAGCGATGCTGGGTCGAGGTGAAATAGCAACGATGGTCATGGGTTCATGGGCAGTTGGTCAAATTAAAGGAGTGGCAGAACACCCAGATGATATCGGTTTTATGCCGTTTCCAACGAATGCAGACAAGGTGATTTTTCCGCTTGGTGCAGACTTCCAAATTGCCATTAACAAAAATAGTGAAAATAAAGAAGCTGCAAGAGCTTGGGTAGACTGGTTTATCCATGAATCTGATTACTCTGTTAAACAGGCGGGTGGAATTAGTGCTGCAAAAGATAAACCTTTACCAGATGAACTTCAGCAATATAAAAAAGAGGGTGCCGAATTTAAGTTGCTTACCCCAGCTAAAGAAGGTCAAAAAGGTCTGATGGATAAAATTGATAAAGAAGCGGAAATTGGTTTTTGGCTTGAGAAAAATAAGAAAATTATAGTAGAAGCTGGAATTGGGAATCGAAGCGAATCATTTGACCAATTAGCAGAGCAGTTTAATAAAGCTTGGAATCAAGCAAGAGCAAAAATCATGAAAAAATAAGGGATGAGATTTTCATCCCTTATACAATGATAAGGGGGTGCATCTGTGTTTAAATTTTCCAATCTATCTTATCATAAACAACGTAAAATCATCATCATTTCCTTTTCGATATTGCCTGTAGTCTTACTCATTACTTTTGCTTATTTGCCTGTTTTTAATATGATTTATTATAGTTTTACGGATTGGAATGGCTTCAGTAAAGAGAAGCATTGGGTCGGACTTGAAAACTATTTGAGTGTTTTTACAAATCCAGAATACTTTAAAGTTTTTAAAGTTAGTTTGTATTATTTTGTGGCGACATTTGTCCAGTTAGGATTAGCCTTGTATTTTGCAACCATTTTAAGTTTTAAAGTCAGATTGAAGAACTTCTTTAAAGGTATATTGTTTTTCCCTTATTTGCTGAATGGTGTTGCAATCGGGTTTATGTTTATGATCTTTTTTCGTCCTGAAGGGACACTTGACACAGTTTTACAGATGATAGGTCTTGGAAGTATTGTTACTCATTGGTTGGGGGATCCTGATATGATTAACATTTCCCTTGCTGGAACATCTGTGTGGCGCTATATGGGATTTAACTTTATTATCTTTCTTGGTGCGATTTCTTCCATCCCGAATGAAATTTATGAAGCTGCGGAAATGGATGGGGCAAATCGGTGGCATCAATTCCGTTATATCATTTTGCCAAGTATTAGCCGGATTATTCAATTAAATATTATCCTTGCCATCAGCGGGGCAATCAGTGTATTTGAAATTCCTTTTATTATGACAGGCGGAGCAAATGGCAGTGAAACGTTTGTCATTAAAACAGTAGATTTGGCCTTTAAATATGGAAAAGTCGGCTTAGCTTCAGCGATGGCTGTCATTTTGCTTCTGATCGTCATCATTGTGACTGTTATACAGCGTGCGGCTTTTAAGGAGGATCGTTCGTCATGAGTCAGATGCCAACGCTAAAAAAAGATCATGGACCACATTATAAGATGGTTTCCAAACATAGGGTGTTTTCTAGTACTAGTTCCATTTTTAAATATTTGTCACTGCTTGTAGGCGGGTTGATGGCTTTACTACCAATCCTTGTCGTCTTTTTTGCATCTTTTAAAACAAGCAGTGAATACGCATCTACTGGACCGTTGACACCTCCGAGCAATTGGCTTAACTTTGATAACTATGCTCGTGCATTTGTGGAAGGGAAAATGCTGTTGGGGTTTATGAATACAATTATTATTTTAGTTGTGTCGATTGTAGGGGCAACATTGCTTGGATCGATGATTGCGTTTGTCCTCCACCGTTTCCAGTTTAAAGGGCAAAAGTTGCTCATGGGTGCATTTTTACTGGCAGCTTTAATTCCTGGTGTTACAACACAAGTGGCCACTTTTCAAATTATTAATGAACTAGGCTTGTTTAATACACGTCTAGCAGCCATTATCTTATACTTAGGAACGGATATTATTGCAGTCTATATCTTTCTGCAAATTTTAGATTCGATTCCGGTTTCACTTGATGAATCCGCTATGCTTGATGGTGCATCATATTGGCAGGTTTATTGGAAAATCGTCTTGCCATTATTAAAACCAGCGATTGTTACTGTTATTATTGTAAAAGGTGTTGCTGTTTACAATGATTTTTATACTCCGTTTTTATATATGCCGAAAACAGATCTTCAAGTCATTTCAACCGCGCTTTTTAAATTTAAAGGGCCGTATGGAGCTCAGTGGGAAGTCATCTCTGCTGGCGTCATGATTGCAATCATCCCTACAGCCATTGCTTTTATCGCCTTGCAAAAATATATTTATAATGGCTTTTCTCAAGGATCTGTTAAATAGCGCAAGAGACCGCTCAACACATACTAGACGGCTTTAGCCCTGTATTCCATCGGGTTAAAGCCGTTTTGCATTCAATCTGTTGAAGGTGCTCGGTCTTATCATGTTTAGCCCGCTCCAGACTTTTCATGTATCGGCTGTGCGATTTAAACGAAGCTCGGATATAGAACATGTCTTTTCATAAAAAACTCCTAAGATAAACAATCTACCTTAGGGGTTTTTGAAAAATTATGATAAAAAGAAGGATGCACTCACAAAATCACCATGTAATGATGGTAATGGAAGACCTGCTTCATGAAGGGTATTCCCACAAAAAGATTCTCCAGTCCGTTCAATTTTGTATTGTTTATCTGGCTGAAGTCCTTTTAAACGAAGTCGTTTTGGTACATAATGGTTTTTTGCTAAAGTTCGAAAATAAAAAATGGCCGCTTGTTGTTGATCTTGGGAAACAAACATCCATGCTGCTTCATTTCCTGCAAAAGGGCTTTTCAAGCGGTAAAAATCGCCCTTTTGTATGAGTGGTCTGATTTCCTTATAGCGAAGAATTTGTTTCTTTACTATTTCTTTTTCTTCATCATTAAATTGACGGACATCCATCTCATACCCGAACGCTCCCATCATAGCGACATCTCCCCTTGTTTTAAGCGGGGTGATTCTGCCTATTTGATGGTTTGGGACTGTTGATACATGTGCACCGATTGAACTTGGTGGATAGACGAGACTTAGTCCATACTGGATTTTTTGGCGGCAAACAGCATCTGTGTTGTCGCTGGCCCATGTTTGAGGCATATAGTAAAGCATCCCTGGATCAAACCGTCCTCCACCGCTTGCGCAGCTTTCAAACAAAATATGGGGAAATTCGAGTGTTAGCGTTTCCAATAGCTCATAAAGGCCGAGCATATATCTATGGCTGATTTCTTTTTGTTGATCAGCTGGCCATTCGGGTGAGCCGATTTCGGTCATGTTTCGGTTCATGTCCCATTTCACATAAGAAATTGGTGCCTTTCTGAACAAGGTGCTTAACTGTTCATATAAATATGTTCTAACATCTTGGCGTGATAGATCAAGAACGAGCTGTGTTCGCGCCAGTGAGCGCCTGCGCCCTTTTACATGCAGACACCAGTTGGGGTGTTTTCGGTATAGATTGCTATCAGGTGACACCATTTCAGGTTCAACCCATAGACCAAACTGCATACCTAAGCGTTGAACGCGATCTGCTAAGTCTTTCAGGCCTTTTGGGAGCTTTGCTGGATTTTCAACCCAATCACCGAGCGATGTTTTATCATCATTACGTTTTCCAAACCAACCATCATCGAGCACAAAAAGTTCTATACCAAGTTCTGCACCTGCTTTTGCAATAGATTCAATGATTTCAGCATTAAAGTCGAAATAAGTTGCTTCCCAATTATTAACGAGCACTGGCCGCTTTTTCTCCCGAAACATACCTCGTGCAAGCCTTGTTCGATACAAGCGATGAAAAGTTCTGGACATTCCACCAAGCCCATCAGGTGAATAAACGAGTACTGCTTCTGGGGTTTGAAATGCATGGTTTGGCTCGAGCTTCCATTCAAAGTCAAATGAATTGAGTCCGATGTTAACACGTGTTTGATCAAATTGATCCACTTCTGCCTCCGCCTGAAAATTCCCGCTGTAGACAAGGTTCAATCCATAGACATCACCATAATCTTCTGTTGCATCAGGTCTGAGTAAAGCGATAAATGGATTAAGTTGATGACTGCTTGCGCCGCGGCGGCTATCCAGTGAAATAGTTCCGTGTGCAAGGTGTCTGCGCTCAATATTACCTTCCCGCGTCCATGCGCCAAAAAGATGGATAAGATCATACTGGTCATCATGAAAATCAATACTTGCGCTTAAGGCGCGTTCTAAGTATACCGTACTTTGACCATAGTGAATAAAACGGGCTGAGCGGGTGATCACGTTTAGATTGGAAAAGGCTGTATATGACAGTAAAACGGACACTCCAGAATATGAATCAGTCAATTCGATTTCGAGTGTGTCGGCTTCATTACTGTTTTCGACATAGACGGCAGGAAGGCCTTGTAATTTTTCTTTTCCTTTTACTAAACGATAGGATTTGTAGACAAGTTCTGTGATGCGGCTCCCATCAGCTAGACGTACTTGGTAAGCGGGTGAACGAAAATCACCTGAGCCATACTGTGGATACTCTAAAGGGAGTCTGTCAATTCCATCTGACTGGCGAGGACTGAAAAGTGAAGTGAGAGAAGAGGTATCATCTAGTTTTCTTCCCCAGTATACATGGGTTGGGAAACCGTTTACAATTTGCAGGATATAACTTGATTCGCCAGCCTGAAGATGAAACAGTTTTTCAGCATCATGAGTATAAATAGGCAATTTGATCATTCCTTTCCACATGAATTCATTTTCATTATAAAAGAATAAGAAAACCATGTATATAAAATTACTTAATTTTATTTTATAAAAAATTATTGAATTAAGTTATCGATTAGTTTAAGATAAAATAAACATTTATTTAGGAGATGTCGATCCTTTAGCATCACTAAATGGGACGACATGAGATAGAGCCGATCGATTAATAGCGGAAAAATAAAAGCCAATCAAGACTAAACATTACTATTGATAGGGATCGATGATGGTCAAGTGACATAGATCAACCTGATGAAACAAGTGTTTGAAAAACGAATAAACAGTTGAGCATAAAAACTGGCCCAATTGGGAAATTGCTTTGCAATCGCATTCAGTCATTTGAGAAAACATTACACTGGTTATGTACTGCAAGGTCTATTAACGGTTGACGGTATCTATACAATCGTTGATTGTATGATCTTTTCATGTAGCAGACACGGTAAAGCTCACATGGAGAGAGTTTAAATGGAGATCGGTACTATCAATGATGAAAGGGTGAGCGGATTGGATACGATTAAAGGGTTTACATACGGATGGTTAAGTGGAAGAGGAAAGCTGCTCACAGAAAAAGCCAAGATATCACTTCGTTTAATGAAAGAGCGTACATATAGCACACATGTTGTGATTGCACTTGCTGCACTACAAGATACAGCTCAGTCAACAAAACTAGATTTTACAGGAAATCATCTCCCATCTGATGAAGAATTAATAGAATGGATTTCTTATGCCCAGTCCCTTGGGCTTCGAGTCATTATGAAACCGACTGTCAATGTGAGAGATGGAACTTGGCGTGCTCATATCAATTTTTTTGACATCGATGTCCCCTGTGAACCGAAGTGGGGGGATTGGTTTGCATCTTATACAGACTATCAGCTTCATTATGCACGTATTGCCGAGAAAACAGGCTGTGATATGCATATCGTTGGCTGTGAAATGGTACAGTCAGAACGACGTGAACAGGATTGGCGGCGGCTCATTTCAAACATTAAGCAAGTTTATAGCGGTTTGGTGTCTTATAACACAGATAAGTATCAAGAAGGAAATGTGAAATGGTGGGATGCGGTCGATGTTATTTCATCCAGTGGATATTACCCCATTTATGACTGGGAGTGTCAGCTGAATCGGATTGAAAAGATCATAAAACCCTTTAATAAACCATTTTTCTTTGCTGAAGCTGGTTGTCCGTCACGATCTGGTTCGTCTCTTATACCGAATGACTGGTCACATCAAGGACAGATCAATATTGAAGAACAGGCTGAATTTTATCAAGAAATGTTTAAAACAACTCACAAACGCTCATGGGTTAAAGGTTTTGGTCTTTGGGATTGGAGAACAGAGCTTTATCAAGAAGACGATGCACACCTTGATGATGGTTATGACGTATATGGAAAACCGGCTGAAAAGGTAATTGCCGAATTTTATCAAGCAGGAGGGGAATAGTCGTGCATATTGATATGCCACTTGAACAATTAAAAAAATACATGGGGAAAAGCATAAAGCCAAATGATTTTGATATATATTGGGAAAAGGGGCTTCGCGAGGTACGCAATTTATCGACAGAATATGAATTGATACCTGCTTCAATAAAGTCTGATGTTGCTGATTGTTATCATCTTTATTTTACTGGAACAGGAAATGCTACAATCCATGCCAAATTCGTTCGCCCCAAACAAGTAAAACCGGAATCTCCAGGGCTTGTCATGTTTCATGGGTATTCGGTTGACAGCGGTGATTGGCTTGATAAGCTGCCATATGCGGCACAGGGGATTACTGTACTTGCGATGGATTGCCGCGGCCAGGGAGGAGATTCAGAAGATACGCTTACCATTAAAGGGCCGACTTTGCGCGGTCATGTGATTCGAGGTATTGAAGACCCAAATCCAAACCAGCTCTATTATCGACACGTCTTTCTCGATACAGTGCAGTCTGTCAGGGTGTTACAGTCAATGGAACATATCCATGCAAGCCGAATTGGTGCCTGTGGAGCATCTCAGGGTGGGGGGCTTGCACTAGCATGTGCAGCTCTTGTCCCGGAAATAAAGGAAGTTGCAGCTGTGTACCCGTTTTTAAGCGATTACAGGCGTGTGTGGGAAGATATGGACATTCAACAATCAGCTTATGAAGAAATTGCTACTTATTTTAGAACACGTGATCCTAATCATGATCATGAAGATGAAGTGTTTCAGAGACTTGGATATATTGATATTCAACATCTCACACCACGTATTAAAGGACATGTTTGGTGGGCGTTAGCAATGAAAGATATGATTTGTCCACCTTCTACACAATTTGCAGCTTACAATAAAATATCTGCATCAAAAGACATGCTTCTGTTTCATGAATATGGACATGAGCACTTACCAAGTGTAGCGGACTTGATGTTTCAACAGATGAGCCGCTTGTAATACTAGCATGAGATATGAATCTAATGGGGGGTAACACACAATGAGTTATGCAGTAATTGATCTTGGCGGTACATCGATTAAATATTCAATAATGGATAAAAATGGAACGATGCTTCATTCTGGTTCAACACCAACCCCAGTTCAAGGAAGTGGCGAGACATTTTCTGCTTTAAGAACAATTGTTCAAACGTATCAAACAGAATATGATATCAAAGGGATTGCACTTAGCATTCCGGGAGCAGTTGACTGCGAAACTGGCTATGTCTATTTCGCCGGTGCAGTTAAAGATATTGAACATCACTCCGTTAAAGAAGAACTTTCAGATCTAAAGCTTCCTATAGAGCTTGATAATGATGCTAATTGTGCCGCTGCTGCGGAAAAATGGAAAGGGAACGCGCGTGGATGCCAGAACTTTGTTTGCTTAACAGTTGGAACTGGTATCGGAGGCGGTATTTTTATAAATGGTGAAATGGTTCGTGGACGAAATGGATTAGCCGGTGAATTTGGTTTAATGACGCTCCAGTTCGATGACCAGCTTCATACGGTCGTTGATCGTTACTCATTTAGCAATCTCGCTTCAGCGCGCTCTTTGACAGAAAACTTTTACAATAAAACAAAGCAAAGAGTAAACGGAATTGAATTGTTTGAGTTGGCAGCTCAAGGGGATGCTGATGCGCAAGCGGCAATCGAGTCTTTTTACAATGCTCTTGCAGTGGGGGCAGTCAATATTATTCATTCATTGGCACCAGAAAAGATCCTGATCGGCGGGGGGGTTAGTGCTCAGACGAGTGTTATTGATGAAGTGGTACAACGGGTCAAGCAGATTTGGCCAGAAGCCGTACAAACGACAGAGATTGATAGATGTTTTTTTGAAAACGAAGCGGGAAAAGTTGGTGCATTGTGTCACTATTTAAAACAGCAACAAGCAGAGGACAATCAAGATTAATCGGTTAAAAAGAAAAAAATAGAGCAAAATAATACCTCATATTCCTCAAACCATATAGAGGAGGTGAGGGTGATGCTTCAAAAACCGGTTCAGCTATTATTATGGGTGGCCATTTGCTTACTGGTTCTTTTAACAGTATACGTATTTATGATGCTTGATATATTATGGTCACCGTTCTGGCTTATCATAAAATCAATTTTTATCCCTTTGATCATCTCTATTTTTATATCTTATTTATTGCTTCCGATTACAGAGTGGTTGCATGGAAAAGGTCTCCCCAGAACGTTGAGTATTCTCATTATCTATATTCTTTTTTTCGGGGGAGTGGGCTGGGCTTTATATAAAGGAATACCGATTATCATGAAACAGTTAACAGACCTGTCTGAAGGCATTCCGATTTTTGCAGCATCATATGAAAGAATGTTGGACGAACTTCATCATCACACAGATGGTTGGCCTGATGGAATGCATAACAGAGTTGATAAGTTTGTCAATCAGATGGAAGAATTCATCGCAAATTGGGTAGAGCACGCAATTAAAAGTATCCGTTATGTTTTGGATTATCTATTGATAGCAATCGTCATCCCATTCTTGGTTTTTTACATGGTAAAGGATATTGAAACAATGAAAAAAGCTGTCTGGTATTTGACGCCCCCTTCATGGAGGAAAAAAGGCGGTGAATTCATTCGGGATGTGGATGATTCTCTTGGTGATTACATAAGAGGGCAACTGTTTGTATGTATGGCAATTGGTCTTGGAGCGAGTCTGTCTTTCTGGTTTTTTGATATTCCATATCCACTTATTCTAGGTCTTATTATAGGAGCAACAAATGTCATCCCATATTTTGGACCTGTTATTGGGGCAATTCCAGCTGTGATGATTGCTGCAGCCTTATCAACAAAACTGGTCTTGATCGTTGTGATAACCATTTTAATTTTGCAATTTATTGAAGGGAATATTCTCGGCCCGTTTGTTGTTGGAAAAAGTCTTCACATGCATCCTATCGTGATCATGTTGGGGCTGATTGCAGGCAGTGAACTGGCTGGTATTAGTGGGATGATTCTTGCAGTCCCAGTAATGGCCGTATTAAAAGTAACAGTCATCCATTTTTTAGTTGCAAGAAAAAAGCTTAATTGTGTTGAAGATTGACATTACTGTATTCGTTGTCTATAATTTCTGAGAATAGACATATACGTATCTCGATTGACGGATCCGAGTATACTGAAGCCCTGCTTTTAGAGAAAAGCTCCATTAGCGCTGAAAGAGCTTAAGCAGACGGTCAGTAGAAGCTAATCCTGAGTGCAGGCGAAATCCTGCCGTTTTTATCCGGCGTTATTTGGATTTTAAGGTGATGGGCAACATTTCTTTTGTCCATAATCAGGGTGGTACCGCGAGAGAAGTTCTCGTCCCTGTGTAAACGCATGTTTGCATAGGGCGGGAGCTTTTTTATATTGCTGTGATCATGTAAAGGAGGAAAAACAAGTGAAGACATTAACATCCGCAGAAGTGCGTCAAATGTTTTTAGATTTTTTTACAGAGAAAGGACATGCTGTAGAACCGAGTGCTTCACTCATCCCGCATGAAGATCCGTCTCTACTTTGGATTAACAGCGGGGTCGCAACATTAAAAAAATATTTTGATGGCCGCATCGTCCCGGAAAATCCGCGGATTTGTAACGCGCAAAAATCGATTCGAACAAATGATATTGAAAATGTTGGGAAAACAGCGCGCCATCATACGTTTTTTGAGATGCTTGGAAATTTTTCAATCGGTGATTATTTTAAAGAAGAAGCGATTGAGTGGGCATGGGAGTTTTTAACAGATGAAAAATGGATTGGTTTTGATCCAGAACGCCTATCTGTGACAGTCCATCCCGAAGATGATGAAGCTTACGATATGTGGGCGAAGAAAATCGGTATTCCAGAAGAACGTATTATTAGGCTAGAAGGGAATTTTTGGGATATCGGCGAAGGTCCAAGCGGTCCGAATACAGAAATTTTCTATGACCGTGGTGAGGCTTATGGAAATGATCCTGCTGATCCTGAACTTTATCCTGGTGGAGAAAATGAAAGGTATCTTGAAGTTTGGAATCTCGTTTTTTCTGAATTTAATCACAATCCTGATGGATCATACACACCACTGCCAAAGAAAAACATTGATACCGGGATGGGCCTTGAACGAATGGTTTCTGTTATTCAAGATGCCCAAACCAATTATGATACCGATTTGTTTATGCCGATAATTGAAGCAACCGAATCAATTTCTGGAGAAAAATACGGAATATCCAAAGAAAAGGATACCGCTTTTAAAGTTGTGGCCGACCATATTCGCACGGTCGCTTTTGCAGTAGGTGATGGAGCCCTCCCGTCTAACGAAGGTCGCGGATATGTCATCAGAAGACTCCTGCGCCGGGCTGTGCGTTATGCTAAAACAATTAATATTCATCGCCCATTTATGTATGAGCTTGTTCCAGTCGTGGCTGAAATTATGGCGGCATTCTACTCTGAGGTAAAAGAAAAAGCTGAATTTATCGCTAAAGTCATTAAAACAGAAGAAGAACGTTTCCATGAGACCCTTAACGAGGGCTTGGCTATTCTCTCCGAAGTCATTCAAAAAGAGAGAGCGAAAGGAAGCAGCGTCATTTCTGGTGTTGATGTTTTTAAACTTTATGATACGTATGGATTCCCTGTCGAATTGACTGAAGAATATGCTGAAGATGAAGGCATGCAAGTCGATCATGCCGGTTTTGAACATGAAATGACAAAGCAACGTGATCGAGCTCGTCAAGCTCGTCAAGATATTAGAAGCATGCAAATTCAAGGCGGTGTGCTCCGTGATCTAACGATTGAAAGTGAATTTGTCGGTTATGCAACACTTCAATCTGACACGAAAGTTGCTACAGTTCTTCAAAATGGAGAACTTGTTGAGGAGGTTCACGAAGGGAAAACAGTTCAACTTATTTTAGAAAAAACTCCGTTTTATGCTGAAAGCGGCGGTCAAATTGGTGACAAAGGTTGGGTTAAAAGCGAAGAAGTCACTGTTCGCATCACAGATGTAAAAAAAGCACCGAACGGACAACATCTCCATGAAGGGATTGTTGAAAGTGGGACGATTGCAAAAGGGATGCAAGTAGTAGCAGAAGTGACAGAACGTCTTAGACAGGATATTGTCAAAAACCATACAGCGACACACCTTTTGCACCAAGCTTTAAAAGATGTGTTAGGCGCACATGTGAACCAGGCGGGATCACTTGTGTCAGACAGCCGTCTCCGTTTTGATTTCTCTCATTTCGGACAGGTAACAAAAGAAGAGTTGGAACGAATTGAAACAAAAGTCAACGAAAAAATTTGGGAATCAATTTCGGTTGACATCGATTTGAAACCGATTGATGAAGCAAAGGCACTCGGTGCAATGGCTTTGTTCGGCGAAAAATATGGAGACATCGTTCGTGTTGTTAAAGCAGGAGATTACAGTATTGAACTATGTGGAGGATGCCATGTGAAAAACACGGCTGAAATCGGACTGTTCAAAATTATATCTGAATCAGGTATAGGTGCTGGAACACGTCGGATTGAGGCTGTAACTGGCAAAGGTGCTTATCAAGAAATGAGTTCCAAACTTGAACTGCTTGAGGATGCAGCAAACATGTTGAAAACGAATCTGAAAGAAGTTCCAAAACGGATTGAAGGATTACAAGCTGAATTGAAAAATGTGCAAAGAGAAAACGAATCTCTGCTAAGTAAGCTCGGCAATAAAGAAGCTGGAGAAATCTTGGCGAAGGTAAAAGATATAAATGGTATTCACTTGCTTGCAGAAAAAGTAAATGCGAAGGATATGAATCATCTTCGTACAATGGTTGATGAACTGAAGGTCAAGTTAGGGTCTGGTATCATTGTCCTTGGAGCTGTTCAAAATGAAAAAGTGAATATTTCTGCGGGAGTTACAAAAGATTTAATAGAAAAAGGTTTTCATGCAGGAAAACTTGTTAAACAAGTTGCCGAAGCGTGCGGTGGCGGCGGTGGCGGTCGCCCTGATATGGCGCAGGCAGGAGGAAAACAGCCTGAAAAGCTGGAAGAAGCTTTATCTTCTGCTGAAGAATGGGTGAAATCCGTTTTATAATCAGTCGAACTAGTGTAGAATGGTGATAGGAAGAATCCAGGCTAAAAGTTTGCCTGCGAATTTGGGAAAGAGGTGCAAAACGGTGAGCTCATTTGATAAGACAATGAAATTTAACTTTTCCGACGACTCAATGGAAACAAATGTGAATGAAGTGCTAATTATCGTTCATGATGCACTTCAGGAAAAAGGCTACAACCCGATCAACCAAATTGTCGGATACTTACTATCAGGTGATCCCGCTTATATTCCAAGGCATCGAGATGCACGTAATTTAATCCGGAAAATTGAAAGAGACGAAATAATCGAGGAATTGGTTAAATCGTATTTAGAACAGCATAAAGAGGCGTAAAAATGCGAATATTAGGTCTTGATTTAGGTTCAAAAACGCTCGGTGTGGCAATGAGCGATGAAATGGGTTGGACAGCACAAGGAATCGAAACCGTTAAAATCGATGAAGCCAGTGGTGATTATGGGCTGAACCGTCTTGCCCAATTAACGGAAGAATATACAATTGACAAAATTGTACTTGGGTTTCCTAAAAATATGAACGGTTCGATCGGTCCGCGGGGTGAAGCTAGCCAAAAATTTGCGGAGCTCTTGGAAAACACGTTTCACATTCCTGTCGTTCTTTGGGACGAGCGGCTGTCAACAATGGCGGCTGAAAAGATGCTGATTTCAGCTGATGTAAGCAGACAAAAACGAAAAAAAGTAATTGACAAAATGGCAGCTGTCATGATCCTTCAAGGGTATCTTGACAGCCTAAACTAACGAGGTGAAGAAATGGAACACGGAGAAAAAAATATTACGATTGTAGATGATAAAGGGAATGAACAGCTTTGTGAGGTGCTCTTTACGTTTGACAGTGATCAGTTTGATAAATCATATGTCTTGTATTATCCGGTTGAGGCCCAAGAAGACGAAGAAATTGAGATCCATGCTTCAAGCTTTGTTCCGAACGAAGACGGTGAAGACGGTGAATTAATGCCGGTTGAAACAGATGAAGAATGGGAATTAATCGAAGAGACGCTCAATACGTTTTTAGCCGACGAGGAAGACGAGTAAAATAAAAACTGCACCCCAATTGTTAGCTCCTTCTAACAAATTGGTGGTGCAGTTTTTTTATGATATAAAAATTGATTGTCTATATTCCAAAAAACCCATATTAAGAGAAGGGAGCTTTAAGAAATCTTTTGTAAATAATTGCAGAATCATGTAGTATATAGCTTGGAAGGAGAGGAAAAACTACATGTTTGCAGATCAATCTAAAAAAAAGCCACGTAAAAATAAACTGAAGCTTTGGATAGCTGTGGTGGCACTGCTCTTCATTGTTATTGCAGGTGGCTTATCCTTTTACGTGAAATCGGCACTTGAACCTGTCGATCAAAATAATAAAAAAGCCGTTAACGTTTATATTAAAGAGGGCTCATCACTTTCAAAAATTGCGGCCAAATTAAAAGAGCAACATTTAATTAAAAATGAAAAAATATTTATTGCTTATGCAAAATTTAAACATGCATCAAGGTTTCAAGCTGGAAACTTTCAGCTCAACCAAGCGATGGAACCAACTGAAATCATTGACAAACTGACAAATGCTTCAAATGTACCTGCTTTTAAACTTGTGATTCCAGAGGGGAAACAGCTTAGTCAAATTGCTGAAATTATCGCCAAACAAACCAGTTACTCTGAAGAAGAAGTGATGAAAAAACTTGATAATAAACAGTTTATCAGCAAATTAAAGCATAAGTATCCGAATCTGATCACAGGAGAAATTTTAACTAAAAAAGTGAAACATCCTTTAGAGGGATATCTCTATCCAGCAACATACCCATTTCATGATCCAAATACGACATTAGAAACGATTATTGAAACGATGGTTAAACCAACTGCTCATCTGGCAGACAAATATAAATCGCAAATGAAACACAAAAAACTGTCTGTGCATAAAACACTAACAATGGCTTCATTGATAGAAGAAGAAGCAACTGAAAAAGTAGACAGGCACAAAATTTCGAGTGTGTTTTATAATCGTTTAAGTAAAAAAATGCCACTGCAAACCGATCCGACTGTTTTATATGCAATGGGAAAACATAAAAGCCGTGTCGTTTATAAGGATCTTAAAGTAGATTCCCCTTATAATACGTACAAAAACGCAGGAATTCCACCGGGACCGATTTCTAATGCTGGAGAAACAGCCTGGGAAGCAGCTTTAAATCCTGATAAAACGGATTATATCTATTTCCTTGCTAAGAAAAATGGAGAAGTTGTTTTTACAAAAACATTAAAAGAGCATAATAAAGCTAAAGACAAATATATCACGAACAATCAGAATCATTAGCTACTAAGGAGAGTAAAAAATACTCTCCTTTTGTTAGCATATTTAAAGGTTTTGTGGTAAAATATATCGGGTTGTTTATTAGAGGAAAAGACATTCACTGCTTTAGGTAGTTCTAAAACTTCTGACCTAAAGCTCTTTTTATGAAAGGGAGGCCATCTGCCCGTGAAAATCGAATATCAAGAGCTGACCGGCTATTTGGAACAACTCATAAAGCCGAGGCCGGCAGAAGTGATGAAACTTGAGGCTTATGCGAAAGAGCACAATGTACCGATTATGGAACCGACAGGCATCGAAGTATTGTTACAGCTATTATCACTTAAAAGCCCGAAAAAAATTCTTGAGATTGGTACGGCGATTGGATATTCAGCCATTAGAATGGCGCTAAAACTCCCGCAGACGGAAATTTTCACAATCGAGCGTGATCAAGAAAGATACCAAGAAGCGATCAAAAATATTCAGGCATTTCAGCTGGAAGACAGGATCCATGTGTTCTTTGGAGATGCACTCAACGATTCCGCTGCCGTCCAATCGATGGCCCCGTATGATGCCCTGTTTATTGATGCTGCAAAAGGACAGTATCAGAAATTTTTCAATTTATATGAACAGATGCTGTCAGAAGATGCGATTATTTTCACTGATAATGTTCTGTTCAAAGGACTTGTCCCGGGAGATCATAGTCAAATTGAAAACAAACGAATTAAAAAGCTCGTTGAGAAAATAGATCTTTTTAATCATTGGCTAATGGAACATCCCGATTATGAAACAACGATTTTACCGATCGGAGATGGCTTAGCCGTTAGTAAAAAAGAGGTGAACAAATATGAAAAAGCCTGAACTACTTGTGACACCGACAACTGTTCGTGATATCAAACCTTTGGCCGAAGCCGGCGCTGACGCTTTTATAATCGGTGAACAAAAATATGGCTTACGCTTAGCAGGTGAATTTTCCAGAAACGATGTAAAAGAGGCGATTCATTTGGCCCATAAAATGGGTGCAAAAGTCTATGTTGCAATGAATGCCATTTTTCATAATGATAAAGTTTCGAAATTAAATGATTATCTGTCTTTCTTGGAGGAGGCAGGTGCTGATGCAGTTGTATTCGGTGATCCAGCCGTTTTAATGGCTGCAAGAGAATCAGCACCAAACATGAAGCTCCACTGGAACACAGAAACAACAGCAACCAACCACCATTCTTGCAATTACTGGGGAAGAAAAGGTGCAAAACGTGCAGTATTGGCAAGAGAACTGAATATGGACAGCATCATTGACATTAAAGCTCATGCTGAAGTTGAAATTGAAATTCAAGTGCATGGCATGACATGTATGTTTCAGTCAAAACGGTCATTGATCGGAAACTATTTTGAATACCAAGGGAAAGCCATGGATATAGAAGGCAAGA
The DNA here is from genome assembly GCF_027706145.1 of Bacillus changyiensis. GTDB lineage: Bacteria > Bacillota > Bacilli > Bacillales > Bacillaceae > Bacillus > Bacillus changyiensis. The sequence continues at coordinate 105,557 of NZ_JAQFWW010000004.1, read as the reverse complement.
AAAAAGAAACAGGCATGTATCTCCATGATAAAGAACGCGGCAATAAATATCCGATCTTCGAAGATGAAAACGGCACCCACATTATGAGTCCGAATGATGTATGTATCATTGATGAACTTGAGGATTTAATTGATGGCGGAATTGATTCGTTTAAAATAGACGGCATATTAAAATCAGCAGACTATTTAACGAAAGTTACAGCAATGTATCGTGAAGCCATCGACCTATGCATCTCAAACAGAGATGCATATGAAGATAAAAAAGACCAATGGATTGAGCAGATCGAAAGCTTGCAACCCGTTAACCGCAATCTTGATACCGGGTTCTTTTTCAAAGAGACAGTATATTAAAAGGAGGGATAACCATGTCTGCAGTTCAAGATAAAATTTCCAAAATTATGAATGGAAAACGCGTCATTACAAAAAAGCCTGAACTACTTGCTCCAGCAGGCAATTTAGAAAAGTTGAAAATTGCCGTTCATTATGGAGCAGACGCTGTGTTTATCGGCGGACGTGAATATGGACTCCGTTCAAATGCAGATAATTTTTCAACAGAAGAAATGGCTGAAGGTGTTGAATTTGCAAAACAGTATGGCGCTAGAATTTATGTCACAACAAACATTTTTGCACATCAGGAAAACATCGATGGCCTTGAGGACTATTTGAAAGATTTACAAGGCGCAGGCATCTCAGGAATTATCGTTGCCGACCCGCTGATCATTGAAACATGTCGGAGAGTGGCACCGAAGCTAGAGGTTCACTTAAGCACCCAGCAATCCCTTTCAAACTGGAAGGCTGTCCAGTTCTGGAAAGAGGAAGGCTTAGAACGCGTCGTACTGGCACGGGAAACAAGTGCACTTGAAATTAGAGAAATGAAAGAAAAAGTAGATATTGAAATTGAAACTTTTATTCATGGTGCTATGTGTATTGCCTACTCAGGACGCTGTGTACTAAGCAACCATATGACAGCTAGAGACTCAAACCGCGGCGGATGCTGTCAATCATGCCGCTGGGATTATGATTTATATCAAGAAGAAGGCGAAAAATCGCTTGCACTTTATGAAGAGGAAGATGCTCCGTTTGCGATGAGTCCTAAAGATTTGAAACTGATTGAATCAATTCCGCAAATGATTGAAATGGGAATTGACAGCCTGAAAATCGAGGGACGAATGAAATCGATTCACTACATTGCAACAGTTGTTAGTGTGTACAGAAAAGTAATTGATAGCTACTGTGCAGATCCTGAAGGATTTGTGATTAAAGAAGAGTGGCTGAAAGAACTTGATAAGTGTGCGAACAGAGACACAGCACCGGCTTTCTTTGAAGGAACACCTGGTTATGAAGAGCAGATGTTCGGCACTCACGGAAAAAAAACAACGTACGATTTTGTTGGGCTTGTTCTTGATTATGATGAAGCAACCAAAATGGTGACACTCCAGCAGCGGAACTTCTTTAAAACTGGAGACGAAGTTGAATTTTTCGGTCCGGAAATCGAGAATTTCACAAGTAAAATTGAAACGATATGGGACGAAGAAGGCAATGTAATCGATGCAGCCCGCCATCCCCTGCAAATCGTCAAATTTAAAGTGAACCAAAAGATTTATCCGAGCAACATGATGAGAAAGGGGCAGTAACCGGCAATGGGGAAGAAACCGATAGTCATTGGTATAGCGGGAGGTTCAGGCTCTGGTAAAACAAGTGTCACAAGAGCTATTTATGAACAGTTTAAAGGTCACTCGATTTTAATGCTTGAACAAGATTTATATTATAAAGATCAAAGTCATCTGCCATTTGAAGAAAGGCTGAATACAAACTATGATCACCCGCTTGCATTTGATAATGACTTTTTGATTGAGCATTTAAAAGAATTGCTAGAATATCGCCCAATTGAAAAGCCGATTTATGATTATAAATTGCATACTCGTTCAGAAGAAGTCGTGCATGTTGAGCCGAAAGATGTTATTATCTTGGAAGGAATCCTTGTTCTTGAGGATGAGAGGCTTCGCGAGTTAATGGACATCAAACTTTACGTCGATACGGATGCAGACCTTCGCATCATCAGAAGAATGCTCAGGGATATCAAAGAAAGAGGCCGTTCAATTGAATCTGTTATCGAACAATACATTTCTGTCGTTCGGCCGATGCATAACCAATTTGTTGAGCCCACCAAACGTTATGCTGATATCATTATTCCCGAAGGTGGCCAAAATCGGGTTGCAATCGACTTAATGGTCACAAAAATACAAACAATTCTTGAACAAAATGCGATTTTATAATAACATAGCATAGACAAACACAACTCTGACCATATTATGTATAGAAATTGAAGGGATCTCGTGCGCCCTTCTTTAACTGTATATGCACGATTTATCGGAACCCTTCCATCCGGTACACGATTCTTTACAAATATGGGGGAGAAGAAGGGGACATAGGTTGTCCTCATTCTTGTATATTTCAGTCTATACTCTCACATACAAGTGATGAGGGACCAACTAGAAGGAGTGAAGGAACATGGCACAAGAGAAAGTTTTTCCGATGACAGAAAAAGGGAAACAAAAACTTGAAGAAGAACTAGAGTATTTGAAAACGGTTAAACGTAAAGAGGTTGTTGAACGAATCAAAGTCGCAAGAAGTTTCGGCGATCTTTCCGAAAACTCCGAGTATGATTCAGCAAAAGAAGAGCAGGCCTTTGTTGAAGGGCGTATCACAACACTTGACAATATGATTCGAAACGCAAAGATCATTGAAGATGATGGTGAGAACTCAAACATCGTTACACTCGGTAAAACCGTTACTTTTACAGAACTACCTGATGGAGAGGAAGAATCCTACACGATTGTAGGGAGTGCAGAGGCAGATCCGTTTGAAGGGAAAATTTCCAACGATTCTCCGATTGCCAAAAGCCTTCTCGGTAAACAGGCAGGAGATAAAGTGACTGTTCAAACACCTGGTGGAGAAATGCTTGTAAAAATTGTGAAAATTTCATAAAATCCGTTTAGTAACGAAGACCCTCGTCCACAATGTGGATGAGGTGTTTTTATATGAAATTACGAAAGCGAATGATATGGATATCGATTTTGATCACGTCCGCACTTTTTCTTTTACTTGTCAGACTTGCTGAAATTCAATTGTTTTTCACCGAATCATTTTCTAAATGGAATGTCAACTTAATTCAGGAAAGTGTTAAACAGCGTACAGAAGAGGTTCAAATATCTGATGGGCGAGGTGCTTTTCTAGATCGTAACGGAAAGCCCCTAACGATTAGCCAGAAACCTGCAATTGTGCTATTTCCTTTTTTGAACAAGCAACCATGGCCGATTAAGGAGGCAGCCGATATTTTAAACATGTCGGAAATGGAGATTCACCATAAACTAGAACAAGCAAAAAAACCGATCATTCTCACCAAAAATGAAAAAGGCTCGATTTCGAACATGATGCTTGAAAAAATTAATAAATTGAAATATCCCGGAATATATGGCGTATACATAGAAAAAACCAAAAAAAGCAGATTGGCTTCCCATACGATTGGGATGACAAACCAAGACCCACAACTCCTCCGCAACAAGTATCCGCACAAAAAAGATTTATCGATCTCAACGAAAATTGGCACCTTTGGTTTGGAACGGACATTTGATGAATTCTTACTTCCTGAACAAGACACAAAACTGTTGTATCATGTTGATGGATTAGGTAACCCTTTGTTTGGCATGGACGTCAAATATACTGCAGATGCAAATCCATTTTATCCATTACAAATTAAAACAACATTAGATAAGGAAATGCAAAAGTCGCTAGAACAAATTTTGGATGACCATCATTTAAAAAAGGGTGGCGCGGTTCTTCTCGATATCGAAAAAAGCAGTGTGTTGGGGATAGCTAGTAAACCTAATTTAAACATGGCATCGCAAAAAACGAGACAAAACTACATGTTGACCCCAATGTATCCGGGTTCCGTTTTTAAAACTGTCATTGCTACAGCAGCGATCGAAACTGGATTAGATCATCCTTCAAAAACATTCAACTGCAATTTGAATCTTTACGGCAAACCTGGAGAAGACAAAGGTAAACTGAATCTGGAAGAAGGTTTTGCGCAAAGTTGCAATTATACATTTACGAGCCTAGCACAGCAGTTGATGAAAAAAAATGACGCTATTATTGAGGACACCTCACGTAAACTGGGGCTAACTGAGCAAGTCGGCTGGGAAGGGTCTCTCTTTCATCAAGATGACTTTAAGCAACTTTATCATGAAGGAACCGGGGCAATCTGGGGAGATCAACACGATAAGAAAGTGAAGAAAGCGATAGCGCAAACCGCCATTGGACAAAAAAATGTTAAGCTAACTCCTTTAGAAATTGCCAATATGATGGCAACCATTGCAAGAGGTGGTGAGAAAAAACAAGTTAAAGTTGCTGATCAGATCGAATATAAAAATGGTACATTGATGGCCTCGTTTAAAGATCAAGACTTGTCTGGAGACACAATCGATCGTTATACAGCGCAAAGGCTACAAAAACTACTTAGAAAAGTTGTGACATCTCGTAAAGGGACAGGCCGACGTTTCCGTGACTTACCCTATAATGTATCTGGGAAATCAGGAACAGCGGAAACAGGTAAGCTGACAAAAGATAAAAAAAGGCTTTACCATAAGTGGTTTGCTGGTTATTTTCCGGCTGACAAACCAAAATATGCGCTTGTTGTTGTTGATATGGACACACCAGAGGGCAAGGCTGCGACAAATGCTATATTTTATGATATTGTTAAAATAGTATATAAAATTGAAAAGAACAAGACATAGAAGAATGCCTCAGGTGATGGTAAAATAAAGAGTGAGGCGTAAGGGAAAAAGGAGTGCAAAGAATTGAGCAAAACTAGGGAATCTCGATTTGAAAATCGTGATAAGCGCAGAAAAGCAAATCTTGTGCTTAACATTTTAATAGGTGTGGTATTGGTTTTAATTGTCGTCGTTGCCACCAGCCTGTTGATGAACAGCCCGAAAGAGCAAGCGCAACAGGACGACGGTTCTAAAAACGATACGAAACAAACAACAGAAGCACCTGCTTCAGATAAGAAAAATCAAACATCTGATGAAGATGTAAAAGACAAAGCAAAAACGGATTCCAGCGATAAAGAAAAAAATGACTCTGCTTCAGATGAGAAAGAAAAAAGTGATTCAGATTCAAAAAAAGATAAAGAGACAGCCTCAGATGATGAAAAAGACAAAGCAAAAGATCCGTTTGAAGGAGCCAAAATCACAGAAGGAGGCTCTAGCCCTAACGTTGAAAAAACGATTATTAATCCAGACTGGAAGCCAGTCGGTACAAAACAGAGTGGGGCACATACAGCAACATATGATTCATCATCCCAAGACTGGGCGGAAATGTTAGAAGCAATCTCATATGCAACAGGGGTTTCCAAAGACAATATGACAGTGATTTGGGTTGGAAATAATGGTACTCCTCAAGATGCAAAAGGAACAATTCAAGCGACCGACAGCGGCGAGAAATATCAGGTAGCCATTACATGGGTTGATGGTAAAGGGTGGAAGCCAACAAAGGTTGAAAAGTTGAAATGATAAAAAAGCGGCGGGTTTACGAACCAGCCGCTTTTTAATTTTTAACTATTATGCTTTAAAATGAACGACTGCACTGTACAAAACACGGTTATCAATCACTGCTGTGTGGTGAGAAACCGAATGGACCTTTAGTAAAAGTGCTTGGTTGTTTTCAATCTGTTGATTCACTTTCTTTTCAAGCTCTTCCAAAGTCATTGCTTCAAAAAACTCGATTTTATCTTTGATTAGGTCTAGTTCAAACGGCATCATCTCATCCTCCAATACTTCAAGTCAATCCTTATTAAAGCAAAGAAGTTTGTCTCTGACAAGAAGTAAACACATTTTACTACCTAAATAAAAGTTCGATATGTTATGATAAGAACTAATTGATCATTAAATTCATACTATACTTATAGGTATTATAAAGATTGGAGAGTGAAACCAGTGGGAAGAGAGTTCATTCCTTTATTTGAGAATTGGGCAGAATCCTATGATGATACAGTGGCTGGCCATGATATTCAATATCGAGAGGTATTCCGCAACTATGATAAGATTTTGAGTGATGTTGTCAAACATTCGGGCTTTAACGTTCTCGAATTTGGTGTTGGAACTGGAAATTTGACAGCGAAATTAGCCGCTGCTGAAAAACAAGTATTAGGGATTGAACCGTCAAAAACAATGAGGGAAATCGCCAAACAAAAGCTACCTGAACATGTAGTTGTTACAGATGGGGATTTTATTGATTTTCCATCACCACCGTTTTCTCCTGATACAATTGTCAGCTCATATGCTTTTCACCATTTGACAAATCAAGAAAAACGAGAAGCGATAAGGAGATATGGAAAAATCCTTAACGAGCATGGTAAAATAGTGTTTGCTGATACTGTCTTCAGGGATCACAAAGCCTTCATAGCTGCGATCGAAAATGCAAAAAAGAAAGGCTTTTATCAACTGGCAGAAGATCTTGAAACAGAACATTATCCAACGATTTCTGAAATGGAAGAGATCTTTACTTCAGAACATTTTAGGATCGCCTTTCAACAATATAATGATTTTGTCTGGGTCATGGAAGCAGTAAAAATGAAAACTTGAAGGGATGTTAACATATGAAGATCGCCATTATCGGAGCAATGGAAGAAGAAGTGACAATTCTACGAAGCCAATTAAAACAATCAAAAACAGAAGTGATAGCAAACTGTGAATTTACAAGCGGAAGCTATGAAGAAAAAGAGATTGTCTTATTGAAATCAGGCATCGGTAAAGTAAATGCTGCCATGAGTACGACGATTTTACTTGACCGCTTTAAACCGGATTATGTCATCAACACTGGATCAGCCGGAGGGTTTCATCATGCATTAAATGTCGGTGATATTGTGATTTCTACTGAAGTTCGCCACCATGATGTTGATGTTACAGCTTTTGATTATGAATATGGACAGGTCCCTCAATTACCAGCCGCTTTTCAGGCTGACAATCAATTAATCAAAATAGCTGAGGAAGAAGCTAGAGAGCTTTCACATATTCAAATTGTGAAAGGGACGATTGCTACTGGTGACTCCTTTATGAGCGATCCTGAACGAGTAGCATTCATCCGCAGTAAATTTGAAAATCTGTATGCTGTTGAAATGGAAGCAGCAGCTGTTGCACAAGTTTGCCATCAATTCACTGTTCCGTTTGTTGTGATTAGAGCACTTTCAGATATTGCTGGAAAAGAGTCGGAAGTGTCGTTTGATCAATTCCTGGAACAGGCTGCACAACATTCAACAGAACTTGTACTTCGGATGGTAAAAAAAATCAATGAATAGAGAGGGAGCTCTTCCCTTTCTTTTGAAAAGGAGGAGAAAACTTTGAATGTGATTACAGATATCACACAATTAATAGGGCAAACACCACTTTTACAACTGTTACATTTTCAAACGCCTCAAGGTGTTAACGTCTATGCAAAACTTGAAATGATGAATCCGGGTGGGAGCATTAAAGATCGGTTGGGAGACATGTTGATTTCAGATGCACTCACTTCTGGAAAGTTAACATCAGGCGGGACTGTAATTGAAGCTACGGCTGGTAATACAGGAATCGGCTTAGCGCTAACTGCCAGAAAGTACGGTCTCAACTCGATTTTTTGTGTTCCTGAACATTTTAGTATGGAAAAACAAGCGATCATGAAGGCACTAGGTGCGAAAATTGTTCATACACCAAGAAATGAAGGGATGAAAGGGGCAATTGCAAAGGCGCTTGAGCTTGAGAAAGAGATTGACAATTCCCATTGTTTTTTGCAGTTTAAAAACCAAGTAAATCCATTGGTTTACTATAAGACGCTCGCTCCTGAAATCTGGAATGATCTTGATGGCAAGGTTGATATATTTGTTGCTGGTGCCGGATCAGGTGGTACATTTGCCGGGACTGCACGGTTTTTAAAAGAAAAAAGATCGTCCATTAAAACGGTAATCGTTGAACCGGAGGGTTCAATATTAAACGGGGGAGAGCCGCATGGGCATAAAACCGAAGGGATCGGAATGGAATTCATACCTGAATATATGGATCAAAGCCATTTTGATGAGATTTATACCGTTTCCGATCAAGATGCTTTCCGTCTTGTGAAAGAGGCAGCGGAAAAAGAGGGGCTTCTAATTGGAAGTTCATCAGGTGCCGCTTTATTTGCCGCATTAAAAGAAGCTGAACATGCGAAAGAAGGCACAAATATTGTGACGATATTTCCTGACAGTAGTGACCGTTATTTAAGCAAAAAAATATATGAAGGAGGCATTTAGTATGAAACAAAAAACAAAAATGATTCATGGTGGAATCACAGGTGATGAAACAACCGGTGCTGTCTCAGTTCCCATTTATCAGGTTAGCACCTATAAACAACCAAGAGCAGGGATGCACACAGGATATGAATATTCAAGAACAGGAAACCCAACAAGAGCCGCACTGGAATCATTAATCACAGAGCTTGAAGGGGGAGCGGCAGGTTATGCGTTTAGTTCCGGAATGGCGGCCATAAGTGCGGTGATGATGCTATTTAACCATGGCGACCATGTCATTTTAACAGATGACGTATATGGTGGAACATACCGAGTCATGGCGAAAGTCTTCAACCGTATGGGCATTGAAACAACATTTTGCGATACAAGCAGTATGGATCAGATTGAAAATGCGATCAAACCAAACACAAAAGCTATTTACATTGAGACACCAACAAATCCACTTTTAAAAATTACAGATTTGCAAATGGTCTCTGAAATAACCAAAAAACATCAGCTCTTCTTTATCGTTGATAATACGTTTAATACACCATATTTTCAAAACCCGATTTCATTTGGTGCTGACATTGTTCTTCACAGTGCAACTAAATATTTGGGGGGTCACAGTGATGTCGTTGGCGGACTAGTCGTGACTGCTACTAAAGCATTAGGGGAACAGCTTCATTTTATTCAAAACTCTACAGGAGGCATTCTTGGGCCTCAGGACGCTTGGTTACTCATGAGAGGCATGAAAACATTAGCCTTAAGAATGGAAGCTCATGAGCAAAATGCTCGAAAAATTGGCCAATTTTTAGAAAGTCATAAAGCTGTACAAAAGGTGTATGACCCAGGTTCTCCGTCCCACTCCGGTCACAAGGTTGCCAAACGACAAAGCAGAGGATTTGGTGGAATGCTTTCTTTTGACATTGGGAAGGAGCAACATGTCGACCTTGTTTTAGAAAGACTAAAACTGTTTACGATAGCCGAAAGCTTAGGAGCCGTTGAAAGCTTAATCTCGGTACCCGCACGAATGACTCATGCATCGATTCCGCAAGATCGTCGTCTTGAGCTGGGGATTACTGATGGCTTGATTCGCATTTCCGTTGGGATTGAAGATATTGATGATCTCCTAGAAGACTTAAAGCAAGCATTAGCTCCGCTTGCTTGATTACCTGAATTTACATGTCCAGCAAACTGTTATGCTATGTTATTCTAAATGATATCTTATATGAATCTAAATAGGTGATCATATGCATAAGAAAAAAGTAAAAGCTTTGATGGAAGATTACAAGCAGTTTGCCTTTACACTACTCAGTGTCAGTGCTTTTTTGTATATCGGCACCATCATCCCTAATCAAGGGCTAACATTATTCCAACAATCGGTGATGATGTTTGCGACATGCATTTTTTTAGCTGGTGCTTTCTTTTGTGTGAAGCGTTCACTCAAATATAAAAAACAATTAGATAAAATGGAAGAATCATAAACAGAGAGTCTTAAGGCTTTCTGTATTTTTTTGTGTCCATTTTTTGAAAAAAAGGTTTACAAACAGGAAGTTGATGGATATACTTACAAAGTAATCAAAAAAGTAAGGAGGTTGATGAACATGAAATCGGAATTGGCTACATACACTAGACTTTGTGAATATATGTTTCATTCAACCTGTGGGAGAGATTGTGCCCTTCCTTAACCATTGCTTTTTACAAAATACGTTAGGAAGTTAGAACACAATATGCTTTCCTTCTCGCAAGATAAAGACGTCGTTTTGTTTTTGTCTGGCGGTTTTTGTTTGCACCCGCAGGTTTGTCAAATGATCTGCGGGTTGTTTATGTTTTGTAGCGAACTTTAAAGGAGGTGAGTGATATGACGATTAATTTATTCTTCTTAACACTAACGATTCAAAAAAAATTCAAAAGTCCAGAAGAGTATGAACGAGAACATCAGATTGAACAGCTGTACAATGAAATGAAAGAGCGACAGTTAAAGTATCTTTATTTGAATAGCCAACGCTAATCAAAACGAGAATGAAAGGAGAGATTGCTATGATGTATAGAAGGGAACTACTGGCACATTATACACAGGAGAAAGATCAAGTATAGTTATTTCTTAAATAGGTCCATCCTTCAATGATCTGCATATGAATATTAAAAACATAAGAGAGGGATGCAGATTCATGATGAAAGATCACAGAATGTCTTTTATCGGTCATGGTTATTCATCTATGCCACATTCTTTTAAGCATGGTTATGGTAATCCATATCGCCGACAAAGAATTGAAAGAACTCGACGAGCCGGTTTGTGGTTGCCTTATTGGTAATTCAGTAGGAATCCCTGACCGCTTTCTACATGAAAAAGGAACAGAAAACGTCGTTTTCTGTTCCTTTTCGGATTAGATGCGAGCAAATCCTCAGCAAAGCGCCGTTAAAGACAAGATTTAGCCTCCTACGGAAAAAGAGAAATCAATCTCGTTATGAGCAGCAATGACAGGATAAGATTTCCTAATTAGTACACCCAGCATGCGCCTACAATGATCAAGAGAATGAAAAGAACGACGATTAGCGCGAATCCACCGCCATAGCCAACTCCGCCGCCATAACCGTATCCACCGCCATAACCGCAGCAGCGACCTGGATATCCAAAACCGAAGCCCATAAAAAAAGCACCACCTTTTTAAAGTTAAATTTCCATACATCCTATGCATTTATAAGAAAAATTGATAGGGCGGATAGATCACTTCACGAAAAAAGATCTTCCAGTTTGCCGCGCCCTGCCCATTCACTTTCTGTTATATATACACGATACATAGGTACAAATGACCGTCTGGCACTATGAATTCTAATAGCCCTATTAGTACATATGTTGGCTTTTAACAGAAAACTATTCCAATAAGTTGATAATCATGGTTTAATATTAGCAAAGTGAATATGTTTAACTAAATTTGGCGGAGGTGTGCCATATGGAAAAAAGAAAGGTTTGTGTTTTCTTTGTTTTCATCCTCATGTTTACACTTGTATTTGGACAGTTTCCCGCTGTAAAGGCCATGGCGGCAGAAAACCAATCATCTTTTGAAGAAACGACACTAACAAACAGTTCACCAGTGAATACAGTATTTAAAAATCAAGAAAAAGAACATTGGTATAAAATAGAGCCTCAACAAAAGGAAATCGCAAATTACACACACTTTCGCATCAAACTCCAATCAGAAAAAGAGCTGACTATCTCGATTTATTCCAGCATAGATCATGCTGTTAAAGGCCATACATTTGGTCGGTATATCGGTTATTCCTATTCAAAGCATCCCGCAGTCATTGACTTTCCAATCGCCTGGAAAGGTCCCTACTATATTAAGATTGAAAATAATCAAGAAGAAACTCTACAACATCAAGACATTCCATACACCATCAGTTATCAAGGCGTCACCCTTTCACCATCAGACCAACAGGAAGAAGAATTAAGCACACCAGAAAAGACAAGCTTCAAACATTTGAGCATAATCAGAGATCATTTATTTAAAAAAACTGATAAAGGAAACAAATGGTCTTCCGTATATGATAAAGCTGCTCCCTTCATAGGTTCTAAATTGCTGTCTAAACAATCAATCCGGAATACGGTGTCTAGCGATTTAGTTCAATTGAAATCGCTGTTTGCTGATATCGCAAAAAACGGACAGGCGAGTCAATACACGATAACAAAAGAGGACCAAAAAGCGATCCATCGCCTTCATAAAACAGTACGTGCTGCCGTTCCTCAATCACTCAAAAAGCAAATGGATCAAATCATAAAAGATATTAAAATTGAAGATTTGGCAGGTAGCAAAGTGTCAACAGTACTAGAAAGAGCAGGTCTTACAGAAAGTCTGAAAATCGCAGCAAAAAATCGCTATATTGTGAAATTAAAAGATAACAAAAGATTGCATTCTTTCAAAGCAAAAGTGAAATCTTTTGGGGCTGGCACTGTCGACTCCCTCTCAAAAAGTAAAATGTTTAAAAATATGTATGTGGTGGAGATGGATCAACATCATACAAACGGCTATCACACAGCCGCTACTGGTAAAATATCGAGGTTGCCTGAGGTGGAATTTATCGAACCAGTTCGGCAGTATCATGCGTTATCAGCTGATGTTCAGTATCCTTATCAATGGTCACTTAAAAATAGTAGCAAGCCTATAGATATTCAATTTGAAAAACTTCAGAAACTTCTGGTCAACAAACCGCTTCAAGATACAGTGATTGCTGTTGTTGACACAGGTGTTGACCATACACTTCAAGATTTAAGTGACAGTGTCGAACAAGAATCCGGATTTAATTATATTAGCCGTAATGGGGATGCAATGGATGATAACGGACATGGCACACATGTTTCCGGGATTATCGCAGCTGCTGCTGATAATCATTATTCAATGGCTGGAATTAATCCGCATGCGAAAATTCTCCCTGTGAAAGTTTTGGATCGTTCAGGGGAAGGAGATACTGAAAAAATCGCCTACGGGATTATCTATGCTGTCGATCACGGGGCAAAAGTCATTAATCTAAGTCTTGGCGGGCCGTACAGCAGGGTGATTGAATATGCTTTGAAATACGCAGAAAGCAAAAATGTGACGGTGATTACTGCAAGTGGAAATGAGGGCGCTTCAGAACTCTCCTATCCCGCATCTTCAAAATATACGATTTCAGTTGGAGCAACCAATCAACTAGCCCTTGTCTCAGACTATTCCAACTATGGTAAAGGGCTTGACCTGGTCGCGCCAGGAAGTGATATTCCAAGCCTTGTTCCTGATGGCAATGTCGTTTATATGAGTGGAACATCAATGGCAGCACCGCACGTTTCTGCTGTCGCCGGGCTTCTCATTTCACAACATCCGTCATTAAAACCGAACCAGGTAGCAAAGATTTTAAAGGAAACAACTGCTGATGTCACATTTAATGAAGAGGATAATCCTTATCGTGATGACATTGATTTTGATGGAGAACCCGACAAACAAGTACCTGGATATCATATCATTTCTGGCTGGGGCAAACTCAATGCATTCTATGCGTTTAGTGTCTTTGAACTCAACTTGAAAGTCAACCCTGTGTTAAATCACCAATCAGCCGTTACGGGTACGGCTAAAAGTGGTTCAACTGTGAAAGTAATCAGCGGAAATAAAACATTAGGTGTAGGCAAAGCAGGGAACTCTGGAACGTTTAAAGTGAACATCCCGGTACAGCAAACAAATCAAGTTCTCCATGTGTTGGCTTCAGGCGGTCAGGCGGAAGCTACACTCAGAGTCGTTGTTGAAAAAGCACCGCAAAAACCATCAGTGAAACGCGTCACTAACAAAGATAATTATGTGACAGGCAAAACGTTACCAGGTTATACAGTTCAGATTAAAGATCAATCCAAAAAAATCATTGCGACCGGAAAAGCTGATTCTTCAGGTATATTTAAAGTAAAAGTCAAGAAACAAACAGAGTATACGGTTTTATATGTTTCTGCTTCTGCAGATGTTTACAGGGAAAGCGGCGATGTCAAAGTCATAGTGGCTGACGCTATTCCACCAAGTGCACCAAAAATTCATTCAGTCACTGATAAAAGTAAGGTCATCACAGGTAAAACGGAAGCCAACGCGTTAGTTATAGCAAAAGTAAAAGGGAAAACAATTTGTACTGGTAAAGCAAATGGCAAAGGTGAATTTCGTCTGAAAGTCAGCAAACAAAAAGCAGGAACAACAATTACAGTGACAGCAAAAGATAGAGCAGGAAATATCAGCAAAGCGGCGAAAACGACCGTAAAAGACAAAACACCGCCTTCTGCACCAAAGGCTTATACCGTCACTAATAAAAGCACCACTGTAAAAGGAAAAGCTGAAGCAAATGCCAATATAAGGATCAAAGTTGGTAAAAAAACAATTGGCACTGGTAGAGTGAATAAAAAAGGCCAATATGTTGTTAAAATCAAAAAACAAAAGCCAAAAACTGTTTTGACAGTTATCGCAATTGACAAAGCTGGAAATGCGAGCAAAGCGAGCCAAGTCAAGGTCAAAAAAGCAAAATAGGTTTAGCAGAGGGAGCTGTCTTAAAGCAGCTCTTTTTTTGATGGCTGATTTAAATAAGCAATAATGCCTATGAACCAACATAATGAAAATTTCCTGATTTTACTTTTTTGCTTTTTTAAAAAAGGTTTTTTAAAAGTGGCTGTCAAATTAAAAACGGAATGAACGTTCATTCCGTTCCGAAGGAGGTTACTTTTAATGCCCGAAACCAAATATGACAAAATCATTGATGCTTCACTCGCCCTGTTCGCAGAGCGCGGTTTTGATGCAACAACGATTCCGATGATTGCTGAGAAGGCAAATGTCGGAGCCGGGACGATTTACCGCTATTTTGATAGCAAAGAAGATCTTGTGAATGTGCTATTTCAACAAAGTGTCAAGCGCTTCATGAAAAAATTAAAAAAAGGGTATCCGGCACAATCAGGATGTGTTTACGAACAATTTCAGCACATTTTTCGCAGTCTATTCAAGTTTTCTCAGGAAAATGTTGATGCGCTCTATTTTTTAGAAATTGATAAAACCGCGCATTATTTAACAGAGAAAAGCCGCGAAGTTCTCAATGAACTATTGAATTTTATCTATTTATTTTTTGAAAAAGGGAAACAGGCAAACATGATTCGTTCACTGCCTTCCCATATTTTGAGCGCTATTGTCTTCGGTATCTTTGTGAATATTCAAAAGCTCGTAAGGGCTGGGGAAATCCAAATTCCCTGTGAGTTAATTGAAGAAATTGAAGAGAGTTCTTGGAATGCCATTAAGCGTCATGGATGACATAGTGTTTTTTAAAAGAAAGGATGATTTGAAGTGAATCAACTAAGCGAAATTCCTATGCCAAAAACATACGGGCCGCTTGGGAATCTTCCATTGCTTGACAAAGGGAAACCTACTCAGTCCTTATGGAAAATTGCAGCTGAGATGGGACCGATTTTTCAATTTAAGTTTTCTGGCACTGATGTCGTATTTATTTCTAACTGTGAATTAGCTAGTGAGGTTTGTGATGAATCTCGATTTGCAAAAAACTTATCTAAAGGACTTCAGAAAGTTCGGGCTTTTGCAGGTGATGGTTTATTCACTAGTTGGACAGAAGAGCCAAACTGGCGGAAAGCACACAACATTCTGTTGCCAAGCTTTAGCCAAAGAGCGATGAAAGGCTACCATTCGTTGATGCTTGATATTGCCATGCAGCTCATCCAAAAATGGTCTCGGTTAAATGAGAACGAGAGTATTGATGTGCCTGAAGACATGACCCGACTCACATTGGACACGATCGGTTTGTGCGGTTTTAATTACCGTTTTAACAGTTTTTATCGAGAAAAGATGCATCCTTTCATCATCAGTATGGTACGTGGTTTAAATGAGTCGATGCGACAAATGAAACGTCTGGCTTTGCAAGATCAGCTGATGTTCAAAACAAGGCGGAATTTTAACCGTGATATTGAGCTGATGTTTTCTTATGTTGATCAGATTATTGCTGAGCGCAAACAAAACGCCGACAAAACCGGGAATGATCTGCTCTCTCTGATGCTGCATGCAAAAGATCCTGAAACAGGAGAAAAACTTGATGACAAAAACATTCGCTATCAAATGATTACTTTCTTAATTGCAGGACATGAAACAACGAGCGGTTTGTTATCCTTTGCACTCTATCTTTTGCTGAAGCATCCCGATATTTTAAAAAAAGCGTATGATGAAGCCGATCGCGTCCTGACAGATCTTCAACCTTCTTATCAACAGGTAAAGCAGTTGAAATACATTCGAATGATCTTAAACGAATCATTAAGACTGTGGCCGACAGCTCCAGGTTTTTCACTCTATGCCAAAGAAGAAACCGTGATCGGTGGGAAATATTTGATTCCTAAAGGACAAAACGTGACGGTTTTAGCTCCGGTTTTGCATCGGGATCAGAGCGTTTGGGGAAAAGATGTCGAAGCATTCCGTCCTGAGCGGTTTGAGCAGATGGAAAACATTCCGCCGCATGCCTACAAACCGTTCGGAAATGGTCAGAGGGCCTGTATTGGTATGCAATTTGCTCTTCATGAAGCAACAATGGTACTCGGTCTGATTTTTCAACACTTTGAGCTTAACGATTATTCAAATTACCAACTCAAAGTCAAAGAGTCATTAACGATCAAGCCAGAAGGATTTACGATGCGGGTGAAACCGAGAAACAAAAAGGTACAAAGTAAGCAAACAGAAGAACGCAGATCACAACAGATGGAAAAACATGCCCATGGAACACCACTTCTCGTTCTCTACGGATCAAACCTTGGAACCGCTGAAAGCCTTGCGGGAGAGATTGCCGACCAAGCGAATGTTCAAGGATATAAATGCAAGGTGGCTGCTCTTGACAAATGTATAGGAAAGATGCCGCAAGAGGGGGCGGTGATTGTGATCACCTCTTCTTATAATGGGAATCCCCCTGACAATGCACGTGAATTTGTAAATTGGCTTGAACAGGAACAAAAAGAAAATTTGAACGGTATTCAATATGCTGTATTCGGATGTGGAAATCGTAACTGGGCAAGTACTTATCAGCGGATTCCCCGTCTGATAGACAGCCTTTTTGAAAAAAAAGGTGCGACAAGGCTGCAAATGCTCGGAGAAGGTGATGTAAACGCTGACTTTGAGCATCAGTTTGAAACGTGGCGAAACAGTTTATGGTCAAATTTGCGGGAGATATTCTCATTACATGAACATGACCAAGCAAAATTAGACAGACACTCTCTATCGATTGAGTGGATCAATGCAACACCCGCCTCACCGCTTGCACAAACTTACGATGCTTTCACAGCCCAAGTATTAACAAACCGTGAACTTCAGCAAGAAAAGAGCGGAAGAAGTACCCGTCATATTGAAGTATCTTTGCCTGAAGGAATCAAATTTTCTGAAGGTGATCATCTCGGTGTCTTGCCAAAAAATAGTCCTAAGCTGATGAACCGAGTGCTTAGGCGTTTCGAATTAAGTGGAAATGAACAAATCCAGATTAATAGTAGCCGCGATGTTTCTCATTTACCTTTAAACCAACCGGTCGATCTCATCAATCTGTTTGAAAACTGTGTTGAGTTGCAAGAACCTGCAACAAGAGTACAAATACGGGCATTAGCTGTTCATACAACATGTCCACCCCATAAACGAGAATTGGAAGAACTGTTAAACGATCAAACTTATCAAGAGATTGTCTTGACCAAGCGCTTATCAATGCTTGATTTGCTAGAACAATACCCGGCTTGTGAACTGCCATTTGCCCGTTTTCTCGCACTTTTACCATCACTTAAGCCAAGATATTATTCTATTTCAAGCTCACCACGGCAAAATCAGCGGCAAGCAAGTATTACTGTTGCCGTTGTCAACGGTCCAGCATTGAGTGGGCACGGTCATTATGATGGAGTTGCCTCAAACTATCTGGCGATGCTTTCTTCTGGAGACAGCGTGACTTGCTTTATTCACCAGTCTCAGTTTGGTTTTCAACTACCTAAAGATTTTGAAACACCGATTATTATGGTTGGACCGGGAACAGGGATTGCTCCATTCCGTGGCTTTCTTCAGGCACGGCTCAACCAAAAACAAGCGGGGGCAAGTCTTGGTGAAGCTCACCTTTACTTTGGTTGTCGACATCCTAAACAGGACTATCTCTATCAAGATGAATTGGAAAAGGCGGTACAAGATGGGATTGTGCATCTGCACACAGCTTTTTCTCGTCTTGAAGATCGTCCGAAAGCATATGTCCAAGATCTGATGAAGGAAGATGAAGAAAGACTTATCGATTTGCTCTGCAATGGTGCATATCTCTACGTTTGCGGTGATGCCAATCAGATGGCCCCTGACGTTGAGAAAGTGCTTCGAGATGCTTATCAAACCATCTTTAAAACAGATGAGGTTGAAGCAGAAAACTGGTTGAATAAACTGCAAACAGACATGCGTTATGTGAAAGATGTATGGAGCTAAAAAGCACAAAGAGACATTCTTATATTAAGATGTCTCTTTCTTTACATTCTCCAGCTTGTTATTTATGTATGATATCGGAATGGATATTAAGATCAACACGAATAAAATATAAACGATTTTAGCTAGGGTTTCCCAACCGTTGAGAAAGGTAAAACTTGAAATGAATTTCTGGCCTTCCATGATCACAAATGCCAGTAAAAACGCTGAAATAACAACCGTAATCCCTTTTAAGACAAGTACATGTACAGTATCTTTTTTAATCAAATCCCACAAGTACAACAAAATAAAAACAAAACTTGCTATGGACATGAGATCACTTACAAAGTTGTCCGTTAAAAATATGTTCAATAAGACAGAGGACAAAAATCCATAAAGACCAATTTTTTCAATCAACAGTATCCCCCCCTCATGATTATAGGCAGGTATAAGGGAAAAAGCCAGCATGGTATACTGCATGTCTTACTTGGAAAAAGAAGGATTATCGAGGGGGAACAACCATACTGGCTTTGATTTATGTATCGGCATTTTATAAAGAAAGTTTAGCTTAGCAACAATCCATTTTTTATTCAAATATTTACGGAAAATGACTCGAATGTCTAAAATGCCAACTAAACAGAAGACTACTTTAATTTATCAAAATGTCAAATCATTCAAAAGGTCGTCTATCATTTGGTGAAAAGCCTAGAATTAGGGTTAAATATTGGATATCTTCAAAATCGTTGTAGTACGCCAGCCACGGAAAGCTTGATCAAAAATTGCTTGGTGCAGTCAAGTATGGGCTCTCTACTCTGTCCATATAACCCCAATGCCTTTCAAGCACGAGCCGAAAACAAGTCTATACTATTGAAGCAAAAAAAGCAGGAAGACAGGCTACTCTTTTCGAACTTCCTGCAAAACTGTTTGACTACTTTTCTTCATAAAGTTGAAATTGAATATCCAATGTGCGCAAATATGTGTGCAGACCCGCATCTTGAATGGGAATAATATAAGCTGGTTCATCTGATTCATTATGATGGGAGTGCCATAAGCCAGGTGGTGTAATAAAGGCTTTACCAGTTACCCAGTCTATTTTTTGCGGATTGATGATCTCTTTTGTAATCGGATCAATTTGATTTCCAACAAGTGTATACGTACCGGGTGCCGCATGTGCTACAAAGTCGAGAGCTACTGATTTATGGCTATGAGGAGCTTGCTTGGAGCCTGGTGGAACGATGCCAAACATAGCCCAAAGCACATGTGTGATCGTTAATGTTTGGTCAAAGATCTCATTGTTTAATAGAACGGAAATACGATTACGAAAACGGGCATTAGGGGATTCAGCTACTTCAGTCAATTTGGCTTTTGCTTTTTCAGCGTTGTAAAGGGTCGGTTTGAAGCGTGCTTTAGCAGGTTTCACTCCTAAATAATGAAGGAGTGGCGAATCTGTAATATAATAGATTGCTGCATCTTTTTCTGCGGTATGACGGCTATTTGAATTAGCGGGCAATGTTAAAAAATCGCCTTTTTTCCAATGAATTGTTTCCCCGTCTACTTCAGTCACACCACGACCTTCGATCATGTAATATAATTCACTTGTTGCTTGTGGTTCAGTTTTGATCGTATCACCAGAGCGAATGTTAATAAATTGAGCAAGTAATGAAGGGCTTGTTGCCGGATAGTCTGTTTTAAGTTCTTTAGAGATGTCTAATGAAATGATCCGTGTATGGCCTGATTGATATAATTCGGGACCAAACTCTTTCATTGGCACCGGATTGATCACACCGCTACCAATCGGATCACTAGCAGTGGTATACTCGAGAAAACGAGCATGTTTTAGCCAATGTGCTGCTTGAGTATCAACGTGTGATTGACTTGTCATGAAAGAAAACCTCCTGTCATATTTTGATAACTTTATCGTATCTCATATGGAATATGTTAGCAATATTCAAATTGAATGAAAGAGGGGCTGTTTATGGGAAAAGGATTAAATGGTAAACGGATTGTCATTGGCGCATCACGAAAACTCGAAGATATGTGTACACTTATTAAAAAACAAGGGGGAACCCCGATTGTTCGCTCATTACAAGGAACTGTATTTTTAGCAGAAAAACAAGTCGGTCCTGATTTACAGGCATTTGTTGAAAAAGGTGCAGACTGGGTGATGTTTACGACTGGAGTTGGCACAGAAGCACTTGTTAGTCTTGCTGAGAAACTCGGAATGAGAAACCGTTTTATACAAGTGATCAGCGAAGCAAAAGCGGCAGCAAGAGGCTACAAAACAATCGCTGCTCTAAAGAAGCTTGGCATCACTCCGGAAGCAATAGATGAAGATGGGACGACAAAAGGGCTGATAAAGTCACTTGAGCCGTATGATTTAACAGGGAAACGGGTTATGGTACAGCTTCATGGTGAAAATGCCCCAGATTTGCTCACTTTTTTAAAGGCGAAAGGTGCAACTGTAGTCCCACTTCTCCCCTATCAGCATGTCGCTCCAAATCAAGAAACCGTTGCCTTATTGTGTCAAGAATTACAGAACCATGAAGTGGATGCGGTTTGCTTCACAACAGCTATTCAAGTTCGCTCACTTTTCAATTTTGCCCGTGAAAAAGAAATCGCTCCGCACATTGTTCAATCTTTTCATGAACAAGTTTTACCTGTCGCAGTCGGAAAGGTGACGGCAGAAGCATTAAAAGAGGTAGGCATCAACGAGATTGTCACGCCTCAGCTTGAACGAATGGGCGCAATGATTGTTGAACTGAGCCGGTATTATGAAAAAGAGAGGAACACAATCATATAAAAAAAGAAGAACTACTTCTGCAATTCATTGAGATTTTTTCAAAAGTTACTTTCCACCATAAAGTATCGCTTCCTTTTTGTGGTTCGCATCTCTATGACATTTATGCGGAAAGGTGATGTTAGTTGAAAAATGTAAAAAAAGTTCATAGACCGTTTGGTGTTTACGGTGTCACTTTGAAAAATGGCAAATGATTAGTCATACAATCTTCCAGGTGGAAGTTTAGAAGTTAATGAAGATTTAAACCAAGCTATAATGAGAGAATGAAAAGAAGAAACCGGCTATGATATTAAAATTAAAGCTTGTATCGGTATTTCGGATTTTATCTTACCTTGGTCATGGGATGATTCTGATTAATACTCAGCATATTTGTGCTTTTTATAGTGTTGTTATTTGCTCAGGGAATCTAGAGTCTCATCCGTTACAATTTAGTGGACAAGATTCTAACAGAGCTAAATGGGTAGAGCTTAACGATTTAAATATTCAAAACTTATCTCTTTTAGTATTAAAAATAGTAGATTATATGACAAAAAATCATTTTAATCCTCAAAGTATATACTATAAAGAATGGACGGTATATGTTTGATAAAGTTAAGACAACAACATCAATCCCAATGATAAATTTCATTGGGGTTCTAATTTCAATGATAAAACAAAAATATACGGTATAATAACTATAAATGCAATAGGATAATACATGATATGTTTGCGTCTTTAAGTATAATAAGCACAATAGCTGTGGGTGTCTTTTTAGTTTGTGGTGTTATATTTCTGTTTAAAAAACGGGGTAAAAAAGCACTTATGCATTTTGGGTTTATGTTGGTTTCTTTATGTTTTTTGGTAATATTTACCTTCACTTCTTATAGTGACGAAATAACTACTTAAATATCAAATGTGGAAGTATCAGGAATCCCTGAATCTGAAGAATTGATTCATTTGAAACTTCATGATGCGAAATATAACAAACCAAAAGGTATTGTCACGATAACATGTAAAACGAATATACAAGATCGAACAAAGATAGAATTCCGTTTATATGAAAAGTTAGAAGAGAAGAAGTTTATAGGCGAAGCTACTGTTAAGGACGGGAAAGTAAGTCTCAAAGTGAGAGATAGTGATTTAATTAAAAATGGGAAGTTTGAAATTGGAGCATCTATTAAAGTCAATGAGAAAGACAATGTAACGTTTAAAAAGAGATATGGTGATGAGCAAGAAATCGAAAATAACATTGAAATTGAAGGTGGCTCGGTCTCTTCAGTTGATGATGGAGGATATGTTGTCCATTTTGATCATCTTGGAAAAACGAAATAACGAATGGTTAAAAGAAAGAAAAATGAAACAATCATCCAAAGTCATGGAAGATCAGTATGCGGTCAATCTAATAGTGCTTAAACATTATAAAATAGCTGGTTAATGAGTAGTCATGATGTCCTGCTCATTTGTTAATAAAGTCCCCGTCTTTGATCATAACAGAGTTTCTGTCTCTTTTATAAACATAGGCGGGCTTATCGCCAATCATATGCAAACGCTGACCGCACATCAAAACACCTGTTTCTTCAGGTAAAGCAATAACCGGGGTTTTATACATTTCCAAATACTTTTGAATCAATGAATCATGATTATGTTGATAATGACACCATATCGAATATTCCCCAACAAGCCCTAAGCCTTTAAAACAGTTCAATCCTACAGTATTGTGGTCCATGTGTGAACATGTCATGATATTTTTGCCAAAGATAATGGCACCTGCACTCCCACCATAAACGACACCGCCATGTTCAGTATACCTGTTCAAAATCTCGATAAAATCGGTGTTAATCAGCTGGTTTAATAATTGAAAAGTATTTCCTCCACCAATGTATATCGATGAAAACCCCTCTACATCTTGAATGTTTCGATCATCCAAATTCGTCCACATCGTGATGTTTTTGATGCCTAATCGATTAAAAAGGCTACTGATCCACTCGTAACAATCATCAAATCGTGATGCATGCATTGCAACTGGTATATATAATAAAGGCTTTTTTCTGTCAATTTCTTCTGTAAAACGCTGATCTAGTTTTTGGGTTTGATCGGCATCTCCGCCACCAGAAAGAAATAACTTTTTCATAGAACCTCCAAACGATCCTGTTACGTTATCACTATGACATGATATTCGCATCATACCACCTTCTTTTAACATTTTCTAGTTAAAAATTTTTTATAGTCAAATATCGATTTTATCCGACGTTATTCACCATAACAAATGTGTATTATTATGAGAAAAAGTAAGATATTTAAAGATAATAGAAGTAAATAACAAATAAAGTTCACTAAAACAACAATAATAGGTTAATATCATAAAATCCGATTATTTTTCGAACTTTACATGATTATTTAACGAGCGTATTATAGTTCTCATCATCAAAACTGAATGAATTTTCCATTTGAATCGCTGAATTCCAGTTAGGAAACGGGGGAACCATTTTTTGTGGCCTGAGCCGCTAGGGGTGAATCCTTTTTTAGGTAAGGTGACTCTTCCCACCTGAATCCGACAGCTAACCTCGTAAGCGTTTGAAGAGAACCCAAATACGTGCAAAAAGCATGGTTTCTTTAACTATGCCAAAAAAAGCCGTAAGAGGTTTGTTCTCTTACGGTTTTTTTTCGTGCTCAAAAACAGAGGAGGCGAACAAAATGTTAGATATTGTCATGTTGGTAATTATCTCATTTTTAACGGCAATACTACTTCTATTGGTGAAATGGTCGGAAAAAGTGACCCGTTAAGCAAAATTGACTTTGAAAGGATGAGTGACATGATTCTACTGGGAGTAGTCGTCATCGTTATGTTTATTTACTTAACCTATGCTTTATTAAATCCAGAAAAATTTTAGTTTTAAAGATTGGGGGATTAGAAGATGATAGCATTTCTGTCTATCTGTATGATTTTGCTCATCGTGTTGTTGATAGCTAAACCAATGGGGCTATACATAGCTAAAGTATTTGATTATGCCCCATCTAAACTTGATCGGGTCTATCTTCCGATGGAACGTTTTTTTTATCGAATTGGCGGTGTAAAAGGAGAAAATCAATCATGGAAAAAATACGCTACAACTTTAATCTTAACAAACATGGTGATGATCTGTATCGTCTATCTCGTCTTTCGTTTACAAGGAATATTGCCTTTAAATCCAACAAATGTACCGGGGATGGAGCCGACGCTAGCCTTTAATACAGCAATCAGTTTTATGACGAATACGAACCTACAGCATTACAGTGGTGAAAGTGGTCTTTCACTTTTATCACAAATGATTGCCATTATCTACTTAATGTTTGCTGCACCTGGAACAGCATTAGCAACAGCTATTGCGATGATTCGAGGACTTGCTGGAAAACCGTTTGGTAACTTTTTTGTCGATCTGATTCGTGGGATCACTCGAATTTTATTGCCATTATCCGTAATTGCGGCTCTTGTGTTTGTCGGCTTAGGTGTCCCGCAAACAATTGATGCCACTGTTACGGCACACACGATAAGCGGTCAAGACCAATCGATTTTACGAGGACCTGTTGCATCCTTTTTATCTATAAAAGAGCTAGGAAATAATGGTGGGGGATATTTTGGTGTTAACTCTGCCCATCCCTATGAAAACCCGAACATCTGGAGTAATGCCGTCCAAATATTATTAATGTTGCTTGTTACGATTTCTCTGCCATTTACATACGGAAAAATGGTCGGTAATCGAAAACAAGGTCGCATTCTGTTTGTTTCTGCCGGCTTATTATTTGTCCTTATTGCAGGTGCAGCCTTTATGACAGAATCAAACGGTAACCCTGTGATCAATCAACTAGGAATTCACCAGGATACAGGCAGTATGGAAGGAAAAGAAGTACGTTTTGGAACCTTGCATTCCGCATTATATGCAATGGTTACTACCGCAAGTGAGACAGGTGCAGTTAATACAATGCATGATACCCTTTCACCTTTAACAGGCTTGCTGACATTGCTCAATATGATGCTGAATACAGTGTTTGGCGGGATTGGTGCCGGGTTTATGAACATGCTTTTATATGCGATGGTTGCCGTCTTTCTTTCTGGATTAATGGTTGGAAGAACACCGGAGTTTTTAGGAAAGAAAATAGAAGGAAAAGAAATGAAGTTAATTGCGCTCACTTTGTTGATTCATCCTTTATTAATTTTAGGAGCATCAGCACTTGCCATGTTTACGCAAGTTGGTCGTGAAGCGATCTCAAACCCAGGTTTTCATGGGATCAGCCAAGTTTTATATGAGTATACATCATCCGCAGCAAATAATGGTTCTGGATTTGAAGGATTGGGAGATGCAACACCGTTCTGGAATATTTCAACAGGTATTGTGATGATGATCGGTCGATATTTCTCAATTGTTACACTGTTGGCTGTCGCAGGGTCCTTACTGAAGAAACAAACTGTGCCAGAAACGACCGGGACTTTCCGAACAGATTCAAGTCTGTTTGGTGCGATTTTTATTACCGCGATCTTGATTGTTGGGGCTCTAACGTTTTTCCCTGTTCTTGTTTTAGGACCGGCCGCAGAGTACTTAACATTATAACCTTGCAGAAAAGGAGGCTTTATCAATGAATGATTTACATGCTAATCCGCAAGTTACTCCGGATTCAGGAGTGAAATCAACTCAAACACTTAATGAAACGATCATAAAAGATGCGATAAAGAATGCTTTTTTAAAACTAGATCCGCGAATGATGGTTAAAAATCCGATTATGTTTGTCGTAGAAGTCGGATTTATCATAACGGTTTTGCTTTCCATTTTTCCGCAATTCTTTGGCAGTACAACGGTCCCTTGGTTTAACCCAACAGTCTCGGTTATTTTACTGTTTACTGTCTTATTTGCCAACTTTGCCGAAGCGCTTGCTGAGGGAAGAGGAAAAGCGCAAGCCGGCGCATTAAAGCAAACGAAAAAAGGTGTATGGGCGAATAAAGTCGCCAATGGGAAAACAGAAAAAGTCTCAGCTGAAGACTTGCGAAAAGGAGACATTGTCATTGTCTCTCAAGGAGAAATGATTCCTGGTGATGGTGAAGTGATCGGGGGTCTTGCATCAGTTGACGAGTCGGCGATTACGGGTGAATCAGCACCAGTCATTAAAGAAGCTGGAGGTGACTTTAGCTCTGTCACAGGCGGAACTCGAGTTGTCAGTGATTCCATCAAGGTGAAAATTACAAGTGACCCAGGAGAAACTTTTCTCGACCAAATGATCGCTTTAGTTGAAGGAGCAGAAAGACAAAAAACACCGAACGAAATTGCTTTGAATACGGTTCTAACAAGTTTAACGATCATTTTTCTTATCGTTGTGGTAACACTTCCAGTTTTTACTGGCTACCTCGGGTTTCAAATTGACCCGGCTGTGTTAATTGCCCTTTTGGTTTGTCTGATTCCAACAACGATTGGTGGTCTTTTGTCAGCTATTGGGATTGCGGGAATGGATCGTGTGACCCGCTTTAATGTGTTGGCTATGTCAGGGAAAGCCGTAGAAGCTGCTGGTGATATTAACACAATCATTCTTGATAAAACAGGAACCATTACTTTTGGAAATCGGATGGCCAGCGAATTTGTACCAGTCGGTCAAGAAACGCTTCAATCTGTTGGTGAATATGCAGCACTTAGTTCGGTTCGTGATGAAACACCAGAAGGAAGATCTGTCATTGAACTTGCAGGAAAAAAAGCGATCCAGTATCATTCCTCAGCCGCTGAAGAGGGAGAGTTTATTGAGTTCAAAGCAGAAACAAGAATGAGTGGAGTCGATCTGCCAGATGGAAGGAAAGTTCGAAAAGGCGCGGTCGATGCTGTGAAAAAATGGGTCGAACAAAATGGTGGAACGATTCCGGCAGATCTTGATCAACAAAGTGAACGAATTTCAAAAGAGGGAGGGACACCGCTGGCTGTTGCAGTTAACAATCAAGTTTTCGGTTTGATTTATTTGAAAGACACTGTCAAACCAGGGATGAGAGAACGGTTTGCAGAGCTTCGAAAAATGGGGATTAAAACGATCATGTGTACAGGGGATAACCCATTAACAGCAGCGACCATTGCCAAAGAAGCTGGTGTCGATGACTTTATTGCAGAAAGTAAGCCGGAAGACAAAATTAATGTGATCAAACGTGAGCAAGCAGCAGGCAAGCTTGTCGCCATGACAGGAGATGGTACGAATGATGCACCAGCATTGGCACAAGCGGACGTAGGGCTTGCCATGAATAGTGGAACAACAGCTGCCAAAGAAGCGGCAAATATGGTAGATCTCGACTCTAACCCAACGAAAATCATCGAAGTGGTCTCAATCGGAAAACAGTTGTTAATGACCCGCGGTGCTTTAACAACGTTTAGTATTGCAAATGATATTGCTAAATACTTTGCGATTATTCCTGCAATGTTTATGCTGGAGATCCCTGAAATGAAATCGTTGAATATTATGGGACTGGCATCACCTGTTTCAGCCATTTTGTCGGCATTGATTTTTAATGCGGTCATTATCCCGTTACTTGTTCCGTTAGCAATGAAAGGTGTCACATATAAACCGCTGAGTTCCAATGCTTTGCTGTTTCGCAATGTCCTGATTTATGGAGTTGGCGGGATGATCGTTCCATTTGTTGGAATAAAACTAATTGATATGATCGTTCAAATCATTGTTTAAGGAGGGTATATATTATAATGAAAGAACTAGGTACAATCATGAGAGTTAGTTTGCTTTTAATGATCGTTTGCGGTCTTGCTTATCCATTGGCACTCACTGGTATCTCTCAAGTGGTCATGCCTGACAATTCCAATGGGAGCCTTGTTTATAACAAAAAAGGAGAGGTTGTCGGTTCTAAATTAATCGGTCAGTCGTTTACGGAGCCACGCTTTTTTCATGGCAGGGAATCAAGCATCAACTACGATGCTTCTGGATCTGGTTCGCCAAATGAGGCACCATCAAACCCCAATTTTCTAAAAAGGGTCAAAATAGCAATGCAAAAATGGGAAAAAGACAACCCCGATGTTTCTGCAAAGCAATTGCCAGATGATGTCCTGACGAACTCTGCTTCTGGATTGGATCCTGATATTACACCTGACAGTGCACGAGTACAAATTCCAAGAATCAGCCGATTGACAGGATTGACACAAAAAGAACTTAAACATTTAGTTGATCAACGTACTGAAAAAGCTTCTCTTTTCAATGAAGCACGTGTTAATGTATTGCTCCTCAATATAGATTTGCAAGAGAAGTTAAAGTAAAACACTGCCCCAATGGATATTGGGGCGATCAAATGGAGATGTTAGCCATGCGAAAAAATAACTATCGACGAAAAAAACCAGAAGAGATTTTAGCAGAAATCGAACAGTTAAAAAGAGGACACTGGACCATTTATATCGGTTCAGCTCCAGGTGTAGGGAAGACATATCGAATGCTGCAAGAAGCCCATGATGTAAAACGTGAAGGTATTGATGTGGTCATCGGCTTAATTGAAACCCACAATCGGAAAGACACAGCTGCATTAATAAGGGATTTAGAGATCATTCCCATGAAGAAAATTGACTACAAAGGAAAACAACTTGAAGAAATGGACGTCAATGCTATCATGACACGGAAACCCGACCTTGTCATTGTTGATGAACTTGCACACACAAACATGCCTGGATCAAAAAACGAAAAACGTTACATGGATGTCGAGGATATTTTGAAAGAAGGTATTAATGTTTTGTCAGCGGTCAATATTCAACATGTTGAAAGTGTCCATGATATCGTTCAACATGTCACCGGTGTTAAAGTACGAGAGCGAATCCCTGACCGCATCTTAGATCTTGCCAATGAAGTCATCCTTATCGA
The DNA here is from genome assembly GCF_027706145.1 of Bacillus changyiensis. Lineage (GTDB taxonomy): Bacteria > Bacillota > Bacilli > Bacillales > Bacillaceae > Bacillus > Bacillus changyiensis. Next base: position 76,679 of record NZ_JAQFWW010000004.1, on the reverse strand, counting down.
TGTGACACCAGAAACACTGCAAAAGCGCTTAAAGGACGGAAAAGTGTATGAAAAACATAAAATACAGCAGGCATTAACTCACTTTTTCACTAAAAATAATCTAGCTGCACTAAGAGAACTTGCCTTGCGTGAAGTTGCCGATGATGTTGACGATAGGTTGGAACGTATAAACGGGCTAAATGGAAACTCGCGGCCAAGGGGGACAAACGAGAAAATCCTCGTTTGTGTCCAGCACGGAAAAAATGCTGAAAAATTGATTCGTCGTGGATGGAGAATTGCCAGTCGGCTGAAGGCTGACTTGTTTGTCTTAACCGTATCGCGTAAAACAAAAGAAAAAATGACAGCGGCTGAAAGAAATAAAATCAAACAATGGAAACGGCTTTGTGCTCAACTTGAAGCTGAATTTATTTTCAAACTCGCTAGAAGCCGCTATATCTCAGATACCATTACTGTTATAGCCAAACAAAAAAGTATTACACAGATCGTTTTAGGACAATCTGCTCGTTCAAGATGGGAAGAAATTAGAAAAGGGTCAATTGTCAATACGATTATGCGTCAAACAGATGGTATTGATATTCACATTGTTGCTGATGATAAAATATAGATCAGTGGAGGAGGTTGGCTTTTGAGGTTGAAACGTCAGTCAGAATAGAAGCTGGAAGTTTTGTAACGAACAGCTTTATTCTGATAACTAACGTTTCATTTGTAAATAGACACAGCTCTTACTACCCTATCATTGTGGATTTAAGTCACGCCTTAGTAGACGCCACCACCATAACCCCAAGAAGCACCAACAATGATTAATAGGATAAACAGAACAACAATTAAGGCAAATCCTGTTCCATAACCTCCGCTCATCGTGTTCACCTCCTCTTAGTCAGAACTGGTTTATACTATGTTTATAAAAAGGGTTTGGTTTACACATTTGCGGATCAAGAAATTGAATCAATAAAATGGGCTTTTCCTGAATGATTAAATGTTTAACAAATATTGAAACTGCTGATAGGTGTTGCTTTGTTGAAGATGCATGCGGAACAAATCCCCACCCCAATTTCTTGTTCCATTCATTTTATATCATTTGAAGATGTGCGTGGCAATCATTCAAATTTTTCATCATTAGTGATTGTAGCACCTCGTTCACTTTATCATTAACTGTTTAACAGTTTTATCTCGGTTGAAGAGGTGGAACTTCAAATCGTTGATGGTTTGGATCAATAAATTTCAACATCACCCGGATATGCATCTGCATGACAATGAATTGAATAGTTGTGACTTTGGAGTTGTAGCATTTTAACTTGCTAATCATTCCTTCGTGAGTTGATAGATGCTCAGCCATCAGGCCAAGATCAATAGCAGGAAAAATCATATATTTTCCATTGTGCAAATCAATAACTAAAAAAGGCAGCCGCCGCTGCCTCTCAACATATGAATATAGATGTTTATCCAGGGATATTAGTAGGATATGGCCAGTTATTCATAGGGCTTTGCATCGGCATGTTCATATTCATGTTCATATCATTGTCCAGATGTTTTTTGTGCATTCCCATATACAATGCTTCTACATGTTGCACATGCTCAAAATATTTCTGATAAAAATGGATGTGTTTGGCTGGATCGACATACTCATATTTTTTGGCTAGTAATCCGTAAAGATTGGCTTGCATTAAATGATGCTCAAGCTGGCTTGACATTTTGTGTGGCATTAGATGACCTCCTAACCATTAATCAATATCAGCGTATGTCGGTCAGTCATTCGCCGTGTCGTCAAAACCGCCTATTTTTTTTACCTTTTTTTCAATCGAATCTACTTTTTGATTTAAATCCTCTAGCATTTTGATCACCTTATCTAGTTTTTCTGTTCCCATTTCTTTATAAATGATATCGCGATTGTGATGTGGGAAGTAAAAAGAAGGATAATAATAATACAAATGATACACCTCCTAACTAAGCTGTTTTTCACTGAATATAAAGGAGAAGAGCATTGAGACCAATTCGGGAGTTTTTATAGGAAGAATCATATATGTGGAGCTAAAAACTATAAAAAAAGTCTTACAGCTATTTCATCTTTAAGTGGGGAAAATACTATTTCAAACATATTTAAAGGCACAGCTGACAAGCAAATAAAAAATAAGGTTGAAAGACTATTAAATACACAAAAAAATAAACAGAAGACCAGAAAAGGTACTATACTTCTTGCAAAAAAGTCACCCTTTGATCTATGCATATTGTGAGGTGAAGACATTATGCATGCTTTGTAATAACTTTTTTGAAGTCATCCCATTCCGGTCCAATTGTGAAATAGCTGTTGAGATGTCAAATCTTTTGTCCCAATGGACAAGTGTACCTCTAGATTTTTTCTTTCGTCAGTTCAACAGCCGCCTGATAAATTGTATCAAACAGCGTTTTGATGTCCGACTCCTCAATACATGAAAAAGCAATTCGTAAATCGCTGTCATTGATCGCGATTGTCCCGATTCCATATTGAGCTAACAGATGATTTCTCAGCTCTTCTGCATGAACATGATGAAGTCTTAAACACATAAAATAACCTGAATTAAAGGGATAGTGATCCCATTGGTCATGATACTTTGTTTCCTCGGTGAGCACGTCTTTTACTTTTTTTGCTCTATTCAATAAAATATTGATAATTTCTCATTCTATTCTTTTTTAGTGGTGGCTTCTTTTAGGCTAAGTAAAAATCCTTTCGGAGAATATATTTTTCGATGCTTGAATTTAGTGGCTAAACTCCATTTGCACTTTTTTGTTATATATGTTAGGATCCTCTATAAGGTAAAAATATGAAAAAAATACAATTTAAGCAAAAGGGATTTTAGAGCTACAAAAGGTGGTGTTTGTAATTTCAGGTATGAAAAGATCAAATAGTTATATATTTACCTTATTTATTTCTTCCGCGGTATTATTTATAATCTTTTTCTTCTCACTACTCAATGCACTTCCGCAGAATGTATTAAATGCATCGAACACAAAAAATGTGATGCTGAAAATATTTCCACAAGGGTGGTCATTTTTTAGTAAGTCTCCACGAGCAGAAGAATTTTTAATTTTAGATACTCAAGGAAATTTAGCAGTGGATTGGCCTAATAATAGTATGAAAAACTTATTTGGAATTGATAGGCATGGTAGAGCACAAGGAATAGAAGCTGGTGTATTGGCATTTCAGGCGAATAAAGATTTATGGAAAAAATGTGAAGGGAATATAAATAAATGTGTCGAGGAATCAGACAATATAGTACAAATGGAGAATCCCTCTCCTAATCCTACATTGTGTGGACGGTACACCATTATAAGAAGAAAACCTGTTCCTTGGGCTTGGGCAAATATAACATCACCTTCAGATCAACCATCTTCATTTGTGGAGGTTGAAGTGAAATGTTCAATAGATTAAGTAATTTTATCTATAATAGTTCACTAACCAGTAATCCATGGACTAATGTTTATGGATTGGCTAGAACAATTATTGCTTTATCTACTTTGATCACTTTATTAGTAAATGACATTTACACATTCTTTCGTCCATTGGCCGGTGTTAGTGAATATCCTAATTGTAGTGTTTACTCTATTAGTATTTTTTGTATGGCGCCACAAAATTACCTTCCTCTTATAAAGTGGATTGTAATTATATTAATAGCAGTCATTGCTTCAGGCTGGAGACCTCGATATACAGGACTCATCCATTGGTGGATTGCAACATCCTTACAAAATACAGGGGCATCACTTGATGGTGGTGAAGAAGTAGCTGCTGCTATAACATTTTTGCTCATTCCTATAACTCTATTAGATAATCGAAAATGGCATTGGCAAAAAAAACAATATAACAATTCTATTCTAGAGGTTAATTGCAGGATAATTTCAAATGTATTTCTGTACGGCATTAAGGCTCAAATGTCGATTATTTATTTTAATGCTGCGATTGTTCGCTTAAAGAATCCTGAGTGGATTGATGGTACTGCTATTTATTATTACTTTAACAATCCGATGCTAGGTTTAAATGAAACACTATTAACATTACTTAATCCAATATTAACTTCACCAGCAGTGTTTTTCGTTACTTGGGCGACTACAATAGTTGAAATAATATTAGGTGCTGCTATTTTAGCTCCAATAAAGTACTATAAAATTTATTTTTATATAGGAGTAGTTTTGCATATGGGAATAGCCACCTTATTAGGATTATATAGTTTCTCAGCAATTATGATAGCTGGCTTAATTCTTTCTTTTCAATCCACTGAAAATGAGTACCATTTGTTTAGAAAAGTAATAAATAAAATCAGTGAAAAAAATGTAAAGACAAAGTCAGCATAATTATCTTTGTTTTAAACCAACTTATCCCCAAATATTTTGAAAGGAGCTGCTTTGTTGTGAAAAAAATTTTAGCCTCATTAATGGCTCTGATATTTGTGTTTGGTTTGTCATCTGCAAACCTTATAACAACTAAAGCGAAGGTTAATGAAAACCATACTAATTACTCCGGCGAAGAATTATTTAAAGGATTATTTTTAGGACAGGGAGAAGTTGCAAAACGTATTCCTGAACTTCCCGAAAAAAAAGAAATAAACACTAAAGAAGCTAAAGACTTCGGAAATGAACTTACTGAAATGATAAAGAAAAAAGATGAAAAATATTTTGATGAATTGAAAGAATCAGTATATGCTAATAATCCAAAAAAGATAAGCAATATGTTAGAAAAAGGTGCCAATCTAATTACCTCAGTGATTCCCGAGATGGATGGATATAATATTAAAAAGAAGCCTAATCCAGATGAAGCAACTGGACAGTGCGTTGTATGGACACTAGGAGTTGTAGTTGTTTATTATGCGGGAGCTGCAGTTCAAGTCGCTGGTGTAGCTGCTTATGTTCTAGAAGCAGGTGTATACCTCACCACAGCAACAGTTCAAACTCAATATACGGCTTCAGCTTCTGATACGGATGTTAATAGTCTAACGAAAGAAGTATTTGTAAAGAGTATTGTGGAAAATTTATAGACTGTTTTAAATTTTAGGGGAAAGTTGGTTTAAATAAATTTTAAGGAAGTGTATAAATGAGGAAAAAGTTATATTTAACAGTTCTATATGATTCTTGGTGTCCATTATGTAAGAGAACAAGTAAAATTATTCGTTATTTAGATGTCTTCAATCTGATCAATTTAACTAGTTTTAGAGAAAAAAAGGAAAAAATACTTTCTCCAATTTCAGTAGATTTATTTGAAAAAAAAATGTACAGTATCAATGCGCAAAATAAGATTTATTCTGGTTACGATACTATTCTACAAATCGTTGTAAGAACTCCATTAATTATAATATATCCTTTTATGTATTTGATGAAAATAACTAAAATAGGGTATATCCTTTATGGATTAATTGCTAGAAACCGAAAAGTAATTTGTAAAGAAAGTTGTTGTCACATTCCAAATTGTTCTGAAACACCATAGATGATATTACCTCTATGTAATTTAGGGGGTGTTAATATATATTGGATAATATTTAGAAAATTTTCTAAATGTCTAAATAATATTGATATGAGCTGGTGATTAAAAGTGAATGATTTATTTAGGGCTTTGTCAGACCCTATTCGTAGAAAGATACTTGATTTCCTTAAAGATAAGGACATGACTGCTGGAGAAATATCTCACCACTTTAATATTAGTAAACCCAGTATTTCTTATCATTTGACGATTTTAAAGAATGCTAAATTGATTGAAGGAGAAAAAAAAGGACAACATATCTATTATTCATTAAACACAACAGTATTTCAGGATGCGATCCTTTGGTTACTAAAGCTCCAAAATTAACAGTTATCAAGGAGTGAATCGGAATGAAAAAAGATTTCTTACCAACTGGTGTTATTTTAGTAAGTATAATAGTAGGGATTATTGCGTTTCCGGGCTTACCACATGAATTACCCATTCACTGGTCAAACGGTGAACCTGATAAATATACTAATAAAACATTGGCTATTTTGTTAATACCTATTCTAATGTTGATATCGAATTTTTTGGCGCTATTTTTTTTAAAAACAAAACAAGTAAATGGGAATTATGATAATATGACTATATTGAATAAAATCAATATGGTGATGCTGAGTTTATTGTTTGTCATACACTTGGTCATCATTGCTTTTGGCTTAGGTTTCGAGTTTAATATTCACTTTCTTATCGGAGCTTTACTTGGACTTTTTATCATCATTGTGGCTAATTTCATGCAAAAAACAAAACCTAATTATGCTTATGGATTGAGGACACCATGGACATTAAAAGATGAAAGAGTGTGGAAACAGGCAAACCGTTTTGGAGCAAAGATGTTTGTTGTCATTGGCTTTCTAATAATAGGATTATCTTTTGTGATACCTCAGTATATAACAATAGTTATAATTGGTTTGTTATTGGGAGGTGTATTAATAGCGGTTTATGCTTCATATTTAATCTATAAAAAACTAAATACTGATAGTGATCAGTGAGTGTGGGATAAGTTGGATTTTTCTCACATTTGGAAAAGGTGCTGTCCAGTAAGTCGATTTTTGGCTATTGGACGCTCTTTTCATAAGATTTTTTTCAAAGTTGTGATTTAGTTTTTGGAGGGAGGGGGGTACCCCTCATATACCTAATGAAGTTGTTCAAAAGAGGAGTGATTATGGTTAATCTCTTTTTCTACTTCATATTGACGATACTGATTGTAAATAACCATTGTAATTTTGCCCATACTGATATCAAGGGCGCTACATGTTTCATTTATTCCTCTCCTTTTTAGCCAACCATAGAAGCCTTCACATGACCTTATCGATTCCATTTTCTTATACACGATCTCCGAGGAGCCAACATACTAAACTGATTCATATAAGGGGGTGAAGTTGGTCTGTTTATAGTGCGGACTCTAAATGGTCTCAGAGACTGTTCGACCTTTCTTCACTGCTACTATAAAAAATAGTAGCACAAACCGTGGCCTTGGTCTGTGCTACTAATATTAGTATGTTTCCAAAGAGTTTATAGCGTGGTAATAAAAAACCGCGCTTCTGGGCAGGATAAAGTTTGTTTTCCGACCACTTCATCTCACAATAGATGGAGGTATACTATTGTGAAGGTAAAGAAAGCCTGAAACGAATGTAGAAGAAAGTCAAACATGACTTCAAGGAAGACGCCATTTCCAATAGAATATCGGATTAAAAAACTGGACCAGTATCTAATCGGATAGTGTGGATATTTTGTATTAGCAGTACGAAATCAATCTTTAGAGAGATTGGACCCTGGACCCGAAGAAAGCTTCGCATGTGTCTATGGAAGAACTGAAAGAACCCAGAGACTAAAGTGCGAAATCTCATCAGGCTAGGAGTACCAAAAGGGCGTACTTACGAACGGGGCATAGAAGGAAAGGCTACTGGCGTATCTCGAAAAGTCCAAAATTAAACAAAACCCTCGGAAACTCTTATTGGAGTATCCAAAGGTTGAAAAGTCTACAAGATCGTTAAAGAATTTTGCGTCATTCATTTTAATTGGACAGCAGTATAACGAACTTTACTGCTTGTTTCAAATCAAAAAAAGTCTACCCTTTTCGTTCATGATATACCGGGTTTCTTATACTTTTTGCTTTGGGGTTAGTACCTTAACTTATCTCTTTCATATAGAGTCATTTCCAGCTAGAATTTGAGGGAAGTGCTTTTCTTTCGTCAGTTCAACAGCCGCCTGATAAATTGTATCAAACAGCGTTTTGATGTCCGACTCCTCAATACATGAAAAAGCAATTCGTAAATCGCTGTCATTGATCGCGATTGTCCCGATCCCATATTGAGCTAACAGATGATTTCTCAGCTCTTCTGCATGAACATGATGAAGTCTTAAACACATAAAATAACCTGAATTAAAGGGATAGTGATCCCATTGGTCATGATACTTTGTTTCCTCGGTGAGCACGTCTTTTACTTTTTTTGCTCTATTCAATAAAATATTGAACTTATCTGTTTTTTCCTTTTGGAAAGATGTATGTTTTAACGCGTTCAGCACGATCGTTTGAGAGGGGTGTGCTCCGCTTGAAATCGTTGATCTGATGATGCCAAGCACTTTTTTCTCAAGAGCCTCATTCACATCTCGATCCAAATTTGGAAAAGTTAAAAAGCCTACTCGTAAACCCCAAACAAATTCTTCTTTTGTAGCGCCATCCAATTTGACTGCAAATACATTTGGATGAATATGGACGATTTTAGAAAAAATCGATTCTTTCATGGAATCTTCATAGAATAGACCAAAATAGGCATCGTCAACAATCACAAGCAATTTTTTACCTGCAGCAGCTTGTGTTCGTAAAACATCGGCAAGTTGATTAGCCTCTTCCTCAGTAGGTGTATAACCGGTTGGGTTGTTAGGGAAATTGAGCAATATGATTAATTTTTCATCAGCTGATTTTTCAATCGTTTCAGCTAATCCTTTAATATTAAATTGCTTGTTTTCGTTGAAAAACGGGAAGTAAGCAAATTGAGCATCTCTTCTAGTCTCAAATGTTAATTTATAGTTTCCCCACAGTTTATCAGGGACGATGACTGTATCATGACTATCACAAAACAGATCGGCTACAATACTCAATCCATGGGTGATAGCATGAGTCACAATGGGAAGATGAATATCTTGTTCCGCTAACGAACTGTTATCCTGGATTAATTTATTTTTCCATTCCTGTCTTAGCTCCATTTTTCCACCGGGAGGTGCGTATGGAAAGACATCAGTCGGTTTTAGATTCAGCTGTTCACTTACCCCTTTCAAGTGCATCGGTTCCCCATGCTCTGTCGCAATGCCGATCGTAGCGTTCATTTTGTAAGCTTTCTCTTTTGCTTCTGCCGCTTGCGTTAGAATTCCTTTCGGGAAAAAAATCTTTTTGCCTAGATTTGATAATAAACTGAATACAAATGGGTTTTTCTTTTGAATGGTTTCATTTAATTCTGCAGCTAGTTTGTTCATTTGAACCTCCTTTTGTTATTTGCATTTATCGTCTAAAATGGTATATTTTCAATATAGTTAAATATTTTAGCATAAAAAGGATGGTTTTGCTATGCGCATTTTGTGTGACATAAGGGCTAGTGTGCTGGTTTGACTAGTTTGAAAATAGGAAGAAAAGGAGTTTGTTTGTTATGAAGTGTGAAACCAAAACGATTTTATACATGAACTTGAGATCTCATCCTGTCGAAAGGGTCGAACCACTTAAACAAGCAAGAAAATTAGGTTTGAGAGTGGTGTTGTTGGCTGATAAAAAACCTGATATAGACCTTTCATTAATCGATGATTTCATTTTATCCAACACCTACTGTCAAGAAACAGTCTTAAAAGATGTGCTAAAATACCATGAAAAACATCCGATCTCAGGTGTATTGACATGGTCTGATAAGGATGTGGAGCTCGTTTCCTATATAACCAATCAATTAGGATTACCTGGTCCACGTGCCAGTGCTGCAAAAAATGCAAGAAATAAATATCTCATGCGAAAGTCATGGGAACATGTACCAGGTCTCTCACCAAAATTTATGAGAGTGACATCCTTTGAAGAACTAAAATCGGCTGCAAAAAAACTAACTTTTCCGTTTATTTTCAAACCGGTTGGAGCTTCTGGTAGTAAATCGATATTAAAAATTGAATCTATGGATCAACTGGAAAAAGCCTATCAACAAATGCTGAACTTAACATCACCAGACAAAGATAAAATATATTCATATTTTCCAAACGAATACATTGCAGAGGAATATTTGGCCGGCCCAGAAGTAACAGTAGACGGTCTTGTTCAACATGGAAAAGTGTATATTGCAGGAGTGACTGATAAACATGTAACACCAGACTACTCACTGGAATATTTCGCACAGTTTCCTTCTGCAAAACCGCAAGCGGTGATTCGTGAAATTGAAAAGAAGGCTGAGCAAGCCGTCAAGGCACTTGGGCTTAACGATAGTGCATTCCACCTAGAGTGTAGAGTTACAACAAACGGAGTCAAAATGATAGAATGTGCCGCAAGACCTGGAGGCGGTTATATTGCATCACATTTAATTAAAATGGCTACAGATCACTCTTTTCAAGCAGAAGTGATCAAAATGGCAGTCGGTGAAACAGTCTGTTTCGATCAGTTAAGAGACTATAAAAGATTTGCAGGAATGATTATTCTTTTACCCGAAAAAGAAGGTTTGATTACATCTATTCAAGGTGTCATTCAGGCTTTGGAAACCGATTGTGTTACTACATATATTCCTGTCAAACAGGTTGGCGATCAAGTAAAACGACCACCGAAAGATTTTTCAAGTTATTATGGGGTCATCCTTGGGGAATCCAATGATGCGGAAAAGTTGGAGAATGCTTTATTTAAAGCTAAAGATACAATTTGTTTTACAGTGAATAAGGACCATGTTTAAAAGAGTTCGATTTATTATTCTTTTCTTTCATGAAAAGATTTGTTAAAATTTACATTGAAGAAGAATGAAAAAACACAATCCGGTTGGTAGTCCGGATGCATTTTTAAATGTCAGTAACCTTCCCCTCCTCGGGATGTCCATCATTCTTTAGTCATTTTAGAGGAGGGAATTGTTATGAAATTAACAATTTACTATGATGGTCAATTTTGGATAGGAATTATTGAAGTTGTAGAAAACGGGAAATTAAAGGCATATCGTCATATGTTTGGTCATGAGCCCAATGATGAGCAAGTCATCGATTTTATTCATCATCAGCTGTTACAAATCATCTCTCAGTCTGAACAAGAAGGAATGACGATAAAAACAAGATCTAAAAAGAAAATCAACCCAAAAAGATTACAGCGGAAAATTTCTAAAGAAATGAAGAACACCGGTGTATCAACAAAGGCTCAACTAGCTATAAAACAGGAATATGAAGCCAAGAAGGAACAGAAAAAGAAACACAATAAACAACTGCGAGAAAAAATCAAAGAACAAAAATATTTATTGAGAAAACAAAAAGCTAAAGCAAAGCATAGGGGAAAATAGCAACAATTAGAGCTTTTAAACGAGTGCGAGTGTTTTTCTCATTTTACAGTGGAGAAGAACCGTTTGCTGAAGTTTTAAATCCTCTATTTACCTTTTGGGAAAATTGGATTATATATAATTTGAATATGTCCATTAGATTTCAAAAAGCAGAATATATTATAAGAGAAGCGTTTTGGGATGTATATAAACCTAGGTGATTGTAGTTGTAGGTCATATTATTTACTCGAAAGCAAAAGTGGTTCATGATGATGGTGAGTTTGACATTTTATGTATGGGGCCTTTGGCTGTCTTGCCCTCATATCAAGGAAACGGCATTGGCAGTTTGCTTATGAATGATTCGATTGAAGCTGCAAAAGCTTTAGGTCATCGAGGAATCGTTATTTTTGGAAACCCCAACTACTACCATCGCTTTGGTTTTGAAAATGCAATGAAATACAATATTCAAACAGCTGAGGGGACCAATCTTGAAGAATTCATGGTTTTAGAGTTGTATGAAGGTTCTCTTACAGGAATTCACGGAAAATTTTATGCAGATTCCGTTTTTTCAGTAGATCAAGAGGAATTGGCGAATTTTGAAAAGCAATTCTCTAATCTCTGCAATTGGATAATGAGGGAAGCCTACACGGCTTCTCTTTTTTATTACAATCATGACTTGAACTCAAAATAACACATTCGGTTTTTGTTTAGACCCTTTACAATTTGTTAAGAGAACATTACGATTAAAGAAACATTACAAATTTAAGATGATACATAAAGATTGAACGGAGTGATAAAATGACAATTGTAATGGTTCTAGGTTTGTTGTTAAAGTATGGTCCAATGTCTGGTTATGAAATTCAGCAGAAAATGCAATCTGCTCAAACAGATAAGTGGGCATATGTTCAGCCAGCCTCGATTTATCATGCTCTAAAAAAACTTGATAAAGATGAATTGGTAACCCTGCAGACATTAGAGCAGACGGGGAATCGTACAAGAGCCATTTACTCCATCACTTCAAAAGGAAAAGAAGAATTTCATAGAATGTTGATTCATTCATTTAAAAAAGAATCGGTTGTTTTTCCAACCCCATTATATACGGTCCTAACATTTATGGATGAAGCACCTCTTGAAGAAATCATTGAAGCCTTAACTGTTCAGCAGCAGGCGATTCAAAGTATTTATGATGAAATGGTGGAAGGACAAAGAAAAAAAGAGGAAGTTGGTGAAATTCCGAAAAACGTCATGTTTATCTTCAAAAACATGTATGATCAATGTGATTTACAATTGAAATTTTTAGAGGAATTGAAACAGGACTTATTAAAAGATCAATCAAAACATTAAACGATATTTCCACCACCGTCTGATTATGACGGTGGTTTTTTATTTAAAAGCTTTACTTTATTTTATATTCAATATATAATACTTATATATTAATACTAAACATTTAGTATTAAATATTAAATAAACAGGAGAGGGAACGGTTGATGAAATCACTGTATTCATCCAAAAAACGAGTACTTAGTGTTGTGATGGTTGCAATTTTTACAGATATGTTGATGTATGGTTTAGTGGTGCCATTTTTGCCTATCTATGCAGAAGCATTGGGAGCGAGCCAATCAAAGATCGGACTTTTATTTGCAAGTTATGCTATTGCTTTATTGATATCAACACCAATTTTTGGGGCTTTAGCAGATCGAATTGGCAGAAAGAAACTATTGGTTTTTGGGCTTGTAAGTCTTGCTATGACGACAATGGTTTATGCACTTGCAGTAAATTTTTGGGTTTTGGTTCTTGCTCGTTTTCTACAAGGTGTAGCAGCATCTATTCCTTGGACAGCTGGTCTGTCACTACTAGCTGAGAATTTTCCTCGAGAAGAGCGTGGGAAAGCAATGGGAACTGCAATGTCAAGTCAAGCAGGCGGGGTATTGCTAGGACCGCTGATTGGTGGCTGGCTATACGAATGGGGAGGATATCAAGCGCCATTCTTCGTAGCTGTGGGAATTGCCCTTATTGCTGCCATACTAAGTATCGTTTTTTTGAGGAGTGTAAATGATTCTAGGGCAGAAAACTTTTCTTCACCTTTTCATGTTTTGCGTAGAAAACAGGTACTGATGATAGTCGGTGTTGCAGTCATTGGGTCAGCAGTGTTTGCAAGTATTGAGCCAACACTACCTATCCACTTATATGAACATTTGAATCTAAGTCCTGGAGTGATAGGTACGATGTTTATTGTTGTCACTTTAGCTTATGGTTTGTCGGCTCCTTTAATTGGGGCGTTCTCAACAAAATTTGGGTATGTGAAAACGATGATGGTAGGTGTTATTTTAGTAGCCGTTACTTTACCATTGAATGCACTCCCAACTCAATTATGGTTACAAATCGTTACTCTTGCCATGTTAGGTATCAGTCTAGGCGTTGTGTTAACACCTGCGCTTCCGAAATTAGCTGAGATTTCTGATCAAGTAGGTGTTGTTTCCCAAGGTGTTACATTTGCTGTTTATAACACCGGTTACTCATTTGGCATGATGATGGGGCCACTTTTGGCAAGTGGGATAGCTGGGAGTTTCGGTTTGAAAATGGCTTATCTGATATTAAGCGTTATATTCCTTATCTATTTAATTCCCTTAAATAGACTAAAGTCCTGATCATTTAGCAAGTCAACCGGAGTTTACCGGTTGGCTTTTTTACGCTTGGAAGTTAACTTGAAAAGCTTACAACTGGCATGTATGATTAAACAAACTATTATTATTTTAAAAGTTTCTGAAAAAAGGGTCTTAGGAGTGATATTTTAAAGAAGACTTGATCTTTAAATTTGAAGCATCATGATCACTGGCGAAGGGTGACAGATATGAAAAGAATTGAAAAAATTTATCAGCAATTATTTCATAATTTTAATGAAATGAGCTTAGATCAACTTTTAAAGATACAAGGAAATACAGCACAGGAAATCGCTGATCAATTGGAAATGGAGCGCTCGAATGTCAGCTTTGAATTAAACAATCTTGTTCGTTCCAAAAAAGTAATGAAGATTAAAACGTTCCCGGTTCGTTATATCCCTGTAGAAATAGTGGAAAGCGCGTTTAACCAAAAATGGAATAACAAATTGATGGAAGTAAATGAACTGCAAGAGCTGCTTGGTCAGCAAAAAAGAGTGAATCAAACCATTTCTACAAATCCGCTGGAATTAATGATCGGAGCAAAAGGGAGCTTAAAGAAAGCAGTATCTCAAGCGAAAGCAGCTGTTTTTTATCCTCCACATGGTTTACATATGCTACTTTTAGGACCAACGGGTTCAGGTAAGTCCCTTTTTGCAAACCGCATTTATCAGTTTGCCATTTATTCGAAAATATTAAAGTCAGGTGCTCCGTTTATCACATTTAATTGTGCGGATTACTATAACAATCCTCAGCTCTTGCTATCCCAATTATTTGGACATAAAAAAGGGACATTCACAGGTGCCAATGATGATAAAGCTGGTTTAGTTGAGCATGCCAATGAAGGTATTCTTTTTATGGATGAAATACATCGTCTTCCCCCTGAAGGACAAGAAATGCTATTTTACTTTATTGATAGCGGTATGTACAATCGATTAGGTGAAACAGAACATAAAAGAACAGCAAAAGTATTATTTATTTGTGCTACAACAGAAAACCCAAGCTCTGTCTTACTTAAAACATTTTTGCGAAGGATTCCGATGACAATCCACATACCTTCACTTGAAGAAAGATCTCTCAAAGAAAAAATTCAGTTGACTACTTTTTTATTAGGAAAAGAAGCCGAGCGATTACAGAAAAATTTAAATGTGCATATTGATGTCTATAATGCTTTAATTCATTCTGCAAAGCTTGGGAATGTAGGACAGTTGAAATCAAATGTACAATTAGTTTGTGCACATGGATTTTTGAATAACCTCGATAGAGAGGATGTTGTAGAATTAACGGTTCGAGATCTTCCAGATGAAATGAAGCAAGAATGGATCTCAAGTAGCAAAAATATTGAAAGAAGCAAAATGATTTCTGAATATGTAAATATTACAACCATTATCTCGCCAATTATAGAAGATGAAACAACAAAAATTGATGATGAGCTTTCATTTAATTTGTACAATTTAATAGAGGAAAAAGTAGAAATATTGAACAAAGAAGGCTTAACAAAACAGGAAATCAACCAATATATTTTAACTGATATTCATTTGCATGTCAGAAGTTTTTTCAATCAGAAAGCTTACCATAACTATCATTTATTAAAATTTGTTGAAGATGATGTCATCCAGCTGACAAAACAATTAAAAGAAGTGGCTGAGCAAGAATTAAATTGCAAATTTGATCGTAGATTTATCTATTTTTTAAGTATGCATATTGATGCTTTTTTAAAGCGCGGAAAGCATATTGATGTTTTAAATACGCAAGAGACTGATGAAATCCGTCATACTCATGTGAAAGAATATCAGGTAGCAATGATATTCAAGGATCAAATTCAAAGTTATTTTAAATTGATTGTTCCAGAAGTTGAAGTGATCTATTTCACGATGTTGATTCATTCAATCAAATCATTAGAAGAGACCAAAAGAGTTGGCATTGTTGTGGCTACACATGGAAATAGCACAGCAAATTCAATGGTTGAAGTAGCAACTGAACTTTTAGGACATACACCGATTGTAGCAGTTGATATGCCTCTTACTGTTTCTCCATCAGAAATCATCGACTGTTTAACAACAAAGATTAAGCAGGTAGACGAAGGAGAAGGTGTTTTAATGCTTGTTGATATGGGATCTCTTGCTATGCTTGAAAGTAAGCTTCAACAAAAAACAGGTATCAATATAAAGACAATTAGTCATGTTACAACGTCAATGGTACTGGATGCCGTCAGGAAAGTGAATTACCTTAATTTAAATTTACATGCCATATATGATTCGGTAAAAAAAGATTTTGTAGAATTATTAGTTAGGCAGCCGATATCGACCGGCAAAAAGAAGGCTTTGGTGTCAATTTGTACGACTGGAAGCGGCACTGCAAAAAAACTGGAAGACATCTTAACAACCATCACTCAGAAAGCGACCGATGATTCAATAAAAATCATGACTGTATCTTCTATTAAACTAGCCAATCGGATAAAAGAAATTGAAAAAGAATATGAAATCCTTGCCACAGTAGGGACGAAAAATCCAAAGATCAGTGCGCCGCATATATCTTTAGAAGTGTTAATTGAAGGTGAAGGCGAAAAAGTGATTCAACAAGCCATCACAACAGGTGATACTTCTAAGCTTTACGGATTAAATAGTCAACACATAATTGTTAGGGAGCTTTGCGAGGATAACTTGAAGAAGTATTTAGTGTTTTTAAATCCTTATCATATTATAGAGATTTTAATAGAGTGGTTGGAAGTAGTGCAAGACGAATTAGAGGTCAGTTTAAATAACTCAACGATGATCAAAGTCATCATGCATACGGCTTTTGCTTTTGAAAGAGTGATTAAGCAGAACCCGATCGCTTTTACTGAAGAAGAAGAAATAAATGATAAATTTTTAAAAGCCTATAAGATCACAGAGAAAACACTAAAACCTTATGAGGAAAAGCTTGGACTAAATATTAGCAATGATGAAAAACGCTTTATCGCAACAATATTCGCTGAAGAATGACGATGACCTGTTTTAAAAACAATATATGAAATTGAACCTGTATTAAAAGAGTGTCCATTTTAATACAGGTTCTTTTTTTTATTTGAAAGTGTTTCAAGAAAAAAGAAATCAGCTCCTGCAAACCGTCAAAACAATTTGTTGGCACGAAACTTGCATTATAAATGGATGAATAAAAAGAAAGGAGCAAACATGAGATGATTTCAGTCATTATTAGTGGTCATGGACATTTTCCCACAGCATTAAAAGAGTCTTCTGGAATGATATTCGGTGAAGAAGACAGCCTATTGGCAGTACCGTTTTTTAAAGGAGAAGGGGTTCAAACATTACAAGAAAAATTTGATGAGACACTAAAGTTAATTCCAAAAGAAAGTGAAGTGCTTTTTTTAGTCGACATTTATGGAGGAACACCATATAATGCGGCTGCTCCATATATTTTGAAAGGTCAAAAAATGGATATGGCTACTGGAGTTAACTTGCCGATTTTACTTGAAGTATTAAGTTTAAGAGAACATTTGTCACTGAAAGAATTGCTGAATAAATTAAAAAAAGTGAGTCAAGAAAGCTTCCAAATATGCAGTGAACACTTAAAGAAAGTAACAACAAAAGAAAGAAAGGATGAATTACTATGAAAATTGTGTTAGCAAGAATAGATGATCGTTTTATTCATGGCCAAGTATTAACAAGGTGGATTAAAATCCATCAAGCTGACCGCATCATCATCGTTTCTGATGATGTTGCTCAAGATGAAATGAGGAAAACGTTGATTCTCTCTGTTGCACCTTCAAATGTGAAAGCCAGTGCAGTCTCTATTTCGAAAATGGCAAAAGCATTTCATAGTCCGCGGTATCAAGACACAACAGCGATGCTGCTCTTTGAAAATCCACAAGATATTGTTTCTCTTATTGAAGCAGGTGTCCCTATTGAAATAGTCAATGTTGGGGGAATGCGCTTTGAGAATAACCGTAAGCAAATTACAAAATCAGTCAGTGTGACAGAAAAACATATGACTGCGTTTGAAAAATTAGCTGAATTAGGTGTCAAATTAGAATTGCGGCAGCTGCCTTCAGATTCCAGTGAAGACTTTATTCAAATTTTAAGAAATGTAACAAAATAATAAGGAGGAGCCAAAATGTCTTCAATACAAATTATTTTGTTGTTAATCATTGCAGCAATTACAGGGATAGGAAGTGTGTTGGATGAAGGACAAACACACCGTCCATTGATTGCTTGTACATTAGTAGGTTTGGTACTCGGAGATTTAAAGACAGGTATTATTCTAGGGGGAACACTGGAACTGATGGCGTTGGGCTGGATGAATGTGGGATTAGCGATGGCGCCCGATACAGCGATTGCCTCTGTTATTTCAACAATTTTGGTGATTACCGCTGACCAAGGAATTGGTGAAGGAATTGCTGTTGCTGTTGCTTTGGCAGCTGCAGGACAAGCCCTAACTATTTTTGTTCGTACCATCACTGTATTTTTAATTCACCGGGCTGATCAATATGCCAAGGATGGAAATCTGCGAGGAATTGAAATCATGCATATAACAGCGATGGTTTTTCAGGCTTTGCGGGTGATGATTCCAACATTAATTGTAGCCTTAATTAGTGTTAGTGCCGTTCAGGCCTTCTTAGGAAATATTCCTGATGTCATTACAAAAGGTTTGCAAGTGGGCGGAGGAATCATTGTTGTTGTAGGGTATGCCATGGTCATTAATATGATGAATATCCCCTATTTAAAGCCATTTTTCTATATTGGTTTTCTGTTAGCTGCATTTACCGATTTCAATTTAGTAGGTTTTGGTGCACTTGGTCTCTGTCTTGCCCTTTTATATCAACAGGTGATGCAAAAAAATCAAGGACAACAAGCCGTACCAGCAACTGCAGGTCACAATACACTTGATGATGACGATGATCTTGATGCTTAAATCATAAGGAGGGTTGATAAGAATGGAACCAGAAAAAAGATTAACAAAAAAAGAGATTTTTAGTATGTTTATTCGTTCGAACTTTTTACTCGGATCATTTAACTTTGAACGTGTACAGGCTCTAGGCTATTGTTATGTCATGATCCCGGCTATTAAAAAATTGTATGGTCCAGGAGCACAAAGAAGTGAAGCACTCAAACGCCATCTCGAATGGTTCAACACTCATCCGTGGTTAACAGCACCGATTTTTGGTGTTACAGCTGCCATGGAAGAACAGATGGCGAATAAGAAAAAAATTGATGGCAAAGCGATTAGCGGGATGAAAATTGGTTTAATGGGGCCATTGGCCGGTGTTGGAGACCCTATTTTCTGGGGAACGCTTCGCCCTGTATTAGCAGCTTTAGGAGCATCTCTTGCTTTAGGAGGAAATATCGCTGGACCTTTGCTCTTCTTTTTCCTTATTAATGCGATCAGATTAAGTACAAAATATTTCGGTTTAAAGTATGGTTATGTTAAAGGAATGGAAATTTTGCAAGACTTAGTCGGCAATAAAATTCAAAAATTAACGGAGGGTGCATCCATACTAGGATTATTTGTGATGGGAGCTCTTGTTTCAAAATGGACAACAATTAATATTCCAATTGTTGTTTCCAGGATTAAAAATGATGCTGGAAAAGTTGATGTCCAAACATTGCAAAATGTCCTAGATAGTATCATGCCGGGGATATTACCATTAGGGTTAACATTATTGGTTGCATGGATGTTGCGTAAAGGAGTTAACCCTCTCCTCATTATTTTAGGTATCTTTATTTTAGGTATTCTTGGCTACTGGAGTGGGTTTTTAGCATAAGAAAGCAAGAGTTGATGATGATAAGCGTGAATTCACACAAGAATTCACGCTTTTTTCCCTTGCTATGGTGATAAAACGTTTAAGACACAATCAGATGATGGAGGCGCAAATACCCCTTCAGAATGTTTGTTAGAAATTCCAATAAATATGATATAAAAGACTATTATTGGAAACCATTAAAAAAAGCTGTTAATAGTGGTTTCTTTGGAATGTAGACAACCTTTTTCCTATTTACTGTAAAGTAATTATATGGTAATGTAATAGTGGTAATCAGGGAGACACCCTGCTTCGTCAGTCCAACTCTTTTACGGTCATTTATGCGTTTCTAGAGGAGGTTTTGAGATGAAGAGACATTATAAAGTTTTAATTGTTGGAGGAGGTACGGCTGGAATTACAGTAGGTGCGCGGCTTTTACGAAAATTAAAAGCTTTACGTGGAGAGATTGCTATAATCGACCCCAGCGATCACCATGATTATCAACCTCTTTGGACTTTAGCTGGAGCAGGAGTTGTAGAAAAAACAAAAGCACGGCGAGATATGAGCTCAGTCATACCAAATGGGGCAGACTGGATTAAAAAAACCGTTCAATCGTTTGACCCTGAAAATAACAGGCTTACAACATCAGATCAGAATCGACTTACATATGATTACTTAGTCGTAGCTCCTGGTATTCAACTGAACTGGGAGGGTGTAAAAGGTTTAACAGAAACATTAGGCAAACATCAAGTTTGCAGCAATTATTCCTATGAACACGTTGATTATACATGGCAGACAATTCGAAACTTTAAAGGCGGGAATGCTATTTTTACTCATCCTAATACACCTGTTAAGTGTGGGGGAGCTCCGCAAAAGATTATGTATTTAGCAGAAGAAGCATTCGCGAGAGCGGGGATTAGAAGTCAAACAAATGTTATTTTTCAATCAGCGAATCAGGCGATTTTTGATGTACCTAAATATCGGAACGTTTTAGAGAAAGTCCTGCAACGAAAGAACATTCAGACGGACTTCCGCAGACACCTTGTGGAAGTTGATGGTGAGAAAAAAGAGGCGATTTTTGAAGATTTAGAAACTGGAAAACTGATTTCGCGTTCATTTGATATGCTCCATGTTTGTCCACCTATGGAGGCACCAACATTTATTAAAAATAGTTTGCTAGCTGATCATTCAGGCTACATCAATGTTGATAAACATACACTTCAACATGTTCACTATTCAAATATCTTTGGTCTTGGTGATGCAAGTCATTTACCAACTTCTAAAACAGGTGCAGCGATTCGAAAACAAGCTCCTGTAGTAGCAGAAAACATCGTCTCTTTAATGAGGGGGCGTCCTTTAAGTGCAAAATATGATGGATATACTTCATGTCCTGTCGTGACAGGCTACAACAAGGTCGTACTGGCCGAGTTTGATTATGATAAACGGCCGAGAGAAACGATGCCATTTAATCAAGCGGTTGAACGCCGAAGCATGTATTTTTTGAAAAAAAACCTACTGCCGATTATTTATTGGAAAGGTATGTTAAAAGGAATCATGTAAAAAAACACGAAAGAAGGATCATGATATGCTACTAAAATATTTTTATGATGAGAAACTTGCTCAAGCTTCTTATATGATAGGATGTCAAGCAACAAAAGAGGCTGTGGTCATAGATCCAGCTCGAAATATCACACCCTATATAAAAGAAGCTAAAAGAAATGGGTTGAAAATTGTTGGAGCTTTAGAAACGCATATTCATGCCGATTTTGTATCAGGAGCCAGGGAACTTGCAGTTACGCAAAAATCTTGTCTATATATATCAGATGAAGGAAATGAAAATTGGAAGTATGAAAATATTGATCACCTTCGACACAATCTATTAAAAGACGGTGATGAATTTCTGATCGGTCGGTTGACTTTTCGGGTATTGCATACGCCTGGGCATACCCCGGAGAGTATTTCATTTCTGTTAACAGATGGCGGTGATCAAGCAGATCAGCCAATTGGGATCTTTACAGGAGACTTTGTGTTTGTAGGGGATGTTGGGCGTCCAGATTTATTAGAGAAAGTGGCAGGTGCACAAGGTACAGCTGAAAAAGGTGCCTATCAGATGTTTGAATCTTTGAAAAGGTTTAGAGAACTTCCCGATTATTTACAAGTATGGCCGGGGCATGGAGCAGGAAGTGCCTGTGGAAAATCTCTTGGAGCCATACCCTCTTCCACCGTTGGATATGAGAAAAGGTTTAATTGGGCTTTACAGCACACAAACTGCGATGTATTTGTAAACGCTTTACTAGACGGTCAGCCTGAACCACCTAAATACTTTGCGATCATGAAACGTGTCAATAAAGTAGGAACACATTTGTTAGGTGATTTACCTGAGATAAAAACAATGACCGAAATCGCGCTGTTAGAAGAAAGAATTCGAAACGGTGTACAAGTCATTGATACTCGCGAGTCTGCACAGTTTGCCCAAGAACATATTGAGGGTACAATCAATATACCGTTTGGCAGCTCATTTGTGAACTGGACAGGTTGGCTTGTCGACTATGAACGGCCTCTGGATTTACTGGCAAAACCGGAAGAGATTAATGAGATAAAAGAAACGCTTTATTCTATTGGTATTGATCACATTAATTATTATATGAATGTTGATAAGGCAATTGCAGCGGCATCAAGATGTGAATCATATCAAAACATTCCTCCTCAAGAAATAGATGCAATCATGAAAGAAAAGAACGCCCAGCTTCTCGATGTTCGGAACTTAAGCGAATGGAACGAAGGGCATATTGAAGGGGCAAAGCATATGATGCTTGGCACGATTGCTAATCGCATTGATGAAATAGCTCTTCAATGTCCAGTGATTGTTCAATGTGGATCTGGTATTCGTTCGGCTATAGGAGCAAGCTTGCTACAAGCAAACGGAATAAAAGATGTCTATAATATGTCAGGCGGGTATGCTCAATGGAAAAAAGACGTTCAACATAAAAATGTAACTTCGGAAGGCTAGAGGTTTTACCTCAGCCTTTTTTATATTCAATTATTCAATTAAATTAGCAATTTCCTCTTAAACTTTGACTACGGATTGCCGATGATATATATGTTTAAGAAAATGAGGGGGAACTTGCATTGAAAAAGAATTTACGTTGGTTAAAGTTTATGATAATGCTAATCATTATTGGCACCATGGTTAAAATGATTAATGTTTATTTTGACCATTTAAATATCCTGCTACATAACATTTTTCTTTATTTACTATTAGCATCTCTATTATGTATCTTTCTAGGTGTCATCAATCCAAAGCGTTTTGGTTTATTCAAAAAGAAAAGTAGAGTAACCGGTGGCTTAGGATATGCTCTCATCGCAATTGTTTTTTTTATTTTGTTTGGTATGACAATTTAAGATCAATTGTTAAAAATCCACTAAACGTGGGTTTTTTGTTTTTTGTGTTGCAAGGAATGCTTGATATGCTGTTAGCTCCTCAATTTCAGTGTGCTCAAATCGTTTTAAAACAAAAATAGACTTCATCAAAATATGCACCACCTGAGAAAATCATGTTTCGTAGTCTACCTTCTTCTACGAAGTTGAGTTTTTGATAAAGGGCTGAACATGCTTGATTGAATGAGTAGATACAAGTTGTTATATTAGTATGGTTAAAATCATATCTTGTCTATAGTCTTTGTCTCTGAAATTCTAGAAAAATAAAATGTTCCATTTGTAAGATCACAGTCAACTGTACTAAATGGGCATGTCTTGTACATGGGTGGTTGGTCCAACGCCAGTTATTGACCGTTTATTTGAACATAAAGATGTAGAAAGATTATGGTACAAGTTCATTGCAGCAGAGTGGTTCAGACACTAACAGAAGCATCTAGAAAAGGGCAGAACCAGGCGAAAAGGTAAGGTATTGAAGCAGATAGCAAGCTGGAATATACCGAAGGGGGGATTTTTTATTTGGCTTAAAATCATACCGCCAATCTCGATGAAATCACTTTTTTCCAAAGCAAGATCAAGCGGAATTCTCCTAAATCCGGGGAGCATCTATGCCAATCCTATGCACCGCAAAACAGGAATTTATAAATTAAGTTTGATGATTAAAGAGTTAGCAAACTAAAAAAGGCTAATGAAAAATCGTTAGCCTTTTTTAGGAAAGTCATGCATGTTTTTTTATTTTGAGCTTGTAAATGATAACTAATAATATAAACCATACAGGAGTTATAAATAAAGAAACACGAGTATCTTCCGCTAGTGCCAATACAACAAGAATAAATGCTAGGAAAGCAAGAATTAAGTAGTTGGAAAATGGATAAAACGGTAACTTAAATTTATTCACTTTCGCTAAATCTGGTCTTGTTTTCCGATATTTCAAATGGCAGATCACAGTAATTCCCCATATATAAATGAAACAAACGGTAGAAATACTTGTAATAAGCGTAAAGACTGCTTCTGGCATGATATAGTTCAAACAAACACCGATTAAAATAACGATAGTTGAAAAGAACAGAGCATTGCTTGGTACTTTATGCGAAGTCAGTTTCGCCATGGCCGCAGGTGCATTTTGATCTTTGGCGAGTGAGTAGACCATTCGGCTCGTACTAAAAACAGCGCTGTTACAGGCTGAAGCCGCTGATGTTAACACAACAAAATTAATAATGCTTGCTGCGGCAATAATCCCAACTGCGGCAAAAACTTGAACGAACGGGCTTTCACTCGGATTGATCGCATCCCACGGATAGATACTCATAATGACAACTAGAGCGCCAATATAAAAAAGTAAAACCCGAACAGGGATATTGTTGATTGCTTTTGGAATGACTCTTTCCGGATCTTCAGTTTCACCTGCAGTAAGTCCAACAAGTTCGATGCCAACAAAGGCAAAGACAACCATCTGGAAAGACAGAATAAAGCCATGTAAACCGTTTGGAAACATGCCGCCATGATTCCAAAGATTTGTGAAACTGGATGTACCAGAATCAGTAGAAAAGCCTTTTATAATCATAAAAATCCCGATTACAATTAGCGCCAATATTGCAATAACTTTAATTAAAGCAAACCAAAATTCCATTTCTCCAAACAGTTTTACAGTTGCCAAATTCATTAATAACAAAATAACCAGGGCAATTAAACCAGGTATCCATTGTGGTACATGAGGAAACCAATACTGAGTATATAGTCCAACTGCTGTCAAGTCAGCCATCGCAATTGAAATCCAGCAAAACCAATATGTCCATCCTGTGATAAACCCAGCCATATCACCTAAATAATCGCTGACAAAGTCAACGAAAGAGTGGTATTCCAAATTAGTTAAGAGCAATTCACCGAGTGAGCGCATAATTAAAAAGCAAATAACCCCAGTAATCATGTAAGCAAATAAAATAGATGGTCCTGCTAAATGGATCGATTTTCCCGATCCGAGAAATAATCCTGTCCCAATAGCACCACCAATAGCAATTAACTGTACGTGTCTGTTTTTAAGACCTCGCTGTAATTTTTGTTCTTGATTTTGAGTATGATCGTCTGTCACTTCGAATATGCCTCCATTGAAAATTTGTTAGTTTGTCAGCTCATTTAAGACGCTAGGCTCTCACTAATTTTATGTATAAAATTGATTATAACACCAAATAGGAAATAGAGGCTAGGTTTATTTCATCACACCAGCCTCTTGTTTAACCAATATATCTTAGCTTTGGTCTATTTTTCCCTCTCTATTCAGCGCTTTTTTCTAATTTTGTATGATTGACGCATTTGTGGCTTTTTTGAAAACTTTTGTTTTGTAGTCTTGCTTTTTATTAAGGTTAAGTTTGAAGTATCTTCATATAACGATAGCACTTGATGGTTAGGAACTGTTATTACTGAGACATATTTAGGGTGAACAGAAAAAGGATGATACAAACATATAAATAGTAGCATTTAAACAAATATCAATATATTGAAAAAGGTAAACTAACAATTTAAAAGTAGATTGAGCAAAACAGCAGGTGTTTGTGAGCATATATAGGGAATGTACTACTTTTATGATATTTTAGACAATGATTGCCGGAATGGTTCATTTTTTTATAGACACACTGTCAAGAGTATGTAATATTGAGAGCTGGTCTGTGTTCATGTCTCTTTGTTGGTTTTATTTTGTACAACAAAAAGGATTGAAAACGTTTTATTAGGCAGAATGAAGGCAATGTAAAAAGAAAAATATCCAGCCCATTTTTAGATCGTTAATCATCCAAAAAGGGCATTTGTGTTTTGGATCAATCTAAGTTTATTTTTCTATATTTAAAAATTCCTGAACAGTCTTCACTTGTTTATCTGTTGGATAGGAGTCATATAGTCGGCTTGCCAAACGAATGGGATCTCCAAAGAAATACCTTTCATATTGAGTTTGCCTTGTACCGAAAGCGCTCATCGTGAGATCCCATGCTAAGCGAAAAATTTTCACTCGATCTACGCCAATTGTATTGGTTCCTTGGAGATAATGGTTAAGGTCCTCCTTAAGATCAGAATCAAAAGCGTTTTCGGTCGGTAATGTAACGATTCCACTAGCGCCAATTAATTGGATGATCTCTGTAAAACGGGGATATATTTTTGGAAAGACTGTACTTATCACTTTAAGAGGAATTAAACTTGGACGCATATATCCCCATTCATCTAGAGTCGCATCATTTTCTGCCTTTTCCAAAAGTGCTTTAATTGTTTCGAGGCCGATGATGATTTCTGACAGTTTTTCTTGGATATGTTGGTATTCAGACACATTAATCGTATCGACAAGAAGTTGAGCGATTCCTAAAAGAAATTCGGTTTTGACAATTTGTCTTGTGACGACTTGATGAATTGTGAATGCATGGAAAGAACTTTGGGCGACAAAGTCATTGGCAGCCTCTACATGATTATAAAAAAATACTCTTTCCCATGGAACTAATACATGATCAAAGACAACAATGGAATCCATTTCTTCATATCGTGAAGCAAGGGGGTGATTAAAGGTAGATTCACTTAAAACAAACGATTCCCTACAAATGAATTTTACACCTTTCGTATTAGAGGGGATTGAAAAAGCAAAAGCTTCATCCTGATCAAGATAAGACCTTGGAGCTGAAAAAATTAAAATTTCATCTGTTAAACCGCCTTGAGTAGCGAGAAGACGAGCCCCTTGAATAACGATTCCTTCTTTATTTCTCTCAATAACTTTTGCGGATATTGGCTGTTCTGTTTGCAATAAATTGATTTGTGATCGATTTAACTGTGGCGTAATAAATGTATGGGTAAATGAAAGGTCTTGTTTCATCGCTTGATCGTACAGTGCACGAATATGTTCTGGAAAGCAATTTTCCCGATTATTTAAAAGTGAGGCTGAAGATGCAAAGCTCATGATGGCTGTATTCATGTAATCAGGACTTCTTCCCATCAATCCATGTGTATGTCTTGCCCAATGTTCAATCATTGTTCTTCGTTTTATTAAATCTTCCTTTGTTTTGGGCTGTAAGTAAGATAAGCCAATAGGCTCCGTTTTTCCCGAGGGAAGAAAAGTCATTTCATTAATCAAGTTTTCGTTCATTTGTAAATCATAAAGAGTACTCTTTGTTTTAAGCAGGCCTTTAAATGCATAGTGTTCAGAAATAGGGCCTTCGATTTTTTTTCCATCAAACCAAATGTCATTTTGAAGCTGGTTTATTCGGTTAATAAATTCTTTTCCACTAATAATCCCCAAGATAATCGCTCCTTCTGCGGTAACGGTCGGCACTAATAATATATTAGTGATATTCCATACCTGTTCAAAAAGTTTGTTTTGGATGAGCCTGTTTTCATGATACTTCTAAAACTAAGTTGACATTGTTCGTTCAATCGCTACTTCTATCTTCATGAACGGAATCATATCTTAAACATAAAGAATCCCCAATGGAGAGACATCATTTTAAATGGTATAGACAACTAGTGGTATGATACTCTATACTAGTGTTAGCGCTTTCAATGAAGGCCCATTTGACTATAAAGTTTATTAAATTTTAGGGTATATCGATTGAAAGAAGCCATTAATTTTAAAAAAACAAGGGTGATGATGATGTTTGAGAATTTAACAACAGAAACTCGTAATGAAAAAACGATGAATGTAGACGAAATGTCAACAATCGAATTATTAACAGTTATGAATGAAGAGGATGAAAATGTTGCAAAAGCAGTGAAACAACAGTTACCACAAATTGCAAAAGCAGTTGAAGCCATCATAGCCGCAAAAAAGAAAGGGGGACGTTTAATTTATATAGGTGCTGGAACGAGTGGTCGTATTGGTTTATTAGATGCTGTTGAATGTCCTCCAACGTTCGGGACAAACCCGGAAGAAGTCATCGGATTAATTGCTGGCGGAGAAAAAGCGTTTATTAAAGCAGTAGAAGGTGCTGAAGATCGTAAAGAATTAGGTGTTGATGATTTGAAAAACATTCATTTATCAGATCAAGATATTGTAGTCGGTCTCGCAGCAAGTGGGAGAACACCATATGTAATCGGTGGTTTAGAATATGCTAACTCAATAGGAGCGTCAACAGTTGGAGTCTGTTGCAACAAAGATACAGTCATCGGAAAAATCGCAAACATTTCAATTGAGGTTGTAAATGGACCGGAAGTATTAACAGGCTCAACACGCTTAAAATCAGGAACATCACAAAAATTAATTTGCAACATGCTTTCAACAGCTTCAATGATAGGCATTGGAAAAGTGTATGGGAATTTAATGGTAGATTTGAAGCTGACAAATAAAAAACTAGTAGAACGGGCAAAACGGATTGTGATGGAAGCGACATCTTGTGATTATGAAACAGCAGAGTGTTACTTATTAAAAGCTGACAACAAACCAAAAGTTGCAATTGTCATGATCCTAGCAGGTCTTACGAAAGAAGAAGCGGTTCAAAAATTAGCAGAAACACAAGGATTTGTTCGCCGATCCATAAAATAAACAAACGCTATTTAGGAGGAGAGGTTATGAGTAAATATAAAAACTTAGCTCATCAAATATTGGAAGCGGTTGGCGGAGCGGAAAATATTGCTTCATACACAAACTGTATGACACGTCTTCGTTTAACTCCAGTAAATCGTAGTTTAATAAATGAAGAAACTTTAAAAAAAATTGATGGAGTTCTTGGGATAGTTGATCATGAAACATATCAAATTATCCTTGGACCGGGTGTTGTGACAAAGGTAGCTGAGCAAGTAGGCCTTATATTGGCAGAGGGGACAGGGACATCTAGTCAATCAGTAACTCTTTCTGCAGAAAAGTTGCAAGAAAAAGGGGCTGATATAAAAGCCGAATTAAAGAAAAAGAACAACACACCACTTAAAAATGTCTTGAGAAAAATTGGAAACATTTTCATTCCTCTTATTCCCGCATTTGTTGGGGCAGGATTAATTGCAGGTATCGGGTCTATTTTATCAAATAATATTACTGCAGGTCATTTAAACGGAGATACATGGAACCAGTACGTCACCATATTATCTGTTATTAAAAATGCGATTTTCCTCTATTTGGTTATTTATGTCGGTATTTATGCAGCAAAAGAGTTTGGAGCGACACCAGCACTCGGTGGAGTCATTGGTGGAACAACACTTTTAACAGGGATGATGCCAGAAGCTCCGATTCAAAATATCTTTACTGGACAACCATTAATGAATGGGCAAGGTGGAGTCATTGGCGTATTATTAGCGGTCTGGATTTTAGCACTGTTAGAAAAGCAATTACGTAAAGTGATCCCTGACGCAATTGATATAATTGTGACACCTACCATTATATTACTTATTGTCGGTTTAATCACAATTTTCTTGATCATGCCTTTTGCCGGATTTGTTTCACATCATTTAATTGGTTCGATTGAATGGGTGTTAGCTCGTGGCGGTGTCTTTGCCGGATTTGTCCTTGGCGCAACATTCTTGCCACTTGTCATGTTAGGATTACACCAAGTATTAATCCCCATCCATATGGAGATGATTCATACATCAGGAATGACACAATTGCTTCCAATTCTTGCAATGGCAGGGGCAGGACAAGTTGGAGCGGCTATTGCCTTATGGATACGCTGCCGAAAAAATAAATCTTTAACAAATATGATCAAAGGTGCACTTCCTGTAGGTATTCTTGGAATTGGTGAACCATTAATTTATGGGGTAACTTTACCATTAGGTCGTCCATTTATAACAGCATGTATCGGTGGCGGTATTGGCGGAGCAGCAATTGGATTATTTAGCCAAGTTGGAGCGATGGCGATCGGACCATCTGGTGTGGCCTTAATTCCACTTATTCAAGGTGGAATCTGGAAATATATCATTGGTCTAGTTGTAGGTTATGTTGGTGGCTTTATCACAACATACTTTTTCGGTGTACCGAAAGAAGCAATGATGAGACAAGAATAATTTAAACTCTCTTACAAGTGTTGAGAGACAAGGCCCTTTTAGTACAGGGCCTTTCATTATTTATTTGAAGTATACTTGGCATTCGGTTGTTTATAAGAAAAACAGGCTTCTGGACATTCAATGATGGAAAAAAGTATCATCATTCTCGTCTCGCCCCTATTAAAACGTCTGTTTGCGAGTTTCCAAAATAGGGATATTTTCTTCTTCACTATACTCTGAAATAGTCTTACAATTTAAGGATATGCAAATGGCGGACAGAGTTTTGAATTTTACATCCTTCGTTTTTAACATCGATAAATTAACACTTGTTACCCGAACTTTTTTCGATCATTCATTTAATGACACCTTCCGTTTGGCCATTATCCTGTCTAATCGAACAATTATTTTCTAACTTAACTGAGATCCCAAGCTTTAAAATATAGGCTTTCCCATCATAACAAGTGAACCACGTAAATAACCGGATAACAATTTCCTCTATATATAGATTAAATAATCCGCCAATTATACTGATAACAAGCTTTAGAAAGCCGAAATATAAAATAAATTTGCTGAAAATTGTAAATATAGAAACGATCTTAATGTCGTTGATTTTGCCATCCTCCTTTTCATTTTGATGCAAAATTTCTATTTTTAAATTTTCATAGATTAGATAACAGAAAGGTGAATCGTTTTTCCTGTCCTCAAGCATTTTCAAACTGAATAGAAGTAGTTGTATAATGAAAGGAATAATAATTTAAGGTTAAGAGAAAGGGGAGTGAATTTGTTGGAACTGCCAAAATCTCTTTTAAAGGTGCTAGGGAGCACAAACATGTCGTGTTTTTTGATATAGATGACGCAGACTCCAAAACAACATGGCTAAAGAAGAAAGGTGTTTTAAATTGAGACGAATAATCAAATGGGCAGCATTAGTTACAATATTGCTAGGTTTATTCGGATGTACGGCAGATAAGGATAAGGAAGAGGAAACGGAAAATATTCATTATGCAAAAGATGACAAACAAGTATTAGATATTTATACACCACAGACGGCTAACAAAGAAAAACATCCTGTTCTCATCTACATTCATGGAGGGGGATGGACGGGCGGAGATAAGAGCAATGTTGCATCAAAGCCGGCGTTTTTTACAGAAAACGGCTATGTTTTCGTATCTGTAAATTATCGACTGCATCCAGATGCTCAGTATAATGATATGGCCTATGATGTTGCTAAGGCAATTAAATGGGTGATGGACCATGCAGATGACTATCAAATGGATCAAACAAAAATAAATGTCATGGGGCATTCTGCTGGAGGGCATCTGGCAGGCTTAATTGCCACAGATCCAAGATATTTACATCGTGTTGGTCTTGTACCCGCATCACTTCAGTCGATTGTTGTATTAGATGGGCCTATGAATATGAAGCAATTCATCGAAGCGATTCCGTCTTATAAAAAGGTGTTTGGCACCAATCAAAAGGTGTGGACAGAAGCATCACCGCTTACCTATATGAACAATTCAAACTTGCCTCCGGCTTTTATGGTTACGCGCTGGGAAAATCCTTCTGTCTATCAATTTGCCAGAACTTTAAACAAGGCAAGAGGATCTGATTTTGTTTATCAAGTCAAAAATTTATCTCATAGTGATTTAAATAAGATGTTCGGTTCTCCAGATGCACCAAAAGAAGCGCAGGATATGACAAAAGCGGTTATGACGTTTTTAAAGAAGAAAAATAAATAAGCTTGAAAGGGCTGGTAGCACCGGCCCTGTAATATGTTGTTGAGTTAACTTTTTGTTTGTAGTTTTGGAAGGTTTATTGAGGTTCAGTGGAGTTATAATGTATGCAGTGAACAATCTTAATAAAATGATTGAAGTTGATTTCTGAATTTTCATTTAATATATTGGGTTATATTCAGGTTTTTCGTCACTTTAATCTCATGTTAGAACAGCTCAAAAACAATTTTGCAATAAATAGAGAAAGAATACTAGTTTTAGATGAGCGCTTAAAAAGTGTGTAAGTACATACATAAAGGAGAAAAGGGCAATGAAGGAAGGAACTGCATATGGCCTCACATGAATCTCCCTCCGTGCAGAAAAGAGAGATTTCATTCTTTTCATTCAATCGATTTTTCAACCCACTAGTTTTTCGACACGAAAAGATATTTTCCTTTCTTAGTTTTACATTTGTTTGAGACAGACAGTCTTTGATATGACTTGGAGGTTTTACGGCTCGCTGTGATCTAGATGGTACACTAACAGATGCACTCAAATAGAAAAAATGACACTTAAGGAGCAGCAGACAGGCCTAAAGAGTCATGACTCACGCTATTGTTAAGTGTTGTCACCTTATTCTTAAACTCGTGATTAATTGTTCTGATTCGGTGATGAATAGATTTTTAATATGACATAAAAATATGAAAAAGACAGACTACTAAGGTAGTCTGCCTCTAACCAATTAGTAGAAACCACCGCCGAAACCACCGACGTAAGAAGTACCAACGATGATTAAAAGGATAAACAGGACAACAATTAGTGCAAAACCTGCTCCATATCCACCACTCATTTGATCCACCTCCTCTTTTCAGGGGCTTATATAGTTTATGGTAATTCCATATAAATGGTTGGACAGTTACTCCCCAATTTTATAATAGGGCACCCAAATTTGAGTGCCCTTGGAGGTAAAAACATGGTAACAGAGGAGATAGTTTAGTTTATGTTGTAGATATCAAATTGAAATGGACAACAGTGGATGTTTAGATTAACAATGACAAAAATGGTAATGAAATTAATATTGATTGATAAAGAGACTGATAGAAAGCTATTTTTGTGAAAAAAATAATGAAATTCTGTGGAACAAGATTAGATGTTATAATTGAAGAACTTTTTCAAAAATAGAGAATCCTCCCAATCAATCACGATGTTCATAATGTTTTTCAAGACGTCATGCGGTTATCTTTTCGTAGACTTTTCATCTTTGACAAGCAGATTTACCGAAACATAATTCTTAAAATTGATTGTCAAAGAGAAGAAATCAAAGTACACTAAATGATAATGATAATCATTTACAACGATGTTTTTGATCATGATATATATGAGGAGTGAAGAGATATGAGTAGGAATGAAGTGTATGATGTGACTGTTATCGGCGGAGGACCGGCTGGATTATATTCCGCTTTCTACAGCGGACTGAGGGGTATGAAAACAAAGATTATTGAATATCAGCCGATGTTGGGCGGAAAGGTTCATGTTTATCCGGAAAAAATGATTTGGGATATCGGGGGGCAAACGCCGATTCCGGGAGCCAAGTTGATTGAACAGATGGTGGAGCAGGGGTTAACATTTCATCCTGAAGTGCTACTAAATGAAATAGTAGAGTCGATCGCCCGCAATCAAGAAGGGCTGTTCGAATTACATACGGCTACCTCGGGCGTGCATCTGTCTAGGACAGTCATCGCTGCTGTAGGCGGTGGTATCCTCAATCCACAAAAGCTTCAGATTGAAGGAGCAGAGCGTTTTGAAGTGTCCAATCTGAATTATACGGTGAAGTCACTGCAGAATTTTAAAAATAAAACGGTTATCATCTCAGGTGGAGGAAATTCGGCTGTTGATTGGGCCAACGAGCTCGAGCCTGTGGCAAAGAAGGTCTACCTTGCCTACCGCAAAGCAGAACTCAGCGGGCATGAGGCTCAGGTAGATCAGCTTCTGAATAGTTCGATAAGCTGCTTCTTCCATACTGAGATTACCAAGCTGATCGCATCAGATCATCATGAGGTGATTGAATGTGTGGAGCTGACGAACTCTCAAACCGGTGAAGTGACGGTGCTACATGTGGATGAGGTCATGATTAACCACGGATATGAACGTGACAAATCATTGCTAGAAAACAGTCGACTGGATATTAACCGAGTTGATGACTATTTTATCGCGGGTACCGCCAACTCCCAAACTTCCGTGCCCGGGCTGTATGCGGCTGGAGATATTCTGCATTACGAAGGGAAGCTGCACCTAATCGCCGGAGCATTTCAAGATGCAGCTAATGCAGTCAACAGCGCCAAGCGCTTTATTGAGCCTGAAGCCAGAAAGAGCGCGATCGTGTCATCACATAACGAGGTTTTCAAAGAGCGCAACCGCGAGCTTGTAGAAAAGTTGTGCAAATAAAAAGGGCTTTCACCGGCGCTTATTTTTAGAGGAAGGAACGTCATTTGTTCATGTATTCAACTTTTTATACGAATGACACACCTTTCATGTAGCATACGATGAAAGAACTCATTATTACGACTTGCTATCCCTTTTCTCTCAATATTTTGGTCCAAGCACATCAATGATTGACGGGAAATCCATGTCTAAAAAAGCAACAGTTAGAACTTGATTCGCATAAAAAGCCGATCTCCATAAAAAAGGAAGTCGGCTTTATCTATTAGAACCAAGAAAAAAAGTGCGTGATCCGTGATCTTAGGAAAATACTATTTCATCTGGCTCGTGTCTACCTTGTAAATCCAATCTTTAAAATCGATTAACACTAGCTTAACACTTTAAAAATATAATGGGGATGTCAATGAGATTCATATATTGTGAGGAGGTTATCTAGTTGAAGAAATTTTCAAAGAAGTTATTACCTATCGCGGTTTTATCATCGATTGTGTTCAGCAGCTTAGCCAGCGGTAGTGTGCCTGAAGCCAGCGCCAAAGAAAAGAAAAAGGGGAACCAACACGAAATTAAAAATGTCATCGTTTTAATTGGTGATGGTATGGGTGTGTCATATACGTCTGCTTATCGATACTTCAAGAACAATAAAAAGACAAAGGTGAAACCTACGGCTTTTGATCGATATCTTGTCGGTCAGCAAACAACTTACCCAGATGATCCTGAGCAAAATGTGACAGATTCTGCAGCTGCGGCAACAGCCATGTCTGCAGGAATTAAAACATATAATAATGCGATTGCGGTAGATAATGACGGATCAGAGGTCAAAACGGTTCTGGAAGCTGCCAAAGAAAAAGGAAAATCAACTGGACTTGTGGCCACTTCAGAAATTACTCACGCCACTCCGGCCTCTTTCGGTTCACACGACCACAGCCGAAAAAATATGAACTCGATTGCCGATGATTATTTTGATGAAATGGTAAAAGGCAAGCATAAAATTGATGTCCTTCTAGGCGGAGGAAAAAGCAATTTTGACCGTAAGGATCGCAATTTGATCAAGGAATTTAAAAAAGCGGGATACAGCTATGTAGATAACCGTAAAGACATGCTGAAAAACAAAAAAGGCAAAATGCTCGGCCTATTTGCTGACGGCGGTCTACCTAAAAAAATTGACCGTACGAAGGATACTCCTTCTTTAAAAGATATGACAAACACAGCCATAAAAAAATTAAGCAAGGATAAAGACGGATTCTTCCTTATGGTTGAAGGAAGCCAAATTGATTGGGCTGGACATGACAACGATATTGTCGGCGCAATGAGTGAAATGGATGACTTCGAACAAGCCTATAAAGCGGCGATTAAGTTTGCAAAAAAAGACAAGCATACATTAGTTGTCGCAACCGCTGACCATTCAACCGGCGGATTCTCCATTGGTTCTGACGGTGTCTACAACTGGTTTGGTGAACCGATTAAAGCAGCAAAGCGTACGCCTGACTTTATGGCAGAAAAAATCGCCGGCGGTGCTGATGTTAAAAAAACATTAAAGAAATATATTAACCAAAAGAAGTTAGCCTTAACAGCATCAGAAATTCAATCAGTAGAAGAAGCAGCCAAATCAAAGAAAGTACAAGACATCGACAATGCGATTGAAGACATTTTCAACAAACGCTCTCACACAGGTTGGACAACAGGCGGACATACAGGTGAAGATGTTCCTGTGTATGCATACGGACCGTCCAGTGAGACATTTGCCGGGCAAATTGATAATACTGAAATCGCAAAAAATGTTTTCAAGGCCTTACAATACAAAATTAAGATTAAAGATAAGTAAGAGAATACAAGGTATCCCGTTGCTTGTATGAAGTAACGGGCTCTCTTTTTTGAATGGAGGGGATCAAGATGAGAAAGGCTTTTTTTATCTTATTTTCAATCATGATAATTGCCGGCTGTTCAGCACACACTGGCAATAACAATACAGGAGGCGGCCAGACAGTAGAATCCAAAACGCAGAATGCTCCAACTCAAGTAAACAGTAAACAAAATGAATACCAGCCTAATCCACAAGTGACAGATGATAGGTCATTGCAAGAGGTCAATCAAACATTTGCTGATGACAAAGGGGAAGCCGTTTTAAAAGATATAAAAAACGTCAACAAAACATATGATATAGGGCCAATAGAATTAACCATCAGAAAAATGAAGTTGATTCACCTTCGCCCGGATTACAGCATGATTGATTATTTTCACGTGTTAACACATGATGAAGAGTTTGATTTTGTTAAGGCTTTCGTTGAAATCAAAAACAAGTCTTCTGAGAAAGTAA
The DNA here is from genome assembly GCF_027706145.1 of Bacillus changyiensis. Taxonomy (GTDB): domain Bacteria; phylum Bacillota; class Bacilli; order Bacillales; family Bacillaceae; genus Bacillus; species Bacillus changyiensis. The sequence continues at coordinate 40,496 of NZ_JAQFWW010000004.1, read as the reverse complement.
GTTTTGCACCAATTGCATTGCTGAAAACAAACAGTGGTGAAACATTTGATTGGAAAAAGGATATTTACCTTGAAGAGTTAAATGGAGAATTAGAAGGAAGCGCTGCAAAAGCCGGAAATCTTGGCTTTATTGTGAACGCAACAAGCGGACATGTGCATCACAAGGAAACAGAAGATAGCAAGAAAACAAAGGATATAAAGTGGATCGAGATCACAACGAGCGACGTTTTTGACAAAAACCATAAGAAAATCAGTGCTCATCAAAAAATTAAAATTGAGTTTTAATGATGGCCTCCCCCATATGTTATGAGGGTTTTTTAGAGACTGAGGGGCGAGGCCAGCTTTCCGAGACACATAGCTCTGCGAGATTCCACGCTCCTTCGTGGTCGCTGCTGAATGTTCTCTTTCTTTCAATTAAGTTAAACTGGTTGACGATGATTTCTTGTTTTTTTGATTTTTGGACATCATAAGGCTGATTTTCTCTCAAAAAGTAAAAGTACGTAGTTACAAAAACCCGCATCAAACATTTTTGGCTATAAAACCATTTCTTCAACTTGGAGGAGAATTTTCGTAATTTGATTTTCTGCTCTATCGACCATCACCTCATCAAGCATATATTCCTCATATGCATACTCACCTATCTGCATCCCATTCTGTTTAATAAATTGAATCATTCTATTGTATGTATCTTTAACATCTTCATCCTTTTGGTATCCAACTGCATACAGACCTTTAGGTCTCACATAATAGTTTATCTTATTTATTCCTTCTTTTACTTTTATATAAAAGTGATTGTAATTATAGAAGTCTTTTTTAAGCATTTGTTCCCGTGCGAAGATTCCGCCGACAGGATACCCCTCATCCAATTCATGAGACTCTGCATAGTGAATGAGTTCTGAAATGGCTGCAATGTATTTTCGTTCTGGTAAATCTAATGTATTTCTGCTTATCATGAATTTTTCTTCATTTAAATACTGAAAGGAAACTGAGGAGAAATCAGTTTCTAACGCTTGTTCAGTTAAGGCTACTTTCGTCTCGATGATCTTTTGCAAATGCTTCAGCTTTTTAATTTTGTTGTCAATTTCAGCTGACTTTTCTTTGAGAAGCGGAACGATCCTGTCTGGTGTTTGGTCTTTTAAGAGGGACTTGATTGCTTTTAATGGGACACCAACCTCTTTAAACAAATTGATAACCTGAAAAAGTTCAAACTGATTATAGGAATAATACCGATAACCATTCTGTTGTTTTATTTCTGGAGAAAATAGACCAATCTCGTCATAGTGAAACAGAGTTTGTTTTTTTACGCGGCATAGTTTGGCAAACTCACCTGTGGTGAAATATTTTTTTAAGTCTTCGCTCATAAAAATCTCCTTGACTATACGGTAACAATATACTTTATGATTTTATTGTACTTGAAAGAACTTTGACCTGCAAAAAAAAGGATAGGTAATAGATGAAAAAATCAATTAAAGAACAAAAAACAGTATTCATTATATTGTTAAGTAACATTTTCATAGTTTTTCTTGGCATCGGTTTAATTATTCCGGTTATGCCTACTTTTATGAATACCATGAATTTATCCGGCAGCACTATGGGTTATCTTGTTGCAGTTTTTGCTATTTCCCAGCTAATAATATCACCTTTTGCGGGAAGATGGGTTGACCGTTTCGGGAGAAAAAAACTGATTGTCCTCGGTTTGCTGATCTTTAGTATTTCAGAGTTGATTTTCGGCCTAGGAACCCATGTTCAATTTTTTTATTTGTCGAGGATATTAGGGGGCATAAGCGCTGCTTTTATCATGCCGGCCGTAACGGCGTATGTAGCAGATATGACAACCCTAGAGGAAAGATCAAAGGCTATGGGATACGTTTCTGCGGCGATTAGCACTGGCTTTATTATAGGGCCTGGGGCTGGAGGGTTTATATCCAGCTATGGCATTCGTGTGCCGTTCTTTTTTGCAGCCGCCTTAGCATTCTTGGTTGCTATCTCTTCTGTTTTTATATTAAAAGAGTCATTGACGAAAAAAGAACGCGAACAACTCTTGTCAAATACAAAGGAACTCCATTTCTTCAAAGACTTAAAAAAATCAATTCATCCAGTCTATTTCATTGCATTTATGATCGTCTTTGTATTGGCTTTCGGCCTATCAGCCTATGAAACGGTATTCAGCTTGTTTTCTGATCATAAATTCGGCTTCACACCAAAGGATATCGCAACCATTATTACGATTAGTTCAATCGTTGCTGTCATTATTCAAGTTTTATTATTCGGGAAATTGGTCAACAAATTCGGAGAGAAAAAGATCATTCAGCTTTGCTTAATCACCGGTGCGGTCCTAGCTTTCGTGTCTACCGTTATGTCAGGGTTTTTAGCCGTTTTGCTTGTGACATGTTTTATTTTTCTAGCGTTTGATTTGCTGCGCCCGGCCTTAACAACGTTTTTATCCAAAGTTGCCGGTAACCACCAAGGTTTTGTTGCAGGCATGAACTCTTCTTACACTAGCTTAGGGAATATTTTTGGCCCGGCTCTGGGAGGTATTCTGTTTGATCTTAACATTCATTACCCTTTCCTGTTTGCAGGTATCATTATGATTGTCGGCCTAAGTCTTACAATGATTTGGAAAGAAAAAACGAATGAGGTTACAACCTTGAATGAACAGCTTTAAATTTTAGAGGTGTGGGAGGTAACATGATCTTAATAAGAAAAGCCAAAGCGTCAGACGCTGATTCAATTGCCAATGTTCATGTGGAAAGTTGGAAAACCACATATCAAGGAGTATTGCCTGATGACACGTTATCTAGGCTCTCTGTCAAAAATCAGGCAGAACTTTGGAGAACTTCATTAAGTGATTCTCAACACGAAGATATTGTCTATGTTGCAGAAGAAACCGACGGTAAAATGATAGGCTTTGCTTCCGGAGGTCCAAATCGTGATCCTCTCAGCAAATATAAGGGTGAAGTTTCCGCACTTTATCTATTGTTACAGTATCAGAGAAAAGGAATCGGCTCTCAATTAATGAAGGCGATTGTAGAGGAGCTTGTAAAGAAAAACATAAAATCGTTAATGGTATGGGTTTTAGCCGGTAATCCATCGATAAATTTTTATAAAAAATTAGGTGGAAGACAGAGCACAACAAAACAAATACAAATCGGTGAAGATGATTTCAAAGCCATTGCCATTGGCTGGACGGATATAAATAGTTTTTTGTTATAAAATGATCTTTGCGTTATGATATGCTCCTCTAAAAGTAGACAGATGAAATAAAAAAATCTGTTTGTCTTGAGGGGGTTTTTTTCATGGCTGGAAAATGGTGGGGGGCTATTGTTGAAATCAAGAGCATTGATATAGGATGGAGACTATTTTGAAGGGTTAAAACAGAGCCAAGGCAAGATTAATGGAATTGTTCATAGTGCTTGTTTAGCAGGAGAGGGTAGTCAGACCATTGTTAATAAAAAGCTTGGTTTAAAAATAGGTAATTGCCGGTCACCGATCATATGGCTTTAAAAGATTGAGTATGCAATACGACGTCTAAATCAATAGTGGGTTATGGAAACCTTTTCACTTTTTTGAGGGGCAAGTGAAATGAAGTAGAAAAAAGCCGGAATTTTAGACCGGCTTATACATCACTTCCCTTTCGCCTTCTTCCGTTTCTCCTTCTCAGCCCGATAAAATTCATGAAACATCTTCATCAACGCGCGCTTCTCAATTCGGGACACATAGCTCCGCGAAATCCCGAGTTCTTTCGCGATTTCGCGCTGTGTTTTCTCTTTCTTCAAATCAAGGCCAAATCTGCCGACGATGACTTCTTTTTCTCTGCCGTCCAAGATGTCGATGTATTTTTTGACTTTTTCAAGCTCCATGTTGAGCTGGATGGTGTCGATGACGTCTTCGTTTTCCGATTTTAAGACATCAATAAGGCTGATTTCATTTCCTTCTTTATCTTGCCCGATTGGATCATGAAGGGAAACGTCTTTTTTCGTTTTTTTCAAGGCTCGGAGGTGCATTAGTATTTCGTTATTCATTTCGTAACGGGAGTGCATCTTTGGTTATTTATTTTCTTAAAAAAAGCATATTCGAATTGTTTTCTTTGATACATTTCCAGTCTACATGATGCGAAAGGATATGTCACATTAAATGTATCCCCGATAAGTTTGATTGCTTCTGATTTCAATTGCGGGATTTTGATTTTATTGAGCATGAAAGTAGGGATGCAAAAATGGTATGAGAAATACTTTGCTTGGTTCTCTAGATATTGATGCCAAGAAAGAGGCATGATTTTTTCATCATTAATATGTCTAAGGTCATGACAAACCTCATGTGAGAAGTCTATCCATTGTTCTTTTCGATTTTTTCTGCAATCTAAGGATATGGTATACATACCATAAAACCGCAATGCAAAACTGGTGTTAGAATTATAAACAATAAGTATATCTAGAGCCGAGGCAATACGCTCGATATTTAACTGTTCTGGTCTTGAAATATTTATTTTTTTGTACAAGTTTTCTATCCAATCCTCTAAATGACTATTTGTATATATCAACACAGTTCCCCTCCTTGTAAACTCTAAAAACTGCTTTAGCTTAACGATTAGGAGTATATGTTCGTTTTTGTAAGTTTGAGAAAAGCCCATTTCTGGGCTTCATTAATTTCGCTCACAGGCGTAATTATCATGATCTCGATCCATTTTAGATTGATATGCAGGATGAGAACTTGGGACACCATGTGGATATTTTTTTCTCAACTCAGTACAATTAGCAAAGGATTCTGTACCACCTGATGCTGGAACTGACGCAGATGAACTCGAACTATTTTTATTGGAAGGTGATGATTTTTTGTTTGTATTTGGATTATTGTTTGTACTTGATTTTTTATTTGAAGTTGAATTCTTACTTGAACTTGATTTCTTGGATTCATGTGACTTGTTAGATACACATCCATTAAATCCTTTTTCAGTGACATAGTTAGATTTACTCCAAATAGCGCTTTGCTTGTTCTTAGCGTTTTTTTCATCCTCTTTAAATTGGTCTAAGTATTTTGTATTTGGAGGATACACGTAGGCTACTCTTGCAAGACCTTCTTTTAACAGTTTTTCTTGAACTGATTTTCCATCTACATAAACATAAGCTAGTAATCTTCCATATTTATCAGTTCGATCGCCTTTATCAAACTCTAATTCTAGTTTGCCCCCGTTGACTAGATCTTGATTTCTTTTAGAGGCATCTTTTCCATATGGCTGCACACAAGAATTTGGTTTTTTTGTTTCTGGAGTATCAACTAGTAAATATCGGACTGTTTTTTCTTGTCCTTTATATTTAACTTTTATTGTATCTCCATCAATCGCTTTAACTAATGTCACAGCCTCGAGTTTTTTATTTGTGGTTTTATCTTTAGACTTTTCCTGTTTTTTAGGTTTACCCGTTTCATCTTTTTCTTTCTTAGCATCTTTTGATGATTCGTTTGTTTCTTTCCTGTTTTTTTGTTCCTGAACTGCAGAAGTCGAAGCAGTTTTGGTATTTTGATTCAATTGAGAATTTTGTTCATCTGGTGTTGTTACTCCAACCAAAATGAAAAAAAGGAGAGCGATAAGGGCATATCCTAGTCCACCAGTGACCTTTTTTTGTTTTTTAAATAAGTCAAAACGTCTCGGATTGACCACACCTAAAACTATGAATACTAAAGAAACAAGAAATAAAAAGATAAAAATGGTATTTAAATGGGTAAAAAGAAATTTAGTAATATTAATGATGACACCAATTACTAATAAAAGCACCACTACTCCCAAACAGCCTGATTTTTTTTCCAAGTCAAATTCCCCCTTATTTTTCTAAACATATATATAATCGGACAAAAAAACCAATTTTTCAAGAGGGAAATTCCATTTTTGTAAGAAATTAAGCCAATAAAAAAGAAAACCACTTGGAAAGTGATCTTCTTTGGATGCTTTACAAGGCTACATTAAGCTATTATTTCTTTTTGATATCTCCGGGCTTACGTCCAGACTTTAATTGCTCAGCAATAATCCTTTGTGCTGCTTCTAATATTGAATCGGTCACTTTTCCATCAGCAGCTGCAATTAGTGTGTCAGGATCCTCTAAAATTTTTAATGCTTCTTCTTTGTATATCTTATCTGTGGCTTCATTAGACTCACCTTTTAACAAAAAATCTATTGAAACATCTAAAATACTTGAAATTGAAACCAAGGTTTTATGGTCTGGTTCCCTGTTTCCTAATTCGTATGCTGTATAAGCAGGTCTTGTAATTCCAAGCTTATCAGCCATATATTGTTGTGTAAGTTTTTTTCTTTCACGGGTTTTACGTAGGTTCTCTGAAAACACTTATTTTCACCTGCCTATTCTATATTCATTTTAACGTAACAATTAGTTACATATAAGTAAGTGTAACGATATGAAACTTTTTGTGTTTATTAGTGTTGACAAAGTAACTAAATGATACTATTATAAAAGTAACGATTCGTTACTAAACGCTTTAGGGAAGAGGTGATTAGATGAGAGTTTGGTTAAAGAAATATCGTGAAGACAAAGGTTTAATTCAGCAAGAAGTTGCTGACGCATCAAAAATTGAAAGAGCTTACTATACCATGATTGAAAATGGATGCAGAAAACCTAGCGTTTTAGTGGCGAAGAGAATTGGAAAAACACTTGATTTTGATTGGACTCTTTTTTTTGAAGATGAACGTAACGATATGAAACATTTAGGGAGGGGCGATATTACACCTCAACAAAATTCATACCAATGAGTTTTTCGAAAATGCCTGTTAGCTAAAGGATTAGTTTTTTGGTGTTTTATTAAAAAGATTTTTATATTCCAAACATATTAAAAGGAGGAAGTATAACCATGAAAATCACTGTTACTAAAGGACCTTGTTTTAAACAGGCGGAGGCCAACGCATATGGATATTTACTTAGCATCCTTGTTCAACGTATGGAAGAACATCAAAAAAAAGTTGCTAAGGAACAAGAGGAGGCAAATCGTGAATCAAATCCAAACATTCAAAAATGAAATATTTGAAGTTGCTGCCAAAGTCGTAAACGACCAAATTTTATTTGATGTTGAAAGAGTCGCGAAATCACTAGGAATTGTTGATATTAAAAACGGCATCAAATATGTCAGATGGAATCGTGTAAATAGTTATCTTCCTAAAGTTTCGCCACAAGTGGCGAAAGGCGATTTCATCCCTGAACCACTAGTTTATAAGCTAGCATTCAAAGCTAAAAATGAAGTGGCAGAGCAATTTCAAGATTGGCTAGCGATCGAAGTCATCCCGACCATAAGAAAAACAGGCCAATATGGAGGCCCGAGAATTTTATCTGAAAGAGAACAGCGAATCGAATCTCTTAAACTCTTACTTGAAACATCACAACGCCAAGATGAGATGCAAAAAGCCTTGGACAATCATGAAAATAAGCTGATTGAGTTGAACACAAAAGTGGATGAACAAATCACACTTGACCACGGAGAACAGCGCCGGCTTCAAAAAGGCGTTGCACGCCGAGTCTATTCTTTCACGGATGACAAAACACAAGCGGCCAGGCTTTTTAAGGAATTGTATCGTGAAATCAAAGACCGGTTTGGGGTTGCTAGCTATAAAGATTTGAAGCGTAAGGAGCTGTTCACCGCGATCAAATATATAGAAAGTTGGATTCCTCGTAAGGTTTCTTAAAACCTTTGCGAGTCCCCCTATTAATAAATATTACCAATGAAAATCCAATAATTCAGGAGGCGAACAAATGTCGAACAATCCATATAATCTAGCGAATTTATACAAGATTCTCCATATGGAGAGAAAGAAAGCTTGTTTAACCCAATTTCAAATGGGGAGGTTGCTTGGAAAAAAGGATCAATCGTATGTCTCAAACGTTGAAAATGGTCTGATTACATTAACGCCTGATCTTTGTATTAAGTGGTTTAAAGCATGTGAAGCCTATGAACATATTGATCTTGTACATTATCTTTTCAAACTCCATCCTGTGGCAGCGGCTCCAATAGATCCGGCTTTAAATGAGAGTGTGAGTACCGCAGTCATCAATATGGTTCATCAGTTAGAAGAAGCCTTACAAGCAACCAAACATTTAGCCCAATGGGTGGCGAAGGATCGTCCGGGACGTACTGAGGAGTTGCCAATGAATGAGATCAAGCAGATTTTTGATTTAATTCCAGCCAATAAAACATTGATCTACTCGTTATCTAGAAGCCATGGTCTCAACATGAAAGAATTAGCTGATAGGTGGACTAAGAAAGCGTTGGTGGATCAAGTGGCGATGAGAAAAAAGGAGGCGGTATTAGCATGAATACTCATGACTTTTTCAAAGATGATATCCCACGAGTGAAACGGAAAATAGAATCAGCTGAGGATTTGTCAACCATGCTTTTAGAGGCATTGAGAGATAGTGATTATGAAGAGGCGATAAGTTTAGCCGGAAGCATCAAAGTGTTAACTGAGGACATCAGCCGTCTAGCAAACAAATGGAAGTTGTATCAAACAGCTGTGAAGATGCAACAAAGAGGCGTCAATATAGCAGTCATACCGAGGTATGTCAATTGATGGTTCATTTTGTTCATAAACCAGTCAAAGCGTTAGAAGTTCGGGCATGGTGTGCAAGAATACGAAACTATCCAGAGTTACATATCTTATGGGACGAAAGAGCAGCCAATTACAGAAAGGAGCGCTTCAAATGATGATTGAAAATCCAATGGTTTTAAACAACTGGCATGACAAACTCACAGAGCCTGAAACAAAAAAGGATTTTTTTGGAGATGAAGTGATGCCGACAGATGATTATGCCATTGATTGTGGAGAAGTGATTTTAATAGAGAACTTGGAAAGATACTTAAAGGAGCAACTTGGGTTTGAATTTTCTACAGGTAAATAAAAAAAGAGCCCACAAGGGATGGTGGGCCAAAAATCAAAAAAATAAAAATAACGATGATAGTAGTCTATCAAACGATTTTTAAATAATCAAGGAGGTTTTTAATATGGCAAAAGCAATCACAGCACAATTTAGCGAGAGACCTGATGATCAAGACCGGCTGACACAGGTTGGAGGTTCTATCTTTATCGATAAGCGTGGGAAGGTTCTATTTCGTTTTCCCTCTATGGATGCTTATCGAGAATGGCAAAAGCTAGGCATAGAAGCCTATAAAAGAAAGGTTGGAATGAACTAATGCAAGCCGAGGTTTTTGCGGTCACTAGTGATATGAGTCATCATGAATGGCTTGAAGAAAGGAGGAAAGGGATTGGCGGTTCAGATGCATCTGTGATTTTAGGGTTAAACAAATGGAAAACACCGTTTGAATTGTGGTTAGACAAGACAGGGCAAGTTCCGGTTGATGACTCTCAAAGTGAGGCAGCTTACTTTGGTTCCATGCTTGAAGACATTGTCGCAAAAGAGTTTGAGGTGCGTTCAGGCAAAAAGGTTCGACGCAAAAATCAGATGCTAAAGCATCCTAACCATGATTTTATCATCGCAAATGTTGATCGAATGGTTGTTGGCGAAAAAGCGATCCTTGAGTGTAAAACAACGTCTGCTTACAACTTGAAAGAATGGGAGAATGACGAGATACCTGACAGTTATATCATTCAAGTTCAACATTATCTTGGCGTACTTGGCCCCGACTATAAAAAAGCTTATTTTGCGGTCTTGATTGGTGGAAATAAGTTTGTTTGGAAAGAGATTGAGCGTGATGAAGAGCTCATTAACATGATTTTCACCGCAGAGGTTGAGTTTTGGCATGACAAGGTATTAGGTGGTAAAGCTCCAGCACTAGACGGCTCAAGTGCAGCTGAAGAATATCTGAAACAACGTTACTCCAAGACAGAAGAAAACAAGGTCATTGATCTGACAGCTGCAAATCGTAAACGCATTCAGCAGTATTTACAGCTGAAAGAACAGATCGCCGAACTACAAACGCAAGCCAAGGAACTAGAAAACCAAATCAAACACGAAATGAAAGAAGCTGAATATGGCTTTGTCGGAAACTATCAAACAAGTTGGAAGCCAGTTGTTTCAAACAGAGTAGATACGAAGAAGCTGAAAGAACAGTTTCCAGATATCTATGAAAAAGTGAGTAAAAAGTCCCGTTTTAGACGTTTCGGAATTAAGGAGGTTAGCTAATGGCTACAAATCAATCGATAAAAAATAACATCCAAAAGAAACAGCATCATGCACCTGCACAACAACAAGGAACCACAATGAAAGGTTTACTGTCCTCGCCATCTGTGATCAAGCGTTTTGAAGAAGTCTTAGGGAAAAGGGCAACACAGTTTACAGCGTCCATTCTAAGCTTATACAACAACGAAAAGATGTTACAGAAGGCAGAACCTATGACCGTTATTTCTTCAGCTATGGTGGCGGCTACGCTCGATTTACCAATAGACAAAAATTTAGGTTATGCCTGGATTGTCCCGTATGGAGGAAAAGCGCAATTTCAGCTTGGTTACAAAGGCTATATCCAGCTGGCTTTACGGACAGGACAGTATAAGTATATCAACTGTATTCCGGTTCACGAAGGCGAATTGCAAAAGTGGAATCCATTGACCGAAGAAATTGAGATTGATTTTGATAAACGTGAATCAGATGCAGTAGTCGGTTATGCGGCTTATTTTGAACTATTAAACGGCTTTAGAAAAACGATCTATTGGACAAAAGCACAAGTCGAGAAGCATAAAACAAAATTCAGTAAGTCAAATTTCGGGTGGGGGAAGGATTGGGATGCCATGGCACTCAAAACCGTTTTAAAAGCGATTCTGAGCAAGTGGGGGATTCTCTCTGTAGAAATGCAAACGGCAGTTATTGAAGAGGATGAGACAAGAGAACGTAAAGACATTACCGAAGAGGCAGAAGCAGCGGAAATCATAGAATCTGAGTCTGAACCAGAAGCAAAAGAAGAAGAACCAGAGAAGCCAAGTGCATTAGATCCCGACCCATTTGACGGCAAGCCCGTAGATATCAAAGAAAATGACCTTCCGTTTGATTAAGGTTTTCACAAGAAAGGCGGTGTCAGAGGATGAGGGACAAAATCGCCCGTAAATGGTCGAGGATGTCACAGAAACAGCAAGAAAGAATTGAGAATATCACGGCCGTCATTCTTGCGGCTCTCCTATACGGATGGCATGTGTTAATAGGTTATCTAATCATTTCACTTTGAAGGGAGAAACGTTATATGTGGGGAGTACATCAAAGATTAGCAGAATTATGGAACATTCAGAGCAACCAAAGGGCACTGACTGAGGAAGAAATGAGCGAATTTAAAATCTGTCTGGATGCAAACATGCACAAGTGTCGTAAGGTAGCCGCCTTGAAAAACTTGTCGCTGCTTGCATCCATGACAAATGATAATGACTGGCAGCACGAGCTATGCAACCAGATCGAGGAATTATATGCGGATTTCCACTCATAAAGAACGCAAGGTATTCATTTAAAAATTACTCAAAAGGAGGCCAGGGCTTTGAGCGGTTGGATTAAGCTTCACAGGAAAATTAAAGAAAATCCTATTTTTGCAAACTCGGATATGTTCAAGCTTTGGGCACTTTGCTTAATCAAAGCAACTCACAAAGAACATGATCAATTGGTAGGTAATCAGATGGTTAAACTGTTGCCGGGTGAATTTTTAACGGGCCGTCATGAACTGGCCTCCGAGTTTAACGAGGGTGTAAAACCGTCTGAAAAAGTCTCATCTTCTACCGTCTGGCGTTACATTAGAAACTTCGAAAAGTGGCAAATGTTGAACATCAAATCAGGGAACAAATTCAGCGTCATATCAATAACAAACTGGTCAGAGTATCAACAAAGTGAACAACAAGTGAACAGCAACTGCACAGCAAATGAACAGCAAGTGAACACAAACAAGAATGTAAAGAATGATAAGAATGTAAAGAATAATAATAAACGTTTGGTTTTTGATGAAAAACAAATGCAGCTTGCCGAGCTTCTTTGGAAACATGTCCAAGTGAACGCCCCTGACATGAAAAAACCAAACCTAGATAAATGGGCTAATACAATCCGACTGATGATGGAACGTGACGGAAGAACAGGAAAGGACATTCAAGAAATGATCTTGTGGTCTACTAAACACGAATTCTGGTACAAAAATATTTTAAGTGCTGATAAGTTGCGAAAGCAATATGCCAGATTAGCAGTTCAGAAGACTGAGGAAGAGAGGAAGGAATGGAGAAATGGGAACCAACAATCGTACGGACAAAGCTTTAGAGAAAATACTGGAAAAGCTTCGGGAAAGGTCAGCCCAATCTTCGGTGGTAGAGTCGGACGCCTCAGAAAAAAAGGGTGAATATGACTGTCCCACTTGTAAAGATGAATTGGGTTATCTGGAAAACCGGGACGGCATTGAGGTGTGGGTACGCTGTAAATGTGTTGAGTGGCGTCGAATTAGGAAATTGATGAATTCAAGTGACATAACTGCAGAGTTTGAGAAATTGCAATTCAAGAATTTTTTTACGGAAGGGAAACATGATCTGATCGTTGAGGCTTACGATTGTGCCGTTGATTACTATAGGAATTTCGATAGCATCAAGAACAAACGAAAAAACAGCATCACCCTTCTAGGACAGCCGGGATCAGGGAAAACGCATTTACTCACAGCCATATCAAATAAATTAATCAAATCGAAAAACGTGCCGGTTCAATATTTTCCCTATGTCGAGGGTTTCAATGATCTGAAAGATGATTTTGAAAAGCTGGAAGAAAAACTTCAACGCATGAAAGAGGTCGATGTCCTTTTTATAGACGATCTATTCAAGCCTTTGAAGGGTAAACCTAGGGCAACCGATTGGCAGGTGGAACAGACATATTCAGTCATCAATTATCGTTATCTGAATCATAAGCCGATTCTTATTTCAAGTGAATTGGATATCGAGCAGCTTGTACAAATAGACGAAGCACTCGGTACACGGATTTATGAAATGTGTGAAGACTATATAGTGATCATCAAGGGTGACCGGATGAAATTAAATCATAGATTAGGAGATTGGAAATGAAAAGCTATCAAATCATTCCATTGATGCCAGGAGTATATGAATTGTCACCGAGGGAGCAAGGGAAAGGCAAAGACCTGACACCAGTTATAAAAATGCTAGAAGAGAAAATGCGAGAAATGAAAAAAACAATAAAGGAGAGCGCCTAATGGGTGTGTATATCATGCTTGATCACTGCAATTTTGATTGGCAGCCGGACGAAGTTGAAAAAATTGAATCTTACTGGCAGGGCGGTTTACCCATTGAAAGAATTGCAAAGATCGTGAAACGGCCAGTGAAAGAAGTCTTTCTCTTACTCTATGATCGTGCGGAATTGGGGCATATCAGGGAAAGAGAAGGCGGGATATTCGGTGCTTGAGCAAATAAAAGCTGCATTTGAGATCTTATTTCTGGCCGGATACAGAGAAAAACAGATTCAGCAATGGATTGAGGATGATGGGAGGTAGGGAGAATGATCACCCTTAACATACCCGTTACACCAATGGGAGCCGTTCGAATGACTGGGCGTGGCAAATTCGTAAATAAAAATGCTCAACGATACTTAGCTTATAAAGATTTCATCAAGTGGGAAGTAAAGAAGCAGATGAAAAAAGCACCTTTTGAATCGGGAGCTCTCCATGTAGATATAACTTTCGTTATGCCGATTCCTAAAAGTTGGTCAAAGAAAAAACAGCAGCAATCCATCAATACGCTGCATACCAAAAAGCCAGACATCGACAATCTTATAAAAGGCGTGTTCGATGCTCTAAATAAAATTGCTTGGAATGATGATAACCAAGTTTCAGAAGTGACGGCTTGTAAAAAGTACGGTGAAAAGCCAGGAATTGAAGTTCAGATCACAAGGGCGACAGAAGAATGGGAACAGCTAAGCGTCTGATTATACGCTTTAAAAACGATTACGGGCGCACTGTGGGGTATAACACCCTTTGGAGGAATTGGTAGTCTAATAGAGTTAAAACGTCGCTACGGCTTTTTAAACAAAGATTTAGAGTATATCGAAATCGAGGGCGTTGAATATGATCTCGACAAGGTAAGGGCAGCACTCAAAAGAAAAGGTTATCAGTGACAATTAACTTTCCGTGAAAATGCAAGTAAACAACGAAGAGGTAGATAAAATCTAGGTTCTGAATGTCGATTTTTGACGGAATATGACGAAAAGAAAACGATGTTTTAAGGGGGTAAGCATGACTAGGCGCGTTATTCAGTGGATAGCAACAAACTATGATTCTGAAAATCTACAAGTGATTACCGTTTTTGAAGAAGGTTTAAATAAGCAAGCTGCTAAATGTCAAACACCGTTTTGTAGAAGGCATGGTGTGCTTTACAAAAACAGAGGGGGAAACCATTATGAGTTCAAGTAGAAACTGGAGATTGCCGGGGGAAGTCAAAGTTTGGAGGATGACGGAGAGAGAACGTCAAGCATACATCAAAAAGCATCCAATCATCTACAAAGAGGATCTAAAACCGTCACCAGCTTTTACAATGGAAAATTGGGACTATAGACTCTATTAAAAATAAAAAAGCACAGAAGCAGTTGCCTCCGTGCTCTTGATATGAACTAGGTACTTCTATCATAGCACAGAGGGGGCTGTCAGGTGAACAAACCTAAAGAAATTTCTATCAATGATGATCTCACATTCTCAGGGAAGATTGAGCCGAACAAGCTTATGGTACTGATCGTGGACGGCTCAGCAGGGACAGTTAAGACAACCGATGTCCCATTCCATGGACAATTGACTATTGAAACAGTCAACGGAAAATTCAAACGTTTAGATCATAAAATCGGATTCAAATTATAGCAGGGGATTTCCCTGTATGGGGAGGAACAAAATGAGAACGATCAAGTCAATCACTTTTCATTCAGATACTTATGTTGTGGGCGAAGCATACAAGCCGCCAAGTTTCACAGACGGGGCAACGGTAATAGGTATTAGAGATAATCGAAACGCTTTTCGACATAACGACGGAGGTTTTGAGGTTCGTTTTGATACAGGGGATATATTAAGGATTCACTCAAATGATGTAGTTGTTCATTTGGAGGCAGTGGAATGAGTATCAAATTAGATAAAAATATCATACGGCAAGCGTTGATAGGGAAAGTCCCCTCCGAATTAAAGGGTGCCGAGGAAGAAATAAAAGAGTTAAAGAGTCTGTGTTTATGGTCTATTAGACGGCTTCATCAAACATACAAAGATTTTGCTTATGATGAATACGAAAAAATAACAGGTGATAGTCCTGAAAGACTTTGATTTTTGGGATATAACGCCATAGTGTTCAGTCGTAGTTGAAAAGGATTAATGACACTTCGAATTATGAATGTCCTTTTACAGATTGGTATGAAGATACAAGATAGTGGTTAAGGGAAAAATCTCGTAAAGCAGGATACGAAAAACTATTAAGGATTGCAATTACTACTGAATGATAAAGAAGACGGAGGATTGTGAAAATGGATAGATTACAAGAGATAAAATATAAATATATGTATTGGGAATACGATTTTAATTTGAATAAGGAAGATATCAATTGGCTTATTGAGCAAGCCGAAAAGGTTGAACGATATGAAAAAGTAAAGCATTAAAAAGGATTGCTTACTGTGAATTTGAGGGATGGTCAAGTAGTGAGGTTTTAGGGAAAGTTACAGATTTTGCAAACAAGACACTAAAAGAGTAATACGCTTTTCGAACAAAAAGCAACATATTGTTCAGTCGTAGTTGCAAAAATAGCGGAGGAGTGAAGAAATGAAAATCACAGTTAACGAACAAACTCAACGCTTTTACTTAGCATTTAAAAGATGGGTACCAGTAATCGGGCATGAAATAAAGATAGGAAAATATAGATTCTGTGCCATTCCATTGAATGGACATATCAATATCACTGAAGTCAATTCTGGTTGTAAAGCCTTCGTTATACCAATGAATGTCGCTAATATGCGAGAAACGGAATCCAAAGAAGGCACAATGAATTTCTTATATAGAGTCGGTGAATCGTTAAAACGTTTTATTAGGGCCGAAGAAAATTTTGATGAAAAAATTGAGAAGATGAAAAAATTAGCTTTCAAACGACTTGGTAAGATGCCATCAATTGAAGATGTTAATACTGATTGGATATTTGAAGATGAGAGTGAAGTATTAAATTAATCCGAAGAAAAAGCAATACAGTTTTCAGTCGTAGTTGACTCAAATAGCGAAGGAGTGAAAAATGATGTTCCTAATACAAACTAGAAAAGAAAACAATTTTAGAGGTGTTGAAGACATTATTGACAGTCATGGTAATGCAAAAGACTGGAGTAACTACCAACACCAATTTAAAGATATAGAGAAAGCCAAAAAAGAATGTGAACTGATGATTTCAACGGGGCAATATAAAGCGAGAAATATAAGAATTGTAGAGGTTGTATGTACTTTTGATTCTGAGATAAAGGTTAGTTCACATAGTAAACGGTAATACGCATTTTCGCACAAATTACGCCAAGTTGTTGTAGTTGACATAAGGAGCCACATAGAAAGGATGATTTGAAAATGGGAACGGATGTTAAGAAGATGGAAACCAAACGCCAGAAACTGATCAAAAAGGCAATCTCTTTTCACGTTCTTGGACATGGACCAGATTTGAAAAAATGACGAACGAGCAGATCGAGAATCATATATTCATGATCGAAGAAACATTCAGGATGGCCTTTGATGAAGACGATGGGGAGGAAGAAATATGAAATATTATGAAATCCATGAACCTTATTACGCTTTGATTGCAGCAGAAGATGAGAAGAAGGCAGCTGAGGTGTATGTTGATTTCGTTGCCGATGATGATGGGAATTTAAAGAACGAAGTTAAAGAGGTTTGTGCAAGATATGCGCTTGGAACTTTTGTTGGTTCTGTTGCAAAGACAAATCCTCACTTTACATTAGGCAAGGTTGCAACAGATTTTGTAGATAGAAAAAATGGTTACTTGTTAATTGATAGTAGCCTGGCGTGATCACTTGAAAAGTATAGGTTAAGATACGGAGTGATGGCAATCAAAGAATTAAAGGTTATAAAAGGGGTGTTGATTGTTCTTGGCGGTGGCTTCTTCACAGGCTATCTGTGGGTGTATAAACCCGAAATTGCGGAATACTCGCTGATCATAGGCATTACGATGAGTGCTGTGATCATGACAGCCGTTGATAACTGGTTCTTTAAAACAATTTTCTTTCTCTTGTGTGGAAGCTGCCTTATTCTTTATGTTGATCGATTTATTGATGATTTTAAGCAATTCATTACGATGTTATTAATTATGGTTCCTATGGCTTCTGCGATGTTTTTGCATGTTGCAGAGGAAGAGGTTAAGGAAAAAGGGGATATTTAAAACAGCATTAGCATGCAATTGTTCGGTTAATTGAAACCCATCTCTATTTTAATCGTAAATATGTAGTTATAAGATAGGGAGGGTTTCTCATATGAACTTAAATATAGAATTATATAAGTTTAAAGAAGAGATAGAGAGTGAAGGGAGTCTTGCAAATATTTTTTGGCACTCTCCTTTTTTAGACACAGAAAAGAAAAAAAGAAAGAAAAAAATATTTCTTTGGTTTTTTATATGTTCAGGGATTTATTTTTTTCTTGACCTAATTGTTATGATCTATTTATATAGTTATTTAGGAGATATAATCACTACAATTGTTATAAGTTTTTTTAGTTTTTTGCCTATATTCTTGTTTTTGGGAATATCAGTTGGAAAATTTTATAAAGTAGTTGGATGTAAGAGATATTATAATTTGAGATATAAATTATGCTATGGAAAACTTAAAGAGCTGTTGCAAAAAAGTTCAATTTCCACTAGTGATATAGAGGAATACGTATTACCTATATTAGAAACTAAAGGATCAGATTCTAATAAAGAATCATATTCCTTTAAGTCTTTTTTTAAAGCTGTAATTCCTGGTATCATTGTGGGGATAATTGTAGCTCTTTTTAGTTTTATGATTATGAATACATCTAAGGCAAGTCAAGATGAACTTTATTTTTTTGTTAAAGCGTGGGTCTGTGCATCCTTTGCATTATTGTATGTAGGTTTGGTTGTTTTTAAGATGCTCAAGTCGTTTGATTTTATTAGTGATGTTAAAGGATATAAATTAGTTAAAAGTCTTCTTTATGATTATTTATCAGCGAAAAATCAGACACTTCAAAAGTATAAAACGTATAAGAGGAAATTCTGATTTTAAAATAATAGTATAAGTTAAGTCCAAGACGGAAAGCCTGCGGACACTGAACTTACAGTAATTATGCTGTTTGTTTGGTGTCCGTTTTTTATTTCTCTTGATAAGGAGGAACAACATGAGACAAACCAAACACAAGTTTCAGAAAAAGCCAGAGAAGCTCACTAGTCGCGATTTAAATTACTTGATGGATACAAACAAGCCCACCTACAAAAGAGCCAAAGGCGGGGCATTCAGACAACGATAAGGAGGATTAATCATGAATAAAAAAGAGATTGAAAACATTTTAAAAAACTATCGCTGGATGATGAACAGTATTGAAGTTTTACGAGAATCTTTAAAGGATGCTGGAGAAGGTATGACGGCACAATATGGCGTTGAAGCGTCACTACCGAAGCCAGAGGGGACTACAAGCGATCCTGTTTATAAAGAGACTGTCAGACGTGCGAAACGATTTAATAAGATTAAGATTTATGAAGAGAAAGTTAGAATGCTGCAGGAACGAATCAACCGTATTACTGATGAGCGAGAAAGTGAGGTTCTTTACTGGCTGCTAGAAGGTAAAAGTTATCGTTGGATTGCTCAACATATGGAACTTTCCTATTCTCATATCAAGCGTATTCGTGATTCATTAATAGATCAGCTTTCCAGTGAATCAAATGGCACAAATGGCACAAAAGAAACAGACGAAACAAATTTTACGAACTTAAAATCTGTAGTGTAAAATGGAAGGCAGGACGGGGAGGCAGATAATCCCCGGGTTTCCACAACACAAAATATAGTGACACATGCGGTTCTGCAATGATGCGGAGTCGCTTTTTTATGTTTGCTGTGATTTGCGTCCGGTGAGACTTGGAAAAACAATTGAATAACGCCAAGCACGGGCGTGGCTCAGAGTCAATATAAAAATGATCATCCTGGGAGGCGGTGAGGATGTAATGAGTAAATTGACACCAAAACAAGAGTTATTTATTCAGGAGTACATGAAGGATTTAAACGCTACTCAAGCAGCTAAAAGGGCAGGATACAGCGAAAGAACGGCTTACCGGACAGGCGCTGATCTCCTCAAGAAACCTCAAATTGTTGCGCGTATAGAGAAAATGAAAGCTGACAGAGCCAAAAGAAATCAAATCGATGCTGATTGGGTGCTGCAAAATTTCATCAAAGTCGCTCAAATGTCTATGAAAGCCGAACCTGTCATGACGTTTGACTATGAATCAAAGGGAATGGTTGAGACAGGAGAATATCAATTTGATTCAACAGGAGCGAATAAAGCGTTAGAGAATATTGGCAAACATATAGGTTTCTTTGATAACAAACATAAATTAACGGCTGCTCACATTGAAAAAATCAAAGCTGAAACCGATCTGACGAAAGAGCGTATTAAGCTGCTGAAAGGTGACAAGGGTGATACAGCGCTTATTGCGAATGTTGCCGAGCTCTTTAAAGCAATCCAAAAAGGAAATGGCACAAATGGAGATTGATTTTTCATCTAAGCAGCAGGACATTATAACACGACCATTTGATCATACATTAGAGGCTAATGAAGGGACTCCACGGTCGGGAAAAACGACTGCGGGACATTTTCGTTATGCACTTTATTTGAGCCTGACACCAGATGAAAATCATTTAATCGTTGCTTACAACCAAGAACAAGCATACCGGTTATTTATTGATGGTGACGGTACAGGACTGAAACATCAATTTGGTCAGCTAGCAAAGGTTAAGCATGATGAACTAGGCGACCATTTAGAAATACAGACACCAATTGGGACAAAGAAAGTCTATTATAAGGGAGGTGGTAAGGCTGACAGCGTAAAAGCCATTACAGGTATGTCCCTTGGTTCCGTCGTCTTTTGTGAAATCAATTTGTTACACATGGACATGATTCAGGAGTGTTTCCGACGAACCTTTGCGGCCAAAATGCGCTATCACTTAGCCGATCTTAACCCACCTGCACCGAATCATCCAGTGATTAAAGAGGTATTTGAAGTTCAAAATACACGTTGGCAGCACTGGACAATCCACGACAACCCGATTTTGACCGAAGACCGTAAACAGGAGATTTACAATACTCTTGTTAAAAATCCATATTTGTTTAAGCGAGACTGGTTGGGGCAACGGGTAAACCCTCAGGGCGTTATATACGGAATGCTAGACCTAGATAAACATACAGAAAAAACACTGCTTGGAAAGCCTTACGAAATGTTTTTCACTGCTGACGGTGGTCAATCTGATGCGACAAGTGTTTCATGTAATATCATCACGCGGTATAGAAACAAATTCAAACTCAATCGTGTTGCTCATTACTACCATTCAGGGGCAGAGACAGGGCAAGTAAAGGCTATGAGTGAATATGCAAAGGAAATCAGGGAGTTTGTTCGTTATTGCGTGGATAAATACGAAATGAGATACCACAATTTTTTTGTTGACCCTGCATGTAAATCGCTAAGGGAAGAATTACGGATTGTTAGTCTTGAGACCAGAACAGCAGATAATAACGCTAAAGATTTAAAGGGAAGCTCCAAAGGTATCGAAGTTGGAATTGAACGGGCGCAAAACGTCATAACCAATGGTCAATTTTATCTGGTGGATGATGATAAATACGATCATTACTATTTCATCAAAGAGGCTGGACTTTATTGCAGGGATGATAACGGTAAGCCAATTGATAAAGATAACCACAGCATGGACGAGTTTAGATATGCTGTGAACTACTTCTATAAACGATATGTAATATAGGGCGGTGACACAATGTTCCAAAGCCTAATTGCTAAGATAAAGGCGGTGATGCTGAAAATGGGGCTTATCAGTAATATTAAGTCAGTCTCGGATGTTAAGGATTTTCCTGTAAACGATGAGTTTTACAGATACATTGAAAATGTCTGGCTGCCTTTATATCAAGGCTACTTAGAGACATATAAAGATGAAAATTTTCACAAACTCGAATATACGACCATCGGTCGCGGTAGGAAAACCCGACATATGGAGACGTTAGGAATGGCTAAAGTGGCAAGTGAGGAAATGGCCCGTCTGATCTTCAATGAGAAATGTAAACTTAATATTTCAAATGAAGATTTAGCAGAAGAAATAAATGGGATCTTGAAGAACAACAATTTTTATAAAATGTTCCAAGATCACCTTGAGTATATGTTTGCTCTCGGTGGAATGGTGATGAAAGTATATGTGGAACTTGATCGTTTAGGAAATAAACAAATAAAGATTGGATTTGTAACGGCGGATTGTTTTATCCCGTTATCTTACTCTAATGATAGGGTGAATGAAGGGCTTTTTATTAGTACATCTCGAAAAGGTAAGAAGTTTTATACTC
The DNA here is from genome assembly GCF_027706145.1 of Bacillus changyiensis. Lineage (GTDB taxonomy): Bacteria > Bacillota > Bacilli > Bacillales > Bacillaceae > Bacillus > Bacillus changyiensis. The sequence goes on along the minus strand of NZ_JAQFWW010000004.1, from coordinate 18,966 downwards.
TTCTCGAATGGAATCAATGGGAAGGGCAAAAATATGTTGTTAGAAATCAACTTTTTCAATCTGACAACGAAAATGAACTAGGAATCGAAGTTCCTCTATCGATACTATATGAGAACCTAGCACCTGAAACCGTGTTTACAAAGCTAAAGCGGCCAACATTTGTTTATATCAAACCTAATATAGCGAATAATATCGATCTCCAAAGTCCTTTGGGGATTTCTTTATTTGCAAACGCAATAAGTAACATTAAAGCGATAGATACGGTTTATGACAGTTTTCTAAGAGAATTCAGGCTTGGAAAAAAGAGAATTATAGTTCCAGCAACTGCAGTTCGTACTCATGTTGATCGTGAAACACAAGCAATGACGCGTTATTTTGATGAAAACGATGAAGTTTACGAGGCTTTTGATTTTGATTCTGTTGATAATCAAAAGATCGTCGAAAATGATATTTCACTTCGAGTCAATGAACATATTGCAGCCATACAAACCGAATTAGATTTGTTTTCAGCTAAGATAGGATTTAGCCCCGGAACATTTACATTTGACGGTAAAGGGCTTAAAACAGCAACAGAGGTTGTCAGTGAGAATAGCAAAACTTATAAGTCTAAAAACAGTCATGAAACAATCATCGAGGAAAGTTTAAAACAACTGGTCAAAACAATCTGTGAAGTAGCTGAAACCTATGGAGTCTTTAAAATCCAAAAGGAATATGAGGTATCAGTTGATTTTGATGATTCTATTGTTGAGGATCGGGATTCTGACTCGAATTACTGGCTTAAGCTGCAGAACAACGGAAATATTCCAAAATGGATGGCACTTCAAAACATCCTTAAAGTTTCAGAAGAGGAAGCAAAAGCGATCATAAAGGATGCACAGGCAGAGCAAGCGAACGAACTGCCAGACATTGATGAACAATTTGGTGGTGGTGCTTCATGACACGCTTGAACAGGAATCAATTAGAACAAATGACATGGCCGATTGCCAAGATTTATACAGAGATTCAAACAGAAATTCTAGAGGGTATCGCAACAGCATTGGCAGAGGATCAGGGCGCTCTAGAGGACGATGCGAATGCATGGCATGCGATGAAACTTGAACAGATTGGGCCACTTAGAAAGCAGGCTATCAAGATCATAGCAAGAAAAAGTGGCTTAAAAACATCAAAGGTGACTGAAATCTTGTTAAATGTGGGATTGGCGGCTATTGATTCAAACGAATCTTTGTTAAAAAGAGCCTTGAAAGCAGGAGCCCCTCTTATAGAAGCCCCGAAGCCAAGAGATGACCCGGCAATCTGGCGCGTTTTAGAATCGTTTGAGCGTCAATCATCAAGTATTTTCAACATGATCAATTCAAGCATGCTAAACAATAGTGAGCAAGTATATCGGGACATTTTGACGAAGGCGACAGCTGATGTCATCACCGGAATGAAAACGCCACAGGAGGCGTTGCGTCGTACAATGGGTAGTTGGGCAGAACGGGGGATTCCAACCCTGATCAAAAGAAACGGTGACCGTATGTATGCGGAAGAATACGCTTCACAAGTCATGCGAACCATGGGCAACCGGGTAGCGAATGACATGCAGGATTCACGCTTTGATAGTTGGGGCGTTGATCTTGTTGAAATCAGTTCACATGAAGGTGCACGACCAAACTGTGCGCCATATCAAGGGCAGATATACAGTAGAAGTGGTAATGATCCGAATTATCCGGCTTTATCCGATACAAGTATAGGCGAGCCTGATGGTTTGTTTGGCATTAACTGCGGTCATTTTCAATATCCGTACATTCCCGGCGTCTCAACACAACGCTATCACCCTGTAGACGAAGAAAAGAATGAAGAGGTATACGAAGACAGCCAAAAACAGCGGCAGTTTGAACGATTCATAAGAAAAGGTAAGCGCGAACTGGCTGTTTTTGAAAAACTTAATGATGAAGTAGGTATAAAACGTGCACAAACCAAGATTTCAAGACGGCAAGCACAGCTAAGGGAATTTATTGACGAGACAGGAAGAACAAGACGAAGGGATAGAGAACAGATTTACTTTAAGGGGGTGTCATAGTGTTTATTTCACGAAAGGAATATAAAGAATTAGAAAATAGAGTTGCTCTATTAGAGATCACTGTTAAGCGATTGGTTGATGAACTTGAAATTTTAAAAGAGGAAAACAAACAGCCTTCCTATTTAGGATAAGGCTTTTTTTATTGCCCGTTTATCTGGGGTGGGCGTTAAAGAAAACAGAAGTATTTTACCCATTCGGGAGGTTATAACATGGATCATTTTTTAAAATTAGATCTTCAATTTTTCGCAGAAAGTGGCGAAAATGTAGGATCAGAAAATAATACCGATCCGACGGCAAATTCGGAAGGCCAAACAGAACATACTGACACTTCCAATCAGGAAGAACCTAAACCTTTTACCCAAGAAGATGTGAACAATATCGCAGCTAAGGAAGCGAAAAAAGCGCAAGAAAAACTATTAAAGCAACTTGGTGTTGATGACTTCAAGAGTGCAAAAGAGGGGCTTTCTAAGCTGAAAGAATGGCAGGATTCACAAAAAACAGAGGCTGAGAAGCAGTCAGAGCAGTTGAAAGAGTTTGAGACTCAAAACCAAACGCTCGCAAGTGAAAACGAAAGCCTTAAAGCTCAAATTGCGGCCGTGGGAGCCGGAGTACAAACGGATGCTGTGCAGGATGTTGTCACGCTTGCGAAGCCCCTTGTATCTGACGAGGTGGACATGAATGCAGCGATTGAAAAGGTACTCGAAAAATACCCGCATTTTAAGGGTGGCGCAACAGATGAAGAGCCACCTGTTTACACAACGGGAACGCATCATAAACACTCAAAATTAGATTCGTTTGCTAGTGCATTACTAGGTAAACAATAAGGAGGATTTAAAACATGGCTAATGCTATTAACTATGCTGAAAAATATTCAAGTGAATTAGATCAAGTATTGACTCAATCAATGCTTACAACTGAATTAGAAACGTCAAACGTAAACTGGATGGGAGCACGCACGTTTCATGTTCCAACGGTTTCATTGACAGGCTACAAAAATCATTCACGTAACGGCGGCTTTAATCGTGGTGATGTTACAACAACTAACGAACCATACACATTGGGATTTGATCGTGATGTTGAATTCTTTGTTGATCAAATGGATGTTGATGAATCAAATCAAGCAGCAAGCGCTGCCAATATTACACGGACATTCTTAACGGAACATGCAGGACCTGAGGTTGATGCTTATCGGTTTTCTAAGATAGCAACGAAAGCGATTGAAGGAAAGCGAGCAACAGCTGAAAACATTACAAATGATTCTGTATATACGGCTCTTAAACGTGATATTCTCAAGGTTCGTAAATATGGCCCGGGAAACTTAGTTTGCTACTTGTCTAGTGTAGCGATGGACGCTTTGGAACGTTCATCAGAGTTTAACCGTCAAATTCAGGTTCAGAACCAAGGAACAGCAATTGAAACGCGTGTGACAAGTCTTGACGGAGTTCGTTTAGTTGAGGTTTGGGACGCCAACCGTTTTTATTCCTCTTTTGATTTTACAACAGGTTTCAAAAGTGCCCCAGGTTCCTTTTCTCTAAACTGGATTATCGTCTACAAAGGTGCGATCGTTGCGAAAGCAAAACTAAATACGGTCTATCTATTCCAACCAGGACAGCACACACAAGGTGACGGATATCTTTATCAAAACCGTATGTATCATGATCTATTCGTCATGAAAAACAAAGCTGACGGTGTGATTGTGTCTCATGTAGCACCGGCAAAAGCATAAACGGAGGAGATAGAATGGCAATCCTAAAGAAAGAAAATGTGATGTTGAGAGAGGAAGAAGCAGGTAAAATCAATGAATTAAAACTAGAAGGTTACGAGGAAGTAACAGAAGCCGAGTTACGAACTGAAAAAGGCACAAATAAAAAGAAAGATGAGAAGGTCTAGGAACCTTTGAAAGGGGCGGTTCATATTGCCTTATATAACGTTAGATTACTATAACAATGATTATAAAGGTACTCAAGCGCCAGTAGACGATATCGAAAAATACATTGAAAGAGCAAGCGATGTTATTGATCAAGTGACAGGGTATAAGCTGTATGGAAAAAATCTCAGCAACTTACCACCGTTGATGCAAGACTTAGTAAAAAAAGCAACTGCCGCACAGGTTGAATTTTATGTGATAAAGGGTGGGGATGCTTCAGTAAATGCCGGGACTGACGACTTGACAAGTGTTAGTGTCGGCTCTTTCAGTTATTCGGAAGGTACTTCAAGTGGGGGCGGCTCAAATCGAGATGAAAAACGGGTAAGTCCGTCCACGCTTGCTTTTCTGAAAGGAACAGGGCTTTTATATGGTGGGGTGTGTGCTCGTGGCTAGACCGATCCCCGAAAGACTTTTGATTCATTCCATTATCTATCAAAAATATCTTGGAAGCGATGATGGGTGGAATGGTGGTTCAGGTTCTTATGATGAGCCTGTTCATATCGAAAAGGTAAGAGTTGAACCGATTAGCACTTTGATTCGAAATCAAGTTCGAGATGAGACAGAAGGAGAATCCGTAATATTGATAGACCGGACAAATTCAAAGCCGTACATGAGGCTGAAAGAACGTTCAAAGGTGACGTTTGATGGACAAGAATATGAAGTGAATAAAATGAAAGAGCATTATGATGAAAGTCCAAATATGCCTCATCATTACGAGGTGATTCTAAAATGATCAAGTTTAAGGTCAAAACGGAAATGAAAGGTGTGGATAAGAAACTTTCAAAATATCATCAAGCAGCACAGCCTTTACTTTCTTCTGAAGTCCTAAAAGATTCAAACAACTATGCGCCACAGGATACAGGGAATTTAATCGCTAGTTCTCAACGTAGTTCTGACTTTGAAAAAGGAAAACTGATTTGGGATACGAAATACGCGAGAAAGCTTTATTACAATCCACAATATCACTTTTCAAAGGATAAAAATCCGAATGCTCAGGGCCTATGGTTTGAGGCTGCAAGATCAAGTTTTTTTGATAGATGGATAAATGTACTTGAAGCGCTTAAAAAACGGCATATATAGGGGGTGGGTAATTGAATTTTTTGGAGCGTATAAAACAATATATTGAGACAAATGTTTTATCTGGTCAGACATTGAATGTCGGCCCATTGAAAAATGGAAATAGCATTTCAATTCGTCCTACACCTGGTTCTCAACCTGTTAAAAGTCTTGATTTGGGGAGAAATTACACTTTTCCTTTTCAAATATTGGTCAGACATAAAGAATCCAGAACCGGATATAAAACATGTCAAGAAATTGCAGACAAACTGGATGCTTTAACAAATGGAGCTGTCACGAGTCATGACGGCTCTTTTGATTTTATTAAATGTGATCTATACACAACCCCGAACTGGGTTGAACGAACACCAGATGGCGATATTTATACCGCACTTTTTCAGGCGGAAATTTATATAAAAGGAGTGAGTGAGGTTGGCTCAAAATGATGGTTTATTAATCCAATCACAACATAAATTTTTTCTCAACATCACACCGGGTGTTGAAAAACCGACGTATGAAAGGTTAGCGCGTGGTTTTAGTTCCTTTGAACCTAGTATGAACGAGGAAACCGATCAAACAAAGTATTTAGATGGTGGCGGTCTTGGAACCACAACTGTTATGGGTGGACAAGTCACTTTCACTTTTGAAGGTCATCGCTATTTCGGTGATGTTGTACAAGACTGGCTTTTTAGTAAATTCATCAAAATTGGTACGGAACGAGAAACCACGATGAAATGGGAACAGCCAAACGGTGTTGTTCTAGAAGGGCCATGTACGATTGCAACGATTGAAGGCCCGGGCGGAGAAGCTGGAGAAAAAGGTGAAATCAGTGTAGAAATTCATTTCAACGGAACACCGATAGAAACAGCAGCATCTGTCACACCTTCAAAACCTAAAGTATAGCTAGACAGTTCAATAAAGGGGGAATGACAATATGTCAGTAATCAAAATCAATTTAGACCAACCAACACAGGAATTTGAGATCGGTGGTAAAACATATACACTCTATTACGATGATGAAAGCATGCAAAATCAATTAACCCAAATGCGGAAGTTTTACGAGCATGCCAAAAAAGCTGATGAGATTACATTTGAAAATATGTCAGATGAAGATCAGAAAAAAACTCAAGAGGAATCAATCCAAGTTGTGAAGCAGACGATTGACACGTTTTTTGGTGAAGGTTCTTTTGTAGAGATTTACGAGACTGCCGGGAAATCTATGCTGATTCTCTTTACGGTGATTGAAGAAATCGGAAAGTTTATTTATAGCAAAACGTCAGGAGAGCATAACGAAAAGCGCGCAACATACACGAAAAAGAAGAAGTGATAAACAATGAAGCTGACAGACTCTTTTGACGATGTGATCGTTTTAAACGGCAAAGAAATCCCGATTGACGTTTCTTTTGACGTTGTTTTGCGAGCTTTTGAATTGGGCGAAGATAAAGCATTCCAAGATGTTGAGAAATGGGACATTATGGCTGAGATGTTTACCTCAAACGATGAAGATTATGAGCAAATGGAGCCTCACGAAAAGATCATTTTCGTGCAAGCTGTTCTAGAAAACTTTATCAAAGAAGACGAGGAACAAGAGGAAAAACAACAAGGATCATCATACCAAGAAAAATATTATGACTTCGTTCAGGACGCTGATTTCATATATGCGTCTTTTTTGTTTGATTACAATATTGATCTCATCGAACAACAAGGACGGCTACATTGGAGAAAATTTCAGGCTCTTTTAAACGGCCTGAGCGAGAAAACGAAGTTCCGTGAAGTCGTCGGTATCCGAACGCAAAAAATCACTCGTGACATGTCACGGAAGCAAGTCGAAAACTTGAGAAGGCTCAAACGAGTTTACGCATTGAAGGCGAAGACGGCAGAAGAAGTTGCCGCACAGATTCAAGCCATGGACAGTAAAGCCAATTCTGTGGCGGGCAAGTTGAGGCAGAAAGGGGGCGCATAATGGCAGACGGAAAGGTTGTCATTGACTCCATATTTAACGGAAAGCCCGCCGAAAAAGGGATTTCAAGCTTCCAAAAGAGATTACAGAGCGCCGGAGCAAGCATGAAAGCTGCTGGAACATCAATGTCGAAATATATAACGGCCCCAATCGTGGCATTTGGTGGAGCTGCCATGGCATCTGCCTATAAGCTCGATCAAGCGACTAAAAACATCCGAGCAGGAACGGGAGCAACAGGAAAAGCATTAGCTGGACTTCGCAAAAGTTTTGACAATGTGTTTGCTAAAGTGCCAGAGGATGCCGATACCGTTTCAAATGCTCTCGCTGATATTAATACACGAACTGGATTGACTGGGAAGCCTCTTGAAAAGCTGACAAAGCAGTTTCTTGATCTGAGTCGCATCACCGGACAGGATGTGTCGACATCAATCGCCCAAATCACACGATTATTCGGTGACTGGGGCATCAAATCGAAGGATACAGGCAAAACCATGGATTACCTGTGGAAAGTCAGTCAGACAACAGGTATTGGCGTTGATCAATTAAGTACGAAACTTGTTCAATTTGGTGCACCATTACGTCAGATCGGTTTCAGCTTTGAGGAAAGTGCGGCTCTTATGGGTAAATGGGAAAAAGAAGGAGTCAATATGGAATTGGTCATGGGCGGACTACGGGTAGCGCTAGGAAAGATGGCCAAAGCCGGAAAAGACCCACAAAAAGAGTTTCCTAAAATCATTAAGCAGATCAAAGGAGCAGGCTCTGCCGGAGAAGCAAACGCCATCGCCTTGGAACACTTTGGAGCAAGAGCCGGAGCAGATATGGCGGCGGCTATTCGTGAAGGGCGTTTTGAAATAGACGATCTCATGAAAACACTTGGCTCATCGAAAGAAACCATTGGAAAGGCAGCGAAAGATACGGAAACATTGGGCGATAAATTCAATATCTTGAAAAATAATACGATGCTAGCTATTGAACCTATCGGAAAAATTCTATTAGACGTTGCAAATGAAATGATTCCGCCTTTATTAGATGCTCTAAGAAGGGCAGCTGAATGGTTCAGGAATTTAAGTAAACCAGTTCAAACGGCCATTGTAGTAGCTGGAGGATTTGCAGCGGCTCTCGGGCCTATGCTTATCGTAATAGGTAAAATTGCAACAGGAATTGGCCCAGCAATTACTGCTATAAAAAAGATGGGAACTGTCTTCAAAACTGTTAGCATGCTCTTTATGTCAAACCCGATATTAATAGCAGTTGCAGCCATAGCCGCAGCTGCTTATTTGATTATCCAAAATTGGGAGCCTATTTCCGAGTTTTTCAAGAATCTGTGGGAAGGTATCGTTTTAATGGCTAAAACCATTTGGGGCGGGTTGACAGCGTATTTCTCTTTCATTTTCAATCTATATAAAACGATATTCGAAACGGTATGGAATGTGATAAAAGCTATCGGGGAGTCCATTTGGAACGTTATTGTCGCGGTTGCCAAAACCATTTGGGACGGTCTCAAGGCTTATTTTTCATTCGTTTTAAACCTTTATAAGACCATTTTTGAAACGGTATGGCATGCTATTAAAACAGTGGTCACAACCATTTGGGATACGATTATTGCTGTTGGGGAAACGGTGTGGAATGGCTTGAAAAGCTTTTTCACGACACTTTTCAACACACTGAAAAGTTTCTTCTCGAAAACATGGAATCGCATTAAGTCAGCTGTCATTTCCATTTGGAACGGAATCATTTCAACCGGAAAAAGCGTATGGAATGGTTTGAAAAGTTTTTTGACAACTCTCATTAATTCAATAAAACAGTCTTTCTCGAGAGTGTGGAACGGCATAAAAAGCACGGTCACAACGATATGGAATAAAATCTCTTCCACTACAAAAAGTATCTGGAATAACATTAAAGGTTTTTTCTCAAACACACTAGGCAATATGTGGAGGACAGTAAAAGAAAAATTTCAAAACATGGTTCGTTCTGTTGGCGAAAAGATGAATGCCGTTAAGAGTAAAATCAAAACCATTTGGGATAAGGTCATGACGTTCTTTAAAAAAATCGACCTATTCAAGATCGGAAAAGACATCATTAATGGTTTGATTAAAGGTATCGGCGGAATGGCGGACGCTCTTTGGAAAAAGGCAAAGGAAATTGCAGACGGCGTTGTAACAAAATTCAAAGAAATCCTTCATATTGCTTCACCTTCAAAGGTCATGAAGAAAATCGGTAAATGGACAGGCGAAGGTATGGAAATTGGTATGGATGACAGTGTGAAAGGCATAGACAAAGCATCTGAGCAACTAGCGAACGCAGCTGTTCCGGATATACCAGATTTAAAAGGGATTGCTTCAAGCGTCTTGAATGTGCCTGCTATTACACCGAATCCAATCCATACAACTGGAATCATGAAGGCCATTCAGAACCTTGCTGATGCTGTATTAAATCAACCCGTTGAAGTTGAGATAGAAGGAATTCAAACAAACTTAAATATTAATGATCGGAAATTTGCCGAGGTTACAAATGAAGCTATAACTAAAGCTCAAAAAAGGCAATCATTTAGAGATAAACGGAGGTATAAATAATGTCTTTTACCTTCAATGGTATATCAAAGGATTTTGTACACGTCACAATTGAGACAGAGCGCCCTATATGGGCGCCAGTTGAAAGAGAGATAGTAGAAATTCCAGGACGGCAGGGTGCTTATTTGAGGCGTACCAAGACGAAACCGCGGATTCTTGCTGTTAACATAGTAATCAAAGGTGTTAGCGACTTACAAAAGGCAAAGGAAGAGATAGCGGACTGGTTGATCACGGATGAGCCAGAAGCTTTAATTTTTCCAGACGAACCCGACCGGACATATTACGGCATGATAGACGGAGAAGGACAACTTGCGGAATTATTCAAATTCGGAAAAGCCACAGTCAATTTTATTTGCCCTGATCCATACAAATATGGTTTGGAACACTCTTTCGAGATCGGTAATCCACCAGACCCTATAGGACATGTCCAAAGTGCTGGGTCGGCTCCAACTTATCCAATTGTCGAGTGTACATTTGCAGAGCCAGCAGATCAATATGAAATACAGCTTTTGAATGATGATGAAAGTGTAAAAGCGTTCGTACTGTTGAATTTTGATTTCATTGCAGGTGATCAGCTGATTCTAGATTTCGCTAACCGATCAGCAACACTAAACGGTGAAGATAAAAAAACGGCCTATCATCATACTTCTGATTTCTTCAAGATACCGCCGAAAAGAGATACATTAATAAGAGTAACGCAACCGAGTACGATACGATTTACCGATAAATATAAGTAAAAGGCAGGTGATGACATGGCGGATTTATGGATATTAGATAAAGAGGACAATTTACTAGCGATCTTATCCAGCCAAGCCGAAAGCGCCTGCATTTTTTGGAATGCAATGTTCAGGGAAGAATTAAACCAAGGTTCAACATTTTCATTTACATGCGATGCAACGCATCCAGATAGTCAACATGTGACTAAGTTAAACCAGGTCGTCTTTAAAGACAAAGACGGCTTTTTTCGTCTCTTTAAAATTAGAGAAGTAGACAGTGGAAACGGGGAAGAAGGAGCAGAAAAAACGGCACAATGCGAACCAGCCGAAATGGAATTACTTGAATGGATTATTGATGATGTTCGCCCATATAAGACAACCCAAAAGGATGTTCTTGATCGTGCATTAGCAGGTACTAGATGGACAGGAAACGTTACGGCTGATTTAGGTATTAACTCAACCCATTTCTATCATATTAGCGCATATGAGGCGATTAAAGACATCATCAAAGTGTGGGGCGGAGAACTGAAATTTACCGTTACATTCGACACGAAAAATAATAATGTCATTGAACGTGTTGTTAACATCATTCAACGTAGGGGTTCGGATGATGGTGGTCGTTTCGAAGTCGGTTACAACATTGAAAGCATTCATGTAACCGAAATGGCCTATCCTGTTTCGGCTCTCTATGGATGGGGTGCCAGTGTCGAAACACAAGGGGGCAATTCTCGATATATTAATTTTGCAGATGTTGAGTGGAAAGTCTCTAATGGTGATCCTGTCGATAAACCAAAGGGTCAAAAATGGGTTGAGTTCCCTCCAGCTAAAGAGAGATACGGACATAAAAAGACAGATGGTACGATTATAAATGCCTTTGGCAAATGGCAAGATGAAAACATCGAAGATCCAAAAGAGCTACTACAAAAGACTTTTGAATATCTCGTTCATACAGCATCAAACACACAGACAAATTACGCTTTAGAAGTCTTTTTATTAGATGAACCTGTTTCATTGGGAGACACCCGCCTTGCGATTGATCGAACGGTTTCTGAACCTATCAAATTTTTTGGTCGGGTTATTGTCTTAGAATACGATATTTCAGACCCAGAAGGTACAGCTAAAGTCGAAATGGGACAATTTCTAGAAGTTTATGAGCCTGATAAACGGCTTGATGAGATCGAAGAAAAAATAAGAGACATTGAGCAGGAGAAAGGCAACACGATTGTTACGGACGATAGCTTTCCAGACAAAAAGCCACCAATGCCCCAAAATGTCGAGGTGAAGGGGCTATTTTCAAAAGTAGCACTCTCATGGGATTTTGAGCCGTATTCATATATTGCAAAATATGAGGTTTACGGATCTCAGATGAAGGATTTTACACCGGATATCACGAATAGATCTAATCTTTTATGGGCTGGTAAAGAGGGCGGAACAGTGCATGAAGTGGAAGTCAATCAGCTTTGGTATTATCGAATTCGTGCCGTTAACACTCACGGAACGGCAAGTGATTTTACTGCTCAATATTCGGCAGCCACCGTGCGCATCGGGACTAACCATATTGAAGATTTAGCGATAACAAACACTAAAATCGGCAAAGCAGCCATTGATACGTTAAATGTGGCAGATGGAGCTATTACAAACGCAAAAATCAATAGTTTAATTGCGGATAAGATTAAAGGTGGCATTTTATCGGGTGTTATTGTCCGGAGTGATAATGAAAGCGGCGACACAATTGAATTGAAGGACGGTGCACTCACTTCTATATTAGATGGTAAAACCATGATAAAAATGTCCAATTACAACTTATATTTTTATGATTCAGGCACAGACGCATCCTCACCTAAGTATGATGAAGTTGGAACAATATCTAATTCATGGGGTGGCTCTAATTCTTCAAGAAGAGGTTTTTCGATAAATGGAACAAAAGATTATTTAAGTTTTGGGAAGAATACAGGCGCGGGTAGTGGTAAGTATTCATCTTTTTTAGATAGTGATTTTGGAGATAGAACTACCGTATTAGGCGGAGCTGTAAACGAATCAGGAAAGTGGAACGGGAGCCTTGAATTAAGATCAGCCTTTCAGGCTAACTGGGGTAATGGCAATGGCTCGAACACATACGTCCCTAAAATTTTCTTAGATAACTACAATGACTCTAGAGGAACAAAATGGGCAAATTGTGCTATCTATACAGGTAGAGGTCCAGATGCTCCCAACGACTCAGATGAAAGATTTGGTTTTGAAGTCTGGCAGTACCTAGGGCACGGTTCAGAGGCAAAGCAACTTCTCAAAATAGACAAGTCAAGTTCAGACGGCCATTATATGGGGTTTTGGGGAGATACCGCATTTTTACCCTATAACACAGTATTAGAAGCGGGGAATGATATAAAAATTTCTACCCATGGACTAGGTGTAACGGTCAGTAGTGCTGTTGAAGATAGCAGGGGGGCTCTGAATTACAACGCTGTTTTACGTATCCATTATTGGAATGACTTTTTCATAAATCAGGGTAGTGGGAGCACTGCATATGGTGACGGAACTCTTGATATTGGATCGAATATAGAAAATCTATTTTGGGCTGTGGCTGTGCCTTATGGTTCTTATTCTGACTGTGTAACGGTAGGGATCAGCAGCATGGCAGCCGGTGATCATTTCATTAAATTCAGGGTACGGGGATCAGGCGCAGTAAATGTGGAAAACAAAACACTTTCGCGTTTAATGATTGCTTATCTTTATGAACCGAAGTAGGAGGGGTTTCGTGGTTAATACGATTAATTTGAGAGGTCGTCAACTAAAAACTAAAGGCTGTAAAGCTGATTTAAACGGCAATCAGGTTGTCATTAGTAATTTTGATCTCACATTAGATGGCAGTGCCCACAGTATGGAATCAGTAGGTTTTGACCTTAAAGGTGATCGTACAAAAAGGATTTTATATAAGCTCTACGTCATACAAGCTAACAATCAAAGCCTTTCTTATCATTTGGCAAGGATTGAACTAGATGCGAACGGGTTTGATTTTTTTATCCCTCCAGATAACGCCATATACTTGTTTTCAGAGATTTATGTTGAGAAAGACGGCACAATTGCGGGAGTGATCTATAATTCGACCGATGAAGCGCCATATTCAACAAATGAGGATCTCAAAAAGTTGCCTCCGCAATTTAACATCAGGATTGATGAAGGCATTTATGAAAGAGAGGATTCAAAAAAGGAGCGTGTAATTGATGTTCAAGATCCTAGAACCTGAGAACATTAAAGCAGGCGAATCGCAAGAAACGATTTATGAAAAGCTAACCAGGCAAAACATTACATTACAAAAAGCTATGGTTAGCCAAGTATTAAATGACGGTAACGCCGTGCCTGTCTATGAATTGTTTTGTGATTGCTGGGAGAACGGTACAATAACCACGATTCAATTAAAAAAGGCTTTATCTAACGGGCTGATCACCCAAAGCGACTATGACAAAATCACAGCATCTCCACGAGGGAATGCAATTTCAGATGAAACGGAGCAACTATAATGGAAAAAAAGAAACTAACATATGAGGAATTAGAAGAACAACTCAGGTTCACTCAAATAAAGTGTGAATCTTATAAACAAGAGCTTACAGCAGCTTACGATACGTTAACCAACGTTCAAACGATGTTTAAGCTACTAGATTCAGATTATAAGAAACTACAGGAAGAACAACAGCTATTAAAATAAATTAAACCAAAAGCGGCAAAATAGGCGGCTTTTTTATTTTGCCTCGAAAGGGGTGAAAGCGATGTAGAACAGGAGGTTAGGGGATGTCACAAACAAATGAAATAGATGTGTTTCAAAAAGAGATCACAGAGATAAAGGGTAATCATAAAGCCTTGGAGCAGCGTGTCAGCACTTTGGAGAGAACAACAGAACGACACGATCAACAGATTATATCTATCAATGAAAAACTGAACAAAATTGAAGAAAACACGACTTGGATTAAGCGTAGCATCACGGGCGCAATCATTACGGCGATCAGTACTGGTGTAATCGGTGGAACGATTGCATTATTTTATAATCTTTTGCAGAAATAAGAAGGAGGAAAACATAATATGAAAAACGTTGACAAAGGCACAGTCATTCGGACGGTGCTTCTTTTTATTGCATTGGTAAACCAGACTTTGATGATGTTCGGAAAGGGTGCTTTGCCAATTAGTGAAGACCAAGTCAATACACTGGCAGATGCTTTATATTTGGTAGGTTCTACAGTGTTTACGATCGTTACGGCAGTTGTGGCTTGGTATAAAAACAACTATGTGACTAGCAAAGGTAAACAACAAAAAGAAGTGTTAAAACAAAACGGATTAACAAAATGAGAGGGCTGCCGGTTGGCAGTCTCTTTTAATTGTTAAAAATAAAAAATAGAGGTGTTTTACAATGGCGGTATCATTACAAACATTGATTGATCGTTCTGTTCGGAACATGGGATCTGGAATCCATCCAGTTGTAAAAGAAACAGCAATCGAAGTCATTAAAAGATCTTATAAAGAGGGTATTTATGTACAGATGACATCCGGCTATCGCTCTTTTGCGGAACAAAATAAATTGTATGCGAAAGGACGTACTGCATCAGGGAAGATTGTAACTAACGCAAAAGCCGGACAATCCAACCACAATTACGGTTTAGCAGTAGATTATGTTTTATTATCCTCAGATGGCAAAACAGCGATCTGGACTGTTAATTCCAAATGGAAAAGAGTCGCTCAAATCGCAAAGGCATTAGGATTCGCATGGGGAGGGGATTGGAACAGCTTTAAAGATTACCCACATTTAGAAATGATGGGCGGTTTAACTTTGGCGCAGCTACAGGCTGGTAAACGTCCAGTCCTCGTATCGAAAGTAAACAGCACAACACCTGCCATTCCTAAACCAACTAAAAAGCAGTCATCAAAGAAATCATCTTCCAGTGGTGGTCGTGCGATTGTTAGAACGATTCAAAATACATTAAATAAACGATATAAGCTTAGTATTAAAGTAGATGGTTATCAAGGGCCTGAAACATACAAAGCCTTGCTTAAGGGCTTCCAGAGCGAACTAAATAAGCAATTTCATGCAGGTCTTGTCGTAGATGGGGAGTGGGGACCGAAAACTCGTGCGGCTGTCGTAAATGTGTGCAGGGGAGCGAAAGGAAATATCACTTGGATTCTTCAAGCGTTGTTGATCTGTAAGGGATATGATGTGAATGGTCTTGATTCTATCTTTGGTCATGGACTTGAGAAAGCTGTAAGAGCTTTTCAAAAGGCAAGTGGTCTGGCTGTGGATGGGATTGCTGGAAGGGCTACTTGGACAAGGGTGTTTGTATAATTAGAAGTTTTAATGAAGTAATAAAAAGGCCCTTCTCATATAAAATGTACCCTTTGTAAAGGACTTTATAATTGAGAAGAGCCTCTTATTAAATGTTACAAACATTCAATATTATTTTTTATTTTTTCAGTAACTTGTTTAAGCCATGTTAATGGAGTTACTTCATAGGCTGGGAAATATACTCCATCTGCTGCTTCCTCTATAAAATTGTTCTTGTCTTCATCCGAAAAATTGCTGTTTATAAAGTTTGTTAGTGCAATTACATCATCTTCTTGCTCCTTTTTAGATGCATACCCTAGATATTCTTCAAGTGCTATCTCGTAGGACTCTATATCTTGGTGGAAAATGCCACCTAGAAATTGAAAAACAGGATCTGAAACTCTTATTTCAATCATATTTATCACCTCGTTGGGTAGCCTGTTAAGATAAAACTACCTCCACTATTTTTCTTCAAGACAATTTTAGCATTTGTCATATTAATTACATTATGTGATCCTTTAGCAACTCCTCTACCTAATACTTCTGTTCCTTTATAAGGGAGTATAAGTGGTTTATTAATATTACTGTTGTTTAGCCATTTTTGTATTTCATTTTTATTTTTTATTAAAACATCGTGTGCTACTTTTTCTGCAGCAGCTCTATCTTTAAAAGTTGATGATCCAAAAATTCTGGGGTCTTCTTTTAAACGTTTAAGTAACTCTTCGTCTGTTTTTCCAACATGTCTTTCTATAAGATGGCCACCTTTGGCTTCGTGAGCTAATAACCCACCCCCTGGTGCTAATGGACTGCTGTCACTTGGATCAACCTTCTTAGTCGGCTCGTGCTTCTTCGGCTTAGAAGACTCATGAGGATGCTTTCCAGAAACGGTTCCAGCATCTTTATTAGACTCGTGAGGCTTATCCACCTTGTGAACAGGCTCGTGTGGTTTTGATTTTGGTTGGTGCGGAGTTTTGGGATCTCCGTCACCATGCTTGCCTTTTTGAACCTTCTTGCCTTCGGGTTTTTCGGTAACTTTTCCAGTGCTTTTCGTTGCTTCTTTATTCTTCTCGACCTTATGAATCGACTCATGTGACTTCGGTTTTTGTTTATGTGGAACTTTAGGTTCTCCGCCATGTCCGCCTTTCGGAGTCTTCTTAATGCCGTGCCCACCATGAGCTTTTCCGCCTTTAGCACCATTATAAGCATCTTTTACTTTCTTGATAAACTGAATTGCTTTATCTTCTAATCCTTTTATGCTAAATACATATAAAGGGATGCCCTCTAACTGCATCTTTGGAACTAAAGGTTTTTTTGCTTTTTTAATCTTTGAAGTCGCTTTTTTAGAGATATTAGCGCCTTTTTCTAGCTTTGAGGCTTTTCCTCCTAAACTGCCTGCTTTTCCTACTCTTGTTGCGGAACTTTCCCAAGTATATACAATCGCCGCTAAATATGTAACGTAATGTGCCCTTGTGTAAGCATTACCATGTACCATTTTCTTATCCCATGTATTTCGAATTTCCTCAGATACACTTTGAATATAGCCTGGTGCTTTTTGCGCTACAGACCAAGTATCCCTTAGTACCTGCTCTGGTCCCGAACTATGATATAAATAACTACTAAATTCACCAATATGCCAACCAAGGTCAAATGCGCTTTGACCGACATCCTTCACAAAGTCATATGCAGCACCAACAACACCTTTCCCTGCCCTGTATACAGTACCTAAATGTTTTTCCCCTGCTTCATCTACTTGTTTACCTATTTTGTCTAGTTCTTTTTTACCCCTATATGCATATATTATTGAGTTGACTAAAGAGGCTACCTTAACCTTTTCTATTTTTTCTTCTATATTGGCAAAAAAGCTTGTGCTACTATCGTAGGCTTTTTTACCTAGTTCAACTGTATCCTGACCAACTTTCTTCCCGAATTCATATGAACTAATAGATGCGTTTTTAATCTCTTCACCAACGCTTCCTAAAACAGCCTTCGAACCTGCTGCAAAGTTTTTTCCAGCCTCTACTGTATTTTGAACTCCTTGTCCAATCATATCTCCTGTTTTATTTAGAGTTCCTAAAAATGGATGATCCCAGAACTCCTTATCTTCTTTAATTTCTGTGAAACGCTCCTGTTGTTCAGTTGTGAGGTTATCGTACCCAATCTCTGTCGCAACTTCAAGAAACTCGTCATCATCAGAAACACTTTTAAGTTTAATCTGCAGTTCTCTGATTCTTTCTCTCTCTTTTTCAATTCTTTCTTTCTCTTTTTCTACTTCTAATTGGTATTCTTTCGACTGGATATATGCAGTTGCGTAGTTTTCCAACGCTTTTGATGTTTGATAGACCTTACTTGCGTGAAATCTCTTCAAACTAAAATTCATTGGTTCAGTGCTTTTTCCGTTGCTTGTTGCGTCTATCAATCCTTTATATTTTTCTTGCACTACATCTTCCATACTTTTTGTCTTTTGGTAATCAGTTGTTAGAGAATGATCAAGTTCGTTGACGGCATCGATCGTGTCCGTCCGTGTTTTTTGTGCTTTGGACATATTCTCATGATAGTTTTTTTCGGTCCACTTATCCAAATGTATAATATCTCTGACGCTGTCGATAATGCCGTCCATTTCCGATTTAAGTGAAGAGACAACTTGATCGGCTGTTTTATCGGCATTTTCAAGCTCCTGACTTAAAAAAGATAATTCTACGTATAAGTCTTCCAACTTTTTATTTTTAACCGCATAAGAAATGGTTTCAAAGAAAACAATTCTTTCTTTTGCAAGTAGTAACCAACTGTCCACAATTTCAGCTTGTCCACTAAAGAAATTTTTCATGTTCGTCGCGGCTTTCCCTTGAAAATCGTCTAATTTTGTCATTCGAAGAAAAGCATCTTTTAGTGTTTGAAGCTGTTCTTCAAAATTTTCATATTGCTTTTTTCGTTTGTCTGCGGCATCAATTAAAGAGTTTGCTTCAAAAACTTTATTTGAACTCATCTATGATCCTCCCAATGGCTTTTCTAGCAAGTTCAAGATCCTTTTCTTTCAGTAAGTTACAGTTGTTTTTTACATCTTTGATGTTTTTATGAACGTTTTTTTTGTATTCATCAAGCATGTTATGAGTCTTTTGTTCTCGGCTTTGAAACTTAGCCGTATAAGATAAGTTGTTTTTGCCGCAAGAACCCGGAGGCTCTGCCAGTTGTAGAGCTTCTAGGGCTTGTTTGACAGTTTTGAGTTCTTTTATGAAAGTATCTTGTACAAACTTAATAGTCATTTAGATCGAGCCCCTAATAATTTATTAATTGAGTTGATCGTCTTGGTCAGTTCGTCATTCTTTTTTTCTCCGTGATGAAGTAGATCATTTGCAGCTACGGCTAATCTTCC
>NZ_JAQFWW010000003.1 GCF_027706145.1 Bacillus changyiensis | reverse complement strand
TGTTTCACCTCAATATAAGGAATTATACAGATTTAACCACTGAATTTTTTTCCATACCTTTAATCATAAAAAAGAAGTGAAGTGAGTGAAATAGTGATATAGAACTGTTTTTTATAGGTATATGCGTTCAAAGTTATTAAAATAGTCCTATTTTTCTGATGATCACACCATAAAACAAGGACGAACAAACATCCGTATTATAATTGCATCGCGAACACATGTTCTGGTAAAATGAAAAAATATAGGAAGGGAAACACATGGATTCGATGTTAAAACGCTCATTAAAAGAAAGAACATCTCTATATGAGAAGAGACGGTCGAATTTCAAAAAGGTCAATCATTGTTCATCAAATCAATGAGAGTTATATAAGAGCTTATTGTTTTAAGAGCCGACAAACAAGGACGTTTACATCTGAAAATATCCTCGCTGTTTCTCCTGCGGATCAGAAAAAAGTAGTTTGGAGAATTTCTTAGAAGTAGGAGGATCACTACTTGAAAAGCTGATTTGGGTGCTATCTCATTGCAAAAAATTGTTTCTTGACTTATCATAAAGATAAGGATAAGGATAATTTCTAAAGAAATTGCATAAACTAAAAAAGACCCGACTGTTGATAGCAGTCGAGTCCATTGTACAAAGTGGCCCATCAAAGGGCTGGCTCATTAGAAATTTAGGAAATAGACTTTCCCTAGGAACTTTCCAGGCTCAAGGGAAGGTCTATTTTTTGTTTATATACGACAACAAGGCTAGAATAAACATGCTAAAAGCAATCATTAAATAGAACACTTGAAAAGTTGTCATCAGCATCACCCCCTTTCCATAGAGGGTAGGGGATGAGCCAGCTTCCCTTGAGTGAGCCAAGACTTTGTACATTGAATATTTTACCACATCACTCCAAATGCTTAGAGTGTTTTTTTATTGTCCAAAAGCAAAGTGTTGATGGGAAGTATATAATTCTTCGTGAAACATACATGAATAAAAATCGGATTCGAAGAAAAATAGAAGCGGGTTGAAAAGCATTAGAAAGTTCGAGAAAATCACCCTGTTCTATTAGATAAGGTATTACTATGAAGGGGAAGTGTCATGACTAAGAGATTTTATATAGTTAGAAGAGGACATGAAACTGGAATTTTTACGACTTGGGATGAATATATGAAAGCTGTGAGTTGCTATAGTAAGCCTGAATTTAAGAGTTTTGCAAGCATGAAAGAAGCTCAAATATTCTTGATGAAGGTGATGAAAAAGAAAAAACACAACCAAAACCAACTGCAAAAGTTGAAAAAGAAAACACAGTTGTTGCCTACATAGGCGGAAGCTATAAAAAACAGCCAAAAAAGTATTCCTATTGTATATTACTGATTTTACCTGATGGTAAACAGATTAAAGGTTTCGGGCGAGTCTAAGCCAATCATTCTTAGTACTATGGGGCTGATGGGTTGAAAAAAACCCCTGACCTTTATAACTGGGTCGGGGCTGGATTCTGTTTGGTTGGTATCTATATCATACTTTGGGCACCAAGAGGGTGACTATAAATTATACTTTTGCAGTCGTTTATAAAAAGTACTTCTTGGGATATCTGCCAGCTTTGCTGCTTTTGAAACATTGCCTTTTGTTTTTTGCAATGCATCAATAATTGTGCGTTTTTGAAGATGTTCTCGAAAAGTTAAGTGATCGTCTTCTTCAGATGTGATGTTATTGGCCAACTCAAGTTCACTTAAAATCGGCTCGTATTGTGATGAACTGATGAATCCACCTGCTGGAAACAAAACCCTTAACCGTTCAAACATATTAAAAAGTTCGCGAATATTCCCAGGCCAATGATATTCTTGAAGCTGCATAAAAAAGAGCTCTGAAAACTCCGCATTCCATTGATGTTTCTTCTGAAAATAGCGAAATAAAGCAGGAATATCTTCTTTTCTTTTTCTGAGAGGGGGGATTTTTATAGGATAAACATGAAGGCGATAATATAAATCTTCACGAATTTTCCCTTTTTTCAGTAAGTCTGTCAGATTACGATGGGTCGCGGTAATCACTCTAATATCAAGCGGGATTTCAGAAGTCCCACCAATTGGTGTAACATGTCGTTCTTCAATGACTCTTAACAGAGCAACTTGCATAGCATAGGGAATCTCACCAATTTCATCTAAAAAGATCGTTCCTTTGTCAGCTTGTGCAAATTTCCCTTTTGAGCCGCCTTGTTTTGCTCCTGTAAATGCCCCCTGAACATAGCCAAATAGTTCACTTTCCATTAATCCTTCGGGAATGGCACCACAATTGACTGCAATAAACGGGCCATTTTTTCTAGAACTACTTGCATGGATAGCTCTTGCAGCCAATTCTTTTCCTGATCCTGTCTCCCCCCATATGTAAACATTTACATCTGTATTTGCAGCAAGTTTTATTTCATGAAGTGTTTTTTGAAATGATTTGCTTGTTCCCATCTCCCCAGCAAAGTTGAGCGAAGGGATATATGTTTTTACGGTTTTGTTACGAGGGGTTTCTGCTAATAAGATTAATGTTCCAATCGACCTTCCATTGTTTTCTGAGGTGATCAGTTCCTCCCATTCACTGCGAAACCCTTGATCAAGTAGATGTTGAAGATGCATCCCATACCATTTTGAAACTCGTTTACGAATTGGACTGCTTGCGGACACAATGACTTTCTTCTCATTACAGAGGATATATGGTTCGTTAGACTCAATCTTTTCAAGGCAGAGGTTGATCAGTTCCATTTCTTTCTTTTTTCTATATTCTCCGATTTCACGTTCAATTGCATGTGCGGCTGTAGCAGCCATTCCTAGCATAAAAGGGTGTCGTTTGTCGGTTAGACAGGAGATATCAATCACCCCGATAAGTTTGCCGTCATCGTCTCTAATTGGGGCAGCAGAACAGCTCCAGTGATGAGAAGCGACAGCATAATGTTCCGGTCCATTAATCGTGACGGCTTCTCCTGTTTCAAGGGCCGTTCCAATCGCATTTGTACCAACGTCTGTTTCTGTCCAGCGGACACCTTCGACAAAATTAATTTTCTTTGCTTCATGAAGAGTCTTTTGATTTCCAGTTAGTGACAAAACATAGCCATCAGCATCAATCAACAAGGCCATCATTTCTGACTGTTCCAATTCAAGACTGATTTTTTTTAAATAAGGCCCGGCAATGTCAAGAAATAAGGAATGCTTCTTTTTTTGAGTGTTGAATAAATCTTTTTTTAAGATTGACTGTCCTTTATCTAAATACGGATTCACATTTGCATGTTTACAGCGATACCATGATTCTATAACTCTTTTTTTCAACCGGGCTTGATCAAGCAATCCCTCCTGAACAAAACGCTTCCACGTATTTAAATAGTAGGGCGTCAGATTCATTCCATCCTCTCCTATAGGTTTTTTTTCATTATAGATAATAATTAAAGCGCTTTCAACATAAAAAAACTTCGCACCTTAGAAGATGCGAAGTTATAAAGTAATGGTTTAATAGTGAACGGCTTGCCCTGTTATTTGTAGTAAAGCTTCGTGAATGGCTTCTGAAAGTGTTGGATGTGCAGTGATAAAATCCTCCATCGTTTCGGCTGTCATCTCAGCATACATCATGACAGCCGCCTGCCCAATCAGTTCAGTTGCATCTGGACCAACAATTGATACTCCCACTATCTCATGATATTCAGGCTCTGTGATGATTTTGACTTTACCTATCGGTTCATTTAATATAAGCGCTTTTCCATTTGCACGAAATGAGAATTCCCCAATCTTAATATGACCAAAGCGCTCCCTTGCTTTTTTTTCATTTAACCCGACACTAGCAATCTCAGGTGATGTGTAAATACAGCGAGGAATCACCTTGCCATTGACTTGCGCGGCTTTGCCAGAGGCATGGGAAGCGGCAACTGCCCCCTCATGAAAGGCTGCATGTGCAAGTTGAACACCTCCAACAATATCACCACAAGCATAAATATGCGGTATATTTGTCTGCATACTGTCATTGACTTGAATTCCTTTTTTGTCGTAGTGAACTCCGATTTGATCTAAGTTTAAGTTTCTCAGTCGCGGTTTGCGACCAATCGCTACTAAACAAAGATCTGCATTCACTTCCAAATGCTCGCCACGATGATTCAGAATCGCTTTCTTTCGAGAAGGGGCCAGTTCTTGTATTTCTGCAGATGTTAGAACATTCACCCCTGTTTCTACAAGTTTAGCTTGTAAAAACTCGGCAATGTCTAAGTCTTCTTCAGGTAAAATTTGAGCTGCTTTTTCAACGAGAGAAACTTTTGTACCCATTCTGCTAAAAATACTAGCAAATTCGCAGCCAATAATGCCTCCTCCTATGATAAATAGTGAGTCAGGAATGGCTGGAAGGTTCATTGCCTCACTACTATCAATCAGCCATTTTCCGTCAAAAGGAGCAAATGGCAGCTCTGCCGGTTCTGATCCTGTAGCAATGATGATCTGCTTCGCTTTGATCATCTCCGTTTTCCTATCCCCTTCAACACGAATATCATGTTCAGAAAGAAATGATGCTTTTCCTTTTAAGATCTTAATCTGATTCTTATCCATTAAATAGCCAATCCCTTTGATCAGCTCCTTTACAATTGCTTGTTTTCGGTTTTGAACAGCTGACCATTGAATGACTGGTCTATCACATGAAAGGTCGATCCCGAACTCGCTAGCAGACTTAACTTTTTCATACATATCGGCACTTTCCAGCAATGATTTTGTCGGGATACATCCTTTATTTAAACAAGTTCCTCCCAAGGGCCCTTGATCAATTAAAACGACTTCTCGACCTAAACGAGCTGCTGTAATCGCGGCTACATATCCGGCAGGTCCTCCTCCAATAATCGCCAGTGTCATTGTTTTTTCACCTTCTTCCTATAATAAAATCGTTGCTGGGTCTTCTAAAGCTTCTTTCACACTGCGAAGAAATGCTGCTGCAGGAGCTCCATCCAATGCACGGTGATCAAACGTTAAACTTAATGGAAGAATATCACTTTTCGTTAATTGGTCCCCCTTATAAAGAGGTGTAGAAGATATGGTTCCAACACCAAGAATCCCCGTTTCAGGAGTGTTTAAAATAGGTGTAAAATATTCCACACCATATGCGCCAAGATTGGTGATCGTGAAAGTCGAACCTTGAATTTCATCAGGAAGCAACTTGCCGTCCTTCACTTTTTTTCCATAATATTTGATTTTCTTTGCTAGTTCGAGCAATGGAAGACGGTCGGCATGTTGGATAACAGGCACAGCCAAACCACTTTCCAAAGCTGTTGCGATCCCTAAATGAACATGATCAAAAACCGTTAGACTGCCGTCTTGATATACACTGTTCATCTGTGGGTGCTTCAACAATGAAACCGTCACTGCTTTTGCAACAAGATCGGTCATCGTCAGTTTCATGTCATATTTGGCTTTAACAGTTTCATTTAGCTGAGCCTGCAAAACTGCTAATTTGGTTACATCAGCTTTCATTGTAATCGTCAATTGTGCAGTGTTTTGCAAGCTGTCCGTCATCCGCGAAGCAATCGTTTTTCGCATCATACTGACAGGATGTTGTTGATGTACTATTGGGTTTGGTTGTCTTTCTGGGCGATCATCCAGCTCCTTTAAGACATCAGCTTTTGTAATTCTTCCATCTGGACCCGTTCCTTTCAATGTCTCAATATCTAGCTGAGCACCTTCAGCTATTTTGCGAGCTACAGGAGAAATTTTAATCCGTTGCTCTGCTTTCCGTTGATCTTTCATATCTGTAGCCGCCACTTGTTCAGTTTGAGCACCAATAGAACAGATGACGGTCCCCGGTGGTACTCCCTGTCCTTCAGGTACTTTAATGTCGATGACAGTTCCTTCTGCTGGTGCTTCAATATCCATTTCAATTTTTTCAGAATGAATGCTTGCAATACTTTCTCCTTTTGCAACAGCTTCACCGACTTTTTTGTTCCAGACGGAAACCGTACCTTCTTTCATTGACATACCTAACTTTGGCATCACAACCTCAACAGCCATTTCTCTCTCTCCTTTCTTTTTTAAACCCCTTGAGGTGATGTTTTTCCCAGTAACTCCAAAACAGTGTTAATCACTTTTTCCGGAGTTGGCAAATAGATGTCTTCCAGTTGAGGTGAAAAAGGGACAGGTGTATGTGGGGCTGTCACCCTTTTAATTGGTGCATCAAGTGTATCAAAACCTTTATCAGCAACTAATCCAGCAATATCTGCTGCGATTCCACATCTCGGATTAGCCTCATCAACAATCACTAGACGGTTCGTCTTCTCTACTGAAGCTAAAATGGCCTCTTCATCAAGAGGTGACAAGCTCCGCGGATCAATTACTTCCGCTTCGATTCCCTGTTTAGATAGTTGTTCTGCTGCTTGCAAAGCTGTCTGGACTTGTTTTCCAACGGCAAAAATCGTTACATCAGATCCTGCTCGTTTTAAATCGGCTTTGCCAATTGGTATTGTATAATCATCTTCTGGAACATCACCGGTCATGTTGTATAATGTTTTATCTTCAAAAAAGATGACTGGATCCTGATCCTCAATCGCTGCTAGTAATAACCCCTTGGCATCATAAGGTGATGACGGCACAATCACTTTTAATCCAGGAATACTTGTAAAAAGGGCATATAAACTTTGTGAATGTTGGGCTGCCGCTCTAAATCCCGCACCGTGTGTCGTCCGAATTGTAATCGGAACTTCCGCTTTTCCCCCAAACATGTAGCGGAATTTTGCTCCCTGATTTAACACTTGATCTAAACAACAACCAATAAAATCATTAAACATCAATTCCGCTACGGGCCTTAGCCCAGTTGATGCTGCAGCTATTGCTGCACCAATATATCCCGCTTCACTGATTGGTGTATCAAGGACACGTTCGCGCCCGAATTCCTGAACAAGCCCTTTCGTCACTCCGAGTACACCCCCCCATGCTTCATCATCATGGAGATGATCGACATCCGCACCGCCAGCAACGTCTTCCCCCATCAAAATGACGTGATCGTCTTTTTTCATCGCCAGTTTAAGCGCTTCATTCAGTGCGCCAGACATACTTAACTGTCTTGTCATTTTTTCTTCCCCCTTTTGAATGGATTAATAAGATACATAAACATCTGTTAATAACTCTGCTTGATCTGGATATCGACTTTTTTCACTAAACTCAACCGCCTCATCTATCGCTGCAGTCACTGCTGTTTCAATCTCTGTCAACTCTGTTTCAGTCAGGACTTGTTTGTTCAACAGATCCGTTCTGAAAGCAACAATCGCATCTTTCTCTTCTTGATGCTCGATCCTTTCTTCATTTGGTTTGTAGCGCTGTGCATCTCCTTCAAAGTGACCATAATTCCGATATGTCATACATTCAATTAATGTCGGTCCTTCCCCATTTTTTGCTCGGGCAATTGCCTGTTGTGCCGCCTCATAGACAGCCATCACATCTTTGCCATCAACCTGGATGCCAGGAATTTGATAACTTGTAGCACGATCAGCAATTGACTTACAGCTTGATGCATAGGAAAACGTTGTCGCTTCACCATAGCCATTATTTTCAGCCACAAAAATGACAGGCAGTTTCCAAATAGCCGCGAGATTGATTCCTTCATGAAACGTACCTTGATTATTTGCACCATCACCGAAAAAGCAAACGCTTACATTTTTTGTCTTTTTATATTTTGCTGTTAAAGCAGCCCCACAAGCTAGCGGAAAGCCACCGCCGACAATTCCATTCGCACCAAGCATCCCTTTATCAAAATCAGCGATATGCATTGATCCACCTTTACCTTTACAAAGCCCTGTTGCCTTGCCATAAATTTCCGCCATCATTCCCTTTAGATCACAGCCTTTTGCTATACAGTGACCGTGGCCACGATGTGTACTTGTTATACTGTCTTGATCATTCAAATGAGCACAAACACCGACGGCAACTGCTTCCTCACCAGCATAAAGATGAACAAATCCAGGCAAAATCCCTTGGGCAAATAGCTGATGAACCCGGTCTTCAAATTCACGAATCTCCAGCATCTTCCTATACATCCAGACAGCTTTTTCCTTTGTCAATCCGTGTTGCATATTTGTAAACCTCCTCTTGTTTTGGATCTCATCATTTATCATGCAAAAAGTGTGCCAATCTTCAGGTAGCAGATGTAAAAGGCGATACTACATAAACTGTTTACTAAAAATAGAGACAAAATGAGACTGGTGTCTCATTTTGTCTCGAAAAAGTTGCCAGAGATTCTTTTTGACCTTTACAATGGATGATAAAAGGAGGACGATATCCATGAGAAAAGCGATTGTTTTTTTAATCGATGGTTTTGAAGAAATTGAAGCGATTACCACGATCGACATCTTGCGAAGAGCTGAAGTGGAAACAGTTACGGTATCACTTGATCCAGATCTCCGTATTAAAGGTGGACATGACATTGTCATTGAAGCAGACCAAATGTATGATGATACTGATTTCCAAGACACAGACATGCTCATTCTCCCGGGCGGCGCTGTGGCAAGCAAAAAAATGTTTGAACATCATGCCTTACACCAGACATTGAAAGAGGCAGCAGCAGCCGATAAATATATTGCTGCAATTTGTGCAGCAACAATGACACTTGGAAAAACAGGTCTTGTGAGCGGAAAAAACGCAACTTGCTATCCAGGCGTTGAAAAAGAGTTAACCGGAGCAAATATTGTAACAGATCAACATGTCGTGACAGACGGAAAAATCATCACCTCTCGAGGTCCGGCAACAACGATTCCGTTTGCTCTTAAACTTGCTGAATTATTAAGTGGCAAAGAGAAAGCCGCAGAAGTTGCCAAAGGGATGCTTGTTGATTAAATCAAATATTGACATAGTAAACTATAATAGATATGATATTAAAAAAGTAAATCGAAACCCGTAAAATCATTAATCGTAGTTTCATGCTTAAAAAGCTTTAGCAGGCAGTTATAATTTTGGTTATGACTGTGTGAAAAAGAATTTTAATATGCATGAAGTTAAAATTATGATAAGACGGTGTATTTCATTTTCTTCACTTTTATTTGGAGAAAAGAAATATACCGTCTTTTTTTAGGAGGACATATCTTGGAAATTCAAAAATGGACGAAAGGTTCCCTAGAGGCTGAAATTAGTAAAACATTAACACAATGGGAAAAAGACTATTTAGGACGAGGTTCTGTATCGGTGAAAACAGATATTATTAGAAATATGGTCATCGTCTCCTTAAACGGAATTCTTACACCTGCCGAATATAACCTTTGTCACACTTTAGAAGGTTTATTGTCAATCAAAAGGAACCGTACTGGTCTTGTTGAGTCGGGACGTGAGAGCCTTACCAGTCTTCTCAAAGATTTAACAGGAGAAGAAACCGTGACCTTTCATACCGATATTAGTACACGCACCGGAGAACGAATCATGATCTTTAAGTTAGCAAATGATTTACAAAAAAAATTATCTTAAAAAATGGAAGATCTTCAAAACGTGAAAATGAGTTGAAGATAAGCCGGTATTATTCCAAGCTAGACAACATTGTGCAGCTTGGATATACCGGTTTTTTTATTTTAGAAAGGAAAAACAAACATGAAGCAACATTTTCTTTTAAAAGATTTTTGCGGAGGGATACCGAATGTTCCTTTTGCTTGACTCTTTATTCTGGCTTAAAGCATTTTTTGTTTCACTAGCTATTTGCCTGTTCAGTTCGTTTTTATTTATAAATTCACGGGTCCCTTTACAATTTGTTCGTATTCATACTGGAATCATGATAATACCCCCACTGGTTGTATTACCAGCTCTGTTAAGTGCCAATGCACATCATACTTTTGGCCATTGGCGCTTAGACCCGTTGGCATGGTTAATGGCATTCTTTGTCTTAATGATTAGTGTCATTGTGCAGCGCTTTTCTGTCCGCTATTTGCTCGGTGATCGATCATATCGAAAATTCTTTTTCCTCCTGA
Organism: Bacillus changyiensis; assembly: GCF_027706145.1. Classification (GTDB taxonomy): domain Bacteria; phylum Bacillota; class Bacilli; order Bacillales; family Bacillaceae; genus Bacillus; species Bacillus changyiensis. The sequence continues at coordinate 236,403 of NZ_JAQFWW010000003.1, read as the reverse complement.
CACTAACGACAGGTGCATCTTCAGTGGTTTGGTTAAATGATGACCTTCGCTGGCTGTTGGCGTGTTGGGGTATTACCCTTTTTGGACTCACAAACCTCATCTGCCTCAACAGCAGATGGCAAGCCGCTAAAAATGCCGCTTTATATGTAGGCCGACTGTTTATTCTTAGTTGGCTGGCTTTGGCAACTGCTGTTGTTTGGTTGTCACTGCATACAGGAGACTGGCAGTTATCACAAGCCATGAGCGATAACAGTCTTTCTCAGCTGAACGTATGGGATCGAACAGCTATCAGCATGTTGCTTGTCTTGGCAGTGATGATTCCAGGAGCACAATGGCCCTTTCACCGTTGGCTGTTAGACTCGGCAGTTGTTCCTACACCGGTTTCTGCCGCTATGCATGCTGGCTTAGTAAATGTTGGTGGAATCATGTTAACTCGTTTTTCTCCACTGTTTAGTGGTGATTCAGCACAAATCTTTTTGCTATTTCCAGCGATCATTTCAGTGTTACTTGGTACAGGTATGATGATCGTTCAGACAGATTATAAGCGTAAGCTTGCTGCCTCAACAATTGCACAAATGGGATTTATGCTCATTCAATGTGCGTTAGGGGCCTATATAGCAGCTGTTATTCACCTTGTTCTCCATGGACTGTTCAAAGCAACTCTTTTCTTACAAGCTGGTTCAGCAGTCGGACAGCCTGGACTTGCAACTCAGAACATTAAAAAACCAACCCTATTATGGAATATGACAGGAGCTGGGTTAGGAATCTCTGTCGCAATGATAACCTGGATCACTTCATCAGGAGAAGGCTACCAATTGGTCAGCGCCCTTGTTTTAGGATGGGCACTATTTTTTGCTTGGACACAACTAATCACAATTGGTCATGGACGAATTGTCGGTTTTTTATTTCTTACAGGAGCGTTCGTTCTATTCAGCGGGATTCATTTTATTTTTTATGGGCTACTGAAGGAGTCGATATATCAAGAATTACAACAACCGGCATTCGTGGTGGCGGCTATAACCGGCAGCATTTTATTAATAGGTAGCTTCATTGTCAGTTTGATCATTCGCTACCACTCGTTTCCTTTGTTTGTCACAACCTATCTGTGGCTGGTCAAATTGAGTGAACCTCATCCAAATTCGGTCGAGGGCCAACCATGCTATCTTGAAAATTTGTATCACGGGGAGGTTGTCAATGATGAAGACAGCATCTGTTTCTCAAAAATTGATTTTAAATGAACAACCAATGAAAAACCTTAAAATTGATCAACTTGTTCAGGCGGCCAGCAGAGTGATTGCTCCCCTTTGGCCTATTTCAACATTTGCTGCACGGAATCCCTGGATGGGCCTTGAAGGGCAATCGTTTGAAGAAGTGGCACACTGGCTCAACAATTTACGTGGTGTAGATATACTTCCTAACAAAGCTATGCTTTCCACAGCCAAGAATAAAGGAGAAATTGATCAAACCATTTTAGAAAAGAAGCTTTTACAATGGCTTCATTCACAATCTATTGATATTCAGTGGGAAATCGCCGAAGCATTTTGCAGAAATGCACTGACCCTAGATGATATACCTACTCAACTTTTGTCATCATCTAAAGTGAAGAAGTTTGCTAAGAAGCTAAACAATCTCAAGGTTTATAATCAAAAACCCCAACCGATTCAGCCGTTAAGTCAATTGTTAGAACAGCATAGCAACGAAAAGACAGCCCATCTTCTCGATCATCATTTCATTAAATGGTGCAAGCTGTACCTTGATGAAACAGAGGCAACTTGGCGGCTTCCCAAGCGTGAAAAAGGATTTTATTATGCATGGCGTCAGCTTATTCAACATGATCCTGCCCTTCGTCATACAGAGCGCCAACTGTTGAAAGATTGGCCGAAAAAGGCTGATGACGCTTTGAAAAAAGCACTAATAGAGCTCCGTATTCCTTATTCAGAGATCCAGAATTATCTTGAAGCTCATTTCCTTTCATTGCCCGGTTGGGCTGGTATGATGCTCTGGCGCTCGCAACAATCACTTGAAGAGCAATCACTTTTATTAGAATTTCTTGCCGTTCGGCTTTCCATGGAGTGGATGTTTGTCAAACCTCATCTTCCCTTCCCTATGCCAAGAGCCGACAAAAGTACTCAGATCGTTCCGTTGATCGCAGCTTGGCTTTATTGGGGCGATTTGGATGTCAGAACATGGTCACAGCTTTCCATCCGTGAACAAAAAGCACGCTTAACACTCGCTGAACGTTTTGATGATATTACCCGAAGAAAACTTTGGCTTGAAGCATGGGAGCAAACACATGCCGCCCATTTAAGAGAGCTGATAACAAAGAAAAGTTCACACTCAACAGTTGAAGAAACGATGCATGCTCAATTTGTATTTTGTATTGATGTCCGTTCTGAGCCATTTCGCCGTGAATTAGAAAAGGCAGGTCCATTTGAGACATATGGAATGGCTGGATTTTTCGGACTGGAGATTGAAACGAGTGAACTCGGTAACGAGCATAGTCACTGCTCCTTGCCAGTTATACTAAAACCAAAACAAAAAGTGAAAGAAACAGCAGCTAAATCTGAGTTCAAGGTGTATCAACAAAATCGCAATACTGTCTATTCACTCAACTCGACCTTTAAAAAGATGAAACAAAACCCGCTTGCCAGTTTAGTACTTCCAGAAATAAGCGGTCCTTGGCTCGGCCTGCAAATGATTGCACGCAGTTTTGCCCCTTGTAAAGCTGCTTCCATCTTCGGTCGACTCAGAAAAGCATGGTTGCGTAAACCTTCTGTTAAATTGTCGCTTGATTTTAACCATCATTCTGAAACAGATATACCAGTTGGTTTCACAGAAAAAGAAAAAGTAAACTATGTTCGTCAGGCTTTAAAAATGATGGGGATTACACAGTTTGCTCCACTCATTGTCATTTGTGGGCATGGAAGCCACAACACAAATAATCCATACGCCTCTTCATTAGATTGCGGAGCTTGTGGAGGGGCATCAAGTGGCTTCAATGCACAAGTTCTTGCAGAATTATGCAACCTCCCAAATGTTCGAAAAGCACTTGAATCTGAAGGTATAGTAATTCCGGAAGACACGATTTTTACAGCTGCAGAACATATCACAACACTTGATCAATTGAACTGGCTACATGTACCTGAGCTTTCGAATACCGCTCAACAAGCGTTTGACCACATCAATTCCGTATTGCCAAATGTTAGCCAGGCTGCAAGCAAGGAGCGATTGATGAAACTACCTCACCTTGGATTTAAAGATTTACAATCTGAAGTCCGACGATTTGCGGAAGATTGGAGTGAAGTAAGACCTGAATGGGGACTGGCGCGGAATGCTTCATTTATTATCGGCAACCGTCAGCTGACAAAGGAACTAAACTTGGAAGGAAGAGCTTTTTTGCATAGTTATGACTGGAAGCAAGATCAAGATGGGAACGTACTTGGCAGTATTATATCCGGCCCAGGAACAGTAGCTCAATGGATTAATCTACAATACTATGCATCAACTGTCGCCCCGCATTACTATGGAAGCGGGAATAAGGCGACCCAAACGGTAACTTCAGGTCTTGGTGTCATGCAAGGAAATGCAAGTGACTTATTAGCAGGCCTCCCATGGCAGTCTGTTATGTCGTCTGACCAAGAAATGTATCATGCTCCACTTCGACTCTTAGTCATCATACAGGCACCTCGGGAACATGTCGAGCGATTGCTTAATCAAGCTCCTCACTTCCGCCAAAAAGTCAAAAATGGCTGGCTTCACCTAGCATTGATTGATCCACAAGGGAGATGGGAAGACTGGCGATTGGCCAACAGAACCAATAAAGTAAAAATGAGGTGTGAAAATCAATGAAGTCTATTAAAAATAAAAAAGTGTTATGTATCATCGGAATGGAGAGAAAACTCGAACAATCAATATGCGAAACAGCTGGTATTCAGCCGGAAAACATACTTGTTTTGAAAAGTGTTCACTCTGATATTTCACAACCATATGGTGAGTTAATGCGAGATATTATCACGCTAGTCTATCAGGAAAAAGTTGATGAAATTTTGATTGTCCGCTCAAACAATGAACAGGTGATAAATGAAGCAGTTGTTTACAATTTGCGCTCTAAAGACCTGATACTGAATGAGAGAATGAATACACTAAATTACCTTTTTCAAAGTTGTAATCCTGAATTTCCATCCCGAAATATAAATGAATGGTTAGCAGGGAGCAAAACTAGCACTGAAGGCATTCAAAAAAGTGTCAGCCTTATTCGCCGCCACCCTTTAATCCCTTCCCATGTAAAAGTTTGCGGATTTTTACTTGATACTGATCATGCGATATTGACAGAAATCGATGTCACTTAACAAACTGAGACTACCCATCACTGTCGAGATAACATCTCGACAGTTTTATTTTTTGATCGCTTTCTCTACAATCTGAATGTCATTTTCAAAAAAGCTAAGAGTGACATAAAATGCATTCCGTAGTATATTTTTAGATATATTTCCATTATTCTTTAGAGGAGAGATAAATATGAACGAAGCTGCACAATTGTATTGGGACGAGTTTTGGAAGGCTCAAGGAGAGCCAAAACCAACTTCAGTCAGTGCGTGGCAATTTGGCGATAATCCAGACCATCTGGCTCAATTAGTCATAGATGGTGTAAAAACAGCTACTTGTTCAGGACTCTTTTCCTATGAAATTGAAAATGAACCACTCCCTTCCATTGAAGATTATAGTGTGATCTTAAACAGTAAGGACGAGCCTTTAGCGATGATCAAAACAACAGAAGTCAAACTGTTGCCAATGAATGAGGTTCCAGAGGATTTTGCTGTTGCAGAAGGTGAAGGTGAAGGTGATTACTAATACTGGAAAAAAGCGCATGAAGAATTCTTTACAAAAGTGTTAAAAGATTATGGAGAGGAATTTTCTGAAGATATGATGCTCGTATGTGAACGTTTTACATTAATCGATGTAAAAAATAAGTCGGGCTTGTCCGAAAAGAGCAATGATTAAACGTGAAAAGGGCGTTCCATAGTCAAAAATCGACTTATTGAACAGCCCTTAAACACTCCACAGACCTTTATGCAAGTTCTTTTTGTTTCGTTTCCGTTCCCAAGAAGAAAACAGCGGCAACAGCAACTAAAATCGCCAAGCAAAAAATGAGGAAAATAATCGACAAAGTTACTTTTTGACTGACTAGGTATCCGACAAGCAGTGGACCTAAAATCCCGCCGATTCTCCCAAATGCGGCAGCCATTCCAGCACCTGTTCCTCTAATTGTTGTCGGATATTGCTCAGGTGTATAAGCATAGAGTGCTCCCCAAGCGCCAAGATTGAAAAATGATAAAAACATGCCTGCTGTTAACAAGAGCGCAAGTGACTCAGCTGTTCCAAAAAAGTAGGCACTGATGGCAGTCCCTAATAAATAAAGGGTCAAAACCATTTTCCGACCGGCCTTTTCAATCAGCCAAGCAGCCGAGAAATAGCCAGGAAGCTGAGCAAGTGTCATAATCAAAACATATTCAAAACTTTTAATCATACTGAATCCTTTCATGACCATGACTTGCGGAAGCCATAAAAACATGCCGTAATAGGAAAAAACCACACAAAACCACACAATCCATAGCATTGCTGTAGGACGAGTGTACGCCTTAGACCAGACGCTTTTCACGTTTTCCAACATAGATGGCTTTGTTTGTTTCATCATTTCTTCATATTTTGGTGAATCCGGTAAAGCCATCCGTAAATAGAGTGCATAAAACGCCGGAAGAGCCGTAATTAACAACGCAACCTGCCAACCGTAGGTTGGAATAATAAAATATGAGATAAGTGCTGCAACTAACCAGCCGAATGCCCAGAAACTTTCAAGCAATACCACAACTCTTCCGCGCCGCTCTGGCTCGACTGTTTCGGAAACAAGTGTTGAAGCAACGGGAAGCTCTCCCCCCAACCCCATTCCAACAAAAAAGCGTAAAATTAAAAATACCGTTAATGATGATGTCAAAGCTGACAAACCGCTACCAACTGAGAAAAATAACAGTGTGATGATAAAGACATATTTTCGACCGACACGATCAGCCAAAAGTCCAAACAAAAAAGCCCCAACAGCCATGCCGATCGAGTTGACACTGCCAATCCAGCCCATTTGTTGCGATGTCAAATTCCATTCAACATGTAAAGCCGTTATAATAAATGATAATATTCCGATGTCCATTGCATCGAATAACCAGCCCAGACCGGCAATACCAAGCAATTTCCGCTCTGAAACCAGATGATTTTGTTTCATACTCAAAACACCTCTTTACAGTTTTACATGACTATTAGTTTACACTTGTCTTTACACTTTTGTCACGAAGAAAATTCAATCTCTTGGCTCTTATCCTGATTTCATTTCGTTTTTTTATGCAAAAAAATAAGTAAACCGCAGTTAACGATTTACTTTCACATTCTGATTCCTAGTTATCAGTCGATCAATCTCAGTTAACGCCTCTCTCATGCTGGTACAGTTTTGAAAGCTGTTAGCAATTTTTTCAATCCCTTCAACATATCGCTTATCACTCAGCACTTCCCTGACAGCCTGCCTTAATGTATGTTCATTAATGTTGTCTTGAGAAATCGAATATCCCGCCTTCAATTCTTCCAGTCTTTGGGCAACCATTGGCTGATCCTTATCATGTGGAAGCACCACCATTGGAACACGGTAATGAATGCTTTCATTCACACTGTTCATTCCTCCATGAGTCACAAACACATTCGCTTCTTCCAACACCTCTAACTGTGGAACATATGACGACATTATGAAATGATCGGGGATCTTCTTTAGCGTTGTCATATCCACTTTTTCTCCCACAGCGATCACAACGATACCTACAAAGTCTGAAAAGGCATCAATGCATAAATTGAAAAATTCTTCTGTTTTGCTTAATACCGTCCCCATTGAAATATAAATGACATTTTGATTTTTTAATTTTTCAAGCGGAAAATCGTGTTTCTCCAATCGGTTTGGAAAACTTGGTCCTATAAACAAATATTTATCACCAAACTGGTTACTGTCAGGCTGAAAATATCGACTCGTATAGACAACACATCGCTCTGCTTGATTGTTCATAAACTGAGACATATCACGCGGCGTGACACCATACTGTTCTTTCATCTCTTTCAATAAATCTTTACATTCATGATCCAATTGCAGTGGCACTTCTGAATTCGGATGTAGCGGTAGTTTCTTTAAATGGTCCTCCGTAAATAGAAATGAAGATGATGATGTGATCCCTGTAATCCCCAAATAATCCCTAACTAACTCTCCCACACCAAACTTATCATAATAAACGACATCAAACTGAATCGATTTTGACAACTCTTCTACTATCTCTAAAATTTGTAAAGATGTTTGCAAATGAATTTTCAGAAATGAAAGAAGACCTGATAGAGAAGCTACATCAATTGCAGCATGTCTCAATAAATCCTCATGCAAGTGAACAGTTGCACCGACACCTTCTAATCGCTCTTGATACTTTTCTGTTGAAATGTAATGAACATGGTCCCCCCTATCAGCAAAAGCTTTAGTGATCCCTAGTGTAGGATTGACATGTCCTTCTGCAGGAAAATTTACAATTAACACATTTTTCACGCAAACGCCTCCTATATTGGATGTTATTAACAATCATAAATTGGGATAAACATCCATACAAGAGGCTATTGAAGGGGTTATGTGTGCTTCTATAGACTTACTCTATCCTTTCAACGTCATCGACCTGTAAATCGGTTTCTTTATCAAAACTTAAATGATATTTTACATAACCAGTATGTTTATCTTTGATGTCTTCTCCTTCAAATATATTGACATTGATCATAACCTGTTCATAATCATATCCTTCATCATGTAACAAGCGTTGAATGGTTTTTGCCGCATGATAGACAGCTTTTTCATCACGTTTTGTAGCATCAAGGACAATATCAATGCCCATCGGTTTATCTGTCTTGAGCTGCTTGCTCCATTTTACATCACCATAAAATAAAACCAAAGCTATCATAGAAGTAACGTTTTCATTGCAAGAAAAAAGGAAATCGCTACAAAAATAATTTGATAAACCGAAAGTTTGTGATTGATTTTTTAAAAAGAAGAGGGGTATTTGACATCTCCACTAGTTTTCGGTATTCTTCATGTTTTTCGGCCTGTTCCTCAATCCATTGAGAAGTCTCTTCACTTAATAGCCCTTCATGATATAAAGGAAGCAAATCTTCAATAATTTAGCGAATTTTATCATCCATAATATCCCTCCATCTGTTTATATAGTGTGATACGAGTCTGTCTTGCCAATGAGAACACCAATTTCATTGAATGATCATTCGCCATAAATGCGAAGTGTTACAATTTCTTTTGAAAGCTCAAGGCCATTCATTTCACTAAGTAGCTGCTTTTGTTCTTCAATCTTTAAAAGCTGTCCTTCAGGTGACAAGCCTTCTGCATTTATTTCCAGAATAAGCGTCAACAAATTTGTTTTATATCGTTTAGACCAATAATGCTTTTTCAGAATGTTTTAGCCATTGAAAACAGCCATATTTTCACTGTCGCTTTGCCTGAAAACGTGTTAAAGCTTTTGGTCGCCTGATAAAATTCAAGGTTTTCACGTAAAAAAATGTATAGATATCAGGCTGTATATCTTTATAAACTTCCTCAAGTTTCATCATGTCCTCCCTCACCCGATTTGACATTGGATGAGTATGCTAAGATTTTTTATTCACCTATTAGGACCACAAACTATGGATTTGTTACACTAAATTTCTCAAAAAAAAAGAGCCTGTCCAAAAGTCGATTTTGAAGTGACCCCATAAAGTTAGACACATTTTTTTATTAGGCTGCTTGGGCATGAGTACGGTACTGAACCGGGCTCATGCCTTTTAATTTTGCCTTGATTCGCTTGTGATTATAGTAATAAATAATAATTCTTTAATTCTTGTTTAAAATGCTCCATACTTTCAAATTCTTTTAAATAAAGTAATTCAGACTTTAATAAGCCAAAGAAATTCTCCATGACTGCGTTATCCAAGCAGTTCCCCTTACGGGACATACTTTGAATAATTCCATGTTCTTTTAATGCAAATTGATACTGCTTCATCTGATAGTGCCAGCCTTGATCAGAATGGAGGAGGAGGGTGTCCCCTTCGTTTAAGCGCTTAAAAGCTTTGTCCAACATTTTAGAAACAAGTGGATAAACAGGACGCTTTTCTATGTTGTAGGCTATAATTTCTCGTTATATAAATCAAGAATTGGGGATAAATATAGTTTCTCTCCAAGTAAATGAAACTCGGTCACATCCGTTACCCATTTCTCATTTGGTTTAGAAGCAGTAAAGTCACGTTCTAAAATATTAGGCGCAACTTTGCCTACTTGCCCTCGATAGGAGCGATACTTTTTCATACGCACCAAACTTTTTAACCCCATATTCTTCATCAAGCGCTGAACTGTTTTATGATTTATCTTTACTCCTCGATTATGTAATTCCATTGTGATGCGACGATATCCATATCGTCCTTGATGTTCCTCAAAAATTTGCTTAATCAATTCTTTTTCTTCCGCATACTTATCTGGACGATTTAGTTGTTTTATCCAGTAATAATAGGTACTGCGTGCAATACCAGCCACCTTCACTAGATCGATGACTTTAAATTCATGCCTTAATTCATATATTACTTGCGCTTTGTCTTGTTCTGTAATTTTTCCTTTTCTTGAATTAAGGCCTTCAACTTTTTTAAATAAGAATTCTCCATGCGTAAACGCTCAATTTCAGCTCGTAACGCTTCTTCTGATCCTTCTGATGGTTGATTCTTTTTAGGTTCTTTTTTCATAGATGGACGCCCCTTTTTCTTTGGTTTTAGGGCGTCAACCCCTTCTGCTTCAAAGGAACGGCTCCATTGGAGTATCGTAGAGGGAGAAGGTATATTGAAAATAGCAGCAGTCTCATTTATTGACGTCCCATTATCTTGCATATAATGAAGTACGTCTAGTTTATACTCTAAAGAGTGATTTGTGTACCCATTATTAAAAGCTTCCTCACCATGATTCTTGTATTGATTAACCCAATTCCAGAATAGACCACGACTAAGGCCGAGCCTTTCTGCCATTATATTTCCTCCTTCTATTCCATTTAAATATGCTTTTACAGCTTGAATTTTAAATTCAGATGAATATTTAACCAAAAGAAAAGCACCTCCAAATTTTAGACTGTGTCTAAAATTTGGGGTGCAGTTCATTTTTGGATGCCCTTTTCACATTTAACTACGCTAATTATCAATATTTTGCTCTTTTCATACAGCTTCTTCAATCTCTCGTCCTTCAGCCACAGCTCGGTTAAGCGCCTGTAGCATATAACCGATTCCGCGATATCCTGCTAACGGATAAACGACCATCTGTTCATCACCAAACACACTTTTCATAACAGGACGGTATTTTTTTCCACCAAGCATCACAATTTTATCATATTTCAGTAACTGTTTCTGTTTAGCTTGTGCTTCTAGCTTATCCAAAGGCATGATCTCAGGATGGCGCATCCCAAAGGTGACATCGTAATTTTCTGGTACAATATCTTGCTCCTTCAAAAAGCCGTGTTTTGCTGATAGAATCACCCAATCGTTAAAAAAAGTTTGTGCATATGTCCGGCATGCTTGGTGAAATGGACTAAGATAAACATCTATGGCAGCTGAAGCACCTCGCATTGGGTCAACATCCCAAATTTTTTTGGCACCACAAGGGATGATGCAAAGTTTTTTCATGGGACCTCCTTAAATTTGCTCATTCATACGCCCGATCAATTCATTCATTCTCAATGAATCTCGCTACATTACCGCCGCATGTTGAACATTTTCCTTTTAAAACCAAGCCAAGTCGATCATTTTGAACACTGTAATTGACCATTGTCGTCACACCGCATGTTGAACAAAATACGTTACTCAACAGCATCTGTTGCGTTTTGAAGGTATTGATGACCACTTTTTTAAACCTGTCATATCAGTAATGACTAGGATCGCTTTCTGTTATGATCATTAACAATCTTCTTGCAAACATCCTTTAATTTTTCTATAGCATATTGATGACTGTATTTGATCCTAGCACAGCTTTTTCCCATAAATGCTAAAGGGATTAAATCTTTGATCAGTGGTATTCTCAAGATTAGGAAATATTTCTCTAAAAAACCCTACAAACTGTTCGACTCACTCTTTTTTTGGACCTGTTAAGCTGTCAATGTATTCGTTAACCAATTGCACCTAGATATATGATTACCTTGTAACAAAACTAGTGTACTGTCAATAGGGCAAATATAAAATGATAAGGGGGAACAGACCAAGTGACTCCTCCCACACACATATCCTCAAGTGTTTATTGACGAATATAACCGCTTGTTTTCTATTTCTTGTTAGTCAATTACAGCCGGAATGATTCGTTCCTTAATTAATGTCCACCTATCACGAGGATTCATAGTAAATTCAGATGCTATTGCTATAACGAGGTCTTTTTCTGGAATACAGCAAATGACATGACCGCCATCACCCATTGCTAAGTAAGCAAAAACTCCGTCCTCTTTGCGTAACCACCATAAATAACCGTATTGATTAGAATTCATTGCTGTTGATTCGACGGTCCATTTTTTAGGAATGATCTGCTTGTTGTCCCAAAAGCCATCGTTTAGATATAGAAAACCAAAACGTGCCATATCACGGGGACTTAACGATAACCCCCAGCCCCCAGTGGAATAGCCGTTTGGATCTTCAACCCACCCTTTCACATTTTTTCCGAATAAATCATCAAATCCAAAAGATTTCATTTTATAATCAGGGATTTCTTTCATACCGATCGGTTTAAATAAATGCTGATTGGCAAACTCACGGGCACTTTTCCCTGTACAACGCGTAATGATGGCAGAAAGCAGATGTGCCCCTGCGGTGGAATATTTAAAAGTACCAATCCTGCCTTTTTGCCCTAACATATCAAGGATATACTTAATCCAATCAGGTTGTGTACACATCTTTTCTAGCGGTTCATGCCAATCCTCAAACGGATATGGAGCGGTCATGGTAAGAAGATGACGGATGGTAATGTTTTGTTTCTGCTGATCATGGAAAGCAGAAATATATTCAGGAAAAAAGTCGAGTACTTTCTGATCTACATCATCAATATATTTTTTATCAATAGCAATACCAATCAGTGCTGACATAATACTTTTAGTTACAGATGCTACATGGTACGTATGATCTGGACCATAACCATTATGATAGCTTTCATAAGCAATATATCCATTTTTCACAATAACAATCCCGTTTATATTGCTATATTCAGAACTTATCATCGGTCCAAGTTCTGAAAGTTTGTCAGAATCCATCTTTAACGCTTGTGGGTCTAAGGTTTGCCATTCAGTTGTTGGCCAATAGTTTCTTTGCATATATCGTTACCTCTTGCTTTCTACTATTTTTTCTTTACAGGAAAATACACCTCGGTTACAAGATCTTCAGGAACAGTGGCTTGATGAGGATTGGTTATATAAATTTCATATGGTGAGTTCACCAATTCATATTGTTCATTTTCGATCCATTCCCTCAACCTAGCATATACCGATGTCAATTCTGAATATGCCCCCTTTAAAATAGACTTTGCACAAAGGCTTCTAGGCAACACTCTCGTTCCTTTTACAGCCTCCTCTATCGGGATGGCAAACTCAGTATCATTACCGGCAGGGTTATATTCAGGGCTGTGATAAATCGTCATCGGCTTACCAAGCAAAGTCAACTTTTCAGTCGCAATTAGTTCATATAACCTATTAAAATATGTTCTATATCCTTCAGTATAGTCAATCATTTGACGTATAGATAAAACATTCATTGGTTGAGCTTCAACAAGCTGTATATCTATATTGTCCAAATATGACATAATCGGAATGCCCTTTTCTAAATGAAGAAGATCGTTACTGATTTGTTTTAAGGTATGTTCAAGAGCATTTATCTTGTCTTTCATTTCCCTTTTCTTACGATGAAGAGCAAAACAAAGCTTATCTTCTAATTGTTCCTCTTCCCACTCTAGAAAAATGTTAATGTCCTCCAGAGAAAAATTGTACGTTTTTAAACGGTTGATCAAGAGCAACTTTTTTAATTGCTTGATAGAATAATACCGATAACCGTTCTCCTTGTTCACCTCATCAGGCTTGATTAAGCCAATTTCATCATAATAGCGAAGTGTTTTTGCAGATACTCCACAGATCTTTGAGAATTCTCCAATTGATAGCAAGATGTCACCTCCATTTGTATGGGCTCAATTCTGTTATACACTTTACCCTAAGGGTAAAGTCAACTAGCGAAAATCAATAAATAAAAAAACTGAAAGAAAATGGGGATGAGAAGTGGAGACTAAAGCTGATAGCGGCATTTGATAAACATGATTTCATATAAAATAGGAGCAAAGTAACAATCTCAGTAAAGATCGTTACTTTGCTCCCAAAAATGAACCTATTCAAATTTATCCTTCAATGCTTTTATAATTTGATCGGATTGTTTGATTAAAACTGACACACCTTTTTTCAAACACGGCTTTCCTTTAAACCTTTCGATACCTTTAATATCGATATCATTACTAATGATGACACAATCAGCCTCTGCAATATCTTTTGGATCTAATGGATTCTCTGTACCAGAGCCTCCTTGTGTTTCAATTAAAACCTTAACATCATATTTTTCTCCAGCTAGTTTCAAAGCCTCTGCAGCCATATAAGTGTGTGCCACACCTGATGGACATGCTGTAACTCCAACAATTTTCATTGCTATTTCCTCCTTCTAAATGTTTACTAGATCCAGTTCAAAGTCTTCATGATCATCATCTTTTATCACTTCATCATGGTTTTTCTTCTTAAGGAGATTGACAACTAGAGCTGTTGTTAAAGCTCCTGCAATGATGCCTAAAATATAGCCAAACTTTCCTTCAACAACTGGTAATACAATAATTCCTCCCCAAGGAGCATGATTCACGACCCCCATTAAAAAAGGAACAATATTGCCTACAATACCGCCTAAAACAATTGACGGAATGACTCGCAACGGATCATTTGCTGCAAACGGAATAGCGCCTTCTGTAATCCCTACACATCCCATAAGAATAGCTGCTTTACCAGCTTCTTTTTCCTCAGTATTATATTTTTTAGGACTCAAGAATGTAGCAATCCCCATACCAATTGGTGGAACACAGATCGCTACCCCAACACCACCCATAAGCCATGGAACTTTGTCTACTTGAGTTTGTGCAAATAAAGTAGCTACTTTATTGATCGGTCCTCCCATATCAAAAGCTGTCATTCCACCTAATATAGCACCTAAAGGTAATTTCCCTGTTTCCCCCATATTATTTAACCAATTGGTTAAGCCTTTCATCACAGATTCAATTGGAGAACCTATTACCCAGACAATAATGGCCCCAGTTAAAAATGTTCCGACTAATGGATAAAGAAAAATAGAACCTAATGATTTCAATGCAATTGGTAATTTTATTTTCTTTAATTGAAATACAATAATCCCCGCCAAAAAACCGGCCAAAATCCCACCTAAAAACCCAGCACCTACTTGACTGGCGAGATATGCACCAATTACCCCCGGAGCCAAGCCAGGTTTATCAGCAATTGAATAAGCTATATATCCACCTAAAATCGGAATAAAAAGTGTCAAACCACCTAATCCAATTTGTGCAAGACCTGCTAACCATCCATCTGTTGGTGTGGAAGGTGTACTATTTAACATGACAGAAATTGAGAATAAAATACCTCCAGCAACAATAAATGGAATCATATGAGATGTTCCAGTTAACAGATGCTTTTTTACTTGACTTAATTGTTTTTTCATCTTCTACTCTCCTTTTACTCGTCATATTCTTCTTGGAGACATACAAAGAGTGAAACTATTATGCATCTAATGCAATAACTGAATTTATCGTTGTATATACTTCATCTTCATTTGATTCCAGTAATGTATTTCTAAAATCTTCATGCATTAAATTTCTAGCTAATTGAGAGATGATTTTTAAATGTCCATCGTTATCTTCTTTTGGAGCAGCAATTAAAACGACAGTATTTACTTTTTCGTCATGATCATGGCCCCAGTGTATCGGTTGTGACAATCTTCCATAACAAATAGCTGTTCTTATTACATTTTCTGTTCTTCCATGGGGCATTCCGATATGATAACCAATATAAGTCGGGTGGATCATTTCTCTATCATAGACATCTTTAAGAAATGCAGCTCTGTCTTTAATACTGCCTGCTTCACTTAATTGATCAACCAATTTCTTGATTACCTCATTTTTGTCACTGCCATTAATATTTAGGACGATGCATTGTTTACTAAGAATTTCAGCCATTTTTCAAACTCTCTTTCTCTTTATGTTTTATGATTTCCATTATTTCATGAGAAGACTTTGCTGTTTTAATATGTGTCATCAAGTCATATTCTTTAACCATTCGTACTAATGAAATTAAAGCGGGAATGTGTTCAGAGTTATCTTTACTAGCTAAACAAATCATAATATTTACCTGTTTTTCTCCAAATCTTATCGGTTTCTTACTAAGAATGAGGCTCATCCCACTTCTTTTTACATATGCGCCTGGCTTTCCATGTAACAAAGCAAAATGATCATCTGAGATAGAGTAGTAGCCTAACTTGTTAATACTTGCAATGATTTCTTCACCGTATTCTTCATCAACATAACCATATTCGGCTAACAAATCCGTACAAAGCCTAACCGTTTGAACCCATGAATCGCATCCTTCAATAATAGAGATTCTTTCCTCAGATAACATGTCTGAGAAATTTTCAATTCTACTTTTTTTATTTGTCAAAGGATAACCAAACTGATTTCTAATGACTTGCAACACTTGTAAACGATTCTGATCATTTAAAAACTCTAAGTTTCTATTAATTGAAAAATAATGAGTCAATACTTTTTTTCTAGGTATGCCTGCCTCAATAATGTTCCTGATATCCTGATCTGTAAGGATAGGCGTAACGACTACAATTGGTTTTTTAATCGGCATTTTATCAAGTTCAGTTGTTGTGATCACCAAATCGACATGATCCCATTGTTGATAATTTGACAACCGATATAAAGGCAATACTTCAGTAACCTGTAATTGGAATTCGTTTATGAGGGACTCTTTCAACATTGTTGTTGTCCCATAACCAAAACCACATACTAACAGAACTCGTTTTGGTGCTTCCTCTCTTATCCGTCTAATGCTAGCGATAAAATGTATCGTTAAATAAGTGATTTCTGACTGATTTCTCAATTTTTTCAGAATGTCAACATTTGAAATCACCTGACTGACGATTTCATAAATTTCAATATCACTTGACGATAGCATCGGCATAATATTTTCATGAATATCAAGATGATTTCCTATTCTTCTGATTAAAGGCGCAATATGATTTGTTAAACCTCTGACGAGAATTTCATCTGATTTGAAATCAAGATCCATCTTTTCGCTCATCTCATCAATCAGTTGAAAAGTGATCGCTTCAGCCTGCATCACATCTTCTTCACTTTCATTGACATGGTAACTAGTGTAATTAAGTAAACGTGAGATAAACTCCTTTTGCTTGTTAGAAAATTGTATTTGGCATTCTTTTTCTAACTTACTGATCAGTTCCTTACAATCTAAACTTTCAACTAGTTTGAAATCACTAAAATGAATCACATTCTCTTTTTGATAAATAGTCGACCAGATTGTGATCAATATATTTGATAGATACCATTCAAACGAATGATCTGATAACACTTTTTCTCTGCTTGATAAATCACTTATTACGATATGAATGATGTGATCTAAATTGATTTGATTGAAAGATTGCCGAATAATATTTTTGATTTTCAACTCAAATGATGTGTATACAACAGTGTCATCAAAGAATAAACAGCAATACCTTTTAAACTCTCTATAAAGCAACAATAGAAAGTTTTCGATTTCACCCTCCAGGTTAAATCCTTGTGAATAAGTAATTTTAATATGATAAGAATCAAACTCATCTTCTATTACATTTAAATCGTTTTTTATAGTTGAGCGAGAAACTTGTAATTCATTCGCTAATTGGTTCAGATTTAACAAACTACTATTTAGTAACAAAGTAAGTCTAATGATAGAAACTCTATCTTCTTGAACAAAAAGGTAATCATCAACTCCTGAAAAAACCGACAAATCAATTTGATCTGGGAAAATGAGAATTCCTTTTGATCTTTTTTCTATGGGAGGATAATTGTGTGAAATGAACTCGTCATTAATTCGATAAATATCATATCTAACATGTCTTTCTTTTATGTCTAGGGCATTTGCTATATCTTTATAACTCGTTTCTTTACACTTAGATAAATAGTTAATTATTTTAACCATTCGCCTACTAAACATCGTTTTTATCACCTCCTCATGTTATGCGCTTACATTTATGATTATAGCTTGACCAATGAAGACGAGTAAGTATTAAAAAAAGAAAAAAAAGTTACAAAAGGTAATGGGGGTGGAGAATGGAGGGAAGAGTCTCTAAGGATCTAATGATAAATAGTCGTCAAAAATAAGCACTTTAAACTAGTATTTTCTATTTGGGGAGTTTGTGGTTTGTTTGGAGAATAGCATAAATACCGTATACAAAAAAGCACTTGATTATCAGTGCTTTTTTGTATGGGTATGTCGTCCCTAAAATAACGAAATTGGGATCTCTTCATTAGCTTGTGAATACCGTTTGAAATTAACAAATAATACCTTCATTACTGATCACAATTCTTTGTTATGTAGTACTCAGAGCTAAGGTGTCAAGTTTGTTAGCGTCTTCTCAACAGCTTCTCCTTCATTGAATCTGAAAGTGCTGCAACTACGCGAAGCTTTAGCGGAACCGCTACCTTGTACCGGACTTTCAACCGGCTTTTAGCCATAATATTTGCAATGATCCGTGCTACTTCCTTCGCTTCAGTCTTCTTCTGGGCACTTCGTTGTCTAATATCTGATTCATAGTGACTGGCATAGGGGGAGTTTTGATTTGACATAAGGTCAGCCGAATTTTGGGCAAGTGTCTTAAAAAAATTTGTTTTGATAGCACCCGGTTCGATCACTGTTGATTGGATATCATATTGGTGTAACTCCAGTCGGAGCGCCTCATTCAATGCTTCAACTGCAAATTTTGATGAGCAATAAGCGCCATTAATCGCCTGTGCAAACTGTCCTGAGATTGAACCAATGTTGATGATCTTGCCAGACCGCTGATTCCGCATAATTGGTACAACTGCTTGGATCATTTGAATCATCCCAAATACATTCACATCATACATCGTTTTCACATCAGAAACATTAACCTCTTCTAAAGCTCCCCTTACCGAATAACCTGCATTATTCACAAGAACATCAATTTTCCGATATTTTGATAGTACTTCGTGGACAGCTTCTGTAATGGACTCTTTTTGGGCAATATCCAACGGTAATTTCAAGGAAGCTTTCAGAGTCTTTATTGTCTCTACATTTCTTGCTGTTGCTACAACCGTGTATCCTTGGTCATATAAAATCTCACAAAGCTCCTTACCAATACCACTCGAACATCCAGTAATGAATACAACTGTTTGATTTTTCACCAAAATAAACCTCCATGGATAGAATTTGATCTATTATATATCACATAGAGGTTCGTCTCATTATCATTTGTTAAGATTCTGTTTTGTTCTTATTCTGCTAAGTGATACTGGAGTGATTCCTAGATATGATGCCAGATGACACTGTTTTATTCGTTGTTTTAGTTCCGGATAAGAAACGCAAAAGTTGTTGTATCGTTCCGTACTGTTCCATAATTTAAAACTAGTTGCATGCTCCTCTTTCATCACAAGGACAGTATCAACCATCTTCTTATAAAATGATAGCAATTGATAATTCCCATCAACAATTTTCTCCCAATCATGAATTGAAGCCACAAAAATCTCACTATTCTCTAGCGCCTGTACAGAATATGCAGATTCTTTCTGTGATATATAAGCTAAATAAGAAAGAATCAGATCTCCCTCTACATAGAAATATTTCGTCACATCATGGCCTAGTTCATCAATATAGAATGATCGGAATGCCCCTTTCATGATTAATGCTATTTCAGTCGATTTCTCACCCTCTCTAATGAAGAAATTATTTTTCTTCAGGGTTCTTGGATAAAAAATTGCCCTTACTTTAGCTAGGTTATCGTCATCAAGAGGTACCCCGAATTTGGTTTGAAGATCACTCCATAATCTATCAGTTTTGGTTTTGTTCATTTAAAATCTCCATTCAGTGAGTAGTAACTTTAGATCGAAGTTCTACGTTGCCTACTAGTTTTTCATCAAAAAGGCACTTCCTGCTTAGCCGACAATACAGATCGTTTTTTTTGTCTGAATTGAGGTGATATTCCTCGTCACCTTGTTCGTTAGTTGTGATGTGAACAAATTCTTTAAGTTTGGTTTTCCATTAAATATTTAAAGCCTATGTATGCAAATTTTTCAGCAAATTGAAGCATTGTTTTGAAACTTTCTAGCTTTTGAAAACTAGCCAGTGAAACCCCTCCCAGAATTCTTTCGCTTTGCGAAGGTAAATTTCCATACATTTGCTAAATTCATTCAACGTACAGTACTCCAAAGTCGAATGAATGCTAAAATAGAGATAGCGGACTAATATAAGAAATTCTGCTTTTATTATCTATTCTCATTGTGCTTCTAAACTGAATGGCTATAAGAATACATATGCTTGGAACGGTAATCATCCACATTGTTCCAAAGAACAACAATACTGGATGAAAGTATATGTATACAATAAAAATCGGTATTCCCAATATGCCATTCATAGTAGATATCCTTTTTATCCATTTATTTATTCCATCGCCAATAAAAACTTGTGCACAAAATAAAGTTGCAACACACATAAAGGTATATCCTAGACCATCAATCACATACATGAGTGATTCAGGTTCAAATGCCAATAAAGCTACCTTTTCTGATTCGCCACGTATACCATGTGGAATAACCACGAACAGTTCTGTCATATATACAATCATAACGAAAACAGCATATAGAACTGAAAACTGTAATCCAATTTGACTCCAAACCTTTTTAGTTTCATGAGAGGTATAGTGAACACATGCTATCATAGCAACGAACGAAGGAGCTATTAAGATAGATGCGCCAAAGATGAGTATCTGACTTAAATATCCAGTAAGTAAGCCTAACGACGACAATATTTGAAACATTGAATATAGTATACTGAATGTTGCAGCAAATGTGGCAAACCAGAATCCTAATTTATTTACTGGATTAGGATTCATAAAAACATCACCTCCTAAATTTCTAATTTCAAATAATTTTTAAAGAATGAATCTAGCCTAAGTTCTGTGACACTTACAATACGAACTAGAAATGGATCACTTAATTCTTTCAAAAGATTGTTGGTATTATCTATAAGCTTTTTACATGTAGTATAGACTCTGTTTAAACGTTTTTTGTCTTCTAAAAGTTTTTCCGCAATTTCCCTAGGTTTTTGGCCTTTCTTATATAATGAAATAACTTCTGAATCGAGGGTTACATAGGAAAAATGGCCAATGGAGATATCCTCCACCAAATCCTTGAAATCATCAATAATCTGAATAACAGCACCAAATGAAAAGAAAACTTCAAAATATGCATCGATAAGAGAAGATTTACCTAATTGCTCAAGACTAAGCATAAACGGAGTCAAAAGATGTGCTGCTTTGAAACCGCATTCTATTGGTTTATCCTTTTCATAAGGGCTGCCTTTTCCACGAAGAGATTTTTCCTTTATCTCAGCTTTAAGAAATTGAGTTCGAATCCGATGCAAAATGTTTAGGTTAACTTCGGTAACGCCGAAATTTCTAAGGATTTCTGTCTCATATTCAGCAATGAGCATTTGAGCTGTAAGCAATTCAACTGGAGAGAAATTGTCCTCATCAACTTGAACATCAAGTATCCCATAGCCTGCAATACCGTAGACTACGGCACGGAGCAACCCATCAAAAGAATTTAGATTTTCAGCTAATCCATTTTCCTCCATCCAAATGACTAGAAATGCATAGATAGGATAGGCATCCCTGAAATATTCATCTTTCTTATTTAGACTTTCCCATTGAGATATGTTAAATCCAACAGGAAGTGTGTATTCGGTAAGAAATTTCTTTCTTTCATTATCTAGAGAATCAAATATTCTCAGTAATTTTATCCCAATCTTTCGATGTTTCCACATTGTTAAAATATTTGTATCGGATAAGAATGGAGCCATTACAGCAGCCCAAAACTCTTTTTCCCCCATGTGATAGGTGTTAAGAACTCTACTGGCAAACTCATCAAAAGCACTCATTTTATTCATAGTAAATCTCCTCAACAAATCAATATGTATAAATTAATCTTGATTCCGACATACACATTTCCTATTTGCTTTATTTTTTGTAATTGTATCCTCTCGGAGTTGATACTTCTCATAATCTGAGGAAACATAAAAGCACAAAAAAGGGACAGATGTCACAAATCAATTGTTACCAGCTTTATTTTCTCTCTATCCTTACAACACACTCCACATGCGCCGTCTGCGGAAACATATCAACTGGCTGAATATATTCGACATGGTAGTCCTTCGCCAAATAATGCAAATCCTTTGCAAGTGTCGATGGATTGCATGAGACGTATACGAACCGCTTTGGCTTTACCTGTTTGATCGTATCTAAAAAGGTGCGGTCACAGCCGGTTCTTGGTGGATCGACGATGACAACATCGGGTCTGAAGCCTTCCTTTGTCCATTTGGGCAACCAGTGTTCGGCTGTGCCTGTGACATAGTGAGCATTTTCGATGCCGTGTTTTTTGGCGTTTTTCTTGGCGTCGGCGATCGATTCTTTAATAACGTCCATGCCGCGGATTTCTCCTGCTCCCTCTGCGATCCACATGCCGATTGTGCCGACACCGCAGTAAGCGTCAACGACTTTTTCGCTGCCTGTTAGTTGAGCGGCTTTTTTCACTTCATCATAAAGTTTGACTGTTTGAATTGGATTAAGCTGAAAGAAAGCACGTGCACTTAGCTCAAATGAAATATCTCCGAGCACTTCCTGGATCACTGTGTTGCCTGCTAAAAGTTTTGTATCATCTCCAAAGATAACCGATGTCTTCGCTTTGTTGACGTTTTGAATGACTGAGGTTACTTCAGGAAGACGTTTTTTAATTTCTTCAGCGATTAGCTGTTTGCGCGGTAGATTCTCTTTAGCAGTGACGAGCACGACTTGGACTTCTCCTGTCTCAAAGCCAGTTCTTGTTACTATCGTACGTACATCGCCTGTTCGTTTACGCTCATGATAGACGGTGATACCAAAGTCTTCGAGAATTTGTTTAACTGTTTGAGTCGTTTTGTTTGTCGCTGAATGCTGGACAATACATTCTGAAATGGGAACAAGGTGGTGCGAGTCAATTCCGTATAGACCGGCAATCATTTTTCCTTTTTTTAATCCGAGTTGGAATTGGCTTTTATTCCTGTAGTTCCACGGATTTTCCATTCCGATCGTTGGCCTAATCTCCAATTGATCCACATGAAAACGAGTGTGGCGCTCAAGCGCTTGAATGACGATATCGCGTTTTTCTTTTAGTTGCTGATCATAAGCGAGATGCTGCAGCTGACAGCCACCACATTGTTCATAAATGGTACAAGGCGGTTTGACACGGTGTTCTGAGCGTTTGCGAATTTTCTTGACCCGTCCTTCAGAAAATTTCGGCTGAACTTTTGTCGCTTCGACAACGACTTCTTCACCTGGTAGAGCTCCAGGAACAAACACAACCTTTTTTTTAAAATAGCCGACTCCTTCGCCATTAATGCCAAGGCGTTTAATGGTAAGGGGAAATTGCTGTCCGACTTTTAATTCTGCCGATCCATTACTTTCACGTTTCACTCATATTCTCTCCATTTCTACTCAATGCTTCTCCACAAATACATCGAAGCATAACTTAAATAAGGCTGCCATTCTTTACTCAAAGTATGCATATCTTCTTTTGATGGTTTAGTTTGTAAACCAAAATGATGTTTGATAGCCCTTTGGATTCCGATATCTGCTAATGGGAACAGGTTGGGACGACCAAGTCCGAACAACAGAATATTTTGCACAGTCCAAGGACCGATTCCTCTGATCTTCACGAGTTTTTCCATGATTTCTTCATCTGATAATAGAGGAAATTCAGCTAGATTTAACTCCCCTGTAACGATCATTCTTGATGTATCAATCACATATTCCGATTTTCGCATACTAAACTGCAGTTCTCGCAAGTCGTTGTAATCAAGCTTTGCAATTGTTTCAGGAAGCGGATAAAACCAGATACCATCCTGTTGTTCACCAAAGGCATGCACAAATCGTTCCGTTAATCGATAAGCGAATGCTAGATTTAACTGTTGATGTATGATGCATTTCATTAGACAGTGATATAATTGAAAATCAAGGACAATTGGTGTTCCTCTATGCTCTTTAAACAATACTGACAAACTTGTTTTTGAAAAATGATCCATAACAGGTTGAAGACTTTCTTCCCACCTGAAAATCCGGTTGACTTCTTTTAGCATTGCTTTCTGCTCCCCTTGACCACTGACGAGAAATTCCGGATGGTCTACCGTTCCGGTTGCTTGAACCGTAATAATACAAGGTTTTTTCTCTTCATTGCGAAGCGGCAGTTTGACTTCCCGCTTTTCAAGATCCACTGCATGAAGAGGGTCAAGAGACAACCTCTCTAACACACGATCAAAGTGATAAGGAGGTGACACACTTACAGTTTCCTTCCACATCGCTTTCCATTCCCTTTCTTGTTTGTCCACAGTATACCATGTTTACTTTTCATTTATAAAACGAATCATTTTTCTTTAGCAGCAGCATGCTATGATAAGGGTGGAGGGTTGCCAATGTATAAACATATTGCCATAACAAAAGACGGACAGCTTCTATTAGATGTTCCCACAGAAAGGCTGACAGCTGAAGATATCGAATGGTATTGGACAGACTTTGATCAGCCATCAGATGTAGAAGCTTTATTATTACATAGCCATTTTCATTTTCATCCATTATCAATTGAAGATTGTTTTCATCATTTACAACGACCAAAGCTTGATCAGTATGAACATTATGCATTTTTTGTGATTCACGCTTTAAATCAAAAAACATTAGCTTCTGAAGAAGTTGATTTGTTTGTTGGAGACCGTTTTATTGTTACATTTCACCTTCACGCATCACTAGGTATAGAAAAGGTGAGAAGACAAGTTTTAGAAAATCAAGATTTGTGGACTAAGGGTCCAAACCATATCGCCTATATGGTGATGGATCAGCTGGTAGACGAGTATTTTCCAATCCTCTATCAAATTGAAGACAGGCTCAATGAAATCGCCGAAAGTGATAGTCGAAAAACGTTTGGGACACTGATCAATGAAGTGTTTGAAATTAGAAGCGATCTTCTCAAGCTGAGGAGAACGATTATTCCGATGCGCGACTTGCTATATCGGATTTTAAACATTGAACCTTTAAAAGAAAACCGTGAACGCAAAGCTTATTACAGTGATATTTATGATCACCTTTTGAAACTCACGGAAATCGTTGAAAATAATCGAGACATGACCGCTGATTTACGAGATAGCTATCAAACATTAAACTCCAATCGGATGAATGCCATTATGATGACCTTAACGATTGTATCAACGATTTTTATCCCGCTAACATTTATCGTTGGTGTTTATGGAATGAATTTTGAAAACATGCCAGAACTTCATTGGCATCACGGGTATTATTTCATTCTCGGATTCATGGCCATTATTGTCATCGGCATGATCATGTGGTTCCGTTACAAAGGTTGGTTTCATATTTTTAAATAGTCCATAAAATAAAAGCCAATGAAGAAACACTCCATTGGCTTTCCGTATTGTGATCAATCTTGATAAGTCTCAAGAATCGCATTTGCAGCAACAATTGCGTTATAGACATCTTCAGGTGTAACAGGAAATGGCATATTGCCCATTGTATCGTCCTCTGCACAAGCCATCTTTGCAACCTTTCGCCACTCTTCCTCAACAAATTCTTCGACTCCCAAATCTTTTAATGTAAGCGGGAGACCGACTCCTTTAACAACACCAATCACTGTTTCTAATTCTTCTGTTGGTACATTTTCTAAAATAAGCTGAGCCATTAGACCGAAAGTGACTTTTTCACCATGTTGGACCTTATGTAATGCAGGAACAGCTGTCATAGCGTTGTGAATGGCGTGTGCTGCAGCGAGTCCACCTGATTCTGCACCAACACCACTTAAATAAATAGTGGCTTCAATCGTATCTTCAACAGCACGTGTAGCTACACCGTTTTTAACAGCCTCCATTGCTTTTACCCCGTTTTCTAAAAGGGTATCATAACAAAGGCGGGCAAGCCCCAGAGCTGTTGTTGAAGGTTTCATCAATACAAGGTTGTCCCCATTTGCTTTAAAGCAAGCACGAGCTTCAAAATATGTAGCTAAAGCGTCACCAATTCCAGCTGCGAAAAAACGTGCTGGAGCTCCTGATAAAATGTCAATATCAGCAAGTACAACATCAGGATTTGTTGGCAAAAATAAATAGCGGTCAAATTCCCCTGATTTTTTATAAATGACCGCCAAAGCTGTACATGGAGCATCTGTGGATGCAATCGTTGGAAAAATGGCAACCGGTAGTTTTTCATAATAAGCCGTAGCTTTTGCTGTATCAAGTGTTTTTCCACCACCAATCCCAATGATGATGTTTGCACCTGACTTACGAGCAAGCTCACGGTTGCGGTCGATTTCTTCTTGTGTGCATTCATAATTAAATTTTTCAAAGACCGCTTGATTACCGGCTTTTTCAATTGACTCACCGGCCTCTTTTTGTGCTCGTTCTAAAATAAACTCGTCACAAATGACATATGCTTTATCACCAAAGTCTGAAATATAATCATTCAAATTTGCCAGCAGTTGTTTTCCCGTAATAAATTTTTTTGGTGATGTTACTGATCTTACTAAATTCCCCATGGTAATTCCCCCTTCATTTAACATGATAACCCTATTTTCCTTTTAAATCTAGTAAAAATTTAACAATAGAAAAACCCCGTAAAATGATCGGGGTTTACATTAAAGTGTCTTTAGAATCATATGTTTTTCAAACATCAGGTCATCGAGGCTTTTAAATTGATACCCTCCTTTTTTTAAATCAGTGATCGCTCGATCAAGAGCTTCCGCATTGTCTTTTGATACTGTATGAAGCAAATAGATCGCTCCAGGGTGAGCTTGTTTGAGGATGTTATCATAGGCGTATTTCCAGCCTTTTTGCTTGTTGATTTTCCAATCTACAAAAGCAGCTGACCAAAAAACCGTTTGATAACCAAGCTTATTCGTCTCATGAAGAACCCTTTCACTAAAAATCCCACGAGGTGGCCGTAAGTAAAGATTGTCCTGTTTGCCTGTTATTTTAAAAACTTCTTCAGTAACCGAGTCCAATTCTTCTTTAATGATATCGCTTGATTTCGTTGTTAAATCTGGGTGGTGAAACGAGTGGTTGCCAACAATATGGCCTTCCTTAGCCATTCGTTTTACAAGTTCAGGTTGATCTTTGACAAAATGTCCTGTTACAAAAAAAGCAGCTTTAACGTTTTGCTTTTTCAATACATCAAGTATCTGTTGTGTGTGTCCATTTTCATAACCGTTATCAAACGTTAAATAGACAGCCTTTTCTTTTGTGTCACCTAAATAAATCGCATCATAGCGATTTAGAAGATGGTTTAGTTCTTTTCCTGCATCAGCTGGCTGATGATGTTTGCTTTTGGAAAATCCCCAGTGAATCGCCTTATTGGAGATCGCTTCAGCACGACTTGTAAAAGCCAGCAGCATGAGGAATCCGCAACATAAAGTACAGATTCGTTTCATGGTATCGCTCCCAGTTTAGTTTTTTCTTATTTTTTAAAAGAGCTTTGTTTTTCATACCATGTAACACTTGGAAAAACAAAAAAACGCTGCAAAACTACAGCGTTCCCTTCCAATCTTTTTTATAGCGTTCGTATTTAGCCTCCAGTTCATCAAGCATACGGATCAGTTTGTCAATATCTTCAACGTCCGTCACTTCTGGATCTAAAGAATCAATAATAGACATAAACATATCTAACCTGTTTTTTAAGTCATTTACTTGCTGTTGTTTATCATTTAAGGTATTCTCCATCATTATCCTCCTTTATATTATAGTCTTTAAAGCGGTATTTTTCAATGATCTTCACTTGCGACTTTTACCAGCTAAGGTCTAAAATTAATAGTTGGGCTATATTTAATATGTCCTAACGATAAAGGAGTTAGATATGTATGAAACAAAAATTAAAAGTCCGTCCAATCACTCCTGATTATGATCCGTGGGAAGCGTATCTGGATGTGGATGAATATGGAGATATAGAGCTGACGAATATCGAATTGACGACGACAACTCTTTGTAATATGCGTTGCGAACATTGTGCTGTCGGATATACACTCCGGCCGAAAGATCCAAATCCTCTACCGCTCAGCCTGCTTTTAAGACGGCTTGATGAAATTCCCCACCTCCGTTCCTTAAGCTTAACTGGCGGAGAACCGATGCTCTCGTTAACATCTGTGAAGGAATATGTCGTACCTTTATTAAAATATGCACATGAGCGTGGGGTTAGGACACAGATCAATTCTAATTTGACCCTTGATATCAACCGCTATGAGTGGATCATCCCATACTTAGATGTTCTTCACATTTCTCATAACTGGGGGACAATTGAAGACTTTGCCGAAATCGGCTTTGCAATGATGGAGAAAAAACCGACATTTGCCCAAAGAGCACGATATTTTGAGAAAATGATTGAAAACAGCCGGACATTGGTTGATGAGGGCGTCATGGTGTCAGCAGAAACGATGCTAAATAAACGAACACTCCCTCATATTGAACATATTCATAAGCAGATTGTTCACGATATGAAGTGTCAGCGCCATGAAGTACATCCCATGTACCCGAGCGATTTTGCAAGTAACCTAGAAGTGTTAAGTTTAAAGGAATTGAGAAACGCAATCCACCACCTGCTTGATGTACGAGATCAACACACATGGATGTTGTTCGGTACACTGCCGTTTTATGCATGCAGTCCTGATCATCAAGACCAACTTCTTTTAAAAAGGTTGTATGAAACGGAAAATGTCACTGTCAGAAATGATCCTGACGGACGTTCCCGTCTCAATATTAATATTTTTGATGGTCATATTATTGTGACTGATTTCGGTGATACACCACCACTAGGCAATATTCAAACAGACAGCCTGATGAGTGCATATGCGAAATGGAGAAAAACAGAGCTTGCTAAATGTCTGAACTGCCATTGTTCAAGCGTCAGATGTCTCGGACCTAATGTATTGGTTAAAAACAGCTATTACCAAGATATTGATTTTTCTTCCCGAAAAGCGAGAAATATAGAAATTTAAAAAAAGGGGCGATTTCATGTGCCCCTTTTCTTTAGCGAGATTGATTTAGTTTAAAACCCATTGTCAAATGATCCTGAACAGGAATCCAAGCCCCAATCCCCTGTGATGTGATATTTTTAACGACAAGTTTTCGTTTATTACCTTTTAAGACAAGATATACTTCCCCATAGGTAATTTTCCCTTTTTCATTAATAGCAGGAGCAAAGGCATTCAAAACCCCAAGTTTTTTCGGTGAAACTTTATAGGTTTGATCGCGTTTTGTTCCCGCCCCCACAACCGTTTCAAAAGCGAGTGGTAATTTCGTTTTTTCCATTGCTTTAAGCATCATCATGTTTTTCACATCTTCAGCTTTTGGCACTTTTGCTGTTAATCCGCCTTTAATTTTACTTGTTTTTTCCTGTGAATAAGTGATTTCGGCAGTTGATTTTCCACTTCTGTTGTCATAGCGGTTCATATTAATTTTTTGGTATTCCCAGTTAGCAACAGTCTCATTAGAATTATAACTTAGCGCCCATCTTCCTAAATAAATTGTCGCTCTATATCCAATCGCAAGCGGGGTCCCTGATATGCTTGATTCATTTAGCATTTTAATCAGATGTGGGTTCTCAATCGCTGTATCAGATGTTTCGAGAAGCTCTTTTGCCAATTCGCTCGGCTGCAATCTCGGCTGATCCTGAGAAGCATTGGGATATGTGTTTTCTTTAGAAATATTGGTGACAGAGTTTGGTACTTTCATTGCCTTGGCTGCAACAGCTTCCTGTACAGCGAAAAAACTAAAGGATAAAAACGCAATAAGCGTAAAATACAAAAGCTTTTTCATACGATCACTCTTTCTGTATCTTTTTTTATAGTGTTTACTGTAGTTAGTCCCTTTATCCAATTTTTTTCAACCACTTATGATTTTCAATTACCTATTCAATCACCTACATAAAAAACATCTTGCTTATCAACTTGATAACGTTATACGATCAATGGAGGAACTGGATAAGGAGAATGAGCATGTCTAGAATTCACTTTTTCATACTTGTGTTGATTGTCAGTATTTCTGGATTTTCTCAAGGGATGCTTTTACCAGTCATCTCGATTATTTTTGAACAGGAGGGTCATTCGGCAACTTTAAATGGCATTCATGCGACAGGTCTTTATATTGGCGTTTTAGTCGCATCGCCATTTATGGAGGCACCATTGCGAAAGCTTGGATTTAAACCGCTCATCATGTTCGGTGGAATGATTGTGGTTGCCAGCTTGTTTAGTTTTGTGTTGTTTAAGTCTTATTTAGTATGGTTCTTTTTACGGCTTATCATTGGAATCGGTGATCATATGCTTCATTTTTCAACACAAACATGGGTCACGACTTTATCATCTAAAAAAAACCGTGGGCGGAATATTTCGTTATATGGTCTTTCCTTTAGCTTAGGATTTGCAGCAGGACCTGCTTTAACACCGCTTATTAACATGATGCCGTCACTACCATTTATTATTTCTGGTGCGTTTAGCTTGTTCGTCTGGTTGTTTGTCCTTTTTTTAAAAAATGATTTCCCAGAAAATAGTGGTTCTGAAAACAGATCTGACAACAGTTTAAAACGATTTTACCAAGCTTTTTTGCTTGGCTGGGTTGCCTTCTTACCGACTTTTGGTTATGGAGTTTTAGAAACTGTGTTAAACGGAAACTTCCCTGTATATGCACTCAGGTCAGGGATTACTGTCGAAGGTGTATCCATTATTTTACCTGCCTTTGCCATTGGCACAATTGTTTTTCAATATCCACTTGGCATCTTGAGTGACAAGTGCGGCCGCGGAAAGGTTCTTCTCATCATTTTGGCAATTGGAGCAGGGTGTTTTTTCATTGCAGGTTTCACTGAATCCATTCTAGTTATAGCTACATGCTTTTTTGTAGCGGGAATGGCTGTCGGATCGACTTTTTCACTCGGTATTAGCTTTATGGCCGATTTGCTGCCAAAGCACCTTCTTCCTGCCGGCAACCTCATGTGCGGAATTACATTTAGCTTCGGTAGTATTTTTGGACCAACTCTAGGTGGTTGGTATATGCAAACATTTGAAAACGGCAACCTTCTATTTTTCATTACATTTGTGATGATTTTAATCTGGAGTGGGGTTTTTATTGGAAAGAGAAAGGGGCAAAAAAACGTGACAAACCAAATAGAGTCGTCTGTCTAAATGACAAACGACTCTATTATGTCAGAACGCTTTAGTGATATCCGTTTTGGCCGTTGGCGCTTCCGCTCGTTTTATGTTTAGAACTTTGTTTTGAATTTTGTTTATTGTGACTTCCGCCTTTTTTCGTATGCTTTGTCATGATGATCCCTCCATCTTGAACTTTTTAAAGGTTCATGTTTAGGATGCACGATGGGCCGAATTTTTATGTAACAGCGCATTAATCTCTCCCCCTAAAATGATCATCATTCCGCTTAAATAAAACCAGATCATCAAGACAATGATTCCACCTAGGCTTCCATAAGTAGCACTATAATTGGCGATTTCACTGACATAGTATGAAAACAATATACTGACGAGAATCCAACCAACCGTTGCCGCGCATGCGCCTGGAAAGACAAATTTAAACGACAACCGTTCATTTGGAGCAAAAAAATATAGAGCTGTAAACACAATGAACAAAATGAGTGGACTGATAATCCAGCGAAGCGCTGACCAAGCCGTCAAAAACATGGCAGGTGTACCGTCAATACTGGCAATAAAGTCACCGATCGCTCTTCCGAATACCGGTAAAAGCAGGGCAATTAATATTGTCATGACCATTGCAACAGTCAGAAGGAGCGATGTCAGACGAATCATAAGAAAAGAGCGGTTTTCCTTCACTTCATACGCATGATTAAATGCACCGACAATTGCGCCTATTCCATTTGAGGCTGACCATAATGCCGCAATAATTCCAAAAGAAAGCAATCCTCTGTTCCCGGTGTTCAAAGTCTCATTGATGACAGGCATAGTCCCTTTCGGGGCGTATTGCTTAAATACGGCAATGATGTCCTCCTTTTGAACTGGTAAATAACCTACTAGTGTAATTAAGAATATCATGAATGGAAAAAGAGACAGGAGAAAAAAATAAGCAAGTTCAGCTGATTTACTGAATCCCTCATGAAGTAGAAATCGTCCCGCAAGCTTTTTTAAAAAATTGATCACTTTTCCTCACTCCAAACGCTTCCTGTTTCTTTTAGAGAAATGATCTCTTGTTTCTTCGATTCGTTCGATCACCTTTGGCGTTGTTTCTTTCAGTTCTTTTATCTGCTGATTTAAAAAGTTTAGATCATCTGAAACCGATCTGATTTTTTGTTGTATACAATTGGTGAGTTGATCTGGTTGCTCTCGGAAGCGGCGGACTTTGTCTGTATAGGCCGCGATTTTTAAAGCACAGGCTTTTCTTGTTGGCTTATGAATGAGTGACATGATGAAACCGACAGATGCACCCAACAAGATATTTCTCATGATCACACGATCACCTTTCATAACAGATCTCCCCTTTTTATCATCTTTTCCCCTTATCCAGAAAGAAAAACATCTTTATTTTATAGTATAGAGTTTTTGTTATTTTTCAACTTTCGAAAAAAAATATGACAATTCTATTGACAAATCTCACGAACTTTCAGAATATTCTAGATAGACATATCAAAAAGGGGGATTTTTCACCTTGAATTATATTTCAAATCTCGTTGATCAAATCAATGGCTTTTTATGGGGGCCTCCGCTTTTGATCCTCATCGTTGGAACAGGTATTTTTTTAACATTTAGGCTGATTTTCTTACCGATTAGACTGTTGCCTTATTCCTTAAAACTTGCTTTTTCCAAAAATCAGGATAAATCTTCTGAAGGTGATATTTCTCACTTTCAGGCATTAATGACTGCTCTTGCCGCAACCGTCGGAACTGGAAATATTGTTGGTGTTGCTTCTGCGGTCATTGCCGGAGGACCTGGCGCTATTTTTTGGATGTGGTTTGCTGCCTTTTTTGGGATGGCTACAAAATATGCTGAAGCCGTTCTTGCTGTCAGGTTTCGAATCAAAGGTAAAAACGGTGAAATGTCAGGCGGCCCAATGTATTATCTGGAACACGGGCTAAAACAAAAGTGGCTAGGCGTGTTATTTGCTATATTTGGGGCGCTTGCGGCTTTCGGAATTGGAAATATGGTTCAGGCCAATTCTGTTTCAGGTGTTATGGAATCAACATTCTCTGTGCCCACTTGGGTAACGGGTATCATTGTAACAGTATTTACTGCTCTCGTTATTCTTGGAGGAATCAAATCCATCGGAAAAGTCACTTCTTTTTTTGTACCGATCATGGCCTTATTTTATGTCATCTCTGGCCTGATCATTATCATTTCAAACTTTGAGCTTGTCCCCGGTGCAATCAGTTTAATTTTTTCTGACGCCTTTACCGGCCAGGCAGTAGCTGGAGGTGCAATTGGAACTGTCATCCGTTGGGGTGTTGCAAGAGGTGTGTTTTCAAATGAAGCCGGCCTTGGCTCAGCACCAATTGCAGCGGCGGCTGCGAAAACTGATATGCCTGCTCGACAAGCACTTGTGTCAATGACTCAAGTATTCATTGATACACTGGTTGTTTGCTCGATCACAGGTATTTCAATTATTATGGGTGACATGTATACATTAGAAAAAAATGATGCCTTGACATCGTTAACTTTCGGACATTTCCTAGGCCCAGCTGGGTCAACAATTGTCGCAGTCGGCTTACTGTTATTCGCCTATTCAACTATTCTCGGGTGGTCTTATTATGGAGAGAAATGTTTTACTTACCTAGTCAATGAAAAATATGCGTTTTTCTATCGGATGATATTTGTGATTGCCGTATTTTTTGGAGCCATTTTTAAAGACAACTTCGTTTGGGCTCTTGCCGATATGTTAAACGGTTTGATGGCTATTCCGAACTTAATCGGGCTCATCGGGTTAACAGGAATTGTTGTCTATGAATCAAAACAAGTCGTCACTAAAATCAAAGCGGAAAAACAAGCCAAACAAAATAGCCTTTCCCCATAGTGAAATTTTGTTACAATAGAAGCCCCTACATTTTCTAGAAAGGAAGTGCTTCATTGTCTGATCTGAATAAAATGATTGATGAGATCTCACAAAAGTTGAACATGCTAAATATTGGCGTGATAAAAGCAGAAGACTTCAGTAATGAAAAACTTGAAGATCTTGAATATCTGCATCAAATGATTATGAAAAAGAAAACTTTCAGTCCAAGTGAAATGCGAGCGATTGCCGAGGAATTGGCAGCATTGCGAAAGTAATCATCGCTATCAAGGCGGATCTCCCAGTTGATCCGCCTTGTTTATACATAAATCCTCTATTAGTTAGTCAAACTAAACCCTTAACAAATATCTTTGTATTATTTTTACAATATCCTCTTCATTATTTCACAAAAAATTTTTACACTAGAGTTATCATCATTTGAAAGGTGGAGAAATAGTGGGAGTACAGAACAGATGGTTTTCGAGGAAAAACATTTTCCGCATCCTAATTCCGTCAGCAATGATTCATCACTTACTTTTTTCTCACACACAAATTCATGCAAAAGAACAAACCAAAGATCCGCTAATCAATCTTAGTATTTTGGCGACAACCGATGTTCACGCCCATATGATGGATTATGATTATTATGCTGACAAACAGACAACCCAGTTCGGGCTTGCTCGGACGGCACAGCTGATTGAAGAGCATCGAAGTAAACAACCAAATACACTGCTTGTCGATAATGGTGACCTTATTCAAGGAAACCCTCTTGGAGAATACGTCTTCAAACATGAACGAGAACAGATCATATACAAAGCAAAAATTCATCCAATCATTGATGTCATGAACAAACTGAACTATGATGCCGGTACATTGGGAAATCATGAATTTAACTATGGACTAGAATTTTTAGATGGAACAATAAAAGGCGCTAAATTCCCCATTGTTAATGCCAATATTAAAACAAAGGATGGAAAACACAAATATCGACCATTCCATATCGAAGAACGAACATTTGTCGATGACAAGGGACAAAACCAGCAGCTTAAAATAGGGTATATCGGGTTTACCCCTCCACAAATTTTAACTTGGGACCATAAGCATCTTGAGGGAAAATTAACTGTGCAAGATATAACTGAATCAGCCCAAGAAATGATTCCGAAAATGAAAGCGGAAGGAGCAGACTTGATTATCGCTCTCGCGCATTCTGGTATTGAAACGAAACAACTGCCAAAAGGCGCTGAAAATGCTGTATTTGATTTAGCTCTCAAAGCCGATGGAATCGATGCGATTATTTCAGGTCATCAGCATAATCTATTCCCAAGCCCTGACTATCAAGGAAATGCTAAAATTGACATTCAAAAAGGCACAATTAACGGAATTCCTGTCGTCATGCCAAAAAACTGGGGCAGTCATTTAGGCATCATCAATCTACAGCTTGTGCAAAATGCTGGAAAATGGACAGTTAAAGACCATGATGCAAAAACAGAAGCAATAGAGGGACGTGTTACTTCACAACATCAAACCGTGACTGAGTCCATCAAAAGTACCCATGAAAAGACATTGCAATTTGTCCGCAAACCAATTGGCAAAACTGAAATTGATATTAACAGCTTTTTCTCGCAAGTTGTCGATGATCCATCCATTCAGATCGTCGCTGATGCACAGAAATGGTACGCCCGAGATGTGATAAAAGGCACCAAATATGAAAACTTGCCAATTCTATCAGCAAGTGCTCCATTTAAAGCAGGCGGCCGCAATGGACCTGATTACTATACAAATATTCGTGCCGGTGATTTGGCGATTAAACATATCGGTGATCTGTATTTATATGATAATACGCTTTATATCGTCAAACTGACAGGAAGTGAAGTGAAGGACTGGCTTGAGATGTCAGCGGGACAGTTTAATCAAATTGACCCTTCCAACACCGGGGAACAGGCTCTGCTTCATCAAGACTTTAGGTCATATAATTATGATGTGATTGATGGTGTAACATATGAGATTGATATTACAGAACCTACAAAATATGATTTATCAGGGGCACTAAAAAACCCGCAAGCAAACCGGATTAGACATTTAGCATACAACGGAAAACCAGTCAAAGATGAACAGGAATTTCTGATCGTCACCAATAATTACCGCGCATTCGGAGGTGGAGGCTTCCCCCATTTGTCAAAGGATAAAGTTGTTTATACGGCAGCTGATGAAAACCGGCAGGTGCTAATGAACTATATCATGGCAAAAGGCACGATCAACCCGAAAGCAGACAATAACTGGTCAATCAAACCTGTCAGAGGGCCAAAAATTATATTTGAATCATCTTTACTAGCAAAACCTTTTGCGGAAAAATTGAAAAGCATCGATTTTGTAAGAGAATCAGCAATTCAAGGATATGGTGTTTACAAATTAACATTTGACGAGACTGAGCCACCGGAAGCTGAAAAGAACTGGACAGTAACAGTGATGCATACAAATGATACGCATGCCCATCTTGATCATACCGCAAGACGAGCCACAAAAATCAAAGACATTCGTGATAAAACTGAAAACAATATCTTGCTTGATGCTGGAGATGTGTTCTCCGGAGATCTTTATTTTACAAAATGGAACGGACTCGCCGATCTAAAAATGATGAACATGATCGGTTATGATGCGATGACTCTCGGCAACCATGAATTTGATAAAGGACCAAAAGGACTTGCTGACTTTCTCAGTGGAAATGGTCTGGCTGTTGATCCTAATAACCGGCATTTGTTTGAAGCCCCGATCTTCCCAATCGTTAGTTCAAATATCGATGTTTCAAAGGACCCCGTCCTCAATAAATGGCGTAAAAAACCGATGGTCTTTAAAACAACCCAGTATAAACCAAGCGGAATTTACCCTTACATTGTGCTTGATATCAATGGAGAAAAGGTCGCTGTTTTTGGATTGACAACAGAAACTACAAGAAATACATCAAGCCCAGGCCCAAATATAACATTCAAAAACGCTTATCAGTCCGCGAAAAAGACTGTCAAAAAAATCACTAAAACTGAAAACGTCAATAAAGTGATCGCCCTGACCCATCTTGGCTACAACCGCGATTTGGAGCTTGCCAAAAAAGTGAAAGGAATCGACTTGATTATCGGCGGTCATACGCATACACTAGTGGACCAATTGAAAGTTGTTCCAAACAAAGAGCCGACAATTATTGCCCAGGTTAAAGACTATGGTCAATTTTTAGGCAGAGTGGATCTCGTGTTTGATAGGAGCGGAGTCGTGCAAACCAAAAAATCCTGTTTTCAGACGATCACAATTGATGAAAAGATACAGGAAGAGCCGACAGTAAAGAAAAAGCTTGACCAATTTAAACAAGAGCTCCATGAATTAAAAACAAAAAAAGTTGGATTTGCTGCTGTTCCGCTTGATGGAAAACGAGAGCATGTCCGTTCAAAAGAGACAAATCTGGGAAATCTGATTGCTGACAGCATGTTAAACAAAGCAAGACAATCTGGCAGTGCTGACTTGGCAATCATAAATGGCGGTAGTATCAGAAACGGGATACCTCAAGGTGTAATTACCTTTAGCGATGTTCTTCATGTCATGCCATTTAGCAAAACAATTTATACTGCAGACTTAACAGGAGCTCAAATTGTCGAGGCACTTGAACATGGTGTCAGTCAAATTGAAAAAGGTGGTGGTGCATTTCCTCATGTGGCTGGCTTAACATTTACTTTTACACGCAATAAATCAGAAGGAAACCGGATACTGGCTGTAAAACTCATCAATAAAAAAGGTGAGTCAGAACCACTCGATCTAAAGCAAACTTATCGAGTCGCCACAACTCATTTTATTGCTAGTGGCGGGGACGGCTACAATGTCTTTAAAAAAGCAAAGAATAAAGTCAATTTGGGCTTTACAGACTATGAAGTTTTTATTGAACAACTGGCACAATCCGATGTAGTTGCACCAACTATTGAAAATAGAATAACGGAAGTTGTTTTACCAAATCAATTAAAAATGAGTTTTTGGCAAAAATCTGCTTAAGGAGGACATGAATATGCCTTTAAAAAATTATGGAGTTTTAAAAGGTAAAGCAGTTAAAACGATGCTAGGAAGTGGTGAAAAGCCTCATTTTCAAGTGCTTATTCAAGATGAGCAAGCAATACAGTATCGAATTGCGATTAATATTAAATCCCAAGCACATCCTTCAGAAGTATTGTATATGGTTGATGAACACTTTCATTCAGAGGACATCATCAAGTTACCAGATTTAGATTTCGGTTTTACTTCTATCCGAAATAATTGCCCAAATATTGGCCTTGATTTTATCCGTGGAAATTTATTAGATTCCAGTAAGATGATTCCTTTACCGCCAGATCTGGATGGAATTGATAACGATTTAAACGAAAAAATTCAATATTATGTTCAGCAAGCAATTGATCAATCAGCTATCATCTATGCTTTCGGAGATCGTTGGGGGCCAGAGGAAAACACTCCAGATCGTTATTTTGATTTTTTACCTGGAAACGGTATCCATGATATTCATATGAATCAGGGGAATTTGGAACCGTGGAAAAATGACAATGGAATTTGGCAAGATGGGGGCATCTTGATCCACTTTGAACAAGAAAACAGGTGGGTAGCCATTTTTCTCGCTTTCCAATCTCAATCTTGGTGCACAGATGGAAATGGACACGCGGTCAAACCAGTTGAACAATGCAATCACAAAAATGCTCATTTGCAATAAAGTTGTAATTTACTTGAGCATAAAATAAACAAGAGGTCGATCGATATCTCCACTATTGGTGACTGGATTTATTTAATTGCATTATCATTATTAATCTTTGATATGACTGACTCGCCTACAGCTGTAGCAAAATCTATATCATCAAGCCAATTGCAATGCTGGTCACCAACTTTTAGTCAGGAAGTATCATTGATTGGTTCAACAAAAGGGACATCATGATAATGATGGACATGATACCTCACTTTCTTTAATCTATATCATCAAGTTCTTAATCAATATGGCTACTTTATTTTTAGTCCGAGTTCGATGACATATATCACAAAGCTCATTCCAGAAAAAAAAAGCGAAAACACTTTAACTCATTTCTTAGTTTAGTGAATTCTGGAGCTTTCTTAATCGGTCCAGCTGTAGCAGGCGTTTTTATTTATGCTTGGATCCCCTATTTTAGCGATCTACTGTAATGCTGTATCATTTCTATTTTCAGGTCTTATCATGCTTTGGATGCCTAAACTCGAAAAAACTGAACATCAAACCGAACAGCTAAAATGAGTTGGTCTGTTATTCGCCAAGACTGGATTGAAGTTTATCATTTTAGTAAAAACGCTTTATATACGATGACAATCTATTTTCTTTTTCATAGTTCACTTTTAATTACAGGAGCTCTTGATGCCTAGAAGCGACTTTCGCTAAAGATGTTCTTCATTTAACTGATAGCCAATACGAATTTTTAGTGAGTGTATCTGGAGCAGGAATATTAATTAGTTCATTATTCAACTCTATTGCAGTTAAATACTTTTCCATCAATCTATTATTTGGATTCGGCACGGTTTTATTTGCTAGTGGTTATGTCATGTTTTCACTTTCGACAACAGTGACTGTTACTGTACTTGGATTTTTTATACTTGCATTTTTTCTTGCTTTTGCTAACACTGATTTTTTAACCTTTTATTAAAAAAATGTCAATGTAAAGATGATAGGAAGAATCACAAGCATCTATAGTTTATCCCAAGCTATCCTTAACATTTTTGTAACTCTCTCAATAAGTTTGACAGCAAATCTTTTTACCGTAAAACCAGTGTTCATTGTAGGCTCATTTGTGATGTTATTCATGACAGTTATTTTATGTATGATGACCTTTTTACCTTCGAAAAATCATTTTTTTATTGAAGACTACGTATTAAAAAGGAGGAATGAGTGATGGAATATCGAGACCCGATCGGAGACATTCTCAAACAATCTGATCAATCTAAAGATTTGCCTGGTAAAGGTAAGCCACTATCAAAGGAGTTTTTCAGCGGTGACACATACCAGCATTTTCAAAAAATAGCCCGACATGCAGGATACCTGCCAGAATGGATCAAACTCCAAAAAAAGATCTCTGATGCGTTAAAAAATCTTAAATCTTTTAAGGAACTAGAGGATATCAACGATCAAATTCGCAAGTATAATAAAATCTGTCCAGCACCTTTTCAGAAGATCATGATAACTGAAGAAAACTACCATATACAAAAAGAGAGATGGGAATAAGTGATATAACGAACCTTAAAACAGATGGGATTTACTTTACCCATCTGTTTTCAATAAGAGTGATTTATTCCACCCATTCCACCACTTGATCCATTGGCTTCCTTGTTTTAGGGCGCGGCTCTTTCATCCGGTATCCGAATGCAGCCATAACTGAAATATCAAAATGACCATTTTCAAGCAGCCCTTCATTTTCTAAAAGCTTATGAACATCATCATAATTAAACCCTTCAATAGGACATGAGTCAATACCAATCATTGCAGCCGCTGTCATCATATTTGCAAGGGCGATATAAGTTTGTTTGGAAACCCAGTCAAACATCGCTCTGTCACTCTCAAGCAAATGAAAATCATCATCTTGAAAACTCTTAATTATTCCACCTTTTACTCTACTTTCAATCATATCTTCCGACCATTTTTTCACATCTCTTAATTGATGTGTTACATAATCAGAATCATATCTCATATCTTGTGCAGTTCGGCCGAGCAGCAAAACGAAATGACTGGCGGTTGGAAGCTGTCCTTGAGCTCCCCATGATACCTTGCGTAGCTTTTCCCGTAATTCTTGATTTTGAATGACAAGAAACTTCCAAGGTTCAAGACCGATAGAGCTCGGTGACAATCGACCGGCCTCTAATATAAACTGAAAATCTTCTTTTGAAATTTTTTTCTTTGGATCGAACTGTTTAGTAGCATGTCTAAATTCAAAGGCATTAAGAATCTCCTGTTTTTTTAATTGACCTGACATCATGCTTCTCTCCTTTTCTTCAGTGTGTATTTCTTTATCAAGTTCTATTTTAGTCGTTATAATAAAATATAAAAGTACGCACATTTTTGTTAGATAGTATCATTTTTTATACTAAGGAGAGAGTGAATATGGAAGATCATTCTGCAAACTGCACGATCCTAGAAGGATATTCATGTCCAGTAGAAGCGACAATTGACATCATCGGCGGTAAATGGAAGAGTATTATATTATTTCATTTAATAGATGAGAAAAAACGTTTCAATGAATTGCGGCGTTTAATACCAACCGTTACACAGCGCATGCTAACGCTCCAGCTTCGTGAACTTGAACGTGATGGAATTGTTCACCGCAAAATTTATAAACAGGTACCACCTAAAGTCGAATACAGTTTAACAGATTTCGGTGAAACACTGGTACCGATTATTAACCAAATGATGAACTGGGGAAAGGTACACGCCTCTACAATCAATAACATCAGAAAAAAATCAGCTGCGGAAAAGGTGCAGTATGATTAGTTGGTTGGTTCCACCTTCACTAAAAAATCCGTTAACTTTTTGACGTATTCCTCTCGGTTCTGACGAAACCCGTCGACATGTCCTGCTCCTTCAATTAAATACAGTTGTTTGAAGCCTTTTTTCCGCTCATACAACGCTTTTGCCATTTTCAATGGAACAAGCTGATCCTCTGTTCCATGAATAATAAAGAATGGTGTATCATTTCGTTCAAGATGCTTGACTGGAGAAATGTCAGAAAGACTCCAGCCATGCCTTCGCTTTATGAGCGTACTAGTCAACGGAATCAAAAACGGCACAGCCATTCTGACAGCTGTTTTCAATTGAAAGCGGCAAAGCTCGGTTAAATCGCTGAAACATGAATCAGCAATACAAAATCGAATTCTGCGATCTTGTTTCATCAATTCAATGGCTGCCGCCGCTCCCAATGATTCACCTAGCACACCGATCCACATGTTTTTGCCAAGCCTTTTCTCAAGTTCATTCGTCCACATTGCCAAGTCATTCTTTTCATAAAATCCGTATGAAACATGTGATCCACCGCTTAGCCCGTGGCACCTGTTGTCACAAAGCAACACATGATAACCGAGTGATTGAAACAGTTCGACATATTTGTATCCTCCAAATAATGACCATTTCATTCCGTGAGCTATGAGGATGGCTTTCTGACTTCCCGGGACAGGGAAAAGGATCGCATGGAGCGAACAGCCATCATTAGAGGTAATATACAGTTCCTCCTTTTGATGTGCTTCAAACACATCAACCATGATTTCACTGTTTTGAATCCCGTAACAAAATGTTTGTTCATAACTATTACGGCTTGGCAACACAAACAAATAACTGACAATTAAGCTAACGGCAAATATGGTGATTCCTAATCCTAAGATGATGAACAAAATTCCGATCCACACACTTCTCACCCTTTAGGCCTTTTTTCGTATTGTATTCTTCTGACATTTCAATGTGAGGCATTCAAAATATTTTACATATGTCTTCTTATTGGTGTACGATACCATTGGTACTTATAAATTATTAACAGTACCAAAAAGGAGGCAACAGCAATGAAAGAACGGTTGATCAAAGAAACGATTAGCATGATGCAACAAAAAGGATTTACCTTTACAATGAGCGATTTAGCCAAACAATTAGCGATCAGCAAACGAACAATTTACGAGCACTTCTCATCCAAAGATGATCTCGTTGATCGTGTTATTGATCATTTCATTTTTCAAATTAAAGAAAAAGAGAAAGCAATCTCAGCTAATAAACAGCTTAGTTTAATAGAAAAGATTGAACAAATTTTAATAAGCTTGCCGACAGAATTTGAATTAATGGATGTTCGTTTATTGACAGAGTTAAAGAAATTTCATTACAAACAATGGGAAAAGCTTGATTTGTTTTTAAAAGAAGATTGGTCCATTGTTGAAGAACTATTTGAACTAGGGAAAGCCGAAGGAATCATCAAAAAGATCCCATTACCATTATTCATTCAAATATATACAGGTAGTCTGAATCAGATTTATGATCCATCCTCATCACTCAAGAATCAGGAATCAATTGGAGAGGTCTTAAAATCTGTTGTCGATATTTTGTTACACGGTATTGTTACTAAACATCATTAAAGGAGAAGACATCTTATGCAGTGGCTCTATTTACTTTTAGCGATTCTTTTTGAAACAGCTGGCACAATTAGCATGAAATTCTCAAATGGATTTTCAAAACTCGTTCCAAGTATCCTATTACTCGTTTTATATGTTGCAAGTTTGATATTTTTGACACTTACATTAAAAACAATGGACATTTCTATTGCCTATGCAGTATGGTCTGGAATGGGAATTGTCTTTATTTCAATAATCGGTTTTTTTTATTTTAACGAAAGCATTAGTCTCATTAAAGTGATAGCTATCACTTTGATTATAGCTGGAGTCGTGATATTAAATATTATCAACCATCTTCCACAAATTCAAACAGGGGGAAAATTATGAGGAAATTAAAACCATTTTTCATGATGACTGATATTGGATTTATTTTATATTGGTTCGTTACCTTTTTTCATCTCATCCCTGTAAGTGCGGCATTTAAAGACTATGACAATCCGATTATTATAGCTTGGAATTGGTCTTTTTTTCCGTTAGATATAATGATATCCATCACCGGTCTGTTGAGTATATACTTACATAAAAAAGGGCAGACGTTATGGAAAAACGTTGCCCTTTCTTCTCTAGTTTTAACGTTTTGTTCCGGACTACAAGCCATTTCATTTTGGGTGTTCACCCAAGATTTCGATCCGGTTTGGTGGTCGTTTAATCTTTTTTTAATGATTTATCCGTTATTTTTTATTTACAGATTGATTACTGATTAAATAGAGGCTGGGACAAACCATTTCCAAGCTGGGCAACTTTCGCATTGCCTGAAGCCTCTTTTAAAATGCCTCTCGTGTCAAAAATCACTTTAGCATGTTGTAAAAGTCGTTCTTTCGGTAATTCAGCATGATCGGTTAGGAGTACAACACAATCGTATTTTTCCAATGATTCAGCATCAATTGAAGTGCTGAAAAGCTTTTTTTCATCAATATAGAGCTCAGGAACATGCGGATCATGATAGGATACCTTGGCACCAATCTCCATAAGTCTTTGTATAATATTTAATGATCGAGATTCACGGACATCTGCGACATTGCGTTTATAAGTGACACCGTAAATTAAAATATTAGCCTCGATTGGATTTTCAGTTCCCGCTAATTGTAATGATCGTTCCGCGATATAGCGGACGATTTTTTCATTTGTCTCTTCTGATAGCTGAATAAAATCACTCATTAAACCGCTTTTTTTAATAATAAATTGTAGATATAATGGGTCGACCGGTATACAGTGTCCACCGATTCCTGGGCCAGGATAAAATGCCGCAAATCCGTAAGGTTTTGTGTTTGCTGCATGAATCACTTCCCAAACGTTTATGCCGAGTTGCTCGCAAATCATAGCAAACTCATTGATAAAGGAAATATTAATAAAGCGATACGTATTTTCTAGTAGTTTTGTAAGTTCAGCAGTTTCTGGTGATGTGACAGGGATAACTTCTTGATAAATACAGCTGTACAAATCATACACCTTTTTCAGGCATCCTTCTGTTGTCCCCCCAACTACTTTTGGAACGACCTCAATCGGAAACTGATTTCCCGGATCGACCCGTTCAGGAGAATAGGCCAAATAAAAATCCCGTCCACAAGTCAAACCGCTTTTTTCTAGGATCGGCTTAACGATATCTCTCGTCGTCCCCGGATATGTTGAACTTTCCAACACAACAAGTTGACCTTTTTGTAAATATTGGCTAATTGACTGGACCGCACTTTTCACATCGTCTAAATTAGGCTCTGAGTTCTTGTTTAGTGGGGTTGGTACACATATAATGACCGCATCAGCTTCTTTGATGAGCTGATAATTTGAAGAAACTCGAAAAAAACCGCTGTCAATTCCCTTTTTCACCGTTTCTCCTTTTATATCAGAAATATAGCTATTTCCTGCATGTAGAGATTTGATTTTTTCTTCTGCCAAATCAATGCCGATCACTGACACCTCTTTGGAAATTAATAACATAGCTAAGGGCAAACCAACAAACCCTAAACCTATTATTGCTATCGTTTGTTGCGGATTTTGTTTGTGCATCATAAAATCGCCCCTTCAGGTTCATTCCTTTAATAAAATATGTTTTGGTTGTTTTTTTGATAGGGACGATCTACCATTTTTCACTTATTTCTTTTTCAAAGCTGTTGTTTCAAATGATGCTAAAGGTAATGTCACAGGCTGTTTTGTCAATGTGGATTGATAGATTGCAAATATCGTTTCCAGTGCTTTTTTTCCTTCTTTTCCACCAATCAAAAGTGATTCACCACATTGAACAGCGTTGATAAAATTTTTATACA
This sequence comes from Bacillus changyiensis, assembly GCF_027706145.1. Taxonomy (GTDB): domain Bacteria; phylum Bacillota; class Bacilli; order Bacillales; family Bacillaceae; genus Bacillus; species Bacillus changyiensis. The sequence goes on along the minus strand of NZ_JAQFWW010000003.1, from coordinate 191,462 downwards.
TGAAAAACTGTTCATCCTGAATATCAATTAGTTTTGCCATCTCTTCTCGTTTGTCTTCTCCAGCAACAAACCAACGGCTGATTTGGTTTAAAGAAGGACCTTCCAGAGAAATTGTTCCATTTTCTCCAAAAATCGAAAGTGAGTTGCCCAAATTATTCGGTTGCGTCACAATGTTGGCTTCAATGACTCCTTTTGCCCCGTTTTCAAACGTTAGAACACCGACAGCTACATCTTCTGTTTCCTTTTTTAATGTTGTTGTGAGCATGTCGCCATATACATGGCTGACATCTCCTAAAAACCATTGCATGAGATCGAGCAAATGGATTCCTTGATTGACTAGCATCCCACCATCATGTTCCCAATTCCCGCGCCAAGAAGCCGCTTCAAAATAAGCAGGAGCCCGGTTGAGACGGAGGGATACCGCACCCAAGTAAAGCCTCCCTAATTTTCCTTGATCTATCGTTTCTTTGATCTTTTTCATCATTGGACGATGCCGCATTTGATGGCATACCATCAGTTTTAAGTTTTTCTGCTCTGCTAATTCAATGATTTCATTGGCATCTTTTAGTGATAGTGTCATCGGTTTTTCTAAGATGACATGTTTACCTGCCAATAAAGATTGTTTAGCGATTTCAGCATGCAGTCCAGAAATGACTGCAATGATGACTGCATCTATTTGAGGGTCGCAAAGTAGCTCAGTATAATCCTGATAATGGGAGATATTAGGATGACAACCAGCGGCTTCTCTCATTCTTTTTTTCTCTACATCACTAACAGCTAAAAGAACAGCATCCTGACACTTGCCCAGTGCATCAAGATGTTTTTTCGACATATATCCACAACCAATTAAACCAAAATGGATTGTCATCTTTCCCCTTCCCCACTTTCAAGTAAGACAGAAATCACCTGATCCTGTTCCTCTCTTGACAGAAAAGGACTCATTGGAATGGCAAAAAGTGTCGCTGATAAAGATTCGGCTACCGGAAAATCTCCCTTTTTATATGGTAATGAAGCATAAACGTTTTGTAAGTGAAGACAGCATGGATAGTAAACACCTGAATGAATCTGCTGTTTCTCAAGTGATTTGATCATATCGCTACGATTTTTCGCACCGATACAATAAAGATGGTAAATATGTGTACGGTCTGCTTTTTCCTGCGGTAGTGTGAGATGTGGAGCTAATGCTAATGATTCCTTGTAACGTTTTGCGATTTCTCGTCTTTGTTCATTCCAGCCATCTATTTCCTCAAGAAGAATCAGTAAGATGGCAGCATGTAATTCATCAAGCCTGCTGTTAAAACCGATTTTGTCATGAAAGTATTTTTTGTTTGTTCCATGGGTTCTGAGCTGTCTAATCTGGTCAGCAAGATCAGGATTTGACATGACGACCATTCCGCCATCACCTAAAGTGCCCAAGTTTTTTGTCGGAAAAAAGGAAAAACAAGCCGCATCTCCAAGACTGCCAACAGGACGGCCTCTATATTCAGCACCAAATGCTTGACATGCATCTTCAATCACAAACAGCTCGTGTTTTTTAGCAATAGCCATGATGTCATCCATATCTGCAGGTTGGCCGAAAATATGAACAGGAATGATTGCTTTTGTCGCTGTTGTGACTTTCTCTTCTACTTTTTTAGGATCAAGATTGTATGTGAGTGGATCAACATCTACAAATACAGGTGTTGCACCAACTCTTGATATCGCTTCAGCACTTGCAAAAAAAGTGAATGGTGTCGTAATGACTTGATCCCCTTTTCCAATCCCATAAGCTTCAAGTGTGAGTACTAAGGCATCAGTGCCATTGGCCACAGCAACCGCTTCTTGTACGCCAAGTTTTCGAGCAATTTTTTTCTCTAACTCTTTCACTTTTGGACCCAATATATATTGTCCGCTATCTAAAACTTCTTCCATTTTTTTTAAAACCTCTTCTTTTACTGCTTGAAACTGCTTTTTTAAATGAATTAATGGGATCATGAAGTTTCCTCCTTATTTGGCAACATCCTAAAGATAACTTATGATGTCATTGGATTGTTTGCTACGTCTGAGGAAACCATTATCGTGCCTATAGCAATTAAAAGAGAAAGACATAATATATTAGAGAAAAAAACGATATTAATAGAAAGGTAGGATGCTACCATGCAAACAAGTGGATTTTCTCCCTTTATAGATAGGATGCAAGATCAGTGAATCAGCATTCAAAACTATTAATCACGGGAGCAGGCGGATTTACAGGTAAGCATGCATGCCGACACTTTGCAGAAGCAGGTTTTGATGTAACAGCAGTTACAAGATCAAATTTGCCAGATGATGGCGTAAAACTCGAGTTTTGCGATTTGACAGACCAAGAAGCTGTAATTCGTTTAATCCAAAAGACAGAACCTCAATATCTCCTCCATTTAGCTGGGCAAAATCATGTTGGACAATCATGGATTGATCCTGTTTCATCTTTGGAAAATAATCTTTTACCTACTTTGTATTTAATTGAAGCACTACGTCACGAAAATCCAGATTGTAAAATTTGTGTCGCCGGCTCAGTTTTGCAATTTGATCTCAATGACTTATCAACTCTTCCCCACCCATATAGTTTAAGTAAAACAATGCAAACCTTTGTTGCTCAGGCCTGGGAAACCTTATATCAGATGCAAATCATCATTGCAAAGCCTTCGAATTTAATTGGACCGGGATTTTCTCAAGGAGTCTGTGCTATTTTCGCCAAACAAATAGTCGATATGGAGAATCATCATGCTGAAAAGGTTCTCAAAGTGGATAATCCAAATGTTGTCCGCGATTTCTTAGATGTAAGAGACGTTGTCCGTGCCTATGAAACACTATTTTCAAAAGGAAAACCTGGAGAGAGTTATGAAATTGCGTCAGGTACGCTTCACTCGCTTCAAGAAGTGATCAGTGGTTATCAAAAGCTGACTGCCATAGATTTCAAAGTCAAAACAGAAACAGATGAAAAGATCGAAACTAAACTTGATCTTAATCCTGCAAAAGTTAAGGAATTAGGATGGAAACCGGTTATTCCGTTTGAAACATCACTAGCAGATATTTTGAATTTTTATCGTCATCATCATGAGTAAATCTTTTCATTTTGAAAGGTGGATACAAATGAAAGATGTAGGGATTGTAATGCCTGTTTATAAGCAAACCCCTGAGTATTTAGAGATAGCACTACGGTCAATTTTAAAGCAAAGTTATCAAAACTTTCATTTTGTGATTGTTTCTGATGGTGCGCCTCCTGAAACGATTGACATCATCCAATATGTTACAAAAGAAGATGACCGTGTACACTTGATTCTTAAGGAGAAAAATGAAGGCGTCGCAAAAACGTTAAACATCGGGTTTGATTACTTAATGGATATTGAAGAAGTAAAATATTTCACATGGGTTTCCAGTGATAATTATTATTATCCTGATTTCACCGAAAAGCTTCGAAATGCACTAGTAACTGCCCCAGAAAATGTTGGTCTTGCTTTTAGCAGTTTTCGACACATTGATGCTAATGGGGACTATTTACATTTGCAACAACCATCAATAGAAGAATTTTATAAATATCAAAACCAGCCAAAAGAGAACCTTCTTGATGTTTGTTTTATTGGGGTATCCTTTATGTATAAAAAACGGTTCGCAGCTATGATTGAGGGATATCATCTAGAACCTGTTGAAGATTATGAATACTGGCTGCGCTTAACAGAGGTTTGTGATATCGTATTTGTCGAAGAGATCCTAATGAATTACCGTACCCATTCACCAATGAGTGTTTCTGCTCGATTAAGAAACTCAAAAATTCAGCATCGCAGATGGAGATACGCCTTTAATCTTGCTAGACATCAGGCAAGACAGCGAAGAAACATTCCTTTTACTCTAACTATTGTTTACCCTGTCAAAGACGGGTCAGAAGAAACAGTTAGAAAGTTAGAACAGTTGTTAGAGCAATCCTATAGCAATTATAAGTTGATCATCATCGATCGAACGCTAGATCAATCTGCTATTCAAACTCTTCAACATATTGAAGATCCAAGGGTTGCTTTGATCCATTTACCAGATGCATCTGAAAAAGAAGCAGTTTGTAAAGGGCTGCTAGGAGCCGATACACCTTTTACACTCATTTATGGCAAAGGACAATTTCCTTCTTCAACACTCGTTTTATATCATATGATCATTAAAGGACACCAAATGAAAGAGCAATCAGAACGGCTTCCTTTTGCAGTTATTGATCAGGCACATCAGCGTGTAAGTACTCGTTCTGTTTTACTTGGTGAAGATTATGAATACGGTGAACTATACAAAACAGATATACTAAAAAGCAATTTGCTGGAACAACATCAAAAAATTAGGTTACCAAAAATATTAGTGAATTCGGTACCGAAAAGTGGTACACATTTACTATTACAAATTATTCTTGGTATACCTGGAATGAGAAGAACGGATTTTTGGGTTTTTGAAGAAAAGCACTTAAAAAATCTTAAAACTGGATATGTGGCAACAGGACACTTTGCCTATTCACAAAATCGTGAAAAAATGTTAAGTGATTCAGATATTAAAACGATCTTTATTTATAGAGATTTAAGAGATATAGCGGTCTCACTGGTCCATTTTGTGATGATCAACAAATATAACCATCCATGGAATCCTTATTTAAAGAACGGTTTAAAAAATCACGAAGAGCGACTGATGGCCATGATAAAAGGAACTGTTCTAAACAAAGAAGAACAGGCTAAATACGGAATAGGCATGCTTCCAAATATACTAGATTTCACTAAGAATTTTATAAGCTGGGCTGAAGTATCTGGAATTTGTATTGTTACTTTTGAAGACCTCGTTCGAAATGAAAGCTCCCAAAATCAAACAATTATGAAAATCATTGATTATTTATGGGGGGATCTTCAATCACTAAATATATCTAAACAACAATTATTGCAAAATATGAAACACAATATTAATCAAAGCACTTCAGATACATTCAGAAAAGGAAGTATTGGTGATTGGAAAGAAGAATTTAATGCAAGTCATAAAGAGGCGTTTAAAGAAATTGCTGGAGAGTTTTTGATTAGGCTAGGGTACGAGAAAGATGACAACTGGTAAACTTTTAAAAAATCCCTTTGAATATGCTCAACTCAAAGGGATTTTTTCATTTACTTATTATCTTTAAGATTATCAATCATATTTAAGAATTTTTTTGCGTATAAATCCGGTGCAAATTGTGTTTCAATATGTTGAACAGCATTTAGTCTGATCTTTTCTCTTAATGTAACATTTGAAATTAATTCTTTCCCTTCTTGAACAGCTTGATTGATATTTCCAAGTTCAAAAAACTTCCCTGTGACATTGTGTTTGATAAAACTGCGTACCCCATCAGAATCAGTTGAAAGGACTGGGCATTTACATGCCATCGCCTCAAGTACCGCATACCCAAACCCTTCTACCTTAGATGTTGAACATAAAAAACCACCTGAATCACCAATCATTGAAAAATAGTCAGCCATTTTTTGATGTGGTTGATTGGCATATACCGTTAAATACGGTCTTATATTTAGTTCAGCTATTTTTTCTTCAAAAGCGTTTCTTTCTGACTCCTTCGCTAATGTACTATCTTCAAACATCCACAGGCGGACGGAAGGATCTTCTTCAATTAACTTTGCCCCTATAGATAAGAAATCTCGCCAATTTTTATTTTCTTCGAGTCTTCCAACCCAGCCAATAATCGTTTCTTTCTGTTTAGGAAGCGCTCGATATTTAAAGTCTTTCGTATTAAAACAATTATGAAAACAAAATTGTTTCTTTGTAGGAAAATACTTTTTAAACGCTTCTTTAAGATGGGGTGTTTGTGGATATAAAATCGCATCACAATATTGATTAATAATTGAATATGCATGTACTTTTAAAAATTCATCAACATATTGTTTGTTATTCCCCAATCCTTGAACTTCATATATTAAAAGGCCTTCATATCCAATTTCTCTAATTGATTTCATTAGCAATAGATCTGAATTGATGACAATGGCGTCGTAGTTTTGGAATGAGATGATTTTTTGAATTTCCTCCATGTCATTTGTTACATAAATTGAAGTGTCAACTTTATTTTGTAATCCCGTTCCTTTTTGCAAATATAAAAAATCGCATTTCACCCCAGATTGATTAAGTGCGTAAAAACGCTGCCTGTTTAATGTTTCCACTCCTCCGCTCGGGACAAAAAAAGTAAAGAGGATATTTAAAAGTCTTTTCCAGATGGCTCCATCTATCGTACCATTATGCTTATTTTTCGTAAGGTCGGAGGCAACCATGCCAGCACCCTCGCTTAATTTCCAATAACCAAACAGGCCAGGTTCATTCCCTGTCAGTTTACAGTTCATCTGTTCACATATTTCTGATTGTGTTTTTGCTACATTCCAAATTCTGATGTCCGCAAGCTCTCCAATATAACTATTTAAACCATCTCCCCCAAAAATTCCTGAAGGAACAACCAGCTGAGCTAACCCGGCCTCACCTTTTGCAACTAACTGTCCATTGATATACAGCAATGGACGTCTGTCATGATAAACGATCGCGATATGGGTCCATTCATGTAAAGGCGCAGGAAAGTTAAATGTCAAAGCGATTGGTAGAGGAACACCATGTTCATAAACTGTGACATTATTTTTTCCAAGAGATACACCAACGATTGCCTGAGAAGAATCCATTTTTTCACTTGAAGCAGGTGTAATCACATATCGCTTCTCTTTTACTTCAACATCCGGCTTTGCCCAAAATTCGATTGTAAATGTATTTTTAATTTCATTGAACTGCTGTTTTATCATCATTTTGCTATTTTCACGAAAACTAAGAAAATTTTTGTATAACATTAGAAAGATCCCTCCAAGCATTCTTTCTAACATCTTATGCTTTAGCTTATTTTTTGAGTATACATCACCCCGTCAGCTTTATTAAATGAACTGAAAATCGTACTGTTTCACTATACAGAAGCACTTTCTAAGACATAGAATATCTTAAAAATAGTTTTGCACTTCAAGAAAGAAATAAAAAGCGAAGTTTTTTACTAGGGGGATGGCTATGAGAAAACTGGTTATTTTTGCTTTTATAGGTTTTTTTGCTCAACTGATTGACGGGGCATTAGGAATGGCTTATGGTGTCACTTCATCATCGCTTTTACTAACATTTGGAATTGCTCCGGCAGCCGTTTCAGCAACCATTCATCTTTCAGAAATTGTGACAACTGCCGCATCAGGAATTTCCCATATGAAGTTTGGTAATGTTGATCGGCCAACATTATATAAATTAGTCATCCCTGGATCTATTGGAGCTTTTATAGGAGCATGTTTTTTGAGTCATCTTCCAGGTGATGTGATCAAGCCTATTATTTCAATATTTTTATTGTGTTTAGGAATCTATGTCTTATTTCGATTTTTATTCAACTTCAATCCTGATCATCAGAAAAAAACAATTGATTTATCTAGAAAAAAGTCCATAATATTAGGATTTATTTCCGGATTTGCTGACTCAACTGGTGGAGGAGGATGGGGGCCAATAACGACCCCGGTTTTGTTAACTAGAAAAGGAGCATCAGTCAGAAAGATTATCGGGACAGTAGATACAAGTGAATTTGCTATTGCAGTCTCTGCTAGTGTTGGGTTCTTAATTTCATTGGGACCAGAAGAAGTGAACTGGACTTGGGCGATTACTCTCATGTTGGGAGGAGTTGTTGCCGCACCAATTGCTGCATGGTTAATCAGGATACTGCCTGGTTATTTACTTGGTGTTCTTGTCGGTGGAATTATTATCTTAACAAATGTTCGGACACTGTTTCTTTCCTGGTCTATTAACAACATATGGGCTGTAAATGTTTTGATTATTCTATTAATTGGCTGGGGGATCGCTATTTTTTATGCAGTACGACATCATCATAAAAAGAAATAGTTGCTCACTTGACCTCTTCCCCTTTTTCCTCATTTTCTGAATACTGATTAATCCCCATCTTCTTCTCTAATAATTGTTTATTATAAAGAACGGATTGATCTTTTGGCCGATATTCCCGAGCCTTTTCATTATGTTGATAGGACTTCTCAAAATCACCTAAATTATAGTAACAGACACACATTTGCAAATGTGGATACCAAGTATAATAGGCAGGATAGCTAAAGCTCCATTTGTTTTGATCTGGAACAAGCTTTGTCGCTTGGTCATACCAATAGATGGCTGGATGATATTCCCGTTTACGTTGAAAATGATAACCGATTCTACTGCATGTTTCGGCGCGTGGTATTTTGGAAAATTCAAATGACTGGAACAATGCTTTCAATTCGTTTTCAGGATCATCGAGATAACGATAACAATCCGCTTTATAAATAGATGCATATAGTTTATCTTCAATCCAGCCTTCTTTCATTTCAATATTCTTATTGTAGTTTTCTATTGCTTTATCATAATGCCTGTTCTCTCTTAATTCATTTCCATAATAAAAATAATCCCTTGGAGAAAAAGCATCACCACGGTCAATTTTTTGTTGATAAATATTGAGATTCCGCCCCACAGAGTGGCGGATTTTTTTATGTGTCACTGAAATATCAGCATTAATAATATGGCCGTGAACATCCAAGTACTGATGACAATCACCTTTCCATTTAAAGTTTTTCTCCCTTTTCACTAAACGGTTGCGGCGATATCTTAATGTTACATTTCCATATTCATCGGTTCCAGCATCATAGTACATCGAGACGGAATCAACCGCTGGATCAAGTGTTTCCTTTAATTTTCTCAACTTTTTTTGATCTTCTTCATGTAAAACATCATCTGCATCTAAATAAAGAATATAGTCTTTAGTAGCATGTTTAAACGACTCATTTCTGGCTGCGGCAAAATTTCCGATCCATTCAAAGAAAAAAACACGGTCTGTGTATTGTTTGGCAATTTCCACCGTTTTATCAGTAGAACCTGTATCAACGATATTAATTTCATCTACAATATCCTTTACAGTATCAAGACATCTTGCTAACACTTCTTCTTCATTTTTAACAATCATACAAAGACTGATCGTGACCAATTCGTTCACTCCCCGTTTTCTCAAATAAATGATTAGTGCTAACAATAGATTATGAGTGAATCGTCTTTCTTGTTTGTGCCTCTGACTTAAACCCTATGTGTAAACTTCCCCCTCTATACTGAATATAAATATGAACAGTAACTTTTACGTGACAGGAGGATTTTCATGACCCCCAAACAAGAACTGGAGTCTCTGTTTATGATCTTGGAATTAGAATGGAATGAAGATGAATGGATTCAGTTTATTTCTGAAGATAAATGGACAGATGCCGAACAACTGATTAAGACAAAACAAATGGTCAAACCGTTTGACCTTGGTTTGCTCATCGGTCTTGGATTTATATATGAAAAAAAACGATTATTTCAGGAAGCATGTGAATTATATGATGACGCCGCACAATTCATGAACCTCATGCAAAAGGAAAAACTGTTTCGTGAAAAACACCGTCTTTTCGAAAAATACACAGAAACTCGTCCCAAAATTGTCTTTTTTGTAAAACCAAATTTAGATACATTTTTAAATCCAGTCATAGAATATTTTTCAGATTCCTACAGAACGATGAAATTAATCATTACAGACTTGAAGCAAATTGACGATGGAATGAAGTGGGCAGATATTTGCTGGTTTGAATGGTGTGATAATCTTCTGATTTATGGAAGCAAATTGCCACTAGCCGAGAAAAAAACAATGGTATGTAAACTTCATAGCTATGAAGCTTTCACTTCATATATTTATCATGTTCGGTGGAATAGTGTAGACAAACTCATCTTTGATGGAGAACATATAAAAGAATATGTATTTGATCAGGTTAAAAGCCTTCAGGAAGAACAAACGATCACAATTGCTAATGGCGTTGATTTAGATCAGTATACATTTAAACAGCGCGAAAAGGGATTTCATATCGCATATGTCGGTTATATTAATTATAAAAAGGGTCCCATGCTTTTACTACAAGCATTCAAGGCCATTTATGACAGAGATCCAAGATATAAACTTTTTATTGCCGGCCGCTATCAAGATATACGATATCAATTATATTTTAAACAAATGATCGAAGAGCTAAATTTAACAGAAAACGTCTATTTAGATGGATGGCAAACTGATATGAATCAATACTTAGAAGATAAGCACTATCTCATTTCAACAAGTCTTTTAGAAAGTCAGCAAATGTCAATCATGGAAGCAATGGCAAAAGGAATTAAGCCCTTGATTCATAACTTTTACGGAGCGAAGAAAATTTATAATCAAGCGTTTGTATGGAACACCATTGATGAACTAGTCGACATGATCACTGAAAATCATTATTCATCCAACCAGTACCGCACTTTTATTGAAGAACATTATTCATATAAAAATCAAATGGAGAAGATCAGTCATCTCGTTCATCACTTTATTAAAACAGCTAGAAATAACAAGAAAAATAATTTTAGCCTTCCTAAAATTACAGTTGGAATTGTTAATTATAATTACAGTCGTTTTTTAGACCAATGCCTTCAATCTGTACTGCATCAAACTTATCCAAACATTGAAATTATCATTGTTGATGATCATTCTTCAGATGACTCAGTCAAAAAAATTGAAGCATTTCAGGAAAATTACCCACAAATAAAAACGATATACCATCAAAAAAACATCGGTATGGCAGATGCAGCCTTTTCCGAAATTTTTGAAAAAGCAAGCGGGGAATATGTTTTACCAGTAAGTGCTGATGATTTTTTGGCACACGACAACGTGCTCTTTGATTTTATGGAGTGTTTTGTCGAGCAAGAAGATTTAGATTATGTTTACGGTGATTTTTTATTAGTTAACTCTGATGGAAAAACAATTGGCAAATGGACGTATAAATCTTATACAGAAGATGAGGTGATCTGTCGTATATTTGAAAGAAAAGGTTCAGGCGTTTTTCCAATGGTCGGATTGTTCAAATTGTCATTTTACCGCAATCATAACTATTCCTGGATAGCCGATCCTAAAAATCTCTATGCCGGAGATACATTGAACAGTATTGTTAATATTGAAAGAGGTTGGAATATTCATTATTTAAACAAACCGGTTTATTGTTATCGCCGTCATCAAAATAGTTTTACTTATGACATTGACAAAAGGATTCCTTCAATTATTTACGTGATGGAGTATATTATTGAGCATTTCAGTGAGGAAGTTTATTTACCTTTTATTAAATGGAGGGAGTTGAAGGAAACTCAGAAAAAAGCACTAAAGTATTTTATTATTGGAAAAGTTTATTCAGATACTGCAATAGAGTATCAAAATAACGGCTTTACACGCCACCTTGATCAAGAAGCGAAAAAGAAGTGTGTTCATCCTCTTATTGAAAAAATGCAACACTATTTTGATCTAAGTCTCGCATCCGGAGGAGGAACTTATTTGAATAGTATCAATCACATAAAAGAAGAATTGAACCAAGTGTTAAAATAAATAAAATTGATTTCATAATAAAGAAGGGACTGTACTAAGCTCAGGCTTATCAACAGTCCCTTTATCTTTTTTAAAAGGAGGGGCCTTCATGCACCCCTTCCCACTTCGTTAGAAGTTAATCATATTAATAGAGGTCTATTGGTTAAGAAATTGGCGTAGTTGCACCAATCCTCCGGCCCCTGCGGTTGGTCCCGTTGGTCCAGTCGGTCCCGTTGGTCCAGTTGGCCCGGTTGGTCCGGTCGGCCCCGTTGGTCCCGTTGGTCCAGTCGGTCCCGTCGGCCCCGTTGGTCCCGTCGGTCCTGTTGGTCCTGTTGGCCCCGTTGGTCCCGTCGGTCCCGTCGGTCCGGTTGGTCCCGTTGGCCCCGTTGGTCCAGTTGGCCCAGTCGGTCCCGTTGGTCCAGTCGGTCCGGTTGGTCCCGTTGGCCCCGTTGGTCCGGTCGGCCCCGTTGGTCCGGTCGGTCCCGTTGGCCCTGTTGGTCCCGTTGGTCCAGTCGGTCCCGTTGGTCCCGTTGGTCCCGTTGGTCCCGTCGGTCCGGTTGGTCCTGTTGGCCCCGTTGGTCCCGTTGGTCCCGTTGGTCCCGTCGGTCCTGTTGGTCCTGTTGGTCCGGTTGGCCCTGTTGGTCCTGTTGGTCCTGTTGGTCCGGTTGGTCCAGTCGGCCCTGTTGGTCCGGTCGGTCCGGTTGGTCCGGTTGGTCCCGTTGGCCCCGTCGGTCCCGTTGGTCCCGTTGGTCCTGTTGGTCCAGTCGGCCCCGTTGGTCCCGTTGGTCCCGTTGGCCCGGTTGGTCCCGTTGGTCCTGTTGGTCCCGTCGGTCCAGTCGGTCCTGTTGGTCCTGTTGGCCCCGTTGGTCCAGTCGGTCCTGTTGGTCCTGTTGGCCCCGTTGGTCCAGTCGGTCCTGTTGGCCCCGTTGGTCCGGTTGGTCCCGTTGGCCCCGTTGGTCCGGTTGGTCCCGTTGGCCCCGTTGGCCCCGTCGGTCCGGTTGGTCCCGTTGGCCCCGTTGGTCCCGTCGGTCCCGTTGGTCCCGTCGGTCCCGTTGGTCCGGTTGGTCCCGTTGGCCCCGTTGGCCCCGTCGGTCCGGTTGGTCCCGTTGGCCCCGTTGGTCCCGTCGGTCCGGTTGGTCCCGTTGGCCCCGTTGGTCCCGTCGGTCCCGTTGGCCCGGTTGGTCCCGTTGGTCCCGTTGGTCCCGTCGGTCCGGTTGGTCCCGTTGGTCCCGTTGGTCCCGTCGGTCCGGTTGCTCCTGTTGGAGCACTAACCTCAATATCTAATAGAGCAACATCGTCTACTATAACATTCGCTGTTCCCAGTTGTGGCAAAGTATTAATTAAGATAAATGCCATTGTAGCGCCTGCTGGAGCCGGTTCAGTCGTTCGGTAGACTTCAAGCCAAGTGTTATTTTCTACAACTGGTAATCTATTAAATGGAATATCTACGAAGAGCCCCTGCCCTAGCGAATTAAACATACTATCAAAATAAGAAACTTGAATTTGCACTTGAGGTGATGGTAAAAACCCTGACTTTGCTAAAGAAACAAGGAACTCGAATTGTTCTCCTTCATCAACAGGAACAAATTGAGCTATAAATGAAACTACATTTCCTCCTAATAACCTTGCCGACCAAAAACCTGAGTGGGAAAATTGAGTTGTAGCAATTGCATTCTGACCAACCCAAGGTGCTAGTGTCCCCGTTTCAAAACTACCATTAACTACTACATTACGTATTGACATCTAGGGATGTAAACCTCCTTTTTCTTAGAAATAGCTTCTATACTCTATTTCAGAAGCTAACATATATTATGTTTCATGAACTGGGACGGTCACGTTATTTAACACATGTAATAACAAAATCCTTTTAATAGTTTGGTACAATAAACCCCCCTTCCAATAGAGATTACTTAAAATTGGAAAGGGGGTATCACTTTCGGAATCAAAAGACTTTTCAAATGCTTTCATAAATTTACTTCTTATAAAATCATCCGTAAATTAAGGCCGTTAAAGAGCGTGTATTTACTGAAGCAGTAAGAATATTACTACCAATCATTTCAATTCTCAGTTCATAAGTGTTTATTCCCACTTCCGGAATATCAATCCAAGTTAAATTTGGAATATCACTATATACGCGAACTGATCCTGTTGATTTTTCACCTTGATTATCTTCTGTTACTTGTGCAATGACTTCACCATTTCGGTAAATACTAAAAATAATGCTGTATTGAAATAATGATGATGGACCGATTATTACATCTACTTCAGCCATTGAATCGAGCTTAACACTTTGCCCTTCTAATACATTTACTTGTGTTTCTAAAACCGACAACTCATTGCCGATTGTTAATGGTAGAGCTGAGTTTGATTGAGAAGGTGTAGCTAATATACTACCTGGCCCAATTGGACCCGTTGCTCCCGTTGGGCCTGTTGCCCCGGCTGGACCCGTTGCTCCCGTTGGGCCTGTTGCCCCGGCTGGACCCGTTGCTCCCGTTGGGCCTGTTGCCCCGGCTGGACCCGTCGCTCCTGTTGCTCCGGTTGGACCCGTTGCTCCCGTTGCCCCGGTTGGACCCGTTGCTCCGGTTGCCCCGGCTGGACCCGTCGCTCCCGTTGGGCCTGTTGTCCCGGCTGGACCCGTTGCTCCCGTTGCCCCGGTCGGACCCGTTGCTCCCGTTGGGCCGGTTGCCCCGGCTGGACCCGTTGCTCCTGTTGCTCCTGTTGCCCCGGTTGGACCCGTTGCTCCCGTTGCTCCTGTTGCCCCGGTCGGACCCGTTGCTCCCGTTGGACCCGTCGCTCCCGTTGGGCCGCTTGCCCCGGTTGGACCCGTTGCTCCCGTTGGACCCGTCGCTCCCGTTGGGCCGCTTGCCCCGGTTGGACCCGTTGCTCCGGTTGCCCCGGCTGGACCCGTCGCTCCGGTTGCCCCGGCTGGACCCGTCGCTCCCGTTGGGCCTGTTGCCCCGGCTGGACCCGTTGCTCCTGTTGCTCCTGTTGCTCCGGTCGGACCCGTCGCTCCCGTTGGGCCTGTTGCCCCGGCTGGACCCGTCGCTCCCATTGGGCCTGTTGCTCCTGTTGCCCCGGTTGGACCCGTTGCTCCCGTTGGACCCGTTGCTCCCGTTGGACCCGTCGCTCCCGTTGGACCCGTCGCTCCCGTTGGACCTGTTGCCCCGGCTGGACCCGTTGCTCCGGTTGCTCCTGTTGCTCCGGTCGGACCCGTCGCTCCCGTTGGGCCTGTTGCCCCGGCTGGACCCGTCGCTCCCGTTGGGCCTGTTGCCCCGGCTGGACCCGTTGCTCCTGTTGCTCCTGTTGCTCCCGTTGGACCTGTTGCCCCGGCTGGACCCGTCGCTCCCGTTGGACCCGTCGCTCCCGTTGGGCCGCTTGCTCCGGTCGGACCCGTCGCTCCGGTCGGACCCGTTGCTCCGGTCGGGCCGCTTGCTCCCGTTGGGCCTGTTGACCCGGTTGGACCCGTCGCTCCCGTTGGGCCTCCATTTCCGTCTGAAATTAACAATGCAACATCATCTATTAAAATATTTGTAGTTCCAACTTGTGGAAGGTTCGCAATCAAAATAGAAGCTTGTGTGGTTCCTTCCGGAGCTGGCTCTACCGTTTGATATGTTTCAAGCCATGTCCCACTTTGTGATACAGGTATTCTACTTGAAGGTATAGTCGTAAATAGTCCAAATCCAAGAAAATTAAATTCATTATCAAAATAAGTAATCTGAATGATTACTGAAGGGGCAGTAATCGCTTCGGATTTTGCTAGGGATACGAGAAACTCTCCCCCTTCTCCTGGTTCAATCGGAACAGACTGAATGATGAATGAATTTGCCGTTCCCCCTAACAACTTGGCTGAGGAAAAACCCGAATGAGAAGATTGGTTAATGACAGATGAATTTCCTCCACTCCAAGGAAAGAGGGTTCCTGATTCAAAGCCACCGTTCACCACTAAATTTCGGATAGACATTTATCCATTTAACCTCCGATCATATGGTATAAGCTTCACTTTGTTTCAGGTGATGCTTCATTATCATATGTTTGTCTTTTTGAACCAGCCACGTTATTTAACTTGAAATAGATTCCCTATTTTCCCTCTTACAATTCACTTCATGACCCGACCAGGATTCCCCACAACTGTTTTCCTAGCAGGAACATCTTTGGTAATGACAGCTCCCGCACCAATGATCGAATGTTGACCGATAACAACCGCTGGCAATAAAGTTGCATTATTGCCGATTTTCGCCCCTTTTTTTATAATTGGACCTTGATATTCACCATGACTCACTCCCATATATTTATCATTTGATGTTGAACAACAAGGACCGATAAACACATCATCTTCTATTTCCATATCAGCCGTAATATAACACCCCGTTTGAATTGTTACACGGCTACCAATGTTTGTATGATTTTCAACCATAGCGTTACGCCCTATAATACTATCTCTTCCAACCTTTACATTTTCGCGAATGCTTGCGAGATCGCCTACAAACGCACCTTTTTTTAGTTGCACATCCCAATATATGACGACTCCTGAGCCGATTACTACATCATCTTCAATGATTAACGGACTACCGCTCTTTCTGGGCTCGCGCGCCATTTTTTTATTTGAAGCTGTTCCTTTTCCAAGAACAGTTAGATCACCAATCTTTACGCCTCTTCCAATCTGTGTATTTTTTTTAATAATGGTATGATGACCTATCTCTGAATCATCGCCAATTGTGACATCTTCTTCGATCACCACGTGGTCTCCTAATGTGACATTCTTGCCTAGTTTTACAGTTTCATGAACCATTTATGAAAGCCTCCAATCTTTTTCCTCCTCCATCATATTCAATCAAAAAAGAAATGATAAAAAAACACGGCCGCTACCCAAGCGGACCGTGCTACTTCACTCTTCTAGCAAAATCGACAAACCGGAATTTATCCAGTCGATGTCTGCTTTCCGTATATTGAAACAATGATGTATCATCTAAAAAGACAAAGTTTTTAACGACAACGATGTGTTCATAACCATTTAAATCCAAATAATTTTGATCTGCTTCTGTACACGGTTCAACTACGATTTCCTTATGAGCATAACTGATGCCAAGCCCAAGTTCTCCCTCAATATATTGATAAATCGAATCCTCACATATTTCTTTTGTCAGCCGTGGTACATGTCGACGAATAAAATAATCTTTGTCCAGAATGACATGCTCCTCATCAATTTTTCGGGAACGGATAACCCTCCATACGTCTTCATCTTCAGTGATTCGAAGCTGTTTTTGGATAAAATCGCTCGGACTGACCAAGCCGAACTCATGTACTGTCGTGCTTGTTTCTTTACCTAGCATTTCAAACAACTCTTTAAAACTAACCAGACCAGAAACCGGGAACCTCATTTTTTCCCTATTTAACACAACCGAACCTTTTCCTTTAATTTTTTGAATATAGCCGTTTTGCGCGAGCATATTTAACGCTTTTCGTACAGTTTCTCTTGATGTTTCATACTGAACTGTTAAGTCATTTTCCGATGAGATGATATCACCTTCGTTCAGTATCCGTTGATCGATTTGTTCTGCAATTTCTTTGTAAATCCACACATATTTGTTCACTTTCATTTTTTACCACCCTGCTTAGTTTAGCATGGTTTGGCAAGATGATAAACTATTGATTGGTAAGGTCTCACCTTAAAGTTGGTAAAATCCTCTGGAATTTCATCATCATTGGCAATGAGAACCTTGGCAGCATAGCCTTCATACTTGACATTCTCAGGCAAATGAAACTCGGTTTCTCTATCGTAAAAGTTATTGATAACCAACAGTTTTTCATTTATCCCGTTCCGCAAATATGCATACAGCTGTGGATCTTCCTCAAGAATAAGTTGATAATTGCCAGTTGTTATGAGATCGTATTGTTTTCGTAACTGATTCAATTTTTGATAGTGATAAAAAATTGAATCAGAGTCCTGTAGTGCTTCTTCAGCATTTATATTTTTATAATGATCAGGCACTGGAATCCACGGTGTTCCCGTTGTAAAGCCAGCGTTTTTCTCCTGATTCCATTGGACAGGTGTCCGCGAATTATCACGGGATTTCGCTTTTAAAATCTCAATGATGTCTTTTTCCGGAATACCTTTTTCTTTCATTAGCTCATACATATTTAGTGATTCAACATCCCGATAAAAGGAAATATCATTAAACTTCGGGTTGATCATTCCGAATTCTTCACCTTGATAAATAAACGGCGTTCCCTGCAACATATGAATGGCAGTAGCCAACATTTTTGCAGACTTTTTTCGATACTTTCCGTCATCACCATAGCGTGAAACGATTCTCGGCTGATCGTGATTACACCAAAACAGTGCGTTCCAACCGCCGCCATTATACATCTTAATCTGCCATTCAGAAAGGATTTTTTTTAATTCCAGAAAATCAAATTTGCTAACTGTCCATTTTTCACCGTTTACATAATCAGTTTTTAAGTGATGAAAATTAAAGACCATGTCAAGCTCTTTGTTTTGGGAATTTGTATATTGAATACAATCTGCAATGGTTGTTGATGACATTTCACCGACTGTCATGCTGTCATATTTTGAAAAGACTTCCCTGTTCATTTCATGTAAATATTCGTGAACTCTTGGACCGTCTGTATAAAATCTTCGCCCGTCTCCCTCATAGTCGTCAAGAAAACGCTGATCTTTGGAAATGACGTTAATAACATCAAGTCTAAACCCGTCAATACCCTTATCAAACCAATAATGCATCATCTCATACACATTTTTTCTGACCTCTTCATTTTCCCAGTTCAAATCAGCCTGTGTCACATCATAAAGATGTAGATAATACTGACCAGTTTTGTTATCGAACTGCCAAGCAGAACCCCCGAATTTAGACTCCCAGTTCGTCGGCCGAGATCCATCTGGTTTCCCATCTTTCCAAATGTAAAAATTGCGGTAAGGGTTGTTTTTACCAGACACTGCTTCCTTAAACCAGCGATGCTCTGTTGAAGTATGGTTAACAACAAGATCCATGATCACCTTTAAACCGCGTCTGTGTGCCTCCTGTAACAGCCGTTCAAAATCAGCTAATGTTCCATAGTCTTGATGAATCTGATAATAATCACTAATATCATAGCCGTTATCATTTTGCGGAGATTGATAAATTGGTGTCAACCAAATGACATCACAGGCTAGTTCCTTTATATAATCAAGTTTTTCGATAATCCCTTGAATATCACCAACACCGCTTCCTGTTGTATCTTTAAAACTTTTCGGATATATTTGATAGACTGTTGCTTTTTTCCACCAAGGTTGTTTCATTCTTTCATCACACCTGCTTTTTCAAATTTCATAATAGATACCGTGGAATATTGATGAGCACGTCTTTAAGCTTGACGTTTAAATTTAGCAAATAGCAGCGTCAGCACAAACGGAATAATAAGTGCTATCGCCATTCCAATAAAGAAAGGACCCCAATTTTCTGTTACAATCGAGAAAAAAGCAGGTAGTCCCCCCACACCAATTGACAGTGCTTTTACCTCGTTTATCGTAATAAACATCCCAGCGATGCTTGAGCCGATAATTGCTGAGATAAACGGATATTTATAGCGCAAGTTGACTCCGAACATTGCAGGCTCCGTAATGCCAAGCCAAGCAGAAATTGAAGTCGTCATTGCCAAACCTTTTAATTTTTCATCTCTTCTATTTATAAACATCATGGCAAACGCTGCAGACCCTTGGGCAATATTAGACAGTGCAAGCATCGGCCATAGGAAAGTCGTTCCGGTAGAACCGATCAACTGTAAATCAACAGCAAGGAATGTATGATGCATTCCGGTAATAACAAGTGGACCGTAGACACCACCATAAATGAGACCTCCTAATGCAGGAACTGCTTTAAAAATCCCGACAACTCCATCTGTGATCCAGTTTCCGATCATAAATGTAATAGGTCCAATGATCATAAATGAGATAAATCCAGTTACTAGCAAAGCAATAGGTGCTACTGTTAACAGCTGAAAAGCATCGGGAATTCGCTTTCTTAAAAACATTTCAATCTGTGCCAACAAATATGATGCAGCAAGAACCGGTAAAACTTGTCCTTGGTAGCCCACTTTTTCAATGTTCAAACCGAATAGATGCCAGGTTGGTATTGAGCCTTCCTGTTGAGCACTTCCATATCCCCATGCATTTAACAGATCAGGATGGACGAGCATCAGCCCCAAAACAATTCCTAATAATGGACTTCCACCGAAACGGTTCACGGCACTCCAGCCGATTAACCCTGGCAGAAATACGAAGGCTGTATTTGCAATCAAATTAATGATGCTCGCTAAATCAGCCCAATTTTGGTGAACATCGATAAACGATTTGCCAGTGTAAAAAATATTTGGTGAGGTCATGATATTATTGATTCCCATTAATAAACCAGCGGTGACGATGGCTGGCAAAATCGGAATAAATATATCAGCAAGCGTTTTCACTGCACGCTGGAAAGGATGCAGTTTTTTCGCGGCTTCCTCTTTTGTAGCTTCTTTTGAAGATTCAGCTACACCAGCTAACGCTGTGAACTGTTTAAATACTTTTTCAACAAGTCCTTGACCGATGATAACTTGAAACTGACCATTTACAGAAAATGACCCTTTGACAACATCAATGTTTTCGAGTACTTCTTTATCGACTTCTTTCTCATCGACTAAGACCAACCGCAAACGGGTGACACAATGTGTTGCCGATACGATATTTTCTTTTCCACCGATTGCCTGAAGAATTTGTTCTGCAGATTGTTTGAAATTCTCCACATTATTCCCTCCTTAGAAACCGCTTTCATCTAAACATGTATATACATGTTATAGGTCTATTGTAATCATGTATATACATGTAGTCAACATTTTTTTAGCGCTTTCATTTTTTTTAAAAAAAAAGAGGCTATCCAGTAAGTCAATTTTTGACTATTGGACAGCCTCTTACATTGTAGGGTTTTATAATTTTCTTACTGTTATTTTACAATCGATTCAATACAAATGAATATATCTTTTTCAGTGATAGTTTTTTTAAATAATTTTATTTATATAGTGGAAACAACTTATTTAATATTATAGTTTTTTTCACCTAACTTACCTCCACCAACACCTTGGGTTGCAATTAATGTTACCGGTGTTTTTAAATCGTCCAATTCATAGGCCACTGCATTTTCTACTGTACCATTTTGTTTTATTGTTTCTAATTGAGAATCAAGAAATCGATCATCGGGGAGTCCAGCAATTTCAAGCTTATTAACTGAATTTGGATTATTGTCTTGTACCGCTTCAAATACTGCCATCCATGCTGTTGTAGGGTCAATATCTTTTTCACTTAAATTAGTTGCTTTATACCAAATTGCAAATATTGGTTTTTTACCATGTTCATTTCCTGTTTTTCCAGCAGGAATAACTTTTGTTTTAGTAATTTTAATTTTTAAGTCATTTAATTTTGCTTCATTCTCTTTAAAATAAACATCTTTTGATTCCTTTGAATTATTTTCAGTGACCGCCTGTTTATTTTTACTATCAGTATCGGAATTGTTTGCTTCATTTTGTCCACAACCAACAATCACCAATAGAGTGAGTACAGAAAATAATAATAAATGAGCTTTTTTCATGCTATTTATACCTCCTTTATGCTGCTATATTTGTTTTTGTCCTTTATATTTATTACATAAAATTTTAGAAATATACGACCCTATTCTTGAGGCTTATTAAGAAATCTCTAATGAAAAAAATAAAGAATGGTCACACTCCTGAGAGTCACAAATGGTTCAATAGAATTTGATCAGCTTTTAAAAAAATGGAGGGAAAACAAATGAATGAAGGTCGTCCAGTACCCGAATATTCCATCACAAAGAACGGCAAAAAAATGCCAAATAAACTTTGAAAATTATGGGGTTAATCCGTATTCTCATGTGGATTTGACAATAAGCCAAGACTGTTTGGTTTATAATATAAGGAAATCGATATTTTATTCATACCCAAAACAAGCAAAGAGTAGAACTCTTCCTACTTCCTACGTGACTTCTGAGATACTATGATTTTGATCCTGGTTGAGAGGTAAGAAAACTGTGGAAGAACAAGTTCTCCCCCAGCCACTTGCCAGAAGATTATCACACACCAAGTGAGCTATGCTAGGTGTGTAGGACGTGCAAAAATTAACAAATCAAAGTATAGGTTCCTTTACAAGCTGAACCTTGCATATACAAGGCCCTGCTTGAAAAGAAAGAATATGAACGAAGTAAAAAGTATTTGAATCATAACAAATCACGCATACCCTTTGTTATGATTTTTTTGTTTTTTTTTGATCATAGCGAATGACTAGGTACTCGTTAGAAAAACAAGTCATGTTAACGAGTAGTAAAAATGTAATGGTTACAAATACGGCGTTTTCATGAGATAAAAAAGCAGATGAAAAAAGGATAAGTGTCATCACAAGGTGAATATAGGAAAAGTGATAATGTCTACATGTTATACTCATAATCTAGCAAACTCTCCTTACATTAAACCATTGGGTATACACGATTCCAATCAAATGTTCTTTACTTTTTTTGAATCATAATCATGGTTTTCCTGTTCAACATCTTTTAAATAATACTTTTCAGAGGTAAAGAATTCGTTGTATAACGCTTTTACCTTTTTACTTAATAATATTAATGCAACAATATTTGGGATGAGGATAAACGACAGTGCTAAGTCTAAGAAACCCCAAATCACTTTCGCTCCGCCCGCAGCTCCGATGATAATCGCCACTAAATAGACTACTTTTAAGACATGCCCAGACATTTGTCCAAACAGAAATTCAGCTTGTTTTACGCCATAAAAGATAACAACTGTTATCGTTGAGACGACGAAGAACGCAAGTGAGATCGATACGAAATATCCTCCTGCATTTCCAAAATAACTACTAAACGCTTTTGCACTTAGTGCTGCAGGATCTTTAAGAGCATTTTCACTTGTCCAGACACCTGAGGAGAGGACGACAAAAGCTGTGGTAGTGCAGATGATCAGCGTATCAACGACAATTCCAATGACAGCCCAAAACCCTTGCCTTACCGGGTGATCAGTCATTGCAGCTGCATGTGCGATCGGTGCCGTTCCCATTCCTGCTTCATTGGAATAGAGTCCTCGCGCAAATCCCCAGCGGATCGTTTCGGCAAAAACTGCCCCTGCAAACCCGCCAGTAGCTGAAGATGAGGTAAACGCATTCGAAAAGATGAGAGAGAAAAATTCTGGAACTGCTGGAAGGTTCATCAACATAATGAGAAGACCAGCTCCCACATATGCTCCCGCCATAAGCGGTACAACCAACTCTGTCACTTTTCCAATCCGCTTAATTCCTCCAATCACAACTAAACCAATTAAAATTGCAATACCAAATCCAGCATAAACTTCATTAAAAGAAAAAGTTTGTGCTAATGAGACAGATGCTGCATTTCCTTGGACCATTATACTTGGGACAAGCTCAACAATCAATGCGACAGAAAAAAGAACGCCGAGCCATTTCATCCGCAATCCTTTTGTCATGTAATACATCGGTCCCCCGACAAATTCACCTTGGTCATTTTTTTCCCTATAATGAACAGCTAGCACGCTTTCGGCAAATTTAATCGCCATTGCAAACAATGCGATCAACCACATCCAAAAAACCGCTCCAGGACCCCCAAACATAATTGCTGCCGGTACACCGACGATATTTGCTGCTCCGACTGTCGAGCTAAGCGCTGATGTCAACGCCTGCAATGGAGTGAGTGTCCCTTCTCCCTTCGGCTTTTTTCTCACGCTACCTATCGTCTGTTTAAAAATATATAGAGGATATCGAAACTGAAAAAATTTTAGCAGGACCGTAAAATATATCCCTGTTCCTGTCAGTAGAATAATCAAAGGTGGTCCCCAAAGCCAATCAGAAATCAATTTTACCCAGTCTAGTAATTGTTCCATCTCATCACCCTTTTTTGTTTTTTGAAACTTTACCACCCATAAGCAATACTTAAACCTCTAAAGAATTTTTTGGACTTTTTAAACAATTATGACTATTATACCACTTATTTTACAGTGTTTCCAGTGACAATCCAACGACTGCCGTTCATCCAGCTCACCGCTTACGTCCCAATCGTTCATATACTCTTTCTTTATAAAATGCAGATGCTGGCTTTGAAAACATTCCTTTCTTACTTACAAGCTTATCAAGCCTAAGCTGATTTTCTGTTTTTCTCAGCAAAAGCTGTTCACGTTCATGTTCATCAGTGCATTGGGCTATTAAGTCTTCAATGGTCATTCGTTCTTTTTTTAATGCCTCTTCATCACCAGCCAGCCCAGCATTCTTCATGACACGATATGCCATCCGAAGGTGTTCTGGAATGTGAGCTGCTTCATCTTTTTTCAGTGGTTTGCCTATTCCAGGTAGTCCATCAAATTCTCCATCTTTGATTGCTCTTTTGATCTTATCCTCGGCGATTAAATTAAAGATATCCATGGTCTTATTCACCTTTTCTTTCATATGATATAATTAGTTTGACATCAATCATAATCAGCAGCTAACCAATTTTTTTACCAATTATAGTTTCTACTTTTCTAATTGGCGATTTCATGGTATATTTTATACATTCGTTTTTCTTTCGTTCCGATGGTTTTATGCTGATCCGGAAAAAAGGAGTGTAACAATTGAAAAGATTTATTAAAGAAAAAGGTCTTGCCTTTTTTCTCATAGCCGCTGTATTATTATGGCTAAAAACTTATGCTGCTTATGTCATTGAATTTAATTTAGGAATAAACAACACAGTTCAACAGATTTTGCTTTTTGTGAATCCGATTAGCTCAAGCTTGTTCTTTCTTGGAATAGGATTGCTTTTCAAGAAAAAAGTACAGCAGACAGCCATTATAGTGATTCATTTTTTAATGTCTTTTTTACTTTATGCAAATATCGTATACTACAGATTTTTTAGTGATTTTATCACACTTCCTACCATTATGCAGGCAAAAACAAACGGGGGACAGCTTGGAGATAGCGCTCTTTCATTAATTAATCCCCTCGACATTTTTTACTTTATCGATACAATCATTTTGATTGCACTTGCGATTTTTTATAACAGACCAACAGAAACAACTACAAAACGTCCATTTAAAATCGTAATGGGGGCAAGTATCCTCGTCTTCCTCGCGAATCTTGCGGTTGCGGAGATTGATCGTCCAGAGTTACTTACCCGTTCATTTGACCGCAACTATCTTGTGAAATATTTAGGAGCTTATAACTTCACAATTTATGATGCCGTTCAAAATATTAAAACAAACAGCCAGCGTGCTCTTGCAAGTTCCAGCGATGTAACGGAAGTTGAAAACTATATCAAAGCTAATCATGATAAACCAAATGCCAAATACTTCGGTAAAGCGAAGGGCAAGAACGTGATTTACATTTCACTTGAATCACTGCAGACGTTCGCAATTGACTATAAACTTAATGGTAAAGAAGTCACACCATTCTTAAACTCACTGGCTCATGATGATCACACATTTTATTTTGATAACTTTTTCCACCAAACTGGACAAGGTAAAACATCTGATGCTGAATTTATGATGGACAACTCGCTTTATCCTTTATCTCAAGGATCAGTGTTCATTAATAAAGCGCAAAACACATTGCAATCAGCACCAGCAATATTGAAATCTCAAGGCTATACCTCAGCCGCGTTCCACGGCAACTATAAAACATTCTGGAATCGCAATGAAATGTATAAAGCCATCGGATACGATAAGTTCTTTGATGCTACGTATTACGATATGAGCGAAGAAAAAACGAAAAACTACGGTCTAAAGGATAAGCCGTTTTTTGAGGAATCTATGCCGCTGTTAAAAAGTTTGAAACAGCCGTTCTATACAAAATTCATTACGCTCTCAAACCATTTTCCATTTGAAATGGATGAAGGCGATACAGATTTTCCAGCCGGTGAAACTGGCGACAGTGTTGTCGACCATTATTTCCAATCGGCTAACTATATGGATCAATCGCTTGAACAGTTTTTCAACGATCTGAAAAAGGCCGGTTTATATGACAATACGATTATTGTCATGTACGGTGATCACTATGGAATTTCAGAAAATCATAATGATGCAATGGCCAAAGTGATTGGCAAAGAAGTTACACCGCATGAGAATGCAAAATTACAACGCGTTCCTCTGTTCATTCACGTTCCTGGAGTGAAGGGTGAAAAATCCGATAAGTATGGCGGCGATGTCGATGTCATGCCTACTCTCCTCCATTTGATGGGTGTGAACACAAAAGATTACTTGATGAGCGGATCTGACCTTCTTTCTCCTGAACATCGTGAAGTTATTCCATTCCGAAATGGCGACTTCGTTTCACCGAAGTTCATGAAAGCAGATGGAAACTTCTATGATATGGGAACAGGAAAGCTTCTTGAGGAAAAAAACGTTGATCCAAATGTAGAAGAATCAGTCAAAAAAGAACTGGAAATGTCAGATAAAATTGTCGATGGTGATTTGCTTCGGTTCTATAAACCGAAAGGATTTAAAGCGATCAATCCAAGCGACTATGACTACACAAATCATCATCCAAAAACGTCAGAATCACATACTACATCACCAAAGAATTCTGACTCTGAATAATAAAAAATAAAAGGAACAGCACTCGCTCTCCATTTGGAAAAGCGGGTGCTGTTCCTTTTTTAGGATTAGATATGGTAAGCTTATTTTGGAATATAAAAAAGAAAGCGGGAATGCATCGTGATTGTAACAAATGATCAAGAGCTTGAGGGGCTCAAAACTATCGGCAGAATTGTTGCTTTGGCAAGGGAGGAAATGAAAAAACAAGCAACTCCAGGTATGAGTACAAAAGAGCTTGATTTGTTAGGAAAACAGGTACTCGAATCTCATGGGGCTACATCAGCTCCAGAAAAAGAATATGACTTCCCAGGAACAACATGCATCAGTGTCAATGATGAAGTAGCTCATGGAATCCCCAGCCAGTCCGCAATATTACGTGAAGGAGATCTCATTAACATTGATATTTCTGCCGAATTGGGTGGCTTTTATTCAGATACGGGTATTTCATTTATTGTTGGTCAAGGTGATGACACCTTGCACAAACTCTGTCAATGTGCAGAAAGCGCATTTCAAAAAGGGCTATTACAGGCGCGAGCTGGAAAAAAACAAAATCAAATTGGTAGGGCTGTTTTCAATGAAGCAAAAGCAAACGGATTTACTGTTATTAAAAACTTGACCGGTCATGGAATCGGAAAAAGCCTTCATGAAGCACCAAATCATATTTTAAATTACTATGACCCATTTGATGATGCACTTTTTAAGAACGGAACTGTGATTGCCTTGGAACCATTTATCTCAACAAAAGCCGAACATATTATAGAAGCTGGAGACGGATGGACTTTTAAAACACCTGATGGAAGCTTTGTCGCACAGATTGAACATACGATTGTCATTACAAAAGATAAACCAATTATTTTAACACAGCTGTAAATGGAAAGTCATCAGACTAAATTCATCCACATGACATAACTGAAGAAGAGACTAAAGACTCAGTTTTAACAAATATCTGATTTCCTCTTTTAACCTTACTCGATTGATGTTAGAATGCCCTTACAAATGAGTAATAGAAAGGGGTTTTCTGACATGCATTACGGAAGCAAAGGCTGGTATGTGGAAGAATTGAAAAAACTAGGGATGACGAAGTATGAAGGAAGAAAGCTTCAAAGCTTCAAAGCACATTTTTTAGCTAACTTATTGAACAGTATAAAAAAATAACAGTTTTGCCGTGCCGATGATAGGCACGGCTTTTTTTTCAGGTGGTGGATTATCTTTCTAGTTGAAGCCATAACCTCCCACTATTAGCCGCCTTATCTTCAAATCGGTATTCTTGTTAGAAAACAAACCAACAAAGAAATAAGGGCTTACCCGTTTTCCTTCATGTCTAAACCGTGCGATTAAAATGGAAAATATGATAGCATAGAGGAAAAGGGGTGTTCTCTATGCTTCAATATCGAATCATTGTTGATGGACGGGTCCAAGGTGTCGGCTTCCGCTATTTCGTGCAAATGGAAGCCGATAAACACAAATTAACAGGCTGGGTTCGAAATCATGATAACGGTACCGTTGAAATCTGTGCAGAAGGACCTGAAGAAAGCTTAAAGTCTTTTCTAAAAACGGTGAAACAAGGCAACCCATTCTCAAACGTAACAAATATTCAAGTCGAAACAAAACAAGCAGAGGGATACCAAAAATTTAAGATTAGCTATTAAAGACCGCCAACAATGGCGGTTTTTAACGCTCTTGACATATTATCTTTTTCAGGATAGTATTTAGTTAAATAACTAATTAACTAAATACTTAAGTTAAGGATGTTTACAATGAACCAGACATTTAAAGCATTAGCTGATCCAACAAGGAGAAAGATATTAAAACTACTGAAAGAAAAAGATTTGACTGCTGGTGAGATTTCAGCACATTTTCAAATGTCAAAACCCAGTATCTCTCAACATTTAAAAACTTTAAAATTAGCTGAACTCATTCAAGATGAAAAAAAAGGACAATACATCATATATTCGCTGAATACAACAATGTTTCAAGAGATTATGAGCTGGGCATTAACTTTTACTGAACAAAACAATCAAGATTCGGGGGATCAACAATGAAAAAGCATATGATTTCACTATCAATTATTTTCATTAATATACTATTGTGGGGATTTTCATATCCTTATCTTTCTAACCATATTCCGATCCATTGGTCATTCTCAGGTGAAGTTGATCGATATGCGACAAAAACAGAAGCGATGTTATTAATGTTGGGATTGCTTATATTTTTATATGCGGTGATGATTTTAACACCTAAACTTGAACCACGCAAAAATAATTTAGCGCTTTTTTCAAAAACGTATCACATTATCGTAAATGCCATGCTGCTGTTATTTTCTGTACTCAATCTGCTGCTTGTCCTGACTGGACTAGGATATCATGTCCCAATGGGAAGCTTTGTTCCAGTACTAGTAGGAGCGATTTTGATCGTCATTGGAAATTATCTCCCCAGAGTGCGTTCCAATTTCTTTATCGGCATTAAAAATCCTTGGACATTAAGCAGTGAGAAAGTCTGGAAAAAAACTCATAGATTTGCTTCAAAGATGTTTACCATTGCAGGAATTCTCATGGCAATAAACGGTTTGTTCCCTATAGGTAACTATGGAAATGTAGCCATGCTGGCTCTATTTTTAATAGCCGTTTTTGCTCCTTATGTTTATTCTTATGTTTTATATCGACAAGAAATGGGTTTTCATAAAAAGTAAACAAAGGCTCCACGGTGTTGGAGCCTTTCATATGTGAGGGAATATGATGATCAATGCCTATTAAAAGTTACCTTATTTAGAGGTTACCAATCAAGGTGAGAAATTGTCCTTTTTCGGATCGAAAAAGGGCGCAATTGGTTAGATTGAGGGAAACTGAAGATGTAAATACGCCTTATTGCACTTCAAGCAGAAATGAAAAAAATGGCTCAGAGAAAAAGGAATCAATATGAAAACTGCTTTTGGCTTTCCAGTTGCAGAACAGCCAATTGATTTGCCAAGTCATCCATATGCCCACTAAATATCTTGATCATTTTATTTAAAAAATTTAGGTTTAAGTATCTTATTTTGATAATATTTATGAAAAATATGAGTTGCTGCTGGTGATAACGGTGGAATCAGCCAAGTCCAGCTAGCAGCTAACTCACGGCCCGCTTCCGCTTCTTGTTCTTCAAACCGCTTAAATTGACTTGCCGCTGTATGATGGTCAACAATACTAACACCTGCTTTTTTGTATGAATAAAGGACCGCTCTGTTTAATTCAACAAGTGCTCTGTCTTTCCATAATGAAGTGGTTTGTGTTGTATCAAGGCCCATGATAGCCGCCACTTTTTCGAGCATATTATAGCGATCTGAATCTGCAAAATTACGCGCGCCAATTTCTGTTCCCATATACCAACCGTTAAAGGGTGCAGCATGATATTGTATACCCCCGATTTCCAGCTTCATATCAGCAATGATTGGCACAGCGTACCATTTCAGCTCTAAATATTGAAAGGCCGTGATTTCGGGATGTGAAATGTGAACCTCTTGGACTATCGACCTTGGCAATTCATACAAAACAGGATCGTGATCATCAACTTGAAAAACAAGTGGAAGCAGATCAAAAGGCGTTTTTTCCCCTCTCCAACCAAGCGTCTCACACATCTTTGTCAACTCAATTGTAGCTGGATCACCAATTACACCATTTTCTGTCTCATATCCAGCATACTTAATCAACTGTTGGTTCCAAATCTTCACCTTGTTAGGGGGGAAAATCGTGATATATGGCTTAATTTTTCCGCCATTTGTCGCAACTTGAATATGGTAAAACAACGCCTCCCGCACATCTTCTTCTGTCAAGACATCCCGCTTGTCAATGACTGAAAGACAGTTCCAAAACAACCGGCCAATACAGCGGCTACTGTTTCTCCAAGCCATTCTCGCTCCATGTTCTAACTCTTCTTTCGTATGGATGTAACTACCGGTTTCGGTGATTTCATTTTTAACATACTGTAATCGCGCTTGTGTCTCCTCAGCGGATTTATTCAGTTCCTCACAGTATGTTTCAATAAAGGTACTGGCTTCATTCCAAACTTTTTGTTGTTCATCCACCAAAATCTCTCCTTCCCGCTGTATCATTGTATCTCTCTCAAGCTTATTTTAAAACCTAAAAATAGCAATAAAAAGTTTCATTTTTCCTTAAACATTGCCAGATGCATTAACCGAATCAATCACTTTGCAGGATTAAAAAAACATTCAGAAGACTGAATGTTCAGGTTGTAATGGTAAATCGAACAAGTCTAATTAAAGTTTAAAACCTCCTCTGAAAATGGGATATCTGAGGAGGCTTTAATATGATATAGTATACGAATAAATTCTCCGAACCCCATAAAAAATCAGCATGCCAAATGGATGCTGATTTTTAAAAACTCTTTATTCTTTAGATCGATCCAGAATACTCCACACAATAAATACCAATCCTATTAACAAAGATATAATACTCAATATCAATAAGTTATTAGGAATATTCTCAAGAAGAACATTGAATTCTTCTATTGACCAAGTATCACTATTTGAAGCACCAATTGAAGCACAAATATATCTAGTCGAATAAAATATAGCTGATATTAATAAAAAAACAGAACCTAAAATACTTTTAATCATAAATTTGCTGCTCTTTTCATTTTAGAATTTAACCACTCTATACTGACGCTCTACCCATCTTTGCGGGTACACATATTTTGTAGCGTAAACTTTTGAACGGGGATGATACTTTTGTTCTTGTTTAACCTTATACTTTTTGTACACATGTCTATACTCTAAACGATACCTTCCACTCTTATATTCCTTAGACACAAAACCTACTGTTTGCGACCACGAGTCCGTAATGTCAAAGCCAACTACGGCCTCCAAATCTCTTAGCGGAATTTTAAGTGTACCAGAATATCTATTAGCAACAGTTCTAGTATGAGATGCAGTTAACCTTCCCCCACTTATCGTAGAAGCTCCAGCATATTTCCATGAGCTATATGAATGGCCTTGATAAGTTTTAGAAACCCCAAACCACATTAAGCTTCTTTCTAATGGAGAAAATGAATGATCTTCTTCAAAAAAAGCCTCTGCACCTATTGTCTCATCATTAGATACAAAATCTGTGTAGATATCAACAACCACTTCACCTTCTGCTAATCCAGAATTAACATCTACATCCAATTCACTTGCTGACGATTTTGTAGTAGGAACAAAAAATAATGTGAAAACCAATGCCACAGATGCAATCGATGATAAAATTACTTTTTTCATACTTGCCACCCTTTCCAGTTTGTATTAAACTGGATGACTTGCCTTGATGAAAATGATCGAAATTTCAGATAAATTCAAGCGTATTTATCTTTTCAAGCCCTCCTTTCTTGTTCAAATTAACACCTTAAAATACTTCATTCAACATAAATATCATTTTTTTCACGCCATAATCTTATAAGCTTCCGTCTTATACTTTCCCTGCTCCTCCAGAACCTATTAATCCATAAGATCTTTTCTTTAGTAGCTGTTGTAGTCACATTTCCGCCAAACGAGACCAATGTCATTAAATATTCTGCCACTTATCTTGGCCTTCTTTTCCGATTTAATATAAAAATATATTTCTCTAATCCCAGTTTTATTATAATATAGGCTGAGACTCATATCTTCCTCTTGGTGAGGGCTCCCACACACCTAGCCTATCTTGGTCTTCTTCATATTCTGGCAGGCAGCTGTGAGGAGAACTTGTTCCGTTACATTTTGTTTTCCCCTCAACCGACAGTAGCGAAGCCCATGCAATTGTTTTGAATCCTCAAAGCTTCGCTCTATTTTTTCTTTTCTTCTTTGATAAAGTATTTTTTCTGAGACAGACAAGCGATTTTGTCTGACCTTTTCTTTATGGTCTTCCCATACGTGTCTAGAGATGACTTTTTGATGTTTTTTCGATCGTGTACAGTTAGGGCATGAGGCGCACTGTTCAGGATTTGATTTATAAAATCTGTAGCCTTTTCGATCAGTTGTAGAATAAGAAAGTATTTGTCCATTTGGACAGATGTAGTTGTCTTTCTGTTTATCGTATTGAAACTTCCACTTTGGAAACAAACCTCTTGTCGGATGAAAGCGCCTGTGGGCAATGACACCAAAAATGTGACGATCGAACAATCCTTTACAAATGGGCGTTGTTAAATAACCAGAATCAAGACCGACTGCTTCTATCTTAAAACCAAAACGGTTGATTTGATGATCTAATTGGTCAAGATAAGGCATAGAATCATGAACATTGCCAAGTGTTACATGGGCATCAGTAATCATATTATATTTCATATCTGTTGTACGGTGATCCAAATAGAAAAAGCCTTCGGGTTTGTTTTCACAATAAGGATAGCCACTTTCGGGATCGGTTGTGCTTTACCTGATCTCTTTTTCACCTTTCACCTCCTCTTTAGCTTTCAGAGGCTTTTTTCATGTGTCTCCCGATCTTCTTGAATCGCTTCGTTTAAATCATGAATGTAGTTTAGTGTATCCTGTGTAACAGTTGTTCTCATGTATTTATGCTTATTGGCATTGGCTTTGAGGTGGGTAGAGTCAGTGAATAAGACACGCCCACCTACCATGTCATGATTGATGGCTTAAAGGACGATTTCATCAAAAATATCTTGGAAGATATTTTTGTCTTTAAAGCGAGTGCGTCTATTCCAGCTGATGGTCGAATGGTGTGGGACTGGATCATTGATATTTAATCCTAAAAACCACCGTTCTGAGTTCATTTTAATACCACGCTGAAAGCTTATTGGAACCCTAGGTCTTTAAAGGCTGCCGAGATTTTCTCGACAGCCTTTAAAGACCTATGAAACAGGAAGCCGATTTGAAAGATCGAACAATTCCTGTGAATAGTCGGTTCCTTTCATTGGGACACCGTGGCCTGTTAATAAAGATGCAGGCTGTAACTCTGCCAGCTTTCTGATCGAATCCGCTGCTTCCATGAAATCCATTGTAAAGTAGGCTGGTGGACCGTTGAGCTCTTGCTTTTGAATAGCAACTTCAAAAAGAGATTCTTGTTCAACTGTTGTCACCGCATCACCGGCAATTAACGTTCTATCTGACTGTCTAAACAGCGAAATATGACCAACTGTATGACCAGGTGTTTCTAACCATTCCCAGCCATTAAGAAACGGAACAGATCCATCTTCAGGTAGAGGCTTGACATTGGCTGAAATATCGATTGAATGTCGTGGAAATAATGGTGAAAGTTTGGCAACAAGACCATCTTTTATTTGCGGTTTTGCTGGTGGATAATCGGCTTTCCCTGTTAAATAAGGCAGTTCTTTCGGATGGGCGAATACAGGAACAGACGATGTATCCAACAACTCTTTCAAAGCCCCGACATGATCAAAGTGTCCATGCGTCAGAACAATCGCTTTCAGCTTGAAATCACCAAACTGTCTTTCCGCTTCATCAAGTATGAAAGAAGCAGATTTTGGCATTCCCGCATCAATTAACACCACTTCCCGTGAATCACGATTAAAAATAAAATAAACATTAACAATTTGAACCGTTAATCCGTAAACTCCATTTGCATACTCTTCCATAACTCCGCTTTTAACAGATGTTAAAGGCATCTTCATCATTTTCACCGCCATTTTTAAATATGTACGGTTAGTTTTGATCTATTGCCAAATCATTATGAACTAAAACACAGTTCAGTTTTTACCAACGTGATGACGTATGATAAGAACGTTTTTTTGGCAATAAACTTAGCACATAACGGCAAAGGCTAAAGCCAAACATACTACCAAATGTATTTAACATCAAATCGTCAACATCAAAAGACCTTGCTTCGATCAAACCTAATGCAGAGAATCCAAGCTGTAAGCTTTCAATGATCAAACTCGTCAGAAAAGACAGTAGTAGCGCTTTTTTAAAGGTTGTTTCTTTCCAGAGAATTCGAAGATAAACCCCTAATGGAAAAAGTAGCAAAACATTGAGTGCCGTCAGTTTAACAGCATTCCAAAAAAAGAAGTCAAATCCCCCTTGCTGATACATCTTGACCCAGTCGCTCACAAAATAAAAGGGAATCAACTGCACAATCAGTCGGGCAAATTCTTTCTGCGGAGGAACATAAATTCCACCGATTGTATAATGAAAAACACCGCATAAAAACACCAAAAAGCTCGCAAAAATAACTTTTCTAAAAAAGCTGGTCTGTTTTCGATGCTTAATCAAATCATATACAAAATAAAGCAAGACAAAAACAAAACCGACCTTCCCTAAATAAACCATTGAAGCCACAACCATCCACACCTTTTCACATTATTCATCAATTTTTAATGAGTTGGAAATACTCATACTTTTAATTTTGTAGTACGGAACAAGAAGCGAAAGCATAGCGAAACTAGCAATACTTAAAACCGCATACCAATAGTACCTCAAATAATGAAAAACCCCGGAAGCAGGTGGGCTTGTCAACATCATCATCCAAATGATCAGACCGCTGACGAGAAACGCGATCATCAAATAAACAATTAGTTCGATTAGCAAATCTTTTAAAATTGCTTTTACACTCTTACCAACCGCTCGATATATAGCATGTTCAGTCTGTCTTTGTATGGCTTTCGAGTACATAACAGCTGCTAATGATAAAGCCGAATAAAATGTTGTCGTCAAAAATAAGATCATTCCAAGAATTGAAAGATAGTTCGAAATGACCTCATATTTTTCGTTGTGCTCTTCATCTGAATCGTACATGCTACCAGGAATAGAAGCAACAATTTGTTTTGCTTTTTTTGTAAGTGCTTTCTTATTCTCTTTAGAGATATGAAGATCTGCAAAAATCACAAATTGCTTATATCCAGAAAAAACGTGATGCGTGTGTGCAACCTTTTCAGAAATAGCAACAGTAATTCCGTCACGTTCGATCGGAACTTGATTCATTTTGATTTGAAAGGGTGCACTGATCACCTTTCCAACCTTAAAATCCCAATGTTTAAATGTAAGCTCTTCATTTTTTTTGGTCTGCTCAACTCTGCCGATTTTTACATGGTCTTGCGAGTTAATTCTATTTTTCAAAGCTGCTTTCGGAAGAAATAGGAATGCAGTTTTCGATTTTTCAAATTTTTCAACTGCACTTTTTTCAATATGATAGTTTTTTTTAAGATAATTAAGTTCCTGATCATTGACTAAAACAAACTTGACATTTGGTATGGGGGTGAGGTTTTTAGGAATATTTAAATGATCTACC
This sequence comes from Bacillus changyiensis, assembly GCF_027706145.1. Classification (GTDB taxonomy): domain Bacteria; phylum Bacillota; class Bacilli; order Bacillales; family Bacillaceae; genus Bacillus; species Bacillus changyiensis. Next base: position 156,179 of record NZ_JAQFWW010000003.1, on the reverse strand, counting down.
ATACTTTCTGAAATTTCTCCATCTGTATTTTCCTGTTTATTGTCATTGATCCAGGATACAAAATAAGGTGAAAGCTGTTGTTTCGTCAACAACAATGTCGTTTCAAGTGTATTCGGGTATTTATCAACATACAGAACACCAGGAAAATGAAGAAGTTCATCTGCTGTTTGATAACGAAAGGAAACAGATTGATTCGTTTCAATCATAAATCCATTTACTTGCTCTTGAATGATCATTTGTTTTGAAGCAAGGGTATAATTAAGCGTTTTTTGATCATCATGACCCAGTGTTTCATCAGCAATTAACTGTGTAAAAAAGAACATCAAAATAGAACATGCCAAAACTGCCGTCAAAAGTACAGTTGATTTCCAATGAAACAACAATTGAATGAGTAAAGATTTTAATTTGAATGGTAAATTGGCGATTTTCTGATATAGACGAGAACCTTTAGGTGTTAACTGATTTCCTTTCAGATGGTGGGCAATCGAATGTTTATTCATTTTCCCCATGATCATCCATCCCGTAAAACATAATGAGCAAAATAATAGGCCCGTCCATATGATGACAATCGGAACGGCTTCTACCATTGAAGAAAAAACGTTCATATCAGTCAATCTTTGAGGATGGAGTTGCCCTTTGAAAAGTATGCCAATTGGAAATGCTACTAAAAAGCTAATCAGTATGAGGATAAGGCTTTGATAAAAGATCAGCAGAAAGGAATGATATTTTTTTGCACCGTAAGCTCTTAAGATTGCCATTTTTTTGCGATAGTCGCGATAAAAAACTTCAAACAATTGATAGCAACAGAGCATCGACCCTAATATTAAGACGATTGAAAACAGCAAGCAAAACATTGCGATTAACTCAGATTTTTTTAACCCTTCTTCAAAAAGGTTTTCATTTGCATATAACTGTTCAATATTTGATAAGTGACTTTCAAAATTTTCATACAAGTCATTTTCAATCTCTTCAACCTTGTGTTGTTTGACTGAAAAAATGAGACTTTTTTGTATCTTAGATTTCGCTTGAACACTTTTTCGATTTACAAAAATATTCGGGTATGTATTATAGCCATTTTTAATATCAACTGGAGCTGACCAATTGGCTGAATAATTTTCAATGATGCCGACTATTTTAAATGATTCTTCTATTCCCCCTATCTTTAGTTTAACTGTTTTGCCTAGTGAATTTTCCTCATTGAAAGCTTGTTGTAAATATGACTCTATCGCTATTTCGTGTTGATCTTTAGGCATTCTTCCTTTTAAAAGACCGATATGTCCTAATTGAAGAGCATCCTGATCCATCCAGCCTATCGTTGCTCCCAGATTTGAGTGATCAACATGTTCGGTATATCCAGCTAATGAGATGCTTCCAGATTTCTCTATACTTGAATTGTTCTTCAGCTCGTTCAGCTGTTTATCAGTTAAACCATTGATAACCCCATGATGTTCTCCATATTTTTCATAAGACTTTTCTTTTGTGAATGTCACAATATCATTTGTTGCACTGTTTACCATAATCAAAAAGATCATCGAAATGGCAATGACAAGCAGCATGACAAAAAACAGCTTTTTTCTCTGAAATAATGATTGAAAGGCAAATTTCAGCCAAAACATAAGACAACACCTTCATCTCGTTTTTAGTACACCATCTTCAATTAAAAATAGCTGATCTGGTTCTTCTACTAAATTTTCGTCATGTGTAACAACCACCAAAGTTCTATGTTTTTCTTTACATAATTTCACCAACAGATCCATGACATTTTGACTGTTTTTTGTATCTAAATTTCCAGTTGGTTCATCTGCAAAAATGATCTCCGGGTCGTTTGCCATTGCTCTGGCGATTGCTGTCCTTTGTTGCTGTCCACCAGATAGCTGATAAGGAAACGCAGTTAGTTTTTGTTCGATTCCTAAATGCTCTGCAAGTTCCCGAATATATGACATATTGAATTTTTTCTTATTCATCACCAATGGCAATATGATATTATCAAATACCGAAAGTTCAGGAATTAAGTGATAAGCTTGAAAGACAAAACCAAAATGCTGACCCCTAATTTCTGCTTGGGCCGCATCATGGAGTTGATAAAAGTTTTGCTGCTGAAATAATAATTGACCTTTAGTAGGTTGTTCCATTCCTCCAAGCATACTCAATAAAGTAGACTTTCCTGAGCCACTCTTTCCCATGATGACATTAATAGACCCTTTCTCAATAGCAATGGAAGCAGGGTGCACCGCATAGAATAGCGAAGCACCCTCACCAAAAGACTTGGCTATTTGATTCGTTGCTAGAATCATGCTCATATGATCTCTCCATTAATCTTATTGTATAACGTTCCCTCCGCCTTTAATATTGATCCCATAATCGGAGTATGTGTGTTTAATCACTTTTATTCTATAATCTCCTCCACTGACCTTCCCTACATTTTTTGTGTATCTACTTCCAGTTGTTAATTGACCAGTGTCACGACTTTCAAAAGACCAATTTTTTTCAAGATATACCGTATACTGATGTTTATCTGATAATGTTCTACCAGTTCGCACATTAATTGTATCTGCATTGGCAGTTATAGTTGTGGACTTGTTGTTTAAATTAAACTTGTAACTTCCAGTGACTGAAGAGCGAATATTAAAAGAGTAACCTTTACTGTAAGCCAGGCCAATAGCACTGATGCTCAAAATAAGGCCTAAAATCAAAGTGGATACAATGACTTTCCTTTTTTTATTTTTCAACACTATCTCTCCTCCCTTCCAAACCGCCTATAAATTTGAATTTAATACAACAATAAACATTCAGCTAAATCGTAGCTCACATATGATGAAGTGTCAACGTCATTTTATTGATTTTTAGAATGAAAACATCATAGAGGATTTTGAACATGAACGACTATGTTTATTGAATACTTCATCAAATGAAAGTAGCAACAAACAAATCTACTTTTTTAGGAATCAACATTTCTTTAAAATATAGTTATCCCATCAAATTCCACCTCCTCCTTTTACATTAAATATTAACATCAATTACCACCTGAAAAACTGACAAAATTTATCTAAATGATGACAATTAAAACCACCAGTGTGAACTAGCGGTTTGCTCTGCGGCTGAAAGCCTGGAGAGGATTTATCCTTGGAAGGGGTATAGCGATGAACATTGTCACGCATTGGTGGCTGTTCGAGATGGTACCGGTGTCCGGGGTGCTGCGAGCAGGACGACGAGTACTTAATATAGAACCGCAATGCGGCGCCATTTAACCACCCGAGGTCACCGTAGAGGAGCTTGGACACGCCGCCGGCAGATCCGAAAGCATGCGATTAGAGCAATACGGTGAACTGCAGCACAGATTAAAGAGCTGATCAATAACCAAAGACCAAAAATGTTAGAGTTTGACGTAGGATACAAAATATTTTATATATCACCATCAAAACTCCCAATATTATCAATGGTTAAAAACCTCTTTCGACCCCGACCATCGTTGTTCAACCACCAGATATAGCAGGGTGCACCGCATAGAATAGCGAAGCATCCTCACCAAAAAACTTGGCTATTTGATTCGTTGCTAAATTCATATGATCTCTCATTAATCTTATTGTATAACGTTCCCTCCGCCTTTAATATGGACATCAGGAATATCGGGGGCTGGGAGTTTTTTAACCACTTGCACTCTATAGTCCCCTCTACTGACTTCACCTACATTTTTTGTGTATCTTCTTCCAGTTGTTAATATACCCGTGTTATGAGTCTCAAAAGACCATTTTTTCGCAATATAAACCGCATACTGCTGTTCGTTTGCTGATGGTTGACCAGTACGCACATTAAAGGAATCTGCTCCTGCTGTGATTGTCGTGTACTTGTTGTCTAAATTAAAATTGTAACCTGTCCTTGACGCAATTTCAGAGCCCAGATCAAAGGAGTAACCCTTGCTGTAAGCCAGACCAATCGTACTGAAGCTCAAGATGAGACCTAAAATCAAAGTAGAAACCATGATCGTCCTTTTTTTATTTTTCAATACGATCCCTTCCTTCTTTTGATTCACCCGAAAATTCACATATGAGGAAGTGTCAATCACATGATTAAATTCTTAAAATTTTACCGCTAGAATCGACTACTTCATCCACTGGAAAAGCAACGAGAAATCTCTTTATATCATTCCATAAAATTCTATCAACTCCTTTCACATTAAACATTAACATAAAATCCCACTAACTAAACGAATTAAATGAATCTAAGTCATGACAAAAAAACTGCCCCTATTTAAGGAGCAGTCTTCTATTTCTCAATCACTTTTCCTCTTTCATAAACAATCGGTTGCAGATGAATATCTAATTTCTTAGCTAGTTTTGCTAATCTTTCTGCTTCACCATGGTTGACAAGGCTAATCACGGTTCCTTCATTACCGGCTCTCCCTGTTCGCCCAGAGCGGTGAATATAGCCTTCTTCATTTGGTAAATCAGCATGAATGACATATGGCAAATCTTGAATGTCGATGCCGCGTGCTGCGATATCTGTTGCTAGTAAAAGCGGGAATTCTCCTGCTTCAAATGCTTGCAAGATCTTCGCTCGCTCCATTTTTTTTGCTTCACTATGAAGGACACCAACATCAACATGATGATAATTAAGTTTTTCAGCGTACACAGTTAAATTGCCAATATCCTTTACAAAAACGAGTGCATGCATCCCCTCAAGTCTAGAGAACTTTTGCAAAATTTTAATTTTATCACGCTGATCACAAACGAGAAATTGATGTTTTACTTTTGTTGATTCTTCATTCGTGCGTTTTATTCGCACAAGCTCTGCTTCATTTGTCAGATCATTGAGCTCTTGTTCGACTTCTTTCCTTAATGTTGCTGAAAAACAGAGGAGCTGCCGATCCCTAAGGGTTGATTTGATAATCCCTTGAATCGTACCGCGATGCTCTGGAGTCAGGAGGTGGTCTGTCTCATCAAGAACAATCGTTTTAACTTCATGCATTTTCAGCTTTTTTATTTTGATCAGTTCAAATACACGACCAGGTGTGCCAACAATAATATGAGGATGTTTTTTTAGCTTTTCTTGCTGTTTTTTGATGTTGACTCCACCGATTAAAGAAGCTGCTCTAAGATCAGATCCTTTTTTCCATTCGACAATCACATCGAATATTTGCATAACAAGCTCTCTGGAGGGTGCAATGATCACGGCTTGAACATGTTTTTGATCCGGTTTGAGCTTTTCCAATAAAGGTAAAACATAGGCGAGTGTTTTACCTGTTCCCGTCGGTGACTCGGCAATGATATCACGCCCTTCTAGAATGGGCTCGGCTGTGTGATGCTGAACTGCAGTCGGTTGCTGAAAACCTGTTGCTTCCCAATTTGTCTTAATAAATGGTTGGACTTTATTTAAAAATGGCCAATTATCTGTCATGTTTTTCTCCTTTATTCTCTGGTTGATTCTGCTCTTAGTATCTCAAAACAAAAGCGGTAGCGCAATTTTTCTTTTATTGTCCCCCAACTGTTCGATATAATCTTAGAGAATGCTAAAAACATTAGAGGTGCAAAACATGAGTTTATTATCGGTAACAAAGTTAAGTCACGGTTTTGGTGACCGGGCGATCTTTCATGATATTTCCTTTCGATTGCTAAAAGGAGAACATGTCGGTTTGATCGGAGCAAATGGTGAAGGAAAATCTACCTTCATGAATATCATTACAGGAAAACTAGAACCTGATGAAGGGAAAGTAGCATGGTCAAAAAAAGTCCGTGTTGGCTACCTTGACCAGCATACAGTACTTGAACGTGGACGGTCGATCCGTGATGTGTTGAGAGATGCTTTCGATTATTTGTTTAAGATGGAAGAAGAAATGAACGCGATTTACGGCAAAATGGGCGAGGTCGATCCAGATGAACTCGAAAAATTGCTTGAAGAAGTCGGGATCATTCAGGATGCTTTAACAAACAATGATTTTTATGCGATTGATGCAAAAGTTGAAGAAATTGCCCGTGGTCTAGGGCTTCAAGACCTTGGCCTTGACAGAGATGTGACAGATTTAAGTGGCGGTCAACGGACAAAAGTACTGCTTGCCAAACTGCTTCTTGAAAAACCTGACATCCTCCTGCTTGATGAGCCAACAAACTACTTGGATGAGCAACATATCGAATGGCTGAAGCGCTATTTGCAAGAATATGACAATGCGTTTATTCTAATTTCTCATGATATCCCATTTCTAAACAGTGTGATCAATTTAATTTATCATGTTGAAAATCAGGAGCTTACTCGCTATGTCGGTGACTATGATCAATTCCGCGAAGTCTATGAAGTAAAAAAACAACAGCTTGAAGCAGCTTATAAAAAACAACAGCAAGAGATTTCTGAGCTAAAAGATTTCGTGGCTCGTAATAAAGCCCGTGTCAGTACGCGCAATATGGCGATGTCCAGGCAGAAAAAGCTTGATAAGATGGAGATGATCGAACTGCCGTCTGAAAAGCCAAAACCGGAGTTTCACTTTAAACAAGCAAGAACATCAGGCAAACTGATCTTTGAAACAAAAAATCTTGTCATCGGCTATGATGAACCACTATCCCGTCCATTAAACTTGAAAATGGAACGCGGCCAAAAAATCGCCTTGTATGGCGCAAATGGAATTGGGAAAACAACTTTACTGAGAAGCCTGCTTGGTGAAATTTCTCCACTTTCAGGTGAAGTTGAGCGCGGTGAGTACCTTCATATCGGTTATTTTGAACAAGAAGTTAAACAAACCAATAACAATACTTGTATTGAAGAAGTCTGGAATGAGTTCCCCTCGTTTACTCAATATGAAATTCGTGCCGCTCTAGCAAAATGTGGATTGACCACAAACCATATTGAAAGCAAGGTTTCTGTATTAAGTGGAGGAGAAAAAGCAAAAGTCAGACTCTGTAAGCTGATTCATTCGGAAACAAATCTACTCGTTCTTGATGAACCGACAAATCATCTTGATGTTGAGGCGAAAGACGAATTAAAGAGAGCCCTAAAAGAATATAAAGGTTCGATTTTGCTCATTTCCCATGAACCGGAGTTTTACATGGATATTGTAACAGAAACATGGAACTGTGAATCATGGACAACAAAGGTTTTATAGTGAAACACAAGGCTGCTGAATGGCAGCCTTGTTTCTTCTTTACTCAAGCGGTTTAAGCGCATTCTCGACTTTCATTTGCATGTCTCCAAGATACTGCTTAAATGTATGAATCTTTTCCAGTTTCTTATCAATCATACACATTTGTTCGCTTAGCATATCTTGAATTTCCTCAAGTTTTGCTTTTCTTTCTCCCTTATCTAAAGATAATAAATATCCTTCTTTATTCATCTCAAGTTGTTTGCTTGTTTCGATAAATTGTTGTAGCTCTTGCAAAGAAAATCCTAGTACTTCTTTTGTCATAACCACTTTCTCAAGCTCTTCTAAATCGTCTTCGGAATATAGACGGACTCCGCCATCAGTACGCTTTGGTGCAGAAAGCAGGCCAATTTCTTCATAAAAACGGATCGTTCTTTTTGTCAAACCGCTTCGTTTCGCCATTTGGTCAATTTTCATCCAGTTCATAGCCTTACCTCCCATGTCTTTTACTACATTTATTATACAACGAATGTTTACGTAAACGTTAGCGAAAAATTTCTCGGGAAATGAAAAAAGGACTCGGTTACATTCAACCAAGCCCTTCTCTAGTGAAGGTGACAGGCAACTTGACAAGTGATCTAAAGCCAAATAGTTTCCGATAGGAAATATCTGTTTGCACAAGTCGCAGTTCAGGGAGACGTTCTATTAATGTCAAAAGAGCAACTTGTGCTTCAATACGCGCCAATGATGAACCTAAACAAAAATGAGAACCATAACCAAAAGCTAAATGTGGATTCGGTTTTCTCGTCATGTCGAAAAGATGAGGTTTTGTAAATGTTTTCGGATCACGATTGACAGCCCCTAAAAGAATGTATACCTGTTCACCTTTTTTCATGGTGTTACCGTTCAACTGATAATCTTCAGAAACGATTCGAGCTGTTAGCTGTGTTGGACTCTCAAAACGTAAACATTCCTCAACAGCAGATTCAATCAAGGCCGGATTTTTTATTAAAGCAGTAAGCTGACTGGGATGATTCAGCAAAGAATATAATCCATTACTGATCAAATTTACTGTCGTTTCATGTCCGGCAATGATCAGCAAAATACATGTTGCCAATAATTCCTCTTCTGTTAAAGAATCTCCCTGTACAAATGTACTAATGAGGTCATCTTTAGGTTCATTTTTTCGTTTTTCAATCAGGGATCTGAAATATGTCATCAACTTCATGACAGTAGCACCGCCATTGATTAACGTTTTTCTTGAGCGGGTGAAATCGATTGTTTCAATTAAGCTTGCCGTCCATTCTTTAAACTGATATCTGTCCTCTTTTGGGACACCTAATATTTTTGCGATCACAAGAGTTGCTAAAGGAAAGGAAAACTCTGAAACAATGTCGACTTGTTGTTTCTTTTCCAGTTGATCGAGCAACTCATCTGCGATTGCACGAATAGACGGGCGAAGAGATTCTACCTGTTTTAATGTGAATGCTTGACTAACTAACGTTCTGATGCGTCGATGATCAGTCTGATTTTGAAATAATAGCATATGATGTTGTATATTTTTAAGGACTTCGTATTTTGTCGATGTGATTGGAAGAGGAATCCGGTTTTGAAATTTGCTGTCACTTAAAATGATTGTCGCTTCGTCATGACCGGTCACATACCAACCGGATTGTTTTAAGATTGTTCCCTTATAAACTGGTGCAATCGCTCGCAATTTCTCGTAAAAAGAATATGGATTTTGCCAAAAATTTGCGTGGGTACGCATGCTTGGTTTGATCAGCTCTAATTCTGGCGTCATCTCATACCTCCTGACTTGCCATTTCCGCTGCTGTTTCAATTTCAAAACCTAAATCAGTCAGCATTTTATGGTCATCTGTTTCCTTCTGGCCGGCCGTCGTTAAGTAATCTCCGACAAAAATAGAATTAGCCGCATATAATCCTAATGGTTGAAGTGAACGAAGGTTGACTTCCCGACCGCCTGAAATACGAATCTCTTTTGTCGGGTTCATAAAACGGAATAAGGCCAATACTTTTAAACAATACAATGGATTTAATTCATGGACTCCTTCCAATGGAGTGCCTGGAATAGCGTGTAAAAAATTAACCGGAATTGAGTCAGCATCAAGTGTTTTCAAACTTCTAGCCATATCAATGACATCCTGTTTTGTCTCTTTCATTCCAATGATGATACCGGAACACGGAGACATTCCAGAGTTTTTCACTGTCTCCACTGTATGGACTCGGTCATTATATGAATGGGAGGTTGTAATGTTTGCATGATTGCTTTTTGATGTATTGAGGTTGTGGTTATAACGGTCAACTCCTGCAGCTTTTAACCGTTTAGCTTGCTCCGGTTTTAGAATGCCGAGACATGCACAGATTTTCAATCCATACGTATTTTTAATTTCTTGGACAGCTTCAACAACTTGATCAATTTCCCGGTTTGATGGTCCTCTTCCACTAGCTACGATACAATATGTTCCGATCTGTAAATCATGAGCCTGCTTTGCTCCTTGCAGTAATGTCTGTTTATCTACCATACGGTAAGCATCAATCGGTGCTTTGGAGATGGCAGATTGAGAACAGTAACCGCAATTTTCCGGACACAGCCCTGATTTTGCATTCATAATCATATTCAGTTTGACTTTTTTTCCGTAATACTGTTTTCTAATTTGAAAAGCGGCATGCATCAACATCAGAATATCTTCATCTGGACTTTCCAAGATAGACAATGCCTCTTGGTTTGTTATTTCCTCTCCTTCCAACACTCGGCTTGCAAGTTCGATCCACTTGTTCATTTTCCTGCCCCCATTTGCGTCATTAGTTGAGAAACATCGATATGGTTCTTGACCATTTGTTTAACTGTTTTTTCTGTGATATCTTTCAGTTTTGGCGTTATCCCAATAAGTGGAACATCACATAGTTGTTCAATGATATTTGGATTGGTTTTTTCATCAAGATTTGGTCGCTCACTCCTGCCATTTATAACAATGCCGGCAATCTGAAGACCGAGTTGTTTTGCATATTGAACCGTTAAAAAAGTATGGTTAATCGTGCCAAGATCAGGTCTGGCAACAATTAGAACAGGCAATTGCAAAGCTTTGATTAGATGAGCAACTAAGTAATTTTCACCTAATGGGACTGCAATGCCTCCTGCCCCTTCGACAATGACATAATCATGCTGTTTTTTTATCTTGTTCCAATGATTGATCACTTCATTAATGCTAACCATTTTTCCTTCTTGCTTTGCGGCAACGTATGGTGCAAGTGGTTCTTTATATTCAAAAGGGGTAATTTCTTCATGGGTCAGACATGTGTGTGACATTTGCTTTAATAAGGCTGTGTCACTTTGCGGATTGTCGCGTGATATTCCGCTTAAAAATGGTTTAAACACGCCGACATCGATGTTTTTCTCTTTCAATAATGCGGCAATACCGCACGATATGATCGTTTTTCCAACTCCCGTATCAGTTCCTGTAACAAAAATCCCTCTCATTTTTTTAAATTCAACTCTTTTCCGATGAAATCAAATACTTCTAGCAAAGTAGCTATTTCTGTTAAACTGCTGTCAGCAGTGACTGTCAACCGAATTCGGCTTTCTCCTTCGGGAACTGTTGGTGGACGAATTGCTGGTGCATAGATGCCAGTTTCCTGAAGGCGTTTTGCAAACAAAACGGTTTTTTGAGAATCACCAATTATGACCGGAATAATTGGTGTATGCCCCCCCTTCACTACATATCCCAGTCGCTTTAAGCCACTTTTGATGGTCGTAATGATAGAATGCAAATGCTGCCGTTTTTCTTGGCTATTTTCGATGAGCTCCACAGCGGTAATGGCAGCTGCACAGCTTGCCGGTGGAATTGCAGTTTGAAAGATAAACGTTCTCGCATGGTTTCGCAAAAAATCAATTAACGTTTTCGAACCTGCAACAAAACCACCTTCTACACCAATCGCTTTACTTAAAGTACCGATCACAACATCTGGACAAACGCCAAAATACTCACTTGTCCCCCGTCCATTTTTTCCAAAAACCCCTGTTGCATGGGCGTCATCAACAATCACGATTGCCTGAAAACGTTTGGCAAGCCGCATGATCTTGTCAAGTGGTGCAATCGTTCCATCCATGCTGAATACACCGTCTGTTACAATAAACCGCCGTTTAAAACCTTTTATTGTCGTTAATTTTTCTTCAAGATCATCAACATCAATATGCTGATAAATGACTGTATCAGCTTTTGACAAGCGGCAGCCATCAATGATACTAGCATGGTTGTATTGGTCACTGAAAATAATATCGCCTTTTTCAGGTATTGATTGGAGCACACCAATGTTGGCTAAATAACCGCTTGAGAATAGGAGAGCCGCTTCTGTTTCCTTAAAGTTGGCAAGTTTCTGTTCGAGTTTCTCATGCCATTCCGTATTGCCTGTTGTTAATCGTGACCCACTGCTTCCTGTGCCACCATCATGCAATGCCGTTTCTGCAGCCAAAATGACTTGTTTATGATGGCTCAAATTTAAATAGTCATTGGAAGCCCATACTTGATTGTTGTCTTCTGTCGCTGGTAATGTCCGATACAGACCAGCTGTTTTCGTTCTTTCTAAGCGCTTGCTTAACCATTCATCAACACTCACGGCTAGTAACCTCATCAATCGCTTCTTTCATGATCGCCACCATCGCTCCCAGCTCATCTGTTGTACTGCAAAGTGGTGGCAAAAATGCAACAACATCACCGAGCGGTCTTGTCAGCATGCCAAGTTCTCTCATTTTTAAAGACACTTGGTAGCCAACTCGTTGTTCTGGTGGATAAGCTAGTTTTGATTCCTTTGACTGAACAAGCTCGATCCCGCACATAAAACCGAGTTGGCGGATATCGCCCACATGAGAAAGTGATGTTAACTCATGAAGTAGTTCATGAAGAACTTTTGATTTGGCGGCAACCTGTTCAACGATGTTTTCTGATTGAAATAAACGCAAATTTTCAATTGCAACAGCACAGCCAAGCTGGTTTCCCGTGTACGAATGGCCATGGAAAAATGTTTTTAGTGTTTGATAGTCATCATAAAATGCTTGATAGATATCCTCTGTAGCTAATGTAATCGCAATTGGCAAATAGCCACCGGTAAGGCCTTTTCCTGCTGCCATTAAATCAGGTTGAACATTTTCATGCTCACAAGCAAACATTTTTCCGGTTCTGCCAAATCCTGTTGCCACTTCATCAACAATCATTAACACATCATATTGTGTGCAAAGCTGGCGGACACCTGCTAAAAATCCTTCAGGCATCGTGATCATGCCTGATGCTCCTTGAACCATAGATTCAATTGATAATGCAGCAATCTCACTGTGATGCTCGCTTAACAGTTGTTCGAGCTCTGCAAGACATTCATCACGACATTTGTCAGCGTCACCACTTTCAGAGCGATAGACATAAGGAACCCTCGCTTTGAAACTATCAAACATGAGCGGACCATATACATGATGGAAAAGCTCAATTGAACCAACACTGACCGCTCCGATTGTATCGCCATGATAGCCGTTTTGCATCGCAATAAACTTTTCTTTCTCTGGTTTCCCTTTATTTTTCCAATATTGGAATGCCATTTTTAGAGCAATTTCCATTGCTTCTGCCCCACTGTCTGAATAAAACACCCTTGTCAACTGCTCAGGGCTGATATCGACTAAGGTTTCGGCTAGTTCTGTTGCTGGGACGTTTGTCATTCCTAACAATGTTGAATGCGCAATTTTACCAAGTTGTTTTTGAATGGCCTCATCTAATTCCTTTTTCCGATGTCCATGGACATTAAGCCATACTGATGAAAAACCGTCATAATACTCCTTGCCATTGATATCTTTTAGCTTAATTCCGGTTCCACTTTCAATCATTAATGGATCTTTATCATAGTCTTTCATTTGGGTAAAAGGCAGCCAAAGATGTTTTTTACTTTTTTCAATTAGCATCTTGATCCCCCCAGTAAATCATGACAGGCTGTTTTTCCAAATCATTGATGCAGTTTTCTAAATCTCTTGATGAATCAACAAAAAAGATTCGACAGCCGTTTTCATCTCCACACTCTTTTAATTTTGTGACCCGTTGATAGCCGAGGTTTTTGCTTGCCACATAGCCGGTTATGTAATCGGGGTCATCTGAGAAACAAAATTCAGCAATGACAGCAGGATGATCACATACTTTTGTTGCAAGAGCTAGTGCCTCTTTTATTCGAGATTTTAGCGGAATGTCGTGTTTTGTCGCCCACGTCCGAAAATTGGTGTCAGACCAATCAATTCGGGAGACACGCACACCTTTTTCCTTTCTTCCATCAATTCGTTTGCCTGAGTGAATATCAATGAAAACAGCACCCCTTACTTCTGAATATTCAGGCATTTGTTGATATGCTTTTTCAAGTGCCACGCTTGGAACACCAGCATATTTAAGAAGTTCAACAGCCAATTCTTTTCCTGTTTCTACTGAATTCACTTGATTTGTGTTTACTTGTAAAGGATGAAGTAATTTAATCGGTTGATTTATGGCTTCAAATTGAATTTGCATAAAATCCGGTTGTCCTCTTGAATGTCCAAGGCTTTTAGCTAGCAATGCATTAATCGCCTGTTTTAAACCGCTGTACGTTGTAAGCCGCTCTCCGCCGGATATATGTTTTCCACCTTCTTCATGAGATCCATTTTGGGAAGCTCTCATTCTGACACTGTAATATTTTTCTCCCTTAATGCTCTTACCCTCCATTTGTTAACTTATTTATTTTTTAGGTTAACATTACAAATAGAATATTAGTATTCTTTCATGAATATGTCAATGAAAATAAAAAAGACAAAAGAGACTAAGAAATTCTCTTTTGCCTAGATATCTACGACTGTTCAAGCTCTTCAATCATCAGCGACAGCTCTGTCCAGCGTTCCATCGCTTCTTCAAGCTTTTCGGCCGTTTGATTTTGTTCTTCCATCAGTGTCTGGATTTTAGCAAAATCACTGCCTGCTTTTGCAATTTCCTCTTCAAGCTGTTTATGTTTTTCTTCGAGTTCTGCAATTTTGTCTTCAATACCTTCCCATTCCAACTGATCTTTATATGAAAGTTTCTTTCGTTTCTTTTTTTGAATAGGTTCGGCATCGACCGATCCTTGAGAAGGTTTCTGGCGATTTATTTCCTTTTGTTTCTCCATGTATTCGCTGTAAGAACCTTGAAAGCGTGAAATGATTCCGTTTCCTTCAAACACCAGCAAACGGTCAATAACGCGATCAAGGAAATAGCGGTCATGGGACACGGTGATGACAACACCTGGAAACTGCTCCAAATAGTCTTCTAAAATACTTAGTGTTTCAGTATCAAGATCATTTGTCGGCTCATCAAGAAACAAAACATTTGGCTCTTCCATTAACACTTTGAGAAGATAGAGCCGTCTTTTCTCACCACCGGATAGCTTCCGAACATAGGTGCGCTGCATCTTGCGCGGAAACAAAAACCGTTCTAGCATTTGTTCAGCGGTGATCACTTGTCCATCAACAGTCTTGACAATTTCCGCTGTTTCTTTTATATATTCAATCACTTGCACGGTTTCATCCATTTCACTGTGATCCTGTGTATAATAACCGATTCTAACGGTCTGTCCAATGGTGATTTGACCTGCTTCAGGCTCAAGGCGTCCAGCCAGTGCATGTAACAGGGTCGTTTTTCCAATACCATTTGCCCCAATCATCCCAATTCGATCTCCTGGAACAATCAGTTCATTAAACGAACGGACAAGCTCGTTTCCGCCGCGGCTGATCGTAACACCTTCTGCCTCAATCACTTGCTTACCAAGACGGTGTGAGCCAATTGCAAAATCGAGAGATGAATTCACCTCAAGTCCGTCCTGATCTTTTAACTCTTCGACTCGCTGAATTCTCGCTTTTTGTTTTGTAGATCGGGCTCTGGCTCCTCTTCTCAGCCAAGCAAGTTCTCTTCTCAACAAGTTTTGCCGCTTTGTTTCGTTTTGCTCAGCAAGTGCTTCCCTTTCAGCCCGTTTTTCTAAAAATATTTCATAATTGCCTTTATACGTATAAAGGTGTCCGCGATTTAGTTCATAAATCCGGTTTGTCACCCGATTGAGAAAATAACGGTCATGTGTGACCAGAACGACTGAACCCGGATATCCGCTTAAATAGCTTTCAAGCCATTCAATTGTTTCATTATCAAGGTGGTTTGTCGGCTCATCTAAAATGAGAAGATCTGCGGGCTGGATCAAAGTTTTGGCAATTGCAACCCGCTTTTTTTGACCTCCAGAAAGAGCTCTCACTTCTTTTGTTAGATCAGTGACACCAAGCTTTGTTAAAATCGTTTTTGCCGCTGTATTGGCATCCCATGCACCATATTGGTCCATTTTACCTTGAGTCGCAAGAAGATTCTCCTGTTTTTGCGGATCTTCTGGAAACATATTGAGTTCCTGCAAGGCTTGTTCATACATCCGCATGGTTCGCATCATCACAGAATCACCGGAATAAACGTGCTCCAGCACCGTTTCAGAGCCTTCCATCTTCGGCTCTTGTGGCAAATACTCAATTTGCAGGCTGCCTGATTTCGTGATCTCGCCTTTTTCCGTTGACTCAAAACCAGCAATCACTTTTAATAAACTACTTTTTCCCGTTCCATTTGGCCCAATCAAGCCGATTCGCTCGTTTTCTTCAATATGAAACGAAATATTATCAAATAATGTTTTTTCTCCGTATGTTTTATATAAACCTTCTGCTTTTAAAATACTCATGTATTCTACCAATCCTAACATCATGTCATAATTATATTTTAATGCAGTTTAGAAAAGAAAACTAGTATCACTATAAAACAGCAGGCAGCCAAAGATAAACACTAGTCACAATAATGAAAATCCCCGTGATATTCAGCCAAAAACCGGCCCTGATCATATCCTTCATCTCTAGTAATTGAGCGCTGAAAACGGCGGCATTTGGTGGAGTAGAAATGGGTAGCATAAATGCGCAAGATGAAGCAAGTGCAGCTGCCGCCATTAATCCAGATGGTTCAACGTGAAGTGCGGTCCCCAAACCGACAGACATCGGGATCACCATATTGGCGACAGCTGTATTGGACATGATTTCTGTCATAAATAAAATCGCCGCTGTTAATACAATCAAAACAAACAGATACCGATTACCTTCTAATAGCTGAAGCTTACCGGCTATCCAACCTGTTAAGTTGGTTTCTGAAAATCCAGATGCAAGCGACAACCCTCCACCGAACAACAGCAACAAACCCCAAGGCAACCTCTCAAGATCTTTCCATTCTAAAATTCTTTCATCTTTTCTACTAGGAATAGTGAAAAGCATAACGGCTCCCAAAATAGCAATTGATGGATCTGATATGTGAAAGGGAAGCAGAAATTTGAACATCCATAAACAAGCGGTCAACAAAAAAACGCTGAATACCCATTTCTCCTCGTTTGTCGCAGCACCTAACTCTTTAAGATCATGATTGATAAACCCAGACTTTTTTCCTGCAAAGTCGCTAACTTTAAATTTAATCTTTGTCAAATAAATATAAAGAATCAATAAAAATACAACAGCAACCGGAAACCCGAATAAAAACCATTCAAAAAACAAGATTTCATGATGAAGTAGCTTTCGGGACATTGCCGCAAACACTGCGTTCGGTACAGAACCCACCAAAGTGGCGAGGCCGCCGATTGAGGCAGCATAAGCGACAGCCAACAAGATACTTTTGCTGAATTTTTGCAAGGAATCCCCTGTTAAAACGTGTTTCTCCTCGACTTCTTTAATCACCGCAAGTGCAACGGGAAGCATCATCAAAGCGGTAGCAGCATTGGAAATCCACATTGATAAACATGCTGTCGACAGCATGACCCCAAGTACAATCCGTTGGCTTTCCGTACCAATCCGTTTTAAAATATGCAACGCAATCCGTTTATGAAGATCCCATTTTTCAATCGCTATCGCAATGATAAAGCCGCCCATATACATAAACACAATCGGATCGCCATATGCCTTAGCTGTCGTCTCTACATCTAAACCGCCAAATGTCGGTAACAAAATAATCGGAAGTAGAGATGTAGCCGGAATTGGCACAGCTTCGGTGATCCACCAAACAGCTGTCCAAGCCGTTACAGCAAGAACGATCCGAGGGGCGTGTGCTAACTCCGCCTTTGGCATCAAAACAAAAATCAGCAAAAAACTGATGGGTCCTAATGCTAAGCCGATCCGTTTTGTTGGTGTATAAACATTCATATACCCTCCCCCTTCGAAAGTGTTTTCATCACTTTCGATTTGTCTGGGGGAAATTCCTTGTGGATTTCTACATTCCTAAAACAGAAATAAACTTAGTTGACAAACTTTTTTCCTCTATCCACGATTGAAAATCGGTTATCATCAAGATCAACTGCTTGATATTTGTATGCGGATTTTCCATAAACTCTGCCTCAGCATAGGCAAACGGAAACCCTAAAACATTATCTATCCCTATTTCATTAAAAGAATTTCTGATAACACTTCTCAAAAACAGGCATCATGTAACAAAAGTTTTCTCCCGTAATCATAAAATCCTTTTACATAAGAAAAACGGGGATCATTTTTGGAATGCGATTGGGGAAAAGTTCAAATTGAGACTAATAAAGGAATTTAATGAAGAATTAGGGTGGGACATAAAGATCATCAAGTGATCGAAAATTTTTACGCCTTACAAACAGAAAAGTAAAAACATTAGACCCGAGTTCATTCCCTTTCGAGAAAGATAGACTTAGATGATGTAAAAATAAAGCCAAAAATAGTAAAAAAACGTCTCTTTGAGAAGATGTGAACACTTTTGAAAACTCTAAACTGTAAAAAAAAGAGAAGCCTTCGCCTCCCTAGTCTTCTACCTGATATTCTGCCATTTTAGCAAGATTTTGCACGTTTTTCTTCATTTCTTGCATCGTTAGCGAAATTTGTTCTACATTAGCTGCTTGAGCTGTTGTATCATTAATCACTTGAATCGATTGTTCAAGACCTTTCAATAAAGCGTGGATTTTTTTCGTAATTTCATCAATTTGTCCGACATTTTCTTTTGAGTGTGTTGCCAATTTTCTGATCTCATCCGCTACAACTGAAAAACCTTTACCAGACTCTCCTGCTCTTGCAGCTTCAATTGCTGCATTCAATCCTAGCAGATTACTTTGATCTGATATGCCCTTAACTGTCACTGAAATTTTTTCAATTTCACCGGCACTCTCACTCACTTCTTTTGCCTGTTTCGAAATATCTGTCATCTGCCCGGAAAACCCGTTCACTGATTTTGCAAGTTCTTGAATAGAAATAGCAGTCTGTTCAACGATTGCAGACAGACTCTCAGCGACCTGATGGAGCTGATCTGCTTTTTCAAAGTTTGTACTTAGGCTGACTCCACCAATGACGCGGCCGTTTTCATGGAGTGGAACCGCTCTTACAACAAGTGGGATACCGAACTTTTCTTTTGTTACTAAACTTACTTTTTGTCGATTTTGCCGGATTGCGTCAGTCATCACGTCTCCATCTTGCAAAGGATCACCGGAATTCGCATTCAAAGACAACGTTTTTCCTGGAATATGAATGATAAGTTTTTCTGTATCATAAATGCGAATGGCCACATCATCTTGAATTAACTGATTTAAAAAAGGAGCTACTTTTACAAATGCGTCCAAGAGAGGATGAATTTCTTTATGTTCAATTCCACTCATACTTAAACCTCCTGATTCTCTGGTCATGATTTCGAAGATTTATTTGATTCCTATGAACTCGAAGATGATTTGAAACACATCGATCAAGGACAATTTTAGGAAAATTAAAAATTCATCTTTTATATCGGCTTTTTTTAAAGAAATTAAAATCTACTAATAAAAAAAGATTTTACCGGTTATTCGGTAAAATCTTCTATCCGAAAAAAATGTTAAGCATCTAAATCAACATTATGATACACTTGCTGAACATCTTCCAAATCTTCGAGTGCATCAATTAGTTTTTCAAATTTCTCCTTTGCATCCTCTGGCAGTGTCACGTCATTTTGCGCAAGCATTGTCAGCTCTGCGACAGTAAATTCAGTAATACCAGCGTTTTGCAGTGCTTCTTGGACAGCATGAAACTGATCAGGTTCAGCGTAGACAATGACTGCATCATCTTCTTCAAGAATATCCCGAACATCAATATCGGCTTCCATTAATAACTCGAGCACTTCATCAGCTGTTTTGCCTTCAAAACCGATGACTGCAGTTGGATCAAACATATAGGCAACAGAACCGCTCACTCCCATATTACCGCCGTTTTTCCCAAAAGTAGAACGCACATCAGCCGCCGTCCGGTTCACGTTGTTTGTCAGCGCATCAACGATCACCATAGAACCGTTCGGGCCAAATCCTTCATAGCGAAGTTCATCATAACTTTCTTCAGCACCGCCCTTCGCCTTTTCAATCGCCCGTTCGATAATGGCTTTTGGGACATTATACGTTTTTGCCCGCTCAAGCACGAATTTTAACGCCTGATTTGACTCAGGATCTGGCTCTCCTTGTTTCGCCGCAACATAAATTTCGCGTCCAAACTTAGAATAGACCCGACTTGTATTCGCATCCTTTGTCGCTTTCTTTTCTTTTATGTTGTTCCATTTACGACCCATGATGTAACCACTCTCTTTCAACATTGAATCTTTTATTCACAAAATCTATTATAACGCAGGATGATGAGATTTTATGTTATTCAAACAGAGAAATTGCGACATTTTTTTGGAGATGTGTTTATTCAGTTTTTATCTGTAGCATTTTAGCTTAATAGATTTGAATTAAAGTACCCTCTCAATGACCTATAAAAAAGTAATTAACAATCATTATAATCATTAAAAAATTGCTTTACATAAAAAAACGTGATATATATTTAAGTTTTATAATTTCATAGATAAAAAGGAGTTGTTCATTGGGCAAATTTGGTAAATACATATACTTACCAATCTTAGCTTTATTTCTGTCATATAGCTTATCATATCCACTTTCTGTTAGGGCAGAGGAAGGCCATGAGATAATCACAGAAGATCATGCGAAAGAAATGGTTGAGACTTATGATAAATAAACTGAAAATATTGAAAAATCAGAAGATGTTGAAGTAGATGAGAGATATGTTAATGAAATGATTTTAAATCAAGAAAAAACAATGAAAGAAATTGAGAAAAAAATTGAGGAAGCCAAAAACAAAGGTGAAAAATTATATACTCAACAAGAAATACTCAATTTAACAGCTCGAGATGTTGGTATTAGTAATGAAGACATGCAACAAGTTAAACAAGCAATAAAAAGTGAACAACAAGAAACAGACAATGTTATTGAAGCATTTGAAGAGATTGGTGAAGATGAACATCCAATTGTACAAAATATAGAAAAACACCAAGAAGAATTTAAAATTCCATTATCTTTAGTATATGTTGATCATAACGAAGATAAAAAAGATGGAACTATATCAGGCGGTGGCTGGCCATATTGCCTAGACGATAATGGATATGGGTATAAAAAATTTATAACCTCTGATTGCTATAAAGCATTAATATTTTTACCTGTTTGCATGGCAGATTCAACCTTAGGTAAAAAATGGCCAAATCTAAAATACTGTAAAGCTTATAAACGAAACTGTTCACCGGTAATTGGACATAGTAAATATAAGCACAAACATGCTTGGTGGCAACGGATTCCTTAATAAAGGAGAAAATATTTTGAAAAAAGCTCTATTTTTAATTTCCTTGTTGTTATTGATTCTTTCAATTACAGGCTGCACATTAGAAAGAACAGCTGAACATCGCAAGCATGGAAAAAAACCTAATATCGTCAGCGACAAAAAAGAAGTCTCACAAATTGATACAGGAGCAGCAGTCAGCAGCTACCATGAAGATCATATCACTGGAAAAGGCATAAAAATTGCTGTCCTTGACACAGGTATTGATACAAAAAATGATGATTTATCATTTGAAAAAGGGATCAATGTTATCGGCAAAGATCAAAAAAATGTGCAAGATGATAATGGTCATGGAACAAAAATTGCCGGGATCATCGGTGCCAGAAAAAAACAATAAAAACCTAATTGGAATTGCTCCCGAAAGCAAACTGTACATTGCAAAAGTTGCTGATCACAATGGAAAAGTAAGCTATGGCGACTTAATCAAGGGTATCAATTGGGCGATCAAGGAAAAAGTTGATATCATCAATATCAGTCTAGAATTTGAAAAAGACAATCCCGAAATGCATGAAGCAATAAAAAAAGCTTATAAAAATAACATGATCATCATATCTTCCTCTGGGAATATTAGATTTGAAGGTGACACTTTTGAAGCTTATCCAGGCAAATATAAAGAAGTCATTTCAGTCGGAATGCTTAATACTGTAGGTGAAATTTATTCAAAAGAATTTGAGAACAAACAAGTTGATGTTTTTGCTCCAGGTGAAGACTTAACAAGTTCATACTTTAACAATAAGATGACTTTGGATACCGGAGTATCATTCGCTACAGCATATGCTTCTGGATATGCAGCCTTAATCATTCAGTCAGATCAAGAAAAACATTTGAGTATCTCTATCGACAGTGTTAAAAAACAAATGAAAACTGGGCTTGAACAAGGAATACATGGTTTTCCTTTAGAAGTTTATCTGATGATAGCCATTCATCTATTAACGATCATTGTATTAGTGGGACTCGTTCTATACCATATCTGGTTTTTCATCAACAAGAAAAAACACAATAAACGATATCCAAAAATAAAAATCATTTTAATGATAGTCATCATGATTTTTATAAATGTAGCGGTACGAATATCCATCATGTTATTCAATCTTTAAAACAGCTTTCACTAGAAGGCTGTTTTTTTAATGCCCTTCGCTTTCCGTCACAAAACTGTAACTTTTATCATGTAAATTTTAATCAAAAATCGTTATTATAGGTATAGGGGTATATGTATTTATAGAAAGGAGTACTTCAACATGACCAAAAAAATTGTGATTATTGGCGGAGTCGCTGGCGGTGCATCGGCAGCTGCACGGCTCAGAAGATTAGATGAACAATCTCAGATCGTCCTGTTTGAAAGAGGCGAATATATTTCTTTTGCTAATTGTGGACTTCCTTACTATATTGGTGAAACGATTAAAAAACGTGAAAAGCTACTTGTTCAAACTGTTGAAGGGATGAGCAAGAAGTTTAATTTGGACATTCGAAACCTTAGTGAAGTCGTTAAAATCAATCGTCACCGCAAGACGGTGACAGTCAACCATTTACCTGAAAATCGTATGTATGAAGAAAGCTATGATGTGCTTATCCTTTCACCAGGAGCAAAACCGATCATCCCACAAATTTCTGGGTTAACAGAGGCAGACAATGTCTTTACATTGAGATCCATTCCTGACACCGATCAGATTAAGGGCTTTGTTGATAATCATCAGCCTAAGGAAGCCGTTGTGATCGGAGGCGGATTTATCGGTTTAGAGATGGCAGAAAATTTAGTTGAGCGGGGTATCAATGTAACACTTGTGGAAATGGCCAAACAAGTGATGGCACCGCTAGATTACGAAATGGCAGCAATTGTTCACAAACACCTTATCGAAAAAGGTGTCAATTTAATTTTAGAAGATGGTGTTCAAGCCTTCCGTGACAACGGAAAAGAAGTGATGTTATCAAGTGGAAAGGTGATCAACACTGATTTCACGATTTTATCCATTGGCGTTACACCTGAAAATCAATTAGCTGCGGAAGCCGGTCTTCACATCGGTAAACGTGGAGGCATTCAAGTGAATGAGTTGCTGCAAACAAATGACGAACACATTTATGCGATTGGTGATGCGATCGAAACAGCTGATTATCTCCATCAACAACCTGCTTTCATTCCATTAGCTGGTCCAGCCAATCGCCAAGGTCGAATTGTTGCCAATAACATTTACGGTAAGAAAGAAGCATACAAAGGTACATTGGGAACATCGATTGCCAAAGTCTTTGATTTAACAGCAGCTGTGACAGGCAGTAATGAAAAAACATTACAAAGACTTGGTATTGATTACGAAGTTGTCCATGTTCATCCTGGTTCACACGCCGGCTATTATCCAGGTGCACATCCGCTTGCACTTAAAATCATCTTCAGCCCTGACAGCGGACAAATCTACGGTGCACAAGCAGTTGGGAAAGATGGAGCTGATAAACGAATTGACGTTCTATCAGCTGCAATCAAAGGCAAGCTCTCAGTATTTGACTTAACAGAACTTGAACTCGCCTATGCCCCTCCATTTTCATCAGCAAAAGATCCTGTCAACATGGCGGGCTATGTTGCTGCAAATATACTTGAAGATGGATTGGAGACTGTTCAGTGGCATGAAATTGATGAAATCGTCGAAAATGGTGGCTTTTTAATTGATGTTCGTGAACCACATGAGAGAAAACAAGGCTTTATTAAAGGCTCACTTAACATTCCGTTAAGCGAAATCCGCGACCGACTTGAGGAAATTCCAAACGATAAGCCAATCTATGTCGCTTGCCAAGTCGGGTTAAGGGGTTATCTTGCCGCTAGAATCCTGACTGGCAATGGATATCAGGCAATTAATTTGGACGGCGGCTGGAAAACATATTCTTCTGTTAAACATTCTTAAAGACAAGAGCCTTTCATAGAGAGAAAGGCTCTTCATTTTGCTCTTTTGCATAAAAAAGCACTACTAACAAACACTAACATCTGTAAACATCTTCAATGAAAGGAGCTTGCCATATGAATAAAAATGATCTACAAGAATGCATTTCAGAATGTGAAAGTGCATTAACTCATTTAAATCATGCATTGCGCAAAGTACATGACCAAGCAAAACCTAAAATGGAGCATGCTGTAAGAGATCTAGAAGAATGTATTCAAGAATGTCGAAGTCATTTGTAAGACTATAGTTCCTGCTGTTCAGATCTATTTTAAAAAAACAATTACAAACACGTTACCGAAACGAAAATTTAATAAAAAATACTCCAATAAAGGCGGTTACTCTTCGGCAGGCATGACCTAGATTGGGCGGAATATTTTGATTCCCGCTCAATCCAGGTCTGTTTTTGTGGTATAAAAATGGATGGCTTGGTTGAGGAATAGCGTTTATAGGATGTCTGGGAATTGAAAAGAAGTCATCTAAAAGAGAACACTCAAAACAAAAAATGTTTTGATGATAAAATAAACACTTATGATCAAGAAAATAATGATGAGTGAGAGTCTTTTTTTACTCTTTATTTCATGAATGCATTTATATAAGAAAAAAACAGTTAATAGAATGGTTAAAATATAATCAATATTTTGTAGAGTCGAACCCATAAGTACCTCCCTATATTTTGTTAATATTTTATTATAAAGAAAATAACACCCTTACGACAATGACCAATAAGAACT
Organism: Bacillus changyiensis; assembly: GCF_027706145.1. Lineage (GTDB taxonomy): Bacteria > Bacillota > Bacilli > Bacillales > Bacillaceae > Bacillus > Bacillus changyiensis. Next base: position 131,723 of record NZ_JAQFWW010000003.1, on the reverse strand, counting down.
ATATTTTCCCTACGATAGAAACAATTAAAACTCCAAAAAAAGAAGCCCTGTAAAAGGACTTCTCTTCATAACATTAGCCTCCAACCGGCAATTCTGCTGTTTTCATATCCCCTGATGCCATATGATTATGCTGTTGAGATAAAGCCGCTCCACCTAAAACCATCGTTACCAAAGATAAACAAATCATCATTTTTTTCATTACACTTCACTCCCTAATGATTTCATTTTATTTTCGGCTTTCACAGCCATTTTGACAAATTCGAGTGCTTCCTTATAGTGGCCTTTATCTTCATAATACCTAGATATAAGCAAACAAAGATCATGAACACCGTCTAAATCATTTAGTTTTTCTAAATCGTGAAGATCTCTCAAGCAGATTGCCATACTGTCAGACGTTTCACAGCAATACAATTCATAAATAATATTTATTTTCTTTTCATATATGTTATTACTATTTCGAGATAGTTCCACTTGTCCTTTTTGATATGAAGTCATTGCTGCTTCTTTTTCTCCGATCTTGAACAGCTCCCTTGTCAACATATAAAGAGAATTGATAAAGTAACATGACTCACACCATTCTTGATTACTCAATGCTTTTTGTAATGCATGGATACATTCTTCTGATCTGTTCAAAGTTGAATAAAAAATACTAATATCATGGTAAAGCATCGCTTCTAAAAATGGATCAGCAATCTTTTCTGAAATCTTAATAGACTCTTTGAAATAATGTTCCGCCTCTTTGAAACGTTCAATATGCATGTAATTAGCGCCCATCACAACGAGGGACACCGCCAATCTTTTTTCATACCCCTCATGCATCTTAAATATGGTCATTGCATCTTTTGCATAATTGAGAGAAACTTGATTTTGCCGAAGAGACATATACAGCCAACCCAATTTAATATAAAACTCAGCGTGCTCAATTTTGTCAGGAATGTCAGCCAATTTATGCTCTGCAATTTTATAAAGACTAATCGCCCGATCAAAATTCCTCGAATAAGACTCATACATGGCTTCAAAAAAGTAAAAATAGTAATCAATGAGGTGATTCGTCTCTTCAACACACTTGCTTTGCGATGCCATAAAATAAGCTCGGTCAGGGGGCCGTTCTCCTCTTGCATCATAAAGCATCATCCGATATCTTTCCCCAAGCAAAGAAAAGTAAGTTAATACATCCTGATTTTCTTCCATATCAACAAATGTTGATTTTACCCGTTCAAAAAGACTTTTTGCTTGTTCAATATCATGCATTTTAATAGCTAAATGAAATTCATTTAATATACCACCCACAACCTCAGAAGCGACCTTGCTCATCACATCCCCCCTTTCTTTATCCTTCTATTACCTGACAACTCGATGTTAACATAGTTTGTAATTCGTGGTAATAACATACAGTCAATAAGTGAGGCTCTGGTGAGTTTATTCCAGCCCATCAAAAAAAGGCTAAAGTTATACTTCAGCCCATTTCGTCTACTCCTAACCCCAATGTGTGGTTGCTGTTATTTGATGATGATCTTTTGATACCAAACGGCTGCTGCTTCAACTTCTTGGGTCGTTAGATGATGCCCATTATTTTCCCAATGAAGTTCTACATTCGCATTGCTGTTTTCTAATAAGGATTTTAATTCAGTCGATTCCATCGGTGGACAAATAGGATCATTCGTTCCAGCAGCAATAAATACCGATTTTCCTGACAAATTAGGAAGATCAATTCCCCTCCTCGGCACCATTGGATGAAAAAGAATCGCATTTTTCAAGGCATTTTCATAATGAAATAGTAAACTTGCAGCGATATTGGCTCCATTTGAATAACCAATTGCGACAATGTCATATCGATCAAAATTATACTTTAATGCTGCTTCATCAAGAAACTCGTTTAATTCTTTTGTTCGAATGATAAGATCTTCTTCATCAAAAACACCTTCCGCTAATCTTCTGAAGAATCGCGGCATTCCATGTTCTAATACATTTCCACGAACACTTAAGACAGAAGCCTCATGATCAATTTTTTCGGCAATAGGCAATAAATCTAATTCATTACCGCCAGTACCATGAAGTAATAATAAAGTTGGTTTTGTTGAATCTTGCCCTCTATTAAATATATGTTTCATCATTTATCTCCCTTCTCCACAAATCATCCTAGGCTCCAGCCCTGTTTTATGGCGATTTCGGTCTTTCTATTTCAAAAATTTCACCAATCTTGGCGTTATGATGTTTCTAGCTGTATCCTTATGTCTCCCCTTTAACGGCTGAATCGATATAGAGCACCATTCAAAACACCATCTTTGGAAATCGTTGTGACGAAAGCAATCGGTCTTGGAACAATGCTTCCAATTAGAAATTTATAATGATCTCTTTCACTATTTTGTTAGGGTAATCGAATCATTCCTTTACTCTTGTTCATCTAGTTCTCTAACTTCAAACGGCAACAATCCTTGTTCAATTTGTTCTCTATATTGTTCATATCGCTTCGGTAACATCAATTTTTGGCCCATTGTTGTTAATGATTCATCATGTGCAAACCCTGGAGGATCAGTTGCTATTTCAAAAAGGATGTCCCCATATTCCCTAAAATATATAGCATTAAAATAGTTTCTATCCTGTACAGGAGTGACACCATACCCATTTCCTTCAACATGCTTTTTCCAATTCAATTGATCTTCGTCATCATCAGCGCGCCATGCAATGTGATGAACTGTTCCAACCCCCATTTTTCCGCGTCCGCTCGAAGTTAATTTTAAATCAATGACATTTCCAATTTCCGCCTTTGAACGAAAACGAACAAACTCTCCCTCTTTTTCAATGAGTTCAAGTCCCATAACCTTCTCTAACAATTCTGCTGTTTTATTAGGATGCAACGAGAATAAAGTTGCACCTCCAAATCCTTTAATAGCTGTATGAGGTGTTATACCAGCAAAACTCCATGAATTTTGTTCCCCTTCATCTCTTTCAATAATTTCCAATTGAAGCCCGTGAGGATCTTGACATGCTAAGTATTGCTCTCCGAAACGAGCCATTTTAGTAAAAGGTACTTTAAATTTCCCCAATCTTTGTTCCCAAAATGCCAGTGCACCTTTAGGAACTGCATAGGAAGTCACACCTACTTGACCATCTCCAATTGTTCCTTGACATGCTCCTGCCCATGGAAAAAATGTGATGATTGTTCCAGGTGTACCACCTTCATTCCCGAAATAAAGATGATGAGTACCTGGGTCATCGAAATTGACAGTTTGCTTAACTAAACGCAAACCTAAAACTCCAGCATAAAAGTCGACGTTCTCTTGAGGATGACCGACAATTGCTGTGATATGATGGATACCTTTTGTTTTCTTATTCATTGATAACACTCCTCTTTTTATGTGGACAAAGGGAATTGAATATATTATTCTCTCTCACCGATAATATAATGTAAGGATGCGGTCATCGATTTTATCTCGAATTCGAGATATTTAACCAAAAAAAATTAGCATTCGATCTATGATGAATTCATCCTATATTATCTCGAATGTGAGAATATCATAATATTAATTATTTTTATTTGTCAAGTTTTCAAACTTGCTCTCCAAGACGGATGGTAAATTTAAAGCTGAAGCAATCCCTTCAGCTTTAAATGATGGAGTCATAATACTGTTTTAAATCCAATTTCACATCGCTTTTGAGACAATGCCATCTAACACCCTCAATGGCACCTTCTAAACTGCAAAGACAGTTGAAGCAAGTATCTCCTTCATAGAAATAGAGTTTAGAAAAAGCTGCTTTGCTACCCATTTTTATGAGAGTTTCGGCATCTTCAATTCCAACTATAGCAAGACGTTCCATAAGTTTATCGCCAATATTAGGAAGTCCACTAATTCTTTTCATGATGGTTCCTCATCAAAAGCTGCTAGTGCAATGGGCAGAGCTTTCACAACTTGGTTTCCAACAGCCGGTAATCCGAGTAATATCGCACTGATCACTTCTTTCCTTGATACACCAGATGCTTTTGCATTTTTCACATGGAATGGGATTCCGCTTTCAAGACCAACTGCAGCCATTACAGCAAGATAAGCAATTTTTTCAGTTTTTTGATCCAGATTGCACACTTGATCAAGCTTACCAACGGCATCCCCCCAAACTTTCGCATGCTCTGGGGCTTCATTCAAAAAAGTTTGAAACGAATGGCTTACAAATTCCATCTATTGTACCTCCATTCTATTCTTTTTTCCAAGCTGGAAGTTTTGCTAACATTCCTTTTGCTAGATGGCTGGCTGCATGGTTATCAAAACCTTGCGTTTTAACAATGAACTCTGTCATAGATTCAAGTTTTTCTTCGTAAGACTGCATCGTGCCATCAGGCCTGGCACAGAATGCACAATAATCTTTTTCCTCATCTCTCATTGCAAAATCCTCTCGATTCTTCATAGGCATCCCACAAGCAATACAGATTTTCATATCAGTATTCTCCTTTGATTAAGTTTAAATAGTGGTCTATCAATTGCTCACCATATCTTTCTAATACTGAACCATTGGGGGCAAACAAATCACCATTGATTAAATAATGATGAATGAGACCAATCCATGTGTTAAATAATAAATCAACAGGCTGAGAACATATTTTGTTATTCTTCATCTCTTTTTCAGCGATTTGGATCATATGAAAGGAAATCGTGGACTGAATCATGATGAAGGAATGACGAGAGCTTTCACTTAAAAAACGGCCTTCTAAGATCAACCTGGTGTAAAACGCTTCATACTCACGAATTCCTCTGATATGGGCAAAAAGAACATCCTTCATACCGCAATGATCGCCAACCAGTTCATGCAAACGCTTGGCCAAGCGCATCCCGAACTCTTCTATAACAGTGTCTAAAAGCAACTCCCTTGTCGGAAAATGCACAAACACCGTGCCATGTGATACGTTTGCACTTGTAGCAATATCCGAAGTTCGCGCAACAGTTAAACCGTCTTTCGCAAATTGATGGATGGCAGCTTCTATAATTTGCTGTCTTGTTTGATTCTTTTGTATTTGTCTTTTTGAACGTGTCATTTCATTGACTCTCCACTCATTGAGTTTAAACTCATTATATAGTGAAGGGGGTATGGTGTCAATATGGATAAGATGAGGTAGGAAGGTCATCAAGTGATTAATCCATTTCAAAAAACCCTTAAAAAAACAAAAGAGACTAACATATGATATTACTTCTGTTAGTCCCTTACATTATTTTATTTGTTTGTCATTTTGTCTAATAATTTTTCATCATATCTTAAAGTGTCAACAATATCAAATCCAACAAATTCTTCAAAATCATCATCACTGAAACAAAAGGATATACCGTAAACGCTAAACGTTTTCATTATTTTTTGATCAGATAGCCTAAAGCTATACATGAGACTTCCGTTATTTATAGATTTTGAGTAAATTCTTTTAACTCCTGCAAGGCTTGAAGCAGAAATTGCAGAAGAACCGAATCATTCTATTCCCACAACTCTATCTTCGATGTCAATATCAAGCACAATATCTTCATTCATTTCTAATTCATCAGTAGATTTTATCTTGTATTTCCTAGATGGCGGCAAGACATATAGATAACCTAACTCTGCTTCTTTGTCAAATGTTATAGCTGATCGCAAATGAAACCTCCTGATTGGTATCTCTTTGTCATCATCCATCTTCATGTTGCTGACAAAGAAGAAATCTTCATTTTTTTCCTGTTTTAAAGGCCTGCAAACCAGGCAAGGCATGACCATTAAAATCAAATAAAGCTTGATTGTCCCATTCGTTTCCAGTCTCGTCCTTGACATTTAAATAACCCATGCCAGCTTGTGTAGCCCATGAAACATTTCCATTATACCAAAGCGGTTCCCAATAGAAAAAACCTTTTCCTTTATTGTTTGGGACTTGTTTTATTGATGCTATTAAATCAAGTAAATATTTCTTTTGTCCTTCAGGAGTTGCTGAATATCCGCCAATTTGAGCTTCTTTCTCTCCAAATGCATTCTTCTTATGATCTGCATTTCCTGTCGTATGACCATAGGCAGTTTCAACAACAATCACATCTTTATTATAACGGGAGCTGATCGTATTCATATTATGTTGTAGGTTTCGCAATGAGCCATGCCAGTATGGATAATAAGAAATACCAATCACATCAAAATCAACATTTCTTTTCGTGATTTCGTCAAACCACCATTTAAAAACGTCATGATTTCCTCCATCTGCCAGATGCAACATGATAGGAGTATGAGACATCTGTGTATCTTTTACTGCTTTAATTCCAGATTTCAGAAAAGTTGATAATCGATTAAATTCTCCACCACCTTCTCCCCAATTTTTCCCATATGGCCACAACATTCCACTATTTAATTCGTTCCCAATTTGAACCATATCAGGATAGGCGTTTTGCTGCTTCAGATGATTTAAAACATCTTTAGTATAATCATAAAGGGCATCTGTCAATTCTGGAAAACTCTTATTTTTCCACGCTTTAGGCAGGTTCTGCTTTCCAGGATCGACCCAAAAGTCACTATAATGAAAATCCAGTAAAACTTTCATTCCTAATTTTTTAGCTCGTTTAGCTAAGTTGATCGTTGTCGATAAATCGTTTGTACCAGCTCCATAACTATTTCCATAGCTATCGCGAGGATCATTCCATATCCGAAGACGAATGTAATTAACCCCACTATCTTTTAAAATTTGTAGAGCATCTTTCCTTTTACCATTAACATCATAATTCGCACCTGATTTCTCCATATCCGCCAGAGTTGATATATCAGCACCACTAATAAAATGATCACTTGCATAAACATGGATATCACCAGTAAAAATGACACTAAGACTTAAGAAAGCACCTAGAAATACACTCAACATTCTTTTTTTCGCCAAGTTCTTCCCTCCATATTCTTTTATTAAAATTGGCCTAATACAAAATCAACGGCTTCTTTAGCATTTCGTGTCAAATTGATATATTCAACACCTTTTGTCGCAATGAGTTTAATTCCTAACCGATCAGTATCTTCTTTAATGTCTTTATAATAGGAGTTGACTTGTGGCGCAAGAATGATCATATCAAAATCTTTCATGATGTCGTAATGTGATCCATAGGCACCTGCTGAAGCACTTATTGCAACACTATATTGTGAAGCACCATCTTTAAGCGCATTCGCTAACATCGCACTAGTACCAGCTCCGGCACACAATACAAGTACATGAATATCTTTATCAAGTTTACGGGTAACATTTTCTACAGGTTTTGCTGAATGATCACTTGCTACTGAAACTGTCGATTCAGTCGTTTCTACTTTCACCATCTCAGTATTTTCAGCTTCTTTTTCGAGCAACACTTTATCATATGCTTTACAGAATGGTAAATAAATTGCAAAATCTATCACAATTAAAACGGCCGCTAAAATAAAAGCTAATAAGCCCATGCCGGTTCCAAGGACAAGTCCAACTGGACCTGGAGTAGCCCATGGTAATACATACATAAAGCTATTCATCCCTAAAACATCAACAAAGAATTTAAAAGCGCAAACATTGATCATCGGTGTAATCAGAAACGGAATAAAGAAATACGGATTCAAAATAATTGGAGCAGCAAATAGCAATGGTTCATTAACCGCAAAACACACTGGGACAACCGAAGCTTTCCCTACTGCTTTTAATTGTTTCGATTTGGCGAATAATAGAAAAATAAACGGAACAATTAAGGTTGCACCAGTTCCACCCATCGTACCTACAAAGTTACCTAATCCAACAGTTAACACTTTAGATGCTTGTTCACCTGCATGATACAACTGTAAATTTGCCTCAACATTTGCATAGATGATCGCAGCAATGGCTGGTTCTACAATAGATGGCCCATGTACACCAACAAACCAAAATAAAGCCATCGCTCCCCATATAATTGCAATTCCTAAATAGCCATCAGCTGCAGTAAATAAAGGTTGGAGCACCGTAATGACAGCTTCAGCAAACGAAATTCCGCCAAAGTGGCGAATCACTAAATCAATCAATACGGCTGCAAAAACAGAGAACGAAAACGGAAAAATATCCCTAAATGTTTGCGAAATTGTCCCAGGTACCTCTTTAGGCATTTTGATGGTAATATCTTTTATCACACAAAATTTATAAACATTAACGGTAAGAAATGCCGCAATGAAAGAAGCTAATAACCCTTTTGTTCCCATAAAATCTGTTGAGAAGCCACCATCAATTTGCGATACACTTAATAGTAGGAAACTGACGATCGAAGCCAGCATCACTGAAGTAGAATTGATCGATTTGTTTTTTGGCATTCTACGATTCATAGAATCTGTCAAACAACGAGCAGTTGTAGCTGCAACAAGCAGCCCTACAACCCCCATTGAATAACCGTAAACTTTCCATAACCACATGGATACTGCTTCAGGTAATTTCATACCAAATATTTCAGGAATGCTAGCAATCAAAATAAAGATACTGGAAAATAAAATAGCAGGCATAGCCGATAAAAAACCATCGCGAACAGCACCTAAATAAATATTTCGAGAAATCTTTTCGAAGAGCGGTTTCCCTTTTTCGATTTGTTTAATGATTGCATCCATCGCTTTACGCCCCTAGTCATTATTTTTTTTATATAATTCAATAAAATCTTGAATGAGATCTCTTAAAAGCAATGTTGTCATTAAATGATCTTGTCCATGGATAAAAATGAAGCCTAGCTCCATGTCTTTTCCTCCAGCTTCTTCTGTTAGAACCTTTGTTTGAGCATTGTGTGCTAATGTTAAATTTTCATCAGCTTCTTTTAACCCCTGTTCTACATGTTCAAAATGTCCTTGTCTAACTTCTCGCAAAAGTTTTAACAAAGTGCTTCTTGCATCACCAGAATATGCAACAATTTCAAACCCTAACATCTGCAATTCTTCTTTACCCATTGCTCATTCCCCCGTTAAATGATTGTTTTTGTATCACTTACAAATTTATACCAATAAGCGGATTCTTTCGGATATCTTTTTTGCGTTTCAAAATCAACATAGAATAAACCATATCTCTTGTTATAGCCATTAGACCATGAAAATAGATCCATTAATGACCAGAGAAAATATCCTTTTACATTTACTCCATTAGAGATTGCTTGACTTAAAGATTGTAAGTAAACTCGTAAATACTGAATTCTCGGTGTATCAATAATGATCCCATCTTCAAATTCATCTTTATATCCCATACCATTCTCAGTAATATAAATCTTATTGTAGTGTGGATAATCTTCTTTAATTCTTAAAAGTAAATCATACAGCCCTTCTGGATAAATCAACCAATCCCAATCCGTACGAGGAATTCCTTCTTTATCAATTCTTTCTCCAATCCCTTTGACTTTGTAAACAGACGTGCCTTTTTCTCCTGTACCATTATGATGAATCAGATTTTCACCATCATAAGCTTTAACAAAATGACATTGGTAATGATTAATTCCTAAATAATCGTTCCGCTTGGATGCTTTTTTCATCTCTTGAAAATCATCTTCAGAAAACGAATATGTAGCATCATTTGCTGCACATATTTCATCTAATGCACCTATGGTTTCTTCTGAGTAATGGCCAAGATATGTAGCATCAAGTAAAAAGCGAATCGATAATGCGTCATCCAAAAAAGCTGCATGTTTGTCTTCAGCAGATTCTGAAGCTGGATACTTCGTTTCTAATGAATGAACAACTCCGATTTCGCCTTTATACCCATTGTCTTTAAAGAGATTGACCACTCTTGCATGCGCATACATCATATTGTGTAAACATTGAATAATCTTTGTAAAATCGTACTTGATTCCTGGAGGGAAAATCCCTAACAAATACTGATTCGTGGCAACCGGATAAATTTCGTTAAAAGTACTCCAATAATGCACTTCTTTAAATTCGTTAAAACAAAATTCAGCAAATTGAACAAAAGCCTCGACATTCTCTCGATTTAAAAAATCTCCTTGATCAAACAGAACTTTAGGCGTATCAAAATGATGTAAAGTAACGAATGGAGTGACATTTCGTTTTTTACACTCGGCAAAAACGTTGTGATAAAACGCGACTCCCTCTGGATTGATTTCTCCAACTCCATTTGGGAATATCCGGCTCCATGCTATCGATAAGCGTAATCCATTCACACCAAACTTCTCACACAACTCAATATCTTTTGCATATTGATGGTAAAAATCACTCGCAGGATCTGGGCTAAATCGCCCTTGTTTTTCTAAAAATTCATCCCATGCGACTGCGCCCTTTCCACCTTCCTTTGTAGCTCCTTCTACTTGATATGCAGCTGTAGCCCCACCAAAAATAAAGTCATCCGGTAATTTCAGCATGATATTCCCTCACTATCTAAGACTTTTTTGTTTATATCAATTAGATTGTAAACGCATTCAAAACAATTGTCAACACAATCGAACAATTATAATCATTATTTATTTTAAAAAAATGACCATAATTTAAATAAAAACGTTTAAAATAGCCGAAAATAATGAATGTTTATTTATGTTCGTTTGTGTTAACTGTGAATAATTGTTTCCTAAGCACTGTAGGTATCGTCTATTACAATATACATCTATCCAAAATTGTTATGAAAAGGTTCACCATAGTAGATATTAAAAGGATTTATATTTTCTCCCTAAAAAATAGACGGCATTTCTGAACATCTAAACACAAAAATGGGATACCGTTGTCACAGTATCCCTCTCATTTTCTAGATCATTTTTTAGCAATAGACAGCAATCCACATGCATATATTGCTATCTATTAAATCCATTACTCATTTGTTGTCCCTGTCTATGATTTATGTACATACCAATCAGTTTAACGGGGATATACCCTATCATTCCGCCAAGTGTATTTAAAATCAAATCATCAACATCAAAACTTCCAAATCCAAAAATAAGTTGGAGCAATTCGAAAGTTAAACTTAAACAACATGTTGCTAACGTAACCTTTTTAAAACTAAGAAACTGACTTGACAATAACGGAATAATAAATCCAAAGGGGACAAATCCAATAATATTTCCAGTTAAATTTTCAACCCGTATATTTAAATTTATATCATTTGCCAAAAACACATAGTATGTAATCGTCTGAAACGGAATAAAGTTATGACTATTCCATAACTGGCTGTCGTCACTACTAAATGTAAAGTGAGCAATGATGTCTGGAATCGTCATGTGTTTGAACAGAATGAATTTTGAAAGAACTAACAAATAAAAGCATAATGCTATGATTAGTCCTACTTTTATTACAATTTTCATAAAGATTATCTCCTTACTTTTCAGCCTTTCTATAAATCTCTCCAAAATGACATTTAAAAGAATCAATTTGTAATTTCTTCGGAATAAATGTCCTTTGACTTCACTTTTAGAAACAAGCTGTTCTGAAATATCCGCCTTTGTTTTCAAATTCTCTAGTTCGGAAATACAAAACTTTTATTTTTACTTTTAGCTTGATTCAAACATTGTCTTTAGTATCTTCAAGACTAAAATCAGATGTCTTGAGACTCTATCATACTGAACTGGACATGGAATATGAAAAGTATTTCTAAGTCCTACTTAACATTTAACCATATGCATACCACAAGTTTATTAAATAACAAGCAACTAGTCTTGTGGTTCCCAACTAACATACCATGCATCACTCATTTCACTCGAGTACGAAACCATTAGCAAATCGAAATCGTCATTTGAATTTCCATATATTCATTTTTTACTACCAAGCTTATATTTATTCTTTAATGTGCCTTCACAACATACTCCACCCGTTATTCGTATGATCTAATTATAGTTTTTTCATCACTAAATCCTCAGCATGTCTCATCATAGTAAATTTGAGAAAAATGCAACTTTGAAGGGGTAAAATTGAAGTTAATGAAGACGGTTAACAACACAAAACATTATGTGTGGGGGCTTAATTGCCCCCAACTTTTAAGGTCATCAATACCACACACTCCACATGCGCCGTATGCGGAAACATGTCAACAGGCTGTACCTCACGCGTTACATATCCGCCATCCTCAAGCACCCGCAAATCGCGCGCTAGGGTTCCAGGGTTACATGACACATAGACAACCCGCTTTGGTTTCATGTCGATAATCGTCCGCAACAAAGCTTCATCACAGCCTTTGCGAGGTGGGTCAACGACTAGTGTATCGGCTTTAACACCTTCCTCATACCACTTTGGAATCACCGTTTCCGCTTCCCCCACTGCAAATTCAACGTTTGCAATCCCATTTAGCTCAGCATTCCGTTTTGCATCCTCTATTGCTTCCGGTACGATCTCAACACCGTACACTTTTTTCGCCTGTTTTGCCAAAAATAAAGAAATCGTACCGATGCCACAGTAGGCGTCAATCACCGTTTCTTCACCAGTTAATTCGGCGTATTCAAGCGCTTTCTCGTAAAGGACTTTTGTTTGTTCTGGATTGACTTGGTAAAACGATCTAGCGGAAATCGCAAATCTAACATCGCCAATGAAATCGTAGATGTATTCTTCGCCCCATATAACGGTTGTTTGATCTCCAAAGATGACGTTTGTTTTTTGGGGATTGATGTTTTGGACGATCGATTTGACGTTTGGAAAGGCTGTGGTCACCTCTTCGACGATGTTTGCTTTGTGTGGAAATTCGTTTGTTTTCGTGATAAAGACGACCATCATTTCTCCGCTCACAGCGCCATACCTGACCATAATATGCCTGAGCCAGCCTTTGTGACGTTCTTCGTTATAGGCTTTGATTCGATAGCGATTGCATATTTGCTTGATGACTTGAACAGCGCGGTCATTTTCCGTCTGCTGAATGAAGCATTTGTTCATGTCAATAATCTCATGGCTCCTCTGCTGGTAAAAGCCTGCGATAAGTCCGCCTTCTCTTTCAGCAACTGGTACTTGAGCTTTGTTCCGATAATGCCACGGGTCTTTCATGCCAAGTGTCGGGTGGACGGTCATCTGATTCAGATCAAGCTTTCCAATTCTCTCAAGCACATCTTTGACCTGTTTTTGTTTATAGCGGAGTTGACCTTCATAATCGATATGCTGTAGCTGACAGCCGCCGCATTGTTTGTAGATTGGGCATGGGGCATTTGTGCGGTATCCACTTTTTTCTTTTAAGTCAACTAGTCGACCAAAAGCAAAAGCTTTTTTCACCCGAGTTACCTTAATTTTCCCTGACTCGTCAGGGAGAGCATTGGGGACAAAAATCGGAAAACCGTCGACTTTAGCAACTCCTGCACCTTCATGTGTTAAATCTTCAAAGACAACATCATAATATTGATTTTTTTCAACGGGGATTTTTTGTTTCATGTTTTTCACCTACGAGAAGAAAAACTTGGTCAATGTTGGACCAAGTTCGTCAGTTCAGTTTTTCTGCTTTTTCTTTAGACATAATGACATCGAGATGATGATAAAGGTTTTCAAATTCTCCCGGTAATTGCCCACCGTATTCACCATCAAGGTTCAACAGCATTTTATCTTTGACTGTCACTTTGACACGGTTTGCTTTTGTATAAATGACATGCTCATGATGAATATGTTCACCGCGAAGTGCGAGCCCGGCAACTTTGATAAATTCAGCGAGGTTACTCCGTTTTAAAATAATGAGATCAAACATGCCATCATTTAGGCTTGAATCTGGAGCAAGTTTTTCAAAGCCGCCAACTGAATTAGTTAGCATGACTAAAAACAGCATGACTTCTCCACTAAACAATTTTCCATCATATTCGATTTCAACCTCAGTTGGTCGAAGTGATGGAAGCATTTCCATCCCTTTTAAATAATAGGCAAGTTGACCGAGCATCGTTTTTAATTTACTTGGGACATCATATGTTAGTTCAGTTAAACGACCACCGCCAGCAATATTAATGAAATATTGTCCATTAACGCGACCGATATCAATTGAACGAGTTTCTCCCTCTAGTATTGTGTCAACAGCCTTTAAAATATCCTCCCTTGGGATGCCGACTGCTCTGGCAAAATCATTTGTCGTCCCAACCGGAATCACTCCAAGCCTCGGGCGTTTTTCTAAAGGAGCCAAACCATTGACAACTTCATTTAAAGTGCCATCACCACCAGCTGCAATAATTAAATCAAACTGTCTCTCGGCAGCGCTTTTTGCTGCCTTCACAGCATCGCCCTCACTTGTTGTTGCATGGCATGATGTCTCATAGCCAGCTTGTTCAAATTTTTGCAGAACTTTGGGAAGGTTTTTTTTAAATAACTCACGACCAGAGGTCGGGTTATAAATAATTCTTGCTCTTTTCATCATTTCATCATCCTATTAAAGTATCCATATCTTTTCACACTAACAACCTTTAATTATACTAGTTGTTTAAAAAATCGCAACAAATGGTTAAAATATTTCTCCCTTCTTCCCTAGAACAAAAAGCCAACACCTTCAAGTGTAAAAAATGTAAAATATAAATAAGGGAGGATGAAGTTATGAAAAAACTTGTTTATTTTAACCATGACGGAGGGGTGGATGACCTCGTCTCCTTATTTCTCATCTTGCAAATGAAAGAAATTAAATTAATTGGAACATCCGTGATTCCCGCTGATTGTTACTTGGAACCAGCTTTAAGCGCCAGTAGAAAGATCATTGACCGCTTCGGTTCTTATCCACTAGAAATTTCAGCTTCTAATTCACGAGGGGTTCACTCTTTCCCAAGGGAATGGCGGATGCACTCCTATTATGTTAATGCTCTACCGATTTTAAACGAAAAAGGTGTAGCCAGAACTCCAATTTCTGATCTTCCCGCCCACCTTCATCTAATCAACCTGTTAAAAATGAGTCCTAAACCAGTCACATTACTGTTTACTGGTCCATTGACAGACTTGGCCCGTGCTCTGAGAAAAGATGCGACGATTGTCACTCAGATTGAAAAGCTGGTCTGGATGGGTGGTACTTTTCTTAAAAAAGGGAATGTGGAAGAACCTGAACACGACGGGACAGCAGAATGGAACGCTTTCTGGGATCCAGCTAGCGTGAAAACGGTGTTTGATCACAATATTCCAATCAATATGATGACGCTTGAAAGTACAAGACAAGTACCCCTAACAAATGAGATCCGCATGCATTGGGCGAGCATGCGGAAGTATATCGGCATCGACTTTGTCGGTCAATGTTATGCAATATGCCCACCACTTGTACATAACGAGACAAACTCGACTTACTATCTTTGGGATGTCCTGACAACATTGTCACTCGGAGCAACAGATCTGGTCCGTTTTAAAAGTGTCAATGCCATTGTTCACACAGAAAGCCCGCGGCAAGGAACGATAGAAGAACATCCAGATGGTAGAGTCATAAATGTCGTCGATCAAGTTGATCGACAGAGGTTTTTTGCGTACTTGGAAGAATTAATGAAAAAAGCTAATAGGGAGATGAATGATGAAAATGGGTAAATCCATCTATATTAGACCATTAACTGTAAATGATGCTGAAGCATCCCTAAAATTGCAGATGGATAACCGTGATTTTTTTGAACAGTTTTCCATGGAACGCTCTTCTGATTTCTATACAATCGAAGGACAAAAAAATGGCTCCAAGAATTCTCAACCATGAGGCAAGATGATGAACAATATGAATTTGGCATTTTCCAGTTGGCAAATGATGTGCTGATAGGAACGATCAATCTTTTTCAAGTCTGTTGCGGCTCTTTACAAAGTGCTTTTATCGGATATTTTTTAGATCAAAAATATCATGGCAAAGGCTATACGACAGAAGCTGTCAAATTGATGACTGCATTTGCATTTTCTGATTTAAAACTGCATCGCATTGAAGCTGAAGTCATGCCTCACAACTTGGCATCGATTCGAGTGTTAGAAAAAGCCGGATTTCATAAAGAAGGGATTGCTCGGAAAAACGTTAAGATTGAAGAAAAATGGGAGGACCATCAAGTGTTAGCACTGATTAATCCTCATGATTAGGCCTAACTCTGACGTTTATAAAACCCTCTGTCCCCAAAGAAAGTATTTTTGTGTCCAACTGCCCCAAGTGCTTAAAATTTCAACGTCTTGCTTAGCGCTTAAATTAGAGATCCAATATTCTTTACCCATATGAATGCCAACGTGTGTAATGACTTTGTCAGCTCTTGTGCTGAAAAACATTAAGTCACCGATTTTCAATTGTCTAAAAGAGATTGGCTGACCCACTTTGGCTTGGTCTCTGCTTGTCCTTGGCAAATTCACTCCAAATTTTTTGTAAACGTGTTGTACCCAGCCACTGCAATCTGTTTTTGTTGGGGGTTTCTTTCCTCCATAAACATATGTAGTTACATCCTGTAAACTGCGTGCGTATTCCACAAGGTCTTTCGCTTTATTCTTAGAGCGGACAACGACAAAATCTCCAACATGAATTAAATTGGGATTTGTAAATTGGGGATTCAAGCTTTTTAAATCGGCATACCGCATACGATGTTTTTTGGCGATGCCTGTGAGCGTATCACCCTTTTTTACATAGTATTGGGCGTTTGCAAGGTTCGGAAGTGTAAGCATTAGCGCTGTAAGACATGCAATGATTGTTGTTTTTTTCATGGTATGTTTTGCTCCTTACTTATCATTTTGATTTGCTTATTTTATCCATACACTTCTGTAATATTCCATAAATCTTTTTTTACGTTGGAAAGAGGTAGATTGGAAGACATGTGTATCTGCAATACATGTATTAGCCGAACAATTCAAAAAAAGCCTTGGTACCACCGATTCGTGGAACTAAGGCTTTTTTGTTTATTCTTCTTCAGTTTTCCGGCTCTTGCGTCTGAATTTGCTTAATACTTCATAAACAATCGGAACGATCACAAGTGTTAGAAGTGTTGAGCTTGTTAGACCACCAATGACGGTCACACCAAGTCCCTTAGAGACGATTTGACTTCCGCCTTCAAATCCTAATGCAAGTGGCAAAAGTGCGCCTATTGTTGCAAAAGCGGTCATTAAGATCGGGCGAAGCCTTGTTGCTCCTGCTTCAAGTAGGGATTCTCTCGTTGAAAGTCCTTCGCGTTCTTTGTGAATGACTCGGTCAATTAAGACAATCGCGTTTGTTACAACAATTCCGATTAGCATCAATACTCCAATTAACGCGTTTAAACTGATCGTCTCTTTTGCAATAAAGAGGCCAACAAGCGCTCCGATTACTGCAAACGGCAGTGAGAACAGGATGGCGAATGGTGCCAATGCTTCACCGAATGTGATCACAAGAATTAAATAGACGATCGCGATTGCAGCAAGCATGGCGAGCCCTAGTTGTGAAAATGATTCGGCAATATCTTTTGTAACTCCGCCAGTATCGATGTCAACATTAGACGGCAAGTCAAGTTTATCAACTTTTTTCTGGATGTCTTGCGATACTTTTGACACATCATCTGTTGTTAAATCAGCGCTGACTTCAACGAAAATTTTGCCGTCTCGTCTTGTCACTGTGTCAGACGTTTTACCTTTCTTCAGATCAACAACATCACCAATTTTTACTTTTTTCCCAAGTGGTGTTTGAATCATTTTGTTCTCTAAATCACTAATTTTTTTGTGATCTTTTTTGTCTGTCTGAACATAGACATCAAACTCTTTTCCATCTTTTTCAATTTGAGTCAGTGCAGGTTGGTTCCGTTCAGGCATAAGTTCAGCAGCAATTTGTGAGGCAGTAAGCCCTAGTTTGCTGAGTTTTTCTTGATCAGCTTTGAATGTAAATTCTTCATAAGACTCTGCTAAGCTAGAATCAACATTTTTTAATCCTGACTCTTTTTTCATAATCTTTTCGACATCTTTCACAGTGCCTTCAAGGTTTGAAATCTTGTCGCCATAAATAAAGTAACTGATTTTATTATTTGCACCGGACGATGACATGTTTTGCGATTCCCATTCACCTTTATTCGCCTTTTTCTGGATCGCTTTAACAGCTCGCTCTTTTTCTTTATCAAAGTTAGGTGTGTCTTCATCATAAGAGACAAAGAAGAGTGCATCATTAGTATTGCCTGGGTTCATTGGATTTTCAGATCCGAGTGAGAGCTGAACACTTTTGACATGATCTCGCTTCAAAAGGATCTCTTCCGCTTTTTTGACTTCTTTTTCTGCTTGGCTTCGCGTTTGTCCTGGTTCAGGGCTATACGTGATCATCGCAGTTTTTTCTTTTTCACTTGGCAAGAAGCTAACACCGATAAATGGTGTCAAAAGCAAACTACCGACAAGCATTAAGGTTGCGATTCCTGAAGTGATCCATTTATGATTCAATGTCCAGTTGAGAATGTTTTTATAAACATCAGCCAATTTGCTTGGCTTATGTTCTTTTAGTTTCGTTTGGCCTGTCAGTCCTTTTTTAAAGAGGCTGTGCGCCATTGCTGGCACAAGCGTAATTGAGATTAACAGAGAAGCAAGCAACGCAAAGACAATTGTCAGAGCAAACGGCATAAATAATTCGCCGACCATTCCACCTACCAAACCAAGCGGTAAAAAGACCGCAATTGTCACAATCGTTGAAGACATGATAGGCATAAACATTTCTTTTGTTGCTTCACGGACTAATTGTTTACCTCTCAGTTTTTCTTCTTTTAAAGCCATCCGCCTATAAATATTTTCAATAACGACAATCGAATCATCAATGACCCGGCCTATGGCAACTGTCATCGCTCCAAGAGTCATAATGTTGAGCGTAATATCCATCTGATTAAGAATAAAGATCGCAATCAACAGTGATAATGGAATCGACACGACTGAGATAATCGTTGATTTAATGTTTCTTAAAAACAAGAGAATGATCGCAATCGCAAACAATGCACCAAAAATCGCTTTGTTTAACATCGTGCTCACAGACTCTTCAATCGGTTTAGCCTGATCATAAGTTGTATTGAACTTTAAGCCTTTATGATCTTTTTCAAACTTTTTCAGTTCTTCTTTTACATGGTTTGCAACAACAACAGTATTGGCATCTGCCGCTTTCACAATTTGAATCCCGATACTTTCCTTACCATTTGTTCGAGAAATCGATTTTGCTTCACCGACAAGCTTCACATGAGCAATTTCTGAAAGTTTAACTGTTGGCACTCCACTACTTTGTGGTACGCGTGTTGGTGTCTGTGCTGCTTGTCCAGCTTGTGCACCCTGGCCTGCTTGAGCTGCACCAGAAGGTTGCCCAGTGACCGGAATCCGCATGTTTTTTAAATCTTTCAAACCGATAATGTTTCCATCAACGACTACCGATTTTTCTTTATTTCCAAAGGTTTGCAAACCTAAAGGCATTTTGATGTCAGAAGCTTTGATCATGTTTTTAACCGTTTCTTTATCAAGACCGTATTTTTTCAATTGATCTTCTTTAAAAGATAAACGAACTTCTTTTACTTGCTGACCAGCGATTTGAACAGAACCGACTCCATCAAGTCCTTTTAAAGATGGAACGATATCATTTTCAATGGTCGTAGTTAAATCTTCAAGCGAATCTTTTTCACTTGAAACACTTAGTGACATAATTGGAAAAGCATTAAAACTCATTCGAGAAATTTTTGGTTTCTCTGCACCATCTGGCAGTTTTAAATCAGAAAGGGCATCTGTTACTTCATCTTTTGCCTCATCCATATCTTTTTCAAACTTATATTGAATTTGAACTGATGATGCATTTTCAAATGAAGTTGATGTATAAACATCGACACCGTTCATATTTTGGACAGCCTGTTCAATCGGCTTTGTCACCTTCTCAGTTACTTCGTCAGGTGTTGCCCCAGGGTAAGTTGTCGTGACTGTGATGATTGGTGTAGTAATGTCTGGAATGGTTTCCTGTTTCATGTTCAAGCCAGCATATAAGCCAGCCAACGTCACAATGATTGTCAAAAGCCATACAGCAAACTTGTTCTTCAGCACAAAATTAATGATATAATTCATTACGACCTCCATTTTTTCTCGGAAATAATCAATAATACAGATTGACTGACTGGTCATTCTAGATAATAATAAACTGTACGGATAAACAGGGTCAACTGATATCCATTAAAATTTAACTAATTTTAAAGTTAAAAGGGGTACTTTTATGACAGAAAAAGAGGAAAAAATTATTAAAGCAGGTCTCCGCCTGTTCGCCAAAAAGGGGTTTGCTTCAACAACCATTCAAGACATCGTTAATGAATGTGAGATCTCGAAAGGATCTTTTTATCTACATTTCAAATCTAAAGACGCACTTTTATTAGCTATCATTAAATATTATATCGATCGAACGATGGACAATATGAAGAGGATTCAAGAAAAACATGCAATCCCGAAAGAAATTTTTAAAGAACAGATTGCTTATCAATTTAAAGAAAGCAAAGAGCAGCGTGACTTTATTCTAGTGATGATTAGTGAACATAGCATCCCAGAGAACAGCAAAATCAAAGAATATTTCAAAAAGATCGGTGATAAGTTCCATGAAACTTATTATGAAGTTCTTTTCTCAGCATATGGAGACACTTGCCAACCGTATCTTGCCGATCTATCCATTATGGTTCAAGGAATTGTTCAGTCCTATCAAAATTTATTTATCTTTCACGAACTTGATATTGATATTGATGAACTGGCCAGTTTCATCGTCAGAAGAGTCGATGAGATGATCGATGGACTCCTCTCAAGTGGCGAGAAACCAATGCTTAATTTAGATATTTTTTATTCTTACCGAAACGGCCACGATCACACAGATCAAATGAAAATTTTGCAGGAAATTGACAAACTAAAAAAAGAGGGTGAACTTCCAGAAGACATTATTATCACACTTGATGTCATTGAAGAAGAATTGAAAAAAGATGTGGTCAGAAAGCCTGTCATAAAAGGAATGCTGACAAACTTAGAAAAACAAAAGAATATGCATGGACTAATAGAGAAGATTTCTCATTTTCTTATGGACAATTGATGGTGAAAGTGCTATGCACTAAAAAAAGCAGCCGCATGGCTGCTTTTTTAACGTTTATTGATTTCTTCAAGCAGAAATTTATTGACCAGCGGTGGATTTGCCTGGCCTTTTGAAGCTTTCATAATTTGTCCCACAAGGAAGCCGATTGCTCGGTCTTTTCCATTTTTAAAGTCTTCGATCGACTGCGGGTTGTGATCAAGTGCTTCAGTCACAAGTTTTCTTAGTGTTGCTTCATCAGAGATTTGCACAAGTCCTTTTTCTTTGACAATTTTCTCTGGATCTCCGCCATTTTCAATTAATTCTTTAAAGACTTTTTTAGCGATTTTAGAGGAAATCGTTCCTTTTTCAATCAGCTTAATCATACCGGCAAGACCTTCAGGTGTCAGTGCAACATCTGCAAGTTCTTTCTGCTGTGCATTCAAATAAGCAGATACTTCACCCATTAGCCAGTTGGAGGCAAGTTTTGCGTCAGCACCTTTTTCAACAGCAGCTTCAAAGAAATCGGACATCTCTTTCGTTAATGTCAGCACTTTTGCATCATAAGCTGGTAATCCGAGCTTTTCGATATAACGTTTGCGGCGTTCATCAGGAAGTTCTGGAATGGTATCTTTCACACGCTGTTTCCACTCATCATCAATATAAAGCTCGACAAGATCAGGTTCGGGGAAATAACGGTAATCATCAGAACCTTCTTTGACCCTCATCAAAATCGTTGTCTTTGAGGCCTCATCATAGCGACGCGTTTCTTGCTGAATCACACCGCCTGAAAGAAGGACTTGTGCCTGACGTTTTTCTTCATGCTCAAGACCTTTTTGGACAAAGGCAAATGAATTTAGATTTTTAAGTTCTGTTTTTGTACCGAATTCTTCCTGACCAATTGGACGCAAGGAAATATTCGCATCACAGCGAAGTGAACCTTCCTCCATCTTACAGTCGGAAACACCTGTATATTGAATAATTGATTTTAGCTTTTCAAGATAGGCATATGCCTCTTCAGGTGTTCTGATATCTGGCTCTGAGACAATTTCAACAAGCGGTGTTCCTTGACGGTTATAATCAACAAGAGAGTATCCGTCACCTGTATGTGTCAGTTTTCCAGCATCTTCTTCTAAATGAAGACGAGTGATACCGATCCGTTTTGTTTTTCCTTCAACTTCAATCTCAATCCAGCCGTTTTCACCGATCGGTTTATCAAATTGAGAAATTTGATATGCTTTCGGATTATCTGGATAGAAATAGTTTTTTCGGTCGAATTTTGTCTCTGTTGCGATTTCACAGTTTAAAGCCATTGCCGCTTTCATCGCAAAATTGACTGCTTCTTTATTTAAAACAGGGAGAACACCCGGATAGCCCAAATCGATGACACTTGTTTGGGTATTGGCTTCAGCACCAAATGGTGTTGGTGAACTTGAGAAGATTTTTGATTTTGTTTTTAACTCCACATGGACTTCAAGTCCGATTACCGTTTCAAAATTCATGGATTATCACCCCTTACAATTCAGGTTTTTGTTTATGGTGGTCTGTTGCTTGTTCATAGGCATGGGCAACGCGGTATACAGTGCTCTCATCAAAATGTTTGCCAATGATTTGCAGGCCAAGCGGTAAACCATCCGCAAAACCGCATGGTACACTAATTCCTGGTACTCCAGCAAGATTGACAGGAATCGTCAAAATGTCGTTCGCATACATTGTTAGTGGATCACTTGTTTTTTCTCCAAGTTTAAACGCAGGTGTAGGCGTTGTTGGTCCAATAATCACGTCATAGTTTTCAAATACATCTTCAAAGTCTTTTTTGATCAATGTTCTAACTTTCTGCGCTTTTTTGTAGTAAGCGTCATAATATCCTGAACTTAATGCAAACGTTCCAAGCATAATGCGCCGCTTGACTTCATCGCCAAAGCCTTCGGAACGTGTCTGTTTATAAATATCGATTAAGCTATCGGCATGATCGGTTCGATAGCCATAGCGGATACCATCAAAACGAGCCAAGTTGGCTGAAGCTTCAGAAGATGCGAGCAAATAATAAGTGGCAAGCGCATATTTACTATGCGGCAAAGACACTTCTTCCCAAGTTGCGCCAAGACCTTCCAGTACTTTTAAAGATGCAAGAACTGAATCCTTGGCAGCTTGGCCAACACCTTCACCAAGATATTCTTTCGGAACCGCAATTTTAAGTCCTTTAATATCCCCGGTTAATGCAGACAAATAATCAGGTACTTCGACATTTGCGCTCGTCGAGTCCATCTCGTCGACCCCGGAAATGGCTTGAAGAAGATAGGCATTATCCTCAACAGATGTTGTAATGGGACCGATTTGATCTAATGAAGAAGCAAATGCAACAAGACCATATCTTGAAACACGACCATATGTCGGTTTTAAACCGACAACACCGCAGAAAGATGCCGGCTGGCGGATTGAGCCGCCTGTATCTGATCCGAGTGAAAATGGTACTTCCCCTGCTGCAACTGCTGCCGCTGAGCCACCGCTCGAGCCGCCGGGAACTGTTTCTAAGTTCCAAGGGTTTTTCGTTTTTTGGAATCCAGAGTTTTCTGTAGAAGACCCCATTGCAAACTCATCCATATTCAGTTTTCCAATTGTAACAGCCTCAGCTTCATGAAGGCGCTGAACAACGGTTGCATCATAAATCGGATCAAAATTTTGTAAAATTTTGCTTGCGCAGGTTGTCCGTAGATCCTTTGTTACAATATTATCCTTGATGCCAATCGGCAATCCGAAAAGAAGACCATGCTCATCTCGACTGCCTACCGCTTCATCAAGCTCCTTTGCATATGCGCGAGCTTTTTCTTCATCAAGCTGTAAAAAGGCTTGCACCTTTCCATCCACTTTTTGAATTCGTTGATAAGATTCATCGACTAAATCTGAGATCCTGATCTCTTTTTTATGTATGAGCGTTTTAAGTTCAGATATTTTGTGATCAAACAGTGACATCGTTTTACGCCCCCTCCTTTAGTCCAAAATTGATGGTACTCGAATATAGCCGTCTTTATGGTCAGGTGCGTTTTTGACAACGTCCTCAACCGGTAGGCCTTTACCCGGGTCATCTTCCCTCATAATATTTTTCATTTGCAATACATGTGTTGTTGGTTTAACATTCTCTGTATTCACTTCATTCAGCTCTTCTGCAAACGTAATGATACTGTCGAGTTGCTTTGTAAACATTTCCGCCTCCTCATCTGTAATCGCAAGTCTAGCAAGGTGGGCGACATGTTTTACTTCTTCTATAGAAATACGCGACATAAAAAAACACCTCCAAGATGATCCTATCCTTAGTCATATAATATTGATCATACCAAATTTCCGTATTGCAAAGCAATAGAACCGTAGATGAACCCTATTTCAAATAGTCAATTCCTCTTAAATGACATGTACTAATTTTCTGAATATTTTTACTTTATATTTTATTGTAAGCGTTTTCATTGTTTTGTTAATCGCGAAATTCAAGATTTTTTCAAAAAAAGAAATCATTTTATACGGTTGATCGATTTGCAATTGTTTGATAGTTTAAGTAACTAAGTACGATCCATATTGGCAGCGCCTGATTTATCAATACTTGATTTTTTAAAAAGAGAGGCTCTGCATTTATTCTTCGTACACAAAAAATCAGTGTTGATCAAAATCAAAAAGAGGTGATGCCAAATTAATGTAAAGAGGAGAGATATAAAACGTGAAAATTGAAATACTGATTGCTTTGGGGATTTATTTTGGTGTCATGTTGTTAATCGGCTGGTATTCATACCGAAAGACAACCAATCTGAATGACTATATGCTAGGTGGCAGAGGTCTTGGTCCTGCTGTTACCGCATTATCAGCTGGCGCATCAGATATGAGCGGCTGGATGTTAATGGGACTACCGGGAGCAATGTATACAACAGGTCTTTCCGGCGCTTGGCTTGCCATTGGTTTAACGATTGGAGCTTATCTAAACTATTTGATTGTCGCACCCCGTTTACGGACATATACAGAAGTGGCAAATGATGCGATTACGATTCCTGACTTTTTTGAAAACCGCTTCAATGATAAAACTAGAATCTTACGGCTGTCATCAGCTCTTGTCATTATCGTGTTTTTCACAATGTATACATCAGCGGGCATGGTGTCAGGTGGCAAGATGTTTGAAACAGCATTTGGGCTCGACTATAGGATTGGTTTAATCGTAACTGCTTCAGTCGTTATGATTTATACGTTGTTTGGCGGATTTTTAGCTGTCAGTCTCACTGACTTTCTGCAGGGTGTCATTATGTTTGTCGCACTAGTGCTCGTGCCGATCGTTGCCTTTACTGATTTAGGTGGAATCACTCCGACATTTAATGTCATAGAAGAAATCAATCCAAGCCTGTTAGATTTCTTCAAAGGAACGACCGTCATTGGCATTATTTCTTTTCTTGCTTGGGGATTAGGCTACTTCGGGCAGCCGCACATTATCGTCCGATTTATGGCGATTTCATCCGTTAAAGCGCTAAAACCAGCACGTCGCATTGCGATGAGCTGGATGATCATCTCCGTACTCGGAGCAGTGCTTGTCGGCTTAATTGGAGTAGCTTATGTTCATAATACAAGTGCGACCCTCGAAGACCCGGAAACGATATTTATCATCTTTTCACAAGTATTGTTCCATCCTTTGATTACTGGATTTTTACTTTCCGCATTGCTCGCAGCCATTATGAGTACGGTATCTTCTCAGCTGTTGGTGACATCAAGTGCCATGACCGAAGATTTTTACCGAACATTTTTCCGCCGCAAAGCAACAGATCGAGAACTTGTTTTTGTTGGACGGCTTAGTGTGTTACTCGTTGCTGTCATCGCGATCCTACTCTCTTTAAGTCCGAATAAGACGATTCTCGATCTTGTTGGTTATGCGTGGGCTGGGTTTGGTTCAGCATTTGGACCAGCGATTCTTCTCAGCTTATACTGGAAACGAATGAACCAGTGGGGCGCTTTAGGAGGTATGATAACAGGAGCAGTAACGGTATTAATCTGGATTATTACTGACCTTAAAGGTATAACAGGTATCTATGAACTGATTCCTGGATTCTTCATAAGCTTAGCTACGGTTGTTATCGTCAGTCTAGTTAGCAGTTTACCGGCTAAAGAAGCTACAGATCTATTTGAAGAAATGGAACAAACACATGGAAAACAACAATCTCTTTAATATATTAATGACCTGATAAAGCCGCCAAGGATGCGTTTCTTGGCGGCTTTTCATATCCTTTTAGGCATTCCATTACATTTTTCTGGCAAATATGATGTAACATAATCTGTAAAGGGGGGTCGGGAGACATGGATTGGTATATCGAATTTGATACATTTATGAAGTTAGGGATTGCGACATTAATTGGCATGGTCATCGGTCTTGAAAGGGAACTAAAAAATAAGCCGCTCGGCTTAAAAACTTGTATTGTCATTGCGATCAGTTCATGTGTATTAACAATGATCAGCATTGATGCGGCATACCATTTTCCAAAATCAAACCGGATTATGATGGATCCGTTACGTCTACCAGCACAGATTATTTCTGGAATTGGTTTTATCGGAGCCGGTGTGATTTTAAGAAAAAGCAATGATGTTATCTCAGGTCTCACCACTTCTGCGATGATTTGGGGGGCAGCAGGTCTAGGAGTGGCAATCGGTGCCGGCTTTTATAAAGAAGCGTTTGTTAGTCTTGCCTTTATTTTAGTCAGTGTTGAATTTTTGCCATGGTTTGTTGGCAAAATCGGACCGAACCGATTGCAGGAAAAAGAAATCCGAATTCGCATGTCATTATCTGATAAACATAAAATGACAGATATACTGAAGGAAATGAAAAAAAAGGACATTCGAATTCATTCCGTCCGTATTGATGATATGCGTGAAAAAGACTTTCCGATTATGGAAACGAAAGTCATGGTTCATAAGAAGCGTTATGTGACTGACGTTTATTATGATATTAAAGCAATTGACGGTGTTGTCGGGGTTAAATGTGATACTCTTTAAGTTCGTCAATGAGAAACCTACACCGCCAATTTTCAGGTGGTGCAGGTTGTAACTTCAATCGAACATTAAAGCTTCAGCATCTTGCAATGACTGTCACATCTTGATGTTTCCATAAAATAGAGGCCGGAAAATCTTTGGAAACATGACGACTTTTCAATAACCTTGCCAATGGTTTCGATTTCTTTTTCCCAGAAACAAGCAATAACATCTGTTTACTTTTCATGATTGACGTTATTCCCATCGTCATTGCCTTTGTCGGTACATGATCAATCGATGAAAAAAATCTAGCATTGGCTTTTCTAGTTGATTGATCTAATGTCACAATATGTGTACCACTTTTAAAACTTGTCCCTGGCTCATTAAAACCGATATGTCCATTTACCCCTATATTTGAATGTTCCGTTCATGATCAGAGATAAGTCTGTCATAGTTGATACATTCTTCATCTAAATCTTCTGCCATTCGGTTAGGAATATCAATCTGTTTAAATAATGTTTCTTTCATATAATAATGGAAACTGTGTTGATTCTCTTGAGCAAGTCCAACATATTCATCTAGGTTAAAGTCGTGTCATGTTTAAATGAAATGTCTTTTTGTTGGTAATGTTGAACTAAACAGTCATATAAACCTAATGGGGTTAAACCTGCTGCAAGACCTATGACAGGGTTTTGCAAAGCATTCATCTGTTTGATGATCAAACTAGCTGCCTTCAGACTCATTTCTTGATCATCCTTTACAGAGATGACTTTCAAATCTTGTTCTTCTTTCAAATTGAACGATTAATCAAATTCCCCATCGAATCATATATGCCGATCAACTGAGGATTTGTAGACAAATTTTTTATGATAGCTAAATGAGCATTTGTGACAAATACTTGTGTGCGAAAAGCATAGATGACAGGATCACCAACTTGAACTTCATCTGTATTTATTGAACCATAATAATCAATATGTGTTGGATCATTTTCTATAGTAGAAACTCGTTTAAGACTTGTTCCCACTAGTGCTTCTTTCATATGTGACCGTGGATAAAAACCTCCTCCAAAAACATAAGCATGATGATTGTATAGATGGGATACTTCAGATATATATACCATTGCAGGTTTTTCCGATAAATGGTGAACAGCATGTAGTGGAGTTGTTCCACTAAGAGCATGACCTGGTTCAGCTTGTGTTGCGCCATGTTCTTTCAGCAATTTCATTGTTGCAATGGAAGTAGCGCTTGGCATATTCATTTCAAGGTTTTGATATCCACAGTTGATTAAAAATGATTTTGCTGCTTGCATGGATTTGACATTAGAAGTAATCGTTGGGACCCCATCGTGAACAAATAAACAAGGGAAACTGGTTAATCCTGATATTTCAATTCCAGCCAACTGTTCGAGCTGGTCAATATCATATATCAGTTGGTCATGGGTGAATCCACCTTCTTGACCTTGATACATCTCATCATGTTGATTTGCGATTCGTAAAAATATTTTTTGTTTTATCCCCAATTCTTTGGCTACTCTGCTAATATTTTTTGCATTTTCATAACTGAATACTGTAACATAGTCAGGATTCAGCTTTAAGATTGTAGCGATCAAGTGGACCGGTATTTGTGTCAAATGTCCAACATGACCGATTTTAACCCCATGTTGATGAAGAGTAACTGCCTCCCATGGATCTACGGCAACTGCCTTTTCAATTCCGCCTTTTGCAATCGTTTGTGCCACTAGTGGATTCCGACCAAATTGCTTTGTCATAAAAAATAATTCAATATCCTGTTTACTGGCTTCTTCCCGTAAAGCAATTGCATTTTGTTCGATCGTATCCAAATCGATGACATAAGTATTGGGAAAAATCATACCTTGTTGATGAAATTCTAATGCAGTAGCGATTAATTTGTTGTTATATTTGAGTGTTGATTCCAAAAACATTAGCTTTTCTCCTCTTTTCCTTCTTGTAATAATGTAAGGAATGAATCGCCATTCTCAGGATGATGAAGACCTAAATATTCTGCTGAGGTTGCCGCTATATCAGAAAGTGTGTGTCTTTCGCCAATGTTTACTGGGGAGAATTTTTTATGGAAAGCTAACAAATATGTTTTCTCACGTGTGTGTTGACTATGACCAATTGTAGGGTCGTTTCCATGGTCTGCACTCATGAACAGCAAATCTTCATCTGTCATATTCTCTAGTACATCTGATAAATAGTGGTCTACTACTTCAATACGGTCTGAATAACGGAAAGGATTTTGTGCATGACCAGCCAAATCTGTTTCTTGTACTGTAGCAGCAATGACTCCATTCTTGACATGATTCATTTCCTGTAATATATCTTTCATGACTTGTTCTGTATCAACACCTGGTAACCTGTTTGCGCCTTTACAATAAATGACGTCCTGCATCTTTCCAATTAGTGAAACATCCAGCCCTTTGTTTTTCGCCAAAGTGGGCAACTGACCTTGAGGAGAGATGCCATAACCTAAATGCCTCACTTGATACCCTTGTTTGTAAACATTTGATTTAGGGGAATTGACTCCTACTAATCCATCTTCTCTTCTTTCAACCGAATTCCTCAGCTGTTCTGGTGTTACGTGTTCTCCACCCAGTACAATCACTCGATTGACTTCAACATGATCACGCACACATTGCCCGATTTTTAAGACCTCTTCAAATGAAATATGATCTAAAGGTGCGCTAACATTGTAGATTTGTCCGTAATCTGTTTCAATATTATCTGCCACAATGACTAAGTCATTGACCAATAAATAAGGTAATTCAGGATTTGGGATGGAGACATGATAACCTTGTTTTTCTAATGCCAGCTTAACATGATCAATATTTGTTAAAAGAGGTGCTAAATACGCCTTTTTTGGTTTCGTTCCCATGATTTCATTATGTCCTTCAAAACTGTCTGCTCCTTGATGCATCAGATTGAGCACACCGTAACTTGCAATATGATTAACATGTTTCAAGATGGGATGGTGTAAGATTTTATTGATTCCCATTCTTTCTAAGTTCGGGATCTTAATAGCAGGTACTTGATCAATAATATGATAAAATGTATTGGCTCCAACATCTGCTGGATGGTAGTTGCTTGCATCCTCCATATACCCGACACCTAGGCTATCCAATATGATGATCATGACTCTTCGATTCATTCCCATTCCCCTTCATTACATGTAGCTCGACGAATTGAGTTGTCTAGTATTCTTAAAACGGTCTCAACACCACTTCTTAACGGATTAATCCGAATCATTTTATCGGCCAAAGTTGGAGCTGAGGATAAGAAAGTACCTGAAACTCTATAAAACATCGGAACAACTTCATATCTTGATTCAGCTCCAACTGGATGGGGTGCTGCCCCTAATTCATTCGCATAATGGAGTACTTTCTCTGCCATTGGTTTCATCAATTCAACGAGGACAACTTTTGATTGTGCATTTGCTAAATAAGCCCGTTTTACGCCTTGAACGACTCCTTGATTTAGTCGCTGGACTAACTCATCAGTCACATCAGCTTGAATGGCCAGCATGACTGGAGCATAGATTAATCCCCTTAATGCTTCTAAGGCTTCATAACCTTGTACTTGACTCCCTCCTGAATAATGGATCTCTTCAATTTTCTCAATGAAAGCAGCTCTTCCTAAAATGACACCGATACCTTCTGGACCTAACAGTTTAAACAG
This sequence comes from Bacillus changyiensis, assembly GCF_027706145.1. Classification (GTDB taxonomy): domain Bacteria; phylum Bacillota; class Bacilli; order Bacillales; family Bacillaceae; genus Bacillus; species Bacillus changyiensis. The sequence goes on along the minus strand of NZ_JAQFWW010000003.1, from coordinate 101,231 downwards.
TGAAAATGTTGATAAATCAGCACCAAGTTGCGCTCCGATCTGCTCAGCTTTCAGCGCAGCATAATTGTCATCTGTAATGATCTTTAAAGCCGGGTTTACGGAACGAATGTGATCAATGACTTCTACCAAATCATAATGGTCATCAAGTTTTTGTCTAGTATGCTGAATCAGCACACCTTTTAGGTCAGGGTTTTGCCTGATGACACGGTGTATGTCTTGACGATCATGAAAATCGACATAGATTGGTGTGACCCCCATTATGTTCAGTGTTGTTTGACTTGTAGGATATATTGGTGCATTGTGGACAAGCAGGTGATCACCCGGTTTCAAAAAACTCATTAAACCAAATCTTAATGCACCTGTTCCGGCACCACGTACTAACATAGCTTTTTCAACATGAAAGAAATCCGCTAATGTCTTTTCTACTTTTATTGTATAAAGAGGTTTATAGCTTCCTTTGACAATGCCTAAGTCACCAAGTGAAAGTGCTTCATTCCCACGAAAATACTTTGTCATTACATCAACAAGTTCAAACTGTTTTTGCTTTGCTTCTTCAATAGACATCCTTTTTAGTGGATTCGTTTTCATATTGATTCCCCCAACTCTTTCATAAAAGCATACGGATTGTGAATGAATAAACACTCAATCGAATGACTGGTAATTCCATATGCTTGTAATAAAGGAATAAATGAATCTAGCAAATAAGAATAGCCTAAGCCACCTTTATACTTGAGATGTGATTTTCTCGTAATATCCATTGACAAGAACACTTTCTCTATAAACCCTTTATCTTGGATTTTCTTTAACATCTTTGCTCGAACATGATCAGGCATGTAACTTTCTTTGCCAATTGTGTCAAATGCGATGTACACCCCTTCTCTTAGCATCTGAAGGATATAATCAATATCTCCGGTTAAATCAACATGACCAATCACCACTCGGTTTAAATTGACTCGATTCTTTTTAAAAAAATTGACCTGCTCATGTCCTAACGTTCCAAGTGAGGTATGGGTAGAAATTGGTTTTTTTGTTGCTTGATGTGCGATGATAACAGCTTCAAAGACCTTCTTTTCAGCTTCTGTCCATGTGTTATAACTTGTCCCAATTTCTCCAATCATTTCAGCTTTTATCGTTGTTCCTTTGATTCCGTCAACGATTTCGGCTATCATTCTTTCTGCCAGCTGTTGTTTCGTTTCTCTTAGTACCTGAATCGGATAAAATGACTCTTGGTAAAAACCAGTAGAAGAAATGATATTAATCCCGCTTTCCTCCGCTACTTTTTGGACATATGTGATGTTCCTCCCCATTCCAATATTTGTTACATCAACAAGGTTACGTACACCCTTTGCGTATAATGTCCGATATTCTTTAATCGTTTCAGAAAAAACATCTAACTTACAATCTTCATTATTTTTTACCTCAGAAAGGTCGATCGTTGTATGTTCATGCATATAGGTTATTCCGTTTTTGAACATGGCGATTTTTCTCCCTTTTATTCTTGTTTACCCTGCCGGCCATAATCCAATAACATTTAGGAGATTGATGATGACTCCTAACAAAATAGCTGCGATCGGACCAACTGCCAATTCAACGAGTGGTTTTTTCGCAATTCGATTGATTAAATAAAAGCCAAGCACCCAAAAGAAACCAATTCCTGGAGCTATTTTTGCAGCTGCCATAGCACTTCCTATTAATATAGCCATCCCGAGAACATCTGATAGTGAGGTTCGAATATGCTCACCCATCTCACGTACACCAGGTAATTTATCCATACTTTTTGATACGGCTGATAGTGATATGACCTCCAAATACATGACAACTGCACCTAATATAAAAGCGAGAATCGGTATATCCCTAAAAATAAGACCGATTGCAAATACTAACGTTGTTCCAGCTAAACCGTACACTCCTGTTACAATGGCAGTTGAGAAAACTAATGGAACAAATCCAATGGCTCTGACAAATGTAGCAATGGCTGCTTCAGTATAGAGACCTTGATTTATTAATGCTTGGGGCATTGCATCAACTGCTAAAATGAGCATGCATGATGTTAAAGAAATCAACCCACCCATTAAAGCTAATAACCAGCGGTTTTTCTTAATTCGATGAACACGTTCATTAAAAATATTGACTAAATCAGTATTTGTAGACGCATCCTTAGCTTTAATTCTTGCTGCATAATAAATCATCATCATCATTCCTGCTAATAAAGCGATACCTTCGGGACTAAGAACGATCTTATATCCGGCAATTTCAAATGTACCAAATTTTTCAAATAACAGAAGAAATGTTAACGTGACAATTGCAGTAGTGGCAGCTTTCTTTAAACCGTGTTGATACCCGACTGCAATTGCTGGAAAAACGGTAAAAGCGATAATAATAGGTTGGCCAATCAAATTTAAAGATTCCAAAAAATTCACATGGAGCATCTGAAATACATGTACGACAAATTGGAGCCCTAAAACAAGTCCAATACTATAGATTGCACCAATCACACCTGCTATGATCAATCCCAGTTTGCTTTTTGGCGACCAAATACCAATCATGTCACACGCTAACAAAATACTATGTCCAATCATAATTGCAGCACCGATGGAAAGCGGAATTCCAAATCCGATAATTAAACCAAAACTTAACGCAAAACTTGTTGCCGCAAGTTCTCCTCTTGTCATTCGCCCTTCTAGATATTCCGGCATGATCGGTCGCAACCCATCATTAAAGACAGCTACTCCACGATTAACTAAAACAGAGCCGAGCGCCCCGACCGAAACGATGACAACCCATTGAATAAATGTCAGATCCATTGTATATTTCACCTCTAGTTATCGTTTTTTCTTAGAACGACTATAAAGTTACTTTTAAAATAGCGGGAATGAGCACCTTTAAGATATGTTTGCTAGATGGAGCTGTAAAACCAAACGCAATTCTTCCTTCACTTACTTCATTCTCAATTTCTTGCTTGGTTTTGATCTTGCTTGGTGAGGCCAAAGTTACACACTGATCTTTTCCTAATAAAGCAAATGCCATTGCCAATGCACCGCCAGATCCTGTCTCACAGGCACCGATGTAATAGTCTGCTTGCTTGTTTTTAACAGCCATCACAGCATTTAAATCGCTTTTTACAGACACTTCCACATTGTGTCCACCCATTTCTTTTACTTGCTTTTCAATTGCTTGTTTATTTAACTGTCCACCTATTACAATTCTGACCATCACAAACCCCTCCATTTAATTGAATTCTAGAACTCTATGAAGATGAAGATAAAAATAGGCTTGCTCTCCTTCTGGTAAATCTTGATCTAACTGTGAATTGATATATGTGATAATGTCTTCAATATCTTTTTGATATGGTGTCTCACCCACTTCAATCATAATCGGATTTGAAGGACCATCTTCATATTCACCTCTTTCCACTCTAGTTAAGGCCAATGACATATGCGTCCAAAACATGTCCGAGTTTTCAATCACCTCCTTTTCTAGTTTTTTTGAAATGAAATCAAATGTATTTAAACTTAAATGAAACGCATCCTTCGTCACAACACCACTTCCTAATAAAATCACTAATTTGTCTTCGAGTTGTATTCTGTTCAATCCAAACCCTCCAATATACTGTATTTAGTATTTTGATAATAAAATTTTTTAGAGGACGCTATCTAAAAAGTCCTTTACAACATGGAACAAGGGGAATTGCGAGCCAGGCGGGACACCGCAGGAGCAAAGAACGAGCTTTGAGGAGGCTCACAGATCACCCGCGGAAAGCGAGCAAATTCCCCGATTCCCATTCATGCACACTACTTTCAGGACACCCTTAATAGCGTGGAATCTTTTCCCCTTTTTCGACGCTTTTCTGAATGTCTAATATACTTTCAATCTCGACTGAATCCCATTTGTCTGCTAGTTCTTGCTCTCGATCGCCATCAATCACGATCACAGCTTCTGTTGTGTCTTGAGAAATTTTCTTTGCTTTAGGCAATGAAAATTCAACTGCTGTAAATGTTTCAGACATTCTCTTGTCATCAGCATTCCAAACAGCTGCATCAATTTGTTTTGAATGGAGCATGTCAAATAATTGCATATAGTTGACATGAATATATTCGACATCCTTGTTTTCAAATTCAGCAAATGTGAGTTGTTTTTGGTCTAATGACTCCAAATCAACCCCAACTCTGTTAACGGCTCCACTTGACTGAGCTAAAAAAACTTTATGCACCGCTACATAACTACCTGTCCCAAACTTTTTAAAAATCTTCAAATTTGGATACTCGGCAATCATATGATCTGCCGTCATCTTAGACACAATCGCAAAATCACTTCTTTTCGTACGGACCGCCTCAATTCGATTCATCCCACCACGCATATAGATTAAATGCACTGTTTTTCCTGCAGATTCAAATTGCTCCACGATTCCTGTTGCTAACCCTTCGTATTTTCTAGAGTAAGGAAGGGGCATTGAGCCAATTAACGGTGCAATCCCGGCAATTTCAAGTAATAAATGGTTATCTTTACTGATTAAATATGTACCTAAGTGACCTCTTGCTTCTAATTTAATCGCTTTCATATCGTCTAATAAATTGAATGCACTTTGCACAGTTCCCCTACCAATAGATAATTTACTACAGTAGTCAGAGATTCGCGGAATTTTTTCACCGACTTCTACCTTCATCAATTCTTTCGCAATATTTTTTGCTGCTAATCCATTTTTAGAATAAAATTTTTCCCACATCATAAATTCTTCCTTAAACAATATACTATATTCTGTACAATCGATTATAAAGGGTGAGTTATATATTTGCAAGAGTGTTTAGTAAAAAAAAGAAATAGAGCTGTCCGAAAGGAGCAAAATAAAAAGGGCGTCCACTTGATTGGACAGCCCCGTCTAAAACTTATTTGTCATAAATATGAACAGTTGGTTCTTTGTCTCCTGGTTTTTTCAGGATAACAGCTTCTTGGCCTTCAGATGATTTAATATTGATTTCCACATTCAGATCACCTTTTCCATAGTAATCCATCACTTCACCTGTTAGGAATTGTGTGAAGGCAATGACTTCACTTTTCCCATAAAACTGCATCGGAATGTCAATTTTCATGGTCCTCATTTGATCATCATGATAAAGAGCTATACCTACAACTCCCGTATAGTTTGGAAAATAGGAATCCACTTTATTTTTGAAACGTTTAAATAGTTCCCAGTCATCCTGATGTTTTTCCTTTCCTTCATCAGATGGAAAAAAAACATATTCTTCATTAATATTATCCCAGTCGCCTATTTCACTTGTACCTGCTTTGACATCCGTTTTGGCAATAAAGTTACCAGGAACGATGGACGATTTTGGCGCTTGTTTGTAAAGGATAATTGTCAGCGGTATGTTTTTTAAGCTGTCCTTGTTGCGAACCCGTTTCGCCACTTCTTGTGCGATCTTTTCGCCTTCTTGTTTCAGTTTTTTATCACTGATCGTTACTTCTTTTTGCGGTTCGCCGACATCCTCTCGATAATAGTAAACTGAGTTAAGAGCGAGACCAATTACTACACCGCCAAGCTCAATCGTATCTTTGTCTTTACGGACAAGATAATTGTGCTCAAGCATATGGGCAAGATAAATCGGGCTTTCTTTATTTTGCTTATCCTTCGAACCACTTCCAGATAGCGGCGGATTCAAACCGATATTTTTAAAATCCTTATCTTTTTTCTGTTCTTTTTCCAAGTCAGATCCTGTCTTTTTCCGAGCCAGCCAACTTGTCACTGTATCCTCATCTAGATATTGCCCCTCTTGAAAAAGATAATCATCCGTTGGAAAAGAATCTTGTGCTAGGCGCATCATACCGGTTTCAAATTCATCAATATCAAGCCTTGTATTCAAACGCTCGGTTGTTAATCCCCGCGCTTTTCCAGCTTTAAACGGAAGAACCATTTTGTAATATGAATCAGAGATGTTGTATTTGGGGATGATCGCTTTTTCTTTTGACTTTTGCGTCTTTTGAACCATCTCTTGCTCTTCTTCGCCCCCAAAATTTGGTCCACAGGCAGAGAGCATGAGAATCCCCACCATAGAAACCAAACATAATGTCTTTTTCAATAGAAAACACTCCTCTTAGTTCTTTAGCTCACTGATCAATCTTTTTTCGTCCCACACTTCTATGTTAAGCTCGCTCGCCTTGTCTAGTTTGCTTCCTGCTGCTTCACCAGCAATCACTAAATCGGTTTTTTTACTTACACTACCAGTCACTTTGCCACCGAGTGCTTCAATTTTCGCTTTGGCATCATTTCTCGATAATTCATTGAGCTTTCCAGTCAATACGATCGTTTTACCAGCAAAATAGGAATCACTATCTTCAACTTTTATCTTTTTCGGACCTTTATATTCTGTGTTGACCCCAAGCTGTTTCAGTTCAGCCAATAAGTTTAACATCTCTTCTTTATGAAAATAGGTAACTAAGGCATCAGCCATTTTTTCGCCGATTTCATCAACTGCAATGAATTCCTCTTTTGAAGCCTGTTTGATTGTGTCAAGTGTTTCAAAATGCTGTGCCAGTGTTTTCGCGGCTTTTGCACCAATAAACCGGATACCAAGGCCGAAAAGAAGTCGTTCTAAAGAGTTTTCCTTTGATTTTTCAATCGACTGTAATAAGTTGTCCGACGATTTTTCTCCCATTCGTTCTAAGTTGATGAGTTGATCCTTCGAGAGTTTATAAAGGTCAGCGACAGTATGAACCAAATTCTCACGAAACAGTTGGGCAATCACCCGTTCTCCCAGCCCTTCAATATTCATCGCTTGACGAGAAACGAAGTGAATCAAGCCTTCCCTAATCTGCGCCGGACATTCAGGATTGATACAGCGAAGTGCAACTTCCTCCTCAATTCTGACAAGCTTGCTCCCGCACTCCGGACATTCCTCAGGCATGTTGAATTCTTTTTCTTCTCCAGTACGTTGGTCGATAAGCACATTCACGACCTCAGGAATGATATCACCGGCTTTTTTAATGACGACTTTGTCAAACAGTCTAATATCTTTCTCTTTGATTAAATCTTCATTATGAAGGGACGCTCTTTGAACGGTCGTTCCCGCTACCTTTACAGGTTCCAGAATCGCTGTCGGTGTCACCGTCCCCGTCCGGCCAACACTTAATTCTATATCTAGCAAAGTTGTGACCACTTCTTCAGCCGGAAATTTGTAGGCAATCGCCCAACGCGGGCTTTTCGCCGTAAAGCCTAGTTCTTCTTGCTGATGGAGCGAATTGACTTTAATGACAATCCCGTCGATTTCATAGGATAGATCGGCTCGCTTTGTTTTCAACTCTTCAATGAACACGATCACCTCTTCGATCGTTGCGCATTTTTTTCGTTCGTGATTGGTTTTAAACCCGAGTTCATCGAGAAAATCGAGCCCTTCGTTTTGCGTTTCCACACCCATTTCATCAAGCTCCGCTATACTGTAGACGAAAATATCGAGATTTCGTTTCGCTGCAATTTTCGGATCGAGCTGTCTTAATGAACCAGCAGCAGCATTCCGTGGATTGGCAAATGGCTCTTCCTCTCTTTCGATTCTCGCTTTGTTCAACTGTTCAAAGGAGCGTTTCGGCATAAATGCTTCTCCTCGCACTTCAATTGAAAGATCCCGGCTCATTTTAAGAGGAATGTTTCTGATCGTTTTCAGGTTCTCGCTAATATCCTCACCCGTTGTTCCGTCTCCCCTTGTCGCTCCTCTAACAAATACGCCGTTTTCATAACGCAATGAAACTGCAAGTCCATCTATTTTCAATTCAACATTATAGTCAACATCACCAACTGCCTGACGGACTCTGCGGTCAAAGTCGCGCAGATCCTCTTCATTAAATGCATTGCCAAGACTGAGCATTGGTGTTTTATGCTGTACTTTTTGAAAGGCATCCAACACGGCGCCACCGACACGCTGGGAAGGAGAATCAGGTGTTTTCAACTCTGGAAACTCTTCTTCAATCGCAATAAGCTCCTTCATCAGTTTGTCATATTCAGAATCAGGAACACTAGGATCATCAAGTGTATGGTATTCATAGTTGTATTTGTTAATGAGTGCATGCAGTTGTTCTACACGATGTTTTGCCACTTCTTTTTCCATTGATTTCGTCCTTTCAATTTGCGATTATTGCTTTTCAATTGGCGCAAAGGCCGCAAGAAGACGTTTGACCCCGATTGGACTAGGAAAAGCGATATCAAGCTCTATTGATTCTCCTGAGCCTTTGACACTGACTACCGTACCGACACCCCATTTTTTGTGGGAAGCCTTATCACCAACAGTCCAACCCATTTCATCAGCACCTGATTTACGGTATGGGACTGACGGTCGCATGACCGCTTCTCTCCGTTCTGTTTTTTTGGCAAACGGTTTTTTCAGACTCTTCTCTTCATTTAGATTGTCCAATAACTCGTCCGGTATTTCGGCAATAAACCTTGACTCCATATTCATATTTGTTCTACCGAATAATGTTCGCATTTTAGCATTTGATAAAAAGAGCTCCTCTTCCGCTCTCGTAATCCCAACATATGCAAGGCGCCGCTCTTCTTCCATCTCCGCTTCTTCCATCAATGAACGACTGTGCGGAAACACCCCTTCTTCTAACCCTGGTAAAAAGACGACCGGAAACTCCAGCCCTTTTGCAGCATGAAGTGTCATTAAAATGACAGCATCCTGTTGTCCCGCTTCTTCTTCTTTCTGATCAAGCTGATCAATATCAGCCACTAGCGCCAAATCTGTTAAAAAGGTGACAAGTGATTTATCTTCGCTTTGCCGTTCAAAGTTCTTTGTCACAGATAAAAACTCATCAATATTTTCGAGCCGGCTTTCCGCTTCAAGCGATTTTTCAGCTTTCAGCATTTCTCGGTATTCAGTTTTTTCAAGGATTTCTTCAGTCAGATCGGTAATGGTTAAGTATTCTTGCATATTTGTTAAGTTGTCAATCATCTGTCTGAACTCATCTAAAGTATTTGCTGCTCTTGCGCTAAGTCCGATAAAATCGACTTGACCGAGCGCTTCAAACAGTGACAAGTCATTCAAACCTGCATATGCTGCAATCTTCTCAACAGATGATGCCCCAACTCCTCGCTTCGGTACATTGACGATTCTCGCGAAACTGATATCATCATCAGGATTTGCGACAAGCCTTAAATACGCAAGCAGATCTTTAATTTCTTTTCTGTCATAGAACTTTGTACCACCGACCATTTGATAGTTAATGTTCGCTTTCATCAGTGTTTCCTCAATGACACGGGACTGGGCATTTGTCCGATATAAAACGGCAATGTCTGAAAGAGAACGTTTGCCTGATCTGATTAACTCCTGAATTTTCCCAGCAATAAATTGTCCTTCGGCAAATTCGTTATCTCCTCTGAAATAAGAAATTTTTGCCCCTTCATCATTGTCTGTCCAAAGCTTTTTCGGCTTTCTATTGGCATTGTGCCCAATCACACCATTTGCTGCATTCAATATGCATTTTGTAGATCTGTAGTTTTGTTCTAATAAAATGACACTTGCATTTGGATAGTCTTTTTCAAAAGAGAGGATGTTTGTGATATCGGCACCACGCCACTTATAAATCGACTGATCAGAATCACCGACAACACAAATATTTTCAAGACGTTGCGCCAATTTTTTGACAAGCCAATATTGCGCTCTATTCGTATCTTGATATTCATCAACATGAATAAATTGAAACTTGCGCTGATAATATTCCAGAACCTCAGGCACTCTCTCAAACAAGCGGATCGTTGCCATAATCAAGTCATCGAAATCAAGCGATTGATTCTTGTGCAGTTTTTTCTGATAGTCTTTGTAAACATCACTGACAACTTGCTCAAAATAACCACCTGCTGTTTTTTCATATTCCTCAGGGTCGATCAGTTCATTTTTCGCACCACTGATCGATCCAAGAATACTGCGTGGATCAAACTTTTTCGGATCGATGTTACGTTCTTTTAAGATTCCTTTAATAACTGAAAGCTGATCAGAGGTATCAAGAATTGAGAAATTCCTGTTGATCCCAATCCGGTCAATATCCCTCCGTAAAATTCGGACACACATACTGTGGAAAGTCGAAATCCAAATATTCTCTGCTTCCGGCCCCAGAATCTGTTCAACACGTTCTTTCATTTCCCTAGCAGCCTTATTTGTAAAAGTAATCGCTAAAATATTCCACGGAGCTACGCGTTTTTCCACCATTAAATAAGCGATCCGATGCGTTAGAACCCTTGTCTTTCCACTGCCTGCTCCAGCCATAATTAAAAGCGGTCCATCCGTTGTTTTAACCGCTTCTTGCTGAACACGATTTAATCCATTTAATAATTGATCACGCATACTATTCAACACTGCTCACCGCCTTTTCTCAAACATATGTTCTATTATAAACGAATTTGTTTTATTTTTTAACAGCCTTAACTGTTTGTAATGCATTTTTAAAATCATCATAAATCACATTTCCAACAACAATGACATCGGCATGCTCAGCCATTTTAACCGCTGTTTCATAACTGGTAATTCCGCCACCATAAAACAAAGTCGTGTTGGTCAACACGGCTTTTGTTTGTTTAACGATCTCCACATCTCCAAACATTCCGCTATATTCCAAATAAAAAATCGGCAAATGAAAAAGATGTTCAGCCATTCTCGCATATGCTTTAATGTCTTCTAGTTCAAGCGCTGTATCGGCATTTGTTAACGCCGCTGCTTTGCAGTCATGATTTAAAATACAGTAGCCTTCAACAATAATCTCTTCTGGTGAAATCAACTCTCCATACTCTTTCATCGCTTCTTGATGAAGACCAACAATCCACTTCCGATCCCGACTATTCAAAACAGTCGGGATAAAATAAAGATCAAATCCCGGCACAATCGCCTCAATTGTCGAAATTTCGAGAATGCACGGAACTAAAAAACGCCGAACCTTTGACATCAATCGCAATACATCATCTTCTGCAATATGATCACTTCCGCCAATCAAAATTGCATCCGTGCCAGATTCACATAGCTGTTCAAGTTGCTCATCTGTTATTTCTTTATGGGGATCGAGTTTAAAGACATGCTTCCACTCGGTAACATCATACATGAAAAAAGCTCCTCCAATCGTTCTTTCCATTTAAACATTATAACAAATTCCCCACCTTTTTTGAAAACGATCAATAGGCAAAAAAAAATCGCTTGGACATTTAAAAGCCAAGCGATATCTCTAGAAAAACATTATGAAGATGATTCGGTTTCTTTTACACGGTCAAGTGCCATTGTATAAGCATCATTACCATAGTTCAAACAGCGTTTCACCCTGGAAATCGTTGCAGTACTTGCGCCGGTTTCCAATTCGATTTTATGATATGTGTTGCCTTCGCGAAGCATTCTAGCCACTTCGAGCCGCTGAGCCAGCGATTGAATTTCATTTATTGTACAAAGGTCATCAAAAAAACGATAACACTCTTCAAGATCTTTCAATGATAGAATGGAATGAAAAAGCTGGTCAAGCTCTCTTCCGCGTAATTTATCGATCTGCATTGTTAAACACCTTCTCCTTTGCTAATAGAAACCTCTCTGAGATCAGGAATGATATTGATCCAGGTTTTTCCCGGAACAAAAGGGACGATGTTCCCGTCCATGACTGGCACTATACGACCGTTTTCATTTTTCCAGCTTACTTTATGAAGCTGACCTCCTGAAAGAAGTAATCCTTGTCCACCAGAACGCAGGTCGATGTTTCGTCTTCCCTTGTGATCTTTGACTTGATGTTCTGCTTCTACGATTAAAATATTTTGCAGAACAATCGGTTCCTCTGTTTCCATATCTGTTGTCAAAATACCGTCAGACTTTCTCACATACCCGTTCACATTCTGATCAAAACGATATTTCACCTGATTTGTTCCATAATTGAAACGAACCGAGACAGGCGCTTCATCAGGTGTTGTCTCATCTGTTTGAAAAGATAGTGGTCCTGTATGAGATTCAAGAGAATACCCTTTGTCACCAGCAGCTTTTTTTATGTTTTTAAATGAAGTATACGAATTATGGGGAGCTTTTCGAAAATCTGCTCTCCAAAATGTACTGCCATCATCATTGAGACCATTAATGTAGTCAGCAGCACCGCCTTCAAGCATTTCCCTAGCACCTGGGCTCCAACCATGATGAACATACAGAGCATTAAACCCAAGCGCTAATTCAATAAAGTACTCACGCGCACTTCTAACCGGACCGACCACTTCTGGCATTTCGCTTTGATAGATCGCTAAAAATCTGGTGATCGATCCTTCACTTAGGGCCTCAATCACAACATCCGCTTTGCTTAATCCAGACTGCGGCCGTGCTTTCGGATGATTGTTCACCATCACCGCAATCGGCCGCTCGACAACAGCTTTTTCCGCGTTGGTTCCTGTTAGTGGATAGACATTGCTCTTATTTTCCCGATTCGCACATGAAACAAGTAAAAAAACACAAACACTGTAAATCAGCACTCTTACATATCGATTCATCAAATATTAACCCCTGCTCTTTTATATTTTAACGCATTATCGATGGAAAGAGTACAGTTTTTTTCATCACATCAAAGATCCCTTTTGGCGTCACCCTAATATAAGGCAAATGTGTGCTCTGCAAAAAGTATAACGTATAGATTGGATCATTGAACATATACCCTCTCGCAAAAAGAAGTTCTTTTAACGTTTCTTCCCTTTCAAGCACTGTCTTATACGTCTCATTTGATGCACCACCGCTAATATGAAGAGGAATCTCATGAAGTATTTTTCCGTTTTCCGCCAACACAATACCGCCGCCAATTTCTTTCATCCGTTTAAACGCGAGTAACATATCTTGTTTATTTTTGCCGATGACAAGCAGATCACCCGTTGTTGAATAAGAGCTGACAAAGCCTTGAACATGGGTAGCAAAACCTTTTAGCATTGTGTTGACACGCCATTTTCCCTTTTTATCAAAAAGAGCAAGATAGCTTTCATCATGCTCAAAAGATAGCTGATCAACAGAATTGTCAATCTGAATCGTATACGGTTCCATAATCACGGCATTCCTCATTTTCAAACCGAGCGGCATGGAAAACTGCAGATCATCCATCGTTAAATCATATGAAAGTTGTAGCGGGACAAGACCTCCCTTTTTCCATTCTGGCTCTGAAAACATCTGTTGATCAATACCGTTTGCTTTTAAAATCTCTCCTTTTGCCACGACTGTGAGAGGCGTCGGGTTGTCAGGGCTCTCTAAAATATTAAATGTTGCAAATCTTCCAGGGGCAACAACACCGAGAAGGTCTTCAAGCTGATAGTATTTCGCAATGTTGAATGTCGCCATATTATAGGCATCAATTGTTGGGACACCTTCTTGAAGGGCAATCGTTATTTGCTCATTTGTCATGCCATCCTTATAAAAATGAGGTGTGGCACCGTCTGTCGTATAAAACATATGGTCATAATAATGAAAGCCTTCTTGATGAAGCTCCTGTAAAATTTTTCTTAAGTCGGGGCGGATTGAAGAGTTCCTTAATCCAACATACATTCCCAGTTCAAGCCGCTCCAACACCTCTTGACCTGTCATTGCTTCATGATCGGCATCTGCACCAAACAGCTTCATCTTTGTCAGTGTTTTCTGAGATGCGCCTGGAAAATGACCTTCAATTCGCTTCCCTCTCTTTTTCGTACATTGCATACAATGTAGCATTAAATCATCCCCATCCAAAAGGCGAGGCCAGCCAGTCATTTCTCCTCCTTGAATGACATCAGGATGTTCTCCCCAATGCTTTCGGTAGTCGATCGAAAGAATATGATCCTCATCCAACACTTCTGTCTGCAGATCATATCTTGACCACCAAAAATAGTGAACAGGCTGTTTTTTTAATTCTTCTAATATCGTAAACGCTTTCTTTTTTCCGCAATTCAAAAGCAAAAACAGGTTATCATTCACAAATGTCGTTGTGCCAAATTGTGATGCATGTTCCGCCAATGTTTGGGGATTATAAATTTGAAAAGGGTGCGCATGCGGTTCTATATATCCAGGTACAATGTATTTTCCTTTACAATCTATCGTATGTTTAACAGCTGATGTAGGAAGCTCACGACCAACATAAACAATTCTGTCATGATGGATCCAAACATTTGCGTAAATCCATTGCTTTAAATACGGGTTCAGTACAAATGCATTTTTTAAAAGGAGCGTTGGCAGCATCCTTGAACTGACGACATCAACTTGCGACCTGATGTGTTTGTTTTTCCAATTTAGGGTGCGTTCAATCATTCACATACTCTCCTTTACTTGTAGTGATCCCATGTTAACACATTTATTATTGCCACACATTCCCAAATCGTTACAATTTTTTGAAAATGTTAAAGGGAGGAATTTTAATGAAACAAAATATTGATCTGTTTGACGCTGTATTACGCATTGCCTGTGGGCTGACCATTTTATCTGCAGCAACAGCAAAGCTTATCAGAAAACCTTGGTGCAAGATGACACTGATGTGCATGTTTATGGGAGCACTAAAAGCTGGCTCAGGTATTCTAAGATTTTGCCCTGCCACATACCTTTGTCAAAATGCGATGGAACAAGACCAAAAAAGCGAAACAAATCATCAATAAAAGCACACCTAGTTGTATGCAGAAATCAACAGGCGTTCGTAAGACTGTCTGAACATCCTATTAATGAGTATTGAAAACGCTTTCTACAAGACAGCCAACAGCTCTCAAATTTTAAAACGCCTTGTGACCTTACACTTATTTCTCTTCTTATTTTAACAAAAAGTGAACAATAAAGTCGATTTTTATGGCTTTACAAGTTTAAAGCAGGCACAATTGCCTGCTTTAGTTCCTTTATAAGGATTCGGCTTGCAAAGACTATATTTTAGTTGCGTTTTTTACATGTTTATAGTCTGTAAATCGAGTGTTTCATACGATTTTTATGGGTATTTAATAATATTAATATATAATATATTTCAAGATAATCGCCCACTTATCGTTTTTTTCGATGTCTTTTAAGTTTTTTCAAGGGTATGATCTGTATTTTTGTTATTTTATCCTGTCAGTAAATCGACCTTTCACATCTTTCTAATTAAATCATTTTCACTTTTTTATCAAATGTAATGTTTCTTACAAATTACTGAATGACATCTTTTTTTATTTCCGCTTCACTCATGTTTTCTATTCGTATAGAATGATCTGAACAAAATATAAAGCTACAACAAAAAAAGAGGCGCAGCAAAAAGTGCAGCCTCTTTTCATTTTAACGATTTAATGCCCTGACACCGATATCGGTCCGATAAAACAACCCGGGCTTTTCAACTTGTTTAACCGCTTGATATGCTTTTTCGCGTGCCGCTTGAAATGTATTGGCAAATGCCGTGACATTGGCAACACGACCGCCATTTGTCACATACTGGTCAGCGTTTTTTTTCGTTCCTGCGTGAAAAACGACGGTCTCTTCCAGATCAGACTGTAAAGTGCCGATTGGTGTGCCTTTTTGATAGTTTTCCGGATATCCATCAGATGCTAATACAACCGTGACTGCCGCTTCATTTTTCCATTTTAACTCGACTTTGCGATCTTCCAAGAGATCAAGCACCACTTGGACAAGATCTGATTCAAGGCGCGGGAGGACGACTTGTGTTTCGGGATCACCGAATCTAGCGTTAAATTCAATTACTTTTGTACCGTGTTCTGTCAGCATTAAACCGGCATATAAAACCCCTGTAAATGGCCGTCCTTCATTGACCATCGCCTGTGCAGTAGGTTCTAAAATTGTTTTGATGGCATCATCAACAACTGCTTGAGGGATTTGCGGGACCGGCGAATATGCACCCATTCCCCCTGTATTTGGTCCGGTGTCTCCATCAAACGCTCGTTTATGGTCTTGAGCAATCACCATTGGATAAACTTTTTCCCCATTGACAAAAGCCATAAGAGAAAATTCCTCACCACTTAAAAATTCTTCAATGACAACAGATGCGCTGGCATCACCGAATTTCGCATCTTCTAGAAAATCGTGCAGACACCGGATCGCTTCTTCTTCTGTCAGTGCAACTGTCACACCTTTTCCAGCAGCAAGTCCATCCGCTTTGATGACAATTGGCGTTCCTTTTTGCTTAACATAAGCTTGTGCTTTTTCAAATGACGTAAATGTTTCATAATCGGCTGTTGGAATTTGATATTTCTTCATTAAATCTTTGGCAAACTGTTTACTGCCTTCGATCACCGCTGCGTTTGCTGTTGGGCCGAAACTTAGCAAACCGGCTGTTGTGAATTGATCAGCAAGTCCTTCTATTAACGGAACTTCAGGGCCAATGATGGTCAGGCCTATATTGTGATCCTTTGCAAATTCAAGAAGTCCCTGATGGTCTCCTTCATCAAGATCAACAAGTGTCGCAACCCCTGCCATCCCATCATTTCCTGGTGCTACATAAACAGTGTCGACAAGTGGACTTTGCGCCGCTTTCCAAGCAAGTGTGTGCTCTCTGCCACCTCTACCGATAATCAATAGATTCACATGGCTCCCCCCTTTAATGTTTGAAATGGCGAATTCCGGTGAACACCATGGCGATGCCGTATTCATCCGCTTTTTGAATCGAATCTTCATCACGAATCGAACCGCCCGGTTGAATGATTGCGGTCACACCTGCTTTTGCCGCCTCTTCAACTGTATCAGGCATTGGAAAATAGGCATCAGAACCAAGTGCACTACCTGATGCTTTCTCACCTGCTTGTTCGATTGCGATTTTCGCAGAGCCAACACGGTTCATTTGTCCGGCACCAACACCGACTGTCATATCATCTTTCGCAAGTACGATCGCATTTGATTTGACATGTTTGACAACTTTCCAAGCCAGTCTTAGATCAGCCCACTCTTTTTCAGTCGGTTCTCTTTTTGTTGGAATCGAGATGTCAGCATCTTTAAAGCCATGTGTATCAAGGTCTTGAATCAACAGACCGCCTTGAACAGATGTCAACTGTTTTTCGTTTTTGAGAGCCTGATCGACATCAAGTGTTAACAGACGAAGATTTTTCTTCATCGTTAAGATCTCAAGTGCTTCTTTACTGAATGAAGGTGCAATGATGATTTCTAAGAAGATTTGTTTAAGTACTTCAGCAGTTGCTTGATCGACCTCACGATTCAGTGCGATAATACCGCCAAAAATCGATGTTTGGTCAGCAGCATATGCTTTATGAAACGCCTCTGCAATCGTTTTGCCGACTCCGACACCACAAGGGTTCATATGTTTGACAGCAACTGCTGCTGGTTCTTGAAATTCACGGACAATTTGCAATGCTGCATCAGCATCTTTAATATTGTTGTATGACAGTTCTTTACCATGAAGCTGTGTGGCGCTTGCAATTGAGCCGGTGACAGGCAGTGCATGTTGATAAAAGACAGCTTCTTGATGCGGGTTTTCTCCATAGCGAAGCGATTGTTTTTTCTCAAATGTGACGGTGTATTGCTCAGGCTCTTTTTCACCTGTTACAGTTGTTAAATAGTCAGCGATTAATGCATCATAAGCAGCTGTGTGGCGGAAAACTTTTGCCGCAAGCTCTCGTTTTTTCTCAAGTGAAATATCGCCTGTTTCTTTGATTTCGCTAAGAATCGGGCTGTAATCGTCAGGATCAACGATAACTGTGACATCCTGATGGTTTTTCGCTGCGGCACGAAGCATGCTTGGACCGCCGATATCAATATTTTCAATCGCATCTTCAAATGTGACGCCTACTTTTGATATTGTTTCTTTAAATGGATAAAGGTTGACAATGACGAGATCAATCGGTTTGATACCTTGTTCATGAAGCTGTGCCATATGATGGTCGTTACTTCTGACAGCAAGAAGTCCGCTATGAATGTTCGGATGGAGTGTTTTAACACGGCCATCCATTATTTCCGGAAAACCGGTTACTTCTGAAATACCAATGACATCAACACCATGTTCTTGAAGCAGTTTTTTCGTTCCCCCGGTTGAAATGACTTCAACGCCAAGGGCTGTTAATTCTTTTACAAAAGGGACAATATTTGTTTTATCAGACACACTAATGAGTGCACGTTTGATCATGATTTCTTTTCACCTCTACTATTTAGTTCAAGAATATCTTTAATCACTTGGGGATAAAGCTGATGTTCCAGTTTGTGAATCTTTTCTTCAAGGGTTGTCAATGTATCATTCTCTTCTACTTGAAGAGCACGCTGGGCGATAATCGGTCCGGTATCCATTCCTTCATCAACAAAATGGACGGTAATTCCCGCAACTTTCACACCTGCTCTGTACGCCTGTCCAATCGCATCAAGTCCCGGAAAAGCTGGGAGCAGTGATGGATGAATGTTAATGATTTTGTTTCTGTAGGCTGATAGCAATGTATCACCGATCAGCCGCATATAACCGGCCAACACAAGCCATTCCGCTCCATGATGGTGAAGCTGTTCAACGATAGTCCGCTCAAATGCCGCTTTATTTTCAAATGATTTTGGTTCAAAAGCGAAGAACGGAATACCCGCTGTTTCAGCTCTTTCAAGAACTTTTGCCTGAGGGTTATCAGAAACGACAAGTACGATTTCCGCATTCCAGTTGTCTTCTTTCAATTGTTGCAAGATCGCTTGAAAATTCGTTCCACTACCAGATGCAAAGACAGCAATTTTTTTCATGAAAGTCTTGCACCGCCAAACGTCACACCATTTCTATTTTTCACTCGACCGATCAAATATGCTTTTTCCCCTTGCTGTTCGAGCGTTTGAATGACATCTAACATATGTTCTTCTTTTACAGCGAGGACAAAGCCAATTCCCATGTTGAAGACATTGAACATTTCCTCAGATGTTAGCTGGCCTTTTTCTTGAATAAACGGAAAGATTTCAGGAACTGGCCAAGATCCATTGTCGATCTCCACCCCTAAACTAGCAGGCAGCATCCGCGGGAGGTTTTCGATAAATCCACCGCCTGTGATATGTGCCATTCCATCGATTCTTCCTGATTTGACTGCTTCCAATACTGGTTTGACATAAATCTTTGTCGGTTCTAATAGCTCTTCACCAAGCGGTCGGGCAAACGGAGCATATGTTTGCTCTAGATCAAGACCTGCTTCTTCAAGAAGGATTTTTCGGACAAGCGAGAAACCATTACTGTGAAGACCGCTTGAAGAAAGTCCAATTAATAGATGTCCTTCACGAATGTTTTCACCTGTTACGATTTGATCTTTTTCAACAACACCTACAGAAAAACCAGCAATATCATATTCATTTTCGGTGTAAAGACCAGGCATTTCTGCCGTTTCACCACCGATGAGTGCTGAACTTGACTGAGTACAGCCTTCTGCAACACCTGCTACAATCGCTTCTATTTTGACCGGATCTGCCTTTCCGACGGCTAGATAGTCGAGAAAAAACAGCGGCTCTGCCCCTTGAGCAAGGACATCATTGACACACATCGCTACCGCATCAATTCCGATCGTATCATGCTTATCCATCGCAAAAGCAAGCTTTAGCTTTGTACCGACACCATCTGTCCCTGAGACAAGCACCGGTTTTTTGTATGGAAGCTCTGACAAGTCGAACATTCCGCCAAAACCGCCAAGTCCGCCCATCACACCGAGTCGTTTTGTCCGTTCAACATGTTTTTGCATTCGCTTGACAGCTTCATAGCCCGCTTCAATATCGACTCCAGCATTTTTATAGCTTTCAGACATCACAATCACTCCATTCAAACTGAAAAGGGCAGTAGCTTCTCGAAACTGCCCTTTTTGACCAGCTACATTATTTAGTCAGAACAGCTTCTTTCACATGAGGAAGCACAGTATCTTGGTAAATTTCGGTCGGATATTTCCCTGTAAAACAGGCCATACATTGACCACAATTTTCTCCTTCATATGTTCTACCAATTCCAGAAAGAAGACCTTCAATACTTAAAAATGACAACGTATCAGCACCGATTTCCTGACGGATCTCCTCCACAGAATGGGAGGATGCTATCAGTTCTTCATGTGTGGATGTATCGATTCCATAAAAACACGGATGAGAGATCGGGGGAGAACTGATTCTGACGTGGACTTCGGTCGCTCCCGCTTCTCTGAGCATAGTCACAATCCGCCGACTTGTCGTACCACGGACAATCGAATCATCTACCATCACCACACGTTTGCCTTCGACAACACCGCGGACAGCGGACAGCTTCATTCTCACTCCCTGTTCTCTAAGTGACTGAGACGGTTGAATAAATGTTCTGCCGACATAGCGGTTTTTAATCAATCCAAGTTCATAAGGGATACCTGTTGCTTCAGCATAACCGATCGCTGCAGAAATACTGGAATCAGGAACACCTGTCACAACATCAGCGTCAATTCCTGATTCCTCCGCAAGTTTTTTACCAAGGTTTTTCCGCGCGCTGTGGACGTTAATCCCATTGATATTGCTATCAGGTCTTGAGAAATAAATATATTCCATACTGCACATCGAACGGTTGATATTAAGAGAAAAACGCTCGGATTGCATTCCTTGATCATTGATGATCAGCATTTCTCCAGGTTCTACATCTCGTAAATATGTTGCCCCCACTACATCGAATGCACAAGTTTCTGAAGCAACGACATATGCATCACCCAACATGGCTACTGATAAAGGTCTGAGACCGTTCGGATCAAGCGCTACAATCATTTCTGTTTCTGTCATAATTAAGAAAGCGTAAGCACCTTTTAGCATGGAAAGAGCGTTTTTAATTTGGTCTTTTAATGCGAAATGACCGCTTCGTTTAATTAAATGGGCAAGTACTTCTGTATCAGAGGACGTTTGAAAAATGCTACCTTGGTTCTCAAGTTGCTGCTTGAGCTGTGTAGCATTGACTAAATTACCGTTGTGCGCCAACGCCAAACTTCCGTTATTTTGTGAACGGAACAGAAGCGGCTGAACATTTTCAAAACCGCCCCCACCTGCCGTCGCATAACGGACATGACCGATTGCTCCTCTTCCTTTCACTTTCTCAAGCTCACCATTTTGAAACACTTCCGTAATCAAACCTTGGCCTTTGTGGGCTGACAGCTTTTCGCCGTCAGTTGCCACAATGCCTGCACCTTCCTGCCCTCTATGTTGGAGGCTGTGCAATCCGTAATAGGTGATTTGCGGAGCTTCTTCATGTCCCCAAATTCCAAATACGCCGCACTCTTCGTTTAAGCCTTTGATTTCAGCAAGCATGGGATAGCTCCTTTCCATGCGCTTTCAAGTTCTTTCGTCTGCGCATGAATCCATTGTTGTCCTTCTTGACTTTGAATGGTGAACATTGCATCAGCTGTGACTTCACCAAGATGGATAGCATCTGTCACCAGTTTTTCAAAAGCCAGCTGATGTTCTTTTTTGACAGACACGACAAAACGTGATTGTGATTCACTAAATAGTAACGCAGGTTCTTCATTAAAGATTATTGATGCGCCAAGACCTTCTGTTGTCATCACACTTTCTGCAAGGGCTACAGCGAGACCGCCTTCAGAGACGTCATGAGCTGATTGAATGAAACCGGTGCGAATGGCTTCCAACAACATTTTTTGTCTCGCTTGTTCCACTCCAAGATCTATTAGAGGAGCTTTCCCATAAATTTTTCCTTCTGTCAGCTTTTGCAGCTCACTTCCGGCATACTCAGGAAGGGTTTTACCAATGACATAAATCAAATCACCAGCTGCTTTAAAATGTTGAGTCGTAATATGTGTTAGATCACTGATCAAACCGACCATTCCAATGACAGGCGTTGGATAAATCGCTTTTCCGTCTGATTCATTATAAAGTGACACATTTCCGCCAATCACCGGTGTACCAAGAATATTGCACGCTTCACTGATACCGTCAGCCGCTTTTTCAATTTGCCAGAAAATTTCTGGTTTTTCTGGGTTGCCAAAATTGAGGTTATCGGTAACAGCTAGTGGTTCAGCACCTGAGCAAACGATATTGCGTGCCGCTTCGGCAACAGCAATTTTACCACCGACTTCTGGATCAAGGTATAAATAACGGGCATTACAATCTGTTGTCATCGCAAGCGCTTTGTTCGTCCCGCGAATTCGAAGGACACCAGCATCTGAGCCTGGTGCAACAACTGTATTTGTCCGCACCATATAATCATATTGATCATAAACCCATTCCTTACTGGCAATTGTCGGCTGTTGTAAGAGGGAAAGCAGTGTTTCTTTGACGTTCTCCACTTTTGAAGCAGGAACAGTCATGTCTTGGAATTCTTTGTAATACACTGGAACTTTTGAAGGTTTATGATAAACAGGTGCTTCTTCTGCCAATGCATCAACTGGAAGTTCGGCAACTGTTTCACCTTGATGGATTAGTCTCAGCATTTTATCATCTGTAACATGACCAACAGCAACAGCTTCAAGATCATATTTATTAAAAATATCAATGATCTCTTGTTCACGACCACGCTCAATCACTAATAACATTCGTTCCTGAGATTCTGACAGCATCATTTCATACGCTGTCATCCCCGTTTCCCGCTGCGGAATTAAATCAAGGTTCATTTCGATTCCTGAACCAGCTTTAGAAGCCATTTCCGCACTTGAACTTGTCAGTCCAGCCGCCCCCATATCTTGAATACCGACAAGTGCATCAGATTTGATGACCTCGAGGCATGCTTCAAGCAACAGTTTTTCCATGAATGGATCACCGACTTGAACAGCGGAGCGTTTTTCTTCTGAAGCATCAGACATTTCCTCTGATGCGAAGGTTGCACCATGAATACCGTCACGACCTGTCTTTGCTCCGACATACATGACTGTATTGCCGACACCTTTTGCCTGCCCTTTTTTAATGTCTTCATGGTTGATTAAGCCGACACACATCGCATTGACAAGCGGGTTTCCTTCATAACAGCTGTCAAATTGCACTTCTCCACCGACCGTCGGAATGCCGATGCAATTACCGTAGCCGGCAATACCGGCGACTACTTCTTCAAACAAGTACTTCACACGAGGTGAAGTCAGTTCACCAAACCGAAGAGAGTTTAAAACAGCGATCGGACGTGCCCCCATTGAAAAGACATCACGAATGATACCGCCAACACCTGTTGCAGCACCTTGATAAGGCTCAATTGCTGATGGATGGTTGTGTGATTCGATTTTGAAGACAACCGCCTGATTGTCGCCGATGTCAACGATTCCAGCACCTTCTCCAGGCCCTTGGAGTACACGCTCACCCTTTGTCGGGAATTTGCGCAAGATGGGCTTAGAATTTTTATAGCTGCAATGCTCTGACCACATCACTGAGAAAATCCCAATTTCCGTATAGTTAGGGAGCCTTCCGAGAATCGATTCGATCATGGCGAACTCTTCATCACTGACACCCATCTGTTGATAGAGCTTCTCTTCTTTAATTTGTTGTTTACTTGGTTCAAGCAGTAGTGACATGAGTTTCCCTCCAATTTTTCACGATAGACTGAAACAATTTAAGACCATCGGCACTTCCTAAAAGAGAATCGACAGCTCGCTCAGGGTGAGGCATCATGCCAAGTACATTGCCTTTTTCATTGGTAATACCAGCAATATCAGCGACGCTTCCGTTTATATTCGTACCGTACGTGAATACGATCTGTTTGTTTTCTTTCAATGCAGTAAGCGTTTTTTCATCACAATAAAAATTTCCTTCACCATGGGCAACTGGAATTGTAATGGCCTCACCTTTATGATAAGAAGAAGTGAACGGTGTTTGGTTGTTTTCGACAATCAGTTCAACCGGACGGCAAATAAATTTCAACTCTTTGTTGCGTCTCATCGCACCTGGCAAAAGACCGAGCTCTTGTAAGATTTGAAAACCATTGCAAACCCCGAGGACAGGTTTTCCTTTTTCAGCCGCTTGTTTGACCGCTGGCATAATATTGGCAAAACGAGCAATCGCCCCACACCTCAAATAATCGCCATATGAAAAACCGCCTGGAATCAAAACGCCGTCATATTCATCAAGACTTGTTTCCGTGTGCCAGACATATTCTACTTCTTCACCAAGTTCATCCTTGACGGCATGAAACATATCGATATCACAGTTAGAACCTGGCAACACAATCACGGCAAATTTCACTGTGCGACAACCTCCTCAACTTCATATCTGTAATCTTCTATGACTGTGTTTGCTAGTAGTTTTTCGCACATTTCTTTCACTAAAACATCTAGGTCACGATCAGATTTTTCAATTGTGAGTTCCATGTATTTCCCGATCCGCACTTCTTGAACTTCTTTGTAAGACATGCTATGCAATGCATGCTGAACAGCACTTCCTTGAGGATCTAAAACACTTTCTTTTAAGCTGACATACACTTTCACTTTGTACATATTACATGCCTCCAAGTCGATTGAAAATTTCTTCGTACGCATCCGTTAATTCGCCTAAATTCCTTCTAAATACATCTTTGTCAAGCTTTTCGTTCGTCTCTTGATCCCAAAGCCGGCACGTATCAGGAGAAATTTCATCAGCCAGCAGGATTTCCCCAGCTTGATCAAGCCCGAATTCCAGCTTGAAGTCTATCAGCTTCACACCACATGTTGCAAATAGTTGTTGCAGTTGTTGATTGATCTGTTTAGTAATCGATTTGATGTTTTCCACTTGGTTAGGCTCAGCCGCTTTTAAGAGCCAAATGTGATCCTCTGTAATGAGCGGATCACCAAGCTGATCATCTTTATAGTAAAACTCGATTATCGGCTGTTTCAGTTCAGTACCTTCGGGAATGCCGAGCCGTTTTGACATACTTCCGGCAACAACATTGCGGACAACGACTTCAAGCGGGATGATCGTCACTTTTTGAATCAGTTGTTCTGTTTCCGATATTCTTTTAATAAAATGATTGTTAATGCCTTTCTCATGAAGCCTTGTAAAAATGATGCTGGAAATTTCATTGTTTAAACGGCCTTTTCCGGTGATCACAGCTTTCTTTTCACCATTAAAAGCTGTTGCAGAATCTTTGTACTCAACAAGCAAAACATGGTCATCTTCCGTCCGATAAATCTTTTTAGCTTTTCCTTCATATAAAAGTTCGTTTTTCACAATATTCACGGAATGCCTCCTATACTGAATCTTGGAAATATTTTTATAGCGGGAGGGCCGGCAAAGCGGCCCTTTTTTATGACAAACCTAAACGTTCAAAGATAAAGTCAACGTTTTTCAAATGGTAATTGTAATCAAAGCAATCATTGATTTGATCAGGAGTAAGACGGGATGTAATCTTGTCTTCAGCTTCAACAAGTTGGCGGAACGGCACTTGTTTCTCCCAAGCTTCCATCGCTTTCGGCTGTACAGTGTCATATGCTTCTTCACGAGTCATCCCGGTATCAATTAAAGCTAGAAGGACACGCTGGGAGTAGATTAGTCCAAGTGTGCGATCCATATTGCGCTTCATATTATCAGGGAAAACGGTCAAGTTTTTGACAATATTGCCGAAGCGGTTCAGCATATAGTTTAGTGCGATCGTGGCATCAGGCAAAATAATTCGTTCTGCAGAAGAATGGGAAATATCGCGTTCATGCCAAAGCGGTACATTCTCATACGCAGTCATCATGTAGCCGCGGATGACTCGGGCCATTCCCGTCATGTTTTCTGATCCGATCGGATTTCGTTTATGCGGCATTGCTGATGAACCTTTTTGTCCTTTGGCGAAAAACTCTTCAACTTCTCGTGTTTCACTTTTTTGCAGTCCGCGTATTTCAACGGCAAACTTCTCAATGCTTGTCGCGATCAATGCAAGAGTTGCCATATAATCAGCATGTCGGTCACGTTGTAATGTTTGCGTCGAAATTGGAGCTGGTTGCAAACCTAATTTCTCACAAACATACTGTTCAACAAACGGATCGATGTTGGCATATGTTCCAACAGCACCGGAGATTTTACCAACTTCTATCCCATCTTTTGCTTGTTTAAAGCGTTCTAGGTTACGTTTCATTTCTTCATACCAAAGGGCAAGTTTTAAACCAAATGTTGTTGGTTCTGCATGCACACCATGTGTTCGTCCCATCATGACCGTGTATTGATGTTCTTTTGCTTTTTCTTTTAATATGTCAATAAATCTCTCAAGATCATTGAGCAAAATCGTGTTGGCCTGTTTTAATAAATAAGAAAGAGCAGTGTCAACAACATCTGTTGATGTTAAACCATAATGAACCCATTTTCTTTCTTCGCCAAGCGTTTCAGAGACAGCGCGGGTGAAGGCAACAACATCATGGCGAGTATCCTGTTCGATTTCGAAAATTCGCTTAATGTCAAATGACGCATGTTCACGGATGACTTTGACATCTTCTTTCGGAATAATGCCAAGCTCAGCCCATGCCTCACACGCAAGTATCTCTACTTCAAGCCAAGCTTGAAATCTATTTTTATCCGTCCATATTGCAGCCATTTCCGGTCTTGAATAACGTTCAATCATCGTTTTTTTCCTCCGTCCACTTTTCAGTTATCTGCTTGATCCAGTCTTGATCAGGTTTTCTTACAAATGTAATATGACCCATTTTGCGCCCTGGTTTCATTTCATGCTTTCCATAAATATATAGTTTTGCTTCTTTTAAAATATCTGGCTCGTCTTGAATGATGTTCACTTCATCGCCAAGCAGATTGACCATCATCCCTTCTTTTAAAAGATCTGTTTTACCAAGCGGCAATCCGCAGATGGCGCGAATATGTTGTTCAAATTGACTTGTTTCACAAAGATCAAGCGTATAATGGCCTGAATTATGCGGACGTGGTGCAAGCTCATTTACAAGCAGTCCATCATCTTCAGTCAGAAACAATTCAACGGCCAGTGTTCCGACAAGTGAAAGCTTTTCCGCAAGCTTGACAGCGAGAGTGGTTGCTTCTTTTTGAATGGCACCGGCAACTCTCGCTGGAACAATGCTTTGGAACAAAATATTATCTTTATGAATATTTTCTGCCACTGGAAAAACAGCAACCTCACCACATACGGACCTAGTGACAATCACCGATAACTCCAGTTTGAAAGGAACCCAGCTTTCTAAAATGCACGTTCCATGTTGGAGAAGTGTTGCCGCTTCTTCGATTTGAGCCTTATCTTTGATCACAAACTGGCCTTTTCCATCATATCCACCACGGCATGTTTTCAGAACAGCTGGAAGCCCAAGCTCTGCTATAGCTGTTATAAGCTCGGTCTGCTCATGTATGATTTTGTATGGAGCCACATTACAGCCTGCGGCTTCAATCGCTTTTTTCTCTGTCTCCCTGTTTTGGGTTAACAATAAAAGCTCGCTTCCTTGAGGTAAATAAGCATTGACCTCAAGCCATTTGAGTGCATCATAATCGATATTCTCAAATTCAAAGGTCATGACATCACTCACTTCGGCAAGCTTTTGAATCGCTTCTTGATCATTGTAAGCTCCTGTAATTTCAAGGTCTGCAACCTGACCACAAGGTGATGATGGAAATGGATCAACCACGGCTACATAGTAACCCATTTGTTTAGCAGCGACCGCCATCATTTTACCAAGTTGGCCCCCACCGATGATACCAATTGTTTTTCCCGGGAAAATCTGTTTAGACAAGCTGATCACTGCTTTCCAAAACGGTTTCTTTTACATTTTCTCTTCGTTCACGTAATGTTTGAGCTAGCTTCTCATCAAAGGCTGCAAGCATTTGCGCCGCAAGCAATCCTGCATTGACAGAACCGGCTTTTCCAATCGCAACCGTTGCCACTGGAACACCGCCTGGCATTTGCACGATCGATAATAACGAGTCAAGCCCGTTCAATGCTTTTGATTGAACCGGCACACCGATCACAGGCAGTGTCGTTTTAGCAGCAACCATTCCTGGTAAGTGAGCTGCGCCTCCTGCTCCGGCAATGATCACTTTCAAACCTCGTTTTCGTGCTGTTTCTGCATACTCAAACATGAATTCAGGTGTTCGATGAGCAGAAACAACCTTTTTTTCAAATGGAATCTCTAATTCTTCAAGGATGTCACAGGCATGTTTCATCGTTTCCCAATCAGATGTACTACCCATAATCACACCTACAAGAGGCTGCATATTTTTGTCCCACCTTTAGTTTTCCAAAATAAAAACCCGGTTTGTATTGCATAATGAGGAAGCAACACAAACCGGGCATGGCGCGTGTATCATTAGTTGTCCGCTTCTCACGATTTCCATGTCAGTTTATTGTTCACTTTCCTGCATAGTCCGATGATTTACGGTCATCGGGTAGAGACTTATGGGCCATATTCCCAAGATTATATGAGGTTCGTGTTTTCATGTCATGTTTATCTTAACAACGGACTCCGAGAATGTCAACGACATTATCGAACGATACTGTTTTTTGTCGTTTTAATGTTCGGTTTTAGCGTAATTTCCCTTCAAATATTATTTTTCTTCCGTAGGGAATCACTTGAATTGTTCCATTTTCCTCTTTTTCTTTAAACACCGGTTCCTCCATTCGGCGCACCGGAGTATATCCTTCTTTTTGCATTTGGTTGAGGACGGTATCGATCGTTTCCCCTTCCGTCACTTCAAACCGCTTTTTCTTCGGCTTTGTCATGAGTTCTATTTTCTCCTTTATTAAATAATCGATATCATATTGATAACCAAAAAGATGGTAATCATACTAAATAAAAAAGCGCTCATGATTGAACGCCTTTTTATTTACCCTTAAACGGGAATCAATGAAGACAATAGATAACCAGCGATAAACTTCCAAGTCACACCAACAAACACCAATTCAATCAACAGCACACTAAAAACACAGTACATTAAATCAGCCCGTCTTTTTTCAGTTTGCTCATAAATGGATTGAATCATCGTGAAGGATGCAAATGTCAGACCTAAAAACATTAAAATTGACAGAATCACTGTCATGACCGTAAAATTGACAATCGCAAATACCATCCACAGTGCCGCTGGTATGATAAATGGTACTAAAAGTGAGCCGTACTTTGCCACTGTTTCAGCAAACGTTATTTTATAAGTCATCATAAATCTTGATACGGCCCAGATCGCTGCCGCCACTGTAAACATAAAGATCATACAGTACAGAAACACGACAAAAAACACTTCAAAGAATGGAACGGATACGCCAAACCCAAGAATTCTACCGCGCCCCGCCAGCAACTGATAAAAATTGCCAAGCGAAAAAAAGACAGCAATCAGCATCATAGAAATTACGGCATACTTAAAATAACTCCGATTATATTCTTCAACAATGCGAACTGGGGATTTTAAAACATCCAGTACATAGCTGAAGTAACGAACCAAAGCAGCAATGATAATCGCGAAAATCATTTTGACTTTCGCAGCGGATGTCGTAGGTTCTTGGTTTTTCTTTGTTTTCCGTGAACTTCTCGACATTCTTGATGCCGGTTCTTGCTCTATATCCTCATGATTTTTTTGATACTTTTCGTCCATCATATAAGCAACTCCTATTCTTTTTGAGCAGCTTTCACATAAATGAAATGCACTTTATAAATTACCCAAGTCATGTGAAACAGTCAAGTGAAATCCCTAGTTGTTATATATGACGGAAAATAGAATGTGAATGTTCCACTCTCATGATATGGAACAAAACAAAGCTCTGTCCGTGTGAATGAACAGAGCTTTTCACTTTTTATTTTAAGAAAATGAAATAGAAAATAAAAACGACAAACAGTCCGTACATAATCGGATGGATCTCTTTTGCTTTGCCTTTACAAATCATTGTAATCGGATAGAAAATAAAACCGATGGCAATCCCTGTCGCAATACTGTACGTCAGCGGCATCGCGATCATCGTTAAAAATGCCGGTACTGCCGTTTCAAATTTGCTCCAATCGATCTTATTGAGATTGGCAACCATCAAGACACCAACAATAATTAAAGCAGGTGCCGTCACATTTGAGGTAATCACGCTGAGAACTGGTGAGAAAAATAGTGACAATAAAAACAGTACACCTGTAACAACTGCGGCAAAACCGGAGCGTGCCCCAGCGGCTACTCCTGCACTAGATTCGACATATGATGTTGTTGTTGATGTCCCAAGGATCGCTCCTGCGACAGTTGCAGTTGAATCAGCAAGCAATGCACGTCCAGCGCGCGGCAACTTATTATCTTTCATCAAACCAGCCTGTGAAGCAACTCCAACCAATGTCCCGGCTGTATCAAAGAAATCAACAAATAAAAATGTTAAAATGACAATTAGCATTTGCATCGAGAATACTTCAGGGAAATGGAACAATGCTTGGCCAAATGTTGGTGCAAGACTCGGAACTGCCCCAACAACTTTTTCCGGTACATCAATCAAACCAAATATCATTCCAACAGCAGCTGTAATCAACATTCCAAAGAAAATACCGCCGTTAACACGCAACACCATTAAAATCACCGTTACAGCTAATCCAAACACAGTTAGAAGAACAGGTGCTGAATGTACATCACCAAGTGCCACGATTGTACCTGGATTGCTGACAATGAGGTGTGAGCCTTGCAGTCCGACAAAGGCAATAAACAACCCTATTCCCGCACCAACAGCCATTTTGAGCTCAAACGGAATCGAATTGATAATTTTCTCCCGCAAACCGGACAAAGATAACACAATAAAAATCAGCCCTGATACCATGACACCAGAAAGAGCGGTTTGCCATGGAATCTGCATGTTTAAAATAACAGAAAAAGCAAAAAAAGCGTTCAAACCCATTCCGGGTGCAAGCGCAATCGGATACTTGGCCAAGACCCCCATCGTAAAACAGCCAACTGCTGCCGCAAGAGCTGTTGCAGTAAAGACGGCGCTTTGATCCATTCGCAATGCATCAGGAAAGTTGTCTATAGAAGCTAAAGACAATGTCAGCGGATTGACGATCAATATGTATGCCATCGATAAAAAAGTCGTAAGTCCGCCAATCACTTCTCTTCGATAATTCGTACCCAATTCATTAAACTGAAAGTAACGCTTCAAAATGATATACTCCTCTCAATATACTGTCGTTTTTATTGTTTCAAAAACCTTAAATTTTAAACAAAAAACGCCCCAATAAAACGGGACGCTTGACTGACACTTTTTGTATACTGAAAAAAAGATAGTTCACATCTCAAATCATATATACAAGCGTAGTCAAGCTATTTACGGCAGCTTGGTAGAAACTTATGGGCCATATCCCCATGATTATACGACAAGTTTTTTTATCATTACTATTGTATTGTAACAGCATCTAACGGATAGTACAATATAAAAAACGAACGTTATGGTTTATAACATCCGTTTCGTTCGTCATTTTTCCAGTTTCTGATGTGATCAGTTTGTTTTTGTCAATTCAATCAAATCTACCTGATCTTCATTAAAATAAAACTCAGGCAATCAGGTATTGAACAATGATAACGATAGTCACATTCAAATATGGGTGACACCCGCCTTCTCTTTTAGCTGCGAAATATGGTAGCCATGATGTTGAGAAATGCACATTTAAGATCCACCAGCCAATCATGTGATCAGAAATACTAAATCCTTTCTTACCGCAGAAAAAGCCGTACCAATACTTTTTACTCTACTGCAACTTTATAATAGGAAAACAACAACCAATTACAATTTCTCCATTATAACACCAGACTTTTCATTGGTGTTACGATAGTAGTGTTGAGTGAGGTGATTGAACCTTGAAAACATATAAAACAGCTCAAATCGCTAAAATAATTGGAGTCCATCCCAATACAGTTCGACTCTATGAAGATTTAGGTCTTATTGCAAAACCTGAACGCCAAGCAAATGGCTATCGAATTTTCACTGACCTTCATTTAGAGCAACTCAAACTTGCTCGACTTGCTTTCCAAGTAGAAGTGCTACAAAATGGATTAAGAAAAAAGATTGTCAAAATGGTCAAAACGGCAGCATTAAGTGATTACGACAAGGCTTTACAACTTACCCAAGAATATAGATTACAATTACAAGAAGAACGAAATCATGCAGAAGAAGCCATAGACATAGTGAAACGACTTTTAGATGGTGAATCACCAATAAATAAACTGTCCATGAAAAGAAAAGAAGTTTCCGATTATCTCCACATTTCTATGGACACACTTAGAAATTGGGAGATGAATGGTCTTTTATCTGTTAAACGGAAAGAAAATGGTTATCGTATTTATAGTGATAAAGATATAAGGCAATTAAAAATAATCCGTTCTCTCCGGTGTGCAAATTATTCTCTTGAGTCTATATTACGTATGCTTAATGCATTGTCCTCAAATCCAAAGGCAAACTTAAAAGAAGTGCTTCATACTCCCACAAGGAATGAAGAAATTATATCAGTATGCGATAAGTTAATCGATTCATTGAATAAAGCTGAGAACAATGCACAGATTATGATGTTTCAACTGCAAAATATGAAAAACAGATTTTAATAAACCTTACACTTTAACACCAGCCTTCTGACTGGTGTTATTTTTTTATGTGAACAAGATTAAAGGAGGAAATATGTATGCTAGATGTCATTCGTGTGGATCAGTTATCTAAAGCTTATAAAGGATTGCCAGTAGTTAAAAATTTGAATCTCTCTGTAAAACAAGGAATGGTTTTTGGTTAATATAATTTAAAACTTTTTTAAAAACCTTTATTCAACTGCGGCAAATTAACTCTCCTTTTGAAATCCCCTTCTACTGCTAATTATTTATAAATTGTAGGACTAATTTTTTAACAACCGAGAGGCTGTCCAGTAAGTCGATTTTTGACTATTGGACGCCCTTTTCACGTTTAACGAACGATGATATATCAGTAATCTTGAATCATAAGTTTAACAATTTTACTCTGTCCAATTGCAGCAAGTGCAGGTAGGTACTCTGGTTCCGATACAGATGATTCTTTTGCATTTTCAAAGTTCACCCGTTCAATTGGCTGAACCGTTGAACCAGAAACTGAGGATACACCAACAAATGCACAAATAAGAATTAGGCTAATAGCTATTAACCTTTTTTTCATTTCTAACCCTCCTTTGTGTAAAAAAATGATATAGTGTATTTATCTGGATGTTAATCTATATATTACCAAAGAAGCGGGTGATAGTATTGTTATTTAAAAAAATTATGGTACTAAATAAAAAGGTGATGATGTAGACTGAAATAATTCTACACTATCACCAATGAAATTTTGTTCCTTTAGAATAAAAGTCAAATATTTTGATGTAACCGCTATTTTAGATTTATTAAATTTTTCCACCCACACCCTTGAACTTATCCACAAAGGCAGAGATTTTCTGAAAAACGCTCTGCTTTTTTGTTAAATACTGAGGATTAAGAGGACTCATTTTAGGAAGAACTTCATTAAGCTCCGTTCCATTTTCACTGGCATATTCTCTTTTTAATGAAGCTAAAAAATATCTTTTTGCAGCTTCTTCATTAAGATTTTCAGTACTAATCAATTCTTCTGCTTCACGTTTTTGCTCAGTTTGAGCAAATGAGAAAAAGGCATCAATAATACTTGCTTTATCTTGAATACTATCTAAATCAGCTTGATTGATAAAATCAACTACCAAGCTTTCTTTTGCACGGTTTCCTACACTAGAGCGAATTAAGCGACGAACTTCTTCAACCAAAGATGCTTTATCTTTTACTTTTTTGTTATGTTCAAAAATAAGTTCAAGAATATAATCTAAATTGATCTCTTGGGATTTTAAAAGATCTACTTCAAAGACAACATCATCCCAATCAATATAGGAATTATCTTTTTCTTTTCCAGTTTTTTCACGGCGGATCCAATCACGAATGTCATTATATGAAGAGCGGTAATCTTGAATCGTTCTTTCTTCTGGTACTTGAATCTCTTGCATAGCCGCTATATCTTCATCTGTTACATAATGAGTCGATTTAAAATCTTCAAGAGCCATAGGGTCACTCACATCTAGAGTTTGTAGAGCTTTTAAACTTGTAAATTCATCATAGTTCTGTAGGATATTTTCAATGCGCAAATATTCACCAAAAAGTTTCGCAAAATCCTTTTTATCCTTCTCCGTAGCAATATCTTCAACATTAGGAAAACGCTCTTGTAGCTCTTTGACTACGTCTACATAACCACGACGGGCTTCACCCGTTGCCACATCTGAGAATCCTTCCATATAATCTTTATAGCTTTTTTCCAGCACCACATTTTTAGTGTTTTTCTCCCCAAAAAGAGTAATGGCGTCTATGGTTGCTTGTTCTAAATCTCTAAAAGTAACAATATTACCAAAGGTTTTGGTGGAATCATAAATACGATTTGTTCTTGAAAAAGCTTGCATTAAACCATGATACCGAAGATTTTTATCAACAAATAAAGTATTTAATGTAGGTGCATCAAAACCTGTTAAAAACATTCCAACAACAATCAGTAAATCAATCTCTTTGTTTTTCACCCGTTTAGCAAGGTCACGATAGTAATTTTGAAATCCCTTACTTTCAACGCCATAATTGGTTTTAAACATGGCATTATAGTCTTTAATGGCTATACTTAAAAACTCTTTTGCACTACTATCCATAGCTGTAGGTTCAAAAGTTTCATCAAGAATTTCACCTATAGCATTTTGCTCCTCATTCGCTGCAAAGGAGAAAATTGTCGCAATCTTAAGGGGGGTACTGCTTCCCTGTTGTAAGTTATTTAGTGATTCATAGTAGAGTTTGGCTGCGTCAACACTACTCACAGCAAACATGGCGTTAAATCCTTTTCCATTCGCGTTTAAACGATGGGTTTTTACTCTAAAATTAGAAAGAATGTATTGGGAAATTTCTTTAATCCGTTCAGGATGCAGCAAAGCTTCTTTATTTTCTGCTGCTGATAGCTTCTTCTCATCCTGTTCTGTTTCAATTGATTTGAACTTTGGACGTACATCGTTATAATCTACTTTGAACTTTAAAACTTTTTCATCTCTAATGGCATCTGTAATGACATAAGAGTGTAATTCTCGACCAAAAACAGAAGAAGTCGTTTCAGAACCCAAAGCATTTTCAGGAAAAATAGGTGTCCCTGTAAATCCAAACTGATAGAACTTTTTAAACTTTTTCTTGATATTCTTTTGAGCTTCACCAAATTGTGAACGATGAGCTTCATCAAAAATAAATACCACTTGCTTATTATATATAGAGAGTTCCGCTTCGCTTTTAATGAGATTATTCAGTTTTTGAATCGTCGTCACAATAATTTTATTATCATCTTTATCAATGTTACGCTTTAATCCTGCGGTACTTTCTGAACCATTAACACTGTCAGGGGAAAAACGCTGATACTCTTTCATCGTCTGAAAATCCAGGTCTTTCCGATCGACAACAAAAAATACTTTATCTATAAAATCCAGTTCAGTAGCCAAACGAGCAGCTTTAAAACTCGTAAGCGTTTTTCCCGAACCTGTTGTATGCCAAATATACCCCCCGCTTTCAGTGGTACTCCATTTTTGGGCTTGGTATGTACTCTTGATTTTCCATAAGATTCTCTCAGCAGCGGCAATTTGATAAGGACGCATAATCAGCAGGTTATCACTCACATCAAAAACGGAATATTTCAGTAGTACATTCAATAAAGTATCTTTCTGAAAAAATGTAGCTGTAAAATCTTTTAGATCTTTAATCAGGATATTATCCGCTTTTGCCCAATTCATCGTAAAATCAAAACTGTTCTTGTCACGTTTCGTCGTATTCGCAAAATAACGGCTGTCTGTCCCATTAGAAATCACGAAAATCTGTAAATATTTAAACAGAGATTTTTCAGAGTTAAAACTCTCTTTACTATATCGATGAACCTGATTAAAGGCTTCACGAATAGCAATCCCACGCTTTTTAAGCTCCACTTGTACTAAAGGTAATCCATTGACCAGGATGGTCACATCATATCGATTGGCTTCCGTTCCTTTTTGCTCAAATTGCGAAATGACCTGCACTTTATTGTTGGCCATATTGTTCTTGTCTACCAGGTAAATATTCTGAATATGCCCATCATCAAAGACAAAGTCATAAATATAGTCATTATGAATTTTACGGGTTTTATCAATATGGTTATCACCGGGTTTATCTAAAAACTGCTCACAAAATCGAATCCATTCCTCTTCTGAAAACTGAACATTGTTGAGGTTTTGCAGTTGCACACGAACATTAGCAAATATTTTTTCGCGAGTGTTTAAACTTGGCAGATGCTCATAGCCTTGATTAACTAAATCTTGAATTAGCTCTCGTTCTAAATTAGCTTCCGTTTGATAGCCAACCCCTTGTTCTGCTATCTTGGTATACTTATCTAAAACTATATAGTGATTTGATTCTGCAATGGTTTTGAGATCGCTCATTAAATTCCCGCCTCCTCTGCTTCAATTTTATATCTTTCATCTTATTTAAAATGATATTTTTCCTTAAGTCCCTTTAGTAAATAATTCAAAACACGTTTATCATCATCTAATAACTCAGGTATTTCATCTCCTGAATGCTTAGAATGACTCGAAATATTAATGATTCTTGTAATATAAGGTTCAGGGTTTCCCTCTGTAATTTCAAATAAAAGTTCTCCCCAGTTGTCATAACCCAAAAATGTCGATGTTTTCTCCAAAATATTCCTAAGGTAATTAAAATGATACTTTTTTAATTGATCTGTTTCAATAGCTCTCTCTATTTCAGTTTTTAAGAAAAGATGATAGGAAAAAGGTGAATCATTCCTTTGGGAAACTAATTCATGTTCCCCATCTCCCTTTTTTTTAAGAAAATATTTTTTAAATTTATCTTTCTTAAACTCATTATGTAATACATTATAAAATAGAGGATTATGTGTGGTTATAATAAACTTAAGTTCTGACTGACTTCTCTTAATCAATTTTGCCAAACTTACCGCTAATTCAATCAAACGATTGTCATCCAATGAACTTACTGGGTCATCTATAAATACATATTCCAACTGATTAAATTGATCTGTTTCTCTATCACTTGGTTCAGCTACATTTAATACATCAATAACTTGTTCAAGTAGAGAATTAAAAACACACCATACAAAGTTACTCTCTTCACCTTTTGAAATTTTAATGCTATCTGAAATCTCATCATTACCACGTTCATATGAAAAGGTTATTTCTGTAAAAGCCCCTACTGTTACATTATTCCCATTCTTATCTTTAATAGAATATTCTTCATTAAAATGTGGAGTTAATTTTTCATCAGTATAGTGTTGAAAATTAGAAATAATATTCCTGTCTTGTCCTTGCCTTTCTAAAATCCAGTTTGTAAATGTATTAGGATGAATTTTAAGTTTTGGTGCAGTATCATTTTCTAAGTCATTATCCCAATAAAACAAATCTTCCGTAAAAGCATTATAATAAAGATAATTTTTACCCACTACTTCCGATAACTCTAACTCCGTATCCCCATCTAAATTCGTTGATAATAACGATTTGAATTCCCGTGAAAGCCTAGTTTTCCCCGTCCCATTAAAAGCATAAATCAACTGAACTTTTACATCAGATTCACTCGCATCTTTAGCTCTAGTTTTATGTTTGGCGACTTTCAGCGTTTGTGCAATTTCAGTTAATGAAGTTCCCATATTACTCCTCTACCTCCTTTTTTAGAAAGCTAAGAAACATATCACGATAACATTCATATTGTTTCTGGCGCAGCTCTATTTCACGACGTAAATCTTCAGTAATTGAGAATATCAAGGTATCGAATTTGTCGAGGATAGATGCGATACGAGCTTGTTCTACAAGAGATTTGTCTGGGTTATCTGGGTACGGAATTGGGATTTTGACTTTTCTAATAGCATTGGCATTAAATTGGGGCTGTCCACCACCTGATACCAATTTGTTAGCTTGATGCCAAAACAGTTCGCTTTGAGCAAAGTGCCAATAATATTTGGAATTGATGATTTTCTTATCAAAACTAAGTTTGATTAAAAAGCCGGCGAAAATAGCAGGGTAATCTTCTTCAAATATCATCGTTTTACCAAAAGTTGCTCCAGTCCGAGCCATTAACAAATCATCTTTTTCCAGAATAAATCTTTCGTTCTCTTCTGAAATATCAACGAACTTTGCATCTGTTGGTATAAGTTTTCCATTCATATTTATATCTGTAATCCTGATAAATCTGGCATCACCCGAATCCTGAGCTTTTGCAGCGTAGCCATAAACGAACTCGCCCACATCACCCAACCGTTTCCACTCAACATTCCCCTCTTCAAAAGTCAGCAACTTATCACGATAAAATCCATATTGCTTTTTACGAGATGTAAGCTCTGCTGTAAGCTCTGCTGTAAGCTCTGCTGTATGGTCTGAGAAAGAGTCTAAAATACGAATGATTTCTTCTTGCACTTTAAGAGATGGGATAGGGATTTTAAACTCTTTGACCTTAGCATCAGAAATTGCTGGATATGCTGATCCACTTTGATTCTCTTCTAAATACCTTTTAAAATCAGATGAAAAAATATAATGATAAATCCATTTAGGTAAAACTTCATTTGTTTTCGCTCTTAAGATACAATAACCAGTACTAGCAACTCCTCCGGAAAATTCTTCAGTAATCAAACAAACTCGTTGCTGGGTGGGACGAGTTGTTGCAAAAATAACATCATTTTTGATTACTAACTTTTTGGCTCTGCTTGGTGCATCTTCGGCGGATATTTCAGTTGTTTTAATTATTTTGTTTGTTTCGCGACTAACTGAAGTTAAATCAATATACCGATAAGTATCCTTTGTCTCTCTCCACTTAATATTGGAAGTTGGTAATGTAACATCCCCTAAGGCTTTCCACTCAACCTCAACCTCATCAAGTAGTTTCTCTATATAATTCGGTTTAATCATGATTCAATCACCTCAATAATGTCATCAATTTCAGCACGAAGTTGGTCTATCTTTGCTACAGTCGTTTTTATCTCGGCATTCAGCTCATTAATATCAATGATTTCCTTTGCATTTTTCGCTTTCACGTATGAACTTACTGAAAGATTGTAATCATTTTGAACGATTGCCTCATAATCAACAGAGTTTGCAACATGATCAATATCTTCTTTACTGTCAAACATTTTCATTATTTTCTCTATATGTTCATCTGTAAGTATGTTATTATTCGTTTCTTTTTTATAGAAATCTACTCCACTTGCATCAATAAATTGAGTTTTATTATCGGTTTTATGCTTAGAAAGTACCAAGATATTAACTGCTATTGAAGTCCCGTAAAAGAGGTTAGGTGCTAATGAAATAACCGTTTCAACAAAGTTATTATCAATCAGATACTTTCTAATTTTTTGTTCTGCACCACCACGGTAAAAAATACCTGGGAAACAAACGATAGCAGCACGACCTTTACTTGAAAGGTAACTAAGTGCGTGAAGTACAAAGGCAAAATCGGCTTTAGATTTTGGCGCTAATACGCCTGCAGGGGCAAATCTTTCATCATTAATAAGCGTTGGGTCATCACTACCAATCCATTTTACGGAATAAGGTGGATTTGATACAATGGCATCAAATGGCTTTTCGTCACCAAAGTGAGGATCTCCAAGCGTATTTCCTAAAGCAATATTAAACTTATCGTAGTTTATATTGTGTAAAAACATATTCATACGGGCAAGGTTATAAGTTGTAAAGTTAATCTCCTGTCCATAAAAACCATCTTCGATAATATGAGCATCAAATTGTTTTTTTGCTTGTAATAAAAGTGAACCTGAACCGGCTGCAGGGTCATAAATCTTATTAATGGTTGTTTGCTTGTGTATTGCTAATTGAGCAATAAGCTTTGATACATGCTGAGGTGTGAAGAATTCTCCTCCAGATTTTCCTGCGT
This sequence comes from Bacillus changyiensis, assembly GCF_027706145.1. Lineage (GTDB taxonomy): Bacteria > Bacillota > Bacilli > Bacillales > Bacillaceae > Bacillus > Bacillus changyiensis. The sequence goes on along the minus strand of NZ_JAQFWW010000003.1, from coordinate 61,572 downwards.
TTGCAGCATAATTAGAGATTAAAAACTCATAGGCATCACCAAAAAGGTCAATTTGATTATCTTCAAATTCACCAAAATTAAGCCCTGCAACACCTTTAATGACAGCAGCTAAACGACTGTTTTTGTCCTTCACAGTATACCCTAGTCGATTACTAGTTGTGTCGAAATCAGCGAATAATCCTTTAATATCTAGTTCAGATGGATAACCATATGCTGAACTTTCAATAGCGGCAAATATAGCTGCTAAATCTGTATTCAAGCTTTCATTTGTGTTAGCAGTTTTCGCAAGATTAACAAACAGCTGACTTGGATATATGAAATACCCTTTTGTTTTAATGGCATCCTCTTTGATTTCTTTCGTTATAATATCATCTGGAAGTTCTGCATAATTGACGCTTTCATCTCCAGCTTCAATATAACTAGAAAAGTTTTCGCTAATGAAGCGATAAAACAGTGTTCCTAAAACATATTGTTTAAAATCCCATCCGTCTACAGAGCCACGGACATCATTGGCTATTTTCCAAATTTGAGATTGTAATTCGGCACGTTGTGCATAAGACATTTGTATACCCCCAAATTTCTTCTGATACATTGATTATAAAGTTATTCTAGATAAATTTGAATATTCTTCCACCTTTTTAGTTTCTTACCATATTCAAACAACAATACAATGTTCTTATTTTCTCTTCTAGTATAACATTTACAGGCATGTGTGGATTATCTGTATATCTTTTTTTATTATATTTCGCAAGATATTCTAATGACAAGATTGTACCTCCACATTATAAACCCTGCCACCGTGATGACCGTAATCAGAATCACCCGTCCATTGGACTTCACTTACAATTTAGATAATGTCTAACTTTATGGGGTCACTTCAATAGCCGGTGGTTTAATGTTTCGCGCGTTTAAAGCACTCACCCGGCTAAAGCCTAAATAAAAAATCCCACCGACAATCATTCGGTGAGATTTTTTTGGCGACAATCTTGGAGACAATCCAAATGATTTTTACTCTCCAAAAGCCACTTGAGTTTTACCTAAACAGCGCAAAATCAACGTTTTGGGATGTATAAGGTGTCACTAGATTATTCCCACTCAATCGTTGCAGGTGGCTTGCTCGTAATATCATACACAACGCGGTTAATGTGCTTCACTTCGTTAACAATCCGGGTTGAAATCGTTTCAAGCACATCCCACGGGATTCTTGCCCAATCAGATGTCATTCCATCAATCGAAGTGACAGCGCGAATACCAATTGTATAATCGTATGTGCGGGCATCTCCCATAACACCGACACTGCGGATATCAGGGAGAACGGTGAAGTATTGCCAAACATCACGTTCAAGTCCAGCTTTGGCGATTTCTTCGCGTAAAATAGCGTCTGACTCACGAACAATTTCCAGCTTTTCTTCTGATATCTCTCCCAAAACACGAATACCAAGGCCTGGACCTGGGAACGGCTGACGCCAAACAATTTCATCAGGAATACCAAGCTCTGTTCCAAGTGCGCGAACTTCATCTTTAAACAGTGTATTCAATGGTTCAATCAGTTGAAACTGCATGTCTTCAGGCAGTCCGCCAACATTGTGGTGTGACTTGATCGTTTGCGCGGTTGCTGTACCGCTCTCAATAATGTCAGTATAAAGCGTACCCTGTGCAAGAAAATCGATTCCTTTCAGCTTGTCCGCTTCATCATCAAATACATAAATAAATTCATTTCCAATGATTTTTCGTTTTTGCTCAGGATCTGAAACACCTTTCAACTTGTTCAAGAAGCGGTCTTTTGCATCCACTTTGATCACGTTCATGTTAAAACCTTCGCTAAATGTTTTCATGACGCCTTCTGCCTCACCTTTACGAAGCAGACCATGATCAACAAATATACAAGTGAGCTGATCTCCGATTGCTTTATGGATTAGGACGGCGACAACAGAAGAATCGACACCACCACTTAGTGCACATAAAACTTGTTTATCTCCAACTGTTTCGCGGATTTTCTCCATTTCAATTTCGATAAAGTTTTCCATTGACCATTCGCCGACACATCCACAGACACCGAAAACAAAGTTTTTCAGTAGATCATTACCATATTCAGAGTGGCGAACCTCAGGATGGAATTGCACGCCGTACCATTTTTTATCTTTATTGCTCATGGCTGAGTTTGGACAATGGTGGCTTGTTGCATCAACGGTAAATCCTTCTGGAACTTCAACAACTAAATCACCATGACTCATCCACACGACTTGTTCGTTCGGAAGATCCATAAACAGATCTGGTTCACCTTCTATGTGAATATTGGCTTTACCGTACTCACGCTGACTTGCTGCTTCCACTCTTCCCCCTAAATAATGGGTCATAAGTTGCATACCATAACATATCCCAAGCACAGGGATGTCCAGCTCAAAAATCTTTTCGTCACAGCGGAAAGACCCTTCATCATATACACTGTTCGGACCGCCTGACAAAATAATTCCTTTCGGATTTATTTTTTTGATTTCTTCAGCCGACAATGTATGCGGATGAAGTTCACTGTACACACCAAATTCACGGATACGACGGGTAATAAGCTGGTTATATTGGCTTCCAAAATCCAATACAAGAATCATTTCATTCACTAACTTTGTCATGGTGTCACCTCTTTATCAAATTGTCTTTTGCACAGAAAAAATGGCGGCGGACATACGGGTCCTGCCCCCATTCGCAGGGTCGCATCAGTATGAAAGACTGAGCTTGCCAGCAAAGGTTTTTAATATTCACTAATTCTAACAATAGGAAAGAAAGCGGTCAAGACTATCTTCTTTTAATTAAATTTTCCCATAACTCTACAGAATGTTCCCAAAGCTCTTGGGCATTTTCTTTTCGGTACAGAATCCTTTCATAGCGCAAAGTCAAATCCGTCATATCACGATTGTGATAATAAGCATCAACTTCAGATGCAAACTCGCGGAGAGTTTGTGTCGCTCCTTTTTTCATGCCTTTTCGACTCAGTTGATGAAGCAATGCATCATAAGCTTTGAAGAAGACTGTCTCATCGCGCCGGTGTTTCAGCTTCGCAACAATAACCAGTGGTATCCATCTTGCACGTGTAAAGTAAAGACTTACTGCTACCCCGGCAAGGAAAACGAACAGAATCGCTCCGCCAATCCAAAGGAAACGATTGAAATCTTGATGTTTAATCGTTGTATGAGCCTGAGCGGTTTCTTTTGAAACAAAATCTTTTTGATTTGGCTGTTTATTTTGTTCTTTATTGACTTTCTTTTCATCTTGTTTTAGCTTTTGTTTCTTCTCTTTTTCGATTTTTTTTGAAACAGCTGCATCCGTATCATTTTTTTTCTGAGCATGAGTTTGTTTATGCAAGTTTTCAGGACTAGTGAAACCTTTTGTCGGCTCAAATGTGACCCAACCCTGACCTTCAAAGTACACTTCGACCCAAGAATGGGCATTATTGTTTGTGACTTCATAAATTTGATTTTTTCCATCGGTTGTTGTTCCGGCATACTCCCCTGAAGTGTAGCCTTTTACCCAACGAGCAGGTATATTCGCACTCCTCAATAAAACAATCATAGCCGATGAAAAATTATCGCAATATCCTTTTTTTGTTTCAAATAAAAATTGGTCGACATAATCTTGATTTTTATTCGGCACAGCGACATCTTTTGTTTCATAGGAAAAGCCAGGTGATTGAAGATAATCTTTAATCGCTTTTGTTTTGTCATATACATTGTCTTGATTCTGTGTCAAATTCTGGGCGAGTTTTTTGACTCGTTTAGGAAGAGAACTGGGAAGCTGTAAATATTTCTTATGGTTTCTGCTCCATCCTTCTTCAGAACTCATATTAATGTTTTGAAGATCGTTTACATTAAAAACAGGTGATTCATAGACTAATGTATAACTTTCAAGGTTTTTGACATTCGTTCCAGCTTTTCCAAAAGGACCAATTCTCTCTGTGTTATTGTTCATCTGAAGAGGTATAGAAGAATGATTCAATTTAATTTTGCTTGTTCCAATTGGATAAAGCGCATGGTTATAGCGATATTCTGTATCCATATCGAGTTTTATACGGCGGGTTTTTGTTTTAACACCTTCTTCAAACCATTGATAATGAAGTTGATCATTCTCTATTTTGTAAGTTGATCCATTTTCCTCATCTTCAATCCAGCCTTTCCCAGTATAATAACTCTTTGTCTCCGCTCTGAAATAGCTTCTTTCCTCTCCTTGCCATGTAAACACCCAAGAATCATCAGCCTTATAAGGGCCTCCAAGTGTTTGATCATTTGTACCATAGCCAACTTGACTCCCATCTTTACGATCAGAATCACTGTTTGTCGTTTTTTTAATAAATGGTACCGGATCTGGCCAGATCGGGTCTGGTTTTGGTACAGCAGCTCCAATACAAATTGAAATAACTGTCATGAATAATAAAGACGCAAACCATTTGATAATCAGCAATCTGGTAAATTTAAAGTTCTCACTTTCCTTTACCCGTTCTAAATAGAGGAGCCCCAGCAACAGAAATCCGAACAGCATAATTCGAACAATGGCATATGATGCATCAAATGGGGTAAATGTATCAAGAACAGTAATATAGACAATCGTCATGATAAAGAAAAAGAAAATTCTCCGCTGATAAATCACCCAATAATGGAGAAGATAGACAAGCAGCCAAAGTAGGACAAAAAACAGCATTGTCCGAAACAAAGGCGACATTTCCTTCCACATCCCTGAAACAATAAAAGAACCATTCTGACTGAATTCTTGCGCTAGCTTACCGATCCATGAAACAGAAAACAGAGAACCTGTGTAAAATATTTGATGGAGGGCAAACAAAATAAAGCCAAGACCTAATGGAAACTTAACAAACCAGGGAATCTCAAAAAATGTCAGCAAAAAAACAAGCGCGATAAATATAATAAAATAGGCGGTATGACCCGTATCTGTAAAATATTGCAATGGACGGAGCCATTCCCATAGCAGCAAAAAAGTTAGTGCATATAAAAATAGAAAACCGACCCGATCGCCTATTTTCCCGGACATCATCATCTTCACCTCGCTTTCGCAAAAGCTTGAGAAAAGTGATTTTCAGCAAATACATTCACTTCAATTCCCCGCACTTTCAAATGTTGAATAAGCAGTTGCTCATCCTTTAAAAATGAATCGTTTTTTCCTTTGATTAAAAATAGCTTAGCTGCCTTATTTCTTAAAGTTTGTTCTAGAATCTGTGACAACTCAGGTGTGATGCTACCTGTTACAATATATTTGACAGCCTCTCTCATATTGGACGACAGTTTCAATTCTCTCTCAAGCTGTTGATGAAACGGTTCAACAGAATCACAATCAACAAGTGCCAAATGGTAGAAGAGTTTTTTCAAATGATCATCACCATAGCAGACCGGAAAAACATGGCGGTCTTTCCCGATAGAAACAAGTCCGGTACTAACTCCATTTTTTAAAGCGGAGCGTACAATAGACGCTGTAAACATCACCATATCTTCGAAAACAATGGAAGGAGACTGATCAAGCCAAATCAGTAAATCATGCCCTTTCATTTGTTCAAATTCTTTTGTTATTAATTGGTTCCGCCGTGCAGACGTTTTCCAATCCACCCATGAAAAGCGATCACCTGGTTGATATTCTCTAATTCCTGAAACCAATACACTGTGTTGTTGCTGAATATCGGAAATGGTCCCAACTTGATCATCAAAACTCCCGGATTTCCCAATATAATTAATATCTTGATAAGACGGAAAAACAAGCAAAGAAGTCTCAAGCGGTACATACACTTCTTTCTCAAGTAGCCCTAACAGATCACCACCGCGGAGTCTAACTGCTTTTAAGTGGTGCTTGCCTCTTGGAATCGATTTGATTGTATAAGTTATCCTGACTTCCTTTTGAAACCATAGAAAAAGAACTCGCTTCGCTTTCGTCATCTTGTCACTCTTTAAGAGTGACTTTGGCAAACAATCTTCAACAACTAAAAACATAAGCGGAAAGGGGAACTTTCTTTTTAAAATGATCACGGCTTCTAATTGTTCACCGGCTTTAAACTGGTTCTGACTCAATTGCCGCTTTACCGTTATTTTTTTAAATGGATAAAAAGCGAATAGGATGGCATACAAAACAAAGGGAAGAAAAGCACAAAACAAAAACCAGCTGACAAATCCCCCTTGAAACATTGCATAACTGAACAAGGCAATCGGCAGAGCTGCTAAAACGAGAAGCTTCCAGCCATACTTCATACGAGCTATCATGATTTCATTTTCGGCCTTTCCATTGGGACCTTTGTATCCATTATAATGTCTTGAAGAATCGTTTCCGGACGCTTTCCTTCAAATTTGGCCTCTGGGCGTAATATCAATCTGTGTGTAAGGGTATAAGGCGCCAAATACTGTATATCGTCTGGAATAACATAATCGCGGTTATATAAAAAAGCAAAAGCTTGGGCAGCCTTCATTAAAGCAATCGATCCCCTCGGGCTAACCCCGAGATAGATATCAGAATGATGCCTCGTTTTTTGAGTCATTTGAACGATATATTCTTTAATCGATAAATCTACATAAACCGTTTCTACTTGTTTTTGAAAACCAACTAGTTCGTCCTTTGTAATAACGGACTCGATCTCTAAAAGTGGATGTCTTTTTTCCTGTAAGTCAAGCACTTCAAGTTCTTCTGCAACTGTTGGATAACCCATGCGAAGTTTAAATAAAAAACGATCCAGCTGTGCTTCTGGTAACGGGTAAGTCCCTTCATATTCAACAGGGTTTTGTGTCGCCATCACAAAAAATGGCCTGCCAAGCGACATTGTCACTCCATCTATAGTCACACTGTCTTCTTCCATTGCTTCAAGTAAGGCTGATTGAGTTTTTGGTGATGTACGATTAATTTCATCAGCTAAAATGATATTTCCCATAATCGGACCTGAGCGGTATTCAAATTCAAGTGTTTTTGGATTATATATCGAAACGCCAGTTACATCTGAAGGTAGTAAATCGGGTGTAAACTGAATTCTTTTAAATTCAGCACCTGTTGATTTGGCTAAAGCCCGAACCATCATTGTTTTTCCTACGCCAGGCACATCTTCTAACAGCACATGCCCGTTTGCAAGAATGGCGGTCAAGCTCAATACCACGATGTCTTTTTTTCCTACCATTACTTTTTCAATATTATCGGCTACTTTTCCCAAAGTAGGGTGCAGTGTTTCTTGGTAAGCCATCCTCTTCCTCCTCATTGTTACCGATTCGAAGTCTATTTTACTTTACAATAAACGATCTGCCAGTAGAAAACAACTAACCTATGAAAATAGACTTTTTATTTTGGTTTCTTCTAAAGGAGATCATTGGATATTCGATGTAAAAAGTAAGCGAAAAAACCACGAAGACAAGTTTTCCCCGCGGTTTTTCGTTATAAAAATTTTCGGCATGAATTGAAACAGGATGACCATTTGATCAAAAAGTGATCCATATATGGATCACTTTTCAATGATATTGGCTTTTTGAAGAAGGGCACTCCCTTATCTTTCTATTCTTCAACCGATTGTTATACACTAACATTTATTTTGCTTAAAACAGAAGCTAGGTTATTTCTCGTTATGATAAGGTTCTATGTGAATATGAGAATGGATAATGGCATGTTCTTGCTGCATTCTTCTTTCGATTTCGTCAGCAATTTCATGGCTTTCAGCAATGTTCAAATCCGGCTGCACTTCAACGACTACCTCAATATGTACTGCACTTCCCAAATAACGTGCTTTCACATCTTTCAGCCGTCCAACACCTGGAACTTCTTGAATTGTTTTTTTGTATTTTGAAATATCTTTAATATCAAAACCATCTGTTAAAGAATGGGCTGCTTCTTTAAAAATATTCCATGCTGTTTTACAAATGATAAGCCCGATAACAAAAGCTGCAACAGTATCCACCCAGATCAGATTAAATTGTGAGGCAAAAATACCTGCAAATGTGCCAATGCTCACAAACGCATCTGATTTGTTATCAGCGGCAGCCGCGTAAAGAGCATGGCTATTTACTTTTTTGGCGAGCCTTTTATTGTACATGAAAACTAAGAACATGATGACTGCACTGCCTGCCGCCGTCCAAGCTGCTATCATATCCGGAGTTGTCACCCTTGGGTGAAAAAGCATTTCTCCTGAACGATATAAAACCTCAAGCCCGACAACCATCATGATAAATGATGCAACTAGTGAAGCAATCGTCTCAGCACGAAAATGACCGTATGGATGGTCTTCATCAGGCGGTTTTTGTGAAATTTTAAGTCCGATTAACACCGCTAAAGAAGCCATGATATCTGTTGTATTATTAAGTCCATCTGCCCGGAGAGCCTCAGAATGAAAAACATATCCGATGGCCAGCTTAACAGCTGACAGCACAAGGTAAGCCACTATACTGACCCATGCACCTGTTTCTCCTTTTTTTAATTCGTCATACCGTTCCATAAAAAAGCTTCCTTTCCCATCCATGTTTTCGCCTTTAATCATACAAAGTAAAACTTGAGTAAGTCTATAGAAACATGATTCACTTATGGCAGAAATATAGTCGGAAAGGAACTTTTTTTATCTAAGGAAAAAAACTTCTCCTTGAGACAATTAGCGGTTTTCCTCTTGACTACTAAAGGAACCTAACAGGTCATCCTGTACTATAATGTACTAATTATTTGATCATCAGAACAAAAAAAGGACAGGTGAATCATGGAACTTGAAAAATTTGTTGATCCTCTACCCATTCCTGAAGTGCTCATACCGCACGAAAGAATGGGTAGCAAAACCTATTATGAAGTGACGATGGAAGAATGTTATCAAAAGCTCCATCGCGATCTCCCGCCTACTCGGCTTTACGGATATAATGGAAGTTTTCCTGGTCCCACATTTGAAGTGAAAAAACATGAACTGATCGCAGTAAAGTGGATGAATAAGCTCCCAGATCGTCACTTTCTCCCAATTGATCATACGATTCATGACAACCACCATGTAGATGGAGTCAAAACAGTCGTACATCTGCATGGTGGGAAAACACCAGCCGACAGTGATGGCTATCCTGAGGCCTGGTTTACAAAGGATTTTAAAGAAACAGGGCCATATTTTAAAAGCGAAATCTCTGAATACCCCAATGATCAAGATGCAACCGCTCTCTGGTACCATGATCATGCCATGGCCATTACAAGACTGAATATTTATGCTGGACTGGTTGGGTTATATTTTATCCGTGACAGAGAAGAACAATCACTAAACTTGCCGAAAAAAGAATATGAAATTCCTTTGTTAATTCTAGATAAATCTTTTCGTGAAGATGGTTCATTGTTATATCCACGTCAACCTCATAACAACACTTCAGCCAATCTGCCTGATCCATCAATCATCCCTAGTTTTTGCGGGGATACTATTTTAGTGAACGGGAAAGTTTGGCCCTATGCTGAAGTCGAGCCACGAAAGTATCGGTTTCGTATTGTAAACGGTTCGAACAGAAGAATATATGAGCTCTATTTCGATTCTGGACTCATCTTTCAGCAAATTGGATCAGATGGCGGTCTTTTACATCACCCAGTAAAAGCCCAGTCATTGACAATCGCCCCGGCTGAGCGCTGTGATGTGATTGTTGATTTTTCAAATATAGAAGGTAAAACAATAACACTCAAAAACCGCCTCGGCTGCGGCGCTCAGGAAGCAGATTCAGATCGAGACGCATACATTATGCAATTTCGCGTCTTAAAACCATTGAAAACAAAAGACATGAGCTCAATTCCGAAAGTACTAAGAAAGCGCCCTTATTTTGACAAACAACAGGTTCATACGATCAGAAAATTAACATTGGGAGCAGACAGTGATCAATACGGAAGACCCGTTTTTCTTCTTAACAATAAGAGGTGGAGTGATCCTGTGACTGAGACACCGGGACTTGGAAAAACAGAAATCTGGTCGATCATCAATACAGGAAGAGGGATCCATCCGATTCATTTACATCTCGTTCAATTTCGCATCCTTGACAGCCGGCCCTTTGACATGGACAGATTCCGAGAAAATAGAGAGCTTGTTTTCACAGGACCCGCCATTCCTCCTCCTCCTAATGAAAGAGGGCTGAAAGATACTGTGAAAGTTCCCCCAGGATCTGTTACACGTATTATGGCCAATTTTAGTCCATATAGCGGTAAATATGTATGGCATTGTCACATTTTGGAGCATGAAGATTATGATATGATGCGCCCCCTTGATATCACAAAGACTCACCATCGCTAACACCTCCAAGTTGGGAGGCTTTTTCATTCTTTTACGAAAAAAGGTCAATCAAGAGTATTCAATCTTAATTGACCTTCAATCCTATTCTATTCCACCAATTTCATTGAATGGAAAATAGCGAAATTCGACTTTGCCAATCACCGAATCTTTTGAGATAAACCCAATTACGCGGCTGTCTCTACTATTTCCGCGGTTATCTCCCATTACAAAATAGCTGTCTTTCGGCACTTTTTCTTTTCCCGTTACTTCTTTCAATGTAAAATCATTGGTTAAACGCTCATCACCAGTTAGTTTTTGTTTAGATTTTTTCAAATATGGCTCATCATACTTTTTTCCATTAACATAAAGAACATCATCTTTCATTTTAATCGAATCGCCAGGAACACCGATCACTCTTTTTACATAGTTTTCGTCAGCATCAGGTGCCTCAAAAATGATTTTATCAAACCTCTGAATCTCACTAACTTTACTAATCATCACCATATTGCCATCTTCTAAAGTTGGTGACATGGACTCTCCCAAAACGGTTGATGGTGAAAAGAGAAAATAACGGATAACAGTAATGATAACAGCAGCAATAACAAGTGTTTTTAACAATGACAATATTTCTTTTTTTATGTTCATATGGACTCTCCTTTTTTTTTAGTTGATTTCGGATGCTTATCAACCGGACATCAATACACTTGATACTATATAAATTAGTGAAATTAGTAAAAAAACCCTTCATTTTTTGCTTACAAATATCATAACATGCCCAAGCAAATTCGAGCCATTGATAATAAATTATCTTATCACATAAAAGGTGGTGGTTAACCCATATGTATGATGATTATGAGGACTACGATCCCTATAGCCCTGCTCGGAAGAAAGAAGTCGCTCAGCTCTCCCGCCAAAGAAATTGGCATTCAGATGATAGACGCTTCAAATGCAGACCAAAAAACTGTTCTAATGAACATGATGATCGGTTTAAATGCAGGAGGAAAAAGTGCTGACTAATGATGAAAAGCCGATTGATCATCATCATCGGCTTTTAACAATATGCCAAAAACAGCAAGGATATACCTTTCCGTTTTTTTGTCAGTTCAAAACTTTGAAGCTATTGATGATCCCATCTGGCTTTTCCCACTCTTTTTTCACTGTTTTTGTGTCGCGATCATAAGAGTAAATCGTCCTTACTTTTGCTTCATTCTCTTCCTTATCTTTAATGACCTTCGCATCTTTTGCTTCAGCAAGAAAGAAGATTTTCTTTCCATCCTTTGAGAACTGCGGTAAAGCTGAGTCGATCAATGTAAACGCCTTTTGATCAGATATTACAGTCCGACATGTTTTTTTGCTAATATCCATCATCGTAATGACCGTTTTCTCACCATCATTAATGGTCTCGGTAAAAACTGCTGTTTTCCCATCTGGTGAAATTCCGATATCATTCATATATTTCGCTACTGTTTTAATATGCTGTATTCCTTTTTGATCAGCCAGCGAAATCCACATGTTCGTCGGTTCTGGTAAAATCCCCTTCTCATTTGCCTCATTTGTTTTTCGACGATCTTCTTTCATTGAAAAATGCAATAAAACAAATTGATTTTTTTCTCGATTGTATTGATAGAAACTAACATTTTCATCTTTATTTTTTGCTTCTGGATAGATTGAAGAAAATGTTTTCTTTTTCAAATTAAATGATGCTAGCTGAAAATTCTCATGATCTGAGGGAATGCGGCGCAGAAAAAGTGTTGAACGATCTTTTGATAGACTTAACTCATCAATATCCATCTCACCTGAATATAGAGTCGTTTTTTCGCTTGATTTGAGGTTCAGTCTAATCAGGTGTTTCACATTGTTATCAGTATTTGTGTAATAAAGTAAGCGATCTTTCTGATCAAGAGCCATCCCCGGATAGTCTGTCATTTTTTCTTTGTAGAGCATGTCTTGATTTTCATAATATGAAGTCATAAGCTTTTGATCTGTTATTGCAACAAGCAGATCTGTACCACTGCTTTGACTGCTTTTTTCTGGTTCACTGTGCTTTGAATCAAAAAAACGGACAGCCACTATCCCTCCTGCAATCAACACAACCGCAACAAATAAATATATCATTCTTTTTTTCATATTAATCTCCACCAAAAAGAAGCAAGAAAGATTTTCTTGCTCCATTTCGTCTATTTTTTATAGTAGTAATGTCCTTTAATTTTTCCTTTGCTTGTTGAAAAACCTAAAGCTCTAAATGCTCGCGGACTTACATCCAACACAGCACCACGAGGCATTCTGCCAACATCATATTTATATACTGTAATCACTTTTTTCGGTTTCGCTTTTGAATATGCTCTAATTTTTGTACCTTTTCTCGGAACATCAAAACCCATTTTTGTTGCACAGTCCCAATGACCGAGTCTTTTTCCGTCAGCGCCTCTTTTTCCAACTCCATTATACCATGTAATATAGCCGCTGACTTTTTTAACTTTAGCACTAGCATGATCTGTGAAATTGAATGACATGAGGATGCTTGCTGCTAAAATTAAAACGGAAAATAGTATTTTCTTCATAAAATAAATAGCCTCCAGGTTGGGATTTATTTTGGTAGTTTAGATTATACCTGGTTTTTTAGGCATTCTACTTTACAGTTTGTTTACGGTTAAGATGCAAATATTACACAGCTGTTTGAAAAATGATATAAAGCTGGATAAAAGCGACAATTCATCAGATGACCTTATCAGTAAAACGATATACAACCACTTCAGCTATAGGCTGATATCCTATCTTCTGATATAACTTATTGGAAGTAGGGTTATCAGCATCTGCAAACAAACAACAAAATGCAATCCCTGTGTCTAATAATGCCTGACTGAAAGCTGCCACACATGATAAAGCATAACCTTTTCTGCGATGATTCGGCGGGGTAAAGACAAGATTGACCGCGATACCTTCCTGAGTCGGTCTGGCTTTTTGCACCATTGAAACAGGGAGACCGCGTTCCTCCCATAAATAAAGAGAAGAATTCTCGATTCCCTGAAGTGCAATCGTTTTTGCTTGATTTCGCTCCATTGCTTCATATAATGCCTCTACGGAAAATGAACATATCCACTCTGTGACCAGCTCTAGATTTTGGTGATTGGCTTTTCTCAAAAAGCCTAAACTGTGTTTCACAATATGGCTCACTTTGTCCAGTTTATAAAGTTTTTGTTTCATCTGTATTGTTTTCGGACTTTTCCATGCAACCGCAAAAGCCTCGGCAATCGGGGGTTTTCCAATGACGCCAGGTACTCGGATTCTCATTTTTTCTAAATAAACTGCCAGTTTTCCAATCGCTTCTATATGAAGTTCTTCTCCAGTCAAGATTAAATCGCCTGAAGTCATGATGGCAATGAGCTGAATTCCCTCATCATTTTCTGCTGATAAGAAAACCGACTCACCACGAGATCGTTTTCTTAAGTGATAAAGGAGACCAAATGGTAGATTGTTGACCGCTTCATATTTTTATTTTAAAAGGTATGCTTCGGTATGAGCTAAAAACTGTTCTGGACAAATGAACCTTTTGACTTCTATTTTGACCATCTCCTCTTTAATCGTTTGAAAAAAGACCACCTCTGTCAAATAAAAGGTGGTCTTTCATCATTTTATGATTCTATTTTATTTCTTTTCTCCCTCCACTGTTTCATCCCTTTATTTAATAATGCAAATGACAAATCAGACGTTTCTCTGACAATGAGGTCAGCAGCAGCCATAGATTGTTTGTTTCCGACGCCAACAGCAAACATTCCGGCAGATTTAATTGAGGCAATCCCCGCTTCAGCATCTTCTATACCTATACAGTCAGTTGGAGAAACACCCAATTGTTTAGCAGCCGTCAAAAATATTTCAGGATCTGGCTTTCCGTTTGTAAGTGTCTCTGGGTCTACAATAGTATGAAAATCACCCATGATCTCCAGGCATTGTAAAATCGCTGGAGCATTGCGGCTGGCTGAAGCTAAGGCCAAATTGATTTGTTGATGTTTCAGTTCAGAGAGAAGCTGACGGATTCCCGGCAATAAATCGTCTGGCGTTAAAGTTTGAATCAACTGTTGATAATAGCGATTTTTCTCTTCCATTAAATCCTGTTTAGCGTCTTCTGAATACTTAGCTGACACATGACCGTGAACAAGAATCATGTCAAGTGATTCACTTCTACTGATTCCTTTAAGCCTTTCATTAAAATCACGATCAAACGGAATATTTAATTGATCAGCAAGCCTTTTCCATGCGAGAAAATGATACTCGGCTGTATCTGTTATGACACCATCTAAATCAAATATAACGGCTTTCATGACATCAGATCCTCTGATGTGCTGATCCAAATGCATGATTCATAAGGCTCTAAACATAAATCTTTTATGTCAGCGTGTTGTCGAGAACAGTTGGAAAGTAGAACTTTCCATTGCTCATTCATTAATTGTGAAGGAGCTTCAATAGAAGCAGTCTCCTCTGACAAATTCACTGCCACCAACAGCTTTTCTCCTTGATACTTACGGATGTATACAAATAGTTGCGGATGATTCTCTAGTAACAGCTGATAGTCTCCGTACACCATCACCTTGTGTTGCTTTCGCAATTGAATGAGTTTTTGATAGTAATAAAAAACCGAATCAGGATCAGCGAGCGCCTCTTTCACATTGATTTCTTTATAGCGTTGATTTACTGGTAGCCAAGGTGTTCCCACTGTGAATCCTGCATGTTCACTGTCATTCCATTGCATCGGTGTTCGAGCATGATCCCTTCCTTTTTTGGAAACAGCTTTTATAAAGTCTTTCTCTGTCATCGTTTTATGTTCAACAACCAAATCCTGATATGCATTTTTAATTTCAAGATCATCATACAATTCTAGCGGTATATCAGTATTAACCATTCCAATCTCTTCACCTTGATAAATAAACGGCGTTCCTTTCAGCCCGTGAAGAACAGTTGCAAATGCTTTGGCACATTGCTTCCGCAAGGTGTTATCATTCCCCCAGCGGGAGATGACCCTTGGCTGATCGTGATTTTCAAAATATAAACTATTCCAACCATTATTCATTAAAGCTGTTTGCCACTTGGTCAGCACTTTTTTCAGAGCGATCAGATCGAACGGTTTAACTTGCCATTTCCCATTTGGTGAATTCCACTCTGTATCAATATCCATATGTTCAAATGTAATGACCATATTCAATTCATTTCTGGATGGGTCCGTATATTTTTTAGCTACATCAATATCCGCACCATTCGCTTCTCCTACTGTCATACAATCATAATGGGAGAGAACTTCTTGATTCATCTCCTGTATAAACTCATGAAGACGGGGACCGTTAGCATGATAATGTCCGACAATATAACGGCGGTTGTCAGCTGTCTGATAATCTGGAAAATCAATGTGTTTAGAAATCGAACCAATCACATCCATCCGCCAGCCATCAATACCTTTATCCATCCAAAACTTCATCAAATCATAAACTTCCTGACGGACAGCTTCATTTTCCCAATTTAAATCAGGCTGTTTCTTCGAAAAATAATGTAAATAATACTGTCCTGTCAGCTCATCAAACTCCCATGCCGAACCTGAAAAGATCGAACCCCAATTGTTCGGTTCTGTGCCGTCTGGTTGTGGATCTTTCCAAAAATAATAATCGCGATACGGACTATCCTTCGATTTACGGCTTTTGACAAACCATGAATGTTCATCTGATGTATGGTTCACAACTAAATCCATGATGATTTTCATCCCGCGTTTATGAACTTCATCAATTAATTGAAACATATCCTCGTTTGCCCCAAACTTTTCGTACATCTTTCGGTAATCGCGAATGTCATAACCGTTATCATCCTGAGGTGAATCAAATACAGGGGATAACCAAATGACATCCACTCCTAGTAATTTAATATAATCAAGTTTTTGAATGATTCCCTGCAAATCGCCAAATCCATCACCATTTGAATCATAAAAACTGCGAGGATAGATTTGGTAGACGACAGCTTCTTTCCACCAATTACTCATCAAGCTTCCTCCATTCGTAGCTGTTGTTCAGTTCTATCGATTCATTGAAGACAGTGATGCTTAACGGTTCTCCTTTCAATAGTTCAAAAACTGTTTTTTCTTCAGTCACACTAATTTTAATTAATCGTCCCCGATAATTGATTTTAAATGCATAACTATCCCAGTCTTTCGGTAGGAATGGTGCAAATGAGAGCTGTTCATTCCAGACTCGCATTCCTGCAAACCCTTGGACGATCGCAAGCCAGCTACCAGTCATCGATGTAATGTGAAGCCCATCTTCTGTGTCATGATTGTAATTGTCAAGATCAAGACGAGCTGTACGCTTATACAGTTCAACCGCTTTGTCTTCCTTCTTAAGCTCAGCTGCAATAACAGCATGTACAGACGGTGAAAGACTTGATTCATGAACGGTCATCGGTTCATAAAATTCAAAATTCCGCCGTTTTTCTTCCATTGTAAAACGATCACTCAATAAATAAATTCCTTGCAGTACATCAGCCTGCTTTATAAAGTTGGATCGAAGGATTTTATCCCAAGACCAATTCTGATAAAGTGGACGATCACTCAAATTCAATTGATCTGTCATTTTCAATTCTTTATCTAAAAACGTATCATGTTGAACAAAGATCTTTAGCTCTTCACTGTAAGGATAGTACATCCGTTTGATAATATCCTTCCATGAGGTGATTTCTTCTTCCTGAACCGCCAACTCGCTAGATTTTTCTAGCGGGAGATCACGAAGATTTTCTAAAGTATATTCAAGTGTCCACACTGCCATTAAATTTGTGTACCAGTTGTTGTTCACATTGTTTTCATATTCGTTTGGCCCTGTAACACCATGAATCATATACTTGCCAGTTCGTTTCGAAAAGTGCACACGATCCGCCCAAAACCTGCTGATCTCGACCAATACATCAATACCATATTCTTTCATATAGTCACGATCGCCCGTATAATTCACATAATTATAAATGGCATACGCGATTGCACCATTTCGGTGAATTTCTTCAAAGGTGATCTCCCATTCATTGTGGCACTCATCACCGACAAAAGTGACCATCGGATAAAGTGCCCCTTTCAATCCTAGTTTGTCAGCATTGCGTTTAGCAGCTTCTAAATGGTTGTAACGATATAAAAGCAAATTTTTTGTTACCTCAGGACTAGCGACGGACAAATACATTGGAACTGCATATGCCTCGGTATCCCAATAAGCGGCTCCCCCATACTTTTCACCTGTAAATCCTTTTGGACCAATATTCAAGCGGGGATCCTCACCATAATAAGTCGAAAATAACTGGAACATGTTATAACGAATGCCTTGTTGAAGCTCGTCATCTCCATTAATTTCGATATCTGCTTTTAGCCATCTTTCCTTCCACTTATCAATATGATGTTGCTTCACTTGCTCATACCCCTGCTGAAGAACACGTTTCAGCAGTTCCTGACCGCTTGCTAATAGCTCTGATTCCTGAAAATCGCGAGATGTCGTGACAATGATATATTTTTTCAAAGAAGCCGTTGTTCCTGGTTTAATGTAGTATGTGTAGCGATTTTCCACATACATGGTAGCTGTTTCAGAACTTTCATTCACAAACCCTTCTGTTCTATTGGCCATTCTAGCAGAAACGGTAAACCGTGGTGTTCCAAATTGGTTTTCAATCGTTTTTGTCATCAAATAACCTGAGTGGTGGTCAGCCCCTTTTTCAATCTCCTGCCAAAACTGCTCCTCGTAATTGGCATCTTCATTTGTAACATTGCCATCCAAATAAGGGACAAGCGTTACCTTCGCCTCACCTGTCAAACACTCCACCTGATATTCAATTGCACAAAGCTGTTTCACCGCCAGACTGAGAAAGCGCTCAGACGAGATTTTGATCATTTGCTCACCGAGACGAATTACAACACTGCGCCTTAACATTCCTTGTTTCATATCCAGTTCTAATTCAAAAGATTCGATTTTATTTTGATAAAGATCAACTTTTTCATCATTGATATAGACATCAATTCCAATAAAATTCATCGCGTTGATCACTTTTCCAAAATAGTCAGGATAACCATTTTTCCACCAGCCAACCCTTGTTTTATCAGGAAACCACACCCCTGCAAGATATGTTCCTTGATGGCTATCACCAGAGTAGCTCTCTTCAAAGTTACCCCTGGTCCCCATATAACCATTACCTAGAGAAGTCAGGCTTTCTTGCAGCCGTTTATGTTGATGGTCAAATGTATTCGTTTTGATTTTCCATTTATCAATGTCAAATAGCCGTTGAATTGTCATGGCTTCCTCCTTGTGATGATTTACGAGTTGTAAAAAAGTATCTGAATGTAAACGAGATCATTAAAATGATGCCAAAGGATTGAATTAACAGCATCGTGATCAAATCAAAATGAATCAAACCGCTCACTACCGCTGCAAAAATGGGAATTGCCGAAACACTGACCGCTATTGCAGCTGCTTCTCGTAAAGACTTGATGCCAGACATTTTTGATTTTTTCGTGATCCATATCCCTCCAGTAAGACACCCTGTTAAAAACAGCTGACTCACTAAAATCAAGGAAAGCGTTAACACCATGATAAGCGGCTTATATTGAGCAAGCCATCGTTCTGCAATAAACGCTTTTAGTTTGCTAGCATTCATATCTTTCATCTGCATATCCTTCTTGCCATAACCGATAGAAAAACCAGTACCACTTTGATCGCTTATGATAAAATGATCCTTCTGAAATATAATTGCTTGATCATAGCCGTTCACTTTGATCCGACCGTTTTCACCAGTCGTTTTGAACTTCTGGCTCATATCAATGGCCAACATCGTTCCCTTTTCAGTTTGATTAAAGCCGCTACCGCCCGTTAGTTTACCATTACGCAACTGGTAAACTCTCAATTGTTCAGCAAATCCTTGATCGATCTTTTCAATAGTTACCGGAAGTAAAAATTTCATTTGAAAGTGATTGATTTTCATCATTGAGATCGAAAACGGTACCATTAAACAAGCCGTTAAAAAAACAAACAAAAAAGTGATATGCAACCAACTGAATGTGTAACGATATTGATATATTTTTGATGGTGAAACCATCGCTTTCACATAGCGAATGATAAGACTTTCATTTGTCATTTGCAGTGTTCCCATGATTATCCCTTCGTTCCGCCAGTTGTTAAACCAGACACAAAGTTCTTTTGTAAGAAAAAGAACAATAGACAGATTGGTAATGCAGCAAGGATTGCACCGGCTGCAAACAGGGCTACTTTTTGCTCTTGATGGTTCGAAATAAATGACTGAAGCCCAACAGCAATTGTCAGTCTTTCTGGTGAACGAAGCAAAAATTTTGCCAGTAAAAAGTCACCGAACGGAGCCATAAATGCCCAAAGCCCTTGTACAGCAAGCATTGGTTTGACAAGAGGGAGAACGATAGATGCAAAGATTCGCAAATGTCCAGCTCCATCAATCCGCGCTGCTTCATCAATTTCTCGCGGCACTGTATCAAAATAACCTTTCATTAACCACGTATTCATCGGAATACCACCGCCAATATAGAGCGCTGTCAAAAACCAATATTGATCAAGTGCACCGATTAACATGGCCAAAACGTAAAATGCAGTTAGTGCAGCCATCGTCGGCACCATTTGAATAATTAAAAAGAATATTAAACTATTTTTCCTGCCTGCAAAACGATATCGACTATACGTGTAACCAGCCAATGTGACGATTGTAACCTGGAGAACCATAACTGATATGGCAATGATCAGTGTATTGCCGTACCAATCCAGATAAAATGTCTTTTGAAACAACTCTCTAAAGTGTTCCAATGTCCAACTGCCTGAAAAATCGAGCACAAAAGCTGCCACATTCCCCGGTCGAAATGCTGATGACGCAGTAATCAGAATCGGATAGATTATGATGATGCTTAATAGTGTCATAAACAAATAGGTCAACATTTGATTAACGATCCGAGCGGTCCTGGCATTTTTAAACATATGTTTCATCTACATGACCTCCTCATTGCCAAAGGCATTTGACTTCTTAAAAGCAATCAGAGAGATTCCCATGACAATAATCGAAATCAAGAGGGTCACGGCCGCTGCAACCGAATATTGTGGTGATGTGCCTGTCGTTAGCTTATAGATCCACGATATTAAAATATCGGTTGAACCAGCACCAGCTCCGGCACTTCCTGGTCCTCCTTCATTAAACAAGTAAATAATAGAGAAATTGTTAAAATTAAACGTGTACTGGGTAATCATCACTGGAGCAGTCGCAAATAAGATCATTGGCATTGTAATATGTTTAAAACGCTGGATAGCTGAAGCTCCGTCAATTTTGGCTGCTTCATATAATTCACCGGGAATCGCCTGAAGCACACCTGTGACCATCACATAAATGAATGGGAAGCCTAGCCAAGCCTGGATCATGATCAAAGCAGTCTTCGTCCAAAACGGATCTGTTTTCCACGCAATTGCCGGCAAATCGATAAATGGCAGGTGATTCAATAGCGGAATGACCTGGGCATTAATCGCCCCGACACTGTCGTTGAAAATGTTGGAAAAGCTCATGATCGAAATAAAAGCCGGTACTGCCCATGGAAGCAAGAATATAATTCGGAAGATTCGTTTGCCTTTAATAAAATCCTGATTGACAGAAAGCGCTATCAAGATACCAAGACCGATTTGCAATGTTGTTGCAAGTATCGTCCAAATAAGCGTCCATCCCAGTACACCAACAAATGTCTCACGATAAGAACCGAGCAAAAGGGTATTTGCAAAGTTTTTGAAACCAACCCAATCAATTAGGTTATTGGGCGGAATATGATAAAAATCATAGTTTGTAAACGCAATGAACAGCGTCACTAACACTGGAAAAATAATGACAAACACCATCATGATATAAGCGGGCAAGGTAAATAAATATGGAAATCCTTTATCCCCGGCATTTCTGATGATATCCTTAGCCGATGTATTGATCTCAAATCCGGCTGCCTTGATCATTGCGATTTTGCGAGCATCATAAATATTAAAGATATAGAACATTAGAAAAATGATTGTTACAATCAATTGCAGTGTACCTTCGATCAATAAAAACAATGAATGATCTTGCCCTGCAACAGTTCCTAATGTGACCAAGCCACTTAATGCATCAATTCCGAAAATCGCTAGTTCTCCAACAAACAATGCTGTAATGATTAGAAAAAACAATCCTTTTGATAATTGTTGATTGACGATCTGGCCAATTCCCGGAATGATGGATAAAAACATTGCTTTTCGACTCTGTTTTGCAACTATTTTATCGTTGTTCATTTTGTTCGCCCTCTATTCTTCCGGACGTTAACCCGCCTGTTATTTTGTATACTTCTCTTTAATGTTTTCTTTAATGACTTTTACGGCATCATCTGCTGATTGCTGTGCTGATTTCTTTCCTGAAGCTGCATCAAATATTAAGCTTTCTGCACCTTTCCAAACCTCGGCCATTTCCGGAATATTAGGGGTTGGTGTTGCTGTTTCATACTGTTTAATAACAGCTGATGTCAATTCATTATTTTGCTTACCCGCTTTTTTACGTGCCTCTAAATGAGCAGGTACTTCATTTGTTTCTTCATAGAAAGCATAAGCATTTTTTTCATTTGAAGCATATTCAAGCCATTTTTTAGCTAACTCAGGTTCTTTTGTGTAATTTGATGCGACCCAACCTTTTCCGCCAGCAAATGGTGCATATTCTTTTCCATTTGGCAATGTCGGAATTTTAGCTATACCATAGTTCACTTTCGCTTTTTTATATTCAGCTGCTGCCCAAGGTCCATCGATAACAGCTGCAGCTTTACCTTTTATAAATGTTTGTTGAATAAAGTTGGCAGCACTTGTGTTGTCCTGCATACCTTTTGGCCAATGGTTTTTAAACCATTTCATCGCATATTCGACACCTTCTACAGCGTCTTTATTATTAATCCCAATGTCTTCTGGATTTGAACCATTATCACCAATGGCATATCCGCCATAGCCCGCCAATAAGCCATAAGACATATAGAAATCAGTCCATTTTGCCAAGAACGCAGTTGATTTTCCTTTTTCAGAAGTAAAAGCAAATCGTTTATCATCTGTTAAACTTTCAAGCTCTTGAAATGTTGTTGGTGCTTTTTTTAAGAGATCTTTGTTGTAATATAAAACAAGTGTTTCGATGACTAGCGGAGAACCATATACTTTGCCATCCACTGTCACTTGCTTCATTTCTTTATCACCAAAGTTTTTTGTATCAGATGGTTTGATCTCAAGTAAATGGCCTTGATGTCCGAGGCCGCCGATCCGGTCATAAGCAGCAAGCATAACATCTGGTGCATTTCCGGCCGGTCCATCTAGTGGAAGGGCTTCTAATTGGTCAAACATCGGCTTCTCAACAATTTTCACTGTTACATCATTCTTTTTTTCAAAATCAGTTTTTATCTTTTCAATATAATTCTTATATTTCTCTTCTACAGACACGGTGAGTACCTTTTTCCCATCAGAACTTCCTGTTTTCTTCGAACTGGAGCAAGCAGCCATTCCAAATGTAAGAATTGCCACTAATAATAAAGCGAAAACCTTTTTAAAATGTCTCATCATTTTTTCCCCCTTTTATTATGGATCTATTTCGATTGTAGCCCCAACCAGAAAGCGGTTACAATATCTTCAAAAATGTTACCGGTAACAGAATTTATGGAGCGTCCGTCACAGCTAAAATGACAAATTCTTCTGGATGAACAGTGATCATATCACATTGATTTGTCCACAGATTGTCAACGTGTTCATTTTCACCAATCTCTAAATCTTCCAAATTGATATAATGCACTTCTTTGCCTTGATTAAAGAAATAAATCAATCTCTTTTTATCGGTTACTCTTGAAAAACTAATAAAATCAGCTTGATCATCGATTTGGTTCCAGACAAGCGCCCCATGTGTAAACACTTCATTTTCCTGTTTCCGTAAGGCGATTAATCGCTTCATAAAAGACAGCATCTCTTGATCTTGTTTGACTTCATCCCATTCCATACATTTTCGACAGAGCGGATCATTTTCACCAGACAGGCCAATTTCTGTTCCGTAATAGATACATGGTGATCCCTTCTGAGCAAACATAAATGCTAATAAAGACTGGGCTTTTTTCTTATTGTGCTGACATCTTGTTAAAAGCCGTTTTGTATCATGGCTATCAAGTAAATTAAACATCACTTCATTCACTTGCTCCATCCCACTCTGTAAATGTCCATTTAAACGGTGTACCATTTGTGAAGCTGGTATGATTTGATCGGCAAAGTATTCTAGCATCGGTTCTGTAAAAGGATAATTCATGACCGCATGAAATTCGTCTCCTTTAAGCCATGGATCAGATTGATGCCAAATTTCTCCTAATATATACAGGTCAGGCTTTTCAGCCAAGACGACTTGATGGAATTTTTTCCAGAATGCATGGTCAACTTCATTGGCTACATCCAAACGCCAGCCATCAATGTCAAATTCACGAATCCAATATAAAGCAATATCTAATAAATAGGATTGCACTTCTGGATTGGCGGTATTTAACTTTGGCATCTCAGGGGTAAATGCAAA
Organism: Bacillus changyiensis; assembly: GCF_027706145.1. Taxonomy (GTDB): domain Bacteria; phylum Bacillota; class Bacilli; order Bacillales; family Bacillaceae; genus Bacillus; species Bacillus changyiensis. The sequence continues at coordinate 37,757 of NZ_JAQFWW010000003.1, read as the reverse complement.
CGTGTCATAATGGTTTTCTTTAACAGGGAAAGAATGAATATGAAACCAATCTTTAAAGCGTGAACTCTCACCGTTTTTCACGACATCCTGCCATTGAGGTGAAGCACTTCCAATGTGATTAAAAACCGCATCAAGCATTATTTTCATGCCCCGCTTGTGAAACTGTTTGACTAGTGTCCGAAAAATCTCCTCATCTCCAAAATGCGGATCGATTGAATAATAGTCCAATGTATCGTATTTATGATTCGTAGGAGCAGAAAAGATCGGATTCAAATAAATTCCATTAACACCTAAATCCTCTAGGTAATCAAGCTTATCGATAATCCCTTGTAAATCCCCACCAAAAAAATCATGAATATCAGGATCTTTGCTTCCCCACGGCAGGGTCCCTTCAGGTGACAAATCATCCCTCCCATTTGCAAATCGTTCTGGGAAAATTTGATACCAAACAGTTGATTTTACCCACTCAGGTGCCTTGAATGTATCAACTTTATGAACAAACGGAAATTTAAAATAAAAATTAATGTTATCAAGCGTTTTCTGATGATATGGATAGACACCTGAGCTCCCATAAAAAGTCTCTTTTTCATCAGTTCCGCGTACAACAAAAGCGTATTGTAAACGGCGATATGGCGGTTTTACCTCCGCAAACCAATAATCATGTAGTTCTGTTGAGGCCATTTTTTTCATCTGTTGTTCTTTCGACACCCATTTTTCTGTGACATACTCATAAGGATCTCCCCAAATTAAGCGTACTTGGTCTGCGTCAGCTTTTTTTGTGCGAATCTTGATGTGCAGTGTATCCTCATCATATGAGTAAGCATAAGCACTAAAAGGCTGGTGGTAAATTGCTGCATATTCCATTTTGTCTCCTCCTGTTCATTTTTCGGCTTACAAATTGAAATTATCATGCCGATGTAACAGGAACAATCGTTTTTAGATTGTTAACGGTAACAGAATGTTAGCTTCACAAACTCGATTCTCTTACAATTAACTCAGGCTCAAAAAACTGATTCCCTTGGGAAGCTCCAGCTTCATTGATTTTTTTAAGCAATGTTTTTGCACATGCTTCACCCATTTCAACGACAGGCTGACGTACAGTTGTCAACCGCGGTGAAGAGATCCGGTCAAGAAAAACACCGTCAAAACCGGTAACTGCCACATCTTCCGGAATTCTTTTTCCAAGAGATTGTGCTGCACGGATCACACCGATCGCGATTCGATCAGAAGCACAGACAATCGCAGTTCGTTCATTTTTGGACGTCAACATTTTCCGGGCACAATTTTCACTTTTCTTAGAACTATTCTCCACATGGTAAATTTGTATCTGTCCCATTTTTTCTGTCATTGCCTTTATATAGCCTTTTTCTCGTGAACGCTCAAATGGTTCATCTAAATCGATGCCAAAAAAGACAACATTCCGTATCCCTAGCCCTAAAAGGTGTCGAGTTGCCATAAAAGTTCCTTTTTCATTATGAACATCAATAAAGTCATAGCCCATTTCATTCTGTCCAAATACGACGACCGGCTTTTCAAACTCCTTAATCAGCCCTTCAAAATCCGGACGTCTTAGACCGGTTGCAATAATCCCGTCACATTGGCCAATGTTGAGAGATTTTCGTGTGACAAGCTGTAATGCATAATGATGGCGATCCAGTTCCCGGCTGATTCCGGTCAACAAGTTCATATAATAAGGTTCTGTCGTGTCCATTTCTTCAAGAATTAATAATTTTATAACCTGTGTTCTATTTTGAACGAGCGCCCTTGCCGCATAGTTAGGAATGTAGTTCAGTTCTTTCATTGCAGAGTGAACGAGTTTTTTCAGTTCATCTGTTACGGTCTCCGGGTGATTGATCACTCGCGATACTGTCATTTTAGAAACATTTGCTTTTTTCGCAACATCTGATAAAGTTGCCACTTTAACCCCACCTCTCTTGTCATTATCAATCATTATAGTATAAGCATTGAAAGAGAGCGCAAAAAAAAAAGCAGACTTTCCTTTAGGAAAATCCGCCATTCACTATGTTTTACTTTTCAACATAAATCGAAACTGAGCCACTGTTCACATGAAACTGTCCCCAACCATCGGAATTGATGGTCACTAAATCAGAACGATTTCCAGTCATGTCATACCATGTCTCACCTGCATGCTGTTTGCCAACACACATCCATTTTGATCCGCCATGTCCATCTGTGATGAGGGTTGCTAACCCTGATTTTGTAACCGATTGATCACCTTCTCTAGTCCAGCCAATCAGATCGTGATGATCCAAATAATCATGCTGAGGTCCATATGCATAGTGTTTACGCGCTTTTAAAATCGGCTCTAATTTGTTTTTCAGTGCAGGGATTTCCCTTGATGTGGAACCTTTCGTCCCATACATATCACCGTAAAAAACTTGTGGGTAACCGGCCTCTCTTGTGAGAATGAAAGCATATGCGAGCGGTTTAAACCATGTTGCAACAGTTGATTCGAGTGACTGTCCAGGTTGTGAATCATGGTTTTCCACAAATGTAACTGCTTTTGTTGGATGTTTGGCGACGACTGTGTCTTTTAAAAGCTGACGCATATCATATGAACCGCCTTGTGTAGATGCCGCATGCAAATTATAGTGAAGCGGAACATCGAAAACAGAGTGATTATGGTCCGTTTTTTTCAAGTAGTTATCAATTGAATGAAGGTTGTTTTCCCAGTATTCAGCAACCGTAAACATCTCTTTGCCAGTTGATTTTCTTACAGCTTGCACCCAATCACGCAAATACGAAAATTTGATGTGTTTAACTGCATCAAGCCGAAAACCGTCTAATTGGAGTTCGTTCGCATACCATGTTCCCCATTTTTTGATTTCTTCCGCAACAACAGGATGATCATAGTCGATATCTGCATACATCAAATAGTCGTAATTGCCATTTTCATTAGAGACTTCCCAGTCCCAGCCTTTCCCATGGCCGTGAAACCTATAAATATTGTTTTGTTTGCTAGACTCATCCCAATCTGTTCCATCAAAATGATGCCAATTCCATTTAAAATCACTGTAGGTGTTACCTCGTCCTGAAAAATGAAATTTTGTCCAAGCTTTAATTTGATGTGAATCAGAAACTTCATGGTGACGGTTTCCCCGATGGACTTTGATAGCGGTTACATCTTCTGTCGTATCAGCACCTGCCTTATGATTAATAACGACATCACCATAGACATGAATGTTTTGTGAATGAAGGCTACCAATTGCTGACTGAAGCTCTGATTTCAAGCCATATTTTGTTCGTACCGTTCCTTTTTGATGAAACTCGCCTAAATCGTACAAATCATATGGACCATATCCTGTGTCAGATTGAGAAATCCCTTTATACGCTGGTGGAATCCACACAGCTGTTATTCCAATATCAGATAAATGACCAGCATCTTTCTGTAAACGCTTCCAATGATGTCCGTCATTAGGCAAATACCACTCAAAATACTGCATAATCGTACCATTTTGACTTGCTGCAGAAATTTTTGATACAGGAAACACAACAGAAAGCAACATCAAACACAATAGTAAACGCTTACATTTTTGGAGCATTTTTTTCTCCCCTTTTTGCTTAATAAAGTTCAATAGCCATTTTACATTTAAAAGAAAATTTAGGCAAATATATATTTTCCTATTTTTTTTATATCAAAAAAGCGTTCATTTGAACGCTTTAAACATTTTACAAACCTAAAGTCTCACTTATAAACTAATACGAAATCTTCACTTCTTGGTTTCCGCTAGGTGATGATGAAAGTTCATATTGCTGAAAAACAATCGAGATTCCATCATTAGTAAAATAAAAAGACGTATTGTCATTTAATCTAATGTCGCTCTTTTTAAGCCCTGAGTAAAATTGTTCTGGATGTTCATGGATATAAATAAAAATATCATTTTTTGCTTTCTCAAGTTTTGCTTGAGTATTCAAAAGGTCTGTCAGCTTGATACGCTTTTGTTTTTTGAAATCATAATTGTAAGCAGCAACACTATACACACCACGTGACCCACCAGGTAATTGATAATCATATATTAAAAAGCTTAGTTTTTCTCCGTCATTAAACTTTACTTTATATGATGTCTCATAAGCAGTTTCTTGTTTTTTCTTGTTAATATTTTTCTTCAACGACCGATAATGATGGTAAGAATCTTTCATATGAAGCTGCACTTCATCATTAACGAGCTTTAAATTCTCACGTTTTAAATGGCTGAATGTTGGAAATGATAAAGAATTTATGTTTTTATAAATCTCTGTTTGAACATCAGCTTTTTGATTTTGCGAAGCACTTATTTGTGAGAACATATTGATCGCAAATATGAAGAAAACGATCAGCACACCAAAAACTCCTAACATGGCCATTGCTTTTTTCATCATCATACTCCTTTATTCACACTATCATTGTAATGAAAATTTTATATTGTAATATTTTTGTAATATATTTATTATATTTGTAATGATACTAATTTTTAAACGATTCGTCAACTTTCTAATTGAAATCTTTGAAAATGTCCACAACTGTGTTTTATGATATAAACAAATGAAAGCAAGCGGGGTGAGGATGTTGACAATTGTTTTGCAGCGAATTTATGAAGACAATTCCCAATTAAAAGGTCATCGCGTTTTAATTGATCGTGTTTGGCCGCGAGGAATATCTAAGGATGAAGCAAATCTTGATGAATGGATGAAAGACATTGCACCAAGTCCATCATTAAGAAAGTGGTTCAATCATGATCCACAAAAATTCACAGAATTTACACAAGCCTATCAAGCTGAAATCAAGCAAGACAATGAAAAACAGAAAAAGCTGAACGAGTTAATCGAATTAGCTGCTAAAAAAAAGGTCATCCTCCTTTATGGTGCAAAAGATGAACGTCATAATCACGCTGTCGTGCTAAAAGAATTGTTACATGAACGCAGGCATGACGGGCAAAAGACCTCGAGGTAGCTGTCACCATTTGTTTACACATTAACCAGAAGTAGTGAAGCTCGTGCAACTGTTTTGAGTCTGCAAAGCTTTGCTCTATTTGAATACATTGTTTTCCCTATGGTTAACATGCGATTCTGTCTTACCATTTCTTTACATACTTTTTTTAATCCCTGTTTTTAGCAACTGTTTTCTGGTACATTACTGTTGTCAGATCGTGCAAGATAGGCGTGGCTTCTCGACCATTTACGATAGCACAATAAACTCTTTTTCTAAGTCCATTCTCTCCCAAAAGTGTAAAGCTGATTCATTCTCCAAATCAACTTGTACATGAATGAAAGAAACCGCGTTTTAATGAAACCAATCCATTAAATCATTTACTAAATGTTTAGCCATTTTTTGGCTGCAATATTCTGGTGCTACATAAACCTCATCTATTTGTCCATATACTTGTTTCATTGAAGCAATCCCATATCCAACCAGCTGATCTTGTTCATTTATCACAACAAAAACCGCACCATATGTTGATTGAGTATACTGTTTAATTTGCTCTTTGAGTGCATCCCTCTCACTCTTTTCTAACTCTCAATCTGCAGTTTCTTTAACATGTTGATTCCATAATTGTATTATTTGGTTTATCTTTTCGTCATTGTGAAGTTGTTTAATTGTTATCATTTTAGTTTTCTCCTTTTGGTCCCTAAAAAATGTGGTATGATATTCTTTTAAAATTAGTCTGATTGACTCATATCATAAAAGGTGATAAGAATGAAAAATTATAAAGATTATCTTCTGCCGTTTTTTATTACATTTGCGACCTTACAAGTCACAGATGACTTAAACATAGCTAATAATTGGTTTTTAACAGAATTTGTTCGTCTGATTCTTTGTTTTACTGTATTTTTTATTGTTATGTTTATCATCGGTACGATATTTAAAGAGAAGCATTCCGAATAATCCTTCCCATGATCATTCTTCTCCCTCACATTTAGGATGGCTAAATTCCAGTAAAAAAGTCAAAAAGCCTAATTCCCTTAAAAGAAGGAAATCAGGCTTTTAAAAAGTGTTTCAGACTTTAAATGTTGATATCATCGATTGTAAATTTTCTGCTAGGCCTGATAGAGCTTGGGCCGATGCCGAAACTTCTTCCATTGTCGCTAATTGTTCCTCAGATGCGGCAGAACTTTCTTGGCTTGCTAGAACACTCGTTTCTGCAATTTCTTTCACTTGTTCTGAACTTTTTACGATATGATGACTGACAGAAGCCATTTCTTGAATTGATGAGGAGACTTCTTGAACTCTTAAAGATACAGATGAGATGAGCTCCTGAATATTTTGAAATGATTGATTTACTTCATTTGAAAGCGTGATTCCTTCATTAACTTTCTCCGTCCCATCCTTCATATAGATAACCGCATGACTTGTTTCTGATTGGATTTCTGTTAAAGTCTCAGTAATCTGAATAGCTGATTGTGTTGACTCTTCCGCTAATTTCCTTACTTCATCAGCAACAACCGCAAAACCTTTACCGTGCTCACCTGCTCTTGCAGCTTCAATTGCCGCGTTTAATGCTAGCAAATTGGTTTGTTCAGAAATATTCGTGATGATATTTGTAATGTTTCCAATTTGCTTTGATTTTTGATCTAGATTTGATAGTAAACGAGATAGTTCTTCTACTATTTTAGAAATGACAGACATTTGTTGAACAACATGGTTAACTGTTTTAGAACCATTGACTGTTGCTTCATTTGCTTTTCCTGAAATAGATAGGACGTCTCGACTATTTGATGCAATGTGTTGAATCGAATCAGACAACTGGTGAATTGCGCTAGATACTTTGCTTACACTTTGTAATTGCTTTTCAGCGCCTTCAGCTGAATTCTGAGAAATGGTTGCAACTTGTTCTGTCGTACGGGTACTTTGTTCAGCTGCTGCACTAAGCTGTTCGGCTGAGGCCGAAACTTGCTCACTCGTTTGTGCAGTATGAACGACAAGAGTATTTAGGTTGGCTTGCATCACATTAATTCCTGTTGTTAATTCTCCCATTTCATCTTTTGATTGAACGAAGATCTTCTCTCCAGTTAAATCACCATCAGATATTTTTGAAACGCGACCTACAACAGTTCGAATAGAACGGGCAAATTTATTTCCGATCTTCGTAGAGACAGCAATTGCAATCACAATAGCGACAACAATACTAATGATTAATATCGTCTGAATGATATGGAAAGTGTTTCTATTATCATTCATTAATTGTTCTGCAAGTTGCTTTTTCGTATCGATTAACTTTTTCAGTTCATTGTTTGCAGCATTATATTCATCTCTGCCAAGTTTAATCCCTTTGTCTGCCTCTTTAAAATTATCATTTTTCATCAATGACGCATTATTTTGGACTCTTTGAGCAAAAATTCCCCATTTAGATTTAAACTCTTCAAAAACCTTCTTTTCTGCATCGGAAAGATTGGCTTTTTCATAACCCTCAATTAATTGATCAATACCTTTTAAATCCTTTAATGCGTTTTCCGTTAAAGAACTGTCTTTTCTCAAAAGCGCTTGAACCATTTGTATCCTGATATTACCTGACTTTTCTACTATTTTAGTGAGATCTATAACAGGTACCAGTCGATCATTATACATATTTTCACCATTCTTATTGATATGTACAACTGAAAAATTCGAAAATATACCTAATAATATAAACATGAATACAAATATCAAATAAGATAGCAGGAGTTTAGTTTTAATTTTCACTTGTTATGTCTCCTCTTACGAAGTAGTCTTTAATACCTATATTATTTTAGTTCCACCCAACATTTTAGTCAATGTGATATAGTTCAATTGTAGTTCTTTTGTAATAGTTATTGTCTAAATTATGAAAGTTGAAACTGTCTAAGAAAACGTGAAAAGGCGTCCAATTGTCAAAAAATTGACTTATTGGACGCCCCATCCACAGAATACTCTCATATTTCTCGCCAATGATGAGGGATATTTAAAAGCGGCGGCAGTTTTGTATGGTGATCACCTCTCGCCGCGTTTACTTGCGCTTGCGTAAGAAAGATACTGTCAGTAAGGTTTGCGCCGCTGAGATCAGCATCTCTAAAGTCTGCACCAATGAGGTCAGCCTTTCTAAGATCGGCATTTCTAAGATCAGCAGCGATCAGTAGTGCGCCTCTTAAATTAGCACCTTTCAGATCATATCCTTTTAGATGAGCACCGATAAGGTTACTACCTCGACTGATATTTTTGGGGAATTTTTTATGAAGTGCGTTGGTACGCACTAGTTCACTTGTTCTTATTAGCAAGTCATTGACTTGCACTCTATGTTCAGATACGTTTATTTTTAAAATCCGCTCTTTGCTTTGTTGTGTAAGTTGTTCCGTTTTTTCAAGCATGTCCTGCAAATCAAGATGAATCTCTTGAGCTGCTTTAATTAATAGTGCTTCTTGTAAATACCAAAGCATCTCGTGCAGTTGCTGCATGATCGGAAGGACAGCAAACATGTCTTTCGCTAAGGTTGGATGTTGTCGCCAATCCTTCCCTTCGAAAGTAATTTGTGACACCTTTTGGCCAGCACCAAAACATTCATATGCTACACAACCTCGAAATCCCTTTTGTCTTAGATCACTATGAATGATACATTGATGATTTGTCTGTAAATTTTGACAAGGAGTCCCTCCATCTTTATCTACAGCAAAATCTGCAGATTTCGCATATGGTAAAGCTACACAACACAATCCAAAACATTTACTGCAATCTGCTCTTAAATCTTCCAGCATCGTATTAACCATGATGATATATCCTTCTTTCACACATAAAGACTTTGCTACCTTTCTTGCATTATAACTGAAATGTTTTCTTTTGACATGATTTTTTGATGACCCTTTCGCCCAAAACCGAAGAAGCAACCAGGCTGGTACAAGCCTGACTGCTTCGTTTTATTATTTACTGTTCCAAATATCCTTTAATGACCAAGCCTGCAAAGTAAGCAAGTCTGCTTCTCCACCTTCTGCAAATACTTCAACACCATTACTGCCAGCTTTCGGATAAATTCGGCTTGTCATGACTGTTTCTCCATCATTCACAAACAGTTCCACAGATGATCGGTCAATAAAAATTTGCAGTTTAATGGTATCAAGACTGCTCATTTTTGCTTTTCGAATTCCGCCTTCTCCTTCACCAGCTTGATTTCGGTCTACAACTATTTTTCCTTCTGTTGCGTCAAAGCGAAGTACGGTTTTTTCCTGTCCATCTTCTGAGCAGCGAACATTTAAGCCAAATGATGAAGATGTTTTTTTGGCAAATTCCGCAATTATTTCAAGCCGGTCACCCGCAAAGCTCAGTTTTTTTACACCTGAAACAGTCATTGATTCTGCCATTAATTTTTCATGGCGGAGCATTTGTAATTCTTCTACTGGTTTCATGAGTAATTGTCCTGATGAATGAAACGTCAGTTCACGCGGTATGGTAAGCGCTCCTGCCCAGCCTTGTGCCTGTTCTGGCATCTCCGCTTCCCACATGTTCATCCACCCATAGAGAATACGCCTGCCTTTACCATCTTTAAATGTCTGGGCTGCGTAAAAATCAAATCCTCTGTCCAGTTCGGTAAATTCACCGTGGTTGAAATGAGCTGATTCGTAATCAAAATTTCCAATGAGCGTTCCTGTTTGATATAAATTTTGATAATGATCTCCTTCAGGTTCAATACCCTGTGGTGAAAACACTAGTACATGCCTGCCTTCCAGTTCAAAAAAATCTGGACATTCAAGCATAAAACCAAGCCTTCCATCACTTTTCACGATGGCACCACGATCTCTCCAAGAAAGCAAATCGTCTGATTCATATAAATGAATATTGCCAAGTTTATTTTTCTGGCTGCCAACAACCATATACCACTTACCACGATGTTTCCACACTTTTGGGTCACGAAAATCATGAGAAGCGCCCTTCGGCGGGATTGCAATAACCGGATTTTGTGGATGCTTCGTAAAGTGAATACCGTCTCTACTTTCAGCCATACACTGTGTTTCTGTCATAACGCCGTCATCATTCACATGTCCGGTATAAATCAGTGTCAGCACGCCATTATTGTCGACAGCACTTCCGGAAAAACAGCCACTTTTGTCATATGGTTTATCTGGAGCAATTGCGATCGGCAAGTGCTCCCAATGAACCAAATCCTTGCTCTTCATATGGCCCCAGTGTATAGAGCCAGGCTTTACGTCAAATGGATGATGCTGATAAAAAACATGATATTCACCGTTCCAGTGGATCAATCCATTGGGGTCGTTTATCCAACGGGCTGGAGCCATAATATGATATCCAAGACGATAACAACTGTTTGCAGCTTTTTCGATGTCCCGCCCATATAATTCGTGGTTTTGTTCTAGCACTTTATTCACCTGCTTTTACCTCTTTTAAATGCCATACAAGACTTTGGAAATCACCGCTTAAACTTGCCGGAATAGCAAGACCTGCATACATCAATTCATCTCCTCCAACGACCTCGCCGGTTTCTTCTATATGATAATTTTTTTCGGGATGAAGTCCGGCAAGTGTAAACGAACGGAATGGAGCATTTGGTTCATTCAGTACACGGAAGTAGGAGACCAACACCTCGGTTTTTTCTTTATTCACAAACAGCCAAGCTGTTTCATTGCCTTCGAATGGGCTAAGCAGACGGTAAAAGTCGCCAAATTGCACAAGTGAACGGACCTTTTTATAATCGGCCACCTGCTGTTTCACTCCTTCTTTTTCCTCTTCTGTCAACTTGGTAAGGTCGAGCTCATAACCAAAGTTGCCTGAGGAAGCTACATCTCCGCGCATTTTAAGGGATGTTATTCGGTTTACTTGGTGATTTGGAACAGCAGAGACATGGGCACCAATTGAACTGATTGGATAAATTAAGCTTGTCCCATATTGTATTTTTAAGCGTGACACGGCATCTGTATTATCACTTGTCCATGTTTGCGGCATGTAATAAAGCATACCTGGGTCAAACCGGCCGCCTCCACCAGAGCAGCTTTCAAATAAAATATGCGGGAATGAAGTGGTGATCTTTTCCATCACTTTATAGAGCCCCAACATATAACGGTGTGCAGTTTCCCTTTGACGGTCAGCCGGCAAAAGAGCTGAACCAATTTCAGTCATATGGCGATTCATATCCCATTTGACATAGGTAATTGGAGCACTGGCTAAAATGTCTGAGACTACTTTTGTAATGTATTCACATACATCATCACGCGAAAAATCCAGAATTAACTGGTTCCGACCTTCTGAACGGGTTGCATTCGGCACATGGAGGCACCAATCGGGATTTTGACGATACAGATCACTGTTCACCGATACCATTTCTGGCTCAAACCAAAGGCCGAACTCCATTTCCATGTTTTGCACGCGGTTTGCTAAATCTGCTAAACCATTTGGCAATTTTAGCTTGTTCACAAACCAATCACCAAGCGAAGATTTATCATCGTCCCGTTTGCCAAACCAACCGTCATCCAATACAAATAATTCAATCCCCAGCTCACTTCCAGCTTGGGCAATGGCTTCAATTTTTTCAGTATTAAAATCAAAATACGTCGCTTCCCAGTTATTAATTAAAATCGGTCTTTCTTTATCACGGAATTGACCACGCGCCAATCGTGTGCGGTACAGGTCATGATACGTTCTTGACATGCCGCCGAGACCTTCATGAGAATAGACCATAACGACTTCCGGCGCCTGAAACGATTCTCCTGCTTCAAGTTTCCAGGCAAAATCAAACGGATTGATCCCCATCGTTACACGCGTATTTTGAAATGGATCGACTTCTGCCTGTGCTAAAAAATTCCCACTGTATACAAAGCTAAAACCATAAACATCACCGTTCTGCTCATCTGCGTTTTTTCGAAGGAGCGCGATAAATGGATGAAACTGATGGCTGCTGGCTCCGCGGCGACTTTCAACAGACTGTATACCAGAACGTAATGGCTGGCGCTCAATGTGGCGTTCCCGTTCATGAGCACCGGTCAGTTGCAGAAAATCAAAATCAGCGTCTCGGAAATCTAGACTAGTACTCAGCGCACGTAGTAGGTGAAAAGATTTAGTCCCCTCATTGATATAACGAACAGAACGAGTGATCACATTGCGGCCTTCAAAGACTGTATAAGAAAGAACCGCTTTCATTTTGGAAAGTGAATCTTTCATCACAATTTCTAATGTAGATGCTTCTTCGTTTGACTCTACATATGTCGCTGGAAGCCCCTCAAGAGCCGGTTTTCCCCTGATGATCTGATGAGAATCATAGCGGAAATCCGTAATTGTTGTCCCATTTTCAAGCTGTACCTGAACAATCGGCGCCCGATAATCAGTCGTTCCATACACAGGAAATTCCTGTGGCAATGTATCAAGAGAAAAGGTACGGTCTTGAGAGGGATACGGATTTCCGGAAAATCCGCGATCCTTAAACTGCAGGTGATTGGCAAAACGGTAACCGCTTACTTTTCGACCCCAGTATAGATGAGCTAAGAAACCCTCGTTGACAATCTGCATGACATAACTTGTGTTTCCTGCTTTTAAATGAAATGTTTTTGTAGATGCTGTGAATTCAATACCCATTTTTCCCTCTTCTTTCAATAGGTTATTTTTAAAAAGCTGCCGGGACACTCTGACCTCGGCAGCTCACTTATTACTTGATCGCACCGCGTACAACGCCGCCAATAATCCATTTTTGAGCAAAGATATAGACAATGACCATCGGAGACAATGCTAACAAATAAGAAGCAAAAGCCAAGTTGTAATCTGCACCAAATTCAGACTGGAAAATATACTGTACAAGCGGTAATGTTGCATCAGCCTGGTCACTTAAGATAATGAGCGGCAGAAGAAAATCGTTCCATGCCCATAAGCAAGTTAAAATTCCAATTGTCGCATTAATTGGTGTTAGAAGTGGAAAAATCACCTTCCAAAATACGCCCCATGTACTGCACCCGTCTACTATTGCTGCTTCCTCCAGCTCCAGTGGGATGGAACGTATATATCCGACATAAATAAATATATTGAGGGCAGCTCCGTACACGATATACAAGAAAATCAAGCCACCTGGATTGTCCATCCCAAACAGTGACACTTGCTTGACAAGTGGTAGCATAATAATTGGAAACGGAATAAATAGTGCAGCAACAAAATAATAATACATAATTTTAAAGATGCGGCGATGCATGTTACGGGCAATTGCGTATGCAACCATCGAATTTGTTAGAATGGTAAAGACAACGGTCACAACGGTAATGATCACACTGTTTGTAAAGGCATTAAAAAAGTGAGTTGCCTCTATCGCTTTTGCAAAGTTTTCAAAATGAAGCCCTGTCGGTAGTGAAAAAGGCGACTTTGCAAGTTCTTGCGGTGTTTTTAAGGCGATAGAAATCGCTATATAAAGAGGGAACAAAATAAATAATGATCCTAAAGCAATCAATGATGTTGCTGTCCAGTTTGTTTTCTTTATCATTACATATCCATCTCCCTTTTTTGGAGCACTTTAATTTGAAAGATTGAAATTACAAGGATAACAATAAAGTAGATGACTGAGTTTGCAGATTGATATGCAAATTCACCGCCAAAACCGCCTTTATAAATTAAAACAGAAATCGATTCAGTTGCACGTCCTGGCCCACCGCCTGTCAGCGCAAGTACCTGATCAAACACCATTAAAAAGTTTTTCATTGACAACACCATGTTTATCGTGAAAAATGGAGCGATCATCGGAAAGGTTATTTTCCAAAATTCTTGCCATTTGTTAGCACCATCAAGGCTTGAAGCTTCATACAATTCACCTGGCACTGTCTGAAGACCGGCCAAATATAAAATAACGCTAAAGGCGCAAGCCTGCCAGACCGTTACAATGACAATCCCGAGCCACGCTGTACTTTCACTTCCTAAGATGTTAACTGATAAAAATCCGATATTTAACGTTTCACCCATTTTTGGAATTACATTCGCAAAAATATAATTGAAAATATATCCAACAATTAGTACACCTAAAACATTCGGTAAAAAGTACACACCGCGGAAAAAATTTCTTCCTTTAATTTTGGCATTTAACCCTAGTGCAATGACAAGACTTAAAACGTTTACTAAGATGGTCGACAGCACCGCAAACTTAAACGTAAACCAGTAAGAATTCAATATATTTGCATCTTTAAATAAGTTCATGTAGTTTTTAAGCCCAACAAAATCATAGGCAAAACTAATACCATCCCAGTTTGTAAAAGAATAGTACACACCCTGAAGTGCCGGAAACGTATGGAATATAGCAAATAATAAAACAGCCGGCAATGTCATTAAATAGAAGTAAATATTCTTTTTATTAAAACGCTTTTTCTTTACAGCGGCTGGATCAGCAGGCTCACTTATTGAAAAAGGCTTCAGAGCCATGTATGTCATCTCCTTTTTTAAAAATAACAGGAACCAGTTCCTCACGGTTCCTGTTAGATTATCGTTATTTGCGGTCGGCTACTTTCTCCCATTCAGCATCTATTTTTTTCAGGTAGGCATTTGAATCTTGTTTTTTCACAAATTCTTGAAGCAGTTTATCTAATCCGACTGCTGATGGAACATAATGGTCAGGGAAATCAACAACCGCTCCTTTTTTAAAGCTTTCTTTCAATCCTTCAACAGAAGGATCTTTCTGTACTAATCCCTGTTTAGCTGAGAATGCATTTTGCTCAGCGAGATACTCTTTTGCTACTTTATCAGTTGTTAAAAATTCAATAAATTTTTTCGCTTCTTCAGGGTGTTCTGTAGTTGTTGCAGTTGCAAGAAGCAAATCAACACCTGAGACGACTTTTGATTCACCCGGCTTGTTTGTGACAGGGAATGGGAAAACCCCAAGTTCAATATTCGGGTTTGCTTTTTTGATTTCAGGAATTGCCCAGATCCCTTGCAGGTACATGGCCGATTCACCGTTCGCAAACGCTGTGTTCCCATCATTATAAGCTTTACCATTTTGATTTTTGTGGCCGTATTCAAGCAACTTCAAGTATTTATTGGCAGCTTCTTTATGCCCTTTAGAAAATGATGTTTTACCTGCATGGAGTTTTTCAAAAAAATCTTCCCCTTGCGTATTTGCAGCTAGGACATTATAAGAAGGAAGGGTTGTCCAAGCATCTTTAAATGTGAAATAGAATGGGATTTTTCCAGATTTTTTTACTTTTTCTGCTGTTGCAATCAATTCATCCCATGTTTGAGGCACTTTAAGCCCCATTTCTTTGAACATCTTTTTGTTATAAATGACACCTACTGCATTTGTTGCGTATGGTATGCCATACACTTCTTTCGCACCAGAAACATCTTTCACCATCTGAACATAAGCCGGCTGTATACCGTCAAGTGCAGGGCTATCTGACATATCCGCAAGCGCTTTCGCATCAACTAACTCTTTTAGTGTTACATCCGCCCCCATCCCAATAACATCAGGCATATCCCGTTTAGCAATTCTTGTTTTTAATACTGTCATTGCATCAGGTGGATTAGATTGGACAACACGGATTTCTGGATTTTCTTTTTCAAATTTTGCAATGAGCTTATCAAACGTACCTCTTGCTTCAGTTTTGTATTGGAAAAATTCAATTTCTACCTTTCCGTCTTTTGAAGCGTCGTCTTTTTTACATGCTGTTAGACTTGAGAAAGCAAGGATGACGATCAATAATAAAAAGACTACTTTTTTCAATGTATCCACTCTCCTATGATTTTGAAAGTTTTTTAATCGTTCAGACTACAAATGTTCTTGCGAAGTTTGAGGATTACGACTGCTTTCCCGTAAAATCAATTTTGTGTCAAGAATCACTTTCACTGGAATTGTACGGTTATAGAATATACGATCAGCAAGAAGCTTCACCGCTGACTTACCTAATTCATCGGGATAAATCTTTACCGAAGATAGCGGTGGGTTTAAATAGGCAGCGCTTTCAATATCATCAAAGCTAATCACTGATAAATCATCTGGTACTCGTATACCTGTTTCGTTTAGCATTCGAATAGCCCCAATGGCCATCGGATCACTTCCAATGATCATTGCATCTGGTAAGTCTCCGCTTTCAATCAATTCTTTCATTAACTGATAACCGCTGTTTGGATTCCAGTCACCTGTTAACACATGTTTTGGATTATACAAACCTTTTTCTTGCATAACCTTTATGAATGTTGCTTTTCGAATTTCATCGACTTCAATATCTGTTTTACCAGTAATCGATTTAACAGTTTGTTCTCCTCCCATATAGCCAATTGTTTTATGACCAGAGGTGAATAATGTATTCATGACTTCAATCGTTGCTTCTTCAAGATCAATGTTGATTAGATCATAGCCTTTGCATGAATTAGAGTTGTCCACAAATACAATATTTTCGTTTTTATAAAAATAATGAGCTATATCCTCCGTAATAACTGAGCCAACAACAATAAGACCATCAAGCTCATTTAAATCGGGAAAAGGCTGGTCCCTTTTAATTCTAAGTAAACTGCCAATTGTGAGAGAAAACTGCTTACATGCCTGTTCAATCCCTAAGCGAATCTGTTGAAAATAAGGATCATTCAGTTCATCCTCTTCAGTAGTAGATAAAATAACACCTATCCTGTATTCTTTTAAACTTGACCTTTTTAAATTCTGGTTATTCTTTTTTCTTGTCGGTTTATATTGAAGCTCCGCAGCTATTTCTAAGACCCGCTTTTTCGTTTGTTCAGTAATCGAAAGAGTCGGATCGTGATTTAACAGCCGTGAAACAGTTGCGGTTGAAACACCTGCTTTTTCAGCAATTTCTCTAATAGTAGCCATTTTTCCCTCCTTGTTTAGTTATGTTAACTAAAACTTACAAATTGATTATAGCATTTAAAGCGCTTTCATTCAACTTTATTTTAAAAAACATCTAAGTAAGATTGCGTTTTTTTACTTATTTTTAAGTTATGTTTACTAAAATTAACTACAATTCACCTTATGTCTCTTAACAATAACCATTTGTTTAGTAAAATTCCATTTCATTTTTTAACCGATCATTAATAAAATCCGTGAAAATAAACACGGATTTTATTATTACCTTTTTATAAGCTTGTATAGTTGAATGATGATTAACGGAATTAACGCTAATCCAATCACCCAGGTTAATTGAGTTCCAGATAATACAGCGGTCTCAAATATCCCTCTTAAAGCTGGAACAAATAGAGCAAGCATCAGCAGTATCACGCCAATAATGACAGAAAACCATAGATACTGATTTGTGAACACACCTATTTTAAAAATAGATTGTTTTGATCTGGCATTAAACCCATAAAACAATCTTGCTAAACATAAGGTTGCAAACGCCATTGTGCTTGCCACCATCTCGTCACCGGTTTGCAAGCCAATGTGAAAGGCAATTAATGTAGATATCCCAATGAGCAGCCCACCGAATCCGACTAATAGAGCAAATGATTTGTTTAACAAAGGTTGATTAATATCTCTTGGCTTTTCTTTCATAATGTTTTGATTATGCGGCTCAAGCCCTAGCGCTATAGCCGGTAAACTATCTGTTAATAAGTTAATAAACAGAAGATGAACAGGTGCAAAAGGCACTGGCAATGCTAACAGAGAAGCGTATAAGACCGCTAATACACCCGCTGTGTTGCCCGCCAATAAAAACCGAATCGCATTATTAATGTTTGCGTATATACTTCTTCCATTCGAAATCGCTTTGACGATTGTTGAAAAGTTATCATCAGTTAAAACCATTGCAGATGCATCTTTGGCTACTTCTGTCCCTGTAATCCCCATGGCAATCCCAATATCAGCTTGCTTCAAAGCAGGTCCATCATTGACTCCATCCCCTGTCATCGCCACAACATTTCCTTTTTCCTGCCAAGCTTTCACAATTCGAATTTTATGTTCTGGTGATACACGAGCATAAACAGAAATATGTTCAACCTTTCCTTTTAATTCTTCGTCTGGCATTTTTTCTAATTCAATACCTTCAATCGCTTCTGTATCACTCTTTAATATTCCAATTTGTTTTGCAATTGCAGATGCTGTTATCTTATGATCCCCTGTAATCATGACTGGTTTAATTTTAGCTGAAATACAACTCTCTACAGCCTCTTTTGATTCAGGTCTTGGTGGATCCATCATTGCTGTCAGTCCCACAAATGTTAAATCCCTCTCATCATCGAAATGAACAGCTTGTCCTTCATTCACTTCTTTATAAGCAAAACCTAAAACACGTAAACCATTTTTTGAAAAATCCTCGTTTACTTTCTCAATTTCTTTTTTATGTTCCTCTGTAAAAGGAACAACCCCTGACGATGTCTCCATTTTGATCATCCGTGACAAAAGTACATCAAGAGCACCTTTTGTCATTAGAAGATATTTCCCTTCGATTTGCTGAACTGTACTCATTAACTTACGGTCAGAATCAAATGGTAACTCTTTTAAACGAGGGTATTGCTTTCTTACTTCTAACTCATCAAATTGATATTGTTCACCAAAATTAACAAGGGCAATTTCTGTTGGATCACCAATTTCCTTTTGATCTGCTGTCACAGAGTCATTACATAACAATCCCATCAAAATAAGTTTTTTATGTAGTGCATCTTCTTGGTTTAGCTGCTCATGAGAAATGACTGTTTGATCGACATATACTTGTTGCACGGTCATTTTGTTTTGTGTCAAGGTTCCAGTTTTGTCAGAACAAATGACTGAGATACTGCCAAGGCTTTCAACAGCATGTAGTTTTCTCATAATGGCATTTTCCTTTGCCATTTTCTGTGTTCCAAATGCGAGAACGATCGTCACGATCGAACTTAAGGCTTCTGGAATCGCTGCTACGGCAAGAGAAACAGCAAACATAAAGGAATCTACAATCTCACGCCCTCTAAAGATATCAAGTCCAAAAATAAGGAGAGCAATCATGATGATAATCACTGCTAATCTTTTTCCGAAATGATCTAATGTGACTTGAAGAGGGGTTTTCTTTTCTTCTGCTGATTCTAATAAATTGGCTATTTTTCCGATTTCAGTCTTCATTCCAATATCGGTTACGACTACAACACCTCGTCCATTGGTTACAAAACTTCCAGAGAAGACCATATTCTTTTTGTCACCTAATGATACATCTTTTTCAGTTATGGGTTCTATTTCTTTAACAACCGCCAAAGACTCACCTGTCAGAGAACTTTCATTAACCTGTAAGCTGTGATTCTCGATTATTCTGCCGTCTGCCGGCACGAAATCACCAGCATCTAAATGAAGGATATCTCCTACTACCACTTCTCTTGATGGAATTTCCATTTTCTGTCCATTCCGAAATACTTTCGCATTTGGAGATGATAAAGCTTTTAAACTGTTGAGAGACTGCTCTGCTTTCACATGCTGAATGGTACCAAGGATTGCGTTTAAAATAACAACACCCATAATCACAATAGCACTTTCGATTTTTCCAAGGAAAGCCGATATGAAAGCGGCTACGATTAAAATAATAACAAGGAAATCTTTAAATTGTTCTAAGAAAACTTGTATTGTGCTCTTTTTCTTTGTTTCCGCAAGTTCATTAAAACCGTACTGTTCTCTTCTTTTATCCACTTCATCAGAGCTTATTCCATCCCTTGTTACTTTTAACAGACTTATTACTTCATCTGAAGTTTTACGGTAGTATTCACCCATTTCCCACTTTCCCTCCTTATCAAGTTGATTTTAATTAGTATTTTTCACAATTGAGTCAATATCATACTAACTTGCATTTTTAGACTTCACAGCTAAAAAGTTCACTAACACACCCCACTAATCCTGCTTTTACTGGGAAAACATATTTTCAATTTTAAAAGAAGGAAACACACTTAAGGTCCTAGAATACGCTATTGGTAGTGAAAATCCGACATATTTGGGCAGGAAATGTCGGACAGAAAACATCCTTTTTCTTTATATTAGATATTGAAAGGAGCAACAATTATGGATTGGCTAGAGAGAATGAATAACGCATTGGATTACATTGAAGACCATCTAGATCACGAGATCGATTACAAAAAGCTAGCACAAGCCGCTTTATGTTCGGAGTATCATTTTTCAAGGATGTTTTCAGCATTATCAGGAATATCACTTTCAGAATATATAAGACGCAGACGCCTAACACTTGCAGCGTTTGAATTACAAAAAAGCGATATTCGGATTGTTGACCTCGCGGTGAAATATGGATATGATTCTGCCGACTCGTTTTCACGTGCTTTTCAAAAAACGCTTGGATTAAAACCATCTGAGGCTCGCAATAAAGGAATACAGCTAAAAGCCTTTCCAAAAATCTCCTTTCAAATTTCAATAAAAGGAGACATTGAAATGGAGTATAGAATTGAAAATCTTGATTTTGAATTAAAACTAATCGGAAAAGGAGTTCCAGTGAAAACGAGCAAAGCTTTTAAAACCATTCCTACACTTTGGAATACCGCCAAAAAGGATGGCTTTATGCAAAAGCTAATTGATATGTCATGGGAAAATCCAAAATGTACACTTGAAAGCCTTCTAGGGGTTTGCGGAAAAGAAGCAGCCATAACAGACGAAGAATTTACTTATTTTATGGGAATACGATATGATGGTGACGCTCCAAGCGATATGGAGAGCATCGTCATTACCCACAGCACTTGGGCCGTTTTCCCGAATATAGTAGACGCATGGAAACGTTTATATTCTGAATGGCTTCCTACTTCTAGTTACGAACTAGCTGACTTTCCCTGTATCGAATGCTATTACCCGCCAAAGCATAAACCGAAACATGAACTTTGGGTTCCTGTTGTTTCTAGAGAGGTTTGATCGAAATAGTGGGGTTACAGCAACTGTTGAAACTCCGTTTTTATGATAATAAACTGGTAGAAATGAAAGGAGTAACTGGGGCAAAGGAATGCTGTTTTGGTTACAGTGGAAATTCATCCCCTGAATCTCCCGTTATCAATCCGACAGCTAAAAGTCTTTTATTTTGATACGAATAAGTTCTTTGGGCGAAAAACTGCTTCAACAAGTAGGAGGCGAACAGTTCGAACAGTTTTTCGAAGGAATTCTGTGGTTTCATAGACCTCCTCGCTTTGGCCGGCTATCTTTATTTAAGACTAGTCATGAAAAAAGGTCAATTAAGTTAAACTTAATTGACCTTATTATACGAAATAGACCTTCCCTTGAGCCTCGAAACTTAAAGGGAAAGGTCTATTTAAAAAGAGCCAGCCCCTTGATGGTCACTTTGTACAATGGACTCGACTGATATAAACAGTCGGATTTTTTAGTTTATGCATCTTCTTTAGAAGTTAATCTTATTTCTAAATCAATAAACAAAGTTTTTCAATGAGATAGCATCTGAACAGAAGCAAAAATAAAAAAAGATGCTTCACAAAAAGTCCAAAAGACTTTCGGAAACATCCTCAATATTGGGATTTCATAAAGAAATGTTATTAAAATGTTATTTTTTTGAGCATTTCAGATGAAATCAACAGTCAAACCCTTGGTATATCAAGGGTTTTATCCGTTTAATTACATCATGCCGCCCATTTCTGCACTAACTGCCCTTTAAAACCCTTTGAACCCTGTTAATCCCTTATAACACAAGAATTTTCAGTTGTTCTTATTGCCCACTAAAAATAAGCAAAAACATAAGAAAATCTCCCCCACTGTGGGCAAATGGTGGGGCAATGTTCTGATCTCAATCATAAATCGGAAAAGGCTAAAAGATAAACAAATCATTCATTTTATCTTTAATATAATTAAATCAACAACACAAAAAAGGGACGTGTAAAAAAGAGCATCAACAAAGTCAGATCAGCAATGTACAGTCGGCTAAAATTTTAGGAGATGTCAATGCGGTTAAACAAGGGAAAGTAGGGAAACGCATCGCCCGTCGTACTACCGGAAAAACGACAGGAAATTGTTAGGTAAACTATTCAAATAGGATACGAAAAAAGCCCTTCTCATTAGAGTTGGGCTTCAAATTAAATTTTAATTGCTCTATTCTGTAATGTTACGCCTAATCTAGACTCATTTGTAACTCACGCGAGAAACAGCAAGGATATTTTCAGTTGTAATAGTGTCCTTGTTTGTCGGCTCTTAAAATAATCTCGTAAATAGTCTTCATTGATTTTTGATAAATAATGATTGAATTAGAAATTTAACTATCGAACAGTCCTTTTGCCTGACTAATCAACCAAGAAGGTAGTACAGTAAAATTTTAAAGACAACCCATATCTGTTATTCTCGATTCCTATTTATCATGAAGAAATCATATTGAAATACATTATGTTTATTCACTATTTTCTCAAGCCCTTTAATAGGTATCGTTTTTATTTTTTTTCCGTTTTCATATGAATAAGAATTAATCTCAAAATTTCCAGATTCTCTTTTCTCTAACAAGAAGATTTCAGAGTCTCCAAAATAGGTCATATCAGCTTGATCTTCAAATTTCGTTGACCTTGTTAATGGATAACTCTCTGCTACTTGCATCTTTTTTAAGTCAAAAGTATAGAGATATGAATTTGCGGCTAGATGATACAACTTGTGATCTTTAATGATAAAATTATTTGTTGTAAACTGGCTAGCAAGGTTTGAGATCTCAATTGGAATATTATAAGTACCTAAAGGATATGTTCCTTTAAACTTCTGGTTCTTTATATCAACAATAGCAATTTTTAATTGTATTTTTTTGGATTCATCAGATTGATTATCAACTATAAAATATGCCAATCCTTTATTTATTAAAATCTGTGAAGCAATACTCCAATTGCCATCTTTTAAGCCAGTAATAGGTATTCTTTTATTTAAAAAAACTTTTTTTTCACTTACATTGATAGACTGAAAATTAACCTTGCCCGTGTCCATATCCTCAGTGATTACATAAATATTTTCTTCATCGTTTCCAGTGCTTACATAATATCCAGGAATTATTTTTTCACGAAAGTTATTCTGATTTCCCCATCGAATTAAACTATTGTATTGTTTTTCCCCAAATCCTTGATTATTAATGAAATAAAAAAGATTTGTTTTGTTTAGATAACCTGATGACTGCCCATAACTTGTATGTACTTTATGTTTAATTGGGAATTTCTTCAAATTTCCACCAATCATTAATACCTCTTTTTCATTCTGCCTAACTACAAAATTTTTCCCTTGAGCAATCGTACCTACTTCAATTGCATCTCCTCTTACAGCTGATGCAACACCTTTTTTATCAATGTAAACAGTGTAGCTACCCTCTTGTGGAGTATAAGCTGAACCAGAATAATATACTGCTGCAACTTTATCATTTAAAAAGTTTTTTTTGTTTTCAATTTCATATCCTTTTTCTACTGAATTCATATTAGTATAATAGTATGCAATAACACCTATCATAACACTTACAATAAGAATCGATCCTATAATATACAATTTTTTTTTTTCAATTTTAATATTCAACTCCTAAAATATTAAGATAACTCCCTAATTTGACTTAGGGAGCCAACAATTTAATCTACTCTTCTAACAAATTTAGTATAAGAAGAGTCTCGAATATCTTTTGGATAAACACCATAGCCTTTGTTTTTATCCATGTCAATACCTGCTTTCATTTTAAAAGCTGACCATACTAATTTTGAGCAGTTTTTAGCACCATAATGACTTGTTATTCTATTAGTTACAAAATTACCTGAGTAACCATCTTTCCCTACACGACTTTTTCCCCAATTAACTGAATTGTACTTTTTATTCTTAGAGACTTTAACTGATTTAACAACAGCATTTCTTTCTACAAATACTCTATTGGTTTTTATAGCTCTAACGCCTCCTTTAACAGACTCAACAATCGTATTAGATGTATAGTACATTCCTACATGTCCGTGTTGAACTCCAATAGTAGCAGCTGGAGTATAAAAAATGTTTCCTTTTGAACTAGTACCTATCTGTTTTTTTGACCCACTACTACTACTACTACTACCTGCTGCACTAAAAGTGATACTTTTGGCTTCTTCATTTCTGGTTAAGTTTTCTTGTTTTTTAAGTTCACTTTTTACTTCATTAAGTACTTGTTCAGTTGATTTTTTACTTTGTTTTGCAGCTTGCTTTGCTGAATTCATTAACTCTCCCTTAGTAAGACCCGGATTCATTTTTAATATGTAGTTAATAGTTTCCGAGTTAGGAGATTCAGCCGCCTTTAAATTTGTCACACCGGTAAAAACTAGCGGTACAGCTACACAAAATGTAATTAAAAGTTTTTTCATCTTCTTTCCAATACCTCCTATGTAATATCATAACGATTTTAACATCCAAAAGACCTAAAATGTAATAGATGAAAAGTTTCATTTACTACTAAAAATAATAGGTCTTTATGATCATTTTGATCATTATCTATTCTTCTCTTATATTATGATCACAAGAGACTACGATTGGTCATTTTTAGTATTTTAGAAATTAGTAATATATCTTCAGAAAAATAAAGAAAGTTACTGCATTATTTCTCTACAAAAGAGATAATAGATAAAACATGTTGTTCAATTTGGATTTGGGGTATTTATCACTATAAAAAAATGTAAAAAAGTTATCTGGGATAATGGATATCCAGAAACCGAAGAAGATGAATGAATACAACATCAATTTACAGAGTTAGAGATTCATTCGTTTGATTATAGTTGTTTTGAAGTATATGATTTGAATAAGGCCTTAAAGAATAAACTATTATATCATCTTTAATTGGTTGACCCTCAATATTGAGGGCCTTTTAATTACTTCAATAAACGCCTCAAGCTTCGTCTTTGACCCATTAATACCGTCCGCAGCTAGTCCATGCATCAATTGGAATCGTCTTAACCGCATCTTCTGTCTTCGGTCCATAGTAACCATCAACCTCATTATTTTCCGCGCCTTTGTCTGGGTAAAAATGAAGTCCCGCCAGTGCTTCTTGAATCTGCTTAACTGCTTCCCCTTTCATCATTGGAGTTTGAAGTTTATAAACACCGGAAGGCAACGGGTATCCTAATTTCTTGTTACTACTTGAAGATGCGTTTGTTTTTGTGACAGTTTTATTTCCTAGTAAGCTATCAACTTTTTTCCGAAATGCTGATAGTTGACTTGAATCACTTACCCAAGAAGCCGGACAGTTTTTTTACGTGACATCGTAATGACGAACGATTCTGCTTGTGGATAGTCTGTATCGCTTACATAGTTTTGCAACTAGTTCAGCCGCATTTTCAACAGCTTCACTGTGGATTTCCCCGTCTTTTTCCACACACATTTCCACACTGATTGCTGTTTGATTGGCGTTTGGCTTTAAGAAACTAACATAACAACGGTTCCCATCATGGGCATGATAAGTCATTTTCAGGGATAATGTACTGCGCTTCTTTGCGGTCTACAAAATAATGGGCCGATGCGTAACGCTTATCGACCACACATGTACTGTTAAAATAGTTGCGTTCATTTAATGAAGATGCCCCAGGAGTTGCTGTCCAGTGCATGACAATTCCTTTAACACCTGATAATTTAACACCTGGACGAGTATAACGATTGACTGTTACAAAATTTTTCACGGACTTTTACCATTTAAACCACTCCTATTGTTTAATAAAAAAAGACTGCCTCTTGGCAGCCCATCATTTTGTTAGTCCGTTTTGTTTTAACACTTCTTTTTGTTTCTTACTTTTGCTAGTCACATAGTTATTTTTATACCTAGATAAAGAAAATGCAGGCTATCCACCTTATGTGAAGTTAATCCAGATACGCATGAAAAGATTGCTTAAAATTGCTGGTTTAAACTCTGCACCCACACCACATTCATTGAGACACACTCATACATCTCTACTTGCTGAAGCAGGGGTTAGCCTAGAACAAATTATGGATCGCATGGGGCACATATGATGATACAACTAAAAATATCTATTTGCATATTACTAAGCCAAAAAAAGAAGCTTCCCACAAGTTTGCTAAACTCATGAGAAGCTTCTTTTAATATTTCCACTGTGGGAAAAAAGTGGGCAATAATGCTTTAGAGGATAAGAAAACCTTATTACATCATGCCGCCCATTCCACCCATGCCGCCCATATCAGGCATTCCGGCACCGGCAGCACCTTTTTCTTCTGGCTTGTCAGCGACAACCGCTTCAGTTGTTAAGAACATCGCTGCTACAGAAGCTGCGTTTTGTAGAGCTGAGCGTGTTACTTTTGTAGGGTCTACAATACCCTTTTCGATCATGTTGACCCATTCGCCAGTTGCTGCATTGTAGCCGATGCCGACTTGTTCTTTTTTGAGGCGCTCAACAATAACAGAGCCTTCAAGTCCAGCATTGTGTGCAATTTGACGAATTGGTTCTTCAAGGGCGCGAAGAACGATGTTCACACCTGTTAGTTCGTCACTTTCAGCATTTAGTTCAGATACTTTTTTGTATACATTAACAAGCGCTGTACCACCGCCAGATACGATTCCTTCTTCTACTGCAGCGCGAGTAGAATTGAGGGCATCTTCAATGCGTAGTTTGCGTTCTTTTAGTTCTGTCTCAGTTGCAGCACCAACTTTGATGACAGCTACGCCGCCAGCAAGTTTTGCAAGGCGCTCTTGTAATTTTTCTTTGTCGAACTCAGAAGTTGTTTCTTCAACTTGAGCACGGATTTGGTTGACACGAGCAGCGATTTTTTCTGATTCGCCAGCACCTTCAACAATTGTTGTGTTTTCTTTCGTAACAACAACTTTAGAAGCGCGTCCTAATTGGCTGATTTCAGTTGATTTAAGATCTAAACCTAAATCTTCTGTAATCACTTCTGCACCAGTCAAAATAGAGATGTCTTCAAGCATCGCTTTACGACGGTCACCGAATCCAGGAGCTTTTACAGCAACTGCATTGAATGTTCCACGCAATTTGTTGACAACAAGTGTTGCAAGAGCTTCACCTTCAACATCTTCGGCAATCAGAAGCAATGGTTTTCCTTGTTGAACAACTTGTTCAAGCACTGGCAGGATTTCTTGAATGTTGGTGATTTTCTTGTCTGTTACTAAGATATAAGGATTGTCAAGAACCGCTTCCATCTTATCAGAATCCGTTACCATGTAAGGAGAAGCATATCCACGGTCGAATTGCATACCTTCCACAACTTCAAGTTCTGTTGTAAATCCTTTTGATTCTTCAATTGTGATGACACCGTCGTTTCCAACGCGTTCCATCGCTTCAGCAATCAGACTTCCGACTTCTTCATCAGCTGCAGAAATCGCAGCAACTTGAGCAATTGATTCCTTGCCTTCGATCGGTTTAGAAATTTCTTGCAAGCTTTCAATTGCTACAGAAACAGCTTGCTCAATCCCTTTACGTACGCCCACAGGGTTAGCACCAGCTGTCACGTTTTTCAAGCCTTCGCGAATCATCGCTTGAGCAAGAACTGTTGCTGTTGTTGTTCCGTCACCGGCAACATCGTTTGTTTTGCTGGCAACTTCAGCAACTAGCTTCGCACCCATGTTTTCAAAAGCATCTTCAAGTTCGATTTCTTTGGCAATTGTTACACCGTCATTTGTGATTAATGGAGACCCGAATTTTTTCTCAAGAACGACATTGCGTCCTTTTGGTCCTAAAGTCACTTTTACAGCATCCGCTAATGCATCTACACCTCTGAGCATTGAACGGCGGGCTTCTTCGCTAAACTTAATATCTTTTGCCATGTTTTTCAAACCTCCTCAAGATTGTGTAAAGATTTATTTATGGCTTAGCCAATCACAGCTAAAATGTCACTTTCACGTAAAATCAAGTAATCAGCACCTTCATACTTCACTTCGGTACCAGCATATTTTGAGAAGATAATGCGGTCGCCTGTTTTGACTTCTAATGCAACGCGCTCTCCGCTCTCTAATACACGGCCTGAACCGGCAGCAACCACTTTACCCTCTTGGGGCTTTTCTTTTGCGGAGTCAGGAAGTACAATTCCGCTAGCAGTTTTTTCTTCAGACTCAACGAGCTCAATGACAACGCGATCACCTAATGGCTTTAACAATGAAACAACCTCCTCAATATTTTCATATGTAATTTTAGCACTCACACTCAATGAGTGCTAACACAATTCTTATAATAAATAATCTCTCAGGCAATTTCAAGTGATAAGCATGAAAAATTTTCATAATGCCAATTTTCTTAGTGTTCTTTATTAGCCTATAATTTAAAAAGAGTGTGTTACAATAAAAAAATAGTTTATTTTATACTTTAAAAAAGGAGTACATACGGCTTGCGAAAACAATATTGGTATATTATTTTGACATATGTCGGCATGCAATTCATCAGCTTTCTCGTTTCTAGCTGGCTAGTAGGAACAGGTCAGATGTCTCAGAAAACGTATCTTACATGGGTAGGTGTCTGGTCTGTCATTGCCTTTTCACTCTGTCTTGTGATCGTGCTACTCATCTTGAGAACGTTACCGAAGACAACGCTCAGAAACCGCCCGAAAGCATCACCTGGAGTTTCAATATTATGGGCGATTGGCGGCGTTTTCCTCGCCCTGTTTGCCCAATCCATTGCTGCAATGATTGAAATGAAATTATTCGGTGTTAATCCTGAATCGAAAAATACACAAAAAATCATGGAAGTCATTCAAACATTGCCACTAATGGTTATCGTCTCTTCTTTGCTCGGTCCTATTTTGGAAGAAATCATTTTTAGAAAGATTGCGTTTGGGGTGATCTATGAAAAAACAAACTTTTTCATTGCTGCTTTGTTCAGTTCTTTCATGTTTTCACTTGTGCATTTCGATTTTACCCATATTTTAATCTATACAGCGATGGGCTTTACTTTCGCCTTTTTATACGTTAGAACAAACAGAATTATTGTTCCTATTTTTGCCCATGTTGCGATGAATACACTTGTTGTGCTTGTTCAAGTGTTTCGGGAACCTATTGAAGATTTTTTACAACGTGCTGAAAACATGCAACTAATTATTGGAGGATTTTTATGATGAGAAGCCCGATGTTTTGGGGATTGATTTATCTGCTAACAGGTGTGCTGTTTACTTATTTAGCTGCAACTTCACCAGGGGATATGTGGTCTTTCTACACAGTTCTTCTCATGTTGTTTGCCGCTTATAATATCAGCATTTCCATTAAAATGTTCGTCTTATCAAGTAAACTGAACCGTAAAAAATAAAGAGCCACTGCTGGCTCTTTATTTTGTTTGACGATTGGCAAATGATTGATTTTCTTCCTGTATGACAGTTTTTTGAGCCTGTCGGTAAGATACTCTTGAAATTGCAATACTGACTTCATAAAGAATTAATAAAGGCACTGATACCATTAAATGAGACATAACATCAGGAGGCGTAATCAATGCTGCAATGACAAAGAGAACGAAATAGGCGTACTTTCTGATCTTTCCTAAAAACATCGGTGTCAACAGCCCGAGCCTTGTGAAAAACATGATGACTACAGGCATCTGAAATAAAAGGCCAAAAGGCAATGTTAATTGCAATAGAAATTGAAAGTACTCATGTATGCCAATCACTTGATTGACATGGAGATCCTCGGTGATATTTGTCATAAAATCAACAACAAACGGAAATAAAATAAAGTAAGAAAAGGCAATCCCGCCCAGAAAAAGTATAATCGAAATTGGAATATAGCTTAACGTCACTTTTCGTTCTTTTTCATAAAGACCTGGACTGATGAAAGCCCATATTTGATAAAAAAACAACGGTGATGTTAATACTGCGCCAATGATGAATGCAAACTGCACATACACAAATAAGGGATCTGTCAGCTTAAAGGCATTGAGGGTAAGCAGTTTTGCTTCATCTGTCTGTTGCAAGTAAATGATAACCGGCTTCGCAAGAAAAAAGCCTACTGTGACAAACAAGACAAAAAAGACAATCATAAACAATAGACGTCTGCGAAGTTCTGTGATGTGCTGTGCAAGTGACATTTCTTTTTCTTTCATCAATGTCACCCTAACCTACTGATTCTCTTTCTTTTTATCGGTATCATCATCTGCTAACCCTTTGGTTGCATTTTTAAATTCACGCAACGTATTCCCCGCGGCTTTTCCTAGTTCAGGAAGTTTTTTCGGACCGAAAATTAACAGCGCCACCACAACGATTAAAATAAAGCTTCCAGGACCGATTGTCGGCATAAAAAATGAGCCCCCTTTCCTTTATTTTACGCTTCCCTCTTTCATTGAATAATGTTTTAGAAAATACACCAGTGACTGAAGTTCAACCGCTAAATCTATATGATGAGTTCGAATATGCTCCGGCACATTCAAACGAGCCGGCGTAAAATTAAGAATTCCTCTAATACCGAGTTCCACCAGCCGATCTGTAATGGATTGAGCAGCTTGAGCAGGAACCGTTAAAATGGCAACAGGAATGTTACCCCCCATATGTTCTTCAAGCTTGTTCAGATCATAGACAGGAACACCACCAATCTCCGTTCCGATCTTATCCTTATTGATATCAAAAGCCATTGCAATTCTTGTATTATTGTTTTTAATAAAATTGTAATTCAAAAAGGCTGTCCCTAAATTCCCTACACCAATCAAGATTACATCTGTCATTTCGTCCTGATCAAGCGTTTTTCTAAAAAAAGACAATAAATAGTTGACATTGTAACCATATCCCTTTTTACCCAGTGCGCCAAAATAGGAAAAATCCCTGCGAATTGTGGCGGAGTCGACTTTTACTGCATCACTTAACTCAGCAGATGAGACACGCTGCTTCCCTGATGCATGAAGGTTTTTCAAAAAACGATAATATAGCGGCAATCGTTTCGCTGTCGCTTGCGGAATTTTTGAATGATCCATGTTCATAAGTGATCCTCCGTATTTATACCGACTTTTCCCCTTTTAAAATCACCACTTTTTCCACCCGTCTTCTCAAGAAGAGCGGTAGGACCTATTACCATTCCCTTATCCACAGCTTTACACATGTCATAAACGGTCAGCGCGCACACACTAACTGAAGTTAACGCTTCCATTTCAACACCTGTACTTCCTTTTGTCTTCACCATAGATCGTATGTGCAGAATGCTTTCATCTTCCTGCCTTTCCCATTGAAAGGAAATATCGACTCCTTTTAGTGCAATTGGATGGCACATGGGAATCATATTAGATGTTTGTTTCGCAGCCATA
This sequence comes from Bacillus changyiensis, assembly GCF_027706145.1. Lineage (GTDB taxonomy): Bacteria > Bacillota > Bacilli > Bacillales > Bacillaceae > Bacillus > Bacillus changyiensis. The sequence continues at coordinate 6,754 of NZ_JAQFWW010000003.1, read as the reverse complement.
ATACCAGCTACTTGGGCTACAGCTAAAACATCGCCTTTTCCGATTTGCTGATTGGTAATCCTTTCATAAACCGAGTTGCTCATTGTTACACTTGAAACAGCTACAGCGATGCGAACCGAAGCTTCCTTTTCACTTATGTCAACCATCTTGGCTCTACCTTGTTCATTGAAATGTGTAAATTCATTCATATCTATAACTCTCCTCATAACGATTTTACACTATTTTTTTCATTCTGTCTGTTTCTTTTGGTTAAATTCTTCCAGACTTCTTTTAATTGTTTGCTGACAGCTTTCCGATAAGCTACACTTAAATTAGCAAACAAGAGGTGAATATCATGATGATCTTACAAGTTAATCAGCTCTCAAAATCGTTTGGAGCCGATAAAATTTTAACAAATATAAAACTGGAAGTCAGATCTCGGGATCGAATTGCGATTGTTGGCCGGAATGGGGCTGGAAAATCAACTTTGTTAAAAATGATCGCCGGTCAAATGTCTTATGATGAAGGAGACATGATCAAGCCTAAAGATCTCACAATAGGCTATCTTGACCAACACTCAGGACTCGATTCGAAGCTGACCCTAAAAGAAGAACTGCTATCAGTATTTGAATTTTTGAAAGCGATAGAAAAAGAGATGCGTTCGATTGAAGAACAAATGGCAGTGGTCGACTCCCAAAAACTAGAAAGTTTAATGAAAACATATGATAGGCTTCAGCAGGAATTTAAAGATAAAGGTGGTTATCAATATGAAGCTGAAGTCAGGTCTATCATTCATGGACTTGGCTTTGCTGATGACTCCGCTCGAGTTCAGGATTTAAGCGGCGGACAGAAAACAAGGCTTGCGCTTGGGAAAATGCTTTTAACAAAACCCGAGCTCCTCATTCTCGATGAACCGACAAACCATTTGGACATTGATACATTAACATGGTTGGAACAATATTTACAAAACTATAGCGGCGCCATTTTAATCGTTTCTCATGACAGGTATTTTCTTGATAAAGTCGTCACACAAGTTTACGAGATTTCCCGTACACAAAGTAAAAAATATCAAGGAAACTATAGCTCTTATCTGCAATTAAAAGCGGAACAGCTTGAAAGAGAAATGAAGTTGTATGAAAAACAACAGGACGAAATTGCCAAACTCCAACAATTCGTTGAGCGGAATTTAGCCAGAGCCTCAACAACAAAACGAGCACAAAGTAGGAGAAAACAGCTCGAACGAATGGATGTGATGGAGAAACCGCTCGGCGATGAAAAATCAGCATCTTTTCATTTTGAAATTTCTAAACAAAGCGGAAACGATGTTTTACGAGTTCAAGACTTGACAGTCAGTTACCAAAATCAGCCGCCGGTCCTTCGCTCATTAAATTTTTATATTACCCGCGGAGAAAGCGTGGCACTCGTCGGTCCGAACGGTATCGGTAAATCAACTCTTTTAAAAACACTGATTCAAAGGCTAAAACCTGTCTCAGGTACAATTTCAACAGGTTCACATGTCTCAATCGGCTATTATGACCAAGAACAAGCTGAACTTACTTCTTCAAAACGTGTGTTGGACGAGCTTTGGGATGATTATCCTGAGTTAAATGAAAAAGATATTCGAACATGTTTAGGAAATTTTCTGTTTTCTGGAGATGATGTCTTAAAGCCAGTGCATGCTTTAAGTGGTGGAGAAAAAGCTAGGCTTGCTCTTTCAAAACTCATGCTTCAAAAAGCTAATTTTCTTATTCTTGATGAGCCGACAAACCATCTTGATTTAGACAGTAAAGAAGTATTAGAGAATGCTCTGATTGATTACCCTGGCACAATTTTATTCGTGTCCCATGACCGTTATTTTATCAACCGTATCGCGACAAAGGTATTTGAGCTTTCATCTGAAAAAGCAGAAGAATACTTGGGAGACTATGATTATTATACAGAAAAAAAAGCCCAACAGCTTGAACTTGAAGAACTTGAAGAACTTGAAAAACAAAGGACAGATGTCCACAAACAAACGAGTACTGAAAAACCTAGTTCAAAACGAAGTTATGAAGAAGAGAAAGAGTGGAAGAGAAAAGAACGACAGCGGCAACGTCGCATTGAAGAAATCGAATCAACAATCACCAACCTTGAAGAACAAATTGAAAAAAATGAACAATTGTTATGTGATGCTGATGTATTTCAAGATCATAAAAAGGTTCAAGAAATCAATTCCGAAAATGAACAGCTTCATGTGGAACTTGATCAATTATTAGCTGAATGGGAAGGACTTTCAACAGCTGAATAATTCAAAAAACCGCTTCATATATTCCCGAAGCGGTTTTTTGTTATCCACAAAACAATAGCTCTATTTACAAGAATGAAAACGATTTACCCACAATATCCACAAAAAATATAATATTTATACACATTATCAACAGGTTAAAAAGGTCTATATAACAGGTTATTTAACGTTATACACAGGTCTGTGGATAGATGTGAATAAAATGTTAATCATTTTTATCAGCTGTAAAGTCTAGTAAGAAATCAATTCCAAGCCAGGGTGACCATTCATATCATATTTTCCTCTTATTCCTTTTTCAAACGCTACAGCACCTGCGGCTGCAATCATAGCCGCATTGTCTGTGCATAATGAAAGGGGCGGAATCAATAGCTCAATATCCGTGTATTTGGCAAATGTCTGATCAAGCGCTGTTCTTAACCCTTTATTTGCAGCGACTCCCCCGGCAAGCAAAATCTGTTTGACATGAAAAGCTTTTGCAGCGCGTTCCGTTTTGGTGACGAGCACTTCAATGACGCTTTCTTGAAAACTTGCTGACAAGTCCTCTGGTGAGATTGTCTCCCCTTTTTGTGATGCATTGTGAAGCGTATTGATCACCGCAGATTTTAAGCCACTAAAGCTGAAATGATAACTGCCTTCTTCAAGCCAAGCACGGGGCAATGGTACATTTGCAGTTCCTTGTTGAGCCAATTTATCAATATGGGGACCGCCAGGATAAGGGAGTCCCATCGTTCTAGCCACTTTATCATATGCTTCACCTGCAGCATCATCAAGTGTTTCCCCAATCACTTCAAACGATCCGTGTTCTTTCATATAAACAAGTTCAGTATGCCCTCCTGAGACAACTAAAGCCAGTGCAGGAAAACATAGTTCCTTTACAAGGCGATTGGCATAAATATGACCTGCAATATGATGAACACCCACCAGCGGAATATTGTGAGCAAAACTAAGTGCTTTCGCAGCGTTCACCCCAATCAGTAACGCACCGACAAGCCCAGGCCCTTCAGTTACCGCAATCGCGTCAATATCGTCAAAAGACATACCTGATTTTAATAGAGCTTCTTCAAGTACAATAGTGATTTGTTCTACATGGTGTCTTGAAGCAATTTCTGGCACAACTCCCCCAAAACGTTTATGACTTTCAATTTGTGATGCAACGACATTCGTAATGATTTCCGTGCCGTTTTTTACAATCGCAACAGCAGTTTCATCACAGCTAGTTTCAATTCCTAATACATATAAGTCTTTTTTATGATTCATTCAATTTCACCCACATTAATAAAGCATCTTCTCCATTATCACTATAATAGTTTTTACGGATTCCCCCGGGTTGAAAACCGAGTTTTCGATATAAGCTCTGTGCAATATGATTGGACACCCTGACTTCAAGGGAGAGCTGTTCTGCTTCTTCTTTTCGACATCGATTCATGGCAGCCATTAAAAGAGTCTCTCCATAGGAACGCCCTCGATATGCGGGTGTGATGGCAATGTTCGTAATTTGTGCATCATCCATCACAATCCAAATTCCGCAATAACCGATGACTTGCTCTTCGATTTCAATGACAAGGTAATGAGCATATATATTATGATGAAGCTCATGATAAAACGATTCCTTTTTCCATGGGGTTGGAAACGAGTGCTGTTCAATTTCGATGACTTGATCTAAATCTTTAGTGCTCATATCCCTTATAATCATATCACTTCACCCGTTACTTTTGTTTTTCCAGCCATAGAGCTTCAGCTTCAGCCAAACGAAGATAGTTAGGAACGAGGCCATGTACGGGTTCAGGTTCTTTAAACTCTCCAATTAAAGCTAGTTCAGATGGACGAGGAAGCTGAAGTGCAGGTTCTGCAATCATCGCTTGTTGACCGAGAATTTGTTCAATCATTTCCTTATGGATTTTTGTATCATGACCGAGAAACAACACTTGCTTGTCTATTTTTTTGAGCTTTTGTAGCCAATCTTCAAACAAAATATTTTGGTCGTCTTCTAAAGCAACCAACTTGTCGCTTTCCTCATAATGGTATAATCCTGTATAAACTTGCCCACGCCTTGCATCGAAAACCGGGCAAAGCAGGCCAGAGAAAAAACGACCGTTTGCGGCTAACACTTCAAGGCTGGAAACGGCTGCAATCGGAAGTTGTAAAGACCATGCAAGCGTTTTTGCAATTGTGACACCGATCCGTACGCCTGTATAAGATCCAGGGCCTTTAGCCACAACAATTTTAGTTAAATCAGCTGTTTGTAAGCCGCACTCCTTAAGCAATTCAACAATTGCTGGCATTGCTCTAATGGAGTGGTTTTTTTTCAGATGTGAGAGATGTTCAGCTATCACTTTTCCATCTCTCACTAAAGCAATTCCTAATGTTAAATTAGAGGTATCAATCGCAAGTATTGTCATATTCACTTAGCTCCTTACAAAGAATATCGTATCGTTCGCCTTTTGGTGAAAATGTCAGTTTTCTCTCATCTTCATTTAGCCTGTTAATGACAATTTCCAGACGTTCTTTGGGGAGCTGTTCATGAATTAAATGAGCCCATTCAACAAGGCAAACCCCATCACCATCAAAATATTCATCCAATCCAAGATCTTCGAAACTATCTTCCATTCTGTATACATCCATATGAAACAAAGGAAGTATCCCATCTCGATATTCTTTAATAATGTTAAAAGTAGGGCTGTTGACGATTCGACGGATGCCGAGACCTTCAGCAAAACCTTTTGTAAAAGTAGTTTTCCCAGCCCCTAAATCCCCTTCCAATGTAATGACATCACCTGCTTTAATTAAACTGGCGGTTCGTTCACCAATTTTCTTCGTCTCTTCAGGTTTTGTCGTATGCCACTCTAATATGTTCACCTTTATGTCACCTGTCTTATTTAAAATGTTGATATCCTTTTTTCTCAAGAGGAACTCGGTTTTGTCCATTTAGTAAAAAGACTTTAAAGTCACTTTCTTGGCTCACATGGCCAATTTGCGTTACCGATACTTGATGGTCAGCACATTCTTTTGCAAAACGTTCCCACTGTTGGCTTGAGATTGTACCAACTAACTCAAAGTCCTCACCACCAAATAAAACAAACTTTTCCCACTCTGTGTGTAGTTTATGTAATTCAGCATGCTTAGGAATCATATTCTGGTAAATCTCTATAGAAACACGACTTGCTACAGCAATTTCATTCAGTTCATTGGCAAGCCCGTCACTAATATCGTTAAGGGCAACCCGTTCATAATGTGAACAAATGAACCCCGCTTCAATTTGTGGTCTTGGTCTTTTATGTCGTTCAATAAAATATTGCGCCAGAACCTCATCTTTTGTGGAGATTTTCTCCAATAAAAGTGCAAGTCCTGCTGATGATGAACCAAGCTCTCCTGTTACAAAAACAACATCACCGGGTTGTGCATGACTACGTAAACAAACTTTTCCTTTTTCGATCTCACCAATAACTGTTACAGTTATCACCAGATGTCCATTAGTAGATACGGTATCACCGCCGATAAGATCCATTTTATATAGTTTCGCCAGTTTATTCATCTCTTCATACATTGTCTCAATAGCAGCCTCATTCCAGCCTGATGGAATCGCAAGAGATACAAGATAGAACTTTGGATACCCACCCATTGCTGCAATATCGCTAATATTGACAGCCAATGCTTTGTAACCGATATCAGCAGGAGATGAATGAGAAGAAAGAAAATGCACACCATCTACCATGGTATCGACACAAACGATTTCCTCATAGCCTTCTTTTGATTCATAAACGGCTGCATCATCACCTATCCCGATCTTGACTTCTCGATGAGACAGAGAACTTGGCGTTATCCTCTCTATCAGCTCAAATTCATCCATAAGAACATGCTCCTTTGTTGTTGCTGGCTTGAAACACTACCCTTATCTTATCGAATAATGACCAATTATCCAAGAAATAAAAGAAGCTTAGGTCAAAACCCAAGCTTTTAAAAACGAGCGTATAAAAAAAAACGAAAGCAATATGTTTCGTTTGTTTGTAATATGGCGGTCCGGACGGGACTCGAACCCGCGACCTCCTGCGTGACAGGCAGGCATTCTAACCAACTGAACTACCGGACCATATTTTAGTTGTTCCTTTTAAACAACTTTTTTAAATTGGTTGCGGGGGCAGGATTTGAACCTGCGACCTTCGGGTTATGAGCCCGACGAGCTACCGAACTGCTCCACCCCGCGATATTATAAACAGCTTGGCGACGTCCTACTCTCACAGGGGGAAACCCCCAACTACCATCGGCGCTGAAGAGCTTAACTTCCGTGTTCGGTATGGGAACGGGTGTGACCTCTTCGCTATCGCCACCAAACTAAAATTGAGAGGTATTCTCTCAAAACTAGATAACGTGTGATAAACCATTCACAAATCATTTTAGGTTAAGTCCTCGATCGATTAGTATCTGTCAGCTCCATGTGTCACCACACTTCCACCTCAGACCTATCAACCTGATCATCTTTCAGGGATCTTACTT